>CAVPWK010000001.1:0-10842 GCA_963709435.1 uncultured Verrucomicrobiae bacterium
TCGCAACTCTTGCCGTAACATTTGCGGCTATCTAGTCATGTCGCATTGAGTTTCAGAGAACCCCTATCAGTTGTCCAATTCTAGTTAGATGTTGCAGTTTGTTACCGTTTTCGTTTGGGTCGAGACAACGCCGGCAGTGTGGGAAGGGACAACGACAGGCTGCACCACAAATTGCAGGATTGAAACCACCGCGCTCAAAATGAACAGGACGTAGATTACTGTTTCGAGCGCGGTGCGGTTTTTGTCCTCAGACTCGACGATCAAATCGTATGTATTAGCAGTGTGCGTATTCATAGGCACATCCGACATATGCATCGTGCGTGCCACGCAAATTTTCCTCGACGCAAGCTTTTGTAATCGCGTGATTTACAATGCGACAGGGAAACTTGCTGCGCGCAAACTTATTCCGTGCGCGGGAAACGTCCGTCCCGAAAATGGAACATATCGGACACGCGCCGCTGTGTTCCAAGCCTCGACGCCGTGCGCGTCTACTCAGGTCAACTCGGTTCAGCCCGGGTGATTGAGATCAATCGGCCTACCTTCATCGGCGAGATGCCGATGTTACTAGTTACTATGTTGCTGCCGCTACCGCTTTTTTCTTCGTGTTCTTTTCGGCGCCGGCGTCCTGCCCGTCTTCTTTTTTCGATTTGCGGGCTTTCTTTTCCGCGGAATCATCGATCTCCTGATCTATGAGCAACGCGGCATCCACCCACTCCAGATATGCGATGGGAGCAGCGTCGCTCTTGCGTTGCCCAAGTTTGACGATGCGGGTGTAACCTCCATTGCGATCGGCCGTGCGCGGCGCGATCTCATCAAACAACTTTTTCACCGCATCCTTCTGCCGCAACACCGCGAAGGCGGTGCGCCGGGCATGGATTGAGCCTTTTTTGCCGAGCGTCACCATCTTTTCCGCCAGCGGGCGCACCGCTTTCGCCTTGGCTAAAGTGGTACGAATGCGTTGATGCTCGATCAAGCTGCAAACCTGATTTGCCAACAGTGCTTTCCGATGCTCAGCCTTGCGACCGAGCTTCACTGTCTTTTTCTGGTGTCTCATCGCGATTTAAACGCGTGGTGGTTGCTCGGCGGTCGCTCCGTTGGAACTGGTCACATCAACTCCCACCGGTATTTCCACCAGACCGGGATCGAACTTCATCCCGAGCCCCAGGCCGAGCGCAGTTAGTTTGTCCTTAATCTCGTTAAGTGATTTCTTGCCGAAGTTTCGATATTTCAGCATCTCTGCCTCGGTCTTTTGCGCCAACTGACCCACGGTAGTGATGTTGGCGTTGTTCAGGCAATTGGCCGCGCGCACGCTCAGTTCGATTTCGTTCACGCTCATGTTGAGAAGCTTCTTCAGCTTCATGTTCTCTTCGCTCACGCCGGCCGGAGTCTCGTCGAACTCGATTATGTCTTCGTTGAAATTGACGAAAACATCGAGGTGATGCCGCAAAATGGCTGAGGCCTGGAGCAGCGCGTCATCGGGAGTAAGACGACCGTCCGTCCAAACTTCGAGAACGAGTTTGTCGTAATCGGTGCGCTGTCCGACGCGGGTGTGTTCCACCGCGTATTTCACCCGGGTGACCGGGGAGAAAATGGAATCGATCGGGATTAACCCAATGGGCTGATCGGGTCGCTTGTTTTCTTCGCCGGTGGCAAAGCCGCGGCCTACCCGCACTTCCAGCTCGGCATCGAATTTATGTTTTTTGTCGAGCGTGCAGATGGCCTGATCGGGATTCAGAATCTCATAGCCTTGCGCAAGTTGAATATCGCCGGCGGTGACTTCGCCCTCCTTGTTTACACTGAGCGAAAGTTTGCGCGGCTCGTGGTCGGTCGCCTTAAATTTGATGCGCTTTAAATTGAGGACGATATCGGTGACGTCTTCGACGACACCCGGCAAAGTGGCGAATTCGTGCTGTGCACCCGTGATTTTCACCGCGGTGATGGCAGCGCCTTCCAGCGAGGAAAGAAGCACCCGTCGAAGCGAGTTGCCCACGGTGTGGCCGTAGCCCGCTTCAAAAGGTTCCGCGACAAACTTCGCGTAAGTATCCGTCGCACCCTTCTCGTCCTTCGAGAGGGTCTTTGGCATTTCAAACCGACCGTAACGAACTGGCATAAGTAATTTGCGATTGTCGATTGCCGATTTTCGATTTTGCAAAAACGCTGTCTCCTGGCAGAACGCCTGGTAAAAATCGAAACTCGAAATCTTAAATCTACATTCCTCTGCGCTGGGTTACCCCTGGCGAGTATAGCTTCGCGTCCAGCGACGGAAGCCCAGGGACCAACAGCGTAATTAAGTTAAAAACTCGCTGCGAGGGGTGAATGAACACGATTCTGCGCCTTTTGCAAGCGCCTCCATCGACGGTCATCCCAGAGCGCAGCGAAGCGGAGTCGAGGGACCCCGCCGCGAAGGCTTCAAGGCGGTTTCATCCGGATCCCTAAAGAAGCGAAGGCTCTTCACCCTTGGACGATCTCGTCGGGCAGCTCGTTGATCGTATCGCCGGTGCGAGGAAAATGCGCTGCCAATAACCTTCCTATCTCACTGATGGCGAGGACGATAGCTCTGTTGAAATCCTCATTTTTAAAATGCGCTCGCATGTCATTCACTAACTTTTTCCAGAATTCCTCGCCACATTTCTCGTGCACCCCGACGTCGCCCAAAACCGCGTATTTATGCGCACGCGGGGCGACAAAAACTAGCACCGCGTTGCGATCCCGGGTCTTTTGCATCCCCAATTGCACAAATTTGCGTTGGGCGCGCGGTAGAGCGTCCTCCTCAAACTTTCCCCGCTGAATAAATACGCGAATTTGGCCGGAACTTTTCCCTTCGGCTTTTTTTATCGCCTGCGTGATTCGATTGTGATCGAGCCGGCGCAGAAAATTATGCGTGCGCATTTCCTACCAGCTCGAGCCGGCGCCCCCACCTCCACCAATGCCGCCACCAGAACTGAAACTTCCGAATCCGCCGCCAGAAGAGCCACTGCCACCAGACCAACCGCTTCCCCAATTGCCAGAAACAAAGGGTCCGCCGAATCCGGTATAACGGTATCCTCCTCGCCGGCGCGAGGCGCGAACGGCAATGAAGAAGACAATTAGCACGAGAAGAAAAACGAGAAGCCCAATCGTTCCGCCATCGTTAGCTTTGCGTTCGGCGTTAGCTCTACCGGTACCTTTGTATTCACCCTGAATGGCTTTGCAGATCAGATCAACACCCACAACTAATCCGCCCTCGTAATCTTTGTCGCGGAAATGTGGTTTGATATTCCGCTCCGTAATGTCGAATGCGGTCACATCAGGGAGCGCGCCTTCCAAGCCATAGCCGACCTGGATGTACATCTTCCGATCTTCCAGAAAAACGAACAGAACCACGCCGTTGTTCTTGCCCGCCTGGCCCACCTTCCAAGCGTCCTTAATTCGATACGTGTAATCCGCAATGTCTGAGTCGCTCTGCATCTTTCGATACACGGCAACCAGCACTTGATTGGAGGTGTCGCGTTCGAACTGCGCCAGCTGCGTGTTTAATCGCTCCGCAGTGCCTTTCGAAACGATTCCCGCATAATCATTGAAATAGCGATCGGGCTTGGGCGGGATCGTTTCGGCAGCGTCCGCGACAATTACACTGGCGATCAGCACGAGAATCCCGAAACAGCATCGCCAAGGCATCGTTCGCCGGTGGCGGCTGGCGCAGCCAATTAGAAGGTCCTGGTGCGCAATCTTCAAAGTGATTTCCACGGGATCATTCGGCTCTGCTTACGCTTCGCTCAGGATGACACGCTCAAAAAGGCTACGGCGTCGGCGCCGCCGTTGCTGCTGGTGCGGGCGCCGGGCTTCCAAAATTAAAGTTTACCGCCGGCGGTCTCTCCGCGCCGGCCTGTGCTTCGAAAAACGGCCGCGGTTGAAACCCGAACATGCCGGCGAAGAGGTTTGTCGGAAACGTGCGCACCGCCGTATTTGGACTCTTGCACCGCGCTGTTAAAATTCCCGCGTTCAACCGAAATTCGATTTTCGGTTCCTTCCAGCTGCGCCTGTAAATTCTGGAAGTTCTGTGTCGCGCGCAATTCCGGATAACGCTCGCTCACCACCAGCAGGCGCGAAAGTGCGTTGCTCAATTCTCCCTGCGCCGCCTGAAATTCCTGCAGTTTTGCCGCGTCGGTTGGAGCGTGATTGGGATCGATCTGCACCCGCCCGACGCTGGCGCGCGCATTCGTTACTTCGGTTAACGTCGATTTCTCAAAATTTGCCGCCCCTTGAACGGTGTTGACCAGGTTCGGAATCAGATCGGCGCGGCGCTGATAGACATTTTGCACCTGGGCCCAGCTTTGGTCGACCTTCTGCTGCAGCGGGACCAGTCGATTATAACTGGTGGCGACAGCACATCCGCCGACGAGCACAATGAAAAGAAGAATGGCACCGACGCCGAGACAACCAAGAAGACCTTTATTCATATGAGATAGAAACGTGTTTGCGGGAAATTAACCGTCTTGTCTTGCGCGAAGTCTCCGAAATTGCGCCGCCAAGTCAATCCTGCGGCGCAGCGGCTGTAGCCGGAGTCGCCGACTCCGGGTCCGGGCCGGACGGGTGGTCCGAGGCGGACTTTTGGTTATCGGCATCACCGGTACCGGCGACAGGTGTACGCGGCGCGACTGGCAAATAGCGGCTGCGCAATTCCTCTGCATTCGGCAGCTCGTCGAGATTGCGGAGACCAAAATGTTCGAGGAAGAATTCGGTGGTCTCGTAGAGCAGCGGACGGCCTGGCAATTCGGCGCGTCCACTGATTTTCACCAGGCCGCGTTCCATTAGGTTTTGCAGGACGCCTTCGACGGTGACACCGCGCACAGCTTCGACATCGGCGCGGGTGATTGGCTGGCGATAAGCAATGATGGCGAGGGTTTCCAGTGCAGGCGGCGAAAGCCGCGCCGGCTTCGGCCCGGGAAAAAGCTGACGAACCCAGCCCGCGCAATCGGGATGGCTAACCAACTGCCAGCCGCCGGCTTTTTCGACAAGCTGGAATCCACGGGGCGTCAGGGTGTAATCGGTTTTTAATTGGCCGAGGGTAGCCGCTACTTCCGCTTCTTTCACGCGACCGAATTCATTTGGAACCAGCTCGTCGTTGTCGCCCGACCGCGTGAGTGCATCGCGCAGTTCGGTCGTGGTCAGCGGTTTTTGTGCGCTGAACAATAATGCTTCGATTACCTGGATTAGTGTCATTGTTTTGATCACCGATTCATCATGCCCCAATCGCCTCCTCGATCGCTTCCGCAATGCGATTGGCCTGCCGATCAATCTCGTCGCGTTCGCGGCCTTCAATAAGCAACCGGATTTTTGGTTCCGTTCCCGAGTAACGCAAAAGCACGCGCCCCTTCCCGGAAAGGTTGCGCTCGGTCTCGCCCACCAACTTCATCACGGCCGGCAATTCCTCCAGCGGCGGCTTGCGTTTCACCTGCAAATTCCGCTGGGCCTGCGGATACTTTTTCAAGCAACCCTTCAGCTCTCTCAACGGCTTCCCACTTTCTTTCATGATTCGCAAAACCTGGAGCGCGCTGATGATGCCGTCGCCGGTGGTGGTGAAGTCGCGAAAAATCATATGGCCGCTCTGCTCGCCGCCGACATTGAGGTTACGTGCCATCATTTCTTCAAGCACATAACGGTCGCCTACTTTGGTGCGAATGACTTTGCCGCCATGCGCAGCCAGCACTTCATCCAAGCCGAAGTTGCTCATCACCGTCGCAACCAGGGTATTGTCGCGCAATTTTTTCGTTCGCAATAAATCAACGCTCGCGATCGCCAGAATTTCATCGCCATCGACCAATTCGCCGCTTTCATCGCAGAGCAGGGCGCGATCGGCGTCGCCATCGTGGGTAATGCCGACGTGCGCGCCGGATTCCTTGACCACACGTTGAATCTCTTCCGGATGCGTGCTGCCGCAATCAGCGTTGATGTTGGTGCCGTTGGGATTGTTGTGAGCGACGGTGACGTCTGCGCCCAGCTCGCGCAAAATGCAGGGGGTGGATTTATAAGCCGCACCATTCGCCACGTCGACGGCGATGCGCATTTTCTCCAAAGTCATTCCGCGCGGGAAGCTTTGCTTGGCGAACTCGACGTAACGGCCCAGGGCATCGTCAATTCGAGTGGCGCGCCCGATTTTTCCAGCGGTGGGCCGGATCGAATCGATTTCCCGGCTGAAAACGAGCTGCTCGATTTGTTGTTCTATTTGATCATCCAGTTTGTAGCCATCGTGCCGGAAAAATTTAATTCCGTTGTCGGCATAGGGATTGTGTGAAGCCGAGAGAACGATGCCGGCGTCGGCGCGGAGTGAACGAGTGATGTAAGCGACACCGGGAGTGGGCAACGGCCCAATGATGAGCACATCCACTCCCAGTGAGGTAATGCCGGCCACCAGCGCGTTCTCGAGCATGTAACCGGAGAGCCGGGTATCCTTGCCGAGCACAATCTTCGGGCGCGCGTCGCTGGGATGCGCACGCGGATTCAGTTTCGTAAAAACATGCGCGGCGGCGCGACCGAGTTTGAGCGCAGTCTCGGCGGTGACCGGTTCGACATTGGCAATACCGCGAACGCCGTCCGTTCCAAAAATCCGCCGGTTATCGCTCATTTTGCTAATTCAACTTCCCCATCTGGCATTCGTAAACCGGAAACTGCTGGTTATTTCGTGCGTTTTTTAGTGGCGCGCGCTTCTTCGCGCACATTTCGACCCTGGGCATTCATTTCGTTTAGTTTGCGGTGCAGAATACGGCGGCTGATACCCAGCTGGTTCGCGGCCGCCGTAATGTTTCCGCCGGTGGAAGCAAGTGCCTGGCTTATCACTCGCTTTTCCGTTTCTGCCAAATCAAGCGGATTAACTTTTTCTGCAACGGGGATGGCACCGATTGCGTTACCGACCGAATCCCGGATCGTGCGCGGCAGATCGCGCACCGTTATCTTGGGTCCATTTGCCATGACCACTCCGTGTTCGATTGCAGTCCGCAGTTCGCGGACATTTCCCGGCCAATCATAGGCCAGAAGCGTACTCATGGCATCGGTGGTGATGTCGAGCAGCGGCTTCTCATTCGCCTTGGAGAAATGCCGCAGGAAGGACTTAACGAGAAGTGGGATGTCCTCCTTGCGGGAGCGCAACGGCGGCATGGTGATGCGGACGACGTTGAGGCGAAAGTAAAGGTCGTCCCGAAATTTTCCCTCCCGCACCAGTTGCTCAAGGTTCTTGTTTGTCGCCGCGATTACCCTCACATCCGCGCGCAGGGTTTGGCTGCCGCCGACGCGTTCGAACGATCGCTGTTCGCTCATCACCCGTAACAACTTCACCTGCGTGCTCGAGTCGATATCGCCAATTTCGTCCAGAAAAATGGTGCCGCCATTCGCCTGCTCGAACCTTCCGATCCGCCGTTCGTGGGCGCCGGTGAACGCGCCTCGCTCGTGCCCGAACAATTCGCTTTCCAACAGTGTCGGCGACAGCGCTGCGCAATGCACTACCACAAATTTCGCCTGGTTCCGTCGGCTCAAATTATGAATCGCGTGGGCGGCCAGTTCCTTGCCCGTGCCGCTTTCGCCTTCGATCAGCACGCTGGCCGAAGAAGGCGCGACCTGCCGGATGGTATCGAGTACCTCGCGCAGGGCGAGCGATTCGCCGAGAATATTTTCCAGACCGAAGCGGTCGTCGATTTGCTGACGCAGGGTCCGGTTCTCCTGCTCTATCCGGCGCGATTGCAGCGCGCGCGCGATCAGGATTTCGACCTTATCGAGGTTGAGCGGTTTGGTGACGAAATCGTAAGCGCCGCGTTTCATCGCTTCCACCGCGGTATCAACCGAACCGTAAGCCGTCATCATGATGCAAACCGGTGGGTGCGGCATTTTCAATGCGCGCTCGATCAATTGCATACCATCTTCGCCACCCAGCCGGAGGTCGGTCAGGAGCACGTCGACGGTTTCGCGTTCGAGCACGCTGATGGCGCCGCCGATGTCCTCGGCGACATAGACATCGTATTCGTCCTCGAGCAAACGTCGCAATCCGTCGCGGGTATGCTTTTCGTCATCGACGATCAGGATCGTTGGCTGCATTCCTTGGGAATAAGATGACCGAGTTCTAGGAGACGACAATTCGTTAGGATAGGATTTACAGGATTAGAGCCGTAAGGAGCGGCGGAGGATGCTTCGGCGCGTCCATCCGATCCGAGTCCTGTTAATCCAAGTCAATCCTGTCTAGTTCGGTCCGAGTTCCGATCGCCGGCCTCCAACATTCGCACTCGTTGTTCCCTCAACGGCAGGCGAATGGTTAGCGTCAATCCCTTGCCTTCCGTGCTTTCGATTGCGAGCTCGCCGCCGTGTTCTCGGACGATGCGTCTAACGATTAATAGACCAAGACCGGTCCCGGTCGCCTTGGTCGTGTAGTACGGCTCGAAGACGTGGCTTAAGGCTTCCGCTGACATTCCGCCGCCGTTATCAATGAAACTGATGCGCACATGCGATTCGTCCCGATCGGTTCGAATCCGCAAGATACCGCGCCGTTTCATCGCTTCGAAGCTGTTTTTGATGACGTTGTAAAACACCTGCTTCATCTGGTCGCGATCGAGTTGGAGTAATGGCAGATCGGAGTGCAATTCCGTTTCCACTACAATGTCGCGCGCTTCGATTTCGGCGGAAAAGAAGCGCACAGTTTCCTCCACGATGGTGTTGATATTTTCCGGCCGAAGCTGTGGACGGGACGGCCGGATGGCCCGGAGGAATTGACTGACGATGGAATCGAGCCGGTTGATTTCGTCGCGGCAAATGTCGATGGAGTGCTGGAGTTCTTCGCGGGCTTTGCTTTTTATTTTGCCTGCCTGTCGCTCCATCAATTGCAAATGGATGTTCAGGGAGTTAAGGGGATTGCCTAGTTCATGGGCGACACCGGCGGCGAGCAAAGTGAGCGCGTTCAACCGCTCGCTCTCGATCGTTTTTTCCGCTGTGCGCCGGCTCTCGGTGATGTCGCGCATAATAATGGCGTAACCTACCTGCTCCGTGGTAGCTGTAGCCGCGGACGCTGTCCGCGGCTCTGAGGTTGTCTGCGGGGCTCGGTCAGCGACCGCGGTTACAGTGTCTTGGCGCGGCTCGATCACCAACGGCACGCTGTAAAAGTTGATGAACCGATTTCGCGGATAAAAAATTTCCAGGTCGCGCGTGACAGGACCGCCGCTGTGGGTCAACGCGTTCCAATCGAGACCGCGCACTCGTTCGTCGAGTTGTTTGCCGATTGAATCCTCACCCTCGAGTCCAAAAAGCTCGCAGGCCGCGTCGTTTAAGTAGGTGATACGTCCGGACGAATCGGTGACGATGATTCCTTCCTGAATGGCGTTGAAAACCGTCTCGAGAAATCCTTTCTCCTGAGCCAGGCGCAGCAAATAATTCTGCACCTCTTCCGGCCCGATCTTACCGAGCCGCCCGATCAATTTTTCGAGAAAGCCGGCTTTCATCTAAAGATTGTCATCCTGAGAGTAGCGAAGGATCTCTCAATTATTCGAGAGATTCCTCGACTTCGCTCGGAATGACAACAGGCGACAACGCTAGCGCTGCGCGCCGTTGTGCACGGGCTCGGGGACCTGGCCGGTTTCGGCTTCGGCGCGTTCTTTCAACGCTGCCTTGCGCGAGAGCTTAACCCGGCCCTTGTCATCGATGCCGATGCATTTCACCCAAATGACGTCGCCTACTTTGGCTACGTCTTCGGTTCGTTTGACCCGGAAATCGGCCAGCTCGGAAATGTGCACCAGGCCGTCTCTGCCTGGGAAGACCTCGACGAATGCCCCGAATTCCTTGGTTGAAACGACGCGACCCTGATAGGTCTGGCCGATTTCAATCTCACGCGTCATCCCGCCGATGATCTCCTTCGCTCGTGCCATCGATTCTCCACTGGTCGCGTAGATATGGACCGAACCGTCGTCCTCGATGTTAATTTCGGCGCCGGTCTCGGCCACAATGCCCTTGATCGTTTTGCCGCCCGGGCCAATGAGCGCGCCAATCTTCTCCGGATTGATCTTGACCGTCTCGATCCGCGGCGCGTATTTTGAAAGTTCCGGCCGCGGTTTCTCGAGGGCACCACGCATGATCTCGAGAATTTTGCTGCGCGCTTCTTTCGCCCGCTGAATCGCCTCGCCCAGGATTTTCAAGCTGATGCCCGGCAATTTTAGATCGAGCTGGTATCCAGTGACGCCTTTGTCTGTGCCACAAAGTTTAAAGTCCATATCACCGAAATGGTCTTCGGAACCGATGATGTCCGTGAGCAATTCGTAACGTTTGAGTTGATCGCCGTCGTATTCGGTTACAAGGCCGACCGAAATTCCCGCGACGACATCTTTCATTGGCACGCCCGCGTCCATCAGGGCGAGCATTCCGCCGCACACGCTCGCCATGGAAGTTGAGCCATTGGATTCCATGACTTCACTGGAAACGCGGATAGCATAACGAAATTCATTTTCGCTCGGCACGACCGGCTCGATGGAACGTTCTGCTAACGCGCCGTGACCAATCTCGCGCCGGCTGGCGCCGCCAAATCTTCCCGTTTCACCGACAGAGAACGGCGGGAAATTGTAATGCAGCAGAAAGCGTTTCGATTGTTCGCCACCGCCGTAGGCATCGATCATCTGCGCTTCTTCGATCGGAGCGAGAGTAGCCAGTGCCAGGGCCTGCGTTTCACCGCGCTGGAAAATGGCCGAGCCATGCGTACGCGGGAGCACCGCCACTTCGCAGCTGATCGGACGCAAATCCTGGTAACCGCGCCCGTCCATTCGCTTCTGTTTTTCCAGAACGCTGATACGGAAGGCCTTTTTCTGGACATAATCGAATGCCTGCGAGATCGCGAAATCG
>CAVPWK010000002.1:0-53237 GCA_963709435.1 uncultured Verrucomicrobiae bacterium
AACAAGGTTTGGTGGCGGGCGCGAACATGACCGGCAAAAAACGCATCCGCTACGAGCAGTTGCCGTATTTCTGGACCGAAATGTTCGATTTGCGACTCGATTTTGTGGGTGATTTCACGGCGCAACCGACGCGCGTGGACCTAACTGGAACGCACGCGAAGAAAAAATTTACCGCGCGCTACTATCAAGGTGACAGATTACGGGCGTTTTGCGTCTCGTCGGGAACAGAGAAACAAATTGATTCGGCCAAAAACGAGCTGCGTCGAGCTTTGGGCAAATAAATTGCTAGTAATTATAAACAGGGCTCGGGTTCGGCACGCGGTCTCGAAAGGTTCGAGAAAATCGCGTTCCCCTCGAAAGGGCATGGGCATGAAACGGGCTGATGTTACAAAAAGACCGCTCTATGCTGACAATTGGTTCGTTCGCTTTGGCTTGCGTTACTATTTTAGGTTGCGTTTTGTGGGCATGTGCGAAAGACATTGACCAGATAGACGGATATGCTGCATCAGGACGACCTAAAGTGGATCGCGAAGACATCCACTGAACTCAACACCGTTTTGCAGCAGATCGCCCGTTACGCCGAGTTGGCGAAACGGCACAAGGGCGATCACGACTACCTTGAGCAGCTCAATCAGCAGGTAGAAATAGCGAGCCGGTCGGCCCAGGCCTTGTTAAACCGGGTAACCTCAAAGATTCTCGAGAACACGTCAGGTGAAACGTTGCCGCCAAGTAGGACTAATGCACCCGCACCGGTTGCGGTCGGTGACACTCCAGACATAATCATCCCGAGGACATCAACCCCATCGCAAATTGTGATCCTGAATCCAGAGGGCGGGCGCGAATTAATTCTGATCGTCGATGACGAACCGGAAATAGCGGAGTTCGCCTCCACCATTCTGGCAGAAGAAGGTTATAAAGTGATCGTTGCTCGGGACGGTTTTGAAGCGCTAGAGTCTTTCAGCAAATTCACGATCAGATCGGCCTGATCATCCTGGATTTCTTTCTGCCGGTAATGGATGGGGATGCTGTTTTCGAGGAATTGAAGGCCATCAATCCGAGCGTGAACGTGGTTTTGAGCAGCGGATTCGCGGAGCAAAACAAAATCGGAGCGATGCTGGCGCAGGGGCTCCGTGGGTTCATTCCCAAGCCATACACCCGGGAAAAGCTGCTCGAACAGGTGCGGTCGACGATCGAGGCTTCCCACCGCTCGATTCGGTAAGCCGCGGCACCGCAATTCCTGGCATTGCCCAATCGAACGGTCGATCCATCTCGTGCCGACGGGACGCCCCGCCTCCCAAAACCCCTCGGGGTGGCATCAATTTAGCTGTTCAAGCCCCGGAACGGCATGGCTCGCATAGACGCTTTCTTTAAATTGATGGCGGAACAAAAGGCGTCCGACCTTCATCTTTCGACCAATAATCCGCCAATGCTGCGGATTAACGGCGACCTCATACGGGTCGATCATCCCGCACTCAAAGACGAGGAACTCAAAACCATGGTCTACGAGATCGCCCCGGAAGCGAAGATCAAACATTTCGAAGAAACTCTCGATGTGGACTTCGGCTACGAAGTCCCTGGGGTCGCCCGCTATCGCGCCAACTTTTTCCAGCAGAAATACGGAATTTCGCGCCGTGTTTCGTCTCATCCCGTCGAAGGTGCTGACGGTCGACGATCTGGGACTACCGGCGGTCCTGAAAAAATTTCCACTATTAAAGAAAGGCCTCATCCTGGTGACCGGCCCGACTGGCTCGGGTAAGTCCACCACTCTCGCTGCCATGATGGATTTCGCCAACCTTCAGCGCCACGATCATATCATCACGGTGGAGGATCCGATCGAATTTGTGCATCGCAGCCAGAATTGCCTGGTGCAACATCGCGAGGTTGGCGTGCATACTCGTTCCTTTGCCAACGCCCTCCGCGGAGCGCTCCGTGAAGATCCCGACATCCTGCTGGTGGGCGAAATGCGCGACTTGGAAACCATCGAGCTGGCCCTGACAGCGGCCGCCACGGGTCACCTCGTTTTCGGGACGCTTCACACCTCCAGCGCTTCCAAAGCTGTCGATCGTATCATCGATGTTTTCCCGACAAATCAGCAGAATCAAATTCGCGCTACGCTGGCAGAATCGCTCAAGGGAGTCATCGCACAAAATCTTTTCAAGCGAATCGACAAACCAGGACGCGTTGCCGCCTTGGAAATTTTGGTGGTCGACATGGCAATCGCAAACCTCGTGCGTGAAGCGAAAACGCACCAAATCCCCGGCATGATTCAGGTCGGCAAAAAGAAGGGCAACCAGCCGTTAGACGACGCCATTATCGATCACCTTCGCCATGCCCGCATTTCGCCGGAGGAGGCATACGACAAAGCGATTGATAAGAAAAAATTCCGCCAGTTCCTCAAAAATCCACCGGACGATTGGACAGACGAATAAGCGATGCGACTACCAGACCTCGACAAAATTCTTTCGGCGATGCTGCACACGCATCCCGGCATTTCCGACCTGAACTTCTCGGTCGACCATCCCCTGCAAGTCGAAAGCTTTGGTCAGCTGAAACCCGCCCTGACCGATCCTCCCATAGATCTCCTTACTCCTTTTCAGACCGAGCAAATTGCGCTGGCGCTGATGCAGGGTGATCGGCGGTTGATGTATGATTATCTTAACGGCGGATCGTGCGACCTCAGTTATGCATTGGCGGATGAAGCGCGCTTCCGCGTTAATATTTTCAGGCAACGCGGAAATTTTGCGATCGTTCTGCGCCGCCTCGAAGCCACTGTACCTACGTTGGAGACACTTCAGCTTCCCGGCATTTTCCGAGAGATTGCCAAGGAAAAAACCGGGTTGGTCCTCCTAACCGGTGCTACCGGAAGCGGTAAGACCACCACCCTGGCCGCGATCCTCAACGAAATTAACGAAACGCAGGCGGTGCACGTTGTCACGTTGGAGGATCCCATTGAGTTCGTGCATCCATCTCGCAAGGCAACTTTTAACCAGCGTGAGCTCGGACCGGATTTTAACAATTATTCGAATGGTCTGCGCGCGGCACTGCGGCAGGCACCGAAAGTTATTCTCGTCGGCGAAATGCGCGACCGTGCTACCGTCGAAATCGCGTTGATGGCGGCAGAGACTGGCCACCTCGTTCTGAGCACGCTGCATACGATCGACGCCGGCCAGTCGATCAGTCGTATTCTCGGCATGTTCACACTTGGTGAGGAGCAACAACTGCGCATTCGCCTCGCGGACGTGCTGCGTTACGTCGTTAGCCAGCGGCTTGCGCCTAAGGCGGGAGGTGGTCGCCACTTACTCACCGAAATTATGGGGAACAATTTGCGAACCAAGGAAGCGGTTGCGTTAGGCGAAGGCGAACACCGCAACTTCTATGAAATTGTGGAGGCAAGCACACAGTACGGCTGGATGACTTTCGACCAATCGATTCTGAACGCCTATCAAAACGATTTGATTACTGAAGAAACTGCGCGTCTCTACGCCACCCGCAAGGGTACTGTCACCCGCGGGATCGACCTCATCCAAAAGGGACGCGGCGTCGACAGCGATCTCGACTCAGGTCTGCGCATGGATATCCCGACAAACGCTTTCCGCTAAGTTATGGACCAGGAATTCGATTCAACGGCATTTGAGGTTAGCGAAAACACCGCGCTCGTCTGTGTTGACCACGAGCAATACCAGAAGCTCATTACCCAACAATTGGCTGACCTTAGGTACAAGGTGCACGTCGGACTTTACGAAGATGACGTACTCCTGAAGCTCCGTACTTATTCTTACGAAGTGATTGTTGTGTATGAAAATTTCAAAGGCACAACGCTCGACACCAATCCAATTCTTCAAAAACTAATAGTTGAACCCTCCGCGCAGCGCCGCGAACAGTTTGTCGTCCTGCTCAGCCATCGCTATGTTACCAATGATTCTCTCTCTGCCTTTGTCCATAGTGTCAATCGAATCGTAAACATCGCCGACCTGGAAAATTTCAAACACGTGCTCCGCCGCGGTATGACGGAACACCGGCAGATGTATCATTTTTTCCAATCCACGCTGAAGACAGTGCAGGCGATGTAGGGTTGAGATTTGCTCGGACTGTCCACGGCTCGCATTAACTGGAAAGGCCAGGAAGGTGTCTCGTGAATCACGCCGCTCGTGCGGTTTCCAAGCTAGTCGTGAAAAGGCGTCTGAGCGACACGCTGGCCGCGTTCCACAATCTTATCGCACACGACAAGATTAGTACTCAGGTGGCGAATAGGTATTAAACGTCACTACGTCCGCCGAACTGCGATTGCTGAATTTGTGCCGCGTTCCCGCGGGAATCATAATCACGTCGCCTTCGTGCAATGTGATGGTCTCGTTCGCGATCTCGCCTTCCACCTCCCCTTTTAGCACCAGCAAGACTTGATCGCTATTCTTGTGACCTTCCGGTTCGCTCCCGGAGGATTTGCCAGGTCTTAATGTCATCATCGCCGTCTGCGTCCGCTTGCTCGTTTGCAGCACTTCAAACCAGTCAGTGGCATCGCGAATGTTCTTCACCTCCATAATTATTCCGCCGGCTCGAATCCGCCCCGCGGCGTGATCCCCTGTGCCAACTCCACATGAAAGGTCTGCTTCATCTTGTTTGGTCCAAAAGAAAGTTCGGCGGTGTAATCCCCGCTCGACATTAATTTTTTTGGATCATCCCCACCGTATTTCGTCAGCACGTCTTCGGTTGGCCGCAAATCCCAATTTAACCGCGTGAATCCGGCGACTCCCGGCGACTTCAGGTTCGCCACCGGGGCACCCGCCGCGTTCGTGATCGCGATTTTGATTTCATCGCCGGTAAACTCTTTCACCCACACGGTGAAGAGCGCACCTTCGGCCGGATTAGCCCCGCGATAAACACCTTTCCCATTCCACTCCGAAAAACCGGATGGCGAATATGCTCCATTAGCGGGTCGGACATTGAACAAATGCGCCGGTTTGCTCGCGATTTCCGGTGTCAGCTCACGGAATGGTCGCGAGTCATCCAACACATAAATGCTGCGGCCATGTGTCGCGATTACCAGATCGGATGTGCGCGGATGAATTTGTAAATCATCCACTCGCACTGGCGGCATGTCGCCGACCCGCACCCAATGCATTCCCTGATCAAACGACGCGAATAACCCGAAATGCGTCCCGGCATACAAGAGCTTTGGGTTCCCTGGATCTTCACGGACTGTTTCGACGGGATCGTTTGCTGGCAGATCGCCGGAAATATTTGTCCACGTTTTTCCGCCATCGGATGTGCGCGCGATCATCGGCCGATCGTCACCCAGCCGGTACACGCTCGCAGCAACGCAAGCGACATTCGCATCCTGCGCGCCGGGCTCGATTCGAACAATCCACTGACCACGCAGTGGCTCGGGCAAGTTCGTTGTCAGCTCCGTCCATTTTCCGCCGTCGTCTTGCGTGACCCAGAGCCGACCGTCATCGGTTCCGGCCCACAAAGTTCCCGCGCGCATTGGGGATTCGGCCAATGAATAAACCACTCCATAGACTTCCGCGCCGCTCCCGACCACCCGTGTCTTGTCCGGCTCGTTACGCGACAAATCGGGACTGATGACAGTGTAATGCTCTGCCCGATCGGTTAATCGAAACACATGGTTGCCACCCAGGTAAAGCACGCCCGGTTTGTGCCGGCTCATGATTAGCGGGGAGTTCCAGTGAAAACGTAGTGGTTCACGTCCTTCCGATGTTGACGGTTTTAGGATCCGCAGCTCGCCCGTGCGCATGTTGAAGCGATGCACGACACCTTCCTGATTGTCGCCGTAAAGCGTGTCGCGATCAGCCGGATCAAACAAAACATAAAACCCGTCGGCCCCCGTGAACGGCGTCCAATCGCAATTGCGAATGCCTTCCTTGCTGTAGACCGCACTCGGACCAACCCAGTTGCTATTATCCTGCAATCCACCTGCGATCCGGTAAATCGGCTGCGAGTCGTCTAACGAGATGCGGTAATACTCTCCGGCTGGGATTCGGTTCAAATGCTCCCAGCCCTTGCCGCCCGCATAGCTTTGGTAAACGCCGCCATCATTCCCAACAATCAACCGCAACGAGATCGGGGGCTTTGGTGGTTTCGGTGCCTGGCCGGCTTCCACTTTTGGCGGTTTCGGTGGCGGCGCGCTTCCATTTTGAATGGCGAGTGCGTGCATGTCCGGATGCAATTTATCCGATAAGTCTTCGCGGAAAGTTTTCCCGCCATCGTCCGAAGCGAGGAGCGCAAACCCGAGAAGATAGACTCGCTGATCGTTTGCGGGATCGATCCGAATCTGGCTGAAGTAAAAAGGTCGCGGATTCAGATCACTGGTGCGTTTCCAGGTCTCACCGCCGTCCTCGGACCGAAAAACGCCGCCGCGTTTACTGTGAATGTCGATGAAATCATTCGATCCCCCTTCGTCGCTCTGGACAACCGCCATCACGATCCTGGGATTCGTCGGCGTAACCGCGAGCCCGATTTTTCCCGTCAATGTCGGCAAACCATTGCTGCATTTTTTCCAACTGGCGCCTCCATTTGTGCTCTTGTAAATCCCGCCCACGTCTTCGCCGTTTGTCGCGGACGTGCCGTAGGCGAAACTCCACGGCGTGCGGCGGCGCCCGTAAAGCGCTGCGTAAATTATTTCCGGATTGTCTGGCGGCATCGCCACATCAACGCAGCCCACGCGTGCAGCCTGCGACGCTGGCGCACTCAGAATCGCTTTCCACGATTTTCCGGCGTCGGTCGTCTTAAACAAACCCCGATCCCCGCCGTCGGCCCAAAGATTCCCAAGCGCCGCCACATAAGCAGTCTCGGGATTTTTCGGGTGCACGATCACGCGACCAATTGCACGACTGTTCTCCAAGCCGACGCGCTGCCATGTGCTTCCACCATCACTGGAACGATAAATTCCATTCCCCCACTCTGCCGAGTTACGGTCGGTTGGTTCTCCGGTCCCAACCCACACGATATCGCTATCGCTTGGCGCGATCGCGACTGCCCCGATCGATTGCACCGGTTGTTTGTCGAAAATTGCATCAAACGTCACACCGTTATCTCCGGTCTTGAACAAGCCGCCAGTCGAGAGTCCCACGAAAAAAATCGGCGGGATTGCGCGGATCAATCGCGATGTCGCTCACGCGACCGCCCATCGCCGCCGGTCCAATCGACCGCGCCTTGAAATTCTTGAAGAGAATGTCGGTCAATTTTGGCGCCGCTGTTTCAGATGCGGGTGAAGGGCTTGTCGATGCGCTCGTGGTCGAAGCAGGCGTACTCGTCGCCGTTAGCTCCGCGGCCGGCGAAGTGGTGGATGGACGCGTTCCGACGAGAGTCGCGGATGGAGTTTGAGCCAGAGCGATGCTTTGGCAGGCCAGAAATACGAGCGCATGGATGATTGTCTTCACAGCCCTATATCTCGACAGGAGTGTGTCATTTGTCGATTTCCTGATGACAAAAAAGGGTCTTAACCCTCATAAAATCGCCACCTTAGGCGGCAAATTTTGGCATTGATCTGGCTCAGAATCCAAGGGTGACTCCCCGAGCGTTTTTAGCAGCCATGTTTTCTCCGCTCCTCGTCGTGGGAAGCGGGCTTTCTGCGCAAACCACCGTCGAGGGCACGGTCCAATTACCCAAACCGCGGCCCGATCTTGGCATAAACGAACGCTATCAAGTCGCCGATCAACCCGTTGCGCCAGCAAATCCCCCGGCAGCAGTCGTTTACCTGACCGGCGATTTCAGCCGTCTGACCCTCCCAATCGCGCATCACACCGCACAAATGCCGCAAAAAAACATGACGTTCGCGCCCGATCTCGTGGCAGTGCTGGTCGGCACCACCGTCGAGTTCCCAAACCTCGACGACATGTATCACAACGTCTTTTCGTATTCGAAAACGAAACGGTTCGATCTCGGGCGTTACCGCAAAGATGAAAAGTCCGGTTCCGTCCTGTTGGATAAGCCCGGAACGGTGACGGTGCATTGCGACATTCATGACCGAATGCGAGGCACCGTCCTGGTCTTGGAGACCCCTTTCTTCGTCAAGACTGACTCACAAGGTCATTATCGACTCGAACATTTGCCGGCCGGCACTTATTCGCTCAAAGCTTGGGTCACTGACCGCGACACTCGTGAACATCCGGTCGAGTTGAAGAACGGTGCCGGCGTTTTGCACGTCGATTTTCCCGAAAAGTAGTTTTCGTTTGAAAGATGCCTTCAAATTTCGGTTAAAATTACTCGTCGCAATGATGCTCGTCGTCATCGCGGTGACGAGTGCGACACTTTACCTGGCCGGAAACAATTTGCGGGCGAAGCAACAGGAAAAGCTCGAGGCGCAGTTTCAAAACGAAGTCCGCTCCTACCTCGCGCGTCAAGAAACCCGCCTAAGCGGGATCAATGAGAAATGCAGACTCTTCTCGCGTTCGGTCCGAATTCGTGCCGCTCTGGAAGAGCGTGACATTGATGATCTTTATCGGAACGCGCTAACCGAGTTACGCGATGTTCTTGCCCCAAATAGCGACGGTCCGAGCAGTTCCACCGCAACGATTCGCGCTTCCTTCGTCCGATTCCTGGACCCTGATGGCGCGGTCCTTCCGCCGGGCACTCAGCCCATCCGAATTGTAGATCAATCCGGAGTCGACCCGGCGTTAGAAGCAGCAGGTGCGGCATTGCGCGGTGACGATCAACAAAGCTCTGGCCTTATCGCACTCAACTCGGACCGCCAGCTCTCCGCTCTACGCCAGATCGTCGTCACCAAAATCATTGATTGGAATGGCGCAAAACTCGGCGCCATTGTCCTCGGATTTCCCGTCCAGGATCTTCAAATCGGCGACGAGAATCCGAAATCGTTTCGAGCCGGCATTTTCTTCAATCGCGGCATTTACGTCACCGGAATATCACCGTTCGATCGAACGCTTCTCACCAAGCGTATCAGCGAGTCGATTGGGCGCCACCAATCCAACAATTTCGAGCTCGAACTGGAGAGCGGCCCACAACTCGTCTTCTATAAAGCCCTCGATGGCGCGACCAAATTTCGGCCGGCCTATGCGGTTTGCCTTTTTCCCATGGCTGATGCCATGCATGAAACTCAGGCGTTACGTTGGAAGATCATCACCTTTGGTGCCTTTATTCTCTGCGCCGGATTCGCTGTCAGTCTGTTTCTCGTTAGCGGCCTCGCTAAACCCGTCGACCAAATTGTCGCCGGATCGGTCGAGAATTTCGCCCGCCGCCAGGAAGCGGAGGAAAATCTGCGCGCCGCCAATCAGGAACTGGAAAAGGCATTGAGCGAACTAAAAGCGACCCAGCGCCAGATGATTCAACAGGAACGCCTGCGCGCCCTTGGACAAATGGCCAGCGGAATTGCCCACGACTTCAATAACACGCTCACACCGATTCTCGGGTTTAGCGAAATCTTGTTGAGTGATGAAGAAATACTGCGCAATCCGGCGGAAGCTCGTCGTTTGCTCGAGATGCTCAATACCTCCGCCCACGATGCCGCCAGCGTCGTCAACCGACTCCGTGAATTTTACCGGCCGCTGGAAACGAACAAGGCATTTCCTGCCGTCAATCTAACGAGAATAGTCCAGCAGGCCGTTTCGCTAACCGAGCCAAAGTGGAAGGCGCAGGCACAGGCGAATGGAATTAATATCGAAGTAACTACCACCTCCCGCGCCAATGCCATCATCGTCGGCGAAGAAGCTGCGCTGCGTGAAGTCCTGACCAATTTGATCTTCAACGCTGTCGACGCCATGCCGAACGGCGGGCGAATCTACATCGATGTTGCGATCGAAGCCGAGCGCGCGCTTTTGCGACTCCGCGACACTGGTCTTGGCATGACCGAGGAGGTTAAACAACGCTGCCTCGAGCCGTTTTTCTCAACCAAAGGGGAGCGCGGTACTGGCCTCGGCCTTTCTATGGTCTATGGAATCATCGAGCGCCACCGCGGCCGCCTCGATATCGAAAGCGCGCCCGGCCAGGGCACAACCTTCACCATTTCACTGCCGATCGCCGATGCCGTAAAAATCAGTCCGCCCATTCAACAGAAACCGAACGGACGCAAATCAAAGCTCAGCATTCTGGCGGTCGACGACGACGAACGGGTTTGTGAAGTGGTTGCACACTACCTGCGTGGCGACGGTCATGACGTTACGGTCGCGACAAGCGGACGCGAAGCCATTACCCGGGCCCAGCAAAAACGCTTCGACATTATTTTCCTTGATCGGGCTATGCCGCAGATGAGCGGCGATCAAACGGCTGAGTTGATCAAACAATTGCACCCGGCACTTCCCATCATTCTCCTCACCGGTTTCGGTGCCCTGATTGAAGTAACCGGCTCGCGGCCGCGAGCGGTTGATGCCGTGCTCGGAAAACCGGTCAGCCTCGGAACCCTGCGTGAAACCATTGACAAGCATCTCTATGCTGCGTGAGGCATTTGGTCGCATTGCGCGTTTAACTGTCGCTCTCATAGTCAGCGCAAACCTGGTTCGCGCCGATTTTCTAGATGACGCCAATCGAATGTTGTCGATCAGCGGCGCCAACAGCCAGTTTCATCTTCGCATAACGGGGCTGCTTGACCTGGAAGGCTACTACCTAGATCAGCCCGCCTCCGGATTGATCGATACCGACGACAATCTTCTTTTCAATCCACGGCTAACGATATTTGTGGATGCACGCTGGTCCAAATACCTCTACTTTTATGGCCAGGTGCGTCTGGATCGTGGCTTCGATCCCTCCGATGAAGGTGCCCAGGTGAGGCTGGACGAATATTTTCTGCGCTATAAACCGTTCGGCAATGCCCGCCTGAACTTCCAGATCGGCAAGTTTGCCACCGTTGTCGGCAACTGGGTACCGCGGCACTATTCGTGGGAAAATCCTTTCGTCACCGCGCCATTACCGTACGAGAATTTGACTGGTATCTGGGATATCGCGGCGCCAGATGACGTCAACGAACTGCTCTATTGGGCACACGTGCCCGGGTATGATTACATGGATTACTCGGATAAATATCTGCGGCTTCCAATCATCTGGGGCCCAAGCTATGCCAGCGGCATTGCTCTTTCCGGCACGATCGAAAAGTTCGACTACGCCGTCGAATTGAAAAACGCAGCCCTGGCTTCACATCCAGAGGTCTGGAATGTGACGCAGATGGGCTTTAGCGATCCCACCTACAGCGGCCGGATCGGCTTTCGCCCTAACGAGATGTGGAACTTTGGCTTTTCGATAAGCTCCGGGGCTTACCTTCTTCCAGA
This sequence comes from uncultured Verrucomicrobiae bacterium, assembly GCA_963709435.1. Classification (GTDB taxonomy): domain Bacteria; phylum Verrucomicrobiota; class Verrucomicrobiia; order Chthoniobacterales; family UBA10450; genus AV69. Next base: position 11,235 of record CAVPWK010000002.1, read on the forward strand.
AGCGGCACCCACCCTCCCCCGTGGAACCGGCATCGGCGATTTTCGCGAGAAAGTTCTGGCCCAGGACATTTCCTTTGCCTGGCACCATCTGCAACTATGGGCGGAAGTTTATGAAACTCGCTTCGAGGTCCCGCGCATCGGTAATGCCGATACTGTAGCCTACTACATCGAGGGCAAATACAAAATAACTCCCCAACTATACGCCGCCCTGCGCTGGAATCAGCAACTATTCGCAACCATTCCTGATGTCGATAAACAGGTGCAATGGGGGAACGACGTCTGGCGCGTCGACGCTGCGCTCGGTTACCGATTCACCAATTATCTGCAGGGCAAACTTCAATACAGCTTTACCCATGTTCGCGGCGACGCCTCCATTGGCGAACAACTTCTGGCCGCGCAGCTCACACTGAAGTTCTAGGTAGTCTGCTAGACTGGATGGGATTACGTGGACTCCAGGAGCAGCTGTCTTTACCGCCAGTCCCGCTCAGACCGGCCAAGGGTTTCTCGGAAACGCAAATACTTCGTAGTTTACCCGCTTTTCCCGGGCCTCCATCCCAAGGACTGTTTCTGAATCCAATCCTGTCTAGTTTCTTCAGCTCTAATTAGCGTAGCCGCAGATCGAGACTGAAGCTGCCCTGGTCCTTGATTTTGATTTTCGCGAAATCGCGATGTTTCGGATTGAGAAGAAACGTTCTTTCCTGCGCCACAATCACGCTCGGGACTGCCAGAACAGCAGAGCGGCTGGACTGAATCCATTCGTCGCCAATCTTCTTTGAAATCGCGCCGGGCGGCTGCGCGTTCCACCCTTTTGGCAATTTCTTGAGCTCCATCGTCGCCATGATAGCATCGTCCCAACTGGCGCGAAAAACGCGGAACTTATCGCGCATGGTTACCGGTTGGGTATGCACAAGAATTTCCAGCGCTGCGAGCGAGATGTGCTCGCTGCAATAGACCATCCGTATTCCCGCCGAATTCCAACGCCCTTCGAAAATGCGCGCGCCCTCACCCGAGAAGGCAGAAGCGGCGTGTTTCTCCTTAACAATCCGCCAGCCGACGATTTCGGCCATCAGGAATAGACGCCGTACTCAATTCGACCCAGGAGGTTTTCGACCTCCCGCGCCCCGATCTCGGTGCGAGCGAAGTCCAATGGCACAGCTTTGCCAAGGCCGGGCTGTTTGGTTGTCATCCAGGTTCGCGCACTCTCGACATCGCCGAAAACGTCTTCCGCCTTTTTCAGCAGTCGCTGATAACGCATCAGGCGTTCCGACTCGTCCTGATCGATTTTTCCCTGAATCTTCCGGCGATGCAGGGTGGCGCGCGACATCCCGAGGACGGTCGCCATCGTTCCAAGCGGGAGATTCAATGCTTTTTGCAGGCTTGTCACCGCTCGAAAACTGAGCCCCGCCCGCATTTTCTCAATTTGTTGCCGCACCGTAGGGGTGGCGGCGCTGTGCCTCAAAGCTGTTGTTCTCATCGTCTTCTCACCTGAGACATACTAATGTATCAATTGAGAACTTGCAAACATTACCTAGCACGGCAAGAAAGTTTGTCCGCAGACTACGTCAAGCTTGACACCATTGAACGTGGGGCCGCGGATGGCGGTATCTCTGGTTGGGCCGGGGGTTGCATATGCCGGGGACCGGGTCGTTGTCGGCGTAAACGACGATGGCCTCTCGCTCCATGAGAATTTATCTTACCCGTTCAATGGAATCTTTCCGACAAATTTTATGTCGAGCACCGGTTCACTGCCTCGTAGAAATGGCTGGGGCGGAAACGAACCGCCGGCTCCGTTTGCTCGCTTCTGCGACCTTGCAGAAATCATAGTCGCAAACTTCCTCCAAGGCTGGAGATAATCGTTTCGTTTGCCAGTGTTCGCTCCTATGTAAGACGAGTTACACGCCCATAGGGACTGGTGCGACCAGACCTCTTTTACCGATGGTGATTGCTATCTGTCGGCACTTAGCCCACGATCGGCCTTGGGATCCGCCACTCCGGCTGCGACGAGTTTACGCATGGCCTCAAGAGCAGTATGCGTGGCAATAACAGCCTCGCTCCACGCTTTGGCGCGTTCTTTGGCCGACCGAACGGCATCGTCAAGCTTCTTGTCTTTTTTAGGCTTGCGTCGTTCACGCCGTAGAAATAGCTCGTCAAGTTGTTCTTCGACGAATGCAGACAAAAAATCCTCAACAGAAACGGCCTCGCTGTGCGGATTGCGCCTTGGATCGCACAACTGGCGAAGGAAATGATCGGATTCCTCGGGTAAATTAATCGAATATTGCATAAATGTAATAAAAGAATTTGACCGCACCTTGCCTGTTCAGCGGAGGACTCGCTTATGGGACCTAGGTCCTAGAAGAAGCGGGCGAATCACGGTTGGCTTCTACCCCTCTAGCCAAAGTTCGGGTCAGCAAACTCACATCACTTTATCGAGCCGCGACGAAGTTGTGGCCGTCGCAATTGTCACATCCGCGAGATTCCCGTATTGCACATGTGCGTGATTCTTTTTGATGGCTCATAGAAAATGTGACGATTCTGTATTTGCCTATAAACTAAGCGGTACGGCGATGATTTTTCCGTTTGGAGTGCAGTTTCATGCAGAGCCGCGGCTTCTTGTATGGCGACCGCGCGGCTTGTTGGACGAAAACGTAGTCAGCGATGTCGTAGCTGCTCTCGACCAACTCGAAGTGGAGTTGCATGAACCTTTTAATCGATTCTCCGATATAGCGGGGATCGAACAAGTTGACCTCAACTACGAGTATGTCATTAGCGTAGCGCTTTATCGGCGCTTCGCTTACGCGCATCGACCGCCAATCAAATCAGCGATTCTAGCGACTCATCCGAAATTTATTCACTACGCTCAGATTCACGCGTTGTTGACACGGGACTCGCCTATCGATGTCCGGATTTTCCCGGACGACCGCCCTGCGATTGCCCAATGGCTCGACGCGCCGGTTGAGCTGATTGCCGTAGACCCGACCTCAAGCAGTATGGCCTAACCCGCGAATTGCCACAGTGCTATTAAGGTGTGTTTCTACTACGCATTCGCGTGCCGCCGCGCTCTGACCGCGGAGTTGAGAAGAAAGGCAAAGGCCGGCGTTACCCGAGATGGTTGGTGCTGGGCTGTTAACGCCCATCGCGAAGGTCGCCGCTGAATCGCGGGCGCGTTGATCGCAATAGACAGGGCAAACGCCCACGGCCTCGTACACTTCCCAGCCGCCTTGCTTCTGCCAGCGCGGATTACGCGACGGGCGCACCTGAATTGTTTGCATTGTTGCTTATGAATAGCGCGGTCTGGCATCATGCCGCCAGTGAAATATGGGAAGTCATCGCTGACAAGCTCAGTGCAAGCCGGTTGGAGTTGGAGCTGCGCTCAGCCGTCGATTCTCGCGGGCAAACGATGCCGAGAAATACGACTCAGACGCTGGAGCGTACGTACGACTAACGTCCTATAGGCTCCATGGGTATAGGCATTACCCTAAATCTTAAATCCAAACGGATTCGAATCAGGCGGAGGAAATTTTTCCGATGTTCCGATCAAAAAAGCCGCTCCAGATGATACACAGGTGCCCGGCCTGGGGTAACTCATAAAGCAAAAGCGATGATGAGAATACTAAAACCCCTGCAAGACAAGGCAACAACCGGCGCGGGCAAAAGGCTTGTGCTACCAGAGCCGCGCAGGGTTAGGTTTCTCATCCGCGGAGAAGGGTCGGTATCAGCCGGAGCGGTAACGATTGAGTGTTGCCCGGAATCTACAAAGGCTGGCAAGTTTTGGATGGAGTTGGCAACGATTCCCGTGCCCGATAATGGTATAGCGCAATATTACACTGAGGAAGCTTCCGGCCTTTTCAGGGCGCGTATTTCGCAGCCTGTGAGCAACGGGGCTGTAACTGTGACACCCTTGGTTTCCCGTGGTCGCCCAGACCGGCCGGACCGGACAAAGGTTGTATGACGCAGCACGGGATGAGCGCTAGGAGCGCCGAACGCAAGGCATCACCACTCTTTGAACTCGCCATAGTTAGGCCCTTTACGCCGCACGCTATGGATGACCGTCTTCAGCAGAATAAGCAGACTGTGATGGCGTTCTACGACCTGATGTTCAACGCGTGCAGGCCAGTGAATCTTTACGGCGAGGAAGATGCCTTTGAATTGGCGGTTTACTGTCGGCGCAAAGGACTGCGGGACCTTGGCCTCCCAAGGGCCTATTACGAGCGCGTTTCAGATAACAAATGCGGTTAATACAGCTACGCGCGATGGCTCCCGCTGGATCGTTGACGCGCACAAAGACGCAAACGCTACATCGCGAGCTACAAGAGCGGTTGAAACGACTACGCGCCGAGCAAGGCCAGCTCCCTGAGCAAGAAGGACAGCGCGGCGACCGCGACGACGGGGCCACGAGATAATGTTTCCCCACGAAGCCGACGCCGACTAGCGCTTGTAAATTTCGACTAGCCCGACGCCCGTGGCACCGTTGAACCCACCCACCAGGGCGGTGTAGTTGCCATTCGAAAGTGTGATGACGATCGCCGCCTCCAAGTCATTGGGCGGCGCGAGTCCGGTCGTATGGATCGCTGCTTGTTGCGTATCTTTCCAATTATTGTTGGCCGCGACGACATTCCCCATGCTGTCCACCAGAGTCACTAATGGGTCAGCCAGAGCGTTTGCGACGCCGAATTGCACTAAAGTCGGCCCGAGACCGCGTATCACCACCTCAGGTACCTGCCGTTGCCTCCGCTGGTAATAAAGCCACCAATCATGACGCTCTGATCGGTACCAACAAAACCTCGGGTTGAGACATTCGCTATCTCGGCGTGAACGCCCTGGCTGACATCGTACACTTCAACCAAACCAACACCAGTAGTCCCATTCTTGCCAGAAAGGACGGCGGTATAATTCCCCGGCTGCAAGACTTGCAGGATCGCGGATTCGAGATCGTTTGGAGGTGCCTTCCCCGTCGATTGAATCTGAGCTTGCTGCGTGTCTTTCCAATTGTCGTTAAACCACAATGGGTGTCCGCTACCATCAAAGAGTTGCAGGGTCGGATCAGCCAACACCGCAGTGACGTTAAACGGTGGTTGACCCAAAGTAGGACCAAGCCCGCGAAGGAGGACTGTTTTCGAGTCCGTTCCCGTGACAATGAATCCGGCCACAGTAACCCCCTGCCCGGTTAGAACGGAGGCGCGGGTGGAAATGTTGGTCACACGCGCTGCGGGGGACTGACCCGTGGCTGGCTCAAACGCCAGTCCCCCCAGTCCCCCTCCTGGATTGGTGTTAGATGCGAAGGTCGTTTTCGTACCGTTTGGGGTGAATTTGAAAATTTCTGCCGTAGCTAAATCCGTCACGAAAACGTTGTCATTTTGATCAATGGCAATGTTTTGGGGAACGAGTAAACCCATGGCGAAAGTGGATTTTACCCCACTAGGAGTGAATTTGAGCACCATGCGACTATTGACGTCGACTTCGTAAAGGTTGCCCCTGCTGTCGAAGGCCAATCCTTCGGGGGCGCTTAATCCACTGGCGAACGTTGTTCTCGTGCCGCCGGGTGTAATCTTTGATATTGTCCCCATGCCCACCTCAGAGACGAATAGGTTACCGTTGCGGTCGAAGGCCAGGCCAAACGGTCCAATGAGACCACTCGCGAACGTGCTGCTGGCGCCCGTGGGGGTGACTTTAATAATTGAATCAGTGGTTCCATCGCCGACAAACAGGTTGCCACTTGCATCAAACGCGAGACCCCCGGGATTGGTGCCGATTGTGGCGAAGTCGGTAGCAACACCTCCCGGCGTGACTTTTGTAATCGTTACCGCCGCGCCAGTCATTGGTGACAAATAGGTTGCCCGCGCTGTCAAAGGCGAGGGCATCGGCAGAAAACCCGCTGACAAATACCGTTTCAGCGCCTAAGGGCGTAAACTTGTGGACTTCTCCTGATTGGCCGCTGTATAGGTCCCCAGGATTCGCTTGTAGATCGGACAGTCCGATAATTAATAAAAGCAGTGTCAGTAACCACCTTGAGCGCATGGAAAACCGGAAAAAAGTGTTCATTTACTTGAGAGGAATGTTCAAAGAACCACCCGCAAGTCCTGCAACGCGAAGAATTGCTGTAGGTTCAATTGTTGATGAACAGATAGCGTACCGTTTCATCTAAAGTTCGGAGTGTAGAACGCTGCGTTTACATGCACGGCGCTGCGCCGCACAGCGCCATCCAAGGCGTGCCATTTGCTATCCCCCGGCAACCTATGTCATTCGTTAACACGTCAATACTCCTATGCCTTGGGGCATTATTTGTTGCTGCGAGCGGTTGCAACCGTGCCCGGGTTATAACCCCCATTCCCCAACCCGTTGTTAACGCGGCCCCGGCGCCGCTTACCGCAGAGGACGTCCGAATTGGTCGCGAAGCGATGCCTCTTAGTGAAGTCTCATTCATGCTGCGGGGCGGAACTTCACAGCCTACTATCATTGCCGATGTTAATCGTCGGCATATTCCTGAAAAGATCAGCCCGGAGCTGGAATTACAGCTTAGCGAAAACGGTGCTGGACCAAATCTGATTGCGGCGTTGAAAGACGAGAAAAATATTCTGACCAGAAATCAGAAGAATGCTTTCGATAAGAATATGAATGATGACGCAACTCGGCAGCAGGGCAGGGCGCAGGCATCGCAAACCGCCGCCGTTGCTCGGTCGCAAACGCAGGAAGAGGAACGTCAGCGGCTAGTAGCTCTACAAAACGAGACTTACCGCATTGTCGAGAAAAAGCAGAAAGAGCAAGCTGCCCACGACGCAAACCAAATAAGAGAGGTAGACGCGCGTTTTAAAGCTTTTGAGGGGCAGAACCGTTCGAAGAAGCAGCCTTCGGTTGTGCTCCGGCGCCGCTGAGCCTTGCCACGATTGGACCAATCAATTCCAAAACGCGATGATGCGCGTCATCAAGCTGGTAGTGCTGACAGCACTCTTCCCGACCCTATCTGCATTCGGTCAAAAGCCGCTCAGAATCACAACATGGAATTTGCAGTGGTTTCCCAACGGGTCGACCAAGGAAGCCAGTGAGGATGAGCAGGCTCAAACGATTTCAGCAGCCGCCGGTGTACTACGTCAACTAGACCCTGACATAATCCTTTTGCAGGAGGTGAGCGGCGGCGAAGTGTGCGAAAAACTGGCGGATGCTATCGCACCGGACGTATATCAACTGGCAGTATGTTCGAGATTCAAAGGACGCCAACAAGAGGCAATACTAGCAAAACCTACTGCTCAGGCCACATGGTACGACCAATGGAAAAATGAAGACGGCGTGGACCCGCCTCGTGGGTATGCATTCGCATGGGTCAAAACGGCTGGTGCCGATGTGGGAATCTATTGTGTTCATCTGAAAAGCAATCGGAGCAACCATCCGCTCGACGTAGCCGAAAGCATTCAAAAACGGCAGGCGGCGACCAAGCAATTGCTGGAACACGTCAATACTGTTTTACCGCAACGGATTCCTGCGATTCAAACGGTAATCATCGGAGGCGATTTCAACACCAACTTAGACCAGCAAGTGTTTGCGACCGAGCGAACGCTAAAGACGCTCGCGAATGCCGGATTTATTGACCCGTCACGGAATATTCCACTCAGCCAGCGGATTACACACCCAGCCAACGGAGGATATCCGGATGGGACTCTTGACTATACATTCGTGAAGAATGGCATTCCGGCGAAACCTGTATTCACAAAAACTGATGTATCTGATCATTACCCCGTGACATGCGACTTACAATTAATACCCGCACGGACCGCAGCTAACGTGCAGCCGCAACATTCAGGGAACGGAGCGGCGCGAGTGGACGTAGAGCTTGGACAACCGTTACAGTTACGACAATACGGCGGGCCTAACGTAGAATTGCTAGTGCTTTCCGCCGACGTCGGTAGTATCCATTGCGAGGCAATCGATTACGACCATCCTGTCCCGACCATCGGGAATGGAGTTATTTCCTACCTTCCGTCAATACTGTACTTGGCAGGCGGAGCGAAATTTCGGTTTCAGCGGAACACGTACCGAAATCTTTAAGACCGACACGATTAAGGTATATCACGTGGAAGATCTTAACGCAGGGATGACACACGTGACCGTGGAGGTTGAATCCAACTACTGATCCCTATGTGCGGGCGCTGGCCGCTTTGCGTTGAGCTTCTCAATCCATTTTTCGGACTTTTATTGCGTAGCGAAACGCCTCTGCCTTGCCATACAAATTGACTGAAAATATCGCTTTGTCACGACCGCCCGTGTCCGTCAGGATACGAATTGCTTATGAAAACAATACGGCACACGGTCAATGTCCCAAGCGAAATGGAACCGCTTCTTACCGAACGCATCCAAGACTTCCGAAGTCTTTCCGGCTATTTCGTGTCCCTCGGTTTTACCGACATGCTCTACCTTCCTAAGCGGCCCATCGCAAAAGCCTTCGCGAATGCGAGCTGGCAACAGCAACAGCGCGCGATTGAGAATATCCTGACCCTGCGCAAGCAGGGCTGGAAAGGCATTAACTTGCAACCGCACTTCGAGGCAGTTACCCAAGCGGAAAACGTCGCCGTGAAGTGTTTGAAGAAGGGCGACTGGCTCCTCGACCACATCGAGGAAGAACTTGCTTTTATGCAGGGCACGGATTTCCGCCGCTGAACCACGCTGCGTCGCGCAGCACCGCGCATGTAAACGCAGCGTTCTACATGCCGAATTGTAGATGAAAATGTAAAACAGGAACGCTACCTGTTCACCGAGCTCGCAGGACATTCCTTTTCAAGTTGCGTTAAGTAACGGGCACGGGCGGGAATGAAGCGGCCCTCACGGGCCCGCCGCCATCAGCGGCGCTGGGGAGAGCCCAGGACCACCTTCGGTTCAGTGCATTGAACACCCGCCCGTGCCCTATTGTTCGCGGGGAAGGAAGTCATCCACACCGGCGCCGGACGGCGGGGTATGCGAGGCGCAAGGGAGCAAACTCCGGCACGAGATACGGGCGACCACTAACCCGGGCGGCATTGGCCACACTTGGGTAAAGCAAAGATTCGGCATTCCCGACGAAGGCAGCGCCAGCGAGCGGCGCGACCCGGTGACAAATTTCCGGCGCGTGTTCATCCCGGCCCGCATCAGCGACAACCCCGGCTTTGGATCGGCGTCGAGGCCAGCGACATTGCAGCCTATCGGTTTCTTTTCGCAGAGTTTTTGGAAGCGCGGATCATTCCGGAGCGGATCGAACATCGGATCGAGTCGGAGCAGCGCAGGAGTGAGCGGTATGTTTCCAGCCACGCCCGCATACGGTATCAAGAGTAGCTTCTGCAGAGCTACGATGGCGTGGTCGCGCTCTCCTGTACGTGCCGCGATCCGTGCGAAGATCTCGAGCGAAATGGGACCAGTTAAGGCATCCTTCTCCGGCGGATTCGCGGCTATCGCCCGTTCCGACAGAGCCAATGCAGCGGCTTTGTCCCCGAGACTCATATTGATTAGAGCAAGATCTTCAAGAAGAGAGTCGTTTTTTGGCTGTTCTTTAAGAAGAGATTCAAGCTCGCTGCGCGCCTGTCGCCAACTTTCGTTGGCGGCGACATGGTCGCCGGCGACTTCTTGCGCCCAACCTAACCAAAACCGCAGGTCGCCATTGATGTAATCGAACGCTGGATCAGGCCTGGCCAATATCTCCCTTAGCCGAGAGATCATTTGCGCAGGACGGCGCTCCAAGATGGCTTGGTAAACTTGTGTTTGCAACGCCGTGGAGTCGTCGGCCGCTGGATGGAGCGGACCTAGGAGTGCCGAGGCCCGCGGCAGATCGCCCTCGGCTTGTGCGATACCCGCCTTTAAGACAAAGGTATCCAGGTCGTCCGGTGCAATGTCGAGAACCTGATCAAGCTTTCGCAGCGCTTCCGGGAAACGACGAAGACAGATATAGTTAACCGCGTGCTGGGTGATTAGGTAGACGTTGCGCGGGTCAAGCTTCTCGGCTTCGTTGAAGTACGACTCGCTCCGGTCCCACTCGCCTCGTCTCCGTGCGACGTAAGCCAGCGATTCTGGAATCCGGCTGCTATTCGGGAGGAACTGACGCGCTTGCTCAAAGTAATGCACTGCGGTGTCGTAATCCTTCAGACAAGCGTAGTAATAAGATCCCATGGCCAGGAGGGCCTCGCCGAGGTTGGGCTGAAGAGTGAGCGCGGTTTCGGCTGCCTGCCGCGCCTCTTCACGCAGGGCGACCGTTGGTTGAAGACTCTGTGTGCCGTAGGCGCGTGAATTAACGAATGAAAACAGTGCCCAGGCAAGAGCGAACTTCGGATCCAAACGCACCGCCTCTCTGAGATATTTCTGTGCGCCAAGAGCGTTGGCGGTTGTGGGGAGAGTTTTCAGTGTATAAGCCAGACCCCGCAAGTAGGCGTCGTAAGCCTCAGGATTGTCCGTCGGTTTGGCAGCGATGACTTGCTCTTCCTGACCGGTGAGTTTCGCTCGCAACTGCTCGGCGATGGCTTTCGCCACCTCGCTCTCCACCGAAAAGATGTCGGTCAGTTTGCGATCAAAAGTATCGGCCCAAAGATGGGAATCATTGGCTGCTTTGATTAACTGCACGTTCACGCGCACGGCGTCCGCGCTCTTCTGCACGCTGCCTTCCAAGATATGAGCGACCCCAAGTTGGCTGGCGATCTCGCGAAGATTGCCCGGGTTGCTCTGATATTGCTGCGTTGAAGTGCGTGAGATCACTTTGAGATCAGCGATCTTCGCCAAACGAGTGAGAATTTCGTCCTGGATACCATCGGCGAAGTACGCATTCGCTTTTTCCTCGCTCAAGTTTTCGAATGGAAGCACCGCAATGCTTTTCTCGGAATAGAAGGAGCTATGGAAGCAGTGGGTGCCGGCGCAGTCGTCGCACGGTTGCGGCACTGAGGTGGAATGGCGCAACAATAGTAATCCGCCCAACGCAAGCCAATCACGACGCGCAGCGGCGACGATCCAGCTCTTGCTCGAGCCATGTCTTTCGCCTATCGGCGCCGCCGCTTTGTGACGCGCTTCTCGAACCTTCTGCGGCACTTCGGGATTGCCCACGTCCTCGGTATAGAGATTGACCACCGAGACGCGGACTCCGTGCTTCACTTCGCATTCGCCCAGGTCGTGCAGATGGCGCTTCCAATCGCCATACTGTTCCACGTCCTCGGCCAGGTGTTTCGAAATGAGAATGTGGCCGGTGTCTCCGCAATCCATCACCCGTTGCGCGATGTTGATTCCAGCTCCCGCAATGTTCGAGCGGCCACTTACGTCCACTACGCCGCTGACCGGTCCGCTATGGATCCCCATCCGTAGCTTGAGTTCCGGGTGTTCGCTCGCAGCGTTACTGATCTCTAGCGCGCACTCCACCGGGGCCTGCGGAGTATTGTAGAAAACAAGCGCCATCCCGTCACCGGTCGGCACGGTAATGAGCCGACTCTTTGCATCGGCCGAGCGAAAGTGTTCCGCCTCGCGGACGATTTCGTTTAGTAAGTCGAGTAACTGCCGCTGCTCGTGCGTTACGAGCTTCGAGTAACCGACAATGTCGATGAAGAGGACATAGGCAATCTCCAGCTCGATCTCTTTTTTAATTTCAGCGGACATACCGGTTCAGCGAATTTTTATTCCCGTCGCCGATTCAACGGTCCCCGTAGCGTTGTTGAGAGTCTTGTCGGTATGACGAAATTAAGGAGGGCATGCGCACTGGCGAGATGGTGGCGTGGTGGAAAGCAGGGCCGCTGGTGCGCAACTCAAAGAAAGCGCGATGAAAATGAAGCTGCGCAGTGCGAATTGAACTTGTTTCTCCAGATCCCGAATTGCGACCGCGAAACAGCACTGAACGGATCCAGAAAGAGAGCGAGAGAATTTCAACCACGCCCTTTTTGCTTTGGCATTTTTCTCCCGGCGACAAGATCGAGAATTGCTCGGCGCAATTTCTCGCGGTCTGCTGGATTGTCCGCGTCGAGTTTAAGGTTCAGCGCCCCCGCGACGGTTTGAGCGTAAGCAACGCCCTGCTGCTCGACCAATCGCTCCCAGCGTTCATCGGCCATAACCTCGATCAGATTGGAGACGGAACGCTTCTCCAAAGATGCCATTTGTTCCAGTTTGTTTCGTTGCTCCTCACGCACCGTGAGGTTGAGCTTCCCTTTGTTCTTGTAATTTTTTGGCATTCGCATTTTTTAGACCTCGTTCTTCCATAGGCGATCCGCAGGCTGAAAGCGATCATTTTATACGCCTAAAAAGCGTCGTTGTAAAATTGTTTCTTGACAGGCGCCATAGACACGTATAAATGGTGGATACAATAAGCGTGTCCGGAAATGAGTTCTCAATGACGAGAAGTCAGGGAAGGCCCACTTAAATGTAAAAACTAGAGCGGCTGCTCTGCTCCCGGGAAGCATCTGGCTTAGTTTGCTGTTTGCACTGTTGGAACCAATAACACCGGGAGAAAAAGCAGCCTTCCTGTGAATCTATTATCTCTACCACTTGAATCTATGCTTCCCCGTTGCCGCGCCCGTCTTATGATCAAAATTGCGATTGTGGTTGTGGGCTGTGGCCTTTGCTCCAGTGTTCCAGCGGTTACCCCAGCAGCGGACGGAGGCCATCCCAACGGAAACACGGCTGAAGGCGAGGGAGCTCTCCAAAGCCTTACGACGGGTCCGGGCAAAACGGCCTTTGGTTTTGAAGCGCCCGTTTCACAACAGCCATCCAAGTTTGTCTTTAAAGACGCTTCCGGCAAAGCGACTTCCGTCGATGTCGTCGAAACGTATCAGCCGAAAAAGATCGTACGGCCTTTTGCCAAAATCGATCGCCAGGTCGATCCCAAATTAATACGTGCGGCCTCCATTGCTGAGGAACTCGCCCACGCCCATTCGCGCCGGCAATGCTGGCACTATGTGAAAGAGGCGCTGCTCGCGTCGGGAGTGATCAGGTCCCGCCCGACAACTGCTTACGCGAAGCAAGCCGGCCAGGAATTGGTCAATAATTTCGGTTTCGAAAAATTGGCGGTAAGCGATCCGTATCAGGCGCCGATTGGCTCAGTCCTGGTTTATAATGCGAATCGCGCAGCCGGTCACGTGGAGATTCGGACGAAAGATGGTTTCGTGAGCGATTTCCGTTCGAAAACGCCGTCGCGCCGTCCGCTCCTCGGCGTTTTCGTCAAGTCGTAACCGCGACTTCCGGGATTTCCCGGCGCTGAGCCAGAGCGAGTGCGTGTTGCTTACGCGCAAGCCAGAGACTGAGCAGATATCGGCGACTACGCCCGTTTCACGGACCAGCGATGAGCAACTGGGGCATGCGGAGTTTGAGCAAGCACTCGGCAATCTAGAGAGGACGGATTTCGAGAAGCCGGAGTCACCGTCGAAGTAACCGAGCCAACTCGATCGGTCGGGCGAAGAAATCTGTTGAGCGGTACCGACGATCAACTCACGCACGTTTACGAAGTCCGGCCCCGCGAAGATAAACGTCAAAAAACGTCGTTGTAAAATTGTTTCTTGACATGCGCCACGGCCGCGTGTAAAAGGCGTATACGATAAGCGGGCCCCCCGGAAATGATTTCTCAATGACGAGAAGTCAGGGAGGCCAAACAACCTCGGACTACGTTAAACCACACCACTTCAACAATGAAAAAGACAACAACAATGGCGATGAAAGCAAAGTTCACATTAATTGCAGCCGTTTCTTTGGCGGGTTGCGCAAGTCCCAACAGTCAACTTGCCAAACATTCGACCGAAGATCTCGAGAGAAGACACGACGAGTTAACGCAGCGGATTAAGGACGATGAGCTAGGAGTATATTTTGGCCCAATCCGCTGGGTAAGCCATGCCATAGAAGAGCGTGGCGTAACTCACGAAAAACAAGCAATCGAACAAGAGCTTAACCAGCGACCACAGGCTTCAGGAAACGCTCTATAAATCTGCCCATGAAAATTCTCAATTATGCCGTGCAGACTTTGAAATTGACGTTTCTTGCCGCCGCGTTTGGTGTGGTCCTAGCCGCGCCGGCGCATGCTCAGATTGCACCGGAGGGTGGGATTTTCATCCAGCAGCCAGCCGGTGTGTATTACATTTTTGCCGGCAATGGGACTCAATCAGGCGGAGGATTTTACTATCTGAATTATTTCACACAAGAGTTCGACCTAATCACGCCTACGATTCAGGCCAATGGTAGTTTCTCAGGGTTTTCGCCTATAACGAATCGCTCTATTAACGGCCAAATCTTTGCAACATCCATTACACTGACATACAACGGCGCAACGATTTCATCGCCCAAGCTTCCCACATACGGGCCCACAAAAGCGCGTTCCGGAGGATATCTCGGCAGTTGGGTTGATAATTCCGGAAATGTTGGAGTGATGACGCTCGACATTTTCTCAAATGGGTTGGCTGTTGGTATTTCGTTCAATTCGTTCGGCGCCACTGCCGGTGTCGGCAGTATCGGTCCTTTTGGAAACGTCTCGATAACTATGCTTTCGGGCGAGGTCGTTAGTACGAATTTTTCTCCTCATAATGGCTTCGCCCAAGGCACCGCCCAAAGTTCCTTCGGCCTTAGCTACAGTTATGCTCTCGACGCGGTGTCGCCACCCAGACTGGCAAATATTTCAACCCGCGGACTTGTAGGAAGTGGAGCGCAAGTTCTGATCGCGGGATTTATCGTGAAAGACGGTGGCAAAAGAGTAGCTATTCGTGCTATCGGACCCTCCTTGGCAGCCTTCGGAGTCCCACAACCAATCCAAAACCCGCGAATCGTTCTCTACTCAGGTAATCAAGTCATTGCATCTAATAACGATTGGAAAACTAATAGCAATGCGGCCGACATTACCGGCTCCGGTTATAATCCATCGGACGATCGAGAAGCCGTCTTGTTCGTTACCTTAGAGCCGGGTCCTTATACAGCAATCGTCTCAAGTGAGGATTCTTCGGAAGGGGTCGGCCTTGTAGAAGTCTACGATGATTAATCACAGTCTGCCTTGTTCTGCCGATCGACCTTCGTAATGCAAACGCGATTAGAATTGAAACAAAGTCGGACTTGCTCGGTAAGCGGCGGGATAACCGTCGAAATTGTCGGCGTATTCACACGTTAGGCGATTCTCCTGCAACTTCACATGCAATCTGTTTACCAGATTCCCGGCGATTTACTCGAAGCACATGTAGCTCGTCTTTCGATAAGTCTGGCGGTGCAGTCATGCAGGAGTTTTCTTCACGCGTTGCTATTTCTCTCTGGCTTGCGCGTGGCATTCTTCTACTACCGAGCAGCGCAGGCTGGCGACGAGTTCTTCACGAATTGGGCACCGAGCCATCACCTTGACGATGGTCTCGACGCTGTTGCTCTGAGTTGTCTTACGGTTCTCATGCGCGACGCTCGCTCGCGCCTGATGCGTGAGAGCATCAAGATTGTTTACCCCAAGGGCGCGCCCAATCCAAACTGGCTGGCGATCCGCCTCGCCTTTGCAAACGTTTTCGAGCACACCAACAAGTCAGCATCAGCTTGGATTGCCCGCGGCGATGCCGATCATAACAAGGTCAGGCTTTCATGCGGCATGGGTGTTGTCGCGCTCTGGTCACCCAAAACACTCGGTTTTATTCACGACCTCATGCGCAGTCGCTTTCGTTTTGACGAGGATATTGCTTCGGCGATTCGCTCTTTTACACTTACACGAGATACGGCATTGCCAGAACTTACATGAGACCCGAATCGTTCTAATCATGCGATGGAGCTAACCTGCTAGCCGCCACGTGTTTACATTTCAGATGACTAAATCACTTTCACTTCGGGACACACTCGCCCTCGCTAGCGGTGGCTCATCTTGTTGTCGTTAGGTTTACAGCATGCTATGCCAGAGCAAATCTTCTTTGGCCGAGCTGGTGTTCGAGTCAGCAATGCTCGGTCATCACGGGCTGTAGGTTCTTCATTCGCCCTGCGCGTAGAAGATCTTTTCTCGCCCTTAATACCCTCTGATCTTCTACGCCTCCACATGAGCCGCTTGGAAGACATTACGCTGGGCGCTGCGATTAAGGGGATATTGCCCGATGCCCTTGTTAGCGATTAACGGCGCAGTGGTCCTTGGTTTAGAAGCATTCGCGCAGAGTTGAAAGCTTAATACAAAGATCCGCTCGGCCGTGTTGGAAATCAGCTTCTCTATCGGCATGACGACCGAAGCTCGAACTTGTAGCTGCGGGACGACCTTGGAGCTTCGATGGTGACGGGGCACTGTTTCGTCTTGTTTCCGAAGCTCAACGGATTCGACTCGCGCACCTTTTTGATCCGGTTCTTGCGGTGCATACCTCGCTGGTCGATCCACTGCCGATTATGACTATAGTGTCGTCTTGTTATGACTTTTCAGCCTATTTCAGACACAACATTCTGAGCAACAATGTATTATGGCTGGGGGCGGAATCGAACCGCCGACACGAGGATTTTCAGTCCTCTGCTCTGCCAACTGAGCTACCCAGCCGACTGCTGATATCGGTGTCGCGACACATTGCGAGGCGGGTGCTCATTAAAGCAGAAAACGCACGACCCTCAATGACGAGTTGTAGCGACGGTCAATTGGCGCTCATAGAACGCCGCCACAGAAAGCCAGCGACACGATCGAGTCTCGCCTTGCTAGCGATGTTTTTACAGAAAGTCGCGTTTCAAATTCAGCGCGCGATCGAGTAGCTCCAGATACTTTGCGCGCGAAACTTCGATCGCGCCGAATTGTAACAAATGCGACGTAAGCCACTGGGTATCGAGCAGGATGAAATGTTGTCGTTTCAATTGTTCGACCAGTCCGGCTAGCGCAATCTTGGATGCATCAGTCACACGATGGAACATCGATTCACCGAAGAACGCGCCGCCAATCGCCACGCCATAGAGTCCCCCTGCAAGCTTGCCTTTTTGCCACGCTTCCACGGAATGGGCGTGACCGAGCGCATGCAGGTTTTCGTAGCTCGCTACGATCTCGTCGTTGATCCACGTTTCATCACGTCGCGCGCATGCCCGAATGACATCGGAGAAAGCGGTATCGATTTTTACCTCAAACGATTTTCGAACCCAGGTCCGTCTGGCAGCATGAGGAAGGTGAAAGGTTTCCAGTGGAATGATGCCACGCCGTTCCGGTGAAAACCACTCGATGGAATCGTCCTCCATCGCCATCGGGAAAATACCGAGCCGATAACCTTGCAATAAAAGCTCGGGCGGAATCATTGTTCGTTGAAGCGTTAAAGAGTTGAAGCGTTAAAGCGGTTCAATGGCAAATTCCTTTCGTCGCTTCAACCGTTCAACCGCACCCTTGCAATGCTCCGCCTGCTTCCTAAAATGAACAGATGAAGCCCTTGTCGATCATTTGCGCGTGCGCGCTCATCATGGGGGGATGCGCTGATCCACTCGAACAACGCAGCACGGACGAAGTTGGAGGCCAACTTCAGCGCGGAGTGACCGGGCAAGGGCAGCTTGGTCCGGAACAACGAGAGCCGGGTGACCCCGCCGGCGAACACGGGGTTCCGCAAACTCATCCGTAGCGTGTGAAGACCGAGGCTCCGCCGAAGCATTCGAAAATTCTCATCCTCGATTTCGGCTCGCAGTACACTCAGGTTATCGGGCGGCGCATTCGGGAATTACAGGTTTATTCGGAGATTGCCCGCTTTGATACTCCGGCCGAAACAATTGTCCGCGATCAGCCAAACGGCATCATTCTTTCCGGCGGACCAGCCAGCGTTTACGAAAACGGCGCGCCGCAGGTCGATCCAAAGATTTTCGATCTAGGGATTCCGATACTTGGAATTTGCTATGGCCTGATGCAGATGGCCCATCATCTCGGTGGCCAGGTCCGTTACACTGGACGTCGTGAGTACGGCGCCGGCATCCTCGACGTAACTAACGGCTCGCAGCTTTTCGATGGTTTGGGCAGCAGGTTGACGTTTGGAATAGTCATGGTGACGAAGTAACTGCGCTGCCGGCTGGTTTTCGTGTCGCTGCTCGCACCAGCAGCTCGCCCTTCGCCGCGGTGGAAGATCCGCAACGAAAACTCTACGGCTTGCAGTTTCATCCCGAAGTCGCGCACACACCGCGCGGCCGGGAAATCCTGCAAAACTTCGTCTATCACATCTGCCACTGCACGATGGATTGGACGATGGGCTCGTTCATTGAGGACGCCTGCGAACGAGTGCGTTGCCAGGTTGGAGACAACAAAGTCGTTCTAGGTTTAAGCGGCGGCGTCGATTCCTCGGTCGTGGCTGCGCTCTTACATAAAGCGATTGGCGACCAACTTACCTGTATCTTTGTCAACAACGGTTTGTTGCGTGCACGTGAGGAAGAAGTTGTGCAGCGCGTCTTTGGTGAAAACTTTCACATTAAACTCAAGTATGTTGATGCTTCGGAGGGTTTCCTGACAAAGCTACGAGGAGTAATTGATCCCGAAGAGAAACGGAAGATCATCGGCAACGAATTCATCAAGGTATTTCAGCAGGCGACGGAAGAGTTACTGGCTGAAGACAAGAAAAACGGCGCCGACGAACACAGTGGCTACAGGTTTCTCGCTCAAGGTACGCTTTATCCCGATGTGATCGAGAGCGTTCCCATCGGCGGCAACCCTTCGCAGGTGATCAAAAGCCATCACAATGTCGGTGGATTACCGGAAAAGATGCACTTCGAATTGGTCGAACCGGTGCGTCAGCTGTTCAAGGACGAAGTTCGACAGGCAGGACTACATCTTGGATTGCCGAAAGAGATTGTCTACCGACAACCATTCCCTGGACCGGGACTGGCTGTCCGCATATTGGGAGAAGTAACTCCCGAGCGCCTTCGCATCCTGCGCGATGCCGATACCATCGTGCAAAGTGAAATGGAAGCGAGCGATTGGTATTATCGCGTCTGGCAATCTTTTGCCGTTCTCCTTCCCGTGCAAACCGTGGGAGTGATGGGCGACCAGCGCACCTACGATTACACCGTCGCTTTACGCATAGTCGAAAGCCAGGATGGCATGACCGCCGATTGGGTCCGTTTGCCTTACGAATTACTGGCGCGAATCTCCAACCGAATCGTGAACGAGGTTAAAGGCGTCAACCGTGTCGTTTACGACATCTCGACCAAGCCACCGAGCACCATCGAGTGGGAGTAGGCAGTCGCACTGATTGCTGAACTTTGGCCTGTGACTTGACCTCTGAGTTCTTTCGTACAGGCCCAATGATCCTGTAGTCTCGCCTGAGTAGTTTTGTTGCCACGGCGGAGACCGTATACGATCGGACTAGGGTAGCAATGAGGCAAGGGCCGCGAGTAATCGTACCTGTCGGTCGAGTCGCAACCGTAGATCAATTGATTGGCGCGAAAGCCGAGAAGTTCCCCTGGCCTGGTGATGCGCGTGAGATGTAGAGTTTTCCGTCCATTCCCTTAACCATAAGGGTATCTTGTCCGAGTGCGTTTGTGGCCGCCGTGGGGTATTCAAGAATGTAGCCGCCGAGGATTGTCCACTGCAGCTGGAATATATCGTTCGGCGCTAGCTGCCATGTCACGCTGATACCGTTCCAGACGTTGCGCTCGAACAGTTCGATGACACCCCCGGAACTATTGATAGCTGCAACCGGACCGACACCGGAGTCACCATACAAAAGTACTGGTCCCGCCCAGCTGCCGGTCGTCGTTGTGTAATATGTAATTACTCTGCCAGTGCTGGCCTCACGGTAGAAAAACTCGAGTCGCCCGTCTGCATTGCGGGTCAGGGTGGGCGCGCTCGCGGCGTCGGTGATGGCAGATAAGCCTGCGATGCCCCCGGGAAATTCATAATCACTGTTGAAAACTGGCCCGACGACACCGTTGGGCAAGCGCACCACCCTCTCGAGATGGTGCTGCATTGTGCCGGCGCGAGCCGTTGCAAATACCTCTACTCGTCCGTCCGGTCTGGTGGCAGCGGCGATCCCATCCATGATATCGAGCTCGGCGTCGCCGTAAGTCCGTCCTCGGGGATTCATCGCTGTCCAAGAGGACCACACGTTATTTGAGAGATACTTCCAGTATATACGACCTTCGGAGCCCTTGACGAAAGCGAACACGCGTCCCCCGCCATCGACGGCAGCGGTGGGAGGGCCCATCCAACGGCAATTACCAAGACCGCAGTTGCCACTGTTAGGATTTCCAAGGCTAGTCCACGTTCCAAACGCCATCGACCCAATCGCCTGCACCGATGTAATAACATCTTGCGGCACCGTTTCGTCGGTCGGCGAACGCAACGCAAACAACTGCAATCGACCGTCATTGCGGCGCACGACCGTCACTGCTGGTGTAATGGGGCCTGGATTACCGAGCGTAACCGGCCCGGTCCACGCACCGCCTGGCGTCGTCTCGCGCCACATTTGGACGTGCAAATTTTCAACCGTAAATGCGGCCAAGAGGCCATTGGAGAACGCGGTCATCCACCTGGTTGTGCCGGGATATCGCTCGTACATTCGGGGATAGGCGTAGGTATACTGGTCGAAGCCGAAATTGCTGTCGTAAGGGTCATAGGTGTGGGCGGTCGCCATCTTCGACGACGTGTCGAAATCACCAAGATTGAGCGGATACTGTTCGATGGAATAGGCCTTGTAGTTAGTCAGGCTCCAGTGCTTGGTGCCGCCCGGTCCATGGTAGGAGGTTAACGCCTGATTCATGAACTGCGCCGCAGCGGTGTGATCAGCGTTGTCAAAGCCGACAATGTAGTTCCCGCCGATAATGATCTGAAATGGCTCGGGATCCAAGGTCCGCACAAATGCCGGCTGATACTTGCCAACAATCGCTTTCAACACCGCGAGCACTCCCGCATGGTTGTAAGTCAACTGGCTTGGAGGAATGGAGGCGAGTGCCGAGCCGTTGGGCACGATCATCGGCGCGACGAAGGTCGGATCGTAAAGCAGATTGGTGAGGCTGTATTCCGGCGGGTCAGGCTGGTCATGTAGATTCATGAAGATCAGCTTGATGCGGGGATCAGCGACGAGGGTATACCGTTCCACCCAATGAACACCGTCCGGCCGCCAAAGCGCGCGTTGCCAGTAGCTCTCGTAGCCGCCCGCATTGTCGGGACCAAACCCGTCCATCTGAGCGTATGCTGCTCGGATACCCAGTTGGCGATCTCTAGCGGTCGCTCCCCCACCCAAGGCCTCGCCAGCTGTCATGTAGACCGTCACTGTCTGCAGCCCTTCCCAGATGGCGTTCTGCACGTCCGGGTTCATAAACAGAAAGTCGTCGTCTTGATGAGCAGCAACCTGCAGCCCGCCTGAGCCGTGAGTGAGAGGCCCACTCAACCCCAGGCCGAGAAACAACCCTGCAAGCAACGCCCATCGCTGTCGTAGACCACGCCTATCTGCCGAACTGGAATAAGCACGAGTGCAAAACGACGTGATCGCTTTCTCGCCAAGTAAAGTGAGAGACAAAGTGCGTTGCCAAGCCGAGCGGCAAACTGGCCTTCTAATAATGAAAGTTGTCATATTCTTCTTATGGTTGTGTCCGATTTTTCACTTCAGATTTCCATTTGCCTTGTTTCCCCAGGGCCGTCGAAGCCTGACGTGTGTAATATCAAAAGCGTGGGGCGATGTAACGCGGAAAATTCGAGAAACGTGCAGATACATACTCTCTGTCGCGCAACTACCTATTCGCTAGTTGCTACCTTCAATCGATCTTGGTGAAGCTCAGTCCTCGCGTTTACCTTTTGCAGGCCGGCCGCAAGATCGTCTATTTTTCTCTGCTGCTTTGCAATTACCGCGTTTTGCCGGGCGGCAATATTCTTTAGCTCTTTAATATCAGCTTCCTGCTCCTGCACCTGGCGATGTTCCTTCAGAAACTCATTAAGAAGCATCGCGTTCACAGCGTCATAGCGGACCGTATAGATTTCGCTATTGTCATCACGCAACACGAGTGTCGGATCTGCTTTCGCTACTTCCTCTGCAATCAGTCCGAACTGCGGAGTATTTTCTTCGTCACTCTTGTAGCGGAATGTGACCGGCTTCAGGTCCAGAATAGCTTCACTAGTTTTACCCATTGGAGCAATTTCCGTCTTAAAGCGACGCGATGAAGCTGGCGGCTGGGTGCCGAGTTGGCCATTGCTGTTGATATAGAGCGGCTTAATCGTGCCGCCGCCCTCATTGACGTTGTAAGCGCCTGCGATGAATGTCGCAGTGTGAGTTCCGGGTGTGCCGATGCGGATTCTCTTCGCGTCACCGGATTGGCCCTTGTTTCCGATGTCGATGTTATTACTGCCACTAGCAAGATTCGCTCCCGCGTTGCTGCCAAGAGCGATGTTGGAATTGCCGGTGCTATTGTTCAGCGCCTGAATTCCGATCGCGGTGTTATCGTGACCAGCGGTATTGTTGTAAAGTGCGAACGCGCCGTTGGCAGTGTTACTGTAGCCGGTTGAATTCGTAAATAGTGCAAGGGCTCCCGAGGCAACGTTATTATTGCCGGTAGTGTTGTTCTGCAGCGTTTCCGCGCCGCACGCCGTATTCGAGCTGCCGCTGTTAGTATAGAGTGCAAGCGCACCCAACGCAGTGTTCCAGTTACCTGTCTGGTTACTATAAAGCGCACTATCGCCATCCGCAGTATTGTACCAACCACCTGAGTTTCCCCGAAGTGATTGTGCGCCGGTGGCGGTGTTACTATACCCGGTTTTATTTCCCTCTAGCGAGTATACGCCGGTAGCAGTATTACTATACCCCACGCCGTTGTAATAGAGTGCGTGGATTCCGCTGGCCGTGTTGCGATCGCCGCTGGTGTTAGCAGCCAGCGCAAAGTTACCGAGCGCCGAATTACCATTCCCCGTGGTGTTATTGCCGAGCGCATAAGCGCCGCAAGCAGTGTTGCTACTGGCACTGTTATTGTGGCTAAGTGCGTTTGAGCCAATGGCTACATTGAACACGCCGCTGGTCAAGTCGTGGAGTGCAAAGTCCCCTTCGGCTGTATTGTCATTCACATACGCCCCGTCCGGAGCCGGTGGAGGCAGAACCGCCCGTGCTGAAGGTTCCGCGCGGCAAAAGACGAGTAAGATGAGAACTGTGACAATGATCGGATGCTTTGAAGTGGTCGTTCGTTGTTTCATTTTTGATTTCAATTTTAAGGTTCGCGGCTCCAGACATTCACCGAGGAAGCCAATAATCCTCCCAGGTATTTTGCCGAAGTGGCCAGTGAGGTAACTCAGAAAATTTTGCCGGACTACGGCAACCTTCGTCGAGCGAGTGGCTCTGCGCGTTTTGTGAACTCAACCGACCCCTCGCACGCACGCCGCCATTGAAGGAAGAACGGGATTAGAAATCAAGCCTTATTGTGAGATTATATCCTACGGAGGAGTGCGCGCCCTCAGTGGTTTTCTTCGATGCTGATTGCCGATTGTTCAGTGCTGGTGCAAAACATTGGGGATGAATGCTGAGCAAGCGCCGCATCGAGCAGAATAATTCGCTCCAACAGCGCTGGCATCTGTGGGGTCCATACTTGAGCGAGCGGCAATGGGGGACGGTGCGGGAGGATTACAGCTCGAACGGCGATGCCTGGAATTACCTGCCGCACGACCACGCCCGTTCGCGCGCTTATCGGTGGGGTGAAGATGGTCTGGCCGGAATCTGCGACTATAAGCAACGGCTCTGTTTCGCCTGGGCTTTCTGGAATGGTAACGATCCAATCCTAAAAGAACGCTTGTTCGGACTATCTGGACCACAGGGTAATCACGGCGAAGACGTCAAAGAACTCTATTGGTATCTCGACAACACGCCTTCGCATTCCTATATGCGGATGTTGTATCGTTATCCGCAAATTCAGTTCCCATATGAGGAACTGATTAGTCGCAACGCCGCGCGATCACGAATGGAACCCGAGTTCGAGCTCTGGCATACCAATGTTTTGGCCGGTAATCGGTTCTTCGACATCGAGATCACCTACGCCAAAACGAGTTCCGACGATATTTTGATTCGCGCAAGCGCAACGAATCGTGGGTCGGCTCAGGCGACGCTGCATTTACTGCCGACGATTTGGTTTCGCAATACCTGGAGCTGGGGCCGAGATAATCGGAAGCCGATTCTGCAAGAAGCCGCGCCAAACGTGATCGAAGCGGTGCATCATGAACTTGGGAACTACCAGTTGCATTGCGAAAACGCCGACGGCGTCCTCTTTACCGAAAACGAATCCAATTTCGAACGCTTATGGGCCGTGCCCAATCCTGCGCTGTTCGTAAAAGATTCGATTAACGATGCAATCATTCAAAACCGCCTGGACCTTGTTAATCCCAACAAGATTGGGACAAAAGCCTCGGCGCGTTATCGATTTACCATCGAACCTAACGAGTCGCAGACGATTCGCTTGCGATTAACGCGGATAAATCCGGGGAGCGCACGCGAGGCGCGTGCGCTCCCCGGACAAGAATTACGCGGCGATGCGTTTTCCGACTTCGATGAAATTTTCGCTGCGCGCAAGGCGGAAGCGGACGAATTTTATGCTGAGCTCGCGCCCACTTCGTTAATACCGGAACACAAGGCAATTCAGCGACAAGCGCTGTCGGGATTGCTTTGGAACAAGCAATTCTACTATTATATTATAGAGGAATGGCTTGCCGGCGATCCGGCAAATCCACCTCCCCCAGCCTCGCGCTGGAGCGGACGCAACTCCGAATGGCGCCACCTTTACAATGAGCGCGTCATATCGATGCCCGATACCTGGGAATTTCCCTGGTATGCTTCGTGGGACCTGGCTTTTCATTGTATCCCGCTTGCATTGGTTGACCCGCATTTCGCCAAAGGTCAGATCGATGCTGTAGTTCGCGAATGGTATCAGCACCCGAACGGTCACGTTCCCGCCTACGAATGGAACTTCAGCGACGTGAATCCGCCAGTGCTCGCTTGGGCAGCGTGGCGGGTTTACCAGATCGAGCGCAAGCAAACCGGCAAAGGCGATCGGGCGTTTCTGGAAACGATCTTCCACAAGCTTCTCATCGCCTTTACCTGGTGGGTGAATCGCAAGGATTCGAAAGGCAGGAACATTTTCGAAGGCGGATTCCTCGGCCTCGACAACATCGGCGTATTTGATCGCAACGCTTCCTTTCCCGACGGCACTCATCTGGAACAAAGCGATGGCACGAGTTGGATGGGAATGTTTTCGCTGAACTTGATGCGCATCGCCATCGAGCTGGCGATGGAAAATCACGTTTACGAAAACATCGCGACGAAGTTTTTCGAACATTTCCTCGGCATCGCCGCAGCGATGAACAATTTGGGTGGCAAAGGCATCGGTCTTTGGGACGAAGAAGACGAATTCTACTACGATGTCTTAAATACGCCTGGTGGCCGCTATTTACCTTTGAAAGTCCGATCAATAGTCGGGCTGATGCCGTTGCTGGCGGTGGAAACCATCCATTGGCAACTGATCGATGCGCTGCCTGGATTCAAGTCGCGCCTCGAATGGTATCTGGCACACCGGCCCGATCTCGCGAGCCTGGTCTCGCGCTGGCAGGAACCCGGCATGCACGAACGGCGACTGCTCGCACTCACCCGTGGTCACCGCATGAAGTGTCTGCTTCGACGGATGTTGGATCCGAACGAATTTCTTAGCGACTACGGGATTCGTTCCCTGAGTAAGTATCACAAGGACCATCCCTACCGTCTCTTAGTGCACGACGAGGAAAGAGTCGTGAATTATGAGCCCGCCGAATCGCAAACTGGAATTTTCGGCGGTAATTCGAATTGGCGCGGCCCAGTCTGGTTTCCCATCAATTACCTGCTGATCGAATCACTCCAGCAATTCCATCACTACTATGGCGACGACTTCAAGGTAGAATGCCCGACCGGCTCTGGCACATATTTGACTCTAAACGAAATAGCCAACGAACTATCAAATCGTCTAATTAAACTCTGGCTCCGTAATGAAAAAGGTGAGCGACCCTTTCTGCGCGGTTCTTCCGGTGCATTTAATGAGACAACGGACTCCGAGCGCTATTGGTTTCACGAATACTTCAATGGGGACAATGGTGGTGGCTTGGGGGCGTCTCACCAAACCGGCTGGACCGCGCTGGTCGCGAAACTGATTCAACAACAAGGGGGGTTCGGCACGATCGGTCGGCTGAAGTAGACCCCGGATTACGCCAATAGCACGGATTCTAGGTCAGCGATTGGGAACTTCGCTTCCGTTCAGCCGCCGGGATGTCCAAGCAAAGCATTGGCAGCGGAGCGCCTGGCCTACAATTTTTCCTCGGCGCCATGCGAGCCTTGTAGAGCAAGCGCTCGGCTTGCCGTCCAGCGGTCTGAAAACCAGAGAAAAACTACGGCAGCGAACAGAGTCAGATCGAGCGCCAGGTGCCAGGTAAAGCTGAGATTCTTACTGGCGTGACCGAAACAACCACAAGTTATGTCGAGGCCTTGCGCTTTTGCGACGATACTCGCGATGATGAAGATGGAAATCAGCGCGTTCAAAATCAACAGCCCGCCGCGATAGAAGAGGCCACAAAGGACAGCCAGCCCACAAAAAATTTCGAGCCACGGAAGGTAAAAAGCGAGCCGAACCGATACCGCCCAGGGTAGCATATGATAGTTGTCGATATCGCGAGCAAAGCCAATCGGATCCATGACTTTGATCACGCCCGCGTAAATGAAAATGCCACCGACGATCAGACCTACGATGCGACAAAGGATATTGCGCGAGGAAAAGTCCATTCTCCCATAAAGCAAACATCCAACATCGAACGTCCAACGTCCAACGTCCGAAGCAGAATCGATTGCAGCGGCATGAGTTCTGAGTTCGATGTTCGATGTTTTTTTCATCTTCTGTTTCAGCCAGTCTTCCCATCCGCCTTCGAGCACGAACACGCAGTTTTTTCCTTCGTTATCTTTTAGTTGCGCTTCTTCACGAAGCCGTCGCGCAACTTCTGCGGCGGCGTTGCAACTTTCCGCACTACAATAAACAACCACTCCTTTATCCGGCGACCATCGCTCTAGAAATTGCGGGAGCAATTCGTTCCAACTGTCTTCATTCAACAGAATCGCGCCCGGAATATGATCATTCTCGAAATCCTCGGCCGGCCGGGCATCAACCCACATTACATTATCGCCCCAGCTTCGCGCCTGGTCGACGGTAACGATCTCTGATGCGGAAAGACGAGATTGCCAGGAAACCTTGTTACGAAAATAGACCGCTTCCCCGAGCGCGGGCAAAAAAGCGAGCGTAATCAATATTAACGCCTGTCGGATTGCGCCCGCCTTCACGTCGCTAATCAAGTCCGAGCCGGACTGGCGATGCAAATGAAATGAGAAAAAGAAGATGCTCGGCCGGCGATAGATTTCGCACCTCTTCTTTTAGTGTCGTTCGTGTGTTTCGCTCCTTTGTTATTGACTTGGCGACGGCGAAGCAGTTGCTGCGGGGGCGGCCGCAGGCCGATTCGTAGCGGGAAGCTGTGCCTGGACCGCGGGCGTACTTCCTGGTGACGGAGCTGGAGGCATTACCCGCGCGGCGATGTTAAACGCGGCGGCGCCGGCTGGGGAATCCGGTTTGATCGTCACTGTAGTATAAGCCGCCTTGGCGGTATCCTTTGGTTGGACACTGATTCGAAATTCATTGGGGGCAGAGCCGGGATCAACCTTGGTCGTAAAATCAGGAACGGAAGAGACAACATCCAGTTTCGTAATCCCAGCGTCCTTGTTGGCTTTCGCGGTGATGAACTTCGCCTTGGGTTCTTCCCCAGTCCGCCAGCTTACAAACATTGGCTGCAATTCAAGGAGCTGAGGGATAACCGTTTTGAGCGTAAGCTGCGTGGTGGCATGTGCCGGATCCGGATCATCAGTCTGAACAGTGACAGTTTTGACCTGAGTGCCGGTGCGGCCACCGATGTTGAAGGTCGCGGTAATTTCCCCTTTTTCGCCGGGAGGCACCTCATCCTTTTGCGTCTGTGCGGTGGTGCAGCCGCACGAGGCTTTGACCGATTGAAAACGCACAGCCGCTTTGCCAACATTTTCGTATTTGAAATGTGCCACTGCTTGTTTGTCGCTAAACGCCGGGTGCAATTCAACTGAGGTCTGTTCCCACTTCAGTTCCGCGCGAGCGCCTTGGGCCAGAGCAACTAAGACGAAAATTCGCATTAACTTCGAGAGGGTCATATTCATTTTTTAGAAACGTGAGCGCTAATATATTCAGCAATCGCTTCGCGCCAATGCCGGGGTTGCACCCCGGTTAGATCAGTAAATTTCGCGGTCGATAATACCGTATTCACAGGACGTTGCGCCACGAAATTTTTCATGTCGCTTAGCGCCAATTTCCCCACGCGCTCTGCCTTCAGTGGAACGCCAAGGTTGCAGCAAACATCAATCGCGTATTGCGCCCATTCCTGCCAACTGCAGGCGCCGCTGTTGCACAGATGCAAGATCCCCCGAGCCTCATTCTCCCAGGCCAGGCGCAACCAATTCGCCACGTCAATCGTGTAGCTAGGCGAGGAAAACTTGTCCGCCACGGCCGTCACCGTTTCGTTTTCGCGCGCGCGTTGAATGATCTGATCGATAAAGCTCGGTTTATCGGGACCGAAGACCCAGGAAAGCCGGACCACGAGATTGTTTGGAGAAACTGCGAGCACCTCTTGTTCTCCTGCCAGCTTTGATTCGGCATAGACACTCAAGGGACCTGGTGGATCCTCCTCTATATAAGGAGTGTCTTGTTTGCCGTCGAAAACGTAGTCAGTGCTTATGTGAATCAACTTCGCCGATTTCTCGGCACAGATCTCCGCGAGTAACCTCGGCGCTTGCGCATTGATGAGAAAAGCTTCATCCCGATGCGATTCGCAGTAGTCGACATTTGTTAGCGCGGCGCAATTGAGCAGTAGATCGAACTCAATCGCAGATAGAACAGATTGGGTCTGATCTAGCTTGCCGAGATTAAGCTGGTTGCGCCCAAAGCTTGTCAGCTCAAAGTCGCGCAGGTACTCACGGGCCAGAGCGGCGCCGAGCCGTCCATTGGCGCCAACAATTACGAGTTTCATCGTTCGTAACAATGCCTCATAACGCTCCGGCTCATGCGAGCGACCGTTGCATTCGACCGCCTTCAGAACAAGCCAAGATGGGCGTTAGAATCGCGAGGCGGAGCGTCTTACACACCCTCAGCCTTTCGTTTCGCAACTCCGTTTGGGGAACCTTTCATTCTTGAACCCCGTTTCTTTTCAACGACCCAATCTCGAAAAACATTACTTCGCCAACCTCGCGTCACAATCGGCGATCTTTTGCCGGAATTTGTCGAGTTCGGGAAGCTCTTCTGCGTCCAAAATTCCGCGCTTTTTTAAGTCCTCCAGAAGGGCCAGGCTGTGCCGGTACATGTCGCGAGCAGAGCGCCAATCTTCGGCTGCTGAATCATATCGGGTGGAATTGCCAGCGGCGAGCGTAGCGTGCGCTTCCGCGAGGTCGCCATAGGCAATCGCACGCAAACGTCGTACCATCGTGTTAGCGGCATCATCTACGCTGGCGGAAAGAATTTTCTTCGCCTTATCGCACTCTTGGTGCGCTGAAGCTGCACTCCCAACCTTGGCGTGCGCTCCGGCAAGGTGGGCGTGAGCGCCCGCCGCTCTCATGGGTTGAATCTGATCCTGCCCATCTGTCGCTGCGCTTTTTTCGTAGGCCTCGGCTGCGCGACTAAAGAAAGCCACCGCCTGCGCGTAATCGCCAGAAGTGGCGAGAAGTTCGCCCATCCTGGTATTTGAATACGCCAAATCGCCCGCGGCTTGTGCATTCGCCGGATCTACAGCGACAGAGTGCTCATCAATCGCGAGCTTCTTCCGGAAGCTCTCCAAGGCGCCGGTAATATCTTTCGCCCACGATCGATAATCTCCGTTATCCTGATAACTGATGGCAAGAATGCGACGGAAGTCCGCATTTGTCGGATCTTCCGCAACCAGGCGCTCGCGCAATACCAGTGCTCGCTCGTTATTTTCCAAAGCGCCTTTTGTGTCGTTATTTAGAAACAGTGTCCTGCTAATCTCCTGATACACGACAGAGAGGCTGCGACGAAGTCCGCGGTCTAGTGGATTGGATTCGAGCAACTCTTCGTAGATTGGGAGTGCTTTGTTCAGATATCGTAGTGCGCCTGCGGTATCGCCGATATCCAGCGAGGCAGAGCCAACCGAATTATAGCTTTCGGCCAGCTCGTGGCCAATGTCGCGATCGCCCGGCAGCTCTTCTGCCAAAGACGAACAAAGTGCCAGAGATTTTTTCAGATATTCGACCCCGCGCATGGCGTCCTTCGTTTCCAATAATTGGCTCCCGATTTTTCTGTAGATACCGGCAAGATCACGACGCCCTTGCACGTGCATGGGCGCGGCAGCTACAAGACCTTCACGAACACGTAGCGCTTTCTCATAACTTTGCAGCGCTCCCGCCCTGTCGCCTAAACTGGCTCCGTAGGCTTCGCCGGTTACGTCCCCCACCCGTTCGTAGGCGGCAGCCAGTTCACGCTGTAACGCGGGATCTTCTCCAGCTTCACGCGCCAGACTATCCAAATAGACCAGCGCATCCTTAACCAGTCGCTCACGCACGCGCGTCGCACCTGGCAGATTCTTAATGGCATCGTGATATTCAAACAGGACCGAATGTGCCAGCTGACGCACGTCGTTAAAACGGCGTTCCGCCCGTGCCTTCTCCGCCCTCGCCCGCTGCGCCTGCCATGTTGTCCCTATCAACCCGGCGACCAGGCTAACGAGAACTAGTAAGGTGGCTGCAGTCGCGACCTTATTACGCCGAATAAATTTTACCGTTCGATACCCAGTGGTATCTCTGCGCGCAATGACTGGCCGCGCTTCAAGATGTCGTCGGATATCTTCGGAAAACTGCTCGACCGATTGGTAGCGTCGCGCCGGCTCCTTCCGCAGCGCCATGAGCAGGATGTTGTCTAGATCACCACGCAACAGTTTCGGGTTTCCAGAGATGCCAGTCCGGCTCGGACCGAATTTCGGATCTTTAGCGTCCGCCATTACCGTGCTGGGCCGAGTCGGTTCTTGCTCGGTAACTGCGCGCTCGATATCACGCGGGGCACGACTGGCAAATCGATATGGCGAACTTCCAGTCAGCAGTTGATAGAGGACGACACCTAACGAATAAACGTCACTCGCAGTCGTCACCGGTTCGCCGCGCACCTGCTCAGGGCTGGCATACTCCGGCGTCATTAGCCGAAGTCCCGGCGCCGTCACCATCGCCGCGTCATCTGCTGCCGGCCCCAAAATCTTGGCAATTCCAAAGTCGAGCAGCTTTGGGACAGGTTCACCCGTCACCACAATATTGGAAGGCTTAATGTCACGATGAATAACCAGATGGCGATGCGCGTAGGAAACGCCCGCACAGATTTCCAGGAAAAGTCTTAGGCGTCGCGGGATGGAGAGCTGGTGAGCGTCGCAGTACCGGTTGATTGGCTGACCTTCAACGTACTCCATCACAAAGTAAGGCAGACCGTTGGTCGTGGTCCCCGCATCAAACAGCCGCGCGATATTTGGATGATCAAAAGTGGCGAGGATTTGTCGCTCCTTTCGGAACTGGCGTAAGACGGCGTCCGTGTCCATTCCGCGTTTGATTAATTTGATCGCGACCTGCTTTTTGTATTGCTCGTCAGCGCGCTCGGCCAGATAAACTGCCCCCATGCCGCCGCGCCCGATCTCACGAATAATGCGATAGGCTCCAATTACCTGCCCGACTGGGACACCTTCGTCGTCCTTGAGGTTCTCATTCGATATGAAAAGACTGGGCTCGTCCATGAAGCTTCCGGCTGAGGCATGCGACTCGAGCAGCGACTCCACTTCACGGCGTAATTCGTCGTCGCCATTACAACTTTTTGCTAGAAATGCGGCTCGCTCGTTGATCGAAAGTTCAAGCGCTTGCTCGAATACTAACTCGATCTCTTTCCAACGCTCTGGCGTCACACCGGCTATGCTGCGCGAATTTCGCGATTCAGCCATGCTTTGGCCGTTTGCCACTGCCGGTCGATCGTGCGCGGCGACACACCCATCACTTCGGCGGTTTCCTGGACGGATAGCCCGCTAAAGAAACGCAGTTCGACCAACCGGCCTTTTTCCGCATCGATTGACTCCAATCTTTGCAAGGCCTCATCCAGCGCGAGCAAATTCACGTCACGCTGTGGTGTAGCCGCCAAACCTTCTTCCAAAGTGATCTGTGTTTCTCCCCCGCCGCGTTTGGCCGCGTGGCGCGCGCGCGCGTGACTAACGAGAATGCGCCGCATCATTTGCGCAGCAATTCCAAAAAATTGCGCCCGGTTCTGCCATTTCATCGCGTGCTGATCCGCTAGCCGGAGGTAGACCTCGTTCACTAATGCTGTTGGCTGCAAGGTGTGTCCCGGGCGTTCGCGGCTGAAGGCGCGCACCGCCTGCTGATGTAATTGATCATAAACGAGGGGCAGCAAACGCTCGAGGGCTGCAGTATCTCCTTCCCTGCAAACGGCCAGCCACTGCGTAATGTCATTCCTGGAAGGCACCCCTTCGTCAGGTGTGTCCGATTCCGGAAAATTCAGCTCTTCGCGGCTTGGTTCCATTAAGGCGATCTCCTGAAGGGAACAATCATTACACATCGTCCGCGGAAAAAGGACAAAAAATTTTGGCGTGAGTTGGTGCGACCCCGCGCGTTAGCAGACGAAACCAACCATATTCATGAAGACAAAACCAAGTCTCTCCTTCTCTCTTTTTCATCCTCGCGCCGCGCTCCCGTGCCGGTTGCGGCTCGATGTCCTCCTGGGCGCATTAAGTGTGGCCGGGAGAGCCATCGCGGCCGATGCTACCGACGTCTTTTACGGACCCGGAGCAGGAGCGAGCACCAGCAGTGGCCAGGAAAACACCGCGATCGGCTTCTATTCACTCTACTCCAACACCGCGAGCGGTTCTGGTGCGCTCTACTCCAACACCACCGGCTACGGAAACACCGCCAGCGGTACTCGTGCGCTCGACGCCAACACCACCGGCTACGCCAACACCGCCACCGGTTCTGGTGCACTCTACTCCAACACCACCGGCTACGACAACACCGCCGCCGGTTACCGGGCACTCCTTTCCAACAGCGGCGGCAGTGGCAACGTCGCGGATGGATGGGAAGCGCTCTTCCGCAACACTTCCGGCATCTATAACACGGCCACCGGCGCGGAGGCGCTTTTCTCTAACACCACCGGCAGTTCCAATACCGCGGTCGGCGCCGGGGCGCTCGATCGTAACGTCATTGGCACTCAGAATAGTGCCACGGGCGGCGCCGTACAATCTCCAATCCCGATCGACAATCAGCAATCAACGATCCGCAATCGACCGCAATTAGTTAAGCGCGTACACTTCCACCAGCGCGTTGCCGGTAGTGCCGTTCTTGCCGGACACGACGGCAGTCGTGTTGCCTGCCGGCCTTGTAATGATGATGGCAGATTCTGATGGGCTGGGCGGCGCCAATCCGCTGGCTTGAATCTCACCTGCCTGTGTGCTTGCCCAATCATCATTGGACGCGATTTGCTGGCCGTTTGCGTCAAAGAGCGCAAGAGTTGGATTTTGCAGAACGCTTGGGACACCAAACTGCGCCAACGTGGGCCCGAGCGCACGAACGACAACCTTCCGAGAGCCACCGCCAAGGGTGAATCCGGCGATCATAACATTCTCGCCAGTGCCGACGAACCCGCGCGTACTAATGTTCTTGAAGATGGAGTTGTTCGTCGGCCCCTGATCGTAAACCTCGATTAACGCGACGCCGGTAGTATCATTCTTTCCCCTAAGGATGGCTGTGTAGGTCGCCGGAGCTAACGAGCGTAAGATGGCAGGTTCCAGGTTGCTCGGTGGCGCCTTTCCGGTCGCGGCAATGGCGTCTTGCTGCTGGTCCCGCCAATTGTCGTTAGCAGCGAGCTGTGTGTTACCTTGAAATAGAGTGAGAGTCGGGTCGGCGAGAGCGCCATGCACGCCGAAATTCTGCAATGTTGGTCCCAGACTGCGCACGAGAACGTTCTTCGCTTCTGTCCCGCCAATGGTGAAGCCGGCGATGAGAAGAGTGTCACCACCCATTACCTGTCCTCGTGTGGATACGTTTTGCAAAACACCCACACCCGGCTCAAAGCTGATAAAGCCAGCTTCCCCAGCGATGCTTGCGAAGACAGCCGCAGTTCCATTTGGATCGACCCGGTAAATTGTGCTTGTGAACTGATTGCTGGCGAAGAGTCGGCCCGTCGCATCGAAAGCCAGCCCGTAGGGACTACTCAGGCTGGTGGAAAACGAAGACTTGGCACCGGCGGGAGTGAAACGAGAGATTCGACCGCCGTTCCGTTCCGCGACGAAGACATTTCCGGCGCGGTCGCAGGCTACGCCCACCGGTCCGCTGAGGCCGGCGGCAAAGATCGATTGCACGCCGCTCGGTGCCACTTTCGTAACACGACCGTCGCTGTAGCCAGTGACAAAGAGATTGCCGGCAGGATCAAACGCGATTCCATCCGGATGGAATATGCCGGTTGCAAACGCTGTCTTTACGCCAATTGGAGTGAATCGCCAGATTGTGCCAGCCGTGTAGTCCGCCGCATAGAGGTTGCCGTCGCGCCCGAAAGCCAGTCCCAGCGGATCTCCTAACCCGGTGGCGAAATTCGTCGGTACTCCAGTGGTTGAAAGTTGCACGATTTTGCGGCCGGAACTGGACGCGGCAAATGCCTGGCCGCTGCCGTTGAAAGCAATACCGTATGGATCAAACCCACTGGCGAACTGAGTTACGACACCATCGTGACTTATCTTAAAGATGGTATTGGTCAGATTTCCGACATAGAGATCGTCCGCAATTGCGAAGGTGATTCTTGGTAGAAGGCAGAGAACAACCCCGTACAGAATCAGGCGAGCGATCGAACGGTTGCCTGCACCGTTGAGTGAATTACGCTGCATCAGGCAATCCGGCCGCGGTTGAGGTTGTCGAGGTCGCAAATCCGGCGAAACGAACCAAAGCCTTAAAATAGCGGGGAAAATGGGAGCGTTGCATGAGGCAGAGATAATTGCACTCATATAGAATGTCAATATGAAAGTGGACATCCGATTTTAAGCCGCTGCAACAACACGGGGCCGTGCCCAGCGGCATTCTCCTCTGATATTGACAAACAAAACAACTCCGGGCAGGATCGACTCGCACCTGCAGAATCCCTTTATGAAAAAAGCCAGACAAGCGGAATCAGAACTATTGCAAGGCACGCTCGACCTTCTTGTCCTGAAGGCGCTGGCGGGCGGTCCGCTGCATGGACTCGGTGTGTCCCGTCGCATTGAGCTGATTAGCAATGCGACATTTAGCGTTAAGCCGGGTTCACTCTTTCCAGCATTACACCGGCTTGAGGAAGCAGGATATCTCAGATCCTTTTGGGGAACTTCGGAAAACAACAGGCGCGCCAAGTACTACAGCCTTAGCAAATCCGGCCGTCATCAGCTCGAGGCCGAAACACAAGACTGGAAGCGGATTTCGATCGCCATAGCTGCTGCGCTGGAAGCGACCTGAGGCTGAAGGAATGCGTTCATTTGACCGGACCCTCAGCTTTGCCCGCAATGTAATTGGGCGCCGCCGCGTAGAACAAGACTTGGACGACGAGATCGCGTGCCATGTGGAGCTACTCGTCGACGCCGCCCTCAATGACGGTTTGAATGAAGCGGAGGCACGGCGAACGGCATTGCTCGAGCTCGGCGGCGTCGAGCAAGTTAAAGAGCAAGTGCGCGAAGTGCGCGCAGCATATTTTTTCAATACTGCGCTGCATGATTTGCATCGCGCGGTCAGCTTTCTTCTCAAGGCCCCATCCTTTTCCGCAATCGCCCTCCTAACGCTTGCCGCGTCCTTCGGCGCCGCCATTCTCATTTTCTGTGTGGCACGTGCAGGCTTTGTGCGTCCGCTTAATTACGCTGATCCTAATCACCTTCTGCAGATTTATATCGAGTCGCAGCTGCCTGAGCTGTCTCAGGCCGACGTTTCATTTCCGCGCTTCCAACTTATTCGCTCGAGTCAGGACGTTGCGACTGTTGCAGCCTGCGCTGGAGAGCTCCTGCCTACCGTTGCGATGGGAGTGGCCGAACAAATCAATGTAGCACATGTCAGCAGCGATTTTTTCGAACTGCTGAAGGTTACGCCGTTTTGCGGTCGACTTTTTTCAGCGGCGGACGATGGCGCCGCCGGTCGTCCGGTCGTCATACTCAGTCACCGCTACTGGCAAAAACGATTCGGTCGCGATCCGGCCATCATCGGAAAGGATCTTATTATCGATGGCTTGCCGACGATGGTCGTGGGCGTTTTGCCTGACCATTTTGAGGCGCCCTTCGGCCGATTTGACGCCTTCGTGCCGCGATTGACGGACATTCGTTTTCTTGGTTCGGGTCAAATCCAACGCGGGGCGGGGTTTCTCAAGGTGATTGCGCGGCCCAAAGCGGGAGCCACGATCGGACAGATACAATCTGAACTGGCAAAAATAGACCAGCAGTATCGCGCGCAAGCCTCCGCGAACATGGATGCATATGCCGCATCCCGTATTGCGCCGTTGCGTGAAACGATTGTGCGCGGCATGCGCCCCCTTTTTTATGTTCTCATTATCGGCGTCTCCTGCGTAGTGACGGTGGCCGTGATTAATGTCGCGAATCTTCTTCTCGCACGACTGGCCCGGCGGCGTAGGGAAATCGCGCTGCGTTACGCGCTCGGCGCTAGCTACAGCCGTGTTGCGCTGCAGTTGACGATCGAAAACATTCTTCTCGTTTTTGGCGCGACTGCTTTGGGCATGTTGTTTGCCTGGGTCGGCCTCAATCAAATAAGTGTTCGGGCTTCCGAGTTACTGCGGGGAAGTGAGGCCAAATTCGACGGCGAGGTCATCTGCTTCGGGCTAGCGGTGGCATTCATTACGACATCTTTGTTCGCGATGATATCGGTCATCCACGCACGACACGGTGGCGCTTCAGGGATGCTGCTCAATAGTGCACGAAGCGAAACCGAATCTGGACCGTTCACCCGCTTTCACACCTGTCTTGTTGTCACTCAAGTGGCACTGTCGCTCGTATTGGTTGCCGCTGCTGTTCTCGTGATGGTCAGCTTCATCCAACTACAACGGGTCAATCCCGGTTTCGATCCGCAAGCTCTTTTTGTCACCCAGATCTCCCCACCATTCGACCGGCAGGCAAGCGATGCCAGCGTCAGCGCCTTGTACGAAAAGCTGATTAAGCGCCTCAAGGCGACACCGGAGATTGCCGCCGCTGCCACTGCCTACGGGCTTCCACTAGCGCGCGACGACACATTTCTCTCCTACACACGGACTGAACGGCCGGTTTCCGTAGTCGGCGAACGCGCGGTGACCTGGTATCGCTGTATCAGCCCGGATTACTTCGCTACAATGCGTATTCCTATAAGCCGTGGCCGCGATTTTAGTACTCAAGATGACCAAAACAGTTCAAACGTGGTCATCCTGAGCGAGACAACGGCGCGGCTTTTGTTTGGGGATACTGAGCCGATTGGGCGCAAGATCATCTGCGGAGGAACCATACAGGCCACGCATACTGTGATAGGCGTAGTAGGTGATGTTCGTTCGTTCGATCTGGCGCTGCCAGTTCGCGAGGAAATGTACTTCTCCATGTTCCAGGGGTCGGAGCCGTCAATGAAAGTGATCGTCCGGGCAGCCTCACCGCAGAGTAGCGCGCCGGAGATCGACTCAATAATGCGGCTGGCGGTGGCGGAAGTCGACCCTGGCCTGGCTGTCGGCTCGACGGAGCCGATGCTGAGACTAATTGCTCACTCGATTACTCGTCCACGAATTGTTAGTTTCGCTCTTGCCTGCTTCGCCGCCCTGGCGATTTTGGTGGCCAGCGTCGGTGTTTACAGCATCGTGGATTGCGCCGTGTCAGAACGGACGCGCGAAATTGGACTTCGCCTGGCGCTGGGTGCATCACGCCAGACCGTATTTTGGCTCATTATTGGACGGGGATTGAGGCTTGTAGCTATCGGATTGATTAGCGGCACAATCGTTGCCTGTGCCATTGCGCCGCTTGTTTCCGGCTTGCTTTTCAATGTCAGCGCAACAGATTCCCGCGTTTTTGCCGCCGTCATTCTCCTGCTCGTAGCGCTGGCATTCCTGGCAAGTTATCTCCCTGCCCGTCGCGCGATGACAGTCGCGCCCATTGTCACACTCGGCTGCGATTAATTCTAATCGCACTCCCCGCCTTTCGCATCGCTAATATCTCCCCGCGCGCTCAAGTAGCGGTTGCCACCACGATTGGTTGTCGATGTACCACTGGATCGTTTCGGACAGGCCTTGTTCGAAATTGTGGCGTGGTTTCCAGTTCAACTCCCGTTGACCGAAAGAGGAGTCGATGGCGTAACGGCGATCGTGGCCTAACCGGTCTTCGACAAACGAAATGAGACTTTCAGGTTTGCCGAGCCGCTTCAAAATCATCTTCACAAGATCGAGGTTCACCATCTCCTGGCCGCCGCCGAAATTGTAAATCGTTCCCGCTTTTCCTTCGAACAAAGCGGCCACGATGCCGCCGCAGTGATCGTCCACGTGAAGCCAGTCGCGCACATTCATGCCATCGCCATAAACCGGTAGCGGTTCATCGCGCAGCGCCTTGATAATCATGAGCGGAATCAGTTTCTCCGGAAATTGATAGCGGCCGTAGTTGTTCGAGCAGCGAGTGACGATTACCTCCTGGCCATACGTCTTGTAACACGCCAGCGCGAGCAGATCGGCTCCGGCTTTGCTGGCAGAGTAAGGCGAGCTCGGATCAAGCGGCGATTGTTCGGTGAACTTGCCCGTTTTGCCCAGAGATCCATAAACTTCGTCGGTCGAAATCTGCACAAACCGCTGCACGCCGTGTCGCCGCGCACAGTCCAGCAGCACGCTCGTGCCGATCACGTTCGTGTGAATGAAATTCGCCGGATCATTGATGCTGCGATCAACGTGCGATTCAGCCGCGAAATTAATCACGGCATAAAATTGATGCTCCGTCATGAGCTCGTCCATCTGATCGGCGTTGGCAACGTCAGCCTTGAAAAACTCGTAGCGGTCGCCGTTATCCGCCGTCACACCGTCAAGATTGGCGAGATTGCCGGCATAAGTCAGGACATCGACATTAGTGACATAGGCCGGCTTGTAATGTTTCAGAATGTAGCGAATAAAGTTGCTGCCAATGAAACCGCAGCCGCCCGTCACCAAGATGCGCATCGCCTCGCGTACTAGCAGTGGTCGCAAAGCGGCGCGAGCGGATTTTTCCGCGGGTCCGGCCGACGCTGCTCAAGTGGTTTTGGACGCACTCGAAAGCAACTGGATGTTCTGGCTGATTCTCGGCCTCGCCACCGCGCTGCGGGTACTTTTTCTCGACATAAAACCGCCGCATTTCGACGAAGGGATCAACGGCTGGTTCGTCGATCAGATGGTCAAGGATGGGTTCTATCGCTACGACCCGACGAATTATCACGGCCCGCTTCACTTCTACATCCTCTTTTTATCACAGGCATTGTTTGGCCGGAATTTATATGCGCTGCGCATGCCGGTAGTTCTGGCCAGCATTGGAGCAGTGTGGTTGGCCTTGAAATACGATCGCGTAATTCCGCGTCCGGTCGCACGGGTGGCGGCGCTGACGATGGCAGTGTCCCCAGGGTTCATTTTTTATGGCCGTTATTCCATTCATGAAGTCTGGCTTCTTCTCTTCTCCATGATGTTTGTCCTCGGATTGCTTGGCCTGTGGCGCGAAGGAACGCTCAGCTATCTCTGGTTCACCGGAATGGGCATCACCGGAATGATTCTGACCAAGGAAACCTACATCATTCACCTTGGTTGCGCCCTGCTCGCTCTGCCGATCGCTTATGTATCGACGAGGATTGTCGGAGTCGAGGACTCTAAGCCCGCCGCACAGAAATGGAACTCAGTTGATCTTGCGATCGTTTGCCTAACGGGTATTGGGGCCATCGTTTTCTTCTATTCCGGCACATTTTTCCACTGGAACGGCTTGAAGGACTTGTTCAGGACCTTCCACGCCTGGTTCGAGACCGGCAGCAGTGGCCATGGTCATGAAAAGGCCTGGTACTATTGGCTCGAACTCATCGCTCGATATGAGTGGCCGGTTTGCGCCGGATTAGTCCTCTGTGGGGTTACTTTTCTTTTTCGAACCCTTACTATGCGTTTCCTTGCCATCATGGGCGTTGGCACCTTCATGGCCTACAGCATCATTCATTACAAAACACCCTGGTGCATCATCAGTATCATCTGGCCGTTGCTTTTCGCGTTTGGCGGGTTTGTCCTTCTCGTACCTCGAACACGCCTTGTCGTTTCATCGGTAGTTGCCTCCATTCTCCTTATTGTCTCGCTCAGTTTCGCCATCTGGCTTAACTTTTTCCGCTGCTCCAGCTTCATAGAAGCCAACTGGGACCGGAACAGGCCGCTAACGACAAATATCAGGGGATTTTTTAACGCCGAACCGTACGTTTACGTCCAGACCTACAACGATATATATAAGTTAACCACGCCACTGCTGGAACTGGCGCACAGGGACCCACGATTCTACCACCTGGTTGGTCATATCATTCGTCCCAGTCCATATCCCTTGC
The DNA here is from genome assembly GCA_963709435.1 of uncultured Verrucomicrobiae bacterium. Taxonomy (GTDB): domain Bacteria; phylum Verrucomicrobiota; class Verrucomicrobiia; order Chthoniobacterales; family UBA10450; genus AV69. The sequence goes on from CAVPWK010000002.1 coordinate 51,713, forward strand.
CCTGGATTTTAGGCGACTTCCCGCAAGTCGGTTACTATGAGCACGACAATAACCCCGCGAAACTGGATGCCGATTTCCTCCTCGTCGAAGAAAGCAAAATTGATCAGGTCGAGAACCAACTCCATGACAGCTATTTCACCGAGCCGCTGACGATTCGACCCTATCAGGACACCTCCAAGTTGTATCTGCGTGTAAGCGTGTTTCAGGAACTCTTCCCGGGCAGACTGCCGGGTATCATCCGCCCGGCGAAGCAATAAGACATGCGTCTGTTGTCGGCTGGTCTTATCTATGTCGCGGTTTCCACCGTCGCGGCGGTATTACTGGCCGAGATTGCCGGCCGCCTGAATCCAAGCGTTTCGTTTTTCTCGCTGATGGCTGGAGCCACTGCTGCACTTGCCACCTTTTTTCTCATGCCGCCGACTCCTCCACGCACTGCCGTCAGCAGCACCATTGATGATCCACTTTCGAAATATCGCTCTGTCTGGCTGTGCCTGGTCGGATTCGTCTTCGGGATTTTCGCGGTTCGCTCCTTTTGCTGGCTTCTTTTTTTCGCGAGTGACAACATTAATATTCAGTCGCCTTTTAATCTCGGCGACCTGGGTTTACACATCACCTATATCAAGACTTTCGCCAATGGCGTTGCCATGTGGCCGGAAAGTCCGATTTACGTTTTCAGCCAACTACGCTACCCTGCCGGCATCGATCTTTTCAACGGACTTCTAACGAATCTTGGATTCGATCTTCGTCATCAACTCATAGTTACCGGCCTTTTGGCGTCACTTGCCACCTTCTATGCCTTGTATCGTTGGGGCGGTACTTTCACCGTTGCCGGTTTCCTGTTCAATGGCGGCATCGCCGGTTATCAATTTCTCGATACTCACAAATTTCTCGATTATCAGGGAACATCACATGTGGCCTGGAAGAGTATTCCACTGACGATGTTCGTGACCCAGCGCGGACTTCTTTACGCGATTCCCGCCGGCCTCCTATTACTTTGTCAATGGCGATCAAAGTATGGTTCCGATCCAGAAGAATCGAAAGCCAGCTATTGCCGGTCTGGGTGGAGTACATCCTCTACGCCACCATGCCGTTGTTTCATGTCCACACATTCATCGCCCTTAGCATCCTCCTTCTCGTTCTTTTCTTGACCAGGCCGGTTTCCAGATTGCCCCTCCTCAAACTCGTTGGTGCTGCGGTCCTCCCGGCGGTGTTTTTTGTCTGGCTCACGACCGATCACATGCGCGCGGGTTCGATTCTCGAGTGGCACTTCGGTTGGACTCAAACCGTGGGAGATTTCAAAATGGAATTCTTCCTCTTTTGGCTATTTAACTTTGGCGCCTTTTTCCCGCTCGTGATCGCACTGGTTTGGATTGTCGCTCAACAGGAGAGCGATCGGCCTCGCTCCGGCAAATTCGAGCTATCGATCGACGTCGCGTATCTCGCTGCCGCGGTGCTGATCTTTCTTTTGAGCCTTTGCGTGAAAACCGCGCCGTGGGAATGGGACAACATTAAGCTGCTTATATGG
>CAVPWK010000003.1:0-19624 GCA_963709435.1 uncultured Verrucomicrobiae bacterium
CGACCGCGGCTACAGCATCGGCGAGCGGTTGCTCAAACTCAGCGTGAGCACACGCTCCAAAAAAATGTGGGAACAACTGGCGCAAACACTCGACGAAATTGCGCCAAAGGGAAAACCGAACCCGCCGAGTGAGATGATCGTGTCGGTGGTGGAAGCGATCTATGATGATTACGCCAAGGCGAACTTCACCAACTACGAGCTGCGCCGCGAAGATTTGAATCAGTTGGCGTCGTTCGCACGCCAATTCAGCGACGCGCAGGAGTTTCTGTCGCAGCTCGCGTTGATTAGTAATGTTGACGCCGAGCCGACGCCGAATGCAGCTGCGGACAAGGAAGCAGTAAATCTGTCATCGGTACATCAGGCGAAAGGCTTGGAATTTCAAACCGTGTTCGTCATCTGGCTGACCGACGGAATGTTCCCGAGCTCGCGCTCGCTGGAAACACGCGATGCCATCGAAGAAGAACGCCGCCTCTTTTACGTCGCGATCACGCGCGCGCGCGACGAACTTTATCTCAGTTATCCCCACATGCGCCTGAATGCCGGTTTTGGCGACGTTTTCCAGCGGCCATCACGGTTTCTGAAAGAAATTCCGAACGAACTTGTCGAAGATTGGCAAGTAAACCGGGCTGATGTTTAGCCACAGATCAACACGGATGAGACACCGATAAGCAGATGCTGGAAATCGACGAATCTGAGAAGCCCAATCTTCTGCACGAAGCGACCACCGGCAAAATCATCGGCGCCGCTTTCGAGGTGCACGCTCAACTCGGCTACGGATTTCTCGAACGGGTTTATCAACGTGCTGTGCAAGTGGAGCTACTTCGACGCGGCGCGACTGCAGAACTGGAGAAGCGCGTCCAAGTTCAATACAAAGGCGTGATCGTAGGAGATTACGATATCGATCTTTTGGTGGACGGTTGCGTCGCCGTCGAAATCAAAATAGCGCCGCAGTGACGACAAACGCGACGAGGCGCAGTTACTGAACGAACTGAAGGCAACCGGTTTTAAGGTCGGAATGCTTGTGAACTTCGGCCGTGCAAGAGTCGAGTATAAGCGACTCGTCTTCTGATCCGTGTTTCATCTGTGTTCATCCGTGGCTAAATGAACCTTTCGCCGGAAAATAAGATCGCAGGCGTTCTCGCCCCGTTGTTTGCGCTGCGAAGCCAGCATGGTCTCGGGATCGGGGACGTCGGGACGCTGCGCGAATTTATTGAGTGGGCGCGGGAGATTGGATTTCGGGTCGTGCAACTGCTGCCGATCAACGAAGTCGGCGGCGATAATTCGCCCTACAACGCCATCAGCGCAATGGCGATCGAACCGACAACATTGCAACTCGCTCCTGGTTCGCCGGCGGAATTGACGCAGGAGGCATTCGAAAACGTGATGGCTAACGAGAATTTGGATGTGCTGCGGCACGGGCCGGTCAAATACGACCGTGTGAGAAAGCTGAAACGAGATTTACTCGAGAGCGCATTCGAAAACTTCCAAGTCAACCCAGCGCCAAATCGGCAATCGGAATTCGATCAATTTTATGAAGGCGAAGCAATTTGGCTGAAACCCTATTCACTTTATCGCGTGCTGATGGAGTTAAACGGCGAAAATGAAACCTGGGATGAATGGCAGCCGGAACATCAAAACCCGGAGACAGCCCGGGCGTGGCTGGCGAAACAATCACCCGACACGCGCAGACAATTTTCCGCGCGCGAGAAATTCTTTTCCTACGTGCAATGGATCGCGGACGAGCAATGGCGCGAGGTGCGCAAATTCGCTCAGGAACGTGACGTCGCGCTGATGGGCGACATTCCTTATGGCGTCAGCTACTACAGCGCAGATGTCTTCAGCGAGCGGGAGATTTTCCACCTCGATTGGTCAGGGGGCGCGCCGCCGGAGCCGTATTTCAAGGACGACGAGTTTACGATGAAATGGGGACAAAACTGGGGTATCCCGATTTACAATTGGCCGACGCTGCGAACGCGCGATTTTGCGTGGTGGCGCCAGCGCGTGCGCGGCGTGAAGCGAATTTTTCACATCTTCCGCATTGATCATGTGCTCGGTTTTTATCGGATCTACGCCTTTCCGTGGCGACCAACCAAGAACGCCGAGTTCCTGCCGCTCGATTGGAATACGATGCTGGCGAAGACCGGCGGGCGATGGCCGCATTTCATGCCACGCGACGATGAAAAATCGGAAAATGCCGAAGCAAATCGCTGTGAAGGCGAAGAATATCTGCGCATGGTGCTGGCGGAAAGCGGAACGACTCGTGTAGTGGGCGAAGACCTTGGCACTGTTCCGAAATATGTCCGCCCAAGCTTGCAGTCGCTCGGCATCGCCGGGTTTAAAATTCCGCAATGGGAATTTTTTCACGGTCGAATGACGCCGGGCAGTGAGTTCGAACGCTTATCGGTCACGACTTATGCCACCCACGATCACAAACCGATTCGCCAGTTATGGATGGACGCGCTTGATGAAACATCACCGACCCGCGAACAAGCGCGGGAAGATCTGTTGAAAATTGCGCAATTCGCCGGGATCGCGCCCCGCGAAGGCCTCGACTACGAACGCGATTTTTATCCCGCAATGATGAACGCACTCTTTAACAGCAACTCATGGATCGCAATTGTCATGATTACCGATCTGCTTGCGCGCAAAGACCGGTTTAATGTTCCCGGTACGGCTACGGCGAGCAATTGGACACGGCGTTTGCCGAAAACGATTGAGCAGATGCGCGTAAGCCGGAGTGTGCGGCGAAGAATGAAGCTTATTCGCGAGCTGCTCGAAAAGGCGCGAAGAGTTTAGCCACGGATTGACACAGATTTTCACGGATGACAGCAATCTGTTTCGAAAAATCAGTGTTTCATCCGTGTTCATCTGTGGCTAAGTAAATCATGACCTCTCCTATCAAAGTCGCCGTTACCGGCGCCGCCGGACAGATTGGTTACTCGCTCGTCTTCAGGATTGCCTCCGGAGCGATGTTTGGCCGGGAGCAACCGATCGCGTTGTCGTTAATCGAAATTCCGAATGCACTTGGCGCGCTCGATGGCGTGGTCATGGAACTGCACGACTGCGCCTTCCCATTACTTAAATCGATTACGCCGACCGCCGATCTCGACGAAGGATTTCGCGATGTGAATTGGGCCTTGCTGGTCGGCAGCGTGCCGCGCAAAGCCGGGATGGAACGGAAAGATCTGCTTGGAATTAACGGCAAGATTTTTGTTGGCCAGGGTAAGGCGATTGAAAAGAACGCCGCGGCGGATGTGCGGACGCTGGTGATCGGAAATCCGTGCAACACCAATTGCCTGATCGCGATGAACAATGCGAAGCAGATCCCAAGTGATCGCTGGTTCGCAATGATGCGGCTCGATGAAAATCGCGCTAAAGCGCAGCTCGCGCACAAAGCTGGCGTCGACGTCACAACGGTGGCGAACATGACGATCTGGGGAAACCATTCCGCCACGCAGTATCCGGACTTTTATAATGCAAAAATAAATGGGCGCGCGGCGAACGAAGTCATTGGTGACGAAGCGTGGCTCAAGGGGGATTTCATTTCGACGGTTCAACAGCGTGGCGCCGCGATTATCAAAGCGCGGGGGCTCTCGTCAGCGGCGTCGGCTGCGAACGCGGTGATCGACACCGTGCGTTCTTTAACAACCGATACGCCCGGGAAGGATTGGCACAGCGTCGCGCTCTGTTCGAACGGCGATTACGGCGTTGAGAAAAACTTGATCGCATCCTTTCCGACGCGCGTGAAAAGCGGAAAAGTGGAAGTGGTGACCGGAGTGCCGATCAACGAATTCAGCCGCGGGAAAATCGACGCGAGCGTGAACGAATTAAAGGAAGAAAAGTCGCTGGTGGGCGACTTGTTAGGCGCCTGATCCTTGTCCTCCCGAACCGTGAAAACGGTGGGGACCTCGCGTCCGGGGATGATTGGACTGCCCAATCCGCTCGAAGTGAGTCGATTGTGAATTGCCCGTATCGTTCGCTCCGGACTGATCGCGAGTCGGCAGCGTGAACCAAAAGGTGCTTCCTTTTCCAGGTTCGCTTTGAACGCCGATCTTTCCCTGGTGCGCTTTCACAGCAAGCTGGCAAAAGGCGAGCCCCAGACCAGTCGAATGCCGATGTTGGCGGCCACTGTTTGTTTGCCCAAATTTTTCAAAGATATGTTCGTGCTGGTCGCGCGGTATCCCCTCGCCGTTGTCGCTGACAGAAATGGTGACGTCAGCCCCCGTGCGCTCAACATTTATCCGAATTGTTCCATCTGATTTTGTGAATTTCAGCGCATTGCTGATGAGGTTCTCAAGAATCCGCCGGATGACATCGGCATCGCAAGAGACTGCCACTGGCTCGCGTGGCATCTCGCAACGAAGAGTGCGACCTCGCAGGACGGGGGTAAATCGATCCGCAGCGTTGCGCGCGATCTCCGCGAGGTCGTGATCTTGTAAGCGAAGTGGCATTTTACCTGCCTCGAGCCGACCGACATCCAGAAGCGTAGTGATCATGTCGCTCATGTCATCCGCGCCCCGTTTTGCCCCGGTGACACACTCTGCTTCATCAGGATTCAATTTTTCGGACGCCATTTGTTCCAGAACATCGACATAGCCGGTAACCAAACTCAGGGGCGAGCGCAGATCATGAATGATCATATGGGTAAAGTCATCCCGCGTTTGTAATGTCGACCGAAGTCTGCCTTTCTCGAGACGTTCAAAGGTGAAATCCGAAACCAGGCAGAAAAAAACGATCGAGTTGAGGGCCAGAAGTGGTGGCAGGCAGGGAAGATAAAGGTTTTGGTGGTTGTAAAACCAAAGGGCGAAAAATGGTGCAGCGGCGTCAATCCCCCCGAGAGCAAGCAAGCGCAGCCACGGAGACCGGATGCTTAGCCACAGGACAGCTCCGAGGATGGCGGTCAGTATCGTCACAACTGCCCTGGCAAATGGCGAAAGGTCTCTGACTGATTCGCCATGGAGCAGGGCATTGAGAACGTTGAGGTGGACCTCGGCCCCTGGCATCGGGCCAAACGGCGTCAGCAATTCATCCTTCTGCCACTTTCCTTCCGCCCCGACGACTACAATCTTGTCGCGGACGAGCTCGCCGGAGCGGTAATTGTGTTCCCAGTATTCCGGAACAAAGATTTCGAAGAGTGGGCGGGGACGAAAAGCCGTTCGTGGCGGGCCGGTGAACCGGATCAGATGCTCGGCGAGATCGTTTGGAATCAGTTCTGGATGCCCGGCTTTTGAAACAACGCGTGCCGACAACGAAAGGTAAGTCGCGACCGGATTCTCGGGCTCACGAAAAGCAACTCGATATTGAGCTCCGCGCACAACATTGTTTTCATCAGCAAAAAAATTCGTGAACCCGACGCGTTCATCTTGCGTCGGTGTCTTCGGGATCAACGTTTCGGCCGGCGGCTCATAGCTGGAAGGAATTCTGGACGATCGCTCGATGTTGTCAGGAGAAACGAAATTGCTTCCAATAACCGCGTGAGCCTTGAATTTCTCCAGTGCGACACGAAATGCATCATCACCGGGGGCGGAAGCGGAAAATAGGCAATCGAAAGCGACAACCTTTGCGCCAGCGCGGACGAGACGCTCCAGAATCATGGCGTAGATTTCGCGGTTCCAAGGCCAACCTCTACTCATGATCTCTAGGGCGCGGCGCGATCTGGGATCGCTTGAACTGGACGAGAACAACCCTTGAAGGTCGAGTGTTTCATCCAGGGTTACAGAATCGGAATCAATGGCGAGGAAGAGCAGGTCTGGATTAGCCGGAGTGGTGCGGCCGGAGCGGGCGATGGCGTCCCGAATCCGGGATTCGGTCTGCCTGTAATAGCCGGGAGAGGTGAAATCCAGTAGGGTCGCGGCTGCGGCACAAAGCGTTGCAAGGAGAAGGACGACCAGGGTGCGCCTATTGGGCATGATGGTCCGACCCAGCGGGAAATATGCCGATAGAGAGAACGCTTTCGGCTGCGTCCCACGGATGGGGTCCACTGGTGGGACCTGAGGTTCTCGGGGTGAGGCCAAAACTGGTTGATGATTCGATTCTAAATACAGAATTTATACAACAATCGCCAGAATATGCTCAAGACCAGGTTTGCTCTAGCCGCTGTCGCCCTCTATTCCGGCGTCTTTGTTGAGCAATCCGTTGCTGGCCCTCTCACCTCCGCCGAGGTCACCAAAATCATCAACCGGGTCAGTGTGATCGAGCCCGCAAAAGGCGATCGTCCTGCTGCCGTGCGCGATGTCATCAAAGATGATCTCGGTCTACAGACGGGCGCCAGATCCCGCTCGGAGTTGCTTTTTCAGGATAACACCCTGACGCGCGTCGGTGCGGAGACATTTTTCAGTTTCAAAACCGGCACACGGGACATGACTCTGGAGAAAGGATCCATGCTTCTGCAAGTGCCGAAAGGATTAGGCGGAGCGAAAATTCACACCGCGGCGGTCACGGCGGCCATCACCGGCACGACGATAATGATGGAATATAGCCCTGGGCAATACCTTAAGGTTCTGGTGCTCGAAGGTAGCTTGCGTTTATCGCGAAATGGATCCCATGATTCATTAGTTCTGCATCCGGGAAAAATGGTGATCATGCGACCGGACGCAAAAAAGATTCCCGAATCGGTCGATGTTGATCTGGCACAGATCGTTAGGACATCGACCTTGGTAAACTTTCCCGGCAGTAATATTTTGCCCAGCATGCCGCTTATTCAGGCGGCAATCAACGACCAGGCCAAGGAGCTGACAAAAGGAACCCTTGCTTTGACAAATTTGGTCATGGGTCACGGAACCAACGTGGTTTTGGCGTCAAACGATCAGCTGACCAAAACCATCGGCTCACTCGCCGGCTTAGCCCCGAGTCGCAACGGCGCGCCCGTAGCTGCAACCGTTTCCACTAATACCTCAAATGCCGTAAACAATGTTCTCGGCTCTGGCCCTTCAGTTTCGGTCTCAAGTAGCGCTCAACTTGTATCGCTGCTAGGCAATGCTGCGCCTGGTTCTGGCGGGACAATCAACATTCCTCCAGCCGCCGTCAACGTCGGCGGAAATGTGGCCGGGGCTATAAGCGTCAACGCCAGCACCGGCGGTGGCAACGTGAACGCCGGCGCCAACGTCTCGCTAGGTGGCAATCAGCGTGTAGTCGGCTCGCCGCCTGGGCATTAAATCCAGAGAGCGAATCTACCTCAAAAAAAATAGTGCGAGATGAGATGGCGGCAAACCGGTCGACGCTTTGACGCATTACGATTTTGTTCTCGCGCGCTACCGTGGAAACGTCAGTGCAGTGAGTAATTCGGGCATCGATGCTCCCGCGGTCTTGCAACAACCCGGAACCCCGTTGGCCCGACAGCCAGGTTGGCTGTGCTACTTTAATTCCTCACCGGTGAGTCGCTCGAAGGCTTCGCGATATTTTGCACTCGTTTTCTCGATGATCTCGCGCGGCAAATGAGGGGCGGGCGGCGTTTTGTCCCAGTCGAGTGTCTCCAGATAATCGCGCACAAATTGCTTATCGAAACTGGGTGGGCTGATGCCAACCTGATATTCATCCGCGGGCCAGAAACGGGAGGAATCCGGGGTGAGACACTCGTCAATCAGCAACAGCTCATCGCCCAGTTTTCCGAATTCGAATTTAGTATCGGCGATAATGATTCCGCGATCAGCAGCGTATTCGCTTCCGGCCTGGTAAAGTTCGAGACTGAGATCGCGCGCGAGCTCGGTTAATTCGGCGCCGATCATGCGACCAGCTTGATCAAGATCGATGTTGATATCGTGACCGACGTCGCTCTTGGTTGAGGGAGTGAAGATTGGTCCCGGTAATTTCGAGGCCAGCTGCAGGCCCGCCGGCAGCTTCACTCCGCAGACCGATCCGTTTTGCTGATAATCTTTCCAGCCGGAGCCGGCGAGGTAACCGCGCACCACGCATTCGATCGTGAGCGGCTCCGTCTTTTTCACCAGCATGGACCGCCCCGCCAGCTGATCGCGAAATCCGCGTAACGATTGCGGGAATTCATCGAAATCCGCTGTGATGAAATGATTTTTAGCGAAGTCGAGTTTTTGAAACCAGAACGCGGAGATCTGATTCAGGACTGCGCCTTTGAATGGAATCGGATCGGGCAGAATGACGTCAAAGGCAGAGAGGCGATCGCTTACGACGAAAAGGAGAATATCGCCAAGATCAAACACTTCGCGGACTTTACCGCTGCGCAGTTTTTTAATTCCGGGAAGGTCGATTGAAGATTGTGGCGTCGTTTGAAGGGTTGCAGTTTGCATTTTTCAACGCTTAACGCTCAACGCCCAACATTCAACTCCGAAGGCTTTCACGAATAGGCGTCCAATTGGGGGCCTTTATTGAGCGTTGGACGATGAGCGTTGAGCGTTGGACGTTTTCCGCCTGTTATGGCTGGAATTGTCGTCCGACCGCGCGCCCGAATCCTGCATGGCCACGACTGGGTTTTCTCGAGTGAGGTATTAAAGGTTTTTGGCGACCCGGCCGATGGCGACGTCATTTCGATCAAGGACGGACGCGACAAAATGCTGGGAAGCGCGATCTGGAATTCGAAGTCGCAGATTGTGGCGCGGCGTTTCTCTCATCGGCGCCAGGAGCTTGATGTTGATTTCTTCAAACGAAGAATCACGCAGGCGGCGGAATATCGTGCCCGCCGCCAGGTGAACCCGGAACTGCATCGCGTGCTTTGGAGCGAGAGCGATGGAGTGCCGGGGGTAATTCTCGATCGATATGGGGATCAATTTGTTTTGCAACTAACGACTCTTGGGATGGATCAACGCCGAGAAATATTGGTCGACGCAATCCAAGAGGCTCTGAATCCGGGAAATATTATCGAGCGCAGCGACGCTGCGGTGCGACGCGCAGAAGGTTTACAACCAAAGAGCGGAGTGCTGCGGGGCGAGGCTCGGGAATGCGAATTCGAAATCTGTGGGGTGAAACTTCTGATCGATCCTCTGAGCGCGCAAAAGACCGGATTTTATCTCGACCAACTTCCGCATTATCCGGCGGTAGCAGGATTGGCGGCCGGTAAACGCGTTCTCGATTGCTTTACCAACGAGGGAGCATTTGCGCTGACCTGTGCCCAGGCGGGCGCGACCGAGGTAATTGGTGTCGAGATGCAGACGAACGCCCTCGTGGCAGCGCGCGAAAATGCGAAGCGCAATCAACTTACGGCACGCTGGGTCGAACAGGATGTCTTTCCCTATTTGCGTACCGCAGAGAAAGCCGGAGCGCAATTTGACTTAATCATTCTCGATCCGCCGTCGTTCACGAAAACGAAAAGCGGCATACGCGACGCCATTCGCGGTTATCGGGAGCTGCATTTACGCGCCTTCAAGTTGCTCTCGCGCGACGGAATCCTGGCGACGTTTTCCTGTTCCCACCACATCAGCAATGCAATTTTATCCGAAACAATTTCGGCGGCGCTGGTGGATGCGCGCCGATCGGCACGACGGCTTCGGCGTTTCGAACAAGCGCTCGATCACCCAGTCGTACCGACCATGCCGGAGACGGAATATTTCAAGGGCGTGTTGTTGGAAATGAAGCCGTCGATTTAAAGGACGACGCGACTGACTGGAAGGACCCATAAGAAAAATCTTCGTCGATGACGATGAAAAATCTGGAAATTCGAACTTGACTCTTTAATGTCCAACTTAATTGGGGCGGACGAGACGCGCCGCTCCGCTAACCATGCCAGAACGGATTCGTGCAATGGAACAAATGCTTGAACTAACCGACGAAGATGCAGTCACACCTGAGCTGCTCGATTCGCAGGTGCAAAAAGCGCAGGAGCAATTGCTGCAATTGCGCCGCCAACAAGAGCAGATCGAGAAACAAAAACGCGAGCTTGAGGAACTCAGCCGCCGGCAGGAGGAATTGGAGCGTGGCCGGGCCGAGATGACCGACAAATTGACGCGTTCCCTTGTTGTGCTGGAACGCGAAGCCTACGAGACACAGAAGAAGCTCGAACAATTGCGCGCCACACGTGAGAGCTTCGGGCAACACCTTGAGATTTTGGAAGGGATTGATCCCAAAGGATGGAATTCGGCCGATTTGCACCGGGAATTGAGCCGCGCGCTGAGCACCGTGGATGATGCGCGAGCGGAATTCAGCCAGCAGCGGAGCCGGTTGCAAGCGATCGCGACACAGGATGCGGAAGATGTCTCGTTGCCGGAAGCCGCGCCTGAGGTCATGCGCGGTGGGGGCGAGCGCTCGTTCGGCCAATGGGTTTTGATCGGATTCGCCCTCTCGCTCCCTCTGATCGCGGTTGCATTGATGAGCTTGCTAATCTTCTGGTGGATGGCCAAGGGTTAAGGTTTGCGAATGATTCGGCGTTCGCCTAAATCCGGCTCGGCGGTTGATAAACAACAAGAAGAGCTGGCTCGGCGCGAGAATGCGCTGCGCGATCAGATGCTGAAATTGCAGCGGATGATCGACGACGCGCCGCGCCTGGCGCAGGAAACATCGCGGAAGCAACGGGAGGAACTGCTGGACCGAGCCAACCAGCGCGGCAGCCGCCTCGACGCATCATTGTCATTGCACGATAATCGATGGGACGACAATGAATGGGGCGTGCGCCGGCCAGGTTCATTGCGCAAGGAGCGCCGGGAAGGCCGGATCATTTTTCTGGTTCTGGTGATTGCACTGGCCGCGGCCGTCATGTGGCTGATGACCCGGTTCCATTTCTAAAATGGGCGAACTCGACGTCGGCTATGTGGCGCAGTTGGCCAGGTTGCATTTGACGCCGGAAGAGACGGAGCTTTTTCAAAAGCAACTGGGTGACGTTTTGCTTTACGCTGAGAAATTAAATGAAGTGAACGTCGAGGGCGTGGAAGCAGCAGCGCATGCTGTTCCGATTTTCAATGTCTTTCGCGAAGACAAAGCAAGCGATTGGTTCACTCCCGCGCAGGCATTAAGCAATGCGCCGCGCCAGGCCAATAATCTTTTCATCGTTACCAAAGTTGTGGAATGACGAAGCGCGAGCTGCCGGCGCTTAGCATCGTCGAAGTTCAGGATCTGCTGCGGCGGCGCGAAGTTTCGCCGGCCGAAGTGCTGGAGTCGTTGGAAGAGCGGATCAATGCGGTTGATGACAAAATCGGGGCGTATCTGGCGCACGATCTCGCTGCGGCTCTGACCGAGGCAGAAAAAGCGGATGTGGATTTGCCGCTCGGCGGGATCCCGATCGCGCTGAAGGATTTGATCAACGTCGAAGGCCAACAATGTACCTGCGGCTCGAAGATTCTTGGCGGCTATCGCGCACCTTATACTGCAACCGCGATCGAAAAGTTGCGCGCACATGGTGCGATTCCCTTCGGACGAATGAACATGGACGAATTCGCGATGGGATCCTCGACGGAAAATTCGAGCGTGCAGCTGACGCGCAATCCATGGGACTTGTCCAGAGTGCCCGGTGGATCAAGCGGCGGCTCAGCTGCAGCTGTGGCTGCTGACATCGCTTTTGGGGCACTCGGTACCGATACCGGCGGATCGATTCGTCAGCCCGCGGCGTTGTCCGGAGTAGTCGGCTTCAAACCCAGCTATGGTCGGGTCTCGCGTTTCGGTCTCGTTGCTTTTGCGTCCTCTCTCGACCAAATCGGACCCCTAACGAAAACTGTACACGATTCCGCCTTGCTCATGAATGCGATTGCAGGGCACGACCTGCGGGATTCGACTTCGCTCGACGCGCCGGTGCCGGATTACGCAACGAATCTTGGTCGCGACTTGAAAGGAATTCGAATTGGGCTGCCAAAAGAGTACATGATTGAAGGCATCGATCCAGCGGTGAAAACCGCGGTCACGGCTTCGGTAAAACAATTGGAAGCACTCGGCGCCGAGATTTTCGAGGTCTCGCTCCCGCACACCGATTACGCCGTCAGCGTCTATTGCATCCTGGCGACTGCCGAAGCGTCAGCCAACCTTGCTCGCTTCGATGGCGTCCGTTACGGCCATCGAGCAGACAACATTGCCAATTTGTTTGACCACTATGCCCGCACTCGTGAAGAAGGATTCGGCGCGGAAGTGAAACGGCGGATTATTCTCGGCACCTACGTTCTCAGCTCGGGTTATTACGACGCCTATTACTTGCGCGCGCAGAAAGTGCGCGAGCTCATCCGTCGCGATTTTGCCAGGGCTTTCGAGAAAGTAGACGCTCTTGTCTCGCCGACGGCCCCGACACCCGCGTTCAAACTGGGCGAGAAAACAGCAGATCCATTGCAGATGTATCTGGCCGACATTTTCACCATTGCCGCAAACCTGGCTGGGATTTGCGGGATCAGTGTTCCTTGTGGGTTTGCCGATTCAGAGAGCGGGAAGAAATTGCCGATTGGGTTGCAGTTACTCGGAAAAGCGTTCGACGAGGCGCGCATCCTTCAAATTGCGCATGCCTACGAACAAAGCACCGACTGGCACAAGGTCCGCGCACAAACGCAATTGCCGATGCCTTGATGAAGCGCTTACGCAAAGCCACGATGTGATCGCTCGACTGACTGGCCTGGCGAAACGATTAGAGGCTCCGCGCACGGAGTTGTTCCTGCGCGTCTTGTTTATCACGACCGCGATCACGTTCACGCTCGATTCCGTTCATCCGGTTTCTGCGCAGTGGCACGGACATGGATTACCGGACGTGGTATCAAGCGGGTCAAACGGTCCTGCATGGCGGCGAGATCTATCCCCACGGACAGACTTTCCCGTTCATGTATCCGCCGATGTGCGCGCTGATGTTGGCAGTGCCGGCATTTTTTGGCAAAGCCCTGCTGATTCTCATTTTATCGTTAGTCAACACCGTCGCGTGGGTCCTGTGCATCTCGTTTACCAGCGCGTTGATTTCGGAAAAGCGTATTCAAAACTCGCCGATTGTTATTGCGAATTTTGTCGTGATGCCATTTGTCTGGTCGAGCTATCATCTCGGCCAACCCAGTCTTGTATTGCTCGCGCTCATGCTGGGTGCTTTTCTCAGCTTGCGCTGTCGCCGACAGTTCCTGGGAGGCGCATTGATTGCAGTTGCGGCCACGATCAAAGCCTTCCCGTTGCTCGCCATTCCCTACCTTATTTACCGGCGCTACTGGACGGCCGCGGCGGCCCTTCTAGTTAGCCTAATCATTTTGGTCTTTATTCTGCCGATTCCATTTCGCGGAGGGCAACGAACGGTGGATGATGTTAGAGAGTGGCAACGCGGGATGTTGCGCTATGAAGAAGGCGGGATCGCGCAACGACCAGCGCGAAGTTATAGCTGGAAAAATCAGTCGATTTTCGGTGTGGCCAATCGTTTGCTCAGACCGGTCAGTTTCGACGACGGAACGAATGCGGCTTACGCAAACGTCGTCGACTTAAATTTCAGAACGGTAAACATTGTCATTGTTGCGTGCGCGCTCATGCTGGGAGCTTCTTTTGTTTGGGCAATGCCGCGCCAGCGCTCTCCACAAAGTGACGCCGGCGAATTCGCCGCACTTTTGATTTTGATCCTGATGTTTACCCCGCTCGCCTTCGGCTATTTGTTCGTATGGTTAATGGTGCCGCTCGCACTTCTGATCAAACGCACCATAGCTTCGGACGATTCGACTGTGTTGAGGTATCTCGTCGTTGCGTTCGTACTTTTAATTGCCACAGGAATCGCACCGCGTTTCGCCCAGACTTATGGCAGCCTCCTTTTTGCCGCCTTCGTCGTTTATCTCGCGCTCGCGACTGAGCTTCGACGCCGGCATCTGCGCGACTACCACGACATCAGAGTGACGGAGGGCGAAAGGTCGCGACTTCCTTCGTCTGGGGGGCGCACGCGCCCTCGCGTGCTACGCGAGTCCGGCTCGGACATTGCGGCGCCTCGCCGCAATGCTCTGAAAAGTAAAAGTCCGCGATGACGAGGCGTCATCGCCAGCACGCGAGGCGCGTGCGCTCCCCGGGTTCACCTGCGACGTCAAACAGACGGGGAAGCCGCAAGGCGCACTCGTAATAGAACTTCGAGGCGGATAAGACTTAATCCGGAGATAATTTCTCTGCCGGCAACGGTCGCGCCGCACTTTTCCGCTCCGTCACTCGTCGTCCAATTGCACGGGACCAGGCGGCGGCAAAACGGATGGCCTGAGCTAACGACATTTTGGATGTACCGCATTGCCGATCTCGGAAAACAATCGGCGTCTCGCGCACCCGTAACGATCCTCGGCCGCGGACTATTGTTTCGAAAACAATCTTGAATCCGGCGGCTTGACTAGCAAAACGCAGCAGGCACTCGCGCCGGATGGCAAAGAATCCGCCCATGGAATCGTGCACACCAGTGAGCGGATAAGCCACTCCAGACGCGACGCGCGAAAGAAACCGTCGCCACGCCGGCCAGCCCGGAGTCGCGCCGCCGGGAATATACCGGCTGCCGACAACCAGATCGGCTTCGTTCGCCAGGATCGGTTGCAACAAGGTGGCGATTTTTCCCGGCGGATGGCTGAGGTCGGCATCCATCACTACGAAAAGATCGGCGGTGGAGTCATGCGCACCGGCAAGAATTGCTCCGGCCAATCCGCGCTCGGCCCCCTCTCGTGCGATCAGACGAACTCGGTGTTGAGCGGTCAACGAACGAATCTTTTCCCGGGTGCCGTCGGTAGATCCGTCATCGACGAAAATGATCTCGGAGAACGGGACGTTCGTTTGCTCGATCTGCTCGACCAGTGGCACGATGTTGTCGACCTCCTCCAGCGTCGGGACGATGATGGCAGGTTGCATGGGGCTGGAGCCGACGACGGGATTCGAACCCGTGACCTACGGTTTACGAAACCGTTGCTCTACCAGCTGAGCTACGTCGGCGGATTTAGCGTGGGAAAATAGCCGTTAAATGCATCTTTCGCGAGCCTCTTTCCAAACCGCCTATCCTCCACCAAACGTCGCGAACTGACGCCAAAAAACAGTGTCCCGATTCGTTATGCGCTATCGACTCACCAGCAAACAGATTTCAGCCGCAGGGCGGCCTCTATCTCACTACTTAGTAAACTTCAACCAGACCTATCCCCGTCCCACCACCGTTGCCCGAAAGAATAGCAGTGTAGTTTCCAGCCGCGACTGGTGCGAGGATTGCCGCCTCCAGGTCATTGGGCGGCGCAAATCCAGTCGCTTCAATTGCTGCTTGCTGCGTATTTTTCCAATTATCATTGGTCTGGACGACATTTCCGTTGCCGTCCACCAGAGTCACCACCGGGTCGGCCAGAGCACCTGAGACGCCAAATTGCGCGAGGGTCGGCCCGAGGCCGCGGACCACCACTTGAGTACTGCCGTCGCCTCCGCTGGCGATAAAGCCGGCAATCATCACTACTCTCACCAGTGCCAACAAAACCTCGAGTCGAAACGTTTGTTAGCTCTGCAACGGCGCCGTAGCTATATCGTACACTTCTACCAAGCCGACACCGGTGGTCCCATTGTTGCCACTCAGAATGGCGGTGTAATTCCCCGGCTGCCAAGAGTGATGCAGGATGGCCGACTCCACATCGAACGACGGCGCGAGACCGGTGGCTTGAATCGCGGCTTGCTGCGTGTCTTTCCAATTGTCGTTAAACGACGATCGGGTGTCCACTACCATCGAAGAGTTGCAGCGTTGGATCGGCCAATACTCCCGTGACGCCAGACTCCGTGAGGGTCGGACCGAGCCCCGGATCACTACTGTGTTTCGAGTCCGTTCCGGTGACGATGAATCCGGCGATAGTAACCCCTGCGCCGGTTTGGACCGAGGCGCGGGTCGAGACGTTGGTGAGGTTGGTCGCCGGTGGGATTGCCGGAGGGTTTGAAGCGTGAAGTTCTGGTTCGCTCTCGGTTCCCCACGTCCATACGTAGGTGCCCGGTGTTACGCCTAAGGTTGCAAGAGTCGCTGCCGCTGTAGGTCGCCCTGTCCGATAGAGCAGTACCGGAGACATAGCCCGTTGGAACACTGAGAACGATTCCTGGAATTCCCCAGAAATCGTGGCTATCCCGACCATGTCGCCGCTGCCACTGCTGGCAGACGTTATAAAGCGCTCCCGAAACTCGTCGGTCCACTGTGCCCGTCCGAAGTAAGTGTCTACGCTGGAAGAAGTCGGCCCCGTGTATATAAACGCTGCCACCGAGGCCGCAGCCGAGCCAAGCCTGATGGCTTTATCCCGGGATTTAGGGAACTCGAATGAGAAAAAGTCAGTCCAGTCAAGTTAATGGCTCCGCTTCCGGTCGCGACGACATTGGGCCCGACTTGCTGCAGCGTTACGGTGTAACCGGCTTGGGCGGGCCGGACGGATAGTAGCCACGCGAGTACCGATTGCCAGCGTGGTCGCCAGAGTGGGTTTGAAGAATTCGAGTGATTTCACCTTTTGTTCCTTTAGTTGATTTGGTTTTGCTTGTTTTGGCCTTCTTTGATTCCTCGTTATTGAGTTGTCATTTCTGGCCCTTCACTGGTGTACTGCGTAAAATTTTTGGATCCCTTACGCGGGAAGTTTGGAAATCGTTGAACCGTGGATGTCGCAAAGAAGGGGCACTCTGACTAACAGAAGGAAACGAAGGTAGCGACGAAAACAGGGTCTGTTTTCTTTGTTATCTTCTGTTACAAAGAAAGGAGAGTTGGCGACTGCCATTGCCTCCGCTGCTAATAAAGCGGGCAATCATCACGTTCTGACCCGTGCTAACAAAACCTCGAGTCGAAACGGTTGTTAGCTCCGGGAAAGTCGCGGTGTTTGTATCGTACACTTCCACCACCCCGACAACGTCGTTCCAGCTTGTCAGCTACTGAGCGTATACTTCGACTAGCCCGACGCCTGAAGTTCCATTCACTCCGCTAAGAATCGCCGTGTAATTACCGGGAGCAAGAGTGGTCAGGATAGCTGCTTCGAGGTTATTGGGCGGAGCATAACCGCTGCTGCTGATGGCGGCGACATTAGAGGCGGTTCCCCAGTTGTTGTTAGCCGTAATCAGGTTGCCGTTGGCGTCATGAAGATCAAGGAAAGGATCCGGCAGAGCATTGGGCACATTGAACGGTGGTTGCCCCAGCGTGGGTCCCAAGCCCCGAATCATCACGTTCTCGCTGTCGGGCCCCTGCACAATTACCCCTGCAATCATGACGTTGGCGTCCGTCTGGACAAAGCCGCGGGTGGAGACGTTACCAAACTTGCTTGTGGCGGTGTTGTCCAAATCGTAGCCTTCAACCAGCGCAACACCGCTCTCATTATTAACTCCGCGTACGATGGCGGTGTAATTGCCGGGGTTGAGGGTGGTAAGAACAGCCGATTCAAGGCTATTGGGCGGGGCGAAGCCGCTGGCGCTGATGGCTGCGGCGTTGGAGGCGCTCCCCCAATTGTCGTTAGAGGTAATGAGCACATTCTTTGCGTCGTAAAGCTCGAGGACGGTATTAGCCAGCGCGTTAGGGACATTAAACGGCGACTGGCCCAGCGTGGGGCCGAGTGCGCGGAGAATAACTTGCTTAGGGCTTGCACCGGTAACAATGAAGCCACCTATGAGCACCTCGTTCCCAGTCTGGACGAAACCGCGAGTGGAGAAGTTAGCGAGTCGCGAAACCGGCGTGTCATACAGTTCCGCACTCGCAAGTTCGCCGCCGGTGGAACTGCCAAATCCTCCTGCGACCAGCACCTTACCGTTGAGCAGCAACGTGGCCGTGTGAGCCCACCGCGCGGTGGCGAGGCTGCCGGTCGCACTCCAGGTTCCGCTCGCCGGATCGTACAGTTCCGCGCTCGCAAGAACGCTGTTGAAGACGTTTTCTCCTCCTGCGACAAGCACCTTGCCGTTGGGCAGCAATGTCGCCGTATGACCAAACCGCGCGGTAGCGAGGCTGCCGGTCGCACTCCAGGTGCCGCTACCTGGATCGTACAGTTCCGTGCTCGCAAAAATGCTGTGGCCGTCGCCACCGCCTGCGACGAGCACCTTGCCGTTGGGCAGCAATGTCGCCGTGTGACCACTCCGCGCGGTGGTGAGGCTGCCGGTCGCACTCCAAGCTCCGCTGGCCGGATCGTACAGTTCCGCGCTCGCATGGATGCCGTTGATGTCGCCACCGCCTGCGACGAGCACCTTGCCGTTGGGCAGCAACGTGGCCGTGTGACCACTCGGCTGACCAGCCCGCGCGGTGGCAAGGCTGCCAGTCGCGCTCCAGGTTCCGCTGGCTGGATCGTACAGTTCCGCGCTCGCAAGAACGAACGGCGCGCTGTTGCCCTCTCCTGCCACGATGAGCACCTTGCCGCTAAGAAGCAGCGTTGCCGTGTGAAAAGTCCGCGCGGTAGCGAAGCTGCCGGTCGCACTCCAGGTTCCGCTGACTGGATCGTACAGTTCCGCGCTGTTGTTGCCACCGCCTGCGACGAGCACCTTGCCGTTGGGAAGCAATGTGGCCGTGTGAAAAAACCGCGCGGTGGCGAGGCTGCCGGTCGCACTCCAGGTTCCACTGGCCGGATCGTACAGTTCCGCGCTCGCAAGAGTGCTGTTGCCGTTGCGACCGCCTGCGACGAGCACCTTGCCGTTGGGCAGCAATGTGGCCGTGTGACCATTCCGCGCGGTCGCGAGGCTGCCGGTAGTGACAAAATTGACAGGGCTGCCCTGAGTAGTCAACGGCGCGCCCAACAGAACGGCGCAAGTAGAGAGAAGGAGACCTCGCCGCAAAGGCGAGCGGCAAATTAGTTTTCCTACGTGTAGAGCAGTCATATTTTCTTGTTCCTTTAGTTGATTTGGTTTTGCTTGTTCTGGCCTTCTTTGATTCCTCGTTATTGAGTTCTCATTTCTCGCCGTTCACTGGTGTACTGCGTAAAATTTTTGGATCCCTTACGCGGGAAAGTTTGGAAATCGTTGAACCGTTGATGTCGCCGCGCCAAACCCTCAGAGCCGGCCAGAGGTCGAGTTTTCTTTCTAATTTCTTTTTCTTGTTCTTGCTCAGGTTTGGATTGTTTGGATTAATTGCAATCCAGTTCCGCGTGGAACTACGAACCATCCTGATGAGGCTTCCGAAAAGTCCGCCTCACTTCAGACTGACCCGGGGCTCCAGTTGGAATCTGGAAATCGCGTAAAGCGGCGGTCAGCAGAGATTCAGCCCCACAGACTTCTTCAGTCTGGCCGAAGATCGGATGAAACGTCGGGTGACGTAATCGGCGTGAGTTTTACTGGCCACCCCCAAACAGTCTAATACTTTGTTTCTCTTAAACCGATGCTTTTGAGCTATAGGAACGCGCTCAGCAGTTCGGCAGAATGGATAATGTAGCGGCGACCTTCGCGATGGGCGTCAACGATTCGGACGACAATCGGAGAGGGTTTGCTTCTATACTTAATGTGCTGGGCCTTAGCTTGGTGCCTCTATTACAAACAGCGTAGGAGCTTAACGTCGCGCTTTACAACCCACGTTCGAAACGGAGGTCAGAGCTAATGACCGCTATCCGCGTCTTTCGCGAGCCTCTTTCCAAACCGCCTATCCTCCACCAAACGTCGCGAAATGACGCCAAAAAACAGTGTCCCGATTCGTTATGCGCTATTGACTCACCAACAAACAGATTTCAGCCGCGGGCGACCGCTATTGCAGCTTGTAAACTTCAACAAGACCTATCCCCGTCCCATCACCGTTGCCCGATAGAATAGCGGTATAGTTTCCGGCCGAGACTGGTGCAAGGATCGCCGCCTCCAGGTCATTCGGCGGCGCCAGGCCAGT
>CAVPWK010000004.1:0-80876 GCA_963709435.1 uncultured Verrucomicrobiae bacterium
CGGCCGATTCAGAAACCCACGCACGCACGGGGCCGAAGAATTCAGCGAGTTGCTCCGGTGTGCACGTTGGCAGAAAATTCCGCAAGACTCGCGGATCGTAGTAACGGAAAAAAAATTGCTGATGCTCTTCATCCTCCACGACAAAAATCTGGCGCAGATGCGCGTAGAGATTATTCCGATCCGTCGAGGTCGTGAGCAGAATGCCTGCACTCTTGCCCTTGTGATTCGCCCAGTTTTCAAGATATCCGCCAGAAGGGTCAATCATCAAGAGATAGGGCGCGACGTCAGCAACCGCTTCCGCCGCATCGCCTTGGAAGAGCGACAGTATTTCCTGCTGGTAGAGGCACTTTGCCTCGAAAGCCAACTCCAGATCGCGCGCGGAATCGACGATTCCGTATAACGATTCGCCCGGAGCGAGACGGATCTCCGCGCGAAGAGCTTCTGCGAGTTGTGCCGTTGTGAGTGGCATTCGCGTGAATCTACAAATGCCCGCAGGCGGGGCACGGGCCTTTGCAGACCAAAGCGGTACCGCTCGCGGCGGCCTGACGAAAAGCGGCGGCCGGGGGGCCGGGGTTCACATTCACGGGTCGCCCCTGACCCACATTACCGATGATCACGGTCATGACATCCCATCACGATCTTATTAGGCGGGCCAACTGGTTCGAGGACGGTGTCGCCCAAGCGACAAGCGTTGAGGTTGTTGATTAAAACCGTGGGCGATCCATCGATGACTACCCCTGGACCGTGTGGCGGGATAGGCAATGGCGTTACACAGGCGTGGATATCCGCTCCGCCGGCTGCACCGGTGATCATCGCACCCATCGATGCCGCAGCGGCTGCCTTTGTCGCTTCTTCAGCAGCCTTGGCCGCTGGAGCCCCGGTGTTCCGGCGGCGGCGAGGGTAGCAGCTTCAGCAACCTGAATGGTAGTATCTGAGATCTGTTTGGCAGCTTGGAGAGCGGCGGCCACCGCAGCCGAGACACCGCGCCACGCGGGAAGAAAACCAATGAGGACATTGGGACTGCCAGGCCCAGGCGTAAGGACTGGAGGCAACGGATGCGCTACATTATCAGTAACTCTGGCGGCGGGAGGCATGATTGATTCCTTCTCTTGTTATTCTGTCTGATGAACTGAGGGATCGTTTTCTTTAGTTCAGTTTTCCTGTCTTGGTCCCATCATCGGCGACATCGGGATCGTTCGGACTATCGGGTGTCGAGTCGGTACCGCTACCGGGCGAGCCGCCGCTGTTGATCAGCACCATGGTTCCCTGGATGGTAACACCAGCAGGGCCGATATCGATGAAACCACCCGGTCCGATGAGCGAAATCTGCACACCAGCTTCGACAATTATCTTCATTCCCGCCTTCAGGTGGATCTCCCGGCCGGCTTCGATCGTATCAACGGTTCCGATTTTTTCATTTCTGGTGCTCCCTACGCTGAGAGACATGCTGCCGTCGATCTTTTCGACATGGTCGCCTTTTACGTGAGCATGCTTGTTGGCCTCAACCAACTCCGTCTGGTTGGCTTTTACGATAAGTGACGATCTTTGCCGATGAACTCGCGTGAGTCGTTTTCCACGCGCAGATCCATGTCCTTCTCGGCATTGACGAAGACCTGCTCGCTGCCTTTTTTGTCCTCGAAACGGATCTCGTTCAAGTTTGCTGTGCTACCGTCCTTCGTGCTTCGGCTTTGAGGGTGCTCTTTGTTTTTTCGTCGGGAAGCGTGTAGGGTGGCATCTGTTTGCCGTTATAAACAGAGCCGACGACCAGCGGTTGGTCGGGATCGCCTTCGAGAAATGCCACCACGACTTCCTGCCCAATACGCGGAAGGCTGATCGCCACCCCAGTTCTGGCCAGCCCAAGGCGTGGCCACTCGCATCAAACAGGTCGTGTTTTCGTCGTGTTTACCTTCGCGATCCCAATGGAACTGCACTTTGATCCGCCCGTATTTATCGGTGTAGATTTCCTCGCCTTTCGGGCCGGTCACTACTGCGGTCTGCAACCCTGAATCAACCGGCTTCGGCGTCAGGCGCGCGGGTCGGAACTGATCTGCGGCTTTTATGGCAGTGAAGGTGCAATGATAACTCTCTCCCATTTCACCGGAGGTGCCGGATTCATAAATATTTGATTGAAGATCGATCGAACTGGCGATCACAAGATACTCACCGACGTCGGCCGGACTGGGCCCTTCCGACAATGTGAACTTACGGCCGGTGGCAAGTCCGGTGACATCCCCGCCGCCTTGGAAGGTTTCGCGGTCTGCGCGGAGTTCTTCCATCCGAACTCGCGACCATTGCTCGCCGTCGGACCGCTTGTCGTATTCTCCGGGATAGTCGAAGATCTCGAAATCGGAGTGGGCAAATTTTCCCGGGTTGGACTCCGGGGTCTTCAAATCGGCATTGGGCGTGGGGAAATGGTAATCGGTGTGTTGATACTTTCCACTGTGATGCCGGCCTTCGGCTACCCAGTCATAAACATGTTCTTGATCATGTTCGTGAATGCTCGTGAGCGCACTGAAAGTAAGCTTCTCGTATTTTGGAAAAGGCTGATGTGCGGCGGGCGAGTCCGCAAAGACGGCGGTATGCTTGTCCTTCTCGTGCTCAAAGTAATAGTAAACGCCTTCCTGTTCCAGCAGTCGGCTGACGAAATTGAAATCGGTCTCCCGATACTGCACGCAATATTCCCACGGCGTGTAATTACCGGAAAGCTGGAATTTGAAATCGCTGAAACCACGCCGGCCAAACACGTCGCGCAGGATGTCTTGTAATGTCTTATTTTGAAAAATGAGGCAGTCTGAATGACGGGTTAAAAACCACAACCAGGGCACCGCGGTCAGGTGATAGGCAAAGTAACGAGTGCCCGGCCTTGGAATGCGGCTAAAGCGACTGACAAACCCGTGAAAGTATCGGACCCCGCCACGAGGGCATTGCATTTCGACGGAGACGCCCTTGCCAAGCAGGTCGTCCGCCTTGAGATCACCACGCTCGCTGCCAGCCTCGATGTCCAGACTAAACAAGCGGCCAAGCTCTTCGCTGATACTCAATGAATGAAACACCAGCGTGTCGCCGCCCAGCGGCGTAGTCAGAGTCGCGATGCGTGTGGCTTGGGTTAGTGCCATGGGAACTATAAATCTAAACCTTTCGCTTTCGTAAGCGAAAATCAACGCGTCAAGATTGGAGCGATGGTTAATCCGGCTTGTTCTCTCGCCTCGCGTCGATCGTCTGGCACTCGGCTACGATCCATTTCGCGGGAGGTTCGGCGGGGTATGCTGCTTGCTCAGACCTTGGGATACTCCCATGAGCGAAGCGGCATCAGGTCTAATACGCATTGGCTGCCGCAACGCCTTCGCCATTCCATCGGCATCAGGTTGCAGTTCCGGTACTAGCACAAATTCATGATCAGGTCGCTGCCACATTTGCCGTGAGCGGGATGATTGTATTTTTGAAATTGATCATTCGCCCTTCGCTGTCCACCATCATGCCTTTGTCGCAAACCTGTAACAGTGACGACGCCTTGATCCTGCCATGATAGTCGTACGGCTCGGCAGCAGGCAACTTGCGCGAATGCGCGTCACCTTGCAGGAATCTTCGCGTCAGATCGGCGTGGGCACTGGCAGTACGGGTCTGCCGTTCAGCAGGATGGCCGGTGCCGTGATAGCAACGGTGGCACTTGAAGTAATGGTGATGGCTGCGCCCGCTGTGATAGTGATCACGCCACCAGCGGTAATGCTAATCGCGCCGCCAACGTTTAGCGAATCGGCTGCGCCAATATTGGTGGAGCGTGCCGCACCAACACCCAGAGTGTCATTGACGCCGATTGTCGTCGTCCGCCCCTGGCCGATGGCCTCGTGCTGATTGATGCCGATTGTTAGGTGTTGGTTCATCGCCACCGTCAGCGTGTCGTCATTTAGAACGGTGATGGACTGGTCGTGACCAACTTTTTCGGTTCGATCATGGCCGATTTTGATGGTTTCATCATAGCCGACGTTCTCTGTCTTATTGCTTTCGACGACGATGTCCTCGTTCTTCTCGGCATGAATGTAGAGTTGCTCGTGACCTTTCTTGTCTTCGAAACGAATCTCATTGAAGTTGGCAGGGGTGCCGTTGAGGGTGCTCCGAGTCTTAACACCGCTTTGGGTCTTGTTGTGCCGGCAAATCGTACGGCGGCATCTGATCGCCGTTGTAAACGCTGCCGATGATGAGTGGCTGGTCGGGTCGCCTTCGAGAAAATTCACCACCACTTCCTGACCGATGCGCGGCGTGAAGATGCTGCCCCAGTCGTTTGCCGGCCCACGGTTCCGCGACACGGATCCAAGCACGTCGTGTTTTCATCCTTCTTTCCTTTTCGATCCCAATGGAACTGCACCTTTATCGCGCCCATACTTGTCGGTGTAAATTTCCTCACCCTTCGGCCCGGTCACCACAGCGGTCTGCGCGCCCTGAATGATCGGCTTTGGCGTCAGCCGCGCCGGATGAAAAGGCGTGTTGGCGCGGATGGCGGTGAAGCTGCACGCGAAAGCCGCCGTCGCCATCGGCGCCGCCGTCGGAAAGGAAACCTTCCGACTCAGCGTGCGTGATCGTGGAGACGACCAAGATAATTGTCATTGTCATCGGAGCGAGGAGCACCGTCAGATTGAACTTGAACCCGGCCGCGACCCCACGCACGTCTCCGCTACCGTGAGCGGTCTCAAAGCCGACTTGCAGCTCTTCAATGCGCGATACGGGCGTAACGCTTGCCGTCGTCAAACTTGGTCATACTCGCCGGGGTAGTCGTACATCTCGTGATTGGCCTCGACGTTCTCGCGGTCGATCTTTGCCGGAGCGCTTAGGGACGTCTTCGGCTTCTCGAAATCGTAATCATTGAGGACGTAGCTGCCCGGCTGCACTTCCTGAGCCATCGTCCACTCGCGTGATGCCCTGGACGTTTACGACTCCGCGACCGGCTTGGTGGAACGACATGTCGGCGTAACCGGGAAACGTCGGATGGCTGCTGTCACCGTCGGCCAGGACGAGGGTGTGACTTCCCTTGGCGTGCTTGAAATAATAATGGATGCCTTCCTGCTCCATGAGCCGGCTGACGAAGTTGAAGTCAGTCTCGCGATATTGGACGCAGTATTCCCACGGCGGTAACTGCCCGTCAGTGTGTCTTCGATTTCGGTGATCCCACGCTCTTGTAAGATCTCTTTCACGATGTCAGGAACTGTCTTATTCTGAAAGATGCGGCAATCGGCCGTGCGGGTGAGAAACCAAAGCTTCGGCACGATGACAGCGTGATAGTGCGCCAAGCGTCCAACAGCGCCCGTCTGCCGAAGGCGCGGACGTGACCGTTGAAGAAACGCGGCTCAGCTTGGATGGTATTGAGTCGGATGGTAACGTTCTGGCCAACGATGTCCGTGAAAGAGATTTGGAAATTTTCGCTAAGCAATTCGGCGTCGATTTGAAAGAGCCGGCCAAGTTCTTCGGTGGCAGTGAAATTGCGCAGCACGAGCACATTCGCACCGAGCGGCGTATCAATCGCGATCTGGCGAGTCGCTTGATCGAGAGGCATAGGGTGAATTCACATTTCGGCGACGCGGGCGGAAGACCGCATTAGTGCAGCTACTACCGTCTCATTTCGCGGTTTCATAGTTGAAGGCGAAGTTGTTATCCTTTGCTTCGATTCGGACGCCACTCACTCGCTGGCCCTCCATCATCCGGCTCAGAAACTCACGGCTGATCTCCGGCAAAAGTGTTTGGGTCAAGATTGCGTCGATCATCCGTCCCCCGCTTTCGAGTTCGGTGCAGCGCGTGGCAATCAGATCGACGACCGCTTCGTCATAGGTAAACGCCGCCTCGTGATTGGCCGCGATGCGCTGCTCGATCCGCGAGAGCTGGAGACGAATGATCAACTTGAGCATCGTCGTCGCTCAGCGGGTAGTAAGGAATCACCGTGAGCCGACCGAGCAGCGCGGCGGGAAAGACTTTCAGCATTGGCTGCCGCAACGCCTTCGCGATTCCATCGGCATCGGGTTTTAATTCCGGATCCTTGCAAAGATTCATGATCAGATCGCTGCCGACGTTTGTCGTGAGCAGGATGATCGTGTTTTTGAAATTGATCAACCGGCCTTCGCCGTCTTCCATCATGCCTTTGTCGAAAACCTGAAAGAAAATCTCGTGCACGTCGGGATGCGCTTTCTCGACTTCGTCGAGAAGGACGACGCTGTAAGGCCGCCGGCGCACCGCTTCGGTTAGCACTCCGCCCTCTCCATAACCAACGTAGCCGGGCGGCGCTCCTTTTAAGGTGGAGACGGTGTGCGCTTCCTGGAATTCGCTCATGTTAATGGTGATGAGATTGTTCTCACCACCATAGAGCGTTTCGGCCAGGGCAAGTGCGGTTTCGGTTTTGCCGACACCACTCGGGCCGGCCAGCAAGAACACGCCGATCGGTTTGCCGGGATTATCCAAGCTGAGCGCGCGATGTTTGAATTCGCCGCGAGATAGCTTCGAGCCCATGCCGCTGCCCGATAACGCGCTTCTCGAGATTGTCCGCGAGATTCAGGACCGCCTGAATTTCGTTCTTTACCATTCGACCAACCGGAATTCCGGTCCAGTCCGCGACCACGGACGCAACGGCTTGTTCATCGACGCTCGGGAAAACGAGCGGAGTCTCTCCCTGAAGCGTCGCGAGTTCCTTTTCGAGAGCTTTAAGGTCCGCCAGCAGCTGAGTTTTGTCTGCCGCCGCGTCCGTTTGTTTTTCGTCGACAGCAGCGCTCGGGGCACTTGGTTCAGCGCCATTTCTATTCGCGGACGGGCGAAGTTTTGCGCGTAGCGTCAGGATTTTTTCAACTACCTCTTTCTCTTGCTGCCAATCGGTATCGAGGCGCTTTAAGTTCGCGTTTTCTTCCTCGAGCTTTTTGGCAATCTCCGTTCGACGCGTCTCGTGGTCGATTCCAACCGCGCTTTCCCGTTCCAAAATGTCGCGCTCCACTTCCAGAGCGCTCACGCGCCGCCGGGAATCTTCGACCTCCGGTGGAGTTGCGTGCTGGCTGATCGCGACGCGGGCGCAGGCGGTATCGATGAGACTCACTGCTTTGTCCGGCAATTGCCGCGCAGGAATGTAGCGATGCGAAAGCTGAGCTGCCGCGACGAGCGCTTCATCCAGAACATCGACCTTGTGATGCTTCTCAAGGACGGGCGACAAACCCCGAATCATGAGGACAGCTTTTTCCTCCGACGGCTCTTCAACCTTGATCACCTGGAAACGCCGCGTCAGCGCCGGATCCTTTTCGAAATATTTTTTGTACTCGCCCCAGGTTGTTGCCGCGATTGTGCGCAAGGTTCCGCGCGCCAGCGCCGGTTTGAGCAAATTTGCGGCGTCGCCCTGGCCCGCACTCCGCCCGCGCCGATGAGCGTGTGCGCTTCGTCGATGAATAGAATGATTGGTTTGGGCGACGCCTGCACTTCGTCGATGACCTGCTTCAATCGATTTTCGAATTCGCCTTTCATGCTCGCGCCGGCCTGGAGCAGACCGAGATCAAGCGTGCGCAAGAGTCACGTCTTTGAGCGCCGGCGGCACATCGCCGGAGGCGATGCGCAACGCGAAGCCTTCGACCACCGCCGTTTTTCCGACGCCCGCTTCGCCGGTGAGAATCGGATTGTTCTGCCGGCGCCGCATGAGGATATCGACGATCTGCCGAATCTCCTCGTCGCGGCCGACGATCGGATCGATCTCACCTTTGCGCGCTTTCTCGGTGAGATCTGTGGAAAATCGAGCCGAGCGCTTCCTGCTTCCCCATCGTGGCCGGAGCCATCGCGCCACTCGCTTCTCCCGGCGCAACCCCACCGCCAACCTGACCCGCTTGCGCTGTGAGCGAGTCCTCCGCGGATCCTGCGACGATCTGGCGCGAAAGTATCGGAAAGTTCCTCGACGTTAATTTTTCCGAACTGCGGTGACATGCCGGTGAACACGTGCCGCAAGCTGGGCGTATTCAGAATTCCGATGACCAGATATCCGGTGCGGACTTGCGAATCATTGAACAATAAGCGACGCGTAAACCCATCCGCGCTCGACCGCTTCTTCCAGATGCGGTGAGAAATCCGAGATTGACGTCGCGCCGCGCGGAAGCTTGTCGAGCGCCGCCATCAGGTCGGCGGCGAGCCGCGATTGATCGATTCCAAATTTGCCGATGATGCGGTGCAGATCGGAGTCCGGCGTGTTGCAGAATCTGGTGCACCCAATGGACCAGCTCGACGTACGGGTTGCCGCGCATCTTGCAGAACACCGTTGCGCCCTCGATCGCCTTATAGGCGAGACTGTTGAGCTTTCCAAAAAGGGCGGTGCGTTTGATTTCAGCCATAATATGGAACTCGTTAGGCCGCCATCGGATTCAAGACCACGTCGTCCGCGTCACGTGTAAAAGGCATGCTCTTCAACCAACTCGTCCAGCCTAACAAGCCGGCCTGGCCTAACGAAATCTGCGGCACTTCGGCGGCTTTGAGGACGAGCTGCATGTCCCAGAAAAATTCCTCCGCGACGTAGTTCATCACCCAGCACTTGAGCTGTCGAAATGATTTACCGATGGGAAGCATACGCTGCAATTCGGCAAAGCTCATCGGGCCAAGCCGGATTCGAAATTTCAATTGGCAATCCCAGAAGCGCGAGCCAACGATTGTCGTAACACCGAGGCTGCCACTCGCCGGCGAGTCGCCCATCTTGCAGATGCTCGCCGGAGGGAGTTCAAGCCACTGTCCCATAAAAGTTTGAATTTGAGTCGGCATTCCGAAATAATCCTGCACGATCGCGCCAAGTCCTTCGGCGTTGCGGGTCTGGCAGGTGAGTCTGCCGGAGTAGAACAGCTTTGCCCAGTCTGAAATTTCGTCTCGGTGACGCACCGATTGCATTCCGAGACCGAACAAACTTCCGATGTAGAGCGGAAACCGCGGACCGGTCCAATTCTCGATGCGGGAAGACTGTTCGGTTGATCTGACCGGCGCGATCAAAGTCGACGGATTTCTGATTGACGGCCCAGGCACGATAAAAGAGCGAAAGCAATCGGTGATGAAACACGTTACAGAACTCGACAAAAGTGTTGTCCTTCGCCTGGAGCTGTCGCTCATGCGCGTATTCGGTAAGGTGAATAGGAAGCGGACCGTTCGGTCCAAATAGTCCAAAGAAACGAACCAGCATTTTGCCCGGCCGACCGCCTTGCCCCTCGCGAAAGGCTTCCAGCGCAGAAGGTGCAAAGGCGAGCGAAGGAGTCTGGCCAAATCGAATCGGATCTTCGCGGGGATCGATGCGACGTGCCCACCCTGGTCGAAGAAGGATGCCGGGCTTCGAGCAATCGAATCGCGCGAAAGAAATCGAACGCGAAAGGCGTTTGCTCGAACTGGTCAGCTAAATCAGTTGGCGCCGGCCGATCTGAGGTTTCCATCGCATGACTTCACCACGTTGCTGAGATTTGATCACAGTCTCGGTAAAGGAATTCAGCGAGACGTAGCGGGCGAAGAATTGTTCGATAACCGCGCCGAGAATGAAAATTCCGAATCCTTCAAAGGCGGTCTCGTCAAAGAGCAACGAAATCTCCAGACCGCGCGCGAAGGCAATCGGTCCCGGAACCTCGACGCGCTGGACAACGGCACGGCTTTTGGCGGAACGAATGCCTTCGATTTGCTTGCGCATGATGGCGTCAGCGGCATCGACATACAGTTTGAGCAACTGTCGCAGGGCGAGCGGCGCCTTCATTTGCCGGATCGTCGAGCAGCGAAAGGTAATTGAGCGACAAGTGGCTGACGATTCTCCAACCCAACTCTCCATCGGCATGCGCAGGGCGCGGCGCAGTCGGCGTCGTTAGGCAACTGATCGACGTGATGGGAGCGGCTAACTCCATCGAGAAATCGCCGCCGCTCTGGCCGCGCAACATTTGAATCGGCAGATGCCGATTCGTGCAGAGCGCCGTCACCCCAAGCTGTTGCAGGTCTGTCCGGTACGGCGCCGCATTCGAATCCACGAGCGAGAGATAGACCTCAGACCCGGCATAGGAACTCTTTTGCCCGAACTTCTTCTCCTTCTCGCTCAAAACTCGCGGCACCCGGTGCACGGTGAAAAATCCGCTTGTCTGCACATCGGTATCTTTCGCCAGATAAAACGGCCGAAATTCCTGCACTTCATCGGCGCCAACTCCGTAGCCGGAGACCGACTGAATCTCGAAGACCTCGAAGTCCAGTGGCCGTGTCTTATCGGCAACGACATGAAATTCCGAAAAGCGATCGGAGATTAAAATCCGATCGGCGCGCTTCGGAAAAAGATTGATGACCGGGGTGCAATAAAGTTCGAAGAATGAGGCGTCAATCCGGCGCTCTTCGAGCCTTACTTCCTGATTACTCAGAACGATAATGAGATCGACCTGGTCGCCCTCGAGGCTTTGGAACGCCGTCGCCAGGCCGGTTAGTTCAAAGAAAAGGAAGCGCTGCGGAAAGGCGAAATACTCGCGGAGCAATCGATGACCTTGAAAGCCGCGCGGACTGTTCGGAAGAAGAGCTTCTTCTTCGCGAAATCCGACGCGACGAACGGAAGCTGCCGGCAAAATCGTGCGCGGTTTTTTGCGTTCTTCCGTTACCGCCTGCACGATCACGGCAGTGCCACGCGAGAAAATCTGCTCGTAGATCGCTCCGGGCGTTTCATCGGCTCCGCGAAGAAAAAACGGCAGCCGATCCAGCTTCAGGGTCTTTAGCGGAATGCCGCCAGCGCTCTGCAATCGGAACCGAATCGCGGCACGACCTCCGAGTGATTCTGGCAGCTCGAGCTGAGGAACGTCTCGCGTGTAATAACGCGCTTCGTTCAGTCGCAAAGGCCAGAGTTGAACGTCGTGCGCGGTCCGGTATTCACAGGCAGTTCTGTCACCGGGCCGCAAATTGCTCCGCAAGACCGTGCCGCGCGGAATCAGGTAGGACTCTGGTGGAGTAGCTTGATGATCTGGCTCAAACCGCACGATCGCCATCGAAGGCATCGGGCAGAGATATTGCGGGTAAACCGTCTCCAGGAGCGACTGGGTAAGCCGGGGAAACTCGGCATCAAGTTTGACCTGCACCCGCGCGGTAAGAAACGCGAATCCCTCGAGCAGACGCTCCACGAATGGATCGGGGCAAATCTCTTTGGCCTCGCGATCCAGCGCCAGTCGTCCGGCAATTTTCGGAAACTCTTGCGCGAACTCGGCCGCCGTTTGCCGCAGATGCGCGAGCTCGATGTTGTAGTGGTTTAGGAGTCGGCGATCCATTGAGCGGTGCGGTTTGGCTCACGTATCATACGTGAACGAGCCTAACATCGCATCTCACACTGTATACTTACCGGTATCAAGATCGATCTCGGTCCGGATATAAAGTTGTTCTGGCACTGGATAGGCCCAGAGATCACCACGGATTTCGATGGCGATTCCATTTGCAAATTTCTGCGCGCCGGAAACTGCCGTGACCGCGAGGGAACCCGGATTAATCCGTGGCTCAAGGCGACGCATCGCTTCGGCAATTTCCTGTTCCAGTGTCCGCAGATCCAGGCTCGATGAAATCAAGCCGCAGAGATCGCGGGTCCCGAAATTCAAGACCGATCGTGCCGCCTCGGGAAACTCATCCAGACCGTCTTCGGCCGTGTGCGCCTTCGCATTCAACAGCCAAATCAGATCGCGCAGCACGCCTTCGCGATAACGCTTTACTGAAATGACGCGTTCGTTTCTGCTCTCCTTTACGGCTTCTGGATTCTCGTCGGTGAGACGATCCAGCAGGCACGGCTGAATTCTTTCGCCGAAAGGGTCAGCCATCGAATTGGAGGAGCATTACGACTGCGTGAATTCGATCCGGCGCACTTCCGTGAGCGCGGTTTCTGCTTGGTCGGTGGCGAACATACGCTGGCCAACACCGAAGAACAGCTCGTTGCCCTGATCTATCCATTCCGTCTTGCGCGCGAGCCGGAGTGAGTTGTCGGTTGCCTTCTCCGTGCCGGGATAACGTGTCGGAATAAATCCCGGCGCTTCGCCGCCATTCGCCCAGACAAACTGCGTCGCGGTCCAGACAAGATCACGTAAATCCTCGGGTGGCGCGGTGGTGAGGGATGCTATCCGAAAGAACGGGACCCAATAATATTTCCCGTCGATGATTGCTTCGACCATCGGTCCGAAACGCGAATCAGCATCCGCGATCCACTCGAACGGCTGATCATTGAGTCTTGCCGGCTGTCGCCGGAGCAGCTTCGAAAGCTTTGTCGCGCAATTCGAGCGCCGCGGCAGCCTGTCCCTGCGCCAGCAGCGCATTGGCCTGCACGAGCAGACCGATCCATTCCATTGGTTCGCCGAAGATCAACGGGCTGCGTTTGCCGGCAAAAATTTCTTCACGCAATGCCTCGCACTGCAACACCGGCCGGAAAATTTCCGCCAGGACCATGCACTCGGGATCCATATCCCGGAGCACATTGAGTTGCGTCAAAGCCCGCTCCCACTGTCCAAGCACGCTGAATAATTGGAAAAGTAAAATGCGCGGACGCGCCTCCGCCGGCGTCTTTCGCACCGCCTCCTGCGCGCAGGCGAGCGCTTCGTCGAGCTGGCCAGCTTTGATGTATTCTTCGACGTCCATGTCGGCAGATCTGGATATTGTTGCCCTTTAATTCAGAGTTTCACCTTTGGGTTCAGATTGCCAAGCTTTACTCCCGATCTTACGGGACACTTCGCGCTCAATCAGCCTCAAAATTGGATGTCCAAACCGCAAGGTTTGTGTTCAACCTCCGAGCGTCGCGGTTGAACCTCTGAGCCCAGGGTTAGGCGGTGGCGGGACCACACACATCAGCTCCGCTGGAAACTTGTCTGAGGTATACGTCTTCGCTGCGGAATCAGACGAAAATTCTGCACGCGCACTCGGCCTAGCCTGCAGCCATTGCATCCCCTTGCTCAGGTTCGCTTCTGAGGGTTTCGACAAAAGATGGTACTGTTGCTCAACAGCACCCAGGGATGGATGCGCCAGCCCGTCATCGCACATGCCTCACCCGACGTCTTTAGAAAGAAACGCCGATCCGCTTCGTCCCGAAAAATCGCTTCGCGGCGATTGCCTCTGGCCATAACATGGTAAAAAGCCCCGGGATATTCAATGCGAATGCTACGCGGCACGCCCTCCTCGCGGTGCAAAGTTCGTTGTTGTCAAGATTTGATGCCTGACCCCATTTACCACCATTTACCAATTCCCACCTCCTAACCTCAGTTCACCCCCAGAAGCCGTCCCAGGCATCAAAAGGCCACGTATCAAGCTCTAGATGGCTGGTAAAGCTCTTTATGCAATTATTATATGCCTTCGGCCACACGTCATTGGCGATAGGCGTCGTTGGATTTGTCAGAAGCGGCTGCAAATCAGCTTCAGAAGGCGGCCCGAGAACAAATTTCTCCAGTATCTCGAACGATCCCCGTTCCATTGGAATAGGAGATCCTGCCACCCAAGCCAAGGCGACGGCCCGCACAACGCGCCAGTGGAAGTGCGCCAAGTATGGCAGAACTTGTCGGAC
Source organism: uncultured Verrucomicrobiae bacterium (assembly GCA_963709435.1). Classification (GTDB taxonomy): domain Bacteria; phylum Verrucomicrobiota; class Verrucomicrobiia; order Chthoniobacterales; family UBA10450; genus AV69. Next base: position 13,511 of record CAVPWK010000004.1, read on the forward strand.
CGATCGCGGTAAGAATTGTCCAGAATTCCATGTGTTGGTTAAAATCGAGCAGAAAATTATCAACGTTTGACACCGCGCGATTAACTGTTGTTGCGGGCACATATAGTTGCGGGTTGTCCCCGTACTCGGGCTGGCTACCGAGCCTTTGAAACTATATTTATTAACCGGCGTACCATACCCACGGGACCGTCGCCGTTGACACCGCATCGAGCAGTACGTGTTAGGAAATTCCTGCAGGATATCACAAACGACCGAGCCCTCAAATTTAGTTCGTCCAGCGTAACGCACTCTCAAGGTCTTCTGACGGACAATCTGAACAAAGCCGACGTCCCAGCCATCGAGTGTGTCTGCGGGGTCCTTCGAGAAGCGGACCTGTGCATCTGCTGTAAAGGCTTCACTCTTTCCTTTTAGCTCTTGTCTCTGCTTGAGATCAAAGTGAAAGTATCCGCCGGCAAACCTCTGGCCCCCAAGTACGAATTGAATTGTCGTAGGTGATTTGCGGCTTCACACCATCAGCATGCACATTGATTTTGATCGATGACAAGTCAATGCTAACGGCCATTTGCTCTGCCTCAAATCATGGGATCGAAATTATGAAACTTTCATTCCATAAGTCGAAGGATATGGCGACCGGGGCGGCCGCATTTCATTGCTCAGCATCTCTTTATCAAGGGCCGCCATCGTCATCACTCCGATGATCTTGTCTACTTGGGTTCCATAGGTGTAGTTGATGATTTTCCTTTTGTCTTAAAAGCTAGGACTGCCGCGGCGGTGGATTTACCGAAGCGCTGCATACGCAACTCATCGGCAGAAACCGATAGGCCGTCGATGGCGAACAAAGCCGTGTGGATCTTGGACACATATTTCCCCATTGCCCCCTCCTTGATGTGAGCTGAATTATCAACAAGACAGGCTTGTACCGCCTGATCACCTTTGAACAATTTCGATTTCAATTTCATGGAGGTATGGGAGTCACGAGTTAGCCACTTTCAGGACGAAAGCAACGACCAAGAACTCACAGATCAGGCGAATAGAGAATATAGTCCGAGCTCCGGAGTGATCGTGATAGCCACCCGCTGGGCAGGGGCCGAGCGAGGGGTCCCCAAAAAGCGCTCAGGTTAACCATCCATTCAAATTGCATGGCGTAATTATTCTGCACCTTGAAAGCCAATAAACTGAGTTAGTCCTCAATCAAATCGGATAACATGATATCCTAACCGCCTTTAACGGTCTTCAAATCGAACGACTTCGTGAGTGAGCCCAGGAGTCTGCCGGTGTCATCCTACTCGTTGGTATTCATCCTCAATTTTCGCGAAGTTGAGTGAGATCTGGTCCGTCGGAGTAACATCACCGCCGCCGTCCGGTTTGAAAGGATGAGATCAGGCAATCGCTCAACGTGACTTTCAGAAACTCCTGCTGCTCTTTACCAGCTTTTCGGCAGGTTAGTATCGCATGTTTGATGTGATCGCCTTGCGCGCACGCCAGCATGAGTGCCGGGCTCGCCTTGTTGTGGTACATGGTGAAATGGAAGTCCTGCATCGCAACTTTGCCTGCTCCCCCGCCACCGCCGGTGGCAAAGGTCCCGCTCTGCGTCGCCCCCCAGGAGAATGTGTGGATGTCGATTTCGTCCTTATGCTTATCTGCCTTCGATTCCCCCTGTATGCCATCGATTTTCAGGAAATAATCTACTGCTGCCATAATGTTTGGTTTCTAAGGGCTCTGTGCCTAGTTTTTTCTCACTCAACAACAACCTATGCCTATGCAGGCACGGTTCACCGCGGAGGTTGAGAGCTTTTTTTCACTAACTTATAGCTGACGGGGTTCGGCCAGCCGAGCGCGACATTAATGATATTATCCCTTACCGACATTGGCGAATTCTCCTTGCCACTCGCGATAACGTAGTAGGTCAGCGGCGTCGTGCATAGTCAGGCGCTGCCTAATTTTTATGTAGGGCCTCGCCTGATACGCGGCTAATCGTTGCGCTGCGATTTTGGTGCGAATGAAGCGTTAGTGCTTAGCCGGGTATTCGCTCCGGAGGATTCTCGGAGCCGGCTCCGCCGCCGAAATGCGCCGAGCCGCTACTTGATACTCCCAAGTCCAACTAACAACATCGATTTCATCCTGGAGCTTTTTATCCTGAGGGGGCATTAGGGGCATTAGGGGTCAGGCATCATTTATTGACAGAGCGCACCCATCTTCGCAGAGAGGATGGCAGTTTCGCCCGCGGCGCAGCGGCAGCCCGCCGCCGCAATTGTTGGCTAACGTTGGCCGCACTTCCCATACCGAGCTGTTCGGCCAACCAGCTCTGCGAGACCGTTGTCATTTGCCAGATGGTTCGCGCGATCTCCACCTTTCGCGCGTCGGAACCCGGCAACCGTCGCGCTTCCTCTGGCCCGAGTTGTGCCGCCCGCAGTCCTTCCCGCAGCAATTCCTCCGCCCGCGCGGCATCGTGCGCTTTCTTTTCCAGGCTGGCCCGGTATCCTCGGTGTCGGTCGCGACGGAGCGTGGTTTGCCCCAGTTGGAGCAGTTTCTCCGCAAAGGCCTGACTTCCCCAAAACCATCCACGCCGCAAATGACTGCACCGCGCGTCGACCTCCGCGCCCAGCGGGACTTGTCCACAGCGCACCGTGCCCTCTTCAACCATGCGTCGGTCCAGCCGTTCCACCCACCGCCGCCGTCCTTTGGCCGTGTCCGCATAGCCAAAGGCCGCCAACCCATCCTTCGCGGCCAGCCAACTCGGTCGCTTACCGCCGGGCAAGGCATACCCTTGGGCTACGCTGCTCCAGGGATAATCGAGTAAACTTTGTTTGCGCTGCGGCCGTACCAGTCCACAGCGCGCTGGGTTAAGGTGAATGTAATCCATCAGCGTCTCATAATAGTCCCCCACGCGACCCTCGACCAACACCGCCTTGTAGCGGTCGCCAAATAGCCGGCCCCATAAACGGTGCCGTGTATTGAAGCGCCGAGTCAGGGTATTCTGCAGCCATTGCATCCCCTTGCTCAGGTTCGCTTCTGGGGTTTCGACAAAAAGATGGTAGTGATTGCTCAACAGCACCCAGGCATGGATGCGCCAGCCCGTCATCGCACATGCCTCCCCCAACGTCTCTATAAAGAAACGCCGATCCGCTTCGTCGCGAAAAATCGCTTCGCGGCGATTGCCTCTGGCCATGACGTGGTAAAAAGCCCCGGAATATTCAATGCGAATGCTACGCGGCACGCCCTCCTCTCGGTACAAAATTCGTTGCTGTCAAGATTTGATGCCTGACCCCATTTGACCATGCGTACCGCCTCTTGCGCAGAGGCGAGCGCTTCATCCAGTTGGCCAGCTTTAATGTATTCTTCTACGCTCACATCAAAAAAAATGATAATCGCTACCGCTAAATCCAGAGTTTCACCTTTAGGCTTCGGATTACCAAGCTAATTCCAGTCACGTGCTATTGCGGTGGCTGCGAACAACGGAAGCATGACGCGTCGAGCTTTCACTTACTTTTTTTCCTAGCGCGCAGCAGACCTAGACATTCCATCGGTTCGTCAAAGATCAGCCGGCCAGCGTCGGGGCGAAAATCTTTTCCCGCAAAAGCTTGCAGTGCATTACAGACTCGCTTTCTTGCCTTAGACAATTAGAAACATCCAATGGATATCACGATTGACGCACCGGTTGGTAAGGATGTCGGTAATTTGCCTCGCTCGATTCCGATCAAGAACTTGTCTGCGGATCAAACAAAGATCGCAAATCTTCTCGCCGCTATTCCGGCGGGCGAGGGTGGCCTAAAAGAAGTCTTGTTTGCCCCACTGCTCGCCGGCGTAGATGGTAATTGTCCTGGGACAATCCTCAAGGCCATATTGGCCTTTCAGTCTCTCCAGAAGGCTAAGGGTGACTTATTCATTGTCGACGGGGTAGTCGATCCGCTCGGGAAAACGCTGGCACTCATGAACGAGCTCGCGGACCTTTCACCCGGAGGCTTTACGCTTCCATCGCCGGAGGGGCAACTGGACGCCACGGCATGTTGGGCCGCAAGTCTGGCGTGGATGACGGCAGCCAATCAGAATATCCGGACCAAATCCCAACTAAAGGTGCTTGAGGCCGGCGGCACGGATGTTCTGCAAGATGGAACCATCACCGTCAACGGGCTGATGACCGTGAACCTTTCGGGCGTCCTCCTGAATCGGAAGCGGACAAAGGAAAAAGAACTCGAAGAAATGATTCGAGCCCACACGTTCCCGATGTTTGTTGGTTTTCAATTCGGTCCGCTTCGCGGGCACGTCAACGTACTCCACGGCTTCAATGAGCAGAACGGAAGCGTCTTTGTCATGGAACCATGGTTTCCCGATCCCACCCAAAACCCGCAGTTCGTTCTTCATAACGAAGGGGGCATGCCGGTCTTCGAGAACACACGGACCGGTGCGCCGTTTATTTTCACCGGCACCCATGTGAGGAGGCCGATCAATTACTACACCTCCCACCCCCTCGAAGGCGGATTCGTGTCCGGCGTGTTCGCCTAGAGACGTCGCCGCAGGATCGCGCCGGTGGTGTTGTTCTTCGGTCCGAGGCGCCGGTAATGCTCGCGCAGTGATGGCTGAATCGTCATCCGCATGTTCGATTAATATCAGAGCGCAAATAAGCGAAAGACCGCCTGCCCTTTATTCTTTTGCCGGATCACCGCAACGGCGGCGTTCTAGGATAAGGGAGTTCCGCTTCCCCACGCCACCCAACTGCTTGCCAGCGCTATTCCTCCCTTTGCGGCCAGCTTTCTTCATAATCCAATGAACAAACGAAGAGCACCACGGCACTTCGTGAGTCGTAGCGTTGAGGGTAAATAGAGTTCTTTTTCATCGGTGTGTTTGTTTGTTCGTCTTGTTTAACTGGAACACTCCGGAACACCTTGTCCCGGCCGTTCATGCGGCTCTGCTCTCTTACCGGAGTAGCCCGCGAAAATTGAACGGCAAACACACCACTCCTTTCAACCCCACGCTTGCTTGCTCAACCCCCACCCACAGCCATAAGGTCTAGGCGTCTAAGCGCACAAACCTCCAACGAAACTCTTATGGCCCTTCAATCTCAACTGTTGCGTAATGATTCGAAACTCGAAGCGGCTGCCGTATCGGACCCCGCACACATCGTGCCGGGTGCGAGGGGAGAGCACGTCCGCAAGATCCAACTGGCGTTGATCCAATTAGACGGCGCGGCTATCGCTGCCGATGGGAGTTACGGTCCCGGGACCGCAGCGGCTGTCCTCGCTTATAAGCGAAAACGAAACATTGTGAACCGCGCTTATCAAACGCAGGCGGATAACATCGTCGGCAAGATGACGATCGACCGGCTCGACCAGGAGCTGCTTGCCTCCGAGCAGAGCAACGACCGGACCCCCCGCTGCATCTTCCCACCCGACACCCAACAGAGCGCTCGCCGATCCTTCGCGGGTGGAAATAGGCTGGTTGGAGACGCGCCCGTGGAGCTTACTGGCTTCATGCTCCTGGCGGATAAAGACGCCAGTCTGCCCCTCGCAAAATCCTGGGTCGCTTCGACGATTGTTAAGATCAATGTGATCCAGGTCAAGCTCTTGAGCGTCGACGCCTTGTCCCCCGCAAACATCGCGTTCTACACCTCGATCGAGACCCACTTCAAGGTCAACATTCCGGGCGTTCCCACGTCAGTGGCCATGGACCGGCTGCTCAAGATCAAGGACATGTTCTCGAAGATCCAAAGAGTCCTCAACGTCATCGGCCCCGGCAGTTCCCGGGTCATCGGCAACCCGAGCGTTCCCGACAAGGCAACGGCACCGCTCGGCGGCATCGACATCCCCTCCGCGTTTGTCACCATCGGTCGCGACTTCCACAATTCCAACGCCAACATGCGCGCCGCGGTGCTGATTCACGAGGGGGGCCACTTCGCCGATGCCACCTGCTCGCACGCCGCTTCCGAACAACCGGCACCCAACGGCTTGCCCATTGAGGACTCATTCGGCACTGCGGTAAATCCTGGCAAGCGCAACTACGCGCAACTTGACTTCAACCTGCACATGCAGAACGCATACTCGTTCGCCCAGTGCGCCATGCACCACGGCCTCGGCTTCGACAAGCGCCCGCCCTAACCGGCGCACGGAGCATTTAGGGGTCAGGCATCATTTGTTGACAGCGAACCCACTTCGCAGAACATGGCAGTTTCGCTCGCGGAACTGCGGCAGCCCGCCGCCGCAGTTGCTGGCTCACGTTGGCCTGCACTTCCGTAACGCGAACTTCTACCCGCCCTTAACACTCTTCAAGTCGAACCACTTCTTGACCGAGCCGGTCAGTTGTCCCTTGGCATCCTGCTCTTTATACTCAATTTGATGCGAAGTTGAGAGAGATTTGGTCCTGTGGGATGACGTCTCCGCCTCCGTGTCCGCCGGTTTAGTAGGATGAGACCAATATATCGCTCATCGTATATTTCAGGAATTCCTGCTGATCTTTGCCTGCTTTTCGACAGGTTAGGACCGCCTTGGGAATATGCTGGCCCGCAGGGAGAATTAGGGAATCAAAATTAGGGGTCAGGCATCATTTGTTGACAGAGCGCACCCACTTCGCAGAGAGGGTGGCAGTTTCGCCCGCGGCGCAGCGGCAGCCCGCCGCCGCAATTGTTGGCTCACGTTGGCCGCATTCCGTAGCGCAAACTTCTACCCACCCTTGACGCTCTTCAGATCGAACCACTTCTTGACCGAGCCGGTCACTTGTCCCTTCTCATTCTGCTCTTTATACTCAATTTCGATCTTCGCGAAGTTGAGCGAAATTTGGTCCGTTGGGATAATGTCTCCGCCTCCCGAACCGCCGGTCTGGTAGGATGAGACCAATATATCGCTCATCGTATATTTCAGGAATTCCTGCTGATCTTTGCCTGCTTTTCGACAGGTTAGGACCGCCTTGGGAACATGCTGGCCCGTTGCGCAAGCAAGGAAAAGCGCGGGACTGGCCGTGTTCATTCCCATGGTGAAATGGAAATCCTGCATGGCTACCTTGCCCGCTCCGCCGCCGCCGCCAGTGGCAAATGTGCCGCTCTGCGAGGCGCCGAACGAGAACGATTGGACATCGATTTCGTCTTTGTGCTTATCCGCCTTCGACTCGCCTTTGATGGTGTCGATTTTCAGGAAATAATCTACTGCTGCCATAGTATTAACTTTCTTGGTTGTGCCTTGTTACCTGCATTAAACTAGACAACCCACTCCCGATGCCGGCACAGATTCACCAGGCTTAGGTTGAGAAATTTCTCGCTAACTTCCGCTCTTCACGGAGGGCAGCTTCGTCACCAGACGCAGAGAAACTGTCAGGCCTTCGAGTTGGAAGTGCGGTCGCAGGTAAAACTTGGAGGTGTAGTAGCCAGGATTGCCAGCAACCTCCTCGACGGTCACTTCGGCATCGGCCAGCGGGTACTGCGCCTTTACTTCCTCGGACGCGTTCGGATCGGCCGTGACGTAGTTCATGATCCATTGATTCAGCCAGCGCTCCATATCTTCGCGCTCTTTGAATGAGCCAATCTTATCGCGCACGATGCACTTGAGATAATGCGCAAACCGGCAGGTCGCGAAAAGATAAGGCAGTCGGGCCGCGAGGTTGGCGTTGGCCGTCGCATCGGGGTCGTCGTATTCCTGAGGCTTCTGAAGCGATTGCGCGCCGACGAAGACGGCGTAGTCCGTATTCTTCCAGTGGGAGAGCGGCATCAATCCGGCCTTCGCCAGTTCCGCTTCGCGACGGTCGGTGATCGCAATTTCGGTGGGACATTTCATGTCCACGCCGCCGTCGTCGGTCGGAAATGTATGCACCGGCAATTCCTCGACCATGCCGCCGCTTTCGCTGCCGCGAATTCGCGCGCACCAGCCGTAGAGCTTGAAAGAGCGGTTGATGTTCGCAGCCATCGCGTAGGCCGCGTTGGACCAACAGTATTTGGAGTGATCCGCTCCTTCGGTGTCTTCTTCGAAGTCGAATTCGTCGACCGGATTGGTCTTCGCGCCGTAAGGCAGGCGAGACAGCGTCTCGGCATCGTGAGCCCGAGGTATCGCGAGTCCTCAGAATCGCGCAGTGACCGCCACGCGGCGTACTCCGGCGTCTGGAAGATCTTCGTGAGATCACGCGGATCCATCAGTTCCTGCCAGGTATCCATGTTCATCAACGTCGGCGCCGCCGCGGCGATGAATGGCGTGTGCGAGGCGGCGCAGATCTGCGCCATGCTGGCAAGCATCTCGACGTCCGGCGGCGAGTGATCGAACTAATAATCTCCGATGAGACAGCCGTAAGGCGCGCCACCCGGCGTGCCATATTCCTCTTCGTAAATCTTCTTGAAGAGCGGGCTCTGGTCCCAAGCCGTGCCTTTGAATTTTCTCAAGGTGCGCCCGGCATCCTTCTTGGAGATGTTCATCACCCGAATCTTGAGCTTCTCGTCGGTCTCCGTGTTGGTGACGAGGTAGTGAAGGCCGCGCCACGTTCCTTCGAGGGCTTTGAAGTCTTCGTGATGAATAATGAGATTGATCTGCTCGGAGAGCTTCCGGTCGAGCTCGGCAATGATTGCTTCGATCGAACTTACCGCGTCCTTGGTGATCAGACGTCGTGCTCGCGAGCGCCTGCTCCGCCAGCGTTTTGACCGCCGTCTGAACCGCTTCTTCGCGGTATCGGTCTTGGGCTTGAACTGCTTGTTAAGAAGAGTCTCGAACTCGTTGACTTCCGCGGTTGCCGCAACAGGTGCTGCCGCTACTTCAGTCTCTGGATTGCGCTCAGCCATACTCTATTCCTCGCTTTTCGCTTCGTCCTCATTTGCGGTTTTGGCGCGGCAGCCAGCGATTTCAGCAAAGCCGGATCGTGCAGCAGTTGTGAAACAAGTTCCTCCGCGCCGCTCTTGCCGTCCATGTAGGTCACCAGATTGGAAAGCTGGTTGCGCGCGGTGAGAAGTTGATTCAGTGCATCGACTTTGCGGGCGACCGCAGCCGGCGAGAAATCATCCATGCTTTCGAACGATAGATCCACGCTTAGGTTGCCTTCGCCAGTCAGCGTATTGGGCACCTGAAACGCAACCCGCGGCTTGGTTGCCTTCAGGCGGTCATCGAAATTATCGACATCGATTTCGAGGAACTTCCGCTCGTCCACCGGCGGCAATGAATCTGCTGGTTTGCCCGAGAGATCCGCCATCACTCCCATGACGAAAGGCAATTCCACTTTCTTCTCGGCCCCGTAGATCTCGACGTCATATTCGATCTGAACTCGTGGCGCCCGGTTTCGGGCAATGAATTTCTGGCTACTCGCTTTTGGCATAGATTATCCTCCGGAACTTGATCGCAAGGTGGGGCCGATTGGCCACAAATTACTGCAGGCTCTCATCAGTGCAATCCTGAACTTTTGCGAGAGCATGGCAATCCTTTTTTTCGATAAGCATTCGCCCGCCTAAGTCTCCGCTTTCACGGGCTCCTCGGCCGCCTTTGCGCCAACAATTGGATCGAGCTGCGCCCGCATCGCCGGCGTCAGTTCGTCCACGATCTGGAGAAAATCCATTTCCGCCATCCGTTGCGCGCGCCGCAACAAAAGAGGCAGCGGACTCGATGGCTCAGTTCGCGCGTAGTATTCGCAAATCCGGTCGAGAACTCGGACGACATCCTGTCTCGACTGAATGCCGCCACTGCCAGAAGCTGTTTCCAGCGCAGCATCTCCCGCATTTTCGTTTTGTACTTCGGCCTGGCCTGGAATTTTCGGCATATACGGTGCGAGGTTTTTCTGGATTTCAGTCAGCACAGCCATTAACGCGCCCATATCCGCTGCTCGGCCGGCTCCTACAGTTGCCGTCAAGAAGCCATCGATTTCTTTTGCGAGGGCGATGGAATCCGAGATAGCCCGACCGGTGCCCTCAAGCTCATCGGGCTTAGTATCACGAAAAGCCGCTTTGATCTGCCCGGCGGAGGCGATCGGTTTTTCCTGGCCGTCGGGCGAAATGATTTTGTCGCCAGCGATGTCCGCGAGGCTGAACCATCCCATCCGGGTCGAATTTGCCAGCGGGACTTGGCGCAGCCGCTGTAAGAAACGTAACGGGTCGCCGAACGTGCCTAATGGCGTCGAGAGCGAGGAAAGAATGTTTACGCGCTCCAGCGGGTCATTGTTCTCTTCGGGATCGAGCTTTGGATAAAGCTCCGCCCAATAACGTTCGAGCAATCCCTTTAGCAATGCCAAACCATTCCGAAGACCGACAGCGCCCTCCAGTTTTACCAACGTCAAAGAAAGTTTGACCGCCACGCGTAAGTCTTTCGACTGTTCAAACAATTCCAGACACGCGTCGCGAACCGCTTTCCAATCTGGCTCTTCCGCGGCAGAGAATTGCGTCTCAGGCTTTCCTGCGATGAGTCCGTCTAACGCGAGAAAGCCGGGGTCGTAAGATAAATCCTTTCCACATGGTTCCTTCTCCGAAACAGGCTTCAACAATTCTTCGACGTCGATCATAGAATCCGTCAGACTGAGGGCCTAATGGTAGTGAGGCCATTTACCGTTGGCAAGCTCCCACTTTTTGAACCATCACTCGTAAGTAGGCATTCATGAGCGATCAATCACTTACCGCGTACGACCACGTGCTCTATCCCAGCCTGGCGCATGTTCAAACTCACCCGGATCGGCTAGCGACGATCGCTGCGCTCTTCGGAATGCAGACCGTTCCGGTCGAGAAATGTCGCGTGCTCGAACTCGGATGCGGTGATGGCACCAATCTCATTTCCATGGCCTACGGACTTCCCAACAGTGAGTTCGTCGGAATTGATGCGGCCGGTCGCGCTATCGCAGCGGGTAACGAAATGATCCGAGACCTTTCACTGCACAATGTAAGGCTCGAGCAACTGGATCTCGTGAAATTCGCCGCCGAGGGTAATCCGTTCGAATATATCATTGCGCACGGCGTTTATTCCTGGGTCCCCGATCCAGTGCGCGACCGCATTCTCGCCATCTGCTCGGAAAGCCTTTCGCCAAACGGCGTTGCCTACGTCAGCTACAATACTTATCCGGGCGGACATATCCGCGACATGGTTCGCGAGATGATGCTTTTCCATGTGCGGGACGCTGCCGACGCGCAACAGAAAATTGCCCAAGGACGCGCACTTCTAAAATTTCTCGCCGGTTCAAAAAAAGAGCCCGATCTCTACCGAGAGCTCCTCGAGAAAGAACTCGAGCACGCCATTGAATACAGCGACGGGGCCTTTTACCACGACGATTTGAATCCGCTAACGCGGCCGATTTACTTTCACCGCTTCGTCGAGCACGCCGCAGCGCATGGTCTGCAATTTCTTGGCGACGCCATGTTCAACGAAATGCAGCCGGAGGAGTACGATCCTGCGGTAATGACCGCTTTGCGCGAGCTCGATACTGACGTTCTTGCGCGCGAGCAATACCTCGACTTCCTGATGGGCCGGCGTTTCCGTCGCACTCTTCTTTGCCACCGCGAAGTTTCATTGGACTACAAAATTCAGCCTGGCGTAATCGCTAATTTTTACGCCGCGTCTGAGGCCGAACCGAAATCTGCAAACCTGAATATCTCTTCCAGCGACATTGAAGAGTTTCGGACGCCAAAGGGCGCATCGATCAAGGCCAGCCGTCCGCTGGTCAAAGCCGCCCTGCTTCATTTAAGTCAGTGCTGGCCTCACGCAATTCACTTCTCGGAATTACTCGCGGCAGCGCGCCGTCTCGTTCCTGCGGAAGAAGATGAAAGCGAAAACGTCCACGCCATCTGCGAAATGTTGTTGAGCTCCTTCGCCGCCGGCGTCACCGAACTGCACGTCTGGGCACCGTCTTTTGTGACTGATGTAAGTGAACGTCCGGTTGCGAGTCCCGTCGCGCGTCATCAGAACCGTCGCACGAAGAGGATCACTACCTTGCGGCACACGGGACTCGAACTGAACGACGCACTTAGTCGCAATCTTCTCGAGCTTCTCGATGGCACACGCGATTTTGCAACACTAGTCGAAGCTTTGGCCGCGGTCGTGCAAGCAGGCAAAGCTACGCTCGAGGCCGACGGAGAACGAGTAAGCGACCCCGCAAAAATTCGTAAGATGATCGCAGAAGAACTTCCTTCTGCGCTCAACGGTCTGGCACGCTCTGCCGTTCTGATTGGTTAGCGCGCTCCAATTTACGAACAAGGAACCGGCACGGAGCAAACGCCTAACGAGCGGAAGTTCCGCGCTAGTTACAACGCTGATTTGCGCCCGTCGGACATCCCAAAAGAAGTTTGATTAATTCCTGCTAACTTTTCGCCGGAGCTTCCCGCGATACGAGCCGCCAACGATGCTTGGAAGTGCTTCCTACAGCAGCGCCTTCTCCAGCACAATCTCCGATCCCCGCTCATCGTCCTTGGAGAAATGCACCTGCGAGAACACCCGGCGGACGAGCGCCAGCCCGTGGCCGCCTTCCTCGCGGGAGCGAGCATCCGCCTGCGCGGCGGCCTGCTCCTGCGTGATGCCCGCGCCGTGATGCCGGATGATGAAGCGGATGAGGGAAGGTGAGACCTCAGCGCCGCACCAAAGCGGGCCGGGAAGTTTCTCCAGACCGTACGCGTGCTTTATGACGTTCGTGAGGATCTCATCGCAACCGACCAGTAGCGTCAGCAGCGTGTCGTGCGGGACGCCTGCGAACCGGCCCCATTGCTCAAAGAAGGCGCGTGCCGCGCGGATGCTCTCCGCGGTGCAGAGAGCAGCGAATTCGTGCGGGGGTGACGTTGTGCGGTCTTCCACCAGCAGGAGGGTGGCGTCGTCGCGTGCGCGGCTGGCGAGATTCTTTCGCCAGGTGTCCACGATCGGATCGAGGGGCTTGTGTTCGTCCAATCGTGGGATTCAAGGAGGTTGACCAGCCCGTCACGGGCAAGCTCGGCGCCCGCGACGGCGATGGCCTCGGTGATGCCATCGGAATGGACGAGCCAATGCGAGCCAGCGGCGAGTGGGATAGTGATGGCGTTGCAAGCTGAGAAGCGGCGCTGCCCAAAAAAGCCCTGGCGCGGACACGCGAGCTCGCGCCACGCTCCTGTGACATGGTCGCGGCAGAGCGGCGGGTGTTGCGCGAACGCCGCCGCATGAACCCGCCTGCGCTCGGTGTCGAACAGCAGCGCCGTGAGCGCCACGGCATTGTCATCCGCGTGCATGGCCTCGTAGAGCACGTTGTTCAATTCGACAAGCCATGCGGTGAACGATTCCGGCGTGCAGCGTGAGGCGGCTAGCTCGATCCGCGTGGTCAGCCTCGCCATATCGAGGGCGGCGGAGGATCCCTTCCCCGTAACATCGCCGACGCCAGCGAGGAGGAGGTGCGGTTGCGGCGCATGGAAGAAGTAACAATCACCGCCGATCCCGGTGGCCTGTTCGAGAAATGCCTGGATGCGCAGCGGCCCGTGCTCTGCTTCCGGCGGAGGTAGGAAGGTAGCTTGCACCTGGCGCGCAAGTTCCAGCTCGGCGTGCCGCTCTGCCTCCTGGACCGCGCGCGCCCTGGCCTCGTCCTCCGCCTGCCGGCGGGCTAACGTCACGGAAACCAGCGAGCCAAAGGCGACGAATACGCGCATGTCTTCTGCGTTGAACTCGGTGCGGTCCAGCGGGTTCATGGCCTGCATGACACCGCGGCATGATCCCCCATCCATAAGTGGAATAGTCAAAAGCGCCTGGGCGGGCAACCCAGTGTCCGTTCCGATGCGCTTGTAGTGCTCGGTCCACTGCGTGGCGTCGGCAGTGTTCACCGGCTTGCGCGTTTCGAAGACCCGGCCTGCAATGCCCTGGCCCTTCGGCAGACGCCATGGCCCCTCTTTGCGCCAGTCGCGCTGTGAACTGTGGATGAGGAGGTCACCAGTTGCGGGATCCGGCAGTGAAATGGAACACGCTGCGCAGCGCATTACCTCATGTGCTCCCTGCAAGATGTTCGTCAACAGCACGTCGAAATCGCCCGCGGCGCTGAGCGATGCTGCTACACCAAGCAGGGTCTCCACCAGGACCCCCTGGCCTCCCGCGCAGTCTGGCGTTGCGCCGTTCAATGCTTTGCTGTTTGACTAGGTTTGGAGTGACCGGCCCGTTGCTGGTCAAGTATTGTGCGCTGCTGCTCGCTCATGCCCCACACCATGGCATTGGGTTTTAGTTTGATCATGTCCATGAAGCCTTTCACACTGTCGGAGGCATCGCCAAGTTTCTCCGATGCGGCACCGAGCTTCTTTAACTGCGATTCGCTGCGGCTCACTGCCTGCCCGGCGTTGTCGAGCGCAGTAATCGCTTTTTGCAGTTCGCTGACCGTCTTGTCCTTGCTGCTGACAAGCGTCGCCGCTAAGTTCGCGCCAGTCGCCAACAAGCACCTTCATTTCCACCATGGCATCTGAGGCGGCCTTCATGGCGTCTGACGCGGCCGCCATCGCCTGCTGCGCGCGCATGTCGAACCCGGGCATGAGTGAGTCCGCACGGCTTAGGCGCACGCCGTCCAAGCGGTAAAGAGTCTCTGGGCTCTTTGCCTGGTACTGCTTGACGACGTCCGCAAGCAGTTGGGGTGCGGTGGCCGTGGTTTCGGTGCGCAGGGCGATGCTGGATTGGCCCATAAGCGAGCTTTCCACGTAGGGCTTGATGTTTGCCGGAATGTCGCGCGGTTTCTTGATGTCTATGCGCACCAAAATTTTATCTGTGGCCGGGTCATATTTCATGACGCCCACACTTCCCACGGGCATGCCCTTGAAGAGCACGCTGGAGCGCTCCTTGATGCCGCTCACGTCGTCGAGAGCTGCTTCAAAACAGGTGCTGTCACCGCGCCCGCCGCCCACCGCGTGATACAGTGCGTAAAGGAGCACCCCGGCTGCGCCAACGACGAGGAGCACCAGCAAGGGGTCGTAGAGACCACGCAGAAATCTGAAGAATTTCGTGGTCATCGCACGTGCACTGTTCGTTCCAGAGTCTGACACGACTTCCCCGTGGCGACAAGAACGCCGCCATCCTCGGGATGGAGAAAACTGCGAACCAACGGATGGTCGCTTGCAAAGAACTCTTCGCGGCTGCCGGATATCAGCGCCGTGCCGCGCACTTTTCCGTCGCGCTCCGCACCGAGCATGATGCCCCGCGTGGCAATACGCTGGAAGCTCAGCAGATCATGTGTGACCACGATGACTGTGGCCCCGCTCTTCCGGCTGAGCGCGATGGTGAGGTTGTCGATCTCCTTCGTGCTCACGGGATCGAGGCCGGAGGTCGGCTCGTCGCTGATGAGCAGCTTAGGATCGAGCGCGAGGGCCCGGGCGAGGGCGGCGCGTTTCTTCATCCCGCCGCTCAGCTCGCGCGGATATTTCCCGGCATGGACGGCCAGTCGTACGGCG
The DNA here is from genome assembly GCA_963709435.1 of uncultured Verrucomicrobiae bacterium. Taxonomy (GTDB): domain Bacteria; phylum Verrucomicrobiota; class Verrucomicrobiia; order Chthoniobacterales; family UBA10450; genus AV69. The sequence continues at coordinate 28,815 of CAVPWK010000004.1, forward strand.
CGCAGCTTCATAAGCACTGTCTCGTCCAGCAACTGTCGGTCGCGAGAGATTTCCGGATGATGCTGCTGGAAGGGCAGGGCCACATTCTCCGCGACGGTGAGGCTCTGGAGCAACGCACCCGACTGGAAGAGCACGCCCACCTCGCGCATGAGTTCCTTGCGCTGGCGTTTCGGAAGGCGGTGGATGTTTTCGCCAAGGATGTGAACGGTGCCCGCGGTCGGCTCCTCCGCACCGATGAGGATGTTCAGCAGCGTGCTCTTCCCGCAGCCGGAGCCTCCGAGGATCGTGAAGACGTCGCCGGGCACGACGTCGAAGCTCACGCCGTTGAGAATAGTGGCGCCGTTAGGGAACGCCTTCACCAAATCCCGCACCACAACAAGAGGCTCCGCGGTCTTCAATGGGGACGTCGGTAGATTCATTTCGAGGAGGTTAGGGTGTCAGGTGCTTTTCCATTTTTCCGTTCAGGCTCTGAATCGTCACTCGTCAGCTTTCATTCCAAACTCTCGAAGCATTACTGCCAACTCCTAGCCCCAACTTCTCACTGGTTCATCAACTGGAGCCCGGTGACGACGGCATTGAGCACGGTCACGGCAGCTAGCGCCGACACGACCGCCGCCGTTGCCACCCGGCCGACGGCATCCGAACCTCCTGTGGCATTCAACCCTTTGTGAAAGGCGATCATCGCCGCCACTACTGCAAATAGCGCAGATTTGCCGACGCCAATGAGCGCGTCTCTCAACTCCCCTCCCTCCAGTGCCCGCAGCACGAACTGGTCGGCGCCCATGCCCATTATTAACGACCAAGTCCCGTACGCGCCCAGCAGCCCGATACCCACCGTGTAGATTTCCATCACCGGGAGCATGACGAGAAACGCGCCGAGCATAGGCAGCAGCAGGTAGCGCGACACGTCCACGCCCATGGCGTCGAGGGCCTTGATTTCCTCCGCAGTCTTCATGTTCGCTAGCTCCGCCGCCGAACCGGAAACACTGCGGCCGATGAACACCACCGCCGTGAGCATGGGTGCGAGCTGCTGGTTCAGCATGAGCCAGATGAGTCTCGGCACGCTCTCCTCCATGCTTAGCTTCGCAAGCTCGGCCTGCAGCACCAGGGTGATGACACAGCCCACGCAGAAGGCCATGAGGAACACCGTAGGCACAGCACGCACGCCGATACCTAGCGAGCGATTGAAGAACGCTTTCCACATCGTCGGCGGCAGCCAGGGTCGCTCCAGCGCACCGCGGCACAGCGACCTGGACAAACCTGCGTAGGTATATTCGCCTCCCGGTTTCATGCCGCCGCCAGCGCCGCCTCCAGATAGTCATACACCGCAATGCCCCCGCCCTCCGCGGATTCCAAGCCCACACCGTTGATGTCGAAGGCGGCGCGCAGCGCCTCGTTCATGCCGCACAACGCGAGCCGCGAATCCGGATGCCCGTCGAGCTGGTAGCGTTGCATCGCCGCCCAGAACGGCGTGTTCAAGAACGTCACCCCGGAGAGGTCCACGATGAGAAACGGGATGTGCTGTCTGAGCAGCCCTTTGAGCAATTGGCGCACCGCCGGCACGGCGAGGAAGTCTGCCTCGCCTGCGAACCTCAGGATCTTACCGCGAGGATGCGCTTCTTCTTCACATCGCAGGTGGGGAGACAGGTTCATGGCTGTGTTTTCCTAAAGAAGTTTCGATGGTACACCGATGATGAATTAGTCGCATTGGCGAACACAAGCGCAAAAACGTCCTATTTCGCGGGCAGAATCTACCTCCTTTTGGTACCAGAATGTCACTGGTCTTAGCACGAAGATCGTTTTTTACTAGCCTCGCCCATTGGCGTGACGTTTTCTTTGACGCGGCGCGGCGGTTCCAGACGGCCGCACCCGTCCGGTCCGGTGATGATTGTGTTCAATTCCGATTTAAAATTCGGCACTATGCCGCTAAGCCGTAAGCGGGGCGATTTCGTGGTGAAATTCACTGGCGGTTACGACGAAACGGGATTTCGTGCCGTGATCGGAGAGACTGTATCACGACCACCCGAGCACTCTTAGGACCGACGCAGTCTTCCGAGTTGCGGTTTTTCATGCCAAACGACTCAGCCGAAGCACAGAGAATAGCAAAAGACGCTGCACCGTTGTTCGGAAACAATAGGATCTTTGCAAATCTACCGGAAGCAATGCTGCATGTCTCGCATGCGCGTCAGTACGAAATCTAGTTTTCCTCCGCATTTCACTAGATATTTCGATAATAACCGATGCAGCAATTGCCGTCGAAGCGAGCGCCGCTTCAAAAAGGGCGGGAGAGTATCAGGCGAGCAACCCGACGAAAGAACGGTATCACGCTTTCGCGCTTTTGCTCTAACTCATTCGCACGGCTCCACTCAATCGCTCGGCTCTCTCGACGGCAGCGCGGGCCGCTGATTCTGCTTCTTTGGCACTTGCCAGCTCGCTTTGCAGCCAGCCGTCTTCGATCGTTTGTGCACGCCGGAGCAGCGCCCCGGTGTTTGGATCGCGACTTAACACCTCGCTCAGCTTGGTCAGGTTGCGCACGGCTTTGCTCCAGAAAGGGCGAAGCGGCATTGCCTCGCGCTTGTAGAAATCCACCACTTCCGGTGGATTTTCTTTTACGAACCGGCTTTGCGCGACGTTTCGCTCGGTGATGCTTTGCCCGCCTCCTTCCCGGAAGACATTCGTCGCGTGGTGGAGGGCGCCGTAATCGATTGATTTCAGCTGCGCGCGCTTTGCTTGCTCGTCTAAAGTTTCGGCTGCGTGCTTGAATGTGAACCCGCCGCCTTTCGCGATCCGTTGCAGGTGCTCGGCCAGAAGCGGGAACTTCTCCATGCAAGCCTTCTGGGATTCTAGGTCGAGAGAGTCCTTGGCCCACGGATTGAGGGCTGCTAAGCCCGTAACCGGATCGACCGGCAGCTCGGTGCCGTCCGCGTTCATGATGGTGATGCGCAGCTCCGGCAGCGGCGTCGCGACGGGGTCTAGCGGAATCGGGCGCTCCGTCACGCGGCCATATTCCTCGGGCCAGCGTCGCTCCAACAGAAATGCTGCCGCCCGCCAATCCTTCGACCGCCGCAGTTTCTCGACGAGGAAAATCTTAGACTGCCCTATCGCGCGTTGAGTCTCTGCGAAAAATGCTGGATCGGCTTCGCACCAGCTGTAAAAAGTTCGCTGGGCGATTCCAGCGATTTCGCACATGCCCTTTACCGTGAGACCTCCGCGGAGTATGGCGTAGATTCGCCGATCCAGTTCCGGCGTCCGCTTTGATTTCCGGCCTAGCTTTTTTTTCTTCATATCGTCATCCGCTGCTCACCTTTTCGAAGTGGGGGCGGCGTTGGTTCGGGCGACATGCGCGCGGCTACTTTCTGCGCTTCTTCGGCTATCGTCTCGGCCGCTAATTTGCTTCCGATTAGACACATTGCACTGTCTCCACGTTGGGCATGTGCGGATAGGAGCTTGTCTCGCATCCTGCAAAGGAATAAGCCGAACTCAAAATGAGGGAGGAGACTGTTCGAAGTGAACCAATTATTTTCTATGAATTAGAACTCCTCCTTCAATAACGCTGATCCTGTTAGTCACGCTTGACCCTCATAGGAGCGCCAGCGATTTCGCGAATCGATTCATCTCACCGAGGCGCCAATTTCCCAACGCGGTGGAAAACGGCTGTGTTGTCATTCATGAACGCTTTTGCATGGGGCGGGCGAACGATTGTTAGTAAACGCACGCTCGCTGTCACGCCATCCGGCCACGGGGTCACCGAAAAGGTAAATGTAGCCGGTGCCCACGACATTTCCCCCCACGACATTTCCCCAGATTGAACGTTTGCATGAAAAGTAGCTCGTATCGTATCTCCAACGATCTCCGTTTTCGCGACGTCTGTCGGAGGATTGCCGGTCCATGTGTGTGACATGGTTGCTTCCGTCGGGTCCACCGTGAGGATTGTGTAAATCGCCATGGCGGGGGAAAATCGAAATCGATCAGATCGATCACCGGGGATCGTTCCTACCCAAGTGCCAGCGAACCGGCTTGGTTTCTTCGCGCTCGGCGCTTGCGTTGCGGGGCTGGTGGGCGACGCGCTTGCCTTGGGTTTTGGCTTCGCCTTCGGCGATGTCCTTGGTTTCGGCTTCGCTGATTGCTCCGGTGCCGGGGTCGCGGTTTCCGGGATTTCTTGAATGGGCGCAGGGAGCCGCTGAGCTGCGAACAAAAGCAGCGCAACAGTGAGGATCGGAACAAGTATTCGCCTCATGGTGAATATAATTCAGCAGTGTATAGGCGACCTTCGCTGTTGCACTCGTACGTTCCGCGTTTTCCATCCTTGTCAAAACGCAGCGTGAAAGATTCCGGCTTCCACTGAATGTTTTTCGGTTTCGAGACCACTTCGTTAGTAACAGCGCGCAGTATGTCGCCGTCCCAGATGCCAGTAAATCTGACGACCGTATCTCCGGATTTGCTGCTTTGCGTCATCGTCCCCGATTTGCGATCGGCCGCGAGATTGATAATCAGGGGCGTTCTAGAGCCGGTTTCGCCTTGCGTGTGAATTATGCCCTTGTAAATCGATGTGGCTTTTGCGACCGGCGTACTTTGGGCGGACAACTCCGCAAAATAAGTTTTGCTCTCAGCGGAGCACTCATAGGCCGCGCTCTTACCATCCTCCGTAAAACGGAGCGTGAAAGCTTCCGGCTCCCAATTGATCCCCTTCGGCGCTGAAACAACCTCATCCGTTACCGCGTGTAGTATCTGTCCATCCCACACGCCAGTAAACTTGACCACGACGTCCCCGCGGCGGCCACTTTGGATCATTGTACCGGACTTATGATCGGATCCAAACGTGATCGCAAGCGGCACATTCACGGAGCTCTCGTCCTTCACATGGATTGTGCCTTTATAAACAGCATTTTGGAGGGGTTTAAATTCAGCCGCTGTAATCGGCGGCGCCGGAGTAGCGGCAACGGGTGCAATTGACATCGAAACGGTGGGAGATGTCGCCGGCGCGGCTACCTGTGGCGCCTCGCAGGTTTCAACGAAACGGTCGGTTCGGGTTCCGCTGGTCGAGCCGGTACGGTCGCTGGCGCGGCTGGGTGTGGTGCCTCGGCAGGTTTCAACGGAACGCTCTGTTCGGGTTCCGCTGCTCGAGGCGGTACGGTCGCCGGCGCGGCAGCCTGTGGCGCCTCGTCAGGTTTCAACGGAACGCTCTGTTCGGGTTCCGCTGCTCGAGGCGGTACGGTCGCCGGCGTGGCTACCTGTGGCGCCTCGTCAGGTTTCAACGAAACGGTCGGTTCGGGTTCCGCTGGTCGAGCCGGTACGGCCAGGCTCAAATGTGATTGTCGATCTCGCGTTGGGAGGCGATTCCAAAAATACCAGCCGCCGATTGCCGCGACGCCGATCAAAGCGCCGGTGGCGATAAGCAGCCGGACTCGTTTGTTTGATTTGCCAGCCGCTCGCCGCGCTCGAGCCGGTTTTGGTGTTGGCATTTCCAATCGCTTCGCGATCTCAGAAACCGATTGTGGGCGTTTCGCTGGATTCTTTGCCAAACAACTTGCGACAACCTCTTCCCATGCCGGATCGATCGGCTCGCCCTCGATCTCGAGCTCCTTTCGCCGCCGCGCCATTGGGGGCGGAACTTTTTCGCGAATTTGTCGATCAACATTTCCGGAATAAAATGGTGGTGTGCTGGTCAGCAGTTCGTAAATGCTAGCACCGACCGAATAGACATCGTCGAGCTGAGTACCGCGCTCGCCGTCTAGTTGTTGCGGACTCATGTAAACTAGCGTGCCGCTGCTACGGTGCTGCATCGTAAGTTTGCTCACCGAATCGCTCAAGCTCCGCGCGATCCCAAAGTCGGCCACTTTGAGATCGCCGCGTTGATTCACCATCAAATTCGCCGGCTTGAGATCGCGATGCACAATGCGCGCGTGATTGTGCGCGTAATCGAGCGCGTCGCAAAGCTGGCTCGTCCAGGCAGTCAGCTCATCCGGCTCAAAGATCTTGCGCGGCTTGTCCGCTCGCAAATGGGAAAGCGTGTCGCCATCAACGTATTCCATCGAGATGCAGCCCGATGTTTGATCGTGCACGAAATCATAAATGCGGATGATGTTCTTGTGGGTGAGCTCGAGACTGCGCCGCGTCTCGCGTTTCAAATCGCCGAGTACGGCGCGATCGTGAATGATCAGATCCGGCAAAAACTTGAGCGCGATATCGCGTTCCAGCTCATCATCCCGTGCCAGCCACACCACACCCATGCCACCGCGGCCGAGAGTCTTGATTAACGTATAGCGATTAAACAGTTTTTGTCCGGCCGCGAAGTCGCGGAGCGTCACGTCCAATTCCAACGGATCGCCCGGGCCTTCGCTACTCACGACGGTAGAGTAATAATTCCGTTCGTTACGGTCAAAGCAGAACTACACTAAATGAAACGCTTCAGCTAATCAAAGACTGCGGCGGTTAACTGAAACAGACCACGTCCTACCTTCACGCCATTATCCCGTCGACCACTGACGCAGATACATCGGTCGCCGGTTCTATTTCTTGGTCGCGGCGGCCTCGCCGCTTGTTCGATAGAATACGGTAGTGGAGTTGTTCAGAAAGGCTTGAAAATGTACAAGTGCAGTTACGCCGTCCGGCTGCGGCGTAATCGTCCATACCTGCGATTGAGGTTGCGATGTTCGAGGAAAGGTGGCTCTTAGTATCAGAAGTACCCAAGCGCTGAGTCGCGATTGTGGCGGTCTTGCCGTACCAATACACAGTAAGGGTCGTTTCGCTGGGATCAATGACCAGAGTAGCGGATTGGTCACGTTATCGAAACGTTTAAGGTTGCACAACCAAACATAATCAGTTGACAACGTAGCGTTTACGTTAAAGGCTCCGACCCGGAGCGCCAATTGGCGCTCGGCCCGCATCGGCAGCACGTAAACTACTGGAAGAACTCAGGTTACGCGCAAAAACCGCGCTTTTGGAATTTCCGAAAGACCGTGGCAAGTTTTTTCCCGCTCGATCTCTGCCGCCATCTTGCCTGTGCCGGTGAGGATTCTTTTCACCGCTTCATCGAGCCACGGTATACCTGTGCGCGGCTCTGGATCGTCGATTGTGCCGCCGAATCGCGCCGCCAGCAATCTTGCGTCGGCTTCGCTGATTTCATGCGCGGCAGCGTCGCGGCCCTCGCCAATCAAATTGCCGTCAGCCCATTGACCGTTCGTGCCTTTGTTCATGAGCCGGAAGTTCACGCGAATCTCGCTTTCATCGCGGCGAATCAGCGTGTCGTGATCGCGGAAGCGGGTCAGTTTGTAGTAGGTGGTTGTTATCATTGTTGTTGTTTGTTGAATCGTTGCCGTCGAGTTGGAGAGGCCGATTCCAACGCATTGCCAGAAAACTCTGGCTATCGTTTTCTGCAATTGAGGCAGTGCCGCGGGAACGCTTACGCGGTAAGGTTAGAACCGTGGACCAGCAAGCAAATTCGTTTTAGCAGGTGAAGAATTCGTGCTTTCCTTCGAAGCCTTTTAGCTCGTGAGCGCCTGCCGGCTCGGTTTTAATCAGTGAGCCGAGCTTTGCCTTTCCTACTGCGCTTGTGAGCAGCGAGACTCCTAACGAGGCGACGAGTTTCTCCATTCGGAAAACAAAGTTCACGTCTTTGCCCATCAAACTTTCCTGTCCCATCGACGGAACACCGCCGATCGCGACGCGACCGAAATGCAGCGCCAGCCGGAAACGCGGCTCCTGCCGGGCTTGCGCTTGTTTCAGTCGATCAAGGGCAGCAGCGACATTCTTAGCCGCGTTTTCGTCCTCGCGCCAGTACGCAAAAAAACCGTCGCCCAGGTATTTGTCGATCATGCCGCTGTGCATCTCGATGATTTCCTTGCAGGTCGCAACCCAGCGGCCGATGAGCTCGGCCAGTTTATCGCTCGTTAGACTGCGACTCAGTGGCGTGAAATTTTCGATGTCTGCCACCAGCAGCCAGCATGGGACATTTTCGATGTTCCGGATTGTATTTTCGATAAACGCTGTTCGAGCATCATAACTGAGTTCTTGTGGTTGCCGAAAAGTGAAGATGCTGTCTCCGATTACGATCTGATCGTAATCGGACAGCCGGAGCGGTTGATGAATCCGGCGCTTGTTTAGAAAAGTGCCGTTGCTGCTGCCTAAATCGATCAACCAAAATTCACCACCGTTCTGAACGTTGATGATTGCGTGACGCCGCGAGACTTTTGGCGAATCGAGCAGGATTGCGTTTTTAGGCGATCGGCCGATGGAACAGCCGCCGCAGATGGGAATCTTGTTCCAATCTATTTCCAACCACGCGCCTTCTGGATTGTCACTTGGAACAGCAGCTGAGGGAGGCTTTGGTGTTTCACGCTCACTCTTCTTCGCCCCCATTGCGCCAGGATTATAAAGCGGCGTCCGCCAAATCAGCAAGAAAAACCCAGCGGGATTGGGCTAACTTTGCCCTTTGTTTCGGAGTTCGCCGAAGTTCTTTCTGACAGCACCATTGGCTACGATCGTGGGAAGAAATTTTGGCACTACCGTCATATTGAATCCCTCGAAACTTATGTCCTCATCTCGACCGGGGAAATCTTGGTCGAAGTTTATTAGCGGCTTGACCAGGGCTCCTGGAGGCTCTGCACATTTGAAGGCCTGGATGGAGTGATGAATCTGGATAAACTGGAAGTCAGCCTTCCGTTGGCTTCGCTGTACCGAAAAGACTTCGTTGATTCCCGACCCATGATCGCGCCCGAAGAAAGACTGGAATTCCTGCGGTGCATCCCCATCTTCACAGGTCTGAGTGATGAAGGCCTCGCCATCCTGGCCGAGAATGCCCAGGAGATTTCCTGCCCTGCCGGCACGCTGGCCGTGCGGGAGGGGGAACCTGGAAACCAGCTCTTCATCATCTACTCGGGGGCCGTGGAGGTGCTCAAGAACTTTGAGGAAAAGGGGGAGATGATTATCGCCCGTCTGGCCGCCAGGACTTTTTTCGGGGAGATGTCGATCATCGAGTGTGTGGCGCGCTCCGCCTCCGTCAGAGCCACACAAGATACTTTGCTCTTCGCGATCAAGAGCATGGAGCTTTATCATCTCTTCCGATACCAGCCGGACCAGTATTCCATCGTCATCCTCAATATTGCCCGGGATATGTCCCGCCGCATTCGCAAGCTGGATGAATTCTGGGCCCGCCTGCCCCACTAGGACAGAATCGGCCTCTCAACGCACCCTATCATCAGTTCAAAGTCAAACTCACCTCACGCATCTTATGGCCCTTCAAAAAGTCACTCAAGTGATCGAAATCAATCGCAAACTCCTCAGCAATCGACAATCAACCAGACGCCTAGCGCTCACTCTCAAACCAAGGCTCTTCGAGCGGCTAGTGCGGTTGGCTATGATGGCAAGCAGTTGCAAAAGCAAGTCGATAGAGTTTTGGAGCAGAAACAAAAGCGCGACGGAGATTTGGAGAAAGCACTCGATGATACCGGCCCGCAATGACAGGCCGCTTTTCGCTATGCGAATCCGCCAAAGCCAATAAGGGAGCGACTAAATCTAACTAATGATCTTTTGATGGATTAATTATTTAAAATGAATCTTGGGGATGTCGCCTATCGACTCTAATGAAATTGGCGAAAGCATTCGACATTTTTGTTTCTTAGCTTCTCGCACCCCTCACCTCGTCTGGTGGGTCGTCTAAGCGTCAACGGTGAATCATTGCCACGACGGTCGCGGTAAATCGCACGTTCGATTCGCCGCGTAAATCAAGGGGCCGGCGAGATCATCACCGAACAAGATAAATCTCGACCCGCCGGTTCTTTTGACGGCCATCTGGAGTGGTATTCGGCGCAACCGGTTCCGTTCTGCCTTTGCCGTCCGCATCTATTTTTGATGCGTCCAATAATGCCGGTCTCTGCGCGATTAGCCACTCCTTGACAGCATTCGCGCGCCGCCGGGACAGATCCATATTGTACTCATCAGGACGGATCCGAGGACCGATCCAATCCGTGTGGCCCCAAATCTGCATTCGACGAACCGGTTTCATCCTGATCAGTGGCCTAAGTAGCGATACAGCTTTACGAAGTGCCAATGTGGCCTCCGGCCGAAATTTGTACCCCGTCGGGAATTTGGGCTCATCGAACGGAAACAGCACGTCTCCCGGAAGTGTTATAAGGCTGTCATCTTTTTCCCTCCATGAATACCTCATGGTAACGTCCTCAGAAGAAAGCGTGCGAGTGGGAGTCGTGATTTTAGCGAGTTCCGTATCTTCAAAATTCCCTAACCAGATATATCCAATGGAGAAAGAAACGCCGACGCTTATCTGAAATGCGAAGCTCATGCTCCTCATTACTATCGCTGCTTTGGCCTTGTTTTCGAAAATTTCAGCGGCTACGCCCCCGCTTCGAGCTGATTCCCTAAACGCTCCAACAACACCAAGCATCCAGTTCGGTATCCAGTCAGTAGGTCCACCCGGATTCAAAATGCCCAAACCGACTTCGCTGATGATTTCTGAAGGCACTGCGTACACAGGGACCCCGACCAGGAACACGGTCGCGGCCAGACCCTGCGCGCCCGCCACCGACGCCTCCTGGATCGCACAAAATCCTTCGAAGTCGCGTTCGGCTAACTCGGGTGCGTGAAATCCATCGCTAATAAAAATGTTTCCCTTGCTGGGAAATCCTTCGGTCGACAACTGGAACCCACGCGTTCCTTTGCTATAGCCGACACCACCATAGCGATAATTAAGGGTCAACTGAACGCTGCCCTTTTTAACAACCAAATGACCTTTCCCCGCAGTTGCGACCTCTTGGCTGGCGGCTTGGCCGGCGGAGGTCACGAATTCCCACTGACTCGTTCTGAACGAACTAAACATGCGTCTAAGTTAACCGAAATGGGGAAGTCATTTCAGCGCTTGACCCGCGGCAACCCCGCGCCAGGACGGCTTGGCCGATTCGGATTGACCCCGATCTTTGCGAAGTCAGCTTACGAATGTCAAGAGATTTGCTGTCCAATGCCTGTAAAACGGGTCCGATTCTACCTGTAATCACGTCGTGGCGAGTAAAGCCGCTGTGCGAATCTTGATAGTGGAAACAATGAAAAAAGAGCGAGGGAATGATTTGGAGGGCTGCCGTGTGCTCATTTCCTCTGGCGCACATGTCCGTGGGGAAGGCATTTGCCTCGACAAATCGGTAATAAAGCGAAATGGGCGATCTCGCTGGAGTCGAGCCCTGATTTCCGAATGGGCCATGACAGTTGATTGCTTTATTGCTTTCGCAACTGCTGCAACTAGCTCGCTGGTTGTGATCGGCAAGAAAACAGCTTCAGGACGCTCAACAAGAGCGATCAATGCGCTGGCAATGCAAAGATTGCCGGTACACGAAGCACTTTGCGCGGCCAGTGCCTTTAGAGACGGCTGGCAGATGTCCGAGGTGTAAAAGCGTTCGTCGCGGACGGGCAGGATGGATTGAACCCAATGGATCGGGAATTGGCTCGCATCGTTCGAAAATTGCGTAAACCTGTCCTACTTCTCGTTAATAAAATTGATGATCCGAAGCATCAGCTGCGGGCCGACGAGTTTTCGGCGCTCGGCTTTGAGAATGTGCTTCCAATCAGCGCGGCGCATGGGGGGGGAATACCGGAGCTGCTGGAGAAGATTGGGGCATTCTTCCGCTCCTGTGGAAAAACCCAACGCCCAACGTCCAGCGGCGAAGGGTTTCGCGAGCAAGGCGTGGAACAACCGGCGGCGATTGCGATCGTGGGTCGGCCGAACGCGGGGAAGTCGTCGCTGATCAATGCATTGCTGCGGGATCGGCGGACGATTGTAAGTGAAATTCCGGGCACGACACGGGATGCAATCGATATCGAGTACGAACGCGACGGGAAACGGTATTTGTTTATCGATACGGCCGGAATTCGACAGCGCAGCAAGCATTCAAGCTCGGTTGAGGTTTTTTCGGTAATGCGGGCGGAAAGGACGATCTCACGCGCTGATATTTGCGTGCTGGTGGTTGATGCGGCCGAAGGAATCAAGGCGCAGGATCGTCGCGTCGCAGCGTCGATTCAGAAAACACGCAAAGCGTGTCTGATCGCCCTCAACAAATGGGATTTGGTTCGCGGACATGGTAAGCGGCGGGAAATCATGGAAAACGCGATTGCGAATGCACGCGCGGGATTGTTCTTTATCGATTACGCCCCGGTGTTGGTGGCGAGCGCGCTGACCGGTGAGTATGCGGATCGAATTTTCAAGATGATCGAACGAGTTCGGCGCGCCGCACGACAACACATTGGAACCGGCAAATTGAATCGCGTTCTACGAGCGGCCTTTGCCGCTAATCCACCTCCAATGGTGAAAGGGAAGCGGCTGAAATTGTTTTACGCGACTCAATCGGGTGGGGACGAATCGCGCCCATTTGCGCCGCCGAAGTTCGTGCTTTTCGTCAATTCCCCTCGCCTGCTGGCGCAACCGTATGCGCGATTCTTGGAAGCGAAGATTCGGGAGATTGAGCCGTACTTAGGCTTGCCGGTGTTGCTGGCGCCAAGAGCACGAAGCGAGAAAAATTAGCCCACGAAACTTGCGCGATTTCGGCGGCGGGCAATTAATGGGGCCGCAGGGAGATCATATTGCCCGAGCAGGAGACGCCGGGACTGATGGCGGTCCGCGCTGAACATGCCAAAGACGAGCCCACTCAAATGGCTAAGTATCTCCGCCTCTCTGCGCGTCTTGGTGAATGCCAATACTGCCCGTCTGGTCAGTATTGGCAGTCGTCTGACCACACTAATTATCATCATCAACATGCGCGACATTAAGCGTCGTTTCGGCATCCCTGATGTCGACGACGGCGCCTAATGTGTAATGGCCTGATAAGCGAACGATGCTCGCGCGACAAAGCAATGGAATCGTCAAGATATTCGAGCCAAAGAAGTCGCCGCAGCCGATGTGCTACCACACACGGCCGAACTTCAGCGTTAGACCGACTCGAACCATCGCTGATGGAATCCGATGCGCACCAGGAGATTTCTTGCGGAGCTGCAAAGCAAAGTGTTCCCGAGATGTTAGTTGATCGGATGTCTTTCAGGCTACGTAGCAAGGCGACGGAATCTGTATTCGACTATCAGGAACCCGGCGCGCAGCAGACGGCGGACAAGCCGCAAGCCAGCGGCGGCAGCGGCAGCGAAATCGATGCCATCCTTTTGCGCCACATCCAAAATCAATTCGCGCACTGTTCGAGTGCCGTCGCAGCGGGATAAGAACACCAGAACGCGCGGGTCAATCGCGGCACGATGCTCGATTCCAGTCGCGGGCTTAAGAACCAGCGATTGAATTACCCAGCCGTCGTTTCCGGCCACCAGTTCTTGCTCCAGGACGTGGTCGGGATGAATGGTGACCCGAGTATCGAGCAACTCCTCCTCATTGCTCAGGTTCGCGAGAAAATCCTCGGCGGCGAAGACGCGCTCAATCTGCTCGCTAGCGTCACTGGTGATGGCCGCTCCAGACAAATCTTCACAATGAATCCAGTTCTTGCTCGAGGTACGCTTGTGTAGAATTGCCGCGCCCAAGGCTAACCGGACGAATCCCTGCTCTCGGTCAAACTCGAGCCACTGGTCGAGAAGCTCTGAATAGCGGCGGCTGCCGATACGCTGGCTTTGGCGCAGCGAATCTGCCGCGTATCTCAGTGGATCCTCGCTCGTCGCGCGCAACAACCAGAAATCGCACCCTTTTGCCTTCACCCAAGCGCAGGGACGCGATGCCCAGTCGTCTTCATTTTCGTGAGCCCAGCTAACGAGACTGACAGCACATCCGCCTTCGCGAAGATGCGCCGGCGATTCTCGCAAGATCAGCTCGGATACCTGGTCGCCTTTAACTTCCGCGTTCTGAAACATCAGGCCCGATGGCGGCGAAATAATAAATGGCGGATTTGAGACGATGAGATCAAATTTCTCGCCGGCAACGGGCTCAAAAAAACTTCCCTCCACAAACGCAATATTCTCGATCCCATTAAGCCGTGCGTTCATGGCAGCGAAGTTCAACGCCCGTCTGTTGATGTCTGTGGCAACAACCTCGTCCGAGTGAGACGCAGCCAGGAGTGCGTGTGTTCCAGCGCCGGTGCCGAGATCGAGCGCCCTTCCGACCGGTCTTCGAATCGTTAGTCTCGTTAGCAATCGGGAAGAAGCAGATGTCCCGCTCATGACAAAATCCGCCGACAACGGTTCGCCCTCCGGCGGAAGGAAGTCGCTCAGGAGAAAAAATTCCCGCCACGGCCGCAAACAAGCGAGCGCCCGCATGCCATCTGCGACATTTACGAGCAGGCCGCTCTCGATCGCGCAATTTATTCCCTCGTCTGATAATGCCACCTGCGCGCTCTCCACCGTCACCGCCATGCCCAAGACGAAAAGGCGTAGCAGTGTATGGAACGGTGAGGCTTGCGCCGTTCGGCGAATCGCACAGGCCACATCGATATTGCGGTCGCTCCTGCCTTCGAGGACTTCGCCCACAGCCTTTTCAGTGAAACCCGCCGCTCGCAGGCGTTCGCGAAGAAAAGAAAAGTCGTCAGGCTGTTTCAGTCGAAAAGGACCTGTCCCGATTGGTAAGCTGGGTCGCACCGATTCGCGAATCACGCCGCCATCAGTGCCTCGATCGCGTCCTGATGTGCTTTTCGAAATTCATCATCGATGTTGTAAGGCACGTCGCTCGCGATCGCCAGAACTTCAGGTTTCGCTCGTAAAGAGTAAAACTCTCGAGTTGTTGGCTCGCCACTTGTCGCGTCCAGCCAGCTTTCCTGCAGCGGCAAGGCCAGCAAAAGCGGAACATCCGTACCAAATTGAGATTCCAGGAATTGAGTCCAAAACGCCAACGTTTCCCGGGTAAGCCCACTTGCCGCTGGCAGGCGAATCTGACCCGGGGTGACATCGGTTTTGGCCTCGCGGGTTCCATCAGGAAGACAACGGGCCAGCCGGGTACAAACGTAATAGGTAATCCGAAAAAGCTTTTCTTGCGCATCTGCCAGACCAAGGTGGTCGATGAACGCCATTCCTTTGACGTCCTCTTGTGAAGGAGAGGCGCTACCGAGAGATTGTCGCAGCCCCGTAAGCGTTTGTCGGATAATATCGCGGACCTCTTCAGCAGAGCTCGTCCTCTTACAGCGTCTTTCCACCTCCTCGAGAGCTGGCAGGACAGTCATTAATGCCCAGGCAAGTGGAACATTGAGGCAATGGGTACATGCAATCATCGGGTATTTTGTGCGGTTTTTCCCATCCCGAGAGGACCACATTCGACCCAGCAAGAACGCATTTCCGCGTTTCCAGACAATGATGTGCTTGAATTCCGGCAGCCGTTCATTGTCACGCAGTTTGTCCCACTCTCCGGAATCAATCTGGCCACCAATGCCATCCACATACAGGACCTGTTTCGCCACTAGCAAGCTTTCAGTCTCCAAACCAATATCATCAATATGATCGTCCCAGCCGGGGTGTTTTCCGTAGGCTCCTAGATAAATGGCTGGTTTGGTCTTGCGAGAGAAGATTCCTCCGTTCTCGCGAAGAAATTTCTTCAGGAACCGGCTCATGTTATTGTGCAAGGCTGAGTGTCTCCCGCGTGGGCCACTGCGCGATCGGCGTTATCGCCTGTTCCATCTGCACGTTGAGAATGGCAACGCCGTAGGAATCATCCATCTTTATTTCCCAATTGATTCCGTCCTGCGCGGCGACCGAGGCCTTACTCAGCAGGCGCAACGCGCTCCAGTTGTTTCCTTCATCGACTTCTTTCTTCTGATCGCCAATCCAGGAGTGGAAATGGAAGACCGTGTCAAGTGGCAGACGATCGATTAGAAGCCTACCATCGCCGACCCTCACTCTGCCTTGTTTTCCAAGGTTGCCACTGGCATGCCCTCTGGATGTCGGTGTGCCGACTCGCAGCTCATACATGAACACCGGGATTTTGGGGGTGGGTGCAGGCATCAGGTGAGTGACTGGGTCCGGCGTCGGCGGAACTGTTGGAGTAGGTAGAGGCCCCGCCGGCATCGAAATACGACAGGTAGAAATTCGGTCTCCCGCAACCAAGCCACGCAGCACTGGATCAAGGAGCGCTAGGCGTTTGTCGAAGGCTTCGAGAGGAGCTCTGGATTCTGGTCGGATTTTCCCAAATGTCTCCGAATGCAGGTCGCGGTGGATTGTCGCTACAAGTTTGGCCGCAGCCCTTACCTTATCGCCAGTAAGCGCGGCTTCTTCGGGAGGCCAGACAAGCGGAAAATGAATTAAAGGCGCGAGCGCTTCTCTTGCCTGCTTGAGATAAGCTGCGCAACATTCATCGATCTGGTGCGCCTCCGCGTAGTCCAGCCAATAGGCACACACGGTCGCGGATTCCTTCTTCTGCTTTCCTTGATACTCAAGGACCTCCTTGCGCGCTCTGGAGACATCCTCAATGAGTTTCTTCAACGCCGCCCAATCGGTACCGATCAAGCGATCGAACTGGGTTGTCTGGCGCGCTGTCTTTAAGCTGCGAGAATAAAGATCGGCACGGACTGTATAGACAGGACCTTTGCTCGCGTAATCTTGAATGTAGGTCTCATCGAGCCGTTTCAATTCCGTGAGGTCCAATCCCTGAAGCTCAGACTGACTTTCCTTTGACAAGGCGGTAAGCCGGTCCTGAATTTCCTTCAATAGCGGCGATGGCTTGGTGAGTTTGGTTTCTGGCAGGTACCGTTGCCGCAAGCATGTTGTCGATCATTACCTTGATCGTTGTAGATGCCTGCTTGCGTTCCTTGATGACGAGTTCGTAGGCGGAGATGAGTGAGACCGGGCCATTTTTGAACAGATCAGCTTTCTTTGCCGACTGCAGTTTCTCATCCAGGAGGACCTTCATTTTTTCGAACTCCTTATGCGGTGTTTCCAACAGAGGATCGAGCTGCTGTAACCTCCCTTGAGTGTTTGCCGCCTGGACCAGGTCCTGTTCCTTCAGCTCGAATTGCCCCTTTAAGAAATCAACAAGCTCGCGAATAAGGTTCCAGTTTGCTTCTGTTCCGGCAAGTGATCGTTGTATGCTTTGGCGGAAGTGTTCGATCCCAACATCGAGCGACTTGTTGTAGCCTTCCTTATCACTCAACAACGTCCTGCCACCGCTCATCCACGTGCCGGGCCACTTCTTGGCGCCGTCGCCTTTGGTGTAGGTCCAGTCGCCCACCTCGACTAACGTCGGATCGTAGGCATGATCCACCACGTACTTTTGCAACGGTGGAATGATTTGATCAGGCGTGGCAATTGTACTGTCCAGGAACTGCTGGCGCTTCACTAGCCCGGATTCAATCTGGATAAGGCTTAGCAATGCATCGGCTTCTGATTGAAGGCTGGCAGCGGAAACGGCTGTTGCCGGCACAGTCATTTTCTCACGGGTGGCTTCCAGAAGTGGTTTAACAACGCTGCCTTCAAATACGATCCGCTGGGCTTGTTTTCGTTCAGCGTCGAAGTTCCCCACGAACCGGTAAAACGGCCGAAAGACCGCCGATATTCGCAAAGGTTTTTCGGTCAGTTCACGCAAAGCCGAGTGAAAGTTCACCAGGCTCTTTCCTCCGCCGTCAAAAAGGTTCCTGGTTTGATTTCTTTCCCCGCGACCCACGGGCTGATCGCCATTGTAGGCATAGGCGGCATCACCCTTCGTCACGATGGGCATCCACTTGTGGTCTTCGCTCCAACCTTCCCCAGCGCGAAGCCAGTAACCGCTTTGGCGTCCTATGCTCTCCTTCATCCTCGAATATCCAAACCAGGAAAAGAAAAGCAGCACTGCCATTGCCAGGAGGCCTGCACCAAAGAGGGCGAGAGCCCGGCGTCGAAGCAATTTCTTAGTATCAGTGGCGCGCGTAACCAAGCCCCACTCACGAAAGATTTTTTCGAGGAAAAGGTCCCGTAAAAAGAACGAGATCTCGCGCTCCCATGCCCGGCCGCTTGGAAGTTCCTCGACCGCTACACCCATCGCCTGCGCCAGCTCCTGGTCGAGCTCCGCTCCTTCGCGCAACGAAGAAGTAAAGTAAATCCCGCGCAAAAACAGCGGCTTGGCCGACCATTCACCCGCAACAAAAACGGTCGACAAATACTGGCGAAGATTGGCCGAGATGAGCGATAGACTGTTGGGAAAGGCGTAAAGACGATCCACCTCTTCGATGCGGCGATTGTTCGAGTCTTTGGCAACAGGATCTTCCAGCAGGCCGAGCCTTCGTCGACGTAATCGCTCGACGACACTAGCTAAATGCTGGTCCACCAACTCTGGGCGGAAAGCGGCGTCCAGCGGATCTGGATTTGACCAACCCAGCATCTGCCGCTGCGCCTGAGGATCGTCGACATCTTCGAAAAACTCGCGAAATCCATTCAGCAGATCACACTTTGAAATCACCACGTAGACCGGGAAACGAATGTCGAGCTCGCGCTGAATGTTATCGAGTTGTCGCGCGATCGTTCCGGCACGTTCCTGGATTCGTTTGGGCGGATCTTTGATCAGACTATCGGCCGGTATAACTAACAACAGGCCGTTAATAGGACAAAGCGTTCTGTGTTTTCGGAGAAGACCGAGAAACTCCTTCCATTCGCTTGTCGTGCCGGGGACAACCTCCTCGAACAAAAGCCGACCGGCTGTATCCAGGATGACGGCAGAATTTGTGAACCACCAGTTCATATTGATGGTGCCACCAACGCCTTGGAACTCGTCCTGCATGCCGGGAGGAAATCCTATCTCGCTACGTCTGATTGCCTCAGACTTACCGGCAGCCGGTTCTCCGATAACTGTATACCAAGGCAGCTTGTAGAGATCCTTGCCAACGGCCCGGAACTTCTCGATGCCTTCTTGGAAACGTTTTCTTAGAGAATCGAGGCGGGCACGGCGTCCTGGATCACTAATACCTTGCGGTGTAGCCAGGGTATTCTGTTCCAGTCCTCCAGTAAGTGCCGCCTGCTGGCGCTCTCGCCGCGCTTTCAAGACATAGGCGTAAATGCCGAGACTTATGATTACGAGGAGCAAGCCAATGGCGACGATAAGCGCGACAATTGGGCTGAAGGCCAAACCCACACCGACGAGCGAGAGAGCCGATACAATGTAGATGCTATTCCTAAGCCACGTCGGAAAATTGACGAACGAGGTAATTAAAGAGAGAAGCTGGTTCATGATCAGTTCGCTCGAAATTTATCGCCCTAAGTCATGACGCAAAATCTCATGTAGTGACTGAGCCAAACCTACCGACCCGACCTTGAAGAGATAAAAATTCACTGCCAAAACGACGAGACACAAAGCAAGGAAAATAAGAGCAATGGCTCCGATCTTTATCGTCGGTTTCTCAATTAGGTTGCGCGTGTCCAGGTATTGGTACGCCTCCGGGCAGATTCGCGCCGCGGGATCTGGCTCCATCGCGCCGGCAATGCGCCGCGCGATCGTTTCCATCTTCTTGCGCAGATACTCCGGCTGAGTGGCATACCATCCAGTAAAGCCCACTCCCATGCAGACATAAAAAATGACCAGCCGCTCGGTCGCTTCTGGACTGGAATCGTTCAGAGTTTCATCGAGAAAATCAAAAAACTTCTCATCGCCGGCCAGTTCGTTCTCCTTGTAAGCGAGCCGATCCTGGTGCCACTGCGCGGCACAACTGAGCCTGCTCTCCGCGATCATCGAATCGACGAAGAAAATGGTTGGCATCTCCAACTTCTTCACCTGCAGTGCGAGCAAAGGATTCGCCTGCGCGTTCTTGTTTATCGATTCGAGATGTCCTAGGATCGTCGCCCTCAAACTACTGAACTCGATCTTTTCGCCACCCGCCTTGCGCGCGATGCGGCTGAGCATGCAAATGTACTGAAAGAGGGGTTCGTAAAGATCTAACAACGTCACAGGCAGATTACTTCGCGCCTTCGCCTGCCGTCACCGGCACCGTCATGTAGAGGTTTGCGTCAAAATCGGAAGCCGCTTCATCGGGCCAGCGCATAACGGCAGCTTTCTCCGCCTGGATTTGCTCCCAGGCGCGCGTGGAGCTACTTCGCAGCAACCTGAAGTAGTGCAGCCCGGCCTTAGCCGGAAGCTCCAGAGGAACGAAACGTTCCTCCTTCAGCAAGACACCGCGAATGGCGCGGGACGCCATGCTCTTGGGCATGATCTTAAATTCGTCCGGGTTCTCTACCAACTGTGCCAAGGCGCGCGGGTCCTCCTTCGTTTCGATCCCAAGGAAGTAGTCGTTAGGTATGGTGAAATGTTTTTCTTCGAAGACGGCGGTATAAAGTCCGGCTACCTTGTTAAAGGGAACCTTCATAAACATGGGCGCGACCGCACCCCGTAGGAGGGAACGAATTTTTGAACTAAGCTCACCAAAGACCAGGTAAGGGTTATCGTGATCGTAAGCGGGAACGTCAAAGACGTCACGGTCTGGATGTAAGGCGGTTAGTTCTCCGAGTAGCTCGCGCAGCTCCAGATACATGAAAAATGGTGGCACATTGGCAGCTTCTGCGAGCGACGGCAGCCGCGCGCTGAAGCGGTTGAGCGTACGCAATCTCAGCATTTGCTCAAACAGGACGCCGCGCAGATTCTCCAGGCTAAAACCGCCGCGAGTGAGTTGCACGACAAGCTCCTTCCGGCTGGCTTCGACCTGGCTGGCAAGATCTCGGACCAGTTCTTTGAGGACGGGAGAGCCATTTAGGATAAGACATGGACCGGTGTATTCGGAATCCTGTCGTGGCATTCCCACGTCCTGGCCTGTTGCTCGAACAATGCGAAGGAGAGGAATGACTTCGAGATCGGAAGGATCTTCATTCTCGAGGAGCAAACGCGCATTAATGCGGCGCATCAGAATCGGTTTGCGGTTTTCCCCGGTGTTTTCATCCGCGCATTCTGTTTCGTTCAGACGATAAAGCACCTTGATGCGGGAGTCGCTCTCCTGGCCCGGTGCAATCGCGTTTGCGCGCGCATCGAACCAAAGAGGAACGCCCAGCGCAATGTTGAGGGCTCCCCCGCTGGTGGCGAAGGCCTGCTTGATATCGATGGAGGGCAGCTCGGCCTCGACCGGATAATTTACTTCAATCCCGCTCGGCATAATGGCGCGCAGTCGATCGAACCGCAGGCGCATGTTTTCAAGCTCATCAGTATTCAGCCGCGCTTCTATGACACCGTAGGGATACGCCCAGGAGAGGCGACGTTCCGCAGAAAGATTATCTACTTGCGTTTTCTGGAATCGTTGGAGGTGCTGCGGCTGAAGGAACAAGCCCTCGTGCCAGTGTATTTGCGCTGCCATTTATTCTTGCGATGTCTTGGCGGCATCTGCCCCCAGGACCAGCTTTTCGGTGTATTTCTTGATCGCGTCGAGGATTTCTTTTTCTACTGCTGCCGCGTTCATCTCGGCAAAAACCGCCGAGTATTTTCGCCAGCACTTTTTCTCGATGCTTTCAAAAACGCCCGGTTCCGCTTCCGCTTGCGTTCGAATTGTGTCGGGCGACAAGCGCTTGAGAAACTTCTGGGCATGAATTTCCCCGACCGTGCCCATCGCCGCCATCAAACCGGAAACCAGCTTGCGCGTCTTGTTTACCAGTTGTTTGACCTGCTCGGTTGAAACCTCCGAGTCTCCGGTCAGGTACGGGCCGAGAGTCTTGCGGAAGTCGCCGTGCTTGCCCGATTCGTGACGAATGAGCGATTTGGGCGCGATACTCTTCCAAACCTCCCATACTAACTGATCGAGACTCCAGGCGAATTCGATCAGGACATCGAGGATGCGAAGAGCGCGCGCCTGATCAAGACGTTTCCCCGGGGCCAGCTTGGCCAGGCGTTCTTGTAATTCCTCCGAAACCTCCGGGGTCGCTCCATTGCTAGCGGGAAGAAACCCGGCCGCGGCAAATTGGCCGACAATCGCCTCTCGTTCGGCGGGCGGCATCGCTTTCATCAACCCGAGCAAACGTTCCATCAGGACGGCGGGCGTTTCCCGTGCACTTGCTGGCGCAACCTTGTCTTTAACGGCCCCGTCTTGTTTGCCAGATTCCGGCACCGGGAATTCCATTGCCAGCGCCTCGATGCATTCCTTGCGTTGTCCAAGTGCAACTGTTTTCAGGGACTGCTCCAGTTCGTCGCGCAAGGTTTGCTCTCGCGTTTCAGTCGAATCATCGGCAAAGCTGGCTTGCAACAATCGCAGGCGCGCGGCGGTTCCGGCAGCCCACTCCGCCGCTTTGACCGGAGCGCTCTTCATGGCGAAAGGTTAATGCCAAACCGAGCAGAACCGCAATGGCGATTTACAGCTGCACAATGCCAACGGAGGCAAAAAGACTTTCTTTCCGTTCAACACAATCAATATAAACAACCATGGCATCCTTTTCCGGGAAGGAAGCGGGCGAGCAGTTTCAGAAGGGTTATCGCGCGGTTCCGATTTCAGAAGCTGACAAGGACAGCGCACTTCGGTTGTGTGCCGTAGTTCGCGAGGCACCCGACCCGGTCGCGGGTATTTTCGTTTTACTCCGGGACACAACCGAAGAATCAATTTTTCTCGGTTGTTTATTGGACAAGGGCGGCCACGTCCATCTCTGGGTCGAGCTATGGATTCAAAACATCAACAATCTCGAGGCGAGTCTGCAGACTCACCAGCAGACCTTCACCAACCATGCTTTAGACGAGCGCTGGAAGAGACGCGCTGCTTTTGTCGCCCGCCGGGATAGGTCGAGCAAAATTGAAATCGGCGCCGAAACGGTTCATCCGCTCCCGATCTATTTCGACGTGGCGATCGCGGGGCCGATCAATCCCAGGGATCAAACTTCTTCAGAACCGTGGGAGTTGTGTCTGGATGACTCGGTTCTGGAAGACCGTGGGCTTCCCCGTTATAGCACTTCCCTCGCCCGTTACCTTTACGTTCGCGGCGCAGCTAATCCAGTCTTCCTGCCGATGACAAATGGATCTCTGCGAAACGACTCTACTAAGGAGCCGGAGGAGGTGCTCGGCCCCGTAATACCGCTCAATGCCGATGGCGGCCTCATGATGGCGCAGAAATTCTCGCCCTTAAACCTGGAGAGTTATGCCGACCTGCTCGGTGGTCAGGCCTGGAAAGGAATCGAAGAGGGAAATAAGGTATTCAAGCTCGACGGCGTTTATCGCACTTTGCAGAACTCTGATCTGATCCAGCAGGGCGGAGCTCACCTCTTTTTGGGGAAGCGCGGAAGTGCCGGCCGATTGATCGAGATATTTTACCTGAAGTTAAATCTCCTCCTGCAGGTCTTTCGGCTGGTGCAGGACTTTGTTCGCGATGAGCAACTACCTTTTCTCAATCTGTCTGCCGACAGCTTCCGAGTAACTCTTGCTGACACCGGCATGAGTTTGCCGTTCCTGTGGTCGGCAAAAGTGAGGCTTGCTGCGCTTGGCTCCGCCTTTCCGCTGCCGATTGAGTCTGGCGAAGCACGCTACTTTATCGCTCCCGGACTAACCCACACTTCCATTTATCGTCCGCTGACCTCGAGTAGCCCCGTTAGTGCCTCAGGCGCCGTCCGAATTCGCAAGATCCTGGCGCAAAAGGATGAGTCCATCGTCCTGGAGGGTACCATTTCAACCCAGGAAAGAATCGATATTTCGCAGACCGATCTTCTGTGGATCCAATTGACGCTCTCCTCTGGCCGAGTGGCCTTCTACGCCAACCTCACTGAGGGAGCGGCGCAGGGCGAGCGTCGGTTTCGCACCATCCCGCAGAAGCTGCCAGAGCATGTCGGTCACGCCATTCACTCTGCTGAAGGCGTTCGTTTTCCAAATGTTCCCTTTGAGACTTTGCCAATGCGAAGTTCGCCAGCTGATCTCTACGCTCTGGCAGTAGTGGCTGTGCGCGTTCTGCTGGTGAATGATGAGAATACGCTCGCGATCGCGCTCGATGAAATTCAGAGTCTTGCCCAGGCCGTCGCCAGCAATGAGGTCGAAGGCGCCGAGCTTTCAAGTCGTCTCCGCGCTGTTACTGCTTCCGATAGTCGCTGGTCTGCCTCACTCGGCCCCCAGCGTCTTTTCAATCCCCATACCCTCACTGCGGAAGAATCTCTGACCTATCTTCCAGCCGATTTTTGGTGGGATACAATCGCCTTATTGATCCGCTGTTTTCCAGGGGCAACGCCGGCGGCTTTCGCCGCCGACCTCGGAGATGCGCCGCCCCTTGCGCTTCACGCCGTCTTTGAGCCGGCAATCAGTGCGCTTGAGAAGCTCGCCTTGCGGGCGCGGAGTCTCCTATTCGCGGATTGGAAATACAATTCCGAGGTCCACGCCGTTATCCAGGCAGCATTGCAGCAACATCTCGCAGAGCTTGGCCACGATTAATGACGAGGGAATGTCGATTCCAACATAGCTCATGTTGCACTTCTCCTTTCGCTTTGTTTTGTCCCCAACTTCGTGCCAGGTGAGCTGCTTTTTGCGTTAGCTGATCCCTATTCCCAAACCTCAAACCGCCAAATCACCCAACGCTCATTTAAGTTGCTGGAACGCGCTAGTCGGGTGGAAGCTAGGGAAGAGTATAAAGCTCGACCAACGCCACTCCCGTGGTGTTAGCAGCGCCCTGCAGTTGCGCGGTATAGTTGCCGGGCGGCAGCGTGGCGACGATGACCGATTCGATGACGGACAAGGGCGCAAAACCAAGGCTCTTTATCAAGTTCACCTGATCGCCGGTAATTATTGTTCCGTCTACCACGGTTGTCTGCCAGTCATCGTTTCGGGCAATGAGCTGGCCACCCTCGTCGAAGAGCAAGAGCTGCGGATTGTCCAGAACGCCTTGCACCCCGAATCGCGATAACGTTCTTCCGAGTGCGCGGATGACCACTGTTTGAGATTGTGCCACAATGATGAACCCGCCAATCATGACGTCGTTGCCGGTCTGGACCAGAGCGCGGGTGGAGAGATTGCTCAGGGTCGTGGGCGAATTTTGCGGTAATCCATAGACTTCAACCAGCGCTACTCCGGTGGCGTCGTTATAGCCTCGTAATTGCACGGTATAATTGCCGGGCGACAGCGTGGCAATAATGACCGATTCGAGCGCGGAAGCGGGTGCAAAACCATTGTTCTGGATCTCGTCGAATTGATCGCCGGTGATGATTGTTCCGTCTATTAAGGTTGTTATCCAGTCATCGTTGCTCGCAATCTTCTGGCCGGCCTGATCGAAGAGCGAAAGCACGGGGTCGGAGAGAGCCCCTTCCACACCGAACTGCGACAAAGTGGGCCCCAGCCCGCGGATCACCACCTTTTGGGATTGCCCGGTAATAATGAATCCCGCGATCCCGATATTAGAGCCTGTCTGCACCAATAAACGGGTCGACGCGTTGGCCAGCGAGGATCCGACAGCTTGAGCTTGAAAGACAGCGGTATAGGTGATGTCACACCAAGGAACAGTAATGGTTAGCGGATTAACGGGGTTAGTGTTGTTGTTGTCATTGTCATCAGTCCAATGGTCAAATCTCCAACCCGGGTTTGGCGAAGCCGTAAAAGTTGGATGAGAGCCAATCGGGAATGTCCCCCCGGGCGTTACTGTGCCGCCGTTACTCGGGAGCACGGTAACCGTTCTCTTCATATTCGCGATCCAGTTTTGAATCCTGTCGATCTCTGGCGTCTGATTAAGAAAGCCCGATGGCGGCATGGGAAATATGGTAGGTGCGCCGATTCCCTTCAGGCTTTTCCACAGCAGGGAATCCATATAATTGCCCGGAATAACGAAACCGTTTTGCACCCATAATCGCTCATCGGTCAGCATCGGACCGAAACTCGGAACATTACCAATGGCGCCAGTGTGGCAGTTCATACAGCTACCCCGGGAATTAGATCGGACAATGTTCATCGCGTCGGTGAACCCTTCCGAAGCGCAGTACTGGGCTGAGCTCCTCGCAGTGGAAATGGCAAGGAAAACGGTGATTATGGTGAACGTTTTTGGGAGAATTCTGTTCACATAAATGATCGGTTTCGCTGCCATCAGAAGTCAGCTGGTCTGCTGGATCTTATTTGCCTGGGGCTGATGTAGGGGTTTCCTTCGCAGCGTCGCTCGCAGATTTATTTCCATGGTCATGCTTGTTTTGCGGTGTGACTTGGAGAGGTCGATTCCAAGAAGATCAAATCGTACTGAGAAACGCAAACGTGGAAGATAGCCCCTTCAAGAACCGAATTGACTCAACTGAAAAGATACCGAAGGGATGTCACGGGGTGAGGCAAAAGAGATACGTTGCCTGAATGAGTGGTGCTCATGCGCGCGCGAAGTCTTCTCTTCGTAGATTGGAAATACAATTCCGAGATTAACTCCGTTATCCCGGCTGCGCTGCAGCAACATCTGGCTGAGCTTAGCCACCACCCCGGCCCTAAGGGATCATGACGAACAACGAATTCCTAAATGGCGAATTGCCGGCGCAGCTATTTCGTCAGATTTTTCATCGTCGTCACTTCGTCATTCGTCATTATTTTTGGAATATCAACCGCGTACTTAACGCCAGTCACCTCGACCGTTTGCCCCGTCGTCAACGGTGCAATCTCACCAATACCCAGGCGAAGGTCATCGACGAGTAGTGCTTCGGTGGATTTCTGTTCGAGCCAGAAATACCCACCAAAGTATCGCAATGCTCCAATTGCTCGCTCTCCGGGTGTGAGTATGAAATCCAGCGAGGACCCACTAATTCCGAATGTCGCTGTCGAAAATAACCACAAGATGACATTGACTTCGCTGGGTTCCCTGGGACTAAACACGACTACGCCATTCATCGAAGGAGCACTCTCGTCGATCATTCCATTCCAGTCCCTTGAATTTGCAATTACTGGCGGTTCATTTGTTTCCCCGAGAAGAGGAACGACCTTGATTGAATAGACGCCGGCAAGCCCCAGCTCACCCGACTCGACCAGCGGGAGCGGATCGGTCGGAGAAAGGCGCTTGCTTTGAAAGGTCGATCCATTCGCACTGGGCTTCCATTTAGTGTCGCGGCGACCGCCGTCGAGAAGCAGTATCTGCTTCCCGTCACACTTCGCGGTAATGTGAATTGTGCTTATCCGTTTGCTCTTCTTGTCATTCGCTTCGTTTCGTGGAAGGAACCGTGTTACCAGCTCGAGGTACCCCAGCCGGCCAATGTGGAAAGAACTTCCGGTATAAACTGCCACTTGTTCGGCCGATTCCGTCCCAAGCCGATTCAATCGCAGAGTCTTTCCCGGTTGTGCCACTTTCAGTAACTCGGGAGGAATCATCAATTCCCCCTCCCGAGGTTCAGCCGTTTCGACAAACTCAAGGCCCTGAGCCGGTCGAAGGGTCGGTGTCGTCACGACCTCTGTTACCGGCGGTTTTTCCGAACCTTCCGGCGGCTGGGAAATTTCCGTCGGCGGGCTTACCTGCGGTTCTGCGACATCAACCGGGGGAACCACGACGGCCGGTTCGGGAGAAGTCCGCGCGCGCTCGATCACATCGATCAATTCGGCAAAGGTTGCGATTCGTTTTTTCGGATCGTGATGAACCGCATCCCTCACAACCATGCTGACGCGATGTGAAAGCTCTTCATCGTCTGCGAATGGATCTGCTGCCTCGCTTTCCATCACGCGAGCGCGAAACAAGGCGTATTTCTCCGGCCCAGCCACCATCAAATAAAGGAGTCCACCGAGCGAAAATATGCCGGAGCGAACATCGACATTTTTGCCGGCAACTTCCTCCGGTGATCTGAAATCGGGCCGAGCCGGCGTGGACGGAGGTTCCGGCGCGCTTCGAGAAGGCAGTGCCAGACCCATCACTTTTACTGCGATCTCATCATCGTCCTGCAGCAAGACAATATTGTCAGCGCTGATATCACGGTGAAGCAACCCGGCCGAGCCTGCAGCATCCAAGCCCTCCGCGATCTGTCTTACTATATTAAGAGCCTCAAGCGCCTCGAAACATCCATTCTCCAGAATGCAATCAATGAGCGTTTCGCCCTGGCAAAACTCGGTCGCATAAAGATAGCTTTCCGGGATCGTTTCCAGCGGAAAGACGGCGGCCAAATTCCGATGCCGCAGGCGAACTGCCATCTGTACTTCGCGTGCGAATTGCTCGCGCGATTCCTCACTCGAAAATGCGGCCTTTGGAACCACCTTGAGTGCGGCATAACAGCGCAAGCCATGATTGAAAGCTTTCCGCCATCCACTCCAGACCTCTCCTCCGGTCTGATCGTCGAGAACACTGTACCGGCCTAGTGTGTCCAAAATCGGATCCTTCGTTGCGATTCCCTTTAACGCCGCCGAATAAGCTTACTCGCAGACTCGCTGACAAGGCAATTCTCATTCGTGGCTGGCCGCGAAGTAGTGTTGGTCAATGGTCGGTTATGGGTGACGATCCCGAAATGCGCACGGGCACATCTCCGGGCCAAGTGCAAGGAACCTTTGCAAATTCTGTGAGACCTGTCACGCCTCTCTACTGGTCTAATGAAGCAAGTCGCGATTGACCTTCAGTGCGTCGTTCTCTATCGCTGAATCATGGCCGCGGAAGATCCCATCGCCGTCTTCAGCGATATCCACTCCAACCTCGAGGCATTCCAGGCGGTCCTCCAGGACATGCGCAAAGCGCGCTTCTCCTACATGATTTGCCTCGGCGATATCGTGGGGTACGCGGCGAATCCGAAGGAATGCACGGATGTGGTGCGTTCGCTCGAGATCGAAGTTTTGAGAGGTAACCACGACTTCGCCGTGATCGATAATCCCACCATGTTTGAGATGAGCGGCCCGGCCGCGCGCGGCATCGAGTACGCCCGGCAGCATCTTTCGGCTCACCAATCCAAATTTTTGGCGAATTTGCCCATGACCTCATCGAGAAATGATTGCCAATTTGTGCATTCATCGCTCGATCACCCAGAGAACTGGACTTATCTGATGCGCGAGCCGGAGATCCGTGAGCACTTCAAGGCTCAAACCTATCCCGTTGCTTTTTGCGGCCACACTCATATCCCGGCGGTCACATGGTTGAACCCAGCCGGCGAAGTAAAGCTCCTCGGCAGGAAGGGTAGGATCGAATTGCCGCCTGAAGGAAAAATCTTGATCAACGCAGGCTCCGTCGGCCAACCGCGCGACCGCTGCTGCGATGCCTGCTATGTCATCTATGACGCCGCGGGGCGTGCAGCCGAGTTTCGACGGATCCCTTACGATGTTGAGGCCGCGAGGCAGAAAATCCTGCAAGCGGAACTTCCGGCAATCACCGGCAAACGCCTTTTGATAGGTAGATGAGGTAGCCGCGCGAGCAAAAACGCATCAGTCACTAACCGATTTCTATTCAGGCTGGCGGCGGTTAGTTTAGGCTAGCCCTTCTTTCTAAACCCAAAATTACTCCAAGCCTCGTTATTGCAGGCCCGATCAGACGGGGCCTTTACCCGGTGGAACTCATTGAAAAGCCTTCCGATTTCCCTTACTATCAGTAAATGACAGGAAACGGGGTTTCTGACGATCTGGATTACGGACAGACAATTCAGATTCCCCGGTTCGGGCCGAGCCAGAAAATCTTTCGCCGTTATACCCTGCAGAAAATCCTCG
Organism: uncultured Verrucomicrobiae bacterium; assembly: GCA_963709435.1. Classification (GTDB taxonomy): domain Bacteria; phylum Verrucomicrobiota; class Verrucomicrobiia; order Chthoniobacterales; family UBA10450; genus AV69. Next base: position 58,237 of record CAVPWK010000004.1, read on the forward strand.
GTCGCGGCGGCATGGGTGTGGTCTGGCTCGCTCGAGATGACCAGCTGGAAACCCTGGTTGCGCTCAAGGTTCTTCCCGACGCTTTGTGCCATGATCGCGCCTCCCTCAATGCTCTAAAACGTGAGACAAAGCTCGGTCTTCTTCTAGCGCACCCGAACATTGTGCGCATTTACGATTTCCAGCAGGATGACAACGCCGCTGCTATCTCGATGGAATACGTGGACGGAGTCACCTTGTCCGACGTGCGCTGCGAAAAGCCCGAACAGGTGTTTAGCCCGTCAGATTTGCAACCTTACATCTTCGCTCTCTGCGACGCTCTCAATTACGCTCACACCCGCAGAAAAATCGTCCACCGCGATCTGAAGCCGCGCAATTTGATGTTGAACAGTGAAGGTGATCTAAAGATTGCTGACTTCGGCATCTCGCGCAGCATCAGCGAGTCAATGATCATGGTGACGGGGAAGCTGGGTTCTACCGGCAGCCCTCCTTACATTAGCCCACAACAATGGGATGGAGATCAGCCCAGCCCATCGGATGACATCTACTCGGTCGGCGCAACGTTATATGAGCTGCTAACCAGTAAACCGCCGCTTCTGGGCGTAGTAGATTGGCAACAGGTTCATTCCAACGTTCCTCCACCAATGTGGAAGCGCAGGAATGATCTTGGGATCAGCGGGGTCCCACCGATCCCGGAGGAGTGGGAAAAAGCGATTGCGGGGTGTCTTGCCAAAGATCCGAAAAACCGACCGCAAACAATCCTCGAACTGCAATCGCGCCTGGCAAGCAGCCTTATCGAGGACTTGACGGCCGAAGAAGTTGCGGAGGACGACCTTTTTGGAGACACCACTGTCATCCAGCCGATCACTCGTCCCGAGCCGAAGGTGGAGACGCCGGTCCCGCCGAAGGTGGAGGTTCCAACTCCGCCATTCGTTGAGACAAGACCAGAGCCGAAGCGAGAAGTCCCGCCGGCGCCGCTGGTCGAGTCGAAGGTGGATGTGCCCACCTCGCCATTGATCGAGGCGAAGCCTAAGCCAGCGCCGGAAGTGCTCCCTGCGTTATCGGGGGACACAAAGCTCAAAGCAAAGCCGGAAGTTTCCCCGGCGCCAAAGGCGGTACCCACTGCACCATTAGTCGATACAAAGCCAAAGGCGGAACCGGAGGTACTCGCCGCACCATTGGTCGAGGCAAAGCCGGCCGTGCCTGGGCCGCCGTTGAGCGAACCTACAGAAGAACCAATTGCTGCCAAAACCGCGGAAATCGATGAATTGCCGGTGGAAGCGGAGACCGAGGTTCCGGTCGCTCCGTCGATCACAGAAAAGTCCGCGAGTGTCTTGGCACAAGAACCTGCTTCTCTTAGTCCCCCTGCGCCTCCGCCTGCGGAAGAACTTGCTAGCACACCGGACGGAAAAGTTTTTCCAGAGGCTCTGACGGAAACAGTCGGTCGAACGGAAGTCACGCCGCGGAGAATGCCGCGATGGATTTGGCCGGCTTCGGCAGCGGCGGTTCTTGTCCTTCTCGCAAGTTTCCTCATTTCGCGAAAGCCGTCTCCTCCCGCAAGGACAGCCACGGCGGTCGAAAGTCCCCACGTTCAAATTACTCCCAGCCCCAGCCCTATCCGGTTTACTATGGATATCGAATCAGCCGGAGAATCGCCTGATGCGAAGCGCGCGTTTCCCAAGCATGTGCATGCCCTTGTAAACCGCACGGCCGTCAGCCTCAAAGGAGATAACAATCATTGGAGCTTCGATTTTGGAGCTAACGAGCCGCCTCTGCCATTTGATTTGGAAATTTCGGCGCCCGGATATCAATCAGCGGTTCTGCATTTTGAGCACATGGACGATCTAAAGAATCCGAGCCCGCTTCAGCTTGAGCGAGAGCATGGAAGCATTGCCTTCCGTCCGAGTGACAGTCCGGACTTCAAGAGCGCACAATTAAAAATGGTAGAAGCTCTGCCCGAGGAACGCGAAGACGTGGTGGTTAATTCTTCAACGCTTGTCCATGACCTGAACGGAAAACCTCCTGTGCTCGTACCGACCGGGGTTTACGAAGTCTCTTTTCAGTCCGGGAACGGGACCAGCGCCGCGAAACCGACAGCGCGTGTAGCGGTCAAAGCCGGCGCGTTGCAGACTGTCGATATTCCAAAAATATCGCCTCCAGTTACTGCCAGGGCGACGCCGCGACCTACCATTTCACCGGTAAACGCGACTACAACTAACGAGACGCCACCTCTCCTAAATAAAGAGACTCCTCCTCCGCGGATAGTTGTTCCATCCCCAGCCGTTCCGAAACCGTCACCTGCGATCGCCACCGCGGAGACGCCACGGCTGACAAGTCCACCCGCGACCGTTGTAACGCGCGAGATCTCAACTCCAGCAAGTAATCCACCCACACCAGTTGCTACTATCGCCAGGGAGACGCCTGCTCCGCCTGCCGTACCTCCAACTCCCGCCGCTGCTATTGCAAAGGAAACTCCAGTACCGGCAAATATTCCGCCGCGGCGACTTCGGCCCCGGCACAGATCCCAACTCCGGCGAATGGCCCGCCTACTCCCGCTTACGCCGTCAAGGAATCGCCGGCGCCCGAAAACACACGTGCGCGACCCGCAGAGACGCAGGCGCTTCGAACAAGTGGAAAGACCGCCAAGCAGACGGAGCGCAAGACAAAGAAGGTTTCGGAACCGACACGCACAACGGCAGCCGCCCGTTCACCGACTCCGAAGGCCTCCAGCAGTCCGGTTCGAAAAAAGGCTGCGCAGCCCTTCGAAGGCGGAGTGCCGGGGGGTTAAAAAAATGCCTATTTGGCAGTAATGTGTTATTGTCGCGTTATGGCTCGATATTCTATTTCGATCTTGATAATCCTATTCGCTGCGTTCAGCGCGCTGGGGGCCGAGAGGGTCGACCCACGTTCATACTCAAAGGATTCTGAGACAGTGCCTACAGTCAACGCTGCGACCGCGCCTCGCGATAGGTCGAAGTCGTTCTCGCGCCAGCGCGTGCAGGTGCCCGCCCGAAAATTCAACTCATACCTGTTTTGGGTTGCGCGGCTGCCTTGGTCGCCGAACGCGCCAGGCGATTAATTTGCGCTGATTCAAACGCCAGCCAGCTCAATCGCGTGAGCTTAGCAGCAGCGCGGACATGTCGTGTCCCGCGCATTGCCCTAGAACGTTAGCTCGAACTGCGCTCCGCCCCACACCTCGTTGCGATCGGTTCCGATCGGCGGGTCAGAGATGTGATAAGAATACGCGCCGAACGGAGCAACGGAGAACGCAAGCGGCGTGGCATTACCGGGTACCTGCTCCACAGCAGAATGGGAACTTTAACGCCCGCCTGAAAGTTGTTGAATCCCACCAGACTACTAGCGCGGAAAAACTCACGGGCCGCCAACTTCTGCTGGCCGCTGTTTTGGCCGACGATGACAAATGGCCCGTTTGACGGTTCGGTGCGATCGTGAAAACTATACGAAATAAGCGTGTACGGTTGAATGGTTATCCGTTGAGAAACATTGAAGTTCGCATCAACGCGGGCCTCAAGATAACCACCCAGCGAAGTGTTGCGTTCCGCCACCTGCTTGATGAAGAGGTTGTGTTCGGGAATCTCATCCTCAGGGTCAAGGAATGGCGTTTTCTCGGTAGGATGAGCGAGCAGAATCTGACTACCGTTACCAGGGTCGTTACCGGCATTGAGAATGGTTTGATAATAATAAAGCTTCGGAACGATGTTGAACTTGTCACTGTGAAATAGTCGCGGGGCCGACACAGCGACGTAAATGCGATCAAATGTTTCGTATTGCACGGTTGGGACGGCGACCGTTTGGTTTACGGTCTCTTCCCAGCCACCGGGTGGTGCGACATCGTTATTAGGATCGTAGAGGCTCCCGTCTGGCAAACGGACACCGTCGACGAACGTCCCACGCGTCGTCACACGCGTTTCTGCGTGCCTGTCGATAAAGAAAGCGATGTTACCGACAGTAATATCGAGCGGGCCCAGGTCGTGAGTGTAAGAGAGATAAACGTCGAGCTCGTTGAAACGTGTCTGCGTCGTTACTGGAGAGATCGTGCCAGTGAAGAAGAGGTTCGGCCCCAGAGGATTCTGGGGAGTTACCGCATCGGCGTTATCGTTACCTGGCACGGTAAAGGTCCCTGAAATGTTACCACCGCCCCCGCCCTCGCCGATCGAAAAGGCATTCGCGTGCGCACTCCCGAATTGATGGATGCCGTACACACCAAAGGTAAATCCTTTGTAGCTGACATTTCCCGTGAAGAAGTCGCCGCCATCGCTATTAGGCATCAGGTTCGTTCCGCGGAAAATATATTCAGAAGTGTAGCCGCCGTTGAAGTACACACTCCAGGGCGAAGCTTCTGCCTCCTGGGTCGTCTGTACGTTTTTAGTGGACTTCCCGTCACTCGATCCGGTGGCCTGTGCGGCCACTTGCGCCGCAGTCAACAATACCGCTGGTCCGAGCGGTTGGAACGTGTCCGATCCAGATGCCTGGATCGTCTGGGCTTGGGCGCTGGGACTGAAAACAATCCCTGCGAATTGGATGCCGCCGATGACAACGGCGGCTGCGTAAACTTTCGATAACGTTCTGCAGTGAATCATATTCTCCTTGTTCTGGTTAAGGCTAAAAAGAATAGCAAGATCAAATTCGACCGTCGAGGAGCTGTTATCAGACCAAGGGGGATTAAGCAAATTGTTTTTTTCGTGAATTTTCCGTGAAAGCTGTCGAAAACTATTAAGTGGAATCGGTGACGAGGAGCAAACGGTGCCGATACAGCCACCCTGTGAAAAAAGCTCGTTTATGGCGTTTCGGAACGAGACTCAATGTTTCGAGAGCTGTTCAGCACAATTTGGTGGTGCCGCCTTTGTCCACTTCTTTATCCACCCACACGGAAATTTGCGCTCATTTAAGGACACGTGAGATCACATCGAAGGTGCCATTTCCCCTCTAAGGAGGAGGTGAGGCACCTTGGGCAAACATGAGCATATCAGGCGAAAACTCCTTGGCAAGGAGGTGCTCTACCACTGAGCTACACCCGCACAAAAGTGGGCTCAAATAATCACTCGCCGCTCCGCTTGCGCAAGGCTTTTCCTGTAGCCGTCGCTCTGTGGGCGACGCGAAGTTTCGCGCCGCGAAGAGGCTACAAAGGAAGGCGCCATCGCTACAACAACAATTTTCGTAGCGACACTACTCCAACGCTCCAATACTCCATTACTCCACTGCTCCTATGCTACGCCCCTCACTCGAAGAATTTCGCCAACTTGCAGAACGTGGAAATTTGGTCCCCGTCGTTGCCGAGATCGTCAGCGATGTCGAGACGCCGGTCGGCGCATTCCAAAAAATCGGTCGCGAGGGGTTTTCGTTCCTCTTCGAATCGGCCGAGCGCAATGAAGAATCGGGACGGTTCTCTTTTATTGGTATCGATCCGCTATTGCTCATTAGCCAGCGCAACGGCGAGCTAACGATCCGCGAGAAAAACGGCAAAACATCTAAACACAGTACTTCTGATCCACTCGCAGATCTGCAAAAAACTCTGGCTGAATTCCGCCTTGTTCCTCGCGATGAGATACCGCATTTCCAGGGCGGTGTGGTGGGCTTCTGCGGTTACGACGTGATCCGATTTTTCGAACCCAAAGCGACGATTCACTCGCGCGACGATCTAAAGCTGCCGGAGATGATGTTCATGATCGCGTCTGCGCTAATTGTTTTTGATCATCGTTTTCGCACCATGCGTGTGATCGCATTTGCCGACACTCGAAAAGGAAAGGCTGACGATGGATACCGCGCTGCGTGCAAACAGATCGAAATCATTCTCGATAAGCTCGCGGCACCGTCACGATTGCAATCGATAACGGCAGATCCCAGGAGCGGGGGTTTGCGACCGTCGATTCAGACCAATACTAACGATTTCGAACAAATGGTCTTACGCGCAAAGAAATACATCGCCGAAGGCGATATTTTTCAGGTCGTGCTCTCGCAACGATTGGAGTCGGAATTTTCAGGGGACCCGCTCGATCTGTATCGTTGTCTCCGTTTCGGTAACCCGTCGCCATACATGTTTTTTCTGAATTTTGCTGGCGAGTTTTACGCACTGGGTAGTTCACCCGAAGTACATGTGCGGGTGCGCGGTCGCGTTGCCGAACTGCGGCCGATTGCAGGAACCCGTCCCCGCGGCGATGACACAATTTCTGATGAAAGAAATGCGCGCGAGTTGCTCGGTGACCCGAAAGAGCGGGCCGAGCACGTCATGTTAATCGATCTGGCGCGCAACGATCTCGGACGGATCGCCGAAATCGGAAGTGTGCGTGTGACCGAGCAGATGACGATCGAACGCTACAGTCACGTCATGCACATCGTCTCGCATGTTGAGGCGCGACTGCGTGATGGTTTAACTGCGTTTGATGCCTTTCGCGCCACTTTTCCCGCGGGTACCGTGTCGGGTGCGCCGAAAATTCGTGCCATGCAAATCATTGCCGAACTGGAAAAGGCGCGACGCGGATTTTATGCCGGAGCGGTCGGCTGGTTCGGTTTTGATGGGAATTGCGACAGCTGCATCGCGTTGCGTTCTGTGGTCTTGAAAAATGGAAAAGCCTACGTGCAGGCCGGCGCCGGGATTGTGGCCGATTCGGATCCCGTTAGAGAACGCGAAGAAACGGAGCGCAAGGCGATGGCGGTACTGACAGCAATTGAGCGGGCGAAGGAGCTGACGAGTTGAAAGTGTTGCTGATCGATAACTACGATTCATTCACCTATAACCTGGCGCAGATTTTCGGTGAGCTCGGCGCGGACGTTGTGGTGAAACGCAACGACGAAGTCGCGCTGGAGGACATTCAAACTTTGCGTCCTGCACGGATTTGCATTTCCCCCGGACCTGGCCGGCCGCGCGACGCGGGAATCAGTTGCGATGTCATTCGTGACTTTGGAGCCCAAATTCCGCTGCTCGGCGTTTGCCTCGGTCACCAATGCATTGGCAAAGTTTTTGGCGGCGAGATTGTGCGGGCGCAGAAACTAATGCATGGGAAAACCTCTGTGATTTCGCACAAAGGGAACGGTATTTTTGAAAATCTGGCAAAACCCTTTGAAGCGACGCGTTATCATTCACTAGTAATCAAGCGCGAAACATTTCCGCAGACGCTGACAATCACCGCGGAATCCGATGATGGGGAAATTATGGGATTACAGCATCGCGAACTTCCGATTCACGGTGTGCAGTTTCATCCGGAATCGATTCTGACAGGAGAAGGAAGAAAGCTGCTGGCGAATTTTCTGCGGCTCTAGACGCCTCGCTCTGCCGAGGCGTCATCTCTAGCGGGGAACATAGACCTCTGGTCTGTGTTCCTGTCGCCGGCAGATGACGGAGCTAGCTGATCACGTCGTGAATCGCCCGCACTTCTTTCGCCATTTGCTCAAACTCGTCGAGCGTGAGCGCTTGCGCGCCGTCGGAAAGCGCTTCCTCCGGTTTGTAGTGCACTTCGATCATCAAACCATCGGCCCCGACAGCAACGCCGGCGCGGGCGAGCGGGCCGACCATGTAATTTTTTCCGGTGCCGTGGGAGGCATCGATGATGATGGGCAAATGTGAGATGCGCCGTACGGCCGGAACGGCGGCGAGATCGAGGGTGTTGCGGGTGTGTTGGGCAAAGGTCCGCACACCCCGCTCGCATAACACGACCTGATAATTTCCCTCGGCCATAATGTATTCGGCCGCCAGAAGCCATTCCTCCAGTGTGGCAGCCATCCCGCGTTTGAGCAGGACCGGCAGTTTCGAACGCCCGACCCGGCGTAAAAGCGTATAGTTTTGCATGTTGCGCGCGCCGATCTGAATCATGTCGGCATATTTTTCGACCAAATCGACGCCCGGTTCGTCGAGAGCTTCGCTAACGATTTTTAGAGCAAACTTCTCCCGAATCTCGACCAGAATTTTCAATGCTTCTTCACCGAGGCCAGCAAAAGCATAAGGCGAAGTCCGCGGCTTGAAGGCGCCGCCACGGAAAAATTTCGCGCCGACGCCTTTCACAACTTCGGCAATGGCAAAGGCCTGTTTGCGGTTTTCGATCGCACAGGGACCGGCGATCATGGCGAGCGAGCTGTTTCCGATCTTGGCGCCGCCGACATCCACAATCGTGCGCTCCTGTTTCAGATCGAGCGTGATCAGTTTGTACGGTTTGGTTACCCGAATGGCTTCGGCCACGCCCGGCAAATTCTCGAAATGCTGCAAACTGATGACGCCCTTGTTGCCAGTGATGCCAATGGCGGTGCGGCTGGCCCCGGGCATGACATGAGCCCGCAAGCCGAGCGATTCGGTCACGCGGACGACTCCGGCGACCTCACTCTCGGTGGCGTTGGCATTCATGACGACGAGCATAGGCGAACCTCCTTTTTCCTATGCAACGGCGCTCGGTGCAAGCCAGTCTCGCGCTGTTTCCACGTCCCAGTCGGTTAATTCGTGGCCGCTCTCCTGCATTCGCACATCCACCTGTGCTTTTCGTTCACGCAATAAATCGGCCAGGGCATTGACCTGATCCGGCGTGGCAATCGGATCAAAACGCCCGCCGGAGATGAGAACCTCACAATCGTCCAACGGATGTTGTGGCGGACGCGAGAGTGGCACCATCGGACGAAACAAAATCGCACCACGAGCCTTTAGCGCGCCTAGAAACATCATGGCCGAGGCAATATTGGCGCCGTTGGAATAGCCGAGCATAATCAGCGCGTTCAGGTCGAAAGCATATTTCCGGGCTGCGCTCGAAACGAACTCCGCCAGCTCGTTGGCACGCTCAACAACATCTTCCTCATCGAACACACCTTCGGCCAGCCGCCGGAAAAATCGGGGTGCACCATTTTCCAAGACTTTCCCACGCGGGCTGAGCAATGAAGCATCGGGAGCGATCGCAAATCCAAGCGGAAGCAAATCAGCTTCGTTTCCGCCGGTACCATGCAACAAGAGCAGCGTCCGCTCGCCTTTCCCTGGAATAAATCGATATATGAAATCGCTCATGATGCAGCGGCGTGTTGTAAATGAATCGCGGGAAGCACACGCTCGATCTCACTGCGCGCGGATTCATACATCGGCGGCAGCTTAAGCGACTCGCCCAACTCGTCAGCCGATTCATCAATCAAGAAACCGGGCCCGTCGGTTGCGACTTCAAACAGAATTCCGTTCGGTTCCCGAAAATAGATCGAATGAAAATACTGTCGATCGATTACCGGCGTGACATTGAGGCCGCGGGCAGCGAGCTCCTCGCGAACGCGCAACTGTTCCTCATCATTCGCCATCCGAAACGCTATGTGATGGACGCTGCCAACAGCGACAAGGCCAAAGCCGGCGTCGGATGACACGAGATCAACTTCCGCCGCGGCATTTGATCCGCTGCCGCGCAAACGACGGCGATTGCTTTCTTCCCCCACAAACTCGAATCCGAGAATTTCGATGAGCAGCTTTTCCGTTCGCTCGAGGTGTCTTACCTCGAGTGTTGGCGCAGCGAAGCCGCGAATACTGTGACCCATCCGTCCGTCGCTCGGGATGACGGGCGATTCCATCAGCTCAAGCATCAATCCATCGGGATCAAGAAAACGGAGTGCCTTGTTCCCGAATCGGTCACTGATTTCCTCGGCGACAACATGATTCGCCTGCAATCTTTCTTTCCAGAATGCGATTGAGTTGCGAGGAATCGCGAAGCTTACGATCGTCACCTGTCCGCTCCCGCGGGTGCCTCGTCGCGCGCCGGGCCATGGAAAAAAAGTAATGATTGTTCCAGGATTCCCGACGTTATCACCGAAATAAAAATGGTAGCTGCCCGGGTCGTCGAAATTAACGGTGCGCTTTACCAAACGCAGACCCAGCGTCTCGGTGTAGAAATCGAGATTCGTTTGCGGATCTCCCGCGATCGCGGTGATGTGATGGATGCCGGTGCTGCGCATGGGGATTTTGAGAAGGCGAAAGGGTAGCGCGCCGGGAGAATTTAGCGATGAATTTTTACACTTGTAACGGAACGAATACGAGCCTTAGAATTTTTGCATGAAGACAGTTTTCCTCGCCTTCCTAGCTGCAACAATGACAATCCCGCAGGTTTTGGGCGCGCCGAAGGAGGAAAAGGCAACAAAGTGGAAAATCACCGGCCAACTCGAGGAAGCGTGCTCCTGTAACGCCGCTTGCCCGTGCTGGTTCGATTCCAAACCAACCCGAATGACATGTGGCGGGAACCAGGTGCTTTTCATTCAAAAAGGCAATTACGGAAAGATGAAACTCGACGGATTTGCCATCGCCAACTACGCGGAGAGCCCGGAGGACCAGACGATGATGGATTCGTTCGGAAAATGGAAATTTTCTACCAACTACATTGACGAAAAAGCGAATCCCGAGCAGCGCAAGGCGCTGGAGGCGATCGCGGCCATCGTGCTGCCGTCGAATAACGGGTCGGCTAATTTCAGGACCGCGTATGTTCCGATTAGCCGCAAGATCGAAGGCAAGGATCACATCATTACTATTGGTACCGTAGCGACATTCACCGGACATTTGGTCGAAGGCGGTTTGGGCGGTTCCTCCAAAATTACTAATCCACCGGGGGCAGATCCGATTCATCACCAGTATGCGCAGGGTAAGACGACAAAGATGACTTACGCCGATTCCGATCAAAACTGGGACTGGAAGGATACGAATTACATGTTGGGAACGTTCACGGTTGATAGCGATCAGTACACGAAATATGCTGCCGGGTTAGCGCAAAAAATGGCGGCGAAGCAGAAAGCCGAAGAAACGGAAAAGAAATAATTTATTGGTATTGGGTTGATGTTCGTTTGGCGAAAGCGAGCCGGCGCGGGCTGGCTCGCTGCCAACGAGGTGGCATTGCGTGAAATTGCGGGCCAGCGGCTCGCGATTGTTTCCAAACCGGCGCATAGGAATGCGACTGCGGAAATTGCAAGTCCGAACTGCTCTGAGCTGGAGAAGATTCGGACGCGATTTGGCGGCATCATCGAGAAATTGCCTCGGAATTGGCTCCGGAAGTTTTTACGCGAGCAAAAACTTAGGTCGCTGAAGATAGGGAAACGGCTGGTTATTGTCTCTTCCACGGTCAGCGGAAGAATGAAGAAGACCCTCCTGATTCCTGCGTGCGCGGCGTTTGGGACGGGCGAGCACGCGACAACAGCGATGGCGTTGCGAATGTTGGAGAGGCTGACTCGGAAAAGCGTTGCGCGAGGCGCGCAATGCGGGACACGCGGCCGCGAGCGCTCCCCTAGCAAAGAATTTTCGCTGCTCGATCTGGGGACAGGATCGGGAATTCTGGCATTGGCAGCGGCACGCTTCGGAGCGAAACGAATAATTGCGATCGATCACGATCCAATCGCAATCGCGACGGCGAAAGAAAACGCGCGGCGAAACAAGATCGAACAGGTCGATTTCCGAGTCGCGGATGTCCGGCGATGGAAGTTTTCAGCGAGGACCGATATCATTACGGCGAATCTCTTCAGCGAATTGCTCATCGAGATCTTGCCAAAACTGAAATGTGCGGAGTGGCTGATCCTTTCCGGCGTTTTGCGCGAGCAGGAAGCTCAGTTGCTTCGCGCGTTAAAACGGCATGGGATTTCGGTTGTCGAAACGCGCCGTCGTGGAAAATGGATTGCACTGCTGGCGCGACGGCACATAGACTTCTAGTCTGTGCCCCCAGCGGAGTTGCGCTCCGCCATCTCAAGAAAAACGGACAAATGTCCGCTCGGCTCACAGGCGGGCACGCCTATGTTCCGAAAGAATTTGACGGCACAACGCCCAACCCGCATTTTCTTCGGCTCAGGCGACTTCGATTCCTCCTGCATTTTGGGCGGTTTAATCAGAGCCGCCGGAGAGATTTATGGAGGAACTTTCCTACGCCATCGTCACGCCGTATTCGATGCGCAAATCGCGCACCGGCGGAATCGTGGCCCGGCTGATCTCACGCACGGGACTCGATGTTGTGGCCGGGCGCATGTTTGCGCCCAGCGCCGAACTGGTAAACCGCTACGCCGAGACAATTGTCACCGAAACGCAGCCGCGGCACCGCGCGACGCAAGAGCTGATTAAGGAATATGTGCGGCGCAATTTCACTGGCATGGTCAATGGACAGCGGCCGCGTGTGCTTCTTCTCGTTTTTCGCGGCGAGGATGCGGTGGCCAAGGTTCATTACACGGTCGGCCACATTGTTAATGAACGAACGAGTGGCGAAACGATTCGCGATACGTTCGGGGATTACATCGCAGACGAGAGCGGCAAGGTAATTTATTTCGAACCGGCGGTGCTCACAGCCATTCACCCCGATCAGGTTGAACACGACTTAAAACTGTGGGCCGAATTTTCAGATCGGGACGGCGGAATTCTGGAAAGCGTGATCGACCATCCCTCAGGCGCGAACGTTGAAAAGACATTGGTGCTGATCAAACCGGATAATTTTAAGTATCCAAATCTGCGTCCTGGCGGTGTGATCGAAGTTTTTTCACGCACCGGGCTTTACATCATCGGATTCAAAGTTCACCGGATGAGTGTGGCGCAGGCAGAATCCTTTTACGGTCCGGTGTTGGGCGTGTTGCAGGAGAAGCTCGGAATTGAAAAGGGCCGGGAGGCGTGGGAGGACATCGTGGAGTTCATGTCCGGCGGACGGCCGAGCCGGACTGCCGACGAACAAAAGAAAGAGTCCGGCACGGAAAAATGCATTGCGCTGGTGTATCAAGGAGCGGACGCGGTGCAGAAAATTCGTGAAGTGCTGGGCCCGACCGATCCGAGCAAGGCGCCGCCAGGCTCGATTCGGAAAGAATTCGGCCAAACCATCATGATCAACGCAGCGCACGCCTCCGACTCGATCGAGAACGCACGGCGTGAAATGAAAATCGTCCAGGTTGAGGAAAACAATTTGAAACCACTGATTGAAAACTTTTACCGCTAGAAATAATAAACTATGATTACTACTCCAATGGAAATCTCAGGCCGCGCCGCTCAACTCACTCCCTCTCTCACCCTCAGCATCGACGCCAAAGCCAAGGCGATGAAAGCGGAAGGAATCGATGTCTGTGGATTTGGTGCCGGCGAACCGGACTTCGACACCCCCGATCACATCAAGCAGGCCGCGATCGCTGCGTTGCAAAGCGGTTTCACCAAATACACACCGAGCTCCGGTATTCCGGAATTGCGCCAGGCAATTGCAGAGAAACTGGCGGCCGACAACGGAGTGAACTACAAAGCGACGCAAATCATCGTCAGCAACGGCGCCAAGCACGCCTGTTACAATGCAATTCTCGCAACCTGTCAGCCGGGCGATGAAGTTGTTATTCCAGCACCGTACTGGGTTAGCTATCCCGATATGGTGCGATTGTCCGGCGCAGAGGCGGTCATCATTCCGACGAGCGAGCGCAACCGCTGGAAGATTCGCCCCGAAGACTTTGAAAACGCGATGACGCCGCGAACCAAGATGCTGATTTTGAATTCGCCGGGAAATCCGAGCGGTTCGGTTTATACCCGCGAAGAATTGGAAGCGCTGGTCGATATCGCGGCGGGTGAAGACATTTACATTTTGTCAGACGAAATTTACGAGAAGCTGGTTTACGACGACGCCAAACACGTCAGCATCGCGTCGCTTTCCAAAGAAGCTTACGATCTGACATTGACGGTCAATGGTTTCAGCAAGTCCTACGCGATGACTGGGTGGAGACTTGGTTATCTGGCGGCGCCGGAAGCGGTCGCCAAAGCGGTCGATTCTATCCAGAGCCACAGCACTGCGAACCCGTGTTCGTTCGCGCAAAAGGGAGCGCTGGCCGCGCTCAAAGGCGATCAACAGCCGATCACCGACATGCGCGATGAATTTGATATGCGTCGTAACTACATGTTTGATCGTGTCTCCAAAATTCCGAACGTGACTGCGGTCAAACCGCAGGGTGCCTTCTACGTGCTGGTCAACATCAGCCAGCTCGGGCTTACATCCCAAAACTTTGCCGATCGCCTGCTAAGTAAGGCAAACGTTGCAGTTGTGCCGGGCGCTGCCTTTGGGGACGATCGCACCGTCCGGCTCAGTTACGCCACCAGCATCGATATAATTAAGAAGGGCCTCGATCGCTTCCAGGATTTCTGCCGGACTTTATAGCTAGTCATCCCGAGCGAAAATGCCAGTCCCGCTCGGACCGAGGGATCCCGCGATGAAACCTTCAAGGCAACGCTCCGGGATTCAGCGGCTTCGTTTCGCTGCGCTCGGAATGACGCGATAATGGGCTCGCTCGCCCTGGTCCTACACGCGCATCTGCCGTTCGTCCGCCATCCGGAGCACGAATCTTTTCACGAAGAAAACTGGCTTTTCGAGGCGATCAGCGAAAGCTACGTGCCGTTGCTGCGAATGATGCAGCGACTGCTTCGGCGGGGCATTCGCTTCCAAATCACTCTGTCGGTATCGCCAACGTTGTGCGCAATGTTGAGCGATCCGCTTTTAGGCGATCGTTATCTCCGGCATCTCGATCGCCTCGGCGAATTGCTTGAGCGTGAATGCGATCGCAACCGGGCCGACAAAAAGTTGTTCGACCTTTCGGAGTTTTATCACGATTTTTTTGCGGAAACGCGGCGAACCGTTGCTGAAGAATGGAATTGCGATCTGCTCGGAGTTTTTCGGCAACTTCGTGGAACCGGCGCCGTGGAAATAACGGCTAGTGCAGCGACGCACGCGATCCTTCCGATTCTGCAGCAATCGCCGGGGGCTGCGCATGCGCAAATCGCCATTGGGTGTGATCAGTTTCGCGAAACATTTGGCGGAGAACCGTCCGGCTTTTGGCTGCCGGAGTGTGCTTACTCGACCAGCATCGCAAAATTGTTGCAGGCGGAAAACATCCGCTGGTTCATCGTGGATGCCCATGCGCTCGAGCAGGCACTGCCGCCAGCACGACGCGGAAGTTTCGCGCCATGTTTTACGAAAGCGGGGCCGGCGGCATTTGCCCGCAATGTTCACGCTAGCCGCCAGGTTTGGAGTGCGGACCAAGGTTACCCTGGCGATCCCGCGTATCGCGATTTCTACCGCGATGTCGGTTTCGATCTATCGCCCGAAGAACTGGCGCCTTTTCCAAAAGGCAGTTTCACCGGGATTAAATATCATCGCGTTACCGGCCGCGACGTTTCGATGAAAGAGATTTACGACCGCGCGGCGGCGGAAAAAACGGCGCGACGGCATGCCCAGCACTTTGTCGAGCGATGCATCGCCGAATTGGAAAGCATGCAAGCTAATGATTGGAATCCAATTGTGCTCGTGCCGTTTGACGCCGAACTCTTCGGACATTGGTGGTTTGAAGGACCGCTCTTTCTTGAGCAGGTCATTGTCGCAGCCGCAAACAGCAAGCTGCCGTTGATCACACCGAGCGAATTTCTGGAGCAGAATCCAACGCAACAAGTCATCGAACCAGCAACATCGAGCTGGGGTGATCAAGGTTTCCTCGATGTCTGGCTGGATCAGAAATGCGGCTGGATTTACCCACACCTTTTTACGGCGAACTCGCGTATGAGCACACTGGCAAAATCACGCAGCCGAAAGACGACTGCTGATGACGAACGCGTTCTGCGCCAGATCGTACGCGAGCTTCTTCTTGCGCAATCCAGCGATTGGGCCTTCCTCATTCGCAACGCCACCGCGAAAAACTACGCCACCAAACGAGTGAGCGATCATCTTTCGCGGTTTGCAAAGCTGGCGGACCAGTTTGAACGCAGAAAGGTCGATCGCGATTTTCTCGCGCAATGCGAAGCACAGGATAACCTGTTTCCAAATGTGGATTGGCACCATTTTCTCTAGGCTATTATTGCGAGTGAAATCGAAAAATCTTTGGGGGCATGACGGTTGTAGAGGCGCTTGTGCCAAGCGCCTATTTATTTGGTTCCGGCGCTTGATACCAGCGCCGCTACAGCGTTAGAGATGTCTCGACTTCGCTCGACATGACAAAAAATATTCTGCTTGCGCTCACGGTTGGCGTGCTGCTTGGCCAATCCTTGCCTGCCCAGGAATTGTCCCCATCCCCTAGTCCGACGGCGACACCCGATCGCAGTGTACGCATCAGTTTTGTTCCGCCGCCATTGGAGGGCAAAATCAGTCTGGGCGTTTATGACCAAAGCGGTCGACTGGTGCGCGTGCTGCATCAGGAAGCTGAATTCGACGAGTTCACCATTGGCGCAGACGCCCTCACCACCAAATGGGACGGCAAAGATGATGACGAACACGACTTACCCGCCGGAAAATATTCCGCCCGCGGTTTTCTGGTGGCTCCGATGAAAATCGGATCTGAAACAGTCGACGGTACCTCGCCAGGAGTTAGTTCTGCCCACGTCAAGTTAGTTGCTAATCCACTGGAGAATAACGAGCGGCCGACAATCGATATCACTGCGGGGTTTGATGATGACGACGCGTATCTCCAAACAATTGATGGGTTGCCGCTGGTCACGATCGCAAAGCGCGGAGACGCGACAAGCGTTTGGCTGGTGACGGGCCGCGATCCCAAAAGCGTGATCATTTTTCTGAGCAATGGCACGAATACCCGTCAAATAGAAGTAAGTGGACTTTCCAAAATGATGGCGTTCGACTGCGGCCGTTTCGAGCTGAAGTGAAGGCACTACTGGCGAGCATGCCAATTCTTTGTTAGTTAGGCGCGCGATGACTGCGGAGCTACAACATACGGTTGCCAAATCGGCTGGATTTAGCGGCACATCGTTGCACACCGGCGAAAAAGTGGCGCTCAAGTTACAGCCGGCGCCGATCGATCACGGGATCAAATTCAAACGCAAGGACCTGGCGGACGAGCCAATGATTGACGCGAACATCGCGAACCTGAAAACGGTCGAGCGCGCTACCACCATTGGCGAAGGCGCGGTCCGGGTGCACACGGTTGAGCACATTCTTTCAGCCCTGAGTGCGATGGGAGTCGACAACGCCGTTATCGAGATGGACGCAAACGAACCGCCTATCGGTGACGGCAGTGCCGCGCCCTTCGTCGAATTAATCAAGAAAGCGGGCACGGTCGCGCAGGAAGCGCCGCGGCGATTCTTTGATGTGCGCGAGCCGATTCACATCGAATCGAAAGGCGGCTCGCTCCTCGTGCTCTTGCCCGATGGAAAGTTCCGAATTTCCTGCACTCAGGCCGGGCCAAACAATCGATTCACGCAATTCTTTTCCGCCGAAATTTCACCAGGGCTCTATGAACGAGAAATCGCTCCGGCGCGCACGTTTGTTTACTACGAAGAAGTCGCGCCATTGATGGAAAAGAATCTTATCAAAGGCGGGAGTCTGGAAAATGCGATTGTCGTTCGCGGTGACGCCGTCCTAAGCAAGGAACCGTTGCGTTTTCCGGACGAATTCGCGCGGCACAAAATTCTCGACATCATCGGTGATCTCGCGTTGGTCGGCGCGCGTATTCGCGGTCACGTCATCGCGTTGAAACCGGGGCATGCTGCCAATGCGGAGCTGGCACGGGCGGTGGTGAAAGAGCACACCAAGATTACAGCGCTTTCTGGCCGGCGAACCTTTCCGCCGGGAGAAGGTGGCCTCGACACTAACCAAGTAATGGAAATTTTGCCGCATCGCTACCCGTTTCTGATGGTCGATCGCATCCTCGGCTTCGAAGGCGAGACCAAATGCACTGGAATGAAAACAGTAACGGTAAACGAGCCATTCTTCGCCGGGCACTTTCCCGGGCACCCGGTGATGCCCGGCGTTCTTCAGGTCGAGGCGATGGCACAAGTGGCGAGCATTCTGTTGCTGAGATTGGCGAAGACTTCGAGTCGGATCGGTTATTTCATGAGCGCGGATGAAGTAAAATTTCGCAAACCAGTTTTCCCGGGGGATACACTCTTCATTCATGCCGAATTGCTCAAAGCTCGGCAGGGTCGCTTGGCAAAAGCGCACTGTAGTTGCGTTGTAAACGACGCCGTCGTGTCCGAAGGCGACCTGATGTTCACGTTTCTGGATAAATAGCGGTAAGGACGAAGCGCGCATGACGAATGTCGAAGGAATGACTAATGACGAAGCCCGAATCGCGCCACGCTTCAGGCATTGGGGCTTCGTCATTAATTCGTCATTCGTCATTCGTCATTCGTCATTCTCCTGATGAGCGACGTCCAGATTCACGCAACCGCTGTTGTCGATTCTGGCGCGGAGCTTGGCGCCGGCACCGTTGTGGGTCCCTATTGTGTCATCGACGCCGGCGTGGTCCTGGGCGAAAAATGCTGGCTGCAACATCATGTGACCCTTGCGGGGCCGATGCGGGCCGGACGCGAGAATAGATTTTACGCCTATTGTTCGATCGGCCAGCAAACACAGGATTTGAAATACGCGGGCGAGCCGACTTATCTCGAGATTGGCGACGGAAATACTTTTCGTGAGTTTTGCACGGTCAATCGCAGCACAAAAAGCGACGGCAAAACGCGTGTGGGCAACCGCGGAAATTTTCTAGCCTATAGTCACATCGGTCACGATTGCAGAGTCGGCGATTCGGTTGTGTTCTCGAATAACGGGACTTTGGCGGGTCATGTTGAGGTTGGCGATCACGCCGTCATGGGCGGACTCACTGCGGTGCATCAATTTTGCAGGATTGGTCGGTTCGCCATTACTGGCGGCTGCTCCAAGATTGTCCAGGACGTACCGCCCTTTCTAATCGCAGACGGTAACCCGGCTGAAATTCGTGGGATCAACCTGGTCGGAATGGAGCGCGCGGGATTTCCTCCGGAAAGCGTGAAAGCAATCAAGGAAGCGTTCCGGTTGCTTTACCGATCAAAATTGAACACTCGCCAGGCGATCGAAGCGGTGCGGAAGGAAATCGAACCGCGCGACGAGGTCAACCTACTGCTCGAGTTCATCGAGAAAAGCGAACGCGGCATTATTCGACAGGGACGACTTTAATAAGTGCGGCGTTGGCGGTGGTTGAGGCGGCTTGGGAGTGAGATCGCTCTCCCTTTTGTGGAGAGCTGTACTGCGGGCGATTCAGGTATGATCCGTAAAACCCGGCGAGTGAGATCGAGAGCGCGGTTCGGTTTATCAAATTTTATCAAGGCATCACATTCTTCCAACACGCAACGGATGATGTCATCGCGTTTCGTGTAGGCGCCGGTAAATTGTCGGCGGCGGATGTCTTATCGTGACTGCCCACGAGCGTGAGAAGGAGCAGGACTATGAGAACGAAGATCTGCATCAGAAGCTCAGCTTCAATCCGTCGTAGCTCATGTGGGTATGCGGCGGCAGATTTTTCTCAAAAGATTGCGGCAGTTCGTGCGCGATGTGGGTGAAGTACGTTTCTTTCGGCTGAACGCGCGCTGCCACCTCGAGTGCCTGGGCCACGCTCAGATGGGTCGGATGCGGTTTTTCTCGCAACGCATCGATGATCAAACATTCGACCCCGAAGATGTTTTGCGCGATCTCATCCGGCACTGCGCTGCAATCGCTGAGATACGCAATCAGATTGCGCCCGGAACGGGAAAGCATGTAGCCGTTCACCTCCGCCAGGCCGTGCGGCACTGGCAACGGCGTGATTTTGGTTTCGCCTAAATAGAAGGGAGCGGAGACAATGTGGGGCTCTGGTTTCAAATAACCGGCAAATGGATTGGTCCCTTTGAAGGCGAAGAGAAAAACGCGCTCGAGGTCGGCCATGGTTTTGGCCGAGGCATAGACTGGCATCGAACCGCGCTGCCAGGAAAAGCGCCGCAGATCATCGAAGCCCATGATGTGATCGGTGTGCGAATGAGTGAAAACCACGGCATCGACGTGGCGGATATTTTCGCGCAAGGCCTGGGTGCGAAAATCCGCTCCGGTATCGACGATAAAAGCGGTCTCAGGTGTCTCGATGTAAACGGAAGAACGGAGGCGTTTATCGCGCGGATCGGAGGAATGGCAGACCGCGCAATCGCACCCGATCATCGGAACGCCCTGCGACGTTCCGGTGCCGAGAAAAGTGAGGATGAGTTCGGAGTTGAGAGTTGCGGTTGAAGAGTTCAAGATTTTTCGGCGCGCGCACTTTCAACTCTGAGCCCTCAACACTCAACCGATGCTTCTTCAACTCTTACGAATTAAAAATCTCGCCCTGGTTGAGGATTTGGAATGGGAAATCGCGCCGGGCTTCACTGCCATTACCGGCGAAACCGGCGCCGGCAAATCTATCATCATTGGCGCGCTCCAGTTGTTGCTCGGCGAGCGCGCTGACAAATCGCTTCTTCGCACCGGAGCGGAGACGTGCACGGTAGAAGCAATTTTTCAGGGCGATGATTGTGCAAAATGGAATGGGCGTCTCGAGGAATCGGGAATTGAGCCGTGCGATGGCGACCTGATTTTGAAGCGAAGTCTTTCGCTTTCGGGAACCAATCGTCAGTTCATCAACGGCTCGCCCACTACCCTGGCGAATCTCAAAGAACTTGGTGACGATCTGGTTGATCTGCACGGACCGCACGATCATCAATCGCTGCTTTCGCCCGATCGACAGCTAGATTTGCTCGATGCGTTCGCCGCGGCGAATGAGGAACGGCAGAAATTCCTGAGAATTTTCCGCGAACTGCGGGCGCTGGAGGCGGAACATGCGGCGCTCAATACCGCGGAGACCGCACGTGAGCAGGAGCTCGATTTGCTGCGGCACCAGGTAAACGAGATCAATTCCGCAAATTTGTCGGCCGAGGAAGAAACACAAATAGAATCACGCTATCGGCTCGCCAGTAACAGCCGGCGATTGATCGAACTTGCGTCCGCCGTGGCTATGAAGTTGTCGGAAGCCGATGACGCGATCCTGGCGCAGCTCGGTGAAACGCAAAAGTTGTTGCGCGAATTGGAAAAACTGGATCCGGCAATGGCAACGCCGGCGAATGCGCATGAAAGCGCAGTCGTTGAGTTATCCGAGATTGCGCGCGATCTAAGTCGTTACGCCGAGAATCTCGATCTCGATCCGGAGCACCTCGCCGCGCTGGAACAGCGGGTCTCATTGTTCGAGTCGCTAAAAAGAAAGTATGGAGCAACGATCGCCGACATCATCGCTTTCGGCGAACGCGCAGCCGAGCGAATGCGCAAAATCGAAGGGCGCGATGAGGAGCTGCAGCGCCTGGCTGACGAGATCGCGACGCATACGGCTGAACTACGACGAACAGGAGATACACTTAGGAAATTACGCGCGAAAGCGGCGCCTAAGCTTTCGGAAATGGTTCGTCGCAATTTGCGCGATCTGGGTTTCAAGCAATCGCAATTCGAGGGGAGGCTAGGTGAAGCGCAAATTCCGCGTCCGTCCGGCTTCGACACGGTTGAACTATTGTTTTCGCCTAACCCGGGCGAGCCGCTGAAGCCGATGCGGGCAATCGCATCGAGCGGTGAAATTTCACGGCTGATGCTGGCGATCAAATCCGCCCTGGCTGCGCAGGATAAAGTGCCGTTGCTCGTATTCGACGAGATCGACGCTAACGTTGGCGGCGAAATCGCTCACGCTGTTGGCGCGCGGATGCGTGACCTGGCAAAGCGGCATCAAGTGCTTTGCATCACGCATTTGCCGCCGGTGGCGGCGGCGGCGACGTCGCAGTTCGTGGTCACAAAAGAAGTCAGAAGCGGTCGCACCTTCACCCAGCTCCGCGAGGTGACGGGCAAGGCCCGACGCGAGGAGATCGCCCGTATGCTTGGCGGCAAGAGCGAAGAAGCGATGAAATTGGCGGCCACGATGCTGGAGCCCCGGTAAGGCGAAGGATCCCGTTGCGCATTTTTCCCTAGCCAGCCACCCGGTAGTTTCTCTATCGTCACGGATCCAAATGATTCACCGGGATTATCTCATCATCGGCGCAGGTATTGGCGGAGCATCGGCGTGCGAAGCCATTCGGAAACATGACAAGCGTGGCAGCGTGACCCTGGTCGGGTCCGAAGCGTACGCACCTTACAAGCGATGGCTGCTTTCGAAAAGTTTCCTGCGCGAAAAGACAGTCGTCCAAAAAAAGTACAGCGAAGTGGATGAACGCTGGTATGCCGCGCACAAAATCGATGCACGTTTCAACACCGCGGTGACGCAACTTAACATCGATCGACGGGTGGCCGTGCTGGGTAACGGCGAAAGCATCGAATTCAACAAGGCCTGTCTGGCGATGGGCAGCCGTCCCGGGCGCCCGGCAGTAGCCGGTGTCGGCCTGGGCAACGTCATTTATCTCCGTACCATGCGCGACGGACTGGCTCTTCGCGAAATGGCAGAGCACGAAAGGACCGTCATGGTGGTGGGCGGCGGATTGCTCGCATGCGAGGTGGCGGCGAGCCTGCGGCAAATGAAGATGAAAGTAAGCGTGATGCATCGGCATGCCGCGCTTTTGAACCGTTATCTGGATCCGGATACAGCCGCATGGGTGACCGGCTATTTCGCGAAAAATGGCGTAACACTGCTGCTGGGCGAAAGTTTGAATGGCTTCGAAGGCAAAACCGTTCTGCGAAATATCCAAACCAAAAGCGGCAACCGGGTGCCAGCGGGATTGGCAGTGGTAGCATGCGGCGCGGAGCCAAGTCTCGATTTGGTTCGTAACACCCCGTTGGCGGGCCCCCATGGTTCGCCGGTTAACGATTACCTGGAGACGGAAGAGAAAGGCATCTATGCCATCGGCGACCTGGCGTTTTATCCGGACCGTCTGATGGGCGGAATGCGACGCCAGACGCATTGGGTAAACGCGCGCG
>CAVPWK010000005.1:0-661645 GCA_963709435.1 uncultured Verrucomicrobiae bacterium
TGGTCGGCACCCTGATCGGCGCGATCTCAGGCATTTCCCGCGGCAGCGTCGACACGGTGTGATGTGGATCACCGACCTGTTTCTGGCGCTGCCGCAACTGCCGCTGCTGCTGCTGGTGATCTATCTGTTCCGGGATTTTCTGAAAAACCTGGTCGGCCCGGAGGGCGGCGTCTTCATTTTGATCGTGCTGGTGATCGGCGGCTTTCGCTGGATGCCGGTGGCGCGGCTGGTCCGGGCCCAGTTCCTGTCGCTGCGCGAGAAGGAGTTCGTCGAGGCCGCCCGCGCGCTCGGCGCCACCACGCCCCGCCTCGTGATCCGGCATATCCTGCCGAATTCGCTGGGGCCGATCATCGTGGCCGGCACCATCGACGTTGCCGCCGCCATCATCGCGAAATCGACGCTCTCGTTCCTCGGCCTCGGTTTTCCGCCCGACATTCGAACTGGGGCCGGCTGTTGTTCGATGCCAAGGACTACCTCGATATCGCGCCGCATTGGGCACTGTTTGCCGGCGCCGCCATCTTCCTGACCGTGCTGGCCATCAATTTCATCGGCGACGGCCTGCGCGACGCACTCGATCCCCGGAAGGTCATGTGATGCTGGACGTGCCGCATCCGACCGAACGCGACGACGCGCCGGCTGTCGAAGCCCCGCTGCTCGATATCAGGGGGCTGAAGACGCATTTCGCCACCGATGAAGGCGTCGTGCAGGCGGTGGATGGCGTCGATCTCACCGTCAACCGCGGCGAGACGGTTTGCGTCGTCGGCGAATCCGGCTGCGGCAAGACCGTCACCGCGATGTCGGTCCTCAAGCTGATCGCAATGCCGCCCGGACGCATCGTCGGCGGACGAAATCCTGTGGCAGGGCCGCGACATCGTTCCGCTGCCGCCGCACGAGATGAACAAAATCCGCGCCCGGGAAATCGCCATCGTGTTCCAGGAACCGATGACCTCGCCTTCAATCCCGTCTACACCATCGGCGACCAGATCGGCGAGGTCATCGCGCTGCATGAGGGCTTGAGCCGTCGCGCCGTGCTGGAGCGAACCATCGACATGCTGGCGCTGGTGCAGATTCCCAATCCGAAGCGCAGGGTCAACGACTATCCACACCAGTTTTCCGGCGGTATGCGCCAACGCGTGATGATCGCAATGGCGCTGTCGTGCCAGCCCAAGCTGCTGATTGCCGACGAGCCGACGACGGCGCTCGATGTCACCATCCAGGCGCAGATCCTGGATCTGCTGCAGGACATGAAGTCCCGCTTCGGGATGTCGATCCTGCTGATTACCCATGCCATGGGCGTCGTCGCCGAGGTCGCCGACCGCGTCGTTGTGATGTATGCGGGCGAGGTGGTCGAGGAAGCGGCGGTCGAGCAATTCTTCGCCAATCCGCGCCATCCCTATACGCGGGCTCATCCGCTCGATCCCGCGCATCGACATGGCGGCGGTTCGAAAAAACCCGGCTGCAGACCATCGCCGGCACGGTGCCACGGCTGATCAATCCGCCGGTGGGCTGCCGCTTCGCGGCGCGTTGCAGCTTTGCGACGGATGAATGCCGGCTTGCCCAACCTGCCCTGCGCGAACTCGAGCCCGGCCACAAGGTGGCGTGCATCCATGTTGAAGTGACGGTCGCGCCATGAGTGAACCGTTGCTCAGCGTCCGCCGCCTGACAAAACAGTTTGCCCTCAAGGGCGGCCTGTTCGGCCGCCAGGCCGGCAGCGTCCATGCCGTCGACGGCGTCGACTTTCACGTCGACCGCGGCGAAACCCTCGGGCTGGTCGGCAAATCCGGCTGCGGCAAGTCGACCACCGGGCGCTGCGTGCTTCGCCTGATCGAGCCGACCTCGGGCGAGATCCAGTTTGAAGGCAAGGACGTCCGGTCGCTGGCATCAAGCGAGCTTCGCATCCTGCGCCGTGACATCCAGATCATCTTTCAGGATCCCTACGCCTCGCTCAATCCGCGCATGAACGTCGGCGCCATTGTTGGCGAAGCCCTGATCATTCACGCGCTGACGAAGACCAAACGCCAGTTCGAAGAGCGCGTCGTGGAACTGCTGGAGACCGTCGGCCTGCAGGCGGATCATATCAACCGCTATCCCAACGAATTCTCCGGCGGCCAGCGCCAGCGCATCGGCATCGCGCGGGCGCTCGCCGTCGAGCCCAAACTGATCATCTGCGATGAGCCGGTATCGGCGCTGGATGTGTCGATCCAGGCCCAGGTGATCAACCTGTTGGAAGACCTGCAGCAGAAATTCGGGCTCGCTTATCTCTTTATCGCCCATGATCTGTCGATGGTCGAGCACATCAGCGAGCGCGTGGCGGTGATGTATCTCGGGCGCATCGTCGAGACAACGCCGGCCCGCGAACTCTACACCACCCCGCTGCACCCCTACACCGAAGCCCTGCTGTCGGCGGTGCCGATTCCGGACCCGAAAGTGAAGCGCAAGCGCATCCGGTTGCAGGGCGAGATCCCGAGCCCGATTCACCCGCCCACCGGCTGCCATTTCCACACGCGCTGCCCAATCGCCCAGTTCCCGCTGTGCAAGACCGAGACACCGCCGCTGAAGCCAAGCGCCGAGGGCCATTGGGTCGCCTGCCATTTCCGCTGAATGCGCCCCCGGGAGCGAAAAACCAGCGCTTTTGGGGGTTAATCGCTGGTTTGCGAGGGTTTTCAGCCCCGAAAACCTTGACTTTGGGCCGTCGGACACTAGGTTGCCGGCAAATGCGGGCCCGTGGGGCCGCTTATTAATTCCAGACATCAAGGGTTCCAGGACATGGCCAAAGCGGTCACCATCAAGGTCAAGCTCGTTTCCTCGGCGGACACAGGCTTCTATTACGTCGCCAAGAAGAATTCGCGCACCATGACCGACAAGCTGGTCAAGAAGAAGTACGACCCGGTCGCGCGCAAGCACGTCGAGTTCCGCGAATCGAAGATCAAGTAAAACAGCGGGACGCTACTGACTTTCGAACGGGGCCTCGCGGCCCCGTTTTTGTTTGGTGAAGCGATATCCGCGATCCCGTGTCTTTTCCTGCCGGACGGGGCAACTTGACAAGCCGAACAGGGAATACGCCGGGCAAAAGCCGAACACGCCGGTCGCAAGCGGCACGATCCCGATCCAGCCGATCCAATTCCAGCCGGTCTCGGGGAAACCCAGGGGGAATTCGCGCGCGAGCACGACGACACTCAGTTTGAGATGCGTGAGGCGGGGGAGTGAGCCCCAACTTTCCACGGGGTCGAGCCCCCGCGGGGGAGGGGGAGTTGGGGTAAGGTGCCGGAGCGGTCATTCGGCAGGCGCCAGAGCGCTGCCGGGCTGCGTCACCTGCGCCGCCGGGTCGCCGTCAACATTCGATCCAAGATCAACGCGCCAAGGCCGCGCCCGCTCGATCAGCGCCAGAATGACGACGATGACGGCCGCCAAAGCGACCGCTCCCTGCCAATCGGCAATGCCGCCGAGGTCGGTGAACAACAGCTTGGGCCCGGTGCCGATCAGCGACTTGGCGAGCCAGGGCTGGGCGTAGGAGAACGCCACCGCGCCGGCCAGGCCGCCGAACAGCGTGAAGATGGCGTCGCGATAGCCGACGCCGATCTGCGCCAGCGTGGTGCCGGGACAGGCACCCGCCAGCGCGATGCCGGCGCCGAGGATCAGCCCGCCGACAACGTCGGCGGCATAAAGGGCGGCCTTGGGCTGCAGCTTGACGAAGCCAAACCCGTTGAGAAACGCCAGCACCACCGCGCCGGTCGCAACCGCCGTCAGAAACACCTTGAGCATGATCCAGTTGCGCAGCTGCATCTGGCCGACGATCATTCCGGGCTCGAACACCCGCGATTTTTCCAGCGCGAAGCCGAACACGATTCCCATCAAGACGCCGCTTAGAATTCCGACTGCAACAGACGGCATGACCATCACTCCCGTTAAATTCGACGCAGCAGAAGCAGCGCGGTGGCAATACCGCCCGCGAACATCGCAGCGACCGCAACCGTCGAACCAACCGACAATTGCGCCATCCCCGACAGGCCGTGGCCGCTGGTGCAGCCGTCGGCGATCCGGGCCCCAAACAGCATCAGGAAGCCGGCGGCGAACGCCACTGCGTAGCGCAGGCCGCGCGATGACGAGCCGAGCGCTTTCGCCCAGATCGGCGAAATCGGCGCGCGGACCGCGCCCGACAGCTTCATCGATGCGAAGGCGCCGAGCGCGATGCCGACGACCAGCGCCACCTGCCAGAGGTTCTTGGCGTTGGCCGCAATATGCTTTGCCGCATAATCGATCTTGAGCAGCGAGGGATCGACCAGGCCGGCTATCGCCGCACCGACCGTGACATAGGAGGACGAGGCGCCGAGCGCGGTCTCGATGAGCAGGAATGCAGGGATTTGCAGCAGGCCTATCAGGATACCCGCAGCATCGGGCGACCAGGCCTTGTCAAATGGCGACATCGGCAAACTCCCTCGATCACTATATTAGCTATTACCTAATATATTGGTGCAAAGCCGCTCGGTATTGATCTGGATCGGAACCGCGCTCCTGACCGGACGCTGCAAATGAAGACTCCGCGGAACGCTGCGGCGGCGAATTGCGAGAAATCGGCGCTCAGCGCCCGAGGAAGGCATCGCGTCATGGGCGACACCATCATCGAAGGCCCGCTCTATGCGCCGCGCAAGAAGGTCTATCCGCAGGCCGTCCATGGCACATTCCGCCGGATCAAATGGACGATGCTGGTCTTCACGCTGGCCGTCTATTACCTGCTGCCGTTCGTGCGCTGGGATCGCGGCCGAACCTGCCCAACCAGGCGGTGCTGGTCGATCTGCCGCATCGCCGGTTCTATTTCTTCTTCATCGAGCTGTGGCCGCAGGAGGTCTACTACTTCACCGGCCTGCTGATCCTCGCGGCGATGGCGCTGTTCCTGATGAACGCCGTCGCGGGCCGCATCTGGTGCGGCTATCTCTGTCCGCAGACCGTGTGGACCGACCTGTTCTACGCGGTCGAGCGCTGGGTCGAGGGCGACCGGCGCGACCGCATCAAGGACAAGGGCGGCTGGACTACCGAGCTCGTGCGCGAGGTCGCTCAAGCACTTCGATCTGGCTGATGATCGCCTGGTGGACCGGCGGCGCCTGGGTGCTTTATTTCGCCGACGCGCCGACCCTGGTGAAGCGACCTCGCGACGCTTCAGGCACCCGGTCGCCGCCTATCTCTGGATCGCGATCCTGACCTTCACGACCTATGCGCTCGCCGGCCACATGCGCGAGCAGGTCTGCATCTACATGTGTCCGTGGCCGCGCATCCAGGCTGCGCTGACCGACGAGTGGGCGCTCAACGTCACCTATCGGCGCGACCGCGGCGAGCCGCGCATGTCGGTCAAGAAGGCCGAGCAGCTGCGCATGAGCAGGGCGAGCCGGCAGGCGACTGCATCGACTGCCACCAGTGCGTCGCCGTCTGTCCGACCGGCGTCGACATCCGCGACGGCATCCAGCTCGGCTGCATCCAGTGCGGGTTGTGCATCGACGCCTGCGACACGGTCATGCCGCAGATCGGCCGGCCGACCGGACTTATCGCCTACGACACCGACATCAATATCGCGCGCCGACGCGCCGGCAAGCCGCCGGTCTACCGGATCGATCCGGCCGCGCACGATCCTCTACACGGCGGTCATCGCGGTCGTCGGCGTCGTGATGCTCTACACGCCTCGCCACCCGCAGCTCGATGAGCGTCAGCGTGCTGCACGAACGCAACCCGCTTTGTCACGCTCTCCGACGGCAGCGTTCGGAACGACTACACGGTGCGCTTCCTCAACAAGGCCGGCGTGTCCCGCTCCTTCGCGCTGGAGATAATAGGGCTTCCCGCCGCGGAGATCCGCACCTCGGGAATCGAACGCGGCGCGGACGGCAAACTGATCGTCGAGGTCGGACCGGACCAGACCCGCGAAATCAGGGTGTCGGTTCAGGTGGCGGCGGCGAAGCTGCCGAAGGAAGCAGCCGACATCGAGTTCAGGGCTGCCGATGTCGAAACCGGCCTGTCAGCGTCAGTGCGCGACCATTTCGTGCCGGCGGGCGTTAGCCCGCCCTCGTGTCCCGGACGCGGTGCAGCGCCCCACACACCGCTGTCATCGCCCGGCCCCGACCGGCGACCCAGTATTCCAGAGACGCCAGCGATTGAACCGAGACGCCGCGGCGTACTGGGTCCCCCGCTTTCGCAGACAACGGTGGTTGATGGCGCCCCCTACGCCGTTCTCAAAGCCGGCGGCGCGCTCGGCCGTATCAGTGCGAACGCCACCTGGATGATGCCGCCGGCCAGCCCCAGCGCCACGCCGATCCGCCACGCCATGGTGTAGGAGCCCAGCGAGTCGTAGATCAGCCCGCCGCCATAGGCGCCGAGAAAGCTGCCGAGCTGGTGGCTCATGAAGGCGAGCCCCTGGATCATCGCCTGCCATTGCAGCCCGAACATCTCGGCCACGGCGCCGGCGACCAGCGGTCCGACGCCCATCCACAGGAAGCCCATGAGCGCGCCGAACAGCAAGGTCGATGCCGGCGATCGGCGGCAGCATGAAGTACCAGGCCGAGAATCAGCGAACGCGCGATGTAGATGCCGCCGAGCAGCGCCAGCTTGTTCCAGCGGCCGCCGGCCCAGCCGAAGAACAGGCTGCCCAGCACGTTGAAACCGCCGATCATGCCGAGCGTCTGCGCGCTAGCATCGGATCCATGCCGCAGATCGCGAGGTACGACGGCAGATGCGTGGTGAGAAACACCAGCTGCATGCCGCAGACGAAATAGGCCAGCGTCATCACCACGAACGACGCATTGCCGAACGCGATCTTGACCGCGACGGCGGCCGAGGTGTCGGCGATATCGTCGGCGCCCTTCGCCGGCAGCGGCACCTTGTCCACCCTGCCCGCGTACCAGGCCGCCGGCAGCATGAAGAGCGACAGAATGACAAAACCCGTCATGCCGGTGCGCCAGCCAAAACCCTCATTCAGCAGCTGCCCGATCGGCGCCGACAGCAAGGCGCCGAGCGATCCCGCCGCCGAGACGATGCCCATCACCGTGCTCCGTACCGTCGCGGGCACCGAGCGCGCCGCCACCGACATCGCGATCGCGGCCGCGGTGCAGGCCAGCGAGGTCCCGATCAGCACGCCGCCGCCGATCATCACAAAGAGCATGCCCTGCGCGCTTGCCATCAGCGCAAGGCCGACGATGTAGAACAGCGAGCCGACCATCATGATCGGGCGAAAGCCGTAGCGCACGGTCATGGCGCCGGCCAGCGGCTGCAGAAATCCCCAGGCGAGGTTTTGCACCGCCAGCGCCAGCGTGAAGTCGGACACCGAAATCTTGATGTCCTGCGTCAGCGGCTGCAGGAAGATGCCAAGGCTCTGCCGCAGGCCCATGCTCAAGGTGAGCATGATGCGAAGCGCCGATCAGGATGGGAAGCGTGGGACGCAGGATTTGCAGCAGGGACATTGTTGTTCTTCTCCCGTTGGGCCGCGGCCGCAATTTGCCGCCCCGCCGTCGCATCGGACTTGATTACACCGATCTGTGTAATTAATGTAGAGCCGCGGGGCTGTCAAGGCAGCGGAAAAGGTTTTCTTCTGCAGATATGCCGCCACACGAAAAACCGACCATGAAGGAGCGGATTCTCGAAACCGCTGACCTGCTGTTCTATCAGCAGGGCATTCGCGCTGTCGGCGTCGACACCATCGCCGCCGAAATCGGCATCAGCAAGCGCACGCTCTACAATCACTTTCCCTCCAAGGACGAATTGATCGCGGCCTATCTGGCGGGCCGCTTCACCAAGGCCCCGCCGTCCGACAAGCCGCCGGTCGAACAGATTCTCGGCACCTTCGACCGGCTGGAGCGCGGTTTTGCGTCAGCAAGGGTTTTCGCGGCTGCCCGTTCGTCAACGCGGTGGCCGAACTCGGCGCTGAGGATCGGTCGGTCAGGAAGATCGCGGTCGCCTTCAAGGAAAGCCGCCGCCTCTGGTTTCGCGATCTGCTTGAAGCAGCTCGACGTCGCCGACGCGGAAGGCCTCGCGACCCAGCTCACGCTGCTGGTCGACGGCTCGATCGCGCAGGACCTGGTGCGCAACGACCCATCGATGGCGCGCGCCGCCAAGGAAGCGGCGAAGGTGCTTTCAGGAATGCGGGGGTGAAGGTTGAGCGAGCCCAACGCGTGGCAGCGAAGTAACGTGTCCTCGCGAACTTGGAGACTATACCCGGTAATCGGCTTACCCGGCACTGTGCGTGGGGTTGTTTTCCAGATTCCGTGTAGAGGCTCCGACGCCGCGCAAGCTCACGCCGCCGCCGAAACCACCCGGTTGCGGCCGTCATGCTTGGCCCGGTACAGCGCCGTGTCCGCGCGCTTCAGCACATCCGCGACCGGCTCGCCCTTGTTCTCCAGCGTCGACAGCCCGATCGAGATCGTGACCTCGATGCGGTTGGTGCCCTTGTTGACCGCGAAGGGCTCGCCGGCGATCGAACGGCGCAGCCGTTCGGCCACCATGCCCGCGACATGCAGATCGGTTTCCGGCATCACGATGACGAATTCCTCGCCGCCGTAGCGGCAGGCGAGATCGATGCCGCGGATCGACTTGCGGATCCGCACGGCGAATTCGCGCAGCACGTCGTCGCCGGCGTCGTGGCCGTAATTGTCGTTGATCGATTTGAAGAAATCGATGTCGAGCATCATCAGCGCCAGCGGCTTGCCGCGGCTGGAGGCCTGCTCGGCCAGCGTCGCCGAGATGGCTTTCCATGTAGCGGCGGTTATGCAGGCCGGTCAGCGCGTCGGTGATCGCCGTCTCGATCGAGTTCTGCATGTTGTCGCGCAGATGATCGGTGTAGCGCCGCTTGCGAATTTGGGTGCGCGCCCGCGCCAGCAATTCGTTCTTGTCGACCGGGCGCAGCAGATAGTCGTTGACGCCGATCTCGAGCCCGCGCAGCAGCCGCGCATTGTTGTCGGCGTCGGCGATCGCCAGGATCGGCACCGACCGGGTCCGCTCCAGCGAGCGCGCCTGGCTGCACAGCCGCAGGCCGTCGAAATTGTCGAGGCCAAGCGAGACGATCAGCAGGTCGTAATTGCCCTCGGCGGCGTGAAACAGCGCTTCGGCCGGGTTGGCTTCGACGTCGACGGTGTGCTCGGTCGAGAGCACCGGCGCCAGCCGCTCATAGGACGACGGCCGGTCGTCGACCAGCAGGATGCGGCCGCCCTTGCCGGTGTCGGACACCGCGCTGCGCTCCGGCGCCTGCACGCCGATTTCCAGCGAGGTGATGGCGCGCATGCGCAGCTCATCGGTCATCATCTTCAGCCGGGTCAGCGACCGCACCCGGGCGATCAGCACGACGTCGGACACCGGTTTGGTCAGGAAATCGTCGGCGCCGGCCTCCAGGCCGCGCACGCGGTCGGACGGGCTGTCCAGCGCGGTGACCATGACAACCGGAATGAAATGCGTGGCCGGATTGGATTTCAGCCGGCGGCAGACTTCAAAGCCGTCCATATCCGGCATCATGACGTCGAGCAGGATGATGTCGCATTCGGCGCGCGCGCAGACCTCGAGCGCCTCGGCGCCGTTGGAGGCGGTCAGGACATCGAAATACTCGGCCGACAGCCGCGCTTCCAACAGCTTGACGTTGGCGGGTACGTCATCGACGACCAGAATACGCGCAGACATCGAAATTACTCCTATCCGATAAAACGCCGGACGGTCTCAATAAATTTGCCGACCGAAATCGGCTTCGACAAATAAGCCTCGCAGCCGCCCTCGCGGATGCGTTCCTCGTCGCCCTTCATCGCAAACGCGGTGACCGCAACCACCGGGATCGCACGCAGCTCCGGATCATCCTTGATCCAGCGCGTGACCTCGAGGCCGGACACCTGCGGCAACTGAATATCCATCAGGATCAGATCGGGACGAAGCTTGCGCACGAGATCGAGCGCCTCGAAGCCGTTGCTGGTGCCTGAGGTCTGATAGCCGTGCGCCTCCAACAGATCGCGAAAGAGCTTCATATTGAGCTCGTTGTCCTCCACGATCAGGACGGTTTTGGCCATCCCGTCCCTCCCAATCCCTTAAGGAAACAGATCCCGGCTGCGGTGCATCAGGCACTGCCGCCGGGTGTCGATATCTGATTCAAACTAGCGCCAGATTCGCTCTAACCCGTTAAGCTCACATGCCGTCTTTCTGCGAAGTGGTTTCCACTTGCTTGAACACGTTCCGCAGACTCGGGCATGATGCTTACAAAATAGAGACCATAAGTTAGCGAAAGGCAAACGGACCAGTTGAAAAAGCCTGTTCACAACCCCCGGGAAGTAGCTGAAATCGTTGCGGTTCAGGCGCTGTCCTTCATCGCCGGCGAGCCCGAGCGGCTGGGCCTGTTCCTGGCCGAATTGGGAATCGGCCCGGAGAGCCTGCGCACCTCCGCCGCCGACCCGCGATTCCTGGCCAGCGTGCTGGATTTCATCATGCGCGATGACGCAACCGTGAAGGCCTTTGCCGAGCGTCTCGCAACTCCACCCCACCAACATTGCCGCGGCGCACCTGGCGCTGAACGACCCCCAATGGGAGCGCGACGTGCCGTGACCAGCGCCGCGCCAGCGGTGGCCGGGCCGACCTGCTTTTGCCGGGATTGCCTCGGCGATCTCGACTTCGCGGCGAGGCGATGCGGCGCCTGCGGCTCCCCTCGCCTGGTCCGGCACCACGCCCTGCCCGCGCTGACGCTGGCCCACATCGATTGCGACGCGTTCTACGCCACCGTCAGTCAAGTCGCCGGCAGCCGGATTTTCTGACCAAATGCCAGTCCGTGGGCTTCGGGTTACCAAAGGCGCGTCTTACTGCCGACCTTTGTAATGAGCGGCGGCTCTCAGCCAACCGCCGACTTATTAAAATGACCGAACGCGCCGTCGCGGGAGAAAAGGGCGGTCCTGGATTACGAAGACGGACGCGCCCCGTGAAAACCGCTTGTTCCCATCGCACTTTTCCGTCAGTTTCACGCCGTCATGGCAAATCGTAAGCTGGGCTGCCTTACGCTCTTTCTCTTCGTCGCGCTTTGCGCCAGTGCCATCCTTAATATTTTTCTGGCCATTGCCCTTATTGGACGCGTCAGCACAGGCGCCGTGCGTGAAGAGCCGATGACGAAGTTCCGCGAAATAATTGTGCAGCGTGGCGGCAGCGGCGTCTCCGATCGGATCGCAGTTATCGTCCTGCGCGGTTTGATCAGCAGTTCCCTTCCCGGCAGCGCCAGCGACAATATGGTGGACGACCTGCGCATGGCATTGCAGCAAGCGCGCGACGACGATCGGGTCAAAGGCGTCGTTCTGGAGGTCGATTCTCCCGGGGGCGAAGTGACCGCCTCGGATGTGATTTACAATGCTGTGGTCAAAACGCGGGCGCGCAAACCGGTGGTAGTTTACATGGACTCACTGGCTGCATCCGGAGGGTATTACGTTTCGTGCGGCGGGAAATATCTCATGGCTAACGAGACGACGATTACCGGCAGCATCGGCGTGATTATTCAGACCCTGAACTACGAACAGCTCTTCAATAAGGTGGGACTCGCTGCCGTCGTTTTCAAAAGCGGAAAGTTTAAGGATCTGCTCAACGGCGCGCGTCCGATGACGCCGGAGGAGCGTGAATTTGTGCAGAACTTTGTGATGAAGACGTACGATAAATTTCTAGGTATCGTCGCCAAAGAACGCAATCTCCCGGCCGAAGGTTTGCGCAATTCGATCGCCGATGGCCGCATACTTTCAGGGAAAGAAGCACTGGCAAATAAGTTGATCGATGGAGTGGGGCAGATCGAGGATGCGTATGCCAAAGCAAAACAATTAGGCGGCGCGCCCGAAGCGGTGGTAGTGAGATATGCTCCGCCGTTTACTCTGGGTCGTTTCTTGCGCGCATTGGGAGAGACCAACCAATCGAAGCTGCAAATTGAATTGCCTAAACAACTCCTGCCGCAGCTCGAGAGCGGTCGCGCCTATTTCCTCCCGAGTTACTACGCTCCTTAGGAGCCTGTCGAAGAAACTCACACATGGGCGGCGACGATTTTCTCAGCGCACTCGGTTCGCTTACGAATGCGCTGTTCCTGATCGCGAGCGTTTACATTTACATTGCGCTTCTGCGCCAGATTAACCGTCGCGACCGCGAGCCGCCGGCGACCGATCCCAGATTCGGTGTCGCTGAAATAGCGCTGGCGACTTTTCTTATCGGAGTCTTCGGTTTTAGCAGTCTTGGCACAAGCTCCGCCCAAATTCTTCGCCTGCGCACGTCCGACCTCATCCTCAATGCCGTTGTTTCGATCGGCATTGTTCTCTTTGTGGTGGCGTTTCTGAAACTGCGGCGCTTCAACATTACGGAAATGACCGGACTGGCCACGCTCAGTTTTGCCAGGACTTTTATCACCGGCCTGGTTCTCCTGATTTTTGCCTACCCACTTATCATTTTTGCCGACTGGTTGACCGCCCGCGTGCTCGGATCAGGTTCGAGCCGGCAAGGGATCATCGAGTTGTTCAGCGGATCGCAATCGATGGAACAACGGATAATCATCATTTTGCTGGCGACGGTGGTGGCGCCGATCGCAGAGGAGTTCATTTTCCGATTCTTCCTTTATGGAGTAATGCGCCGCTACCTTGGGCGCAGCATCGGGCTCATTGTTTCCGCTCTGCTTTTTGCCGCAGTTCACGCACACCTGCCCTCGTTCGCGCCGCTGTTTGTTCTCGCAGCTTGTTTTACTCTCGCATACGAATGGAGCGGATCACTGCTCGTCTCAATGACGATGCACGCAATCTTCAATACAATCACCCTTCTCGCGCTTGCCTTCCCTGGCACATTGCAACCATGATGCGCTCGCTGCGGGAACTCGGCGAAGATCGGCTGCTCGCCCAGATTCTTCCGCGGCTGAAACAGAATTCGTTGATCGTGGCTGGAGCCGGCGACGATTGCGCGGTGGTGAAATTCCGCGGGGCAAAAGAGCGGTTGCTGCTAAAGAGCGATTGCGTCGTTGAAGGAATTCATTTTGTCGCGGGAAGCAGTGCCCGCGCGGTCGGCTGGAAAGCGATGATGCGAGGGCTGAGTGATTTCGCCGCGATGTCGGGGGTCCCGCAGTTCGCTCTTATCACCCTCGTCATCGCAGGTAAAAAGCAAGTTATGTGGGTGCGTGATCTGTATCGTGGCCTTAATCAGGCGGCGCGGTATTTCGACGTTAACATCGTTGGTGGTGAAACCAGTGACACACATGGCCCAACCGTAGTCGTCGTGAGTGTCGCAGGCTTTATCGAGGCCGACCGCTGCGTCTTGCGCAGCGGTGGAAAAGCCAACGATGACCTTTTTGTAACCGGAAAATTGGGTGGCTCGATTCGCCGGCGGCATTTGAATTTCGTCGCCCGGATTGAAGAAGCGCGCTGGTTGACCGCAAATTTCAAGGTGCACGCGATGACGGATCTGAGCGATGGACTGGGCGCCGATTTACCGCGGTTGGCGCGTGCAAGCAGGCTCGCGTTCTCGATTGATGAACGCGCGCTGCCGGTTTCGCGCGGCTGCACGGTGCAACAGGCAATAGCCGATGGCGAAGATTATGAACTATTGTTTGCCATTTCGCGGCGCGATCGCGCTCGCCTGGAAGGAAGGTGGCGCAGAAAATTTCCAAAACTGGGGCTTACGCGCATTGGCTACCTGCATCAAAGATCAAAGATCAAACATCAAACATCCCTCCGCGGTTATGTTCATTTCCGTCGGCGCCGCTGAAACGGAAGGGGCCGGGGTGCGCCTTGCAGAAAAAATAAAAGCGGGGGACGTGCTGGCTCTGGTGGGAGATTTGGGTGCGGGCAAGACGCAGTTCGTAAAGGGACTGGCAAGGGGATTGGGCTCAAAAGAGCCCGTGACCAGCCCGACATTTACCCTGCTGCACGAATATCGCGGTGGCCGGTTACCGATTTATCATTTCGATTTTTATCGAATCGAAAATTTGACGGCGCTGTGGGCGATCGGATTTGACGAGACTGTCTTCGGCGATGGCGTCAGTGTGATCGAGTGGGCCGATCGATTTGGCGACGCGATTCCGCCGCACGCTTGTTGGATCCGGTTTGAGATCGCATCGGAAAATCAACGTCGAATCGACCTCTCTTCCCTGGCATGAAATTACTCGGATTCGATCTTTCGACTCGCCGCGGCACGATCGCGCTTGTTAGCGGGGGCACAATTTTGTGCGCGCGTGATTGGCAGAACGATCGACGAAATTCTGCACCATTTTTTGCCGCGCTCGATGAAATCATCCGCGAGCATGGTGCACCGAAGGCGATTGTCGTTGGCCTTGGTCCGGGTTCGTACACTGGAACCCGGATCGCCATTTCTGCAGCCATTGGACTGCAGGCGACAACGGGGGCCGCGCTTACAGGACTTTCATCTCTTAGCGGCATCTCGGAGGAAAACGAATACATTGTGATCGGGGACGCGAAACGCGCATCGTTTTTCTTCGCCACGATTAGCGGTGGTTTGTTTGCCACCGAGCCAGACTTGCTTTCTCAAAACGAAATGAATGAGCGAATCTCATCGATTACAGCAATTCCGATTTACACATCGGACGAATTGCCACAGTTCACGTCAGTGCAGCTGCGTTTTCCTTCGGCCAGATTGCTTTGTCTGCGCGGGCAAAGATTCCCGCAGAATCTCGCTCGCTCGCCGCTCTCTCCGATTTACCTTCGCGAACCCCACATCACTACTCCGCGACCCACACAAATACGATGAAAGACAACTACCGCTGTTGGGCTGAGATCGATCGGAGCGCACTGCGTCGTAATGTATCATTTCTGCGCCAGAAATTTGGGTCTGGCGTGGAGTTTCTGGCAGTCGTCAAAGCGAATGCGTACGGTCATGGAATGATCGAAGTGGCCAGGACTATCGCCGATCAGGCGAACATTTTTGGTGTCGCCAATCTGGAAGAGGCAACCGCGCTGCGCGGTGCGGTCCAAAATCCAATTGCGATTCTCGGACCAGCCCTGCCCGAAGAGCGACCGGCGATCGCGGAGCGCGCGTTCATCCCTTCGGTTTCAACTCTGGAAGAGGCACTGGATTTCGATCGCGTCGCCGGCGGGCGGAAAGTTCCGATCATTTTTAAAGTCGACACAGGCATGGGACGGATGGGCGTGTTAGAGAAAGAGGCAGTCGCCGTTTTCAAGGAAGTCCACGCGCTCTCGAATGTCTCGGTTCACAGCGTTTCAACTCATCTCACGGTGTCTGATCAGGACGAAGAATTTACGCGCGGACAATTAGACAGCTTCGCCAGACTGATCCGACAATTACGCGTCGAGGTTCCCGGAGATTACAAAGCTCATGTGCTTCAAACCGCGGGTGTGCTCGCCTTCGCTGAGGAGCCGTTCGAAATCGTGCGGCCCGGAATGTTGATCTACGGCATTTCATCGTTGCCGGAATTTCAAAGCGTCTTGCATCCAGTAATGACGTGGAAGGCTCGGATCGCGCTTATCCGTGATATGCCGGCCGCACATGGCATCAGTTACGGCCGCACTTTTATCACTCCAAGAAAAATGCGTGTGGCCACTCTTTCCTGTGGTTACGCCGATGGTTACCCGCGTCACCTTTCCAATCGGGGAACCTCAGGTACTGGTTCGCGATCAACGCTGCCCGCTTTTGGGTCGGGTAACGATGGATCTGATGATGATCGACGTTTCGCATCTGCCTGCGGCGGCGGTAGGCGATGAAGTGGTGTTGATGGGTCGGCAGGGCGACGAAGAGGTTAGTTGCACCGAATTGGCCGACCGCGCTCATACCATCACATGGGAAATCACGACGCGAATTGGCGCGCGCGTGCGGCGGGTTTATGTGGAGAGCATTGAAAAGATGAAGAGTTGAAGCGATGAAACGGACAACCATCCGATCGCGGTGCGCGAATAAACTTTGAACAGTTCAACGCTGTAACTTTTCAACGCTTTAACCCCAACCAATGTTCCAAATCATTTTCAACCAATTGAGCGCGGCGGAGATGTCGGCGTTGCCAAAAACATTGCAGCTCAATCTTCTCGCTGAGTTTCAGATCTTGCCCGAGGATCTGGAAAATCTCGACAGTAGCAGGTTTGGATTGCTCGAGCGGGACGGGAAGAAACTTTATCGTTATCGCGCCAAAGATTATCGCATCTATTTTGAAAGGACGCCGGAAGGCATCACCGTGCATCGGGTCCTTCACAAAAACACCCTGCGCGATTTTCTCTTCCGCACCAAGCTACCGACGGGAGAGGACGAGCAACTGAAGGAAAGGCGGGAGTTTTGGAAATTGATCGAGCAAGGCGAACGCACGCGCAAAAAGACGTGATCACCGAGCTGGATACGAGCGAAGATTTTCGCCAGCGCGAATTCCCGATTTGCGCGCGGAAAATTTATTGCGCGCACGCTGCCGATGCGCCGTTGCCGCGTCGCGTGGCTGAGGCGATGCGGGATGCGATTGAGGACGCCTCCACTAACGAGAAACAGTTCGACAGAGCACTTGGTTTCATCGCCGATACTCGTCGGTTGCTCGCGGATTTTCTGGGAGCAGAGACGGAGGAAATTTCCCTTAGCGGGCCCACTTCGAGCGGTCTGAACGCCGTGGCGAACGGTTTGGACTGGAAGGTAGGTGATGAGGTCGTCTGTTATTTGGATGATTATCCTGCTGACGTTTACCCGTGGCTCGGCCTCGAGCGACACGGCGTCACCCCGGTGTTACTTCAAACGGAACGACTCGGAGAGATTACTCCGGAGATTGTGGAGCGCGCTCTTACGAAACGAACGCGCCTGGTCGCACTCGCGAGTGCGAATAACGCCAGCGGCTACCGAATTGACGTTGAGACGATTGGCAAAATGTGCGCAGAACGCGGCATCTTATTTTCGGTCGATGGGATTCAAACGGTTGGTGCGTTTTCCATCCCGCTAAGGAACGTCGATTTTCTCAGCGCCGGTGCACAGAAGTGGATGCTCGGACCATCGGGTGCCGGGGTTCTTTTCGTTAAAAAGAGCCGGCATGAATTGCTGCGACCGATGATGGTCGGCGGATGGAATGTGGATTCCCCGAACTTCGTCGCGCAGCGCGAAATCAAATACGAAGACGGCGGACGGAAATTTGAACCCGGTGGCTACAACAATATTCCAATCGCCGGAATGCAGGGAGCGATTGCGCTGCTAAGCGGCGTCGGGCTTTCGAGAATTTCAGAGCGGATTTTGTTGTTGATTGCAACTCTGAAAGGCAAACTTGATCCAGCAGATTTTGAATTCCTCAGTCCAGACGGAAGCCCAGATCACGCCAGTTTCGTGACCTTTCGTCCGCTTCGCGTTGCCTCTGAGAAATTAGTCGACGCACTCGCGAAAAACGACATCGTTGTTTCGTTGCGCATCGACCGCGCGAATCGCTGCTGGATTCGGGTGAGTCCGCATTTTTACAACACTTTCGCGGAGATGGAACGGATCGCGGAGGTGTTGAATTCTGTTTCCTGACTGGGGAGCTGCGGCTTCCAAGTCGCCGAATTCCTCGAAAGTTGGAGGGACACGCGCTGTCTTGCCCAAATTTAGGCGCCGACAGCGCGGCGCCCTCTAGATTTTGGAGGTTGCGGCGGGCGACTTGGAGGTCGCTCATCCCAGTCAAGATATCTCGTTCGTTGTGGTCTGCTGTCGACGTGAACGTGGCAGCGGCCTTTGTGTCGAACGCCTTTACAACCACCCGGCGGTCACAGACCGCCTCTACAGCTACTTCATCAGCAGCACGGAACGGCTGCGTTTGATTTCGCGCGTGATTTTGCGGTGCATGTGCGCCGGCATGCCAGTGACACGACGCGGCAGAATCTTGCCACTCTCGGTCACGAATTTTTTCAGCAGATCCGGATTCTTGTAGTCGATTGCTTCAGTCGCGATATCGATCCGACGTCGCGGCATGCTGCGATTGGCGCGCCGGAAAGCGGAGCGGCGTTTGGCGGTTTTCGGTTGCATCAGATCAGCGGACCTCCCGGTGAAGGGTATGCTTTTTTAAAAACGGATTGTATTTTTTCTTTTCCAACCGGTTTGGCGTCCGTGGGCTCTTCTTGTTCCGGGTCGACATGTAGCGCGAAGGCGGTCTACCCAACGCTTTGGCCTCGGTGCATTCCAGTGTGATGATTTCCTGCGCCATAATTTCGTAGCGAAATGTTATTCCTTTTCCGCCGTTGGCGCCGGTTGCTCTTCCTCCTCGGTCTCAGGCGCTTCGTCTTCGGTTAAACCGAAAAGCGAGGTGACCGATTGCCGGACGCGCGAGGCTTTACTTTGTTTCTCCAATTGCGACTGACACTCGACGGTGAACCGAGCAAATGGAATTGCTTCCAAACGGGCCCGCGGAATCTGTTTGCCCGACATTTCGCAGATGCCGTAAGTGCCCAGCTCGATGCGCTTGAGCGCCTGATCGATCTCGTAAAGCGCGTCCTGTTCCTGTGAAAGCAGACTGAGCGCGAAATCGCGATCGTACGCGTCTGATCCGGCGTCGGCCTGATGCATCCCGAAAGCAGAGGCCTCGCTTCCTTCTGCACGCGAACGCAACGTGTCTTGCGCGACACCAGCCATGGAATCGACCATAGCATCGCGCAACTGCAGCAACTTTTCCTTTTGCGCTTTGGTGAAAGCGTCAAGTCGCCGCGGTTTGTGGTTGTCACGGAAAATTTCTGTTGGCGAATCCGACGTGTGCATGCGGCCCGCCCTTGGCCGGGCTGTATGCTTCGCCTTGACCTTAGTTTTACTTCCTGCCGGGTGCTTAGTAGCCTTTTTCGCGGGCTTGGCAGCCTTCCGGGCAGCAGGTTTTTTCGCCTTGTGAGGGGCGGCTTTTTTCT
The DNA here is from genome assembly GCA_963709435.1 of uncultured Verrucomicrobiae bacterium. Taxonomy (GTDB): domain Bacteria; phylum Verrucomicrobiota; class Verrucomicrobiia; order Chthoniobacterales; family UBA10450; genus AV69. Next base: position 18,795 of record CAVPWK010000005.1, read on the forward strand.
TCGGCTTCGCCATAAAAATCAAATCTCGCGCCGTAATTGACGGCGCGAGGAGAGCGCATAATTAAGAACAAATCTCCAGTGGCGCAAGCGGAGATTTGCCACCTGGCAAAGGCGTTTTCGCTTAGGAACTTGCGCTGGAATAGCGCCGCAAAGCGAACCGCCAAAACAGGCGTGACGACCAGAAAATGATCAATGATGCCGCGATCATCTGCAGCATCAGCGGCAGCGGTTGGCCGAGCGATTTGATCAAAACCCGCGCGGGGATATTGGCGACAATTACAACCGGAATGATCCAGCTAAAGATCAAACGGAAAAGGCGCGGGTAAATGACATCGGGATAACGCGCGATGTTGAGGAAATTGAAGTAGCCGTAAACCAGTCCCTGCGCACGTACGATCCAGAAACTGACCGCCGCCAGGTTCAACATGATGGAATAATGAATCGCGATCCCGAACCCGATCGCGACGAGATAGAAGAGAATGTGCAATGGCTGCGGGACAATGCCGAGACGGGTCAGCGAAATCACAACCACGACCCCGCCGAGCACGGCGTTGACCACGCTGTCGAGACCGAATTGTTTTGTAGAAACCGCGAACTGGCTATCGATCGGAAGGACTAAGAGAGAGTCCAGTTTTCCGGTGCGGACCAATTCCGGAACATTAGCGACATTGACGAAAAAGAACGCCTGGAAAAGTTGCGCAATGATCTGGTGCGTGCCGACGAGGAGGACGACTTCCCATTTCGACCAATCACCGATGCGATTGATCGAGCCAAAAACGATGCTGAAAAACACGATCTGACCGAGGAACCACAGTACTTCCACCAGCATCCAGAGGAGGAAGTTCGCCTTGAAACTCATCTCGCGAATGAGCGAGTTGCGCAGCATAATGCCGTAAATTTCGATATAACGCCGCAGGCCTTTCACTTGTCATAATAAACATGTGCGCACGCTTCGAAGCAAAATGACGAGTCGCCGCAATCTTGTTATCGCGGCGATCGTCCTTTTGATCGCCGCGCTTTTTGTGTTTAGCCGATTTGGAAGGTCGAGTGCTGCTCAGTTTCAAACGGCGACGGTAACGCGCGGTCCGATCACGCAAACTGTGACCGCCACCGGCACCTTGAACCCGGTCGTGAACGTGCAGGTGGGCAGTCAGGTTTCGGGGAATATTCAAAAACTTTTCGCCGATTTTAATTCCAAGGTGAAAGCGGGTGACGTTGTTGCACAGATCGATCCGGTACTGTTTCAGGCGACTGTGACGCAGGCCGAGGGCGATCTGGCGAATGCCCAGGCAGCCTTGGAACTGGCCAAAGTGAATGCGACGCGGACCCAGGAATTGTTCGCGAAAAAAAATTCTGCGCAGGCTGACGTCGATCAAGCGACGGCGAACCTGCATCAGGCCGAAGCGAATGTGAAAATTAAACAAGGCGCGCTCGATAAAGCGAAAGCCGATCTCGATCATTGCACGATTACATCGCCGGTGGACGGTGAGGTGATCTCCCGCAACGTCGACGTCGGACAAACCGTCGCAGCCAGTTTGCAAGCGCCGGTGATTTTTACGATCGCGAATGATCTCACGAAAATGCAAATCGACGCCAATGTCGCCGAAGCTGACGTCGGTGCGGTAACGGTAGATCAGAATGTCGACTTCAGCGTTGATGCGTTCCCGAGCCGCACCTTTCACGGCAAGGTGGTGCAAGTGCGTAACGCGCCGATCACAGTGCAGAACGTGGTCACTTACGACACGGTCATCGGCGTGAATAATGCCGATCTGAAACTCAAGCCGGGAATGACGGCGAACGTCTCGATCATTATCGCGCACAAGGATGATGTGCTGAAACTTTCCAATGCGGCGCTGCGTTACCGACCAGCAAACGCTCCCACTCCGGAGCGTTCGGCGTCTGGTCAAAATCGCGGGGGGACTGGTGGCGGCGGGTCGGCTGGTCCGCGGGCGACGGATCGCACGGTTTATGTTTTACGCGGGAGCAAAGCCGAGCCAATGCAGATCAAGACCGGCATTAGCGATGGAACGACCACGGAGGTGTTGCAGGGATTAGCCGAGAAAGATCGCGTGATCACCGGACAACTCAACGCCAACTCTGCCACTTCGCCGCAGCAGGGAAATCCCTTCGGGGGACCACGACGCTTCCCATGATCACATTTACGTGGTGGAGGGAAGATCTCCGAATTGTCCAAATAGGTTAAGAGGCGGGATGAACAATGGCGCGGTGGTTAAATTAATCGACGTTCACAAGACTTATCGCACCGGCGAAGTAGAAGTGCAGGCCGTGCGCGGAGTGTCACTCGAGATTAAGCGCGGCGAATTCGTTGCCTTGATGGGTGCAAGCGGCTCCGGCAAGTCAACCCTCATGAATCTGCTCGGCTGTCTTGATCGGCCGACGCGTGGAAAATATCTTCTCGATAACACAGACGTCTCGCATTTGAATCGCGATCAACTGGCCGATATCCGCAACGGCAAGCTCGGGTTCGTTTTTCAAAGCTTTAATCTCCTGCCGCGTACTTCCGCGCGCGAAAATGTCGAGCTTCCGTTGCTCTACGGACGGCATCAGCTTAGCAATCAGCAATTGCGTGAGCGTGCCGACCGTGTCCTTGCTTCGGTGGGCTTGCAAGGCCGCGAGGAACATCATCCCAGTCAGCTTTCGGGCGGACAGCAGCAGCGCGTCGCCATTGCGCGGGCGCTCATTAATGACCCTGAGGTCTTGCTCGCGGATGAGCCTACCGGCAACCTCGACAGCCGAACCAGCGTTGAAATCATGGGAATCTTTCAGGAGCTTAACGGTCGAGGCATTACTATCGTGATGGTCACCCATGAGTCGGACATCGCCGCCTATGCCCAACGCAATGTCGTCCTGCGCGATGGTCTCGTCTTAAATGATTTTGCCGTGACAGAGCGCCGGAATGCCGTGGTCGAAATGGAACGACTCGCAACATCGCTAAGGGATGAGAGCGAATGAACCAAACTGTGTAGCGGCGGTTTACGACCGCCCCTACCGCAAAAGATGAGAGTTGGATCCACGATCAACGTCGCGTTTCGCGCCCTGCGGCGAAACAAACTTCGTTCCGCACTCACCGCGCTCGGCATTATCATCGGCGTCGGTGCTGTCATCGCCATGGTTGGTATTGGCTCGGGCGCCAAAGCTCAGGTGGAAGCGCAGATTGCCAGCCTGGGGCAGAACGTCATCGTCATTTCATCCGGCAGTACGACTTCCAGTGGCATTCGCACCGGCTGGGGCGGGGCTGGAACCTTGAGAATCGAAGATGCCGAAGCAATCCGGCGCGAAGTGCCGAGCGTTACGGCGGTCAGCGAAGAAGTTCCGTCCACCGCGCAAATCGCGGCGGGCAACCAGAACTGGTTTACCCGGGTGATGGGCCAATCACCAGATTATTTCGATATTCGACAGTGGCCTCTGGCCGAGGGTGCTCCGTTTACCGCACAGGATGTGCGTAGTGCCAACAAGGTGTGTGTGATCGGACAAACAACCGCCACGCAAGTTTTCGGCAACGACGATCCCGTTGGTCAAACTCTGCGGATTAAGAACGTACCATTTATCGTTAGCGGCGTGCTCACCCCGAAAGGACTCAGCATTCAGGGGACCGATCAGGACGATGTCATCGTCATGCCTTATACCAGCGCGATGAAGCGAGTCGCGGGCGGCACGACCTTGCGCAACATTAATGTCCAGGTGGCAAATGCGACCGATCTCGAACCGGCGCAGCAGCAAATCACCTCCTTGTTACGGCAGCGACACAACATCCGGGCCGGTCGCGATGACGACTTTACCGTGCGCAATCAGCAGGAAATCGCGGAGGCGGCAACAGCGACGGCCGACGTCATGGCGGGATTGCTGGGTGCGATTGCGGGCGTGTCGCTGGTGGTTGGCGGCATCGGCATTATGAACATCATGCTCGTGAGCGTAACGGAACGAACCCGCGAAATCGGGACGCGCATGGCGGTGGGCGCGCACGGCCGTGATATTCTTACCCAGTTCTTGATCGAAGCGGTTTCGCTCAGTTCCGTTGGCGGATTGCTCGGCATTATTCTCGGAATTGTGGCCTCGAAAATTCTTTCCGCGATCAAACATTGGCCGTCGCTGATTTCGCCCGGATCAATCGTGCTGGCATTCCTTTTCAGCGCGGCCGTTGGAATTTTCTTTGGTTTTTATCCGGCGCGAAAAGCCGCCGCCCTCGATCCGATCGAGGCGTTACGCTACGAATAAGCAAAAAAGTTTAGACAGAATTAAAGATTTTGCAGGATTGATTGAAGGAGCTTCGGTTTCCTATCCTGAATAATCTGTAAATCCCAAGAAATCTGCGGATAGTTTCAGTTTGATGGCAGAACACACTCGATTCGAAAAACTGGTCGCAGAAGCGAAGAAAAACATTCAGGAAATTTCCCCACAGGAAACCGCGGCCGCGCTGAAACGCGGCGACACCTTGTTGATCGACGTGCGCGATCCGGATGAATGGGCCGAAGGTTACATCCCCGGAGCGAAAAATTTCAGTCGCGGAACGGTGGAACTCGAAATCGAAGAAGCCGCGCCTGACCTTTCGACGCCGATCATCACTCATTGCGGCGGCGGCGGTCGCTCCGCCCTGGCCGCTGAGAGCCTACAACGAATGGGCTACAAGAACGTGAAGTCGATGGCCGGGGGCTTCAAAGCTTGGAAAGCCGCGGGGTTGCCTGCGACTCGCGATTAAATTTCACCCGCCAACGGCCTGGTAATGGCCAAGGCCGCGTTTCCACATGAACTGGGCGCCTGCCCAGGTGACGACGAGCCAGCACGCTTGAATTGCTAAGGCCTGAATTAGCTCGGCGCCTTGAAGGCGGCCGAGGAAGATAGCGATCGGGCAGAATAGTTCGTAGTAGAACGGCAGCCATTTCATGACGGCTTGCACGCCGACGGGCATGATGTCGACGGGGAACATCTGGCCCCCGAGGAAGTACTCGAAGGAGTAGACGATAAAGACAATGGTCGTGATTTCGAGGATCCAGAATGCCATCATCGCCAGGGAATAGGTGATGAAGAACTGAATGAATGCAGCCATGATTAGCGAACTAATCGAGAGAAGGTAGGTGACAACATCCGAAGGCAGTCTGATGTAGTCGCGAAAGTAAAAGAAGATTAGCGCGATTGGGACGATGGTGACGGCGGTGTAAACCAATCGGCCGGCCAGAAAGATGCCGGTGCGATAGCCGAGATAGTTCAGGGGTTTGGTAAGGAAGGAGTTGATCTGACCTTCACGGATGTCCGCGGCGATTTGCCAATCGTCTTCAGTGGGCGTGACGAGATTCGATACAAGGATCGTTAGTAAATAATAGTAGATCATCGAGCCGTAATCGTAGCCACCAAAATCCTTGCCGCCCGGTTCTTGAAAAATCGCGCGCCAGAGAAAGACGGTGCCGGCAAGTGGAATCAGGCCAAAAAGGGCACGCAGGAAGTAGTTCCAGCGATAAACGAAGGTGTTCTGCAACCCGATATTAAAAACGCTGACGTATTTGATCAGGTTCATTCGTATTGGGCCCACTAATCACACGAAAGGACACGAAAAGAAAAACGTAGACATCAACGGGCAAGACGCCCGTTGGCCGGACAGGCGAGACGCCGGTGCTACGAGTATTTTCGTGTGGTTCGTGGGCGTTAGTGGCTAAGGATTTTGAGCACGCAGACGATTGATCGCGCGATCCTGGACTCGCGACAAGAGAGCGATGGCGGCAATGGCGCTGAGCAGGGCGCAAAACATATCCTCCTGTGTGTCCCAGGGGTCGCCTTGCGTTCCGAGAAAACTGACTGCGGAATCGCCACTGACCAAAGCTGTCCACCATTCGATCAGCTCGTAGAAGGCGCTGATGGCCAGACAAACGCAAACGACCAAGAATGGTTGCCAGCGTTTTCTGTTCAGGATTTGCAACCGGACAAAGATTTCGCGGCCGACCATGGCAGGCACAAAGCCTTGCACAATATGGCCAAGGCGATCGTAGTGGTTGCGGTGCCAGCCAAAGATCGGCTTTAGCCAGTCGAATAGCGGGACACGCGCGTAGGTATAGTGTCCACCGACAAATAACACGCACATATGCAGCGCAATCAAAGTGTAGGTTAAGGTTGTGAATTCAAAGCGTCGATAAGTCGTAAATAAGATCACCAGTGCGGCCAGCGCCGGGAATACTTCAAGCCACCAAGTGAGACGATCGTGTGGCTCGACGCTGGACCAGATCAAGACTGCGAGAACTGAGAAGAGCAGGGCGAGATGAGAAATTTTCAAGTCATTCTGTTTTTCGTTTTCGCGAGTTCCACCGCGAGATTGATCGCGGCAATCATGCTATCGGGACTGGCAATGCCTTTGCCGGCGATATCGAAGGCGGTGCCGTGATCAGGGCTGGTGCGAGGAAAAGGTAAGCCGAGGGTGACGTTCACGCCGGAGTGAAAGGCGTGAAGCTTTAACGGAATTAAACCTTGGTCGTGATACATGCAGAGAGCAGCGTCCCATTTCCCGCTAGCGAGATGAAAGAAAAGTGTGTCGGAAGAGATGGGGCCGTCGAAATAGGATGGTTGGTAGCTGATGGTTGATGGTTGATGGTTTAGCTCGGCAATGGCGGGAGCGATGATGTCGACTTCCTCCCGGCCGATCTTTCCGGATTCGCCGGCGTGCGGATTCAAGCCCGCCACTGCGATGCGGGGCTGTGCGATTCCACGACGGCGGAGGAAATTCTCTAGCAGCTTGCCGACCCGGACGACTTCAGATGTTTTTAGCAATTCGGGAACGTCGCGAAAGGAAACGTGAGTGGTAACCAACGCGACGGTAATCATATCTCCGGTGAGGAGCATGGCGTAGTTTATTGTCCCGGAACGCGCGGCGAAGAATTCAGTCTGGCCGGGAAACGCGAATCCGACTCCGGCCATTCGCGCCTTGTGGATCGGGCCGGTCGCGATGGCGTCGATTTCACCGGAAATTGCCAGGGCCACGGCTTCCTCCATCGCCGCGAGCGCTACCCGAGCCGAATCGGCTGTTGGGGTTCCGGCGACCGCATTTCCGACGTCGCCGATTACCTTACAATCGACATCGCGCGGGAGTTTTTCAGAGGCGAGGGCGGCCCTGATAATCTCCGGGCCCACTCCGGCGGGATCGCCGAGAGTGATTCCAATGCGGAGAGGCATCGTGCACCTTCTTGGAGGTTCCCGTTGTGCGCAACGAGCGGTTCGTTAAGGAGTTCTTATCAGGAATTGTAATCGGAAACACAGAACCCGAACATCGAACACCGAATGGGCGTCAGGCAACACGACGCCTTGGCAAAATTACGAACCTCAATACATCTTAATGTAAGCTTTCTGGCGCAGACTGGCGAGCCAGCGTTCCTGCAGCGCCTGTGCTTCTTCGCTAGTGAGTTTTTTCTCAATTTCATCGCGAACCTCGGCAAAGGATCGGGTAACGCCGCCCTGTCTACCTTCGACTTTGAGAATGTAATAGTTGCCGCCGACCTCGACGATGTTGCTGACTTTACCGAGTCGTAAGCTGAATGCGACTTTCTCGAGCGGGGCGGTCAGCGTGCCGCGGTCAACCCAGCCCCAGTCGCCGCCGAGATCCCGCGTGCTGTCTTCGGAATAAATCTGCGCCATCCGGTCGAATTCGGCACCGTTAACGAGCTTGCCCAGGATTTCTTCCGCCATTGCCTTCTGCCCGGCCCGGTCGGAAGTGCCCGCCGAAATCATTATCATGCGTAATTTAACTTGTTCCTTACTGGTGAATTCTGCGGCATGTTTGCGATAGTAATCCTGTATCTTGTTAGGCGAAACGATGGTGTTGACTTCCACATTTTTGTGCCGCATTGCTGCCACAATCATTTTTTCGGTCTCGAGCTTTCGAAATTCCCCAAGAGTAAAAGTCTGAGCCTGCAGCGTTCTAATAAAGGTGTTGCGATCGCCGTTGAAGTTCTCGCGAATAATATCCTGGACCCGCTGGTCGAGGTAGTGATCGGGAATCTGGTAGCCTTCTTTTTTGAACGCCTGAACGATGAGCTGGCGGTCGATCAAATCCTTGAGGGCTTCGGTGCGCGCCTCCTTGATTTTGTTAGCCAACTCCTCGCCTCGGTATTGGTCGCGCAAGAGCTTTTCCTTTGGGGCGGACACGCCTCGCACCTCGGAATAGGTGATGACATCACTATTGACGACGGCGGCGATGCCATCAATGACTTCGGGTTCAGCGGCTAACGCTCCGCGACAGAGCGGTGACACTGACAGCAATGCTGCCATTGCCAAAACAGATACGAGGGGACGAACCATATTTTTCAGAGTTTGCGAAGCAGCTCGAGGATCTCCGGCAACCGCTTTTCGATTTCTGGAGCTACTAAACGAGGGAATTTTCCCGCTACAAGTATGAAGTCTCCGCGTCGTGTCAACATCAGTCTGTCCTCACGCGTTTCCACCCGGGTAATCCCCTCTGCGGCGGCGGCGAGTTTGATGCGGGTAAAGGTGATGAGATTTTCCACTGCTTCGGGGAACGGGCCAAAGCGATCCCGCCATTCCTTAATTAACCGTTCTAATTGTTCGGCAGTCGTGATTTCGGCGATGCGGCGATAAGCCTGGATCCGTAAAGTCATATCACTGATGTAGCTGCGAGGGAGAAAAGCGGAGACGCGGCCAGCCCCGCGGACAAACTCGGCTTCGTTGGTAGCGACGAAATCGAGGCGTAAATCCACTTCGAGGCGCCAACGCGCTTTTTGCCCTTTAATCTGGGCGACAGCCTGCTTGAGCAATTGACAATATAAATCGAATCCTACCGCAATGATGTGACCGCTTTGGGCAGTGCCGAGAATGCTGCCCGCGCCGCGAATCTCGAGGTCCCGCATCGCCACCCGGAATCCAGCGCCGAGTGAACTATACTGTTTGATCGCGCTGATTCGTTTGCGCGCGGCACCAACCATCATCAGTTCGCGCGGCAGTAAGAGGTAGGCGTAAGCCTTGTGCTCGGCGCGCCCAACGCGGCCGCGCAGTTGATACAGATCCGCCAGACCGAAACGATCGGCGCGATCAATGATAATGGTGTTGGCGTTTGGAATATCCAGGCCGCTTTCGATGATCGTGGTGCAGACCAGAACATCGATTTTTCCGCCGACAAAACGATGCATCACTGCTTCCAGTTCATCGGAATCCATCTGGCCGTGGCCAAATTCCACCCGCGCATTTGGGCAGAGATCGGCAATGCGATCGCGGATCTTTTCGATTGTTTGCACCCGATTGTGCAGGAAAAAAACCTGGCCTTGGCGTTCCAGTTCGCGATTAATCGCATCGCGAATGATCCGTTCATCGTAACCACAAACGACCGTTTCGACCGCAAGCCGGTTTTGCGGTGGTGTTTCGATTGTCGACATATCTTTTACACCGACTAACGAGAGATAGAGAGTCCGCGGGATCGGAGTGGCCGAAAGGGTGAGAACATCGACCAGTTTGAACAGTTCCTTGAACTTCTCCTTGTGCAGGACCCCAAAGCGTTGTTCCTCGTCGATCACAACCAGGCCGAGATCTTTGAAAGCGACGTCGCCCGAAATGAGCCGGTGCGTTCCGATGACAATATCGACGCCGCCCTCGCGCAATAATTGCAAAATTTTCTTTTGCTCCCCGGGCGAACGGAACCGGCTCAGCATCTCGATCCGGATCGGATAATCGAGCATTCGCTGCCGAAAGGTTTCGAAATGTTGCTGTGTCAGCACAGTCGTCGGCGCGAGAACCGCTACCTGTTTCCCATCCATCACCGCTTTAAAGGCGCCTCGGATTGCAACTTCGGTTTTGCCGAAGCCAACGTCACCGCAAATCAGGCGGTCCATTGGCTGCGGCCGTTCCATGTCGGCTTTGGTATCGATAATGGCGGTTAGCTGATCGGGGGTTTCACGATACGGAAAAGAATGCTCGAATTCCGCCTGCCATTTGGTGTCGGCGCCAAACGCATGGCCCGAGTGGGTCTGCCGCTCCGCTTGCAGTGCCAGCATCTTTCCGGCGTAATCAAAAATGGAGGCCGTGGCGTTTTTCTTCGCTCGCGCCCATTTCGCATCGGCCAATGAACTAAGGGGCGGGGATTTTTTGCCGACACCAACGTAGCGTGAAACCAGGTAGGCCTGCTCTAACGGGACGTAGAGTTTCGCTTCGTCAGCGAATTCGAGGACGAGAACTTCCTGGGCGCTTTTTTGTCTTTGTAGGGCAAGCGCTTCGCTGGTCAATTTCTCGTCCGTCAGGGGATGAGCTTGTCCTACGACGGTTGCGCTCGGCATTTCGATCAGGCCAAGGAACCGGCCGATCCCGTGCTCGAGATGAACGACGAGCTCGCCTTCATTGAGTTCGCTGAAATCAATCTGCGCGCGATTGCGTCGCTCTGCCCGGCGAAGTTGCCGCCGGCCGTGAACTGGGAAGCGCCCCAACAATTCGTTGGCGGAAAGGATGACGAGATTCCCCGCCGGAAAACAAAATCCGCGGCTTAGTGTTCCTTCGAGCAGATTGATATCGGCGAGAGCATCGGACGGAATGATCTCGCGGAAACGTTCGATCTCGCCCTCAGTTTGAAAATAGATTGCGACGGTTGCGTGTTCGTCGCGCCACTGTTTCAGGCCTGCGATAAATCGTGCACGCTTCGTTTCCGCGAGCATGAAATCGCCGACCGCAAATTCACCGATGTCGCATTCGACGAATGCGCCTGAAAAATCTTCTTCGGGAGCATCGGGCGAAGCGCTGTCCCAGGCTTCGCTTATTTGAATGTGGAATGGAGGGATAAGCTTTTCCGGTCCGAGCCGGACTGGTGTTTCCGGCGTCGCAGGAGCTCCGCCTTCCAACACTGGATCGAGTTCGATCACCAGCGCATCATCAGCAATGTAGTCTCGAACGTAGCCGCTGGTGTCGTCAGCCGCGCTCAGCAGGATGCTGGCTTCTTCGCGTCTGCGTACCGAGGTCTGCGTGTCGAGGTCGAATTCGCGCAGGGATTCAATTTCGTCGCCGAAGAATTCAATCCGGAATGGAAGCGTTGTTTGCCATGAGAAAATGTCCACAATTCCGCCACGGACTGCGAATTGACCGCGGGTCGTGACCTGGGCTACGCGCTCATAGCTTGCACTCGACAATGCGTTCAACAGGTCCGCCATTCCCAAACTCGCTCCGCGCCGAATTTCGAGAAATGCGGAACGAAATTTGCCTCGTTTCGGAGCAGGCTGATCTAACGCAGCCGCAGTCGTGACGATCAGTTCGGACGCACTCCCTCTTTCAATTTGGGACAATAGCGCCAGTCGTTCCGCGGCGATTTCGGGATCGGGCAAAATATTCTCGACCGCAGCGAACTCCGCTTCCGGTAAAAACGCGGCATTACAATTCCAATTGGAGACGCTTTCGAAAAAAAGTTCCTGTTTACGCACGGTCGGGCAGATGACCCAAATTGCGGAGTCCCGATGCCACATGCTCGCGATGGTTGCGACAAGGAAGGGCTGTGCGCTTTCAATGACATGGTTGAAACAGACCGGAAAATCCGCTGTCGCGATCTGGCGCAGTTTGCGCTCGATCGGCTCGGCCGCTGCGGCAAGCTTGAGGAAATCCCCTTTTTCCACTAGAAGTTGTCGCCGAAAAGTGCGTCAACTTCAACGCAGCGTAGCACAGGTCCGAGCCGGCCTGGCGTTGGATGGCTGTGCTACTCAGTTAATTCGTGATCGTTACTGGCGTGCCGACGCTGACCGATTTAAAGAAATTCTCGGCCATGAATTCCGGCATCCGAATGCATCCGTGTGACGCCGGATAACCGGGTAAATAACCCGCGTGCATTCCCACCCCCCCGTGAATGCGCATGAAAAAAGGCATGGGGGCACCCTTAAAATGGGAACCAGGTGGCGTTGGATCTTTGCCGAGCTCGACATTCGGCTTCACGACGTTGTCAGCCGCATCAACATAATCGCCGTATTTGGTCGATACGTGGTTCACGTCTTTTTGCTGAATCGCGAATTGCCCTATCGGCGTATTTAACCCCTCGCGGCCAGTCGATAGCTGTGAAAGTCCGGCCAGTTTCCCGCCCTTATAAAAATAGGCGCGCTGCTCGCCCAGACTGATCTTCACGCTCGGTTTCCCGCTCATATCATCGCCATCCCAGTAAGAGATATTGTCCTGCGGGGCCGCCGCGGAGACTGGTCCCGGGCCGTAAACGCCGCCCAGATAATTGGTCTGGGCGGAAAACCGTGGGTCTTCTCCACAACCGCTAAGAAGAATGGTGGAAACCGCCGCCAAAACCAGCCCCGTAAGGGGCCCTTTGCTCCTCTTTTTCATCAATCGATCAGGACGTTCCTTGTCGCGCGTCTGAAGTCAAGAAAATGGCGGAGGGTTAAGTATCATGAGTTATCAGTGCCATTACCTCTTCGCGGGCTTGAATTTTGCTTTTGAACGCATCTACTTTGCAGCTCCCAAACCTTTCCATGCCAACCTACGAGTACGCCTGCGCCAAGTGTGGCCAGCATTTCGATGCTTTTCAGTCGATGCGGGACGAGCCGTTTCGGGAGTGTCCGAAGGAACTTTGCCGGCTGCGGAAATGGGGCCACGGCGAGGTGAAACGACTGCTCGGCACCGGCGCCGGAATCATCTTCAAGGGGTCTGGGTTTTATAGCACCGATTACCGGAGCAACTCCTACAAGGAAGCCGCAAAAAAGGAGAGACCTGGTTCGGACAAGCCGAAAGCTGAGGCAAAAGGGGAAGGGGCGGCGACGCCCGCGAAGCCGGAGAAAAAGAGCGAATGAAAACAGCAACTCCAATTCAACTCACATGTCCGGAATGCCAGCGCGAGAACGAGGCGGAGCGGATCTATTGTCACGATTGCGGCGCCCGGTTAGATCGTGCGGTACTGGCTAATCGCAAGACGGCCAAGATTGAAACGCCCGAGGAGTTGCACAAGCGGATGCGAGGGATGTTCAGCCAGCGCCGGATCAAGGCACGACTGGCCGTTGTTAAAACTGCCAAGATTCTGTTCGCCGCCTGTGCGGCGGCTGCCCTCGTGGTGATTTTGATGCCGCCCGATGTCCCGCCAGCGGTGAAAACGGAGACATTACCGCCGCAGATCAACCTGAGCCTGGAGACCCTGACGGAATCCCGGCAGCCCCAGACGATGCAATTCTCGGAGGAAGACGTTAACGCCTACCTCGGCAACGTCGTGAAGCACAAAAAGGCAAAACTGGAACATCCTCTGCTCGGTTTTGAGCGTGCCGTGCTTGGGTTCACCGAAGGGGATTGTCGCGTGACAATGGAACGATCGATTTTCGGCTATTCGATCTTTACCTCCGGCGATTATGACGTCCAAGTTAAGGACGGCAAGGTCACAGCTGCGCCGAAAAGCGCAGCTATCGGACACATGCCGATTCATCCCAGCTTGCTTCCGTACGCGGGATTTCTATTTAGTGACGCGGTCGCGGCCATGGATCGCGAGCACAAGTTGCTGAACAAGGTCGGTTCGATTCAGCTGCACGACAAAATGGTCGAAATCGCAAATAAAACGGACGCCAACCCGGCGGGTCGTTAGGGCGTTTATTTCACCCCCGCCACGGCCGAGCTCGATGGAAGAACACGCGTTGTCGTGTCCAAAAATAGGGCGCCGACAATTCGGCGCCCTCCAAGGCATCAAGGTGCCAGTTGAATTGTTAGTTTTTGCTAAGCAAGCCCCATCGTCCTGAGCAGACGGGCATCAATAATCCCATCAGCCGGGAGACCGTGGTTGCGCTCGTAGGCCTGAAGGGCATATCGAGTTCGCGGACCGATTACGCCGTCGACCGGGCCGCGGTAATATCCGGTGCGGGCCAGCCGTTCCTGAACGCGAATCACGACTGAATCGTAGTTCCGATAGGAATATCGGTTGTTTGAGTACGGGTAACTGGAGCTGTAGTAGTTGTTGTTATAACCGTATGGATAATAGCTGTTCCCGTACGGGTATCCGACAGAATAGTAGCTCCCGTAATAGGGATAACCCGAGTAATAACCGCCGTAGGACGGGTACCCGCCATAATATCCTCCGTAGAACGGAAAACCTATTCCGACGTTCCAGAAAACGCCGCTACTACGCGAATCGTGTCGATGAGTATTGACCACAACCGCTTGACCGTTTCGTGTTTGGACAACCCGGTGTTTGGCAAACGCCGGCGTCGTTACGCACAGTGCGGCAACGGCTGTAAGAATGAGTAATTTTGCCTTCATAAGTCGTTTAAAAGTTAGACGGTTGCCCGACAAAAACCTTTCAATTTTTCCGTAATTCTTGGGAAATGCCTTTAAGCGTGCTGGTTATTCGCCCGCTGAGAGATAAATTGGGGGCGGAGGCGTCGAATGCGGTAACAAAATCGGGAAAAATGTGGCTCAGTAAGTTGAATCTTTCTCCCAGTGACAGCGCATTCGCAATGAACCGGCAACGTGCCCGTCGGCCCCACAGCGTCCGAGTCGGACCGGTATTCTATGTCTGTGCTACGGTCGCCATTCGTGTCGTCAAATTGTCGAGTTTGGGCCTGCTTTGTTCTTCGAGCACTCTCCTCGCCGCCCCGCTCGAGCGCAGTGTCAGCCCTTCGAGGCAGTTCATCATTTTCGGTGGAAACAGGATTCTACGCAGCGCCATTTCTGATGCAGCGGAACGGACGAAATCAAAAGTGCTCACTTTGCTGCAGAAGCGCGACCAGTGGAGCGTCCCTATTTTACTCAACCTTCAGCGGCCGCAGGCGAATATTCCCGAGATTCCCCCGGTGTTGCTCGACTTCAGTCAGACGGGTGCCGGGCTCAAAATTCAACTTGACCTTCTGCTAACACCTGACTTTCAACCGGTAGCCCTGCAGCGCGAAATATTGCGCGCGGTCCTTCTGGAAATGAGTTACCGGTCGCTGCCTTCGTTACCGGCTGGCACGCCCTACATCGCCCCGCCGGATTGGCTGATCGACGGAATTCTGACGCTGGATAATGAGAGTCCCGAGATATTTGATGGTCTCGAAACAGCGGCCACAAATCCGCCGACCTTGAAAGACTTCCTCACTCAACGTCCCACTCTGCTCGATTCTCCATCGCGCGCTCTTTACCGTGCTTGTGCCAGCGCGCTGTTGAGAATGTTGTTAGAGCATGACAATGGTCGTGCTCAGCTTGCGCGCTATATCGCCGATCTGCCTCGTGCACCGACCGACATGCTCGCCGACTTCCAATCGCATTTTCCGTGGCTCGGAAGTGATTCGGGCGCGATGGAAAAAACCTGGCGCGAGATCATCCCGCAGGTAGCCAGCGAGCGGCGATTTGCGCTGCTTACCTTTACCGCAACTTCGGGGCAGCTCGACGAGTGTTTACAGACAAAGGTTGCGCAGGATCGGGACAAAAAGAATTCGTTAACTTTGGATGAGACGGTACAAACGAGCCGACCGAATATTGATACCGTGTCGGCAAAAAAATTGGGCGAGCGTCTCATGCTGTTGACGACTCGTGCACATCCGTTGTTGCGACCAATTGTCGTTGATTACCAAGTGGCCGCGGAATCAGTTGCGCGGAAGAAGAGGCAAGGGCTTGCGAAGCGCCTGGCCAACAGCAGAGCACTGCGCGAAAAGATTGCCGCGCGCATGGGCGAAGTGGATGATTTCATGAACTGGTATGAGGCGACGCAGGCGAAAACCGCGTCGGGTGTTTTCCGCGATTACCTGCGCGCTTCCGCCGACAACGATGCAATACCACGCCGGCGCGATGCCCTTTCCATCTACCTTGATGCTCTTGAAACGCAGCTCCAGTGATAAATCGGGCGCATGATTTGCTCGAGTAAACCTTGCCCGTTATCGTGACACGCGCTCCCGCGCATAATTTAGTATGCAAAAGATTGGATTTACCGAAGCGCTCGATTCGATTGTAGCCAGCGATCCGCGTTATCAGCGCGACGCCTACATTTTTCTGCGCGACGCCCTCGATTTTACGACTAAACAACAGAAAAAACTCAAAGGTGCGTCAATTAAGCATGTGGCAGGTCCGGAGTTGCTGGAAGGCGTTCGGCAGTACGCGCTCAGGGAATTTGGCCCGATGGCGCTGAGCGTTCTTTCCCACTGGGGGGTGAACTGCTGCGAGGATATTGGTCACATGGTTTTCAATCTGATCGGGGCCGGGATTTTTGGGAAAACCGATGAGGATTCGATGGACGATTTCAAGGCGGTCTATGATTTTCGCGATGCGTTTGTGAAACCGTTTCAGCCCGAGCCGCCTTCCACCGGCAAGGAATTATCCCTTCCCGCGCCCAAGGCCGGTTGAGCCGCTTGCGTTTGAGGCGGCATTTCCTCTTTCATGCATAACCGGGCAAATCTTAAGGCGATGAAAAAGATGGGGTCCCCGGTCATCAGTTTTCCACCCAATACTGCGGAGCGCTGGACGCTGGCGAACGGGCTGACCATCATTGTTCAGGAAGATCGGGGTGCGCCGGTGGCGAGCGTGCAAGCGTGGTGCGCGGCCGGCAGTACCACTGAGGATAAACATCTTGGCGCCGGCCTTTCCCACATTCTCGAGCACATGCTCTTTAAGGGGACGAAGACACGATCGACGAGCGAGATTGCGCAAAAAATTCAAGACGTTGGTGGTTACATCAACGCCTACACTTCGTTCGATCGCACGGTTTTTTGGATCGATGTTCCAAAGGATGGGGCGTTGACCGCGCTCGACATTCTGGCGGATGCGATGATGAACTCAACGTTGCCGGCGCAAGAATACGTCAAGGAACAAGAAGTCATCCGGCGCGAGTTTGCCATGGGAATGGATGATCCAGGTCGCATGGTGACACACCTCCTTTTCGCGACCGCCTATCAACGACATCCTTATCGGCTGCCGGTGATCGGGCTAACCGATATCTACAATCAGCTGACGCACCAGCAGGTGATGGAATACTACAAGGCTCGTTACGTGCCCAATAATCTCACCTTTGTTGTCGTGGGAGACGTTTGCGCTGCCGAAGTCCGGAAAAAGGTGGAAAAGTTTTTCAAAGACCGGCCGGCAAGATCACTCGCTCCGATTTATATCCCGGGCGAGCCGCCCCAACTTGGACGGCGCGAGGTGCACCAGGAGTTCGCAACGGAGTTGACTCATTTTGCCATGGCTTGGCACGTCCCGGAAATCGCTCATCCCGATGTTCCCGCGCTGGATCTTCTGTCGGTGATTCTGGGCGAAGGCCACAGCTCCCGTCTCTATCGCAAAGTACGTGAGGAATCGGGACTGGCTTTTGCCATCTCGGCATTTTCCTACACCCCGGGCGATCCCGGAATTCTCGGGGTCGATGCCATCCTGGATCCGCAGAATCGCGAGGCGACCCAGAACCTGATTTTACAAATGATCGAGGACGTTCGGCGTGACGGCGTCACCGCTGAGGAATTAGCGAAGGGCAAGAAGATTGTGCTTTCGCAGGAACTAGCCTCTCTGCGTACCATGCGCGGTCAGGCAACCGACCTCGGCACTAACTGGTTTCTCACTCGTAACCTGAACTTCAGCCGCGAATACCTCGACAAGATTCAGAGGGTAACGCTCGATGATATCAAGCGCGTCGCGGTTCAATATCTGACCGACGAGCATCTCACCATCGTTTCTCTTAACCCCAAGGGGTCTCTCAAATCGAAAAGCGAGGCCGCGGTGCCGGCGGTGATTGGGCAAATCCAAAAATTCGAGTTGTCCAACGGGTTGCGTGTGCTGGTGCGAGAAGATGCGCGCCTGCCTCTAATTGCGATGTCGGCGGTGTTTCGCAGTGGCTTGTTAGTCGAGACCGAGACAACCAGCGGGATTACCCGGCTCGCAGCCAAGTCGCTTTTGAAGGGAACCAAAACGCGAACAGCAGAGCAAATCGCGAATAAACTGGAGGCAGTGGGCGGCGAGATCACAGCCGAAGGTGGTAACAACAGTTTGGTAGTGAATCTCGATGTCACCCAACCTGATCTCGCGCTCGGCACAGATATTTTGGCCGACGTTTTACTCAACGCGACCATGCTACCTGACGCAGTGGCGCGCGAAAAAGAAATTCAGTTGGCCAAGATCAGGGACGAGGATGAAAAGCCGACTGCACTTGCCCGCAATCTTCTCAAGCGAACCCTTTTCCCGAACCACCCGCTTGCGCTTCGACCGGAAGGCACCCCGGAATCAGTTGCGCGCCTGGATTCCAAAGACCTTCTCGCCTTTCGGGATCGTTATATCGTGGCACGGAATGGCGTCATCGCGGTGTTCGGAAACGTAGAAGCCGAAGAAGTGATGGAATTGTTCGAGCAAAAACTTGGCGCATTGCCTCCAGGTGAACTGGCGTTAAAGAGCCCGCCATTGTCGCCTTACTTAACGGAAACAAAGGTGGTAGAAGCCGAGCGAGAAAAAGCGCAAGCGGTCCTGGTCGTAGGGTTCCGCGGCACCGATGTTTTTGATCCGGACCGTTATGCTCTTGAGCTGATCGACGAAGCGAGCAGCGATCTCGCGTCGCGTTTCTTTATTCGCATTCGTGAGCAAATGGGCCTTGCCTATTACGTGGGCGCCTCGCAAGTCCAAACCCTTTCTCCTGGTCTGTTCGCTTTCTATCTCGGCACCGATCCGGAAAAAATCGAGTCGGTGAAGAGCGCCTTTCTGCAAGAAATTCGCAAACTTTCCACTGAGGGCCTGACGTCGATTGAGCTGGCGCGTGCGAAGAAGAAATTGATCGGCCAGCAACAAATCCAGAATCAGAGCAACGATGTCTTTGCTTACATGACCGCGCTCGACGAACTTTATGGACTAGGCTTTAATCATAGCCAGGAGCTGGTAGCCAAAGTGAATGGAGTGACCCTGGGCGACATCAAGCGCGTGACGGCGAAGTATTTCGCGAAAAAACCATACGTCCTCGCGATTGTGCGACCGCCAGCAAAGCCCCCAGCAGCGAAATCTAAATAGTATGGCCGAAGTTCAAACCAGTACCGAATGCGGGGGAAATGATCCAGCGATTTATCGAATTCGTCCTGATGCAGGCGCAGAATGCCGCTCTCTTTCTCGGCCAGATTCCAAACCCGCAGACCGGGAAAGGGGAAGTGAACCTGGAAGTGGCAAAGATGTTCATCGATCAACTGGCGATGATTCAGGAAAAAACGCGTGGCAATTTAACCAGCGAAGAATCGACGGTGCTGCGGAACGCACTTTCTAACTTGCAGCTCGCTTATGTCGACGTAGCCCGGGCAGGTTCGTCCGCTGCTCCTCCAGAGAAGAGCGCCCCGGAATCCACTCCGCCTGGCGAACCGGCCGCTCAGGAACCGGAACCGGAACCGCCCGTGACTGGTGCCGAAGGGGAGTCGCGCAAGAAGTTCACCAAAAGTTACGGCGCCTAAATGGGGCCGCTGCACGATAGCGGCAGCGTGCGCGCTTTTCCCCGGCTACATCCGATTAAACAACGTGAGGAAAGGCAGTCGGAAGCGTTCCGATATTGTTACTGATCCCGCTGAGGCTGCGGAAGAAGCCGGACTCCGTTATGTCAGCGACGCGCGCCCCGGTTACACACGCAAACGCAACGGTGAATCCTTTCAATACTTTGATACCGAAGGAAAACTGATTCAGGACGAATCCCGTTTGCTTCGAATTGGGCGGCTTGCCATTCCGCCAGCTTATCAAGACGTCTGGGTCTGTCCGTCACCCAATGGGCATATTCAAGCTACGGGACGCGATGATCGCGGCCGAAAGCAGTATCGTTATCATGAGCGCTGGCGGGTCATTCGCGATGAGAATAAATATGACCGCATTTTGACCTTTGCCGCGGCGCTACCAAAAATTCGGCGGCGGGTTCAAGCCGATTTGAAGTTACCGGGACTCAAGCGAGAAAAGGTATTGGCAGCGGTCGTGCAACTACTGGAGCGCACTTTCATCCGTGTTGGCAACGAGGAGTACGCCAGACAAAACAAGTCTTTTGGTCTGACCACAATGAAAGACCACCACGTCAAGGTGCGAGGAAAAAAGTTGCGATTCCGGTTCCGCGGCAAAGGCGGCAAGGAACACGAAGTAGATTTCATGGATCGCCGGGTCGCGAAGATCGTCCGCGAGTTACAGGATTTGCCGGGCCAGGATCTTTTTCAGTATTTTGACGATGAGGGCAAACTTTGCAACGTCACCTCGCAGGATGTGAATGATTATCTTCAGGAGATAACGGGCGAAGATTTCACCGCCAAGGATTTCCGGACTTGGGCGGGCACAGTTCTGACGGCAATGGCACTTAACGCGCAAGAAAAGTTTGCGACCGAGAAGCAAGCGAAGTCGAACCTCAAAAACGCCATCGCCGCAGCGGCAAAGCTATTGCGTAATACACCCACGATTTGTCGGAAATGTTATGTTCATCCGGCAATTGTGGAATCGTACCTCAACGGCGATTTAATCGAAGGATTACAAACCAAGCTTGATGAAGCTGAAGAAGTTCCAGATTTCAGTGATGATGAAAGAGCTGTGCTGAACTTCCTTAATGGTCAGGCTCGGAAAAAGGATGGTGTCGCTTTGCAGAAATAAAAAGACCGCGCAGCGAACTACGCGGCCCTTTCGAATTGTTGCTTTCGGTTACTTTATTTTCCAGCTCTCCGGCGCGCGGCCCAGCGTGCCTTCATCATATCGCTGAGTTTCTTTCGCGCTGCAGGTGACATCCGGCCGCGACGGCGAGTTTTCTTTCCGCCACCTCCAGCTTTACGTTTACCGCGAACCCTGGCCCAGCGTCTGCGCGCAGCAGCCGCAATCTTGGCTCGTGTTGCTGCCGACATGGTGCGGCGACGCCGGCCACCTCCAGTTTTTCTCGCCGCGCTGGTAGTAGCACGTCCGCCGCCAACTAAACCCGCGAACCTTCGTTCGAGGACATCGATCTGGCGACGAATAGAAACCGCTTGTTCCAACTGCCTAAGTGATAAGTCCATGACGACTTTCCTAGCAGTGTGCCAATTATGTGCAAACTAATTTCGCAACTATTTTTGAGGTATTTTTTAGCTAGCGGGAAGCTCCACGCGCCGGAGTTGGACTAACCCGTGGAGATCTGCCCGACTTGGCAGCCTTAATATTTTGCCCCCCCGCAGTTGCTGGTTCGGCTTTTTCCGGATACTTCTTTGTGCTTGGCCAGACCAGGCGCCACGGTTCGGACTTCAATGTCGCAGTCGCCTGCTTTACATTTTCCGCACTTTCTTGAAGAGAAGGTCCGAGCGACGTCAACGTTGACTTCAACTTTTCGGAAGAACCACGAAAATTTTGCAGAGTTACGGCGAGGTTATCGTTCTTGGTCAGGTCACTGGTGATTTGTTTCAAGTTCGACAATGAACTGGAAAGCGCGCTCTCCGGACCAGTCAGCTGATTAAGGTGTTCGCCCAGAGTCTTGAACTGACCAAGAGCAAGATTGAGTTCCGAGGTGTCATCGGTGATATGACTTAGGTTTTGCGCAGTTAATTCGAGTTGTTTGAAAGTCGCGGTCGCTTCTGTTGCGACGGGAGCGATAATATCGAGCATTCTGGCGATGGCTTCCCCAAAGTCCGGCACACGTTCACCCGCGAATAATTCGCCGGATTTTGCACGGCCGGAAGGCTCCGTCCCTTCGGTAAAGTCAATCGCAACTTCACCGAGAAGCCCAAGTGAAATCATGCGCGCCTTGGAATCGCGATAAAGCTGGGCACTGCGATCCACCTGCACATCGATCCGAACTTCATAGCGCGGTGCCTTCTCGGGTGCGGGAGTGGCGTTTGCCTCAGCCGCCCGCAGAGATTTTGCGACCTCCACCGCGCGTTGACTTTCCTCCTTTGAAACGGGGGAATACAACTTCGCGACCTGCCCGATCTTGCGACCAGCCAGCAAAACCGGCGCACCCAGTTTAATACCGGCAGCATTATCAAAATATATTTTGTAAGTAGTCAGCGGTCGGAAGAGTCCCGGCGCTCCCAATAGCACGAGAATCCCCGTCAGAACCGCGAGGGTAGCAACGACTAGTAATCCAGTGAGAACTTCGTTACGCCGTATCTGCATGTTTTATTTCATCGAGAATTGGACCTTCGGTGCTGCCGCTCAGGAATTGCGAAACCACCGGGTTTTTCGATTGCTTTAATTTTTCGGGTTTACCTTCCTCGATAATCTTACCCTGATACAACATAGCCATGCGCGTGGCGATGCGAAAGGCGCTGTCCATTTCGTGAGTCACGATGATTGAAGTGACCTTTGACTTCTCGCTAAGGGTAATAATTAGTTCGTCAATCACCGAAGACATTACCGGGTCCAGTCCGGCGACCGGCTCGTCGAAAAGAATCAATTCGGGCTCGAGCACAAGCGCCCGCGCCAGACTAACCCGTTTTCTCATCCCGCCGCTGAGCTCCGATGGCATTAAATTCCTGGCGTCCTTCATCCCGACCAGCTCCAACTTTTCGTCTACGATCGTATCGATCTCATCCTGGTTTTTATCAGTCGTTTCATCCAGAGGAAGGGCGACGTTGTCGCGAACCGTGAGCGAACTGAGCAGGGCGGAATATTGATAGACCATTCCAATGTGCCGCCGGATTCGTTGCAGCTTTCTCCGTGGCAGCCTGGTGATCTCAAATTGTTTGAAGAAGATCGAGCCGGCATTTGGATAAAGAATGCCGAGAATAAGGCGGAGAATGGTACTCTTGCCGCTGCCGCTCTGACCGAGGATAACGAGACGATCCTGCGGCTGAATCTTCAACGAAAGATCGTCAAGGACGAGCTTGTCTTCGAATTGCATCGTTACATCGCGCAGTTCGGCAACGTATGAATTTGTCATGTCGGAAAGAAAACGGTGTAAACGATATTATATAAGGTATCGAATCCGATTACGGTGGCGATAGCGGTGACGACGCTGGAGGTGGTGGCTGTTCCAACGCCGGCCGCGCCGCCCTTCACGGAAAGACCCCGATAGCAGGCGATCCCACCAATTAGTAGACCGAACAAAAAGCTTTTGAGAACGCCAGTGATAATGTCACGGATGAGAAGAGCGTCACGGACCAGATCAAAAAAATAGACAAACGCGATGCTGAAATAAGCGCGCGAAACGAGACCACTCGCGAGAATGGCCGCCAGGTTCGAAATGGTGGAAAGACATGGCATGAGGAAGAAAAGCGCGAGCATGCGCGGCCCGACCAGGAATCGTAACGGTCCGATCCCCATTGCCTCAATCGCTTCAACTTCCTCGGAGACCTTCATCGTCCCCAATTCCGCAGTGAAAGCGGCTCCGATTCGGGCGGCCAGCATAATGCCCGTGATCAATGGCCCGAGCTCGCGGGTAAAAGCGATCGCCACCAACCCGGGAACGAGACGCTCGGTGCCGAAACGCTCCAATTGATAACCGGTCAACAAAGCCATGGTTAGCCCGAGAAAAAACGAAACCAGACCGACCAGAGGAACCGAACCGACACCAGCACGCTCGCAGTGCTCGAAAAAACTCGCAGCGCGAAATGGAACCCGGCCTTCCCGGATCCGCTCCACCGTTTCGTCCAGCGTGTGAACCATGAACCAGAAGAGACTTCCCACTTCGCGCATGAATTCGCGGCTGAGATGTCCCACTCCTTGAACGACAACGACCGGATTAGCCGGAATTGTCGCCCTATCTGCTCCCTGGGTCGGCATGTTACGGAACGTGCCTTAGTTCCTCAGACGGAAAAGCGGAAAATGCGGCGATGAACCAATTGCTTCAAGGGTCGCAGTAGCCATTTGTGACAGCGAAACAAAATTTCGCATTCGCCTCAAGATTGCGCGCGGATTAAAAACAATCACGTTGTTTCTTTGCTATCGTGAAGTTGACTTCGCTGGCTATTGGTTGTCTGGGTTTCGCTCTTTGCGGATTGGCCGCGCCTGCCCCGGAAAATTCGCCAACAATGAAACAAAACGGCCGTCCCGCTCAAATCGCACTCGCGGTCCATGGCGGAGCCGGCACGATAGAGCGCAGTAAAATGACTCCAGAAGGCGAGCAGGAATATCTCGCTGGAATCGAGCATGCCCTGCGCGTCGGTCGTGAAATTCTGGACCGCGGCGGATCGAGTCTCGATGCGGTCGAAGCTGCGGTCCGGCTGTTGGAGGATGATCCGCATTTCAATGCCGGCAAAGGCTCTGTCTTTACCAGCGCCGGCACCAATGAAATGGATGCCGCGATCATGGATGGAAAAACCCTGAACGCCGGCGCGGTCGCCTGTCTAGAGCATGTCCGTAATCCAATCGTCCTGGCGCGTACCCTCATGGAAAAAACGAAGCATGTGATGATGGTCGGAAGGGGGGCGGAGGAATTCGCAAAACACAACGGCATTGAGTTGATCGACGCGAAATATTTTTTCACTCAGCGCCGCTGGGATGAGTTGCAAAAGGCGAAGGCGGCGGAGAAGTCGGCCGCGGAAGGGGGTAAAAAGTTCATTATCTCCGAGGCGGAGTCTCACGGAACGGTCGGTGCGGTGGCGAGGGACTCCCAGGGAAACCTCGCCGCCGCAACTTCGACTGGCGGGACAACCAATAAACTTCCGGGTCGGGTGGGTGATTCGCCCGTCATTGGCGCCGGCACTTATGCGAACAATGCGACCTGCGCGGTCTCTTGCACAGGCGACGGCGAATTTTTTATTCGCGCGTCCGTTGCGCACCAGATTTCTGCATTGATGGAGCTGCGCGGAATGTCGTTGGCCCAAGCGGCGGAACGCGCTTTAGCCCGTGCGCAACAGCTTGGCGGTACGGGCGGTCTGATTGCAGTGGACAAAGATGGAAATGTGACACTGCCATTTAATACCAGCGGAATGTATCGCGGTTATCTTGGCGAAGACGGCAAGTTCGTAATCGAGATTTACAAATGAAGTAGGACGAGCTTCTGGCTTGCGAATTCCGCGGTCACAACCGACACGCTTTGGTAGCGATTCATGCTTGCTCCAATTTCGGCCGTCATTCCCGCGTTTAACGAAGCGGTGCGCATTGGCGATACTCTCTCGGTAACGATCGCCTATCTGGAAAAAGAAAGCCCGACGAGCGAGGTGATCGTCGTTAATGACGGTTCGACGGACTCGACCGGCGAAGTGATCCGCAAAGTCTTGGCTGTGCCGTCGTCCGTAGCGGTTCGATTGCTGGAGAATTTTCCAAATCGCGGGAAAGGCGCAGCCGTGCGAACCGGATTGTTCAGTGCAACCAAACCGATCGGAGTTTTTTTTGATGCCGATTTGTCGACACCGATTGATGAGCTTCCGAAAATTGTCGAGCCAATCGCGCGTGGGGCAGTGGACATCGCGTTTGGTTCACGCGCGCTCGATCGCAAACTAATCGGAAATCGTCAGCCATGGGGCCGCGAGCAAGGCGGCCGCGTTTTCAACCTCGTGGTGAGAGTGGCAACCGGTCTGCCGTTCTGGGATACGCAATGTGGTTTCAAAGCCTTTCGAATGGAAGCGTGCCGGCCAATTATTGAAGCGGCGAAGGTCATCGGCTTTGGATTTGACGTGGAACTGCTTCTTCTTGCCCAACGTGCCGGACTACGCCTCAGGGAAATTCCGGTGCGCTGGAACCATCATGAAGGCAGCAAGATTCGGTTTGTTCACGACAGCGTGCGAATGCTGCGTGAGGTGCTGTCCTTGCGCGCGAATAGCTCTGCTATTGCCCCACGAAGGTGACAGCCGCCCTGATATCGCCGGCAAACAATCCTAGACTTGACGGCTTTAAGCCGTCGAGTTGCCGAAGGCGCGACACGGGAAGAGTATTTATCCGGCGTGTGTTGAAACAAAACGGCGCGCAATCTCTCGATCGCGCGCCGATTTAACTTAACGCTACCTATTTTTTAACGACCTCAGCGTTCTCCAACATAGCGACGCCACCGCGCTCCGCCATTTTGCCTTTAACCGTGACGGTTTTGCCGGCGTATTCCGCCAGCTGATCGTTCATCGGTTTATGATCCCCAACGATCAAATACGCTTTGCCGTCGGAAACAATGCCGACCGGCCCGCCGCCTTTGATGCACTTGGCCGCACAACCCGAATGTTTATCACCCGTCGCGTTGTGATCGACGTAGCACATCATATCAACAACTTCTCCGGTAATCTCTTTGGAGGCCGAGGCGTCGAGATTCTCTTTCCCTTGCTCGGCTGCGAGGGCGACCGGCGACAAAGAAAGTGCGGAAATGAATCCAGCCGCGACCGTCACCTTCAAACTTCTTGGAATGGTGGAATTGAACATGGGTGAAACTCTGCCGGAAATTCGTGATGGTCAATTGCGGCCGGTGGATGTAGCACAGGCATCGTGCCTGTGGGGCCAACGGGCGTCTCGCCCGTTGAGGTCTCCCGAACAGGGCGCTCGAGATAGCTGAGCTTCAAAACAAGGGGAAGATGCCGGTTGACCTCACAGCCGAGACGGCCGTGCTACAGTAGCGCGATTCGACGCCTCGGCGGTCGTGAGCGGCTACAGTTTTTGCCGATCGATCAATTGCGCGAATTGCTCGAAAAAATAACTGGCGTCGTGTGGGCCGGGCGCGGCTTCGGGATGATATTGCACGCTGAAAATCGGGAGCTCCTTATGTCGCATTCCTTCAACCGTGCCGTCATTGAGGTTAATATGCGTTACCTCGATCTCCTTTGGTAAGGACTCAGGATCGACCGCGAACCCGTGATTCTGCGCGGTGATTGCCACTCTCCCCGATCGCAAATCTTTCACCGGCTGATTTCCGCCGCGATGTCCGAATTTCAGTTTGAAAGTCCGCCCGCCGTAGGCAAAACCAAGCACCTGATGTCCGAGGCAAATTCCAAAGATCGGTTTGCGGCCCATCAGACCGCGCACGCTTTCGTGTGCATACGGCAGTGCTTCGGGATCACCGGGTCCATTGGACAGAAAAATACCGTCTGGATTGAGAGCGAGCACTTCATCCGCCGTGGTTGTCGCCGGGACAACGGTCACGCCGAATCCCCGCTGGCGCAGCGAGCGCAAAATGTTGCGTTTCATCCCGTAATCAAATGCCACGATACGATGACGAATGGGCGGCAGTTGCGGCACTTGATCGCCGGTTTGTAACGACCATTGCCGGCTCATTTGATCATCCGGGTCCCATTGAAAAACCTTCGACGTTGTGACCTCGCGCACATAATCCACCCCGATCACGCCTTCACCGTCGACCGCGCGTTGCACGGCCTGCTCGTGCGAAGTGATTTCGGTGGTAAGACAGGCCTTCATCGCCCCGCGAGTCCGGAGATGCCTCGTCAGCGCGCGGGTGTCGACCCCCTGCACGCCGGGAATTTCCCATCGCCGCAGATAATCATCGAGCGATTCTTCGGCGCGCCAGTTACTCGGAACTTCACTCAGCTCTTCGATAACGAAACCGCGGACATGCGGCTGAGCGCTTTCCTGATCGGTCGCGTTCGTTCCGTAATTTCCGATCAACGGGTAAGTCATCGCCACGATTTGCCCGCGATACGATGGATCGGTCAGCACTTCCTGATAACCTGTCATCGACGTATTGAAGCAAATCTCACCGACGCGCGTCCCGGTGGCGCCAAACGATTCGCCCTCGAAAATTCGGCCGTCTTCAAGGGCGAGCAAAGCGGGCATTGTTGGTGAGGATTGTCGGCGGTCAGAGAGTAAATTCAACTACGTTGAAGGGTTGAAGGGAACAACGTGGAATGGCGTTGCGCGAATTCTTCCCCTTTAACGGTTTAACGCTTAAACCCTGCAACGAAAAAGCCGAATCGAGGATTCGATTCGGCTTTTTAAAGTATTACCCCGCAGATGCCGTTTAGGCGGATCTCCCGTCCCTTTCGGTAACGGGCGGACGACCGTCGCGAGAGCGTCTGACTTCCAATTAAGGCATGCCATGTTCCCCAGGCGCGACCAAGCCTCCTTGTTAATGAAGTATCGGTTCGGGAATCTCACCTGTATCTCGAGCAACGCAGGGTAAAGTACTGAGAATAGTCAGTTCAGAGTTGGGCAAAGCATTAAACTCTCAACCAACAACTCGCAGTTATTTCAAAAGAACTACTCGCGCAATTCCGCGCGGATATCGCTTCTCAACCGCTCACGAATCCGCGCGTGTGCCGCGCTCACTTCTTCGTTAGTCAGTGTGCGATCTTTGTCGCGATATGTCAATGAATAGGCCAGCGACTTCCGTGCTTGCGACAGTTCTTTGGCATCATTTTCCATAAATAAATCGAATAGCTCTACTTTCTCCAGCAAAGGCTCGTTAGCCGCTGCGATTACTCCAACGATTTCTGCGTGCGTGACTTCCGAGCCGACAAACATCGCCACGTCGCGTGTCACTGCCGGATAACGATCGATTTCTTTGAACTGTTCCGCGTGTTCGGTTGCTTGGGCGATAGTCGCGAGGTCGATTTCGGCCACCAACACCGGTGTCGTTGCGCCAAAGGAACTTGCGCCCGAGAGCTGCCCGCTATGGCCGATCCGATCGCGCCCGTGAAAAATTTCAGCACTCAAAGCGAAGCCTGATTGTTTGCCGCGACGAAATTCGAACGTCCCTAATGTGTTGAGCGCGCCTCTCAGATCAAAAAAATCGAGTGCCCGCTTCTTTTGGGAACGCCAGTTTTTGGCGGAAGCGGTCTGACCGCAGAGCGCGACTGCCAGCTTGCGTTGTTGTTCGCCGGTCGGCGGGGCAAAAACGTTGCCGATTTCAAAGAGCGCGATCCGCTCTGCGCCGGCCCGGATGTTTCGCTCAACCGCAACAAGCAAACCCGGAATCAGAGTCGTTCGCAACGCGACATGATCTTCACTTAAGGGATTACGCAGTTCGATTGCGCCGTTGGCTCTGGCGACTTCCGAACGCGCGATCAACGATGAGGTACGCGCTTCCGACAAACCAAGGGCGACCAGGTCGCGCCGCAACTTCGCCTCGAAATCGTAATTGCGGTCTGCTGCGCTCAGCGGCGTAAAGCGGCTACGGTCCTCGCTCGGAATTTTTTCAATGCCATGCGCGCGAATGATTTCTTCGATCAAATCGACTTCGCGCTGCAGATCGCGACGGTAGCTTGGAATCTTCCAATGTGATTCCCGACGGTTCGCTGAATCATCCCTGACTAGTCCAAATCTTGTTAGAATATCATCCGCCGATGCCGGCTCGATGTGAATGCCCAGCAGCTCGTCGGCGCGGCCATAGCGTATTGAGACATCCGGCGGGTTCGGTGGCACTTCACCCGCGACGGCAATTGTGCGCACTGCCGTCGCGCTGGCGACTTCGCAAATCAGTTCTGTCGCACGTTGTGAGGCCGCAAAAATCATTTGCGGGTCAACGCCGCGTTCAAAACGGTAACTGGCATCGCTCGGCAAATTCAAGTCACGCGCGGTTCGTCGGATGCTCGCCGGCAGGAAATACGCGCTCTCCAGCAACACATTTTTCGTGGAGTCGGTCACTCCCGTTTCCTCGCCACCCATTACTCCCGCGATTCCAATTGCGCGTTGATCGTCGGCGATGACCAGGTTGCCCGGGCTCAGCGGGTACGTTTTCCCATCAAGGGCGAGAAACTTTTCGCCCTCGCGCGCCAATCGCACGTTGATGTCGCCGTCGAGCTTGTCCGCATCAAAAGCGTGAGTGGGCTGGCCCAGCTCGAGCATCACGAAATTCGAAACATCGACGACGTTGTTGATGGAACGAATGCCGACGCTTTCGATTTTCGCGCGCAGCCAATCGGGACTTGGCCCGACCTTCACGTTTTCAATTCGGCGCGCGGAATAAAATGGACCTTCGCGCAACGCCGAAATGACGACGCCTTTCTCTTGTAGGGCGGGCGCGCTGCCGGCCGACGTGGAAGGCAACCGAACCGGTTTGCTCGTTAGCGCGGCAATCTCGCGTGCCAAACCGAAATGACTCAACAAATCGCCCCGATTCGGCGTGATTTCGACATCGAGGACGGTGTCGGGTGGGAACAAATCATGAATGGGCGCGCCAATCTTTGCCTCGGGCGACAGAATGAGGAGACCGGCTGCATCCTCGGCAATGCCAAGTTCCTTGGGGCTACAAAGCATTCCTTCGCTTTCGACGCCGCGCAGTTTGCTCGCGCGAATCTTGAGGCCGCCAATCAGCTCTGCGCCAGGTAACGCCAGCGGCACCTTGTCGCCCACTTTGTAATTTTTGGCGCCGCAAACAATCTGGCGTTTCGTTCCGCTCCCGTCGTCAACGATGCAAACGCTGAGCCGATCCGCGTTCGGATGCGCCTTGGATTCGTTGATCTGCGCAATGACGACATGTTCAAAATTAGCGCCGCGTTTTTCGATGGCCTCGATTTCAACGCCGGACATCGTGAGTAATTCCGCCAGCGCTTCGATGCTTGGCGGCAGCTCCACAAATTCGCGCAGCCAGTTAACGGAAAATTTCATTGTTTTCTTCTGCCGTCATCCCGAACGAAGTGAGGGATCTCTCAATCGATGATCCGTCTGCGAAGGACGATTAGGCCGATCGGGATGATCGGTTCTGCGATTGTGAGATCCCTCGGCGTCTTCCCGCCTCGGGATGACGCGCGCTGCGAGTGTTGTAAAAAACACATTCATGCAAATTGCCGCAAGAAGCGCAGATCGTTTTGCGCGAACAAGCGGATGTCGGGAATATCGAACAAGATCATCGCCAGCCGGTCCATGCCAAGGCCGAAGGCAAAGCCGGTCCATTTTTCCGGATCGTAAGCGCTGTCGCAGCGGGATTGGTTGACCGCTTCGAAAACGGCCGGATGCACCATTCCGCAGCCGCAGACTTCAACCCATTGTTCGCCGCCTTTTAGTGCGCTCGATTTAACATCAATTTCAAAACTCGGTTCGGTGAACGGAAAATAATGCGGACGAAAACGCACAGCGGTGTCGGCGCCGAAGAGCTCGCGCAGAAAGAATTCCAGTGTGCCTTTCAAATCTGCGACACTGACCTTTTCATCCACGTAAAGCCCTTCGATCTGGTGAAACTGTGCGCCGTGCGTAGCATCGACTTCATCGCGCCGATAAGCCGCGCCGGGAGCAATCACGCGAATGGGCGGCGGCGCCGATTCCATGGTCCGGATTTGCACCGTCGAAGTATGGGTGCGCAAGAGCCGGCCATCCCGAAGATAAAATGTGTCCTGTTCGTTGCGTGCGGGATGGTCAGCCGGAGTGTTTAGCGCGTCGAAGCAATGCCATTCCGTCTCGATGTCCGGGCCTTCGGCGAGCGCGAACCCCATCCGGTGAAAAACTGCAATGCTGCGATCGAGCATCTGGGTGAGCGGATGAATTGCGCCGCGCTCATGTGAAGTTCCCGGGAGCGAAATGTCGATGTTCGCAACCGCGTCCGATTCCTTTTCGGCGCGAAAATTCTCGGCGCGCGTTTCAATCGCGGCTGTCACTGCGGTGCGTATCTCGTTTAGCAGTTTTCCGACAACCGGCTTTTCCTCTTTCGGCAGCGACTTCATTTTGTCGCTCCATTGCGTGACGCTTCCACCGCGCCCGAGGAATTTCACCCGCATCGCTTCGAGAGCGCGTTCGTCTGGTGCCGACGAGATCTGCGCCAGCGCGTCCTCGCGCAATTGTTCGAGCGGATGGGCCATGGTTGGCATGTTGAAGCGTTAACGAGTTTAAGCGTTGAAGCGAATTCGCTGCAACGGTTCAACGCTTCAACCAACAAATCACGCCGCTTTCTTCGCCTTCGATTTCTTTTCCAGCGCGCCTTTCGCCTCCTCGATGAGGGAGGCGAAAGTTTTTTCGTCGGTCAAGGCCAGGTCGGCGAGGATCTTACGATCCAGAACAATGCCGGCCGCTCTCAAGCCTTCAGCCAGGCGGCTGTAGGTCAAGCCGTTGGCGCGGGCAGCGGCGTTGAGGCGCTGAATCCACAGCATGCGGAAATTGCGTTTGCGCGTTTTGCGATCGCGGTAGGCCCAATACTGGCCTTTCATGGTTGCGTCTTTGGCGTAACGGAAAAGTTTCGAGCGGCGTCCGCGATAACCTTTCGCTTTTCTCAGAACCCGGCGTCGCCGTTCGCGACTGGCCGGTGCATTTGTTGCTCTCGGCATCTTGTTGTTCCCGAAGTTTGTTCGGGCCTCGTTTCAGCGCGCTGTTCTTATTAACATAGTGATCTGCGCGACCTCGTGCGCTGATGTGGTCCCGTACTGGCGGGATCAGGTGTGCAGATCGACGGTTCAACTATGAACCGGGGCGGAAGGATAGAACGGACCGGGCAAATTACAATTAACTTTCGAATGGCAACAAGGAGTGGCGCCTAAACTTTGGGGCACACTTTCGGAATCCGTCATCCCGAGC
Source organism: uncultured Verrucomicrobiae bacterium (assembly GCA_963709435.1). Taxonomy (GTDB): domain Bacteria; phylum Verrucomicrobiota; class Verrucomicrobiia; order Chthoniobacterales; family UBA10450; genus AV69. The sequence continues at coordinate 50,970 of CAVPWK010000005.1, forward strand.
GAAAGAGCTCGGCGACTAGGAAGACGCCCCTCATTGATTCGCTGCGACCTCGGTCGCGCTTTTTCGCGTCAGCAACCACGCGATCACCCCAACCGCGGCGCCGCCCAAATGTGCAAATGATGAAACCGAGCTGATTCCGATCTTTTGCTCGTAGGCGCCAATGATTTGGAAAAGAATCCAGAGGACGAAAACGAACCACGCCGGCAAGCGGATCCAATGGAAATAAAAGAAGTATCGCCACAAGAGCCCGATCTTCGTTTCCGGAAATGAAAAGGCATAGAATGTGATGACGCCGGCGATGCCGCCGCTGGCTCCGATGCAGGGAATTGTTGAGTTCGGTTCCGATGCAATATGGATGAGGTCGCCGACTAAAGCCGCGATCGCAATCAGCCCAATGTAACGCAGCGGACGCAGAAAATGTTCCACGTCGTCGCCGAAGACGAGAAGAAAATACATGTTGCCGACGAGATGAATGATGCCGGCGTGAAGAAAGAACGAAGTGACGAACGTCAGACCATGCAGCCGCAGCGCCTGGGCCGGAATTAATCCGAAACGTTGAACGACTTCGTGGAGGTGGAAAAAGGAGTGAACGCTTGCGGTGATAATGACTGCAGCGAGAAACCAGGTCACGACCGGTCGTCGTTTCTGTGCGGGTTCATCGAATTCTACTGGCAGGCCGAGAAAAGCTGCGATCGATTTCCACCATTCGTCCGGTGGCGCACTGTCGAAATCGGAACCGCGTGCTTGCTCGGCGAGCTGCTGAACTTTTGCGAGCGCGATAGCTTCGCGCACCTCTTGTGGCAGGGGTGCCGGCGGAGGCTTGGGCGGTGGACGCACTTGCAGCGGTTGTGTTTCCCCCTTATCGAACCAGACAAATTCGCAAATTTTACAGATTTCAATCTTGATTCCACTGCTGCTATCGAGTGTGACTTCAATCATTGGGTTGCCGCAGGAAGGGCAGGGCCGGGCGGTGCTGCCTTCGTTATGAGTGGCGTGCAGCCAAAGCGGGTTGATCGATTCGGGAGTGAAGGTGCGGCGTAATAATTGCAGGCCCACCGCGCGGCCATCGCATTTTTCGCAACGCCAGATGATGCCGGTGCCCGTGCGCATTTTGGTCAATGGAATACGGCAAGCGGGGCAAAGAAGTTCAGCTTCCATCGTGGGAACCTGTAGCGGCAGCCATGCCGGCTGCAAAGGTCCGAGCCGGACTGGCATTACATTGGTCGGGAGCCAGTGCCATGATCTCTTTATCGGCAATGTCCGCGTTCCTGGAGGGGCGAGCTCTGCGAGCCCAGCCAATGTCACCTTTCGAATTGGCCGTTCCTGTGCAATTTTCTAAAATCTTCGAGTGAACTGGCTCGCACGCCATCGTCGTTTGGCCTTTGCCGCAATCTGTCTGTTTTGGACGGCGGTTATTTTTGCCGGCTACTTTTTTCCAGCATTGCCATTCATCTCGACGCCATGGCGTGGCGAACAAAGTTTCGAGGACTTGCTGCGCAGAGAGGGCTGGAAAACTCCGACGGACGACCGCTTGATTTTTCTGGGAATCGATCAGCAATCGTTGCAACTGGATGCGACGATCGGTAAGGAAGAAATCGCGGGTAATCGCGCGTTTGAATTGATGACCGAGCGGCCGTATCCGTGGTCGCGAGAGGTCTGGGCGCTCCTGCTGGATCGCTTGTTTGGGGCCGGCGCGCGGCTGGTCATGTTCGACATGGTCTTCAATAATCCGAATGACGGTGACCCGGCCTTTCGCGCGGCCTTGGACCGCTATCGCAATCGGGTCATCGTCGCAATGAATGTGGACATGCAGGATACGGCGGAGATGCGAAATCAGGAAGGAACAGCGCCCACGGTTGTATTTCCAAATTCGCAACTGATTCCGGAACCCGCACAAAAGGATGATCGTGTCGGCTTCATTAATTATTGGAATGATGTACTTGACGGGAAATTGCGGGCGGCTCGTTTTTTTACCTCCGATCGTCAACTTGTCGGGAATGCGCTATTCGCCGGCGATGATCTCTACGTTTCGCTGGCGGCGCGGGCGCTAACGAAACTTGGACACACGGCCGATATTCCACAGGACCAGCGAGATCACCTTTTTCGTTTCAGCTCAAATGATGCCTACGTCCCTTTTCCGCTGTGGGAGGTTTTCCACCCGAGCTATTGGAAAGCGAATTACGGTAACGGCACAAAATTCAAGAACAAAATCGTAGTTATTGGGGGCTCCGCGCAAATCCTGCACGACGTCATTGATACCCCGATGCACCCGGCGACGCCCGGACCGTCTGTCCATTTGCAAGTAATCGCAGCGGCCGTGGAACACGAGTTTCTGCGGCAAACACCGACCGCAGTAATGCTCGGTTTGGTCCCGTTGGCCGGGCTGATTGGGTGGAGCGTCGTCCCCGTTTTGCGTCGTCCCAGTCTTTCACTGCTCTTCCTCATGACGGTTAGCGTAATTTATTTCACGGCCGCGCGTATTGCCTACGATCAGTCCGGCTTCTTTCTCGCAACTGTGCCCGTGCTTTCCACTCTGCTGCTCTGCGGCGGTAGCACTCTCGGGATCGATTACATCGTCGAGCGGATGGAAAAGCTGCGTACCCGACGCACGCTCGAGCGATACGTCTCCAAGAATCTGGTCAAAGAAATCCTCGAGAACCCCGGCGGCTACTTCAATTCGCTAAAAGGTTCGCGCATGCCAGCCACGATTCTGTTCTCCGACATTGTGGGTTTTACTACCCTTAGCGAAAAAGCCGATCCGGAAGAATTGGTTCGGCATCTCAATGAATACCTGAGCGTGATGACCAATCTCGTTTTTCAGAATGGCGGCACGCTCGATAAATTCATCGGAGATTCCATCATGGCGGTATGGGGGAATGTAAGAAGTCAGGGCAAGGCGAAAGATGCGAAGGCGGCTGCGCACACCGCTCTGGGGATGCGACGCGAGTTGGCGCGACTAAACAACACGTGGAAAGTGGAAGGCCGCATGCCATTGGGAATGGGCATCGGCATTAATCAGGGTGATGTTCTCGCTGGAAATATCGGCTCGCAGGATCGCGCGGATCTCACCGTAATCGGTGATGCCGTTAATCTGGCGTCGCGGCTGGAAGGGCTGACGCGCGCTTTCGGCACCGACATTCTGGTCGGCACGACGGTGGCGGATTTGATTCGCGATGAATTTTATTTGCGCACGGTGGCGCGCGCGCAGGTGAAAGGCAAAACCGAGCCGGTCGACGTTTTCACCATTGTCGAAGCGCGCGACACCAACCCGGATCAGGAATTATTGATCTGGCTGGAAACCTACGAGGAAGGCATCCGAAAGTTTCGCGATCGCGATTTCACCCAGGCCAAAATCTTGTTCTCGCGCTTCCTCGAATTTTACCCGGATGATCTGCTGGCGAAAATGTATCTCGACCGTTCGCTTGAATACGAGCAAACCCCGCCGGACGACGCCTGGAATGCGGTGGAAGTGTTCGAGAGAAATGAAACCGCGGATTACGCGGATAGACTTCCTACGAATTCATCCGCGTGATCTGCGGTCAATTTCCTAGCGCAGGTTAGAGTCTGCGGGTAAAGAATTGCTGTGAACGAAGCGCCGCGGCATTTTCATTTTCTCGGCATTTGCGGTACGGCCATGGGATCAGTCGCGGCGGCGCTGAGCGAGCGCGGGTTCACTGTTACCGGTTCGGACGAAAATATTTATCCACCGATGTCCACCTTCCTGGAAGAGCGGAAGATTGCGCTCTTCTCCGGTTATCGTGCGGAAAATATTCCAGCGAAAGCCGATGTGGTGGTGATCGGTAATGCAATCAAGCGCGGCAACCCGGAAGCAGAAGCGGTCCTGAACCGAAAATTGTTCTATCTCTCGTTACCGGAAGTCTTGAAAAATTATTTTCTGCGCGGGCGACACAACCTCGTTGTTACCGGCACGCACGGAAAAACAACGACAACAGCGTTGCTGACTTGGATTATGGAGTGCGCGAAGCACAGGCCGAGCTACATGATCGGCGGCATTCCCCGCAATTTCGCCCAGGGCGCACGCTTCAATGAATCGAAGTTCTTCGTCATTGAAGGCGACGAATACGACACCGCCTTTTTCGACAAGCGCTCAAAGTTTATTCACTACCTGCCGGAGCTGCTGATCGTGAATAATCTCGAGTTCGATCATGCCGACATCTTCCCCGATCTCGATGCCATTAAGTTGAGCTTTCGCCGCCTGGTGAACATTGTGCCGCAGAATGGAATGATTGTGCTCAATGGAGACGACAAGAATTGTGTGGAAGTCACGCGCGATTCCCTCGCGCCCATGGTTGAGGTCGGTTTTTCGAAAAACTGCGCTCAACAGATCCGGGATGTCAGTTATTCGGCAAAAAAATCACGGTTCGTTTTGCGCGATGAGGAATTTGAGATTCCGATGTTCGGCGAGTTCAACGTCCGCAACGCCGCGATGGCGATTTCAGCCGCGAAATTTTATGGCGTGTCGGCCGAAACCATTCGAACGACGCTGCCGAACTTCGAAGGAGTGGCACGACGCCAGGAAATCCGTGGCGAAGTGCGCGGGGTCAAGGTGATTGACGATTTCGGTCATCATCCGACCGCGATCGCGCAGACGCTGACGGCGCTGCGTCGTCGTTATCCAAAGCATCGGCTGTGGGCGATCTTCGAGCCGCGTTCAAACACCACTCGACGCGCGGTTTTTCAAAATGCGTTGCCGAACGCCCTGAAGATTGCCGACGGAGTTTTCATTTCGCAGGTTGCGAGGCTCGAACAGATCCCGGAAACGGAACGATTGAATCCCGAGGCCGTGATGAAAGAAATCAAACGCGCGGGCCGGCTCGCGTTCTACGAGCAAAATGCCGCCGCGATCGTTGAGCGCATCACCCCGCTGCTGAAGAAGAACGATATCGTGGCCGTGTTCAGCAATGGCGGGTTCGACGGGATCCATGAGAAGTTGTTGAAAAGGTTGAAAGGTTAAAATCGTTAAAGGGGTGAAGCGGACAGATGAATTGTGTCGCGTTAGGTGTCGCGTCCTGTAGCGGCGGTCTATGACCGCCGCCGATCGCAAGCAGCGGCTACAACGGCTAGAGAGAATCCTCGTCTGGAGCCCAATCTATTTTGTAACAACGTGCACGAATGAGCGGCGTCCAATGTTGGCCGCAGAATCTGTTCACCGGGCTTTTGTTCAATTCGCTCGAGAAGGTATCCATCGCGGCGCATGGCTCGGCGCCTACGTACTTATGCCTGACCACCTTCATTTATTCGTCGGGTTTGACGATCGGAAGATCGAACTGAGTAGGTGGATGAAATCCCTAAAGAATACGCTGTCGAAAACGCTGCGCTCCGATGGAGTTCGCGGATCGCACTGGCAAAAAGGTTTCTTCGATCATGTCTTGCGAAGCGAAGAATCATATGAGCAGAAGTGGCATTATGTGCGCGAGAATCCGGTGCGCCACGGCTTGGTAGGGAATTGGCAGGATTGGCCGTTTCGGGGAGAAATTCTTGATTTGCGATATTACTCAGACTGACCCATCGGCGGTCATAGACCGCCGCTACAGACTGCCTACGGCGGCGGAGCCGCCGAGGTATGATCGTGGACGATGCGCCAACCATCTGGGGTGCGGCGAAAGATCAGAGTGAAACGACCGTGCGGATTATCGTTGGCGCGTTTGAGTTCCCAGCGGCCGAGCGCGATCGCGGAATCAGGGCCAAGCTGTTCGATTTCAAGATCTGAGAATGTAAGCGTGCCCATTTTGGCGCGATCACCGTATTTCTTGAAGTAGCGGTCACGCACGGTTTGCCAGCCACGCGTCACTTCATCGCCGGAAACAAAAACCGTAGTTTCAGCGCGGGCATAACCATTCATGAAACCATCGATGTCACCGTGATTCCAGGCCTCCTGTTGCGCGCTCAGAATCGCGCGAATTTCGGCGATCACGCCATCTTTACTGTCTTCTTTGTCGGTCGCCGATGAGTCAGATGGGGCGAATGGGACGAATAATAAGGAGGAAACCAGAAGGAGCCAACGCGATCTCATTTTGTCCACTTACTACTAGTAAGGGCGCGGGTTCAAGAGTTCACTGTTCAGTATTGGGCATTCAGCATTTGGGTTCGGGATTCAGTCATTGGAGGTCGGACGTTGAGCGTTCGGAATTTAGGATTGGGACCCGTGGCCGATCTATCGAGCTATTGACCCAGGGCGCCGCCGCCCTTACTATTGCAGCTCTGTGTTGAAATCCCCGCTGGTTGTGTTCGTACTGCTGGCTTCGGCAGCGGTTAATTTTGCGCAGCGTCCTTCGCCAGCGCCAGCCGCTCCGGCGCGTTCGGCCGCGCCTACCCCCAATCTCCAGGAACATGTGAAATTGCAGTTCCCCAACAGTGACGTGCAGGACGTGCTCCGTTATTACGAGCAATTGACGGGCAGGCGCGTGATCATGGATAATTTCGTGAACGGAAAGGTGAACATTTTTCTCACCAAGGATCCGACGCGCGAGGAGGCGATCCAGATCATCCAGATTAGTCTTCTGATGAATGGGTTCTCACTCGTTCCAGAAGAGCCCGATATCGTGAAGGTGATCGGAACGGGCAAAAATCCGCGTACGCAAGGTGTGCCGATTATTTCCGATCAAGCTGATATTCCCCCGGGCGATCAGGTAGTCAGCTATTTGTTTAGATTGCGTTATGCCGATCCGGCTGAGTTACAGCAGGTAATCGGGCAATACCTTTCGCCGCCATCAACTTACACGTCGGTTCTCCCATTGCCGAAATCTTCGAGCATTTTGATCACGGAGAATTCGACCGTAATTCGGGGCCTGGCCAAGATTATCGACCAGATCGACGTCGCTCCGGCGGAAGTGACGAGCGAATTCATCAAGCTGGAACGGGCCGACGCCAGCAAAGTGGTCGACATGTTGAAAGATATTTTCGAGAAAAACGCCGATCAAGCACAACCTGGAATGCCGCCGGGCAGAGGCGGCGTGCGGGGCGTACGCGGGGTAGCGAATCCGATTGTGCCCAATCCTGCGGGTGAAACCGATCTGGGCGCATTGACGGCGCTTTCGGAGGACTCAGTTATCGTTGGCAAAATCAAGATCGCCCCTGACGTGAGGACGAATCGTATTCACGTCATCACCCGGCCGATCAACATGCCGTTTATCCGGAAGTTGATCGCGGAGTTTGACGCCAACGTCGAGTTCGCCAAACCGGTGACGCGGTCGCTGCGTTACATTTCGGCGGCTGATGTTTTGCCGGTACTGGTGCAGGCCCTAACCGAACCTGGCAATGAACAACAAGGCGGCGCTGCCGGAACGGCTGGACCACAGGCCGGACCGACACCGCAACGGACGACGAATCCGACCGTTACCAATCCATATAACGCCAGTCAAGGCAGCACTGCGACTGGAAGCGAGCTGAACATTTCTGAAGAACTTTCTACTCAACCAGTGGATACGGCGCCGAAGGCAGTGACGGTTGGCAATGCCAAGATCATCGCCGACCAGCGCGCCAACACCATCATCGTTTTGGGCAATCGCGAGGTCGTGGTGAAAGTCATAAAGATTCTCGACCAGATGGACGTGAAATCGCCGCAGGTCGCGCTCAGCACGGTTATCGGTGAGCTCACTTTGAACAATGACGAAGAATTCGGCGTAGATTGGTTTCTCAAATATAAAAACAAAGTTGTCGGGACGTATCGGAATAATCCGCAAAGCAGCGTGCCGATTCCATTCCCCATCGGTAGTCCGGCTGCTAGTCCGGGCGGTTCGCCCACAGTTGGAGGAATTCTTGACCCAGCAGGATTAGTGAATTTCGGCAACATCCTGCAAAACATTGGAACCGGCACTAATGTTTATGTTGCTGTGGGAAATTATCTTAGCGCCATCGTCCATGCGATGGAATCAACCGGACGATTTCGCGTGATTTCGCGCCCGATGGTTTTTACCAGCAACAATAAGAAGGCAATCATTGCAAACGGACAGGAGATTCCGGTCCCGGTAAATACTTTGAGCAACGTGAACAGCGGAGCGGTTATCAACACCACCGCTTCCGTCCAATCCAGCATCGAGTTCAAGAAGGTTGCGCTGCAGCTTGAGGTCGTGCCGCTCATCAACTCGGAGAAAGAGGTTTCTCTGGATATTTTACAGAAGATCGACAGTGTCGTTCCTGGCAGCAATGTAAATATCGGCGGCAATTCGGTGCCGACGATCGCGACACGCTATATTCGCACTAACGTTTCGGCACCAAACTGTTCAACAATTGTCCTGGGCGGATTAATTACTGACACTAGGAATACCAGCAAAAATGGGATTCCATATTTAAGTCGATTGCCAGTTGTAGGTTCACTTTTTCGTAGCACTACAAAAAATCGCGACCGCACCGAGCTGATTGTTTTAATGCGTCCGGAAGTATCATTGACCAAACTAGACTTGTATCGCCTTCGGCAAAGAAACGAGGATCGCAGCCACTTCGGGCCTGAATTGGAGAAGGATGATTGTCCAGACTGCCCGAAGTCGGGAGATGGGAAGCAGCTGCCACCTCCTGATATACCATCTGCCAAGGATGTAGGAATGCGCTGATGAAACGAATCGGGATTGTTTTTATCGCGATGTTGCTCGCCTGCAGTGGCGCTCGTGGATTCATCCTGGACGAAGAAATTTTTGACCATGATTCCGTCGACCCGCTGGCGCCGAGCGACGGGCATGGGGTGCTTCATCAAATGCCCACGGTGCGTGCCACTGATTTTGCCCCGCGCAATCACCACCGTTGGGTCTATTATTTCAAGGCGAATGAGCAATTGATGGTGGAACCAGCTTATGTCGCCGCATTGCAGAGGGATTTGAAGCGGCTCGGATACTATTGTGGTCGGATCGATGGCGTGTTTTCTGACGAGGTAAGCTTCGCTATCGCCCGTCTTCAAAAGAATTATTCCATGCGCGTAACTGGTGAGCTGAACGAACAGGTCCGGCGGGCATTGCATTTGCCCTAACGAGAATAGTGAGGGTAGCGCAGAATCAGCGGGCGAACAGATGAGCGCGACAGTCAACAAATCGATCATCGATCTTTTGATGGCAGGTGGCGTGGCGTCACGCGAGGAAGCGGCCCAGCTCGCGCAAAATCTCAACGGCGGTTCCTGGACGACGCAGGTGCTCGACTCCGGCAAGGTGGATGAGCAGCGGTTTCTTACCGCCATCGGAAATTTCTTCCGCGTCCCGGTGGTCACGCTCGACGCCAAGAGCATCGATCGCCGGACGCTTTCGATTTTGCCCTCGCGCTTTGTTTTTCAGCATCACATTTTGCCGATCGAGGAGAAGGAAAATTCCGTTGTCCTGGCGACCTACGATCTTTTTAACTCTGTCGGTCGCCAGCTGGTCACTCAACTTTTGAAGAAGCCGGCGGAATGGGTCCTGGTGCCGCGCGCGCAACTTCTGCGCACCATGAAGACGCTCTACGGAGTGGGCGCCGAGACGTTCGATGAAATCCTAAAGGCGAATCGGGATTTTGAAATCTTACAGGAAGGTGAGACCGCCACCGACATCAGTGCCGATGATCCGGAAGCGTCGGTCGTCAAATTCGTTAATCAGATTATCCGCGAAGCGATCGCCGAGCGCGCGACCGATATTCACGTTGAGCCGCTGGAGAACGACATTCGTATCCGTTATCGCATCGACGGCATTCTGCATGAAGTGGCCGTGCCCCCGCAATTGCGCGTGCTGCATGCCGCGATTATCTCGCGCTTGAAAGTAATGTCGCACATGGACATCGCCGAACGGCGGCTGCCCCAGGATGGCCGCATGAATCTGCATGCAAACAATCAGGAAATCGATGTCCGCGTTTCCACCATCCCCACGGTCAACGGCGAATCGATCAGCTTGCGTTTGCTCGCCCGTGGCGGACAACAATTCGGTTTCGAACGTCTTGATCTGGGCGAGAAACAGGAACGCACCATTCGTCATCTCCTCACTCAGCCCAACGGAATCATTTTACTTACGGGTCCAACCGGGTGCGGAAAATCGACTTCGTTATATTGTTTTCTGAGCACGATTAACTCGGTTTCCCGGCGCATTCTCACGATCGAGGAACCGGTCGAATACAAATTGCCCGGAGTTCTGCAGATGGACGTGAAACCGGAAATCAATTTCACGTTCGCCCGCGGGCTACGTCATATTTTACGGCAGGACCCAAATGTTGTTATGGTCGGCGAGATTCGGGACGTGGAGACGGCGGACATAGCGATTCGCGCGGCCATGACCGGCCACCTCGTTTTCAGTACGCTGCACACGAATGACGCGGTCGGAGGTATCACCCGCTTGCTCGATATGGATGTGGAGCCGTTCCTGCTCGCTTCGGTGGTGAAATCTTTTATCGCGCAACGACTCGTTCGCACCATCTGTCCGGAATGCGTCGAAAAAGTTGAGTATCCGGCAGAATATCTCGCTGAGATAGGATTTCCGGTGCAAGAGCTTGGGACGAAGTTCATGCGTGGCAAAGGTTGCGATCAATGCCGGCACACTGGCTATCAGGGGCGAATGGCGATCTACGAAATCTGTGTGGTGACGGAACCGCTGCGAAAAATGATCATGCGAAAACGTGATGGCGGCGAGCTGAAGCAATGCGCGATTGCTGAAGGCATGGAAACATTGCGGAACGACGGCTGGCGTCGTGTCGCCCAGGGGACTACAACGATCGAAGAAGTGGTCAGGGTTACTCAGACCGACGAAGTCATGGCGGAAACGAGCGCCGAAGCCGAACCGGTGGTGGCGGGGTAGCGAGTCGACGGGTTGCTGCTGCCAAACAAAACGCGTGTCTTCCCGAGCGCAAGCGAGGGATCTCACCTAAGGTGGTTGATCACCCAAGCTATCTCGGACACAAAATCGCTTCTCGAGAGATCCCTCGCTCGCGCTCGGGAGGACAGGATGACGGCGTGCAAGACTATTACGTTTACATCATGACGAATCGCAGCCGGGTCGTACTACTATGTTGGCGTAACGAGCAGGTTGGACGCCCGTGTTTTGGATCACCGGAGTCATGTGGTTGAAGGATTTACCTCTAAGTACAAGGTGAATCGCTTAGTTTATTACGAACACTCCTCTGATCCCATTTCGGCGATTACGCGCGAGAAAGAAATCAAAGCTTGGCGACGCGAGAAGAAAAATGCGTTGGTAGAGACATTGAATCCCAAGTGGGAAGATCTAACCGTATTATTGTTGGGCGATGTCCGAAAACGCCCCAAGTCGAATAGGCAAAGCGGGAATCAACATCGACAATCGTCCCAGCACACCGCGTGTCATCCCGAGCGCAAACGAGGGGATCTCACCTAAGGTAGTTGATTACACAGACTATCTTGCTCAATCAATGTCTTCTTGAGAGATCCCTCACCGTCTTCGCGGTTCGGGATGACAGGCGAGGCGCTTGGCGGATGCGAAGGCTAAAATTCACGATTCGCAAGTCGCTCGAGCGAAAGCGGCTGAAGAGATATGTCTCGCAACAGACATATGGCTGCGCGCGCGCCAAGGTCCCCGCCAGATTATCCACCGCGCAGCGCCCGAATCTCGGCAGCGTAATCCTTGGATTTGAAAATGGATGTGCCGGCAACCAGCACATTGGCACCGTTTTCGATCGACACCTTGGCAGTCTCGGGATTAATACCGCCATCGACTTCCAAATCCAGGTTTGGGTTGTTCTTTATTTTCCAATCATACGCCTGACGAAGCTTTTCCATTTGGTCGGCGCGGAATGATTGTCCGCCGAAACCGGGATGGACTGTCATGATGAGCAACAGGTCGAGCTGGTGAAGAAATGGTTCGAGCGACGCAAACGGTGTCGCTGGATTGAGAGTCAGACCTGCGTGGCAACCAGCGTCTCGAATCTGCTGCAGGGTTTCGCCGACATTGTGTTTTGCTTCCGGTTCAACATGAACCGTAATCGAGTTGGCTCCCGCATCGACAAAACGAGCCAAATAGTGATCGGCATGCTGGATCATCAGGTGAACATCAAGCGGCAAACTCGTGAGTTTGCGAACGGTCGCGACCATTCCCGGGCCAAACGAAATGTTATCGACGAAATGACCGTCCATGATGTCGCAATGGATCCAATCGGCTCCGGCCTGTTCGACCTGGCGCACCTCATCGGCCAATCGGGAAAAATCTGCGGCGAGAATAGAAGGAGCAATCAGCACGCGCCGCATGGAGTAATGGAGTAATGGAGTAATGGGAATTGGGCAATCAGCAATACTCCAGCACTCCACTACTCCAAGGGTGTTTGCTGGCTGTGAAATGTCTGAAATCCCTGAGGCGGTGGCACTTTTGGCGTGCGCATGAAAGTTATTCACACTTTCCCTTGACGTGCGATGGCTCTATTCAACATTCTACGCGTTTTCGGGCGTTGAAACGGCTGGGGAGCAGGAAGCGCAGGACATTTGTTTTCCCGTGCGCGCTTTGACTGGCTCGAAACTTGCAGCGCAGTCAAATTTCTAACTCTCTTAAATATAATGTTCGAAGGACTTTTTGGCTGGTTATCCAGTGACATCGGGATTGACCTCGGCACCGCCAACACCCTGGTCTACGTGAAGGACCAGGGCATCGTTTTGCGCGAGCCGTCGGTGGTGGCGGTTCAAGCCGGCACAAATAAAGTCCTGGCGGTGGGCGACGAAGCCAAGCGCATGCTCGGCCGAACCCCGGCGAACATCGTGGCAGTGCGACCATTGAAAGATGGTGTCATCGCGGATTTTGAAGTGACGGAAGCTATGCTCCGACATTTCATCACCAAAGTGCACGGCCGTCGGATGCGAGCGCGACCGCGGGTGGTAATCGCAGTTCCATCTGGGATCACGGAAGTGGAAAAACGCGCCGTCCGCGAATCGGCGACTCACGCCGGTGCGCGGGAGGTGTATCTCATTGAAGAACCGATGGCAGCGGCGATTGGGGTCGGTCTTCCGGTCCAGGATCCGGCGGGCAACATGATCATTGATATCGGCGGCGGCACCACCGAGGTGGCATTGATTTCTCTTTCCGGCATCGTCTTCAGCCGGAGTGTACGCGTCGCCGGCGACGAACTGGATGAAGCGATCGTTCAGTATATGAAGCGCGCCTACAATCTGATGGTGGGCGAGCGCACGGCGGAAGAGATCAAGATCAAGATTGGCTCGGCCTACCCGAGCGATAAAGAAACGAGTGTGGAAGTGAAAGGACGCGACCTGGTCGCAGGCTTGCCAAAGACTTTGCAAATTACTTCGCAGGAAGTGCGTGAAGCATTGCTGGAACCGATTTCGACCATCGTCGATTCAGTGCGAATCACTTTGGAACGTTGTCCCCCGGAATTGTCAGCCGATTTGGTTGATCGCGGCCTGGTGCTGGCGGGCGGTGGCGCGCTTTTGCGTGGTTTCGATAAACTTTTGAGCGAGGAAACTGGTTTGCCTGTCCATGTTGCGGAAGATCCCCTGAGTGCGGTCGCGGAAGGAACAGGCAAATGCCTCAATGAACTTAAATTTTTGCGCCAGGTTGCATCTGCCGATCGGCAGTGGCGCCAATAATCCCAGAGTTCGAACTTTCCCATCGCTGAGTTCGGCGTCCGAGCTCTGTTGCTGAGATGAGCCGCACGAGCATTGTTGTGCTGGTACTTTTCATTGCGGCGCTGGGATACGTTTTGAGTCTGGGCGCGGGCGGCACGCGCAAGCTGCAGGCGAATGTGTATCAGTTCCTCGCGCCATTCCTGAGTTCGGGCTCGGGAATCCAAAAGCAAATCACCTCGGTGCGGAGCAATTTGAAATCGCTGGATGATCTGCAGGGCGAAAATAATTCATTGCGAGTGGAAAACCGCTCGCTCAAGGCCACCAATCAGGCGTTGCGTGACGTTGAGCACGAAGTCAATCGACTACGTCACGCGCTGAATTACCGTGAACGTGCGGTGTTCAAATTGGTCCCGGCGGAGGTGGTAGCGCGCGACTCTTCGACTTGGTGGCGAACCCTTACCATCAACCGCGGCAAACAGGATGGGGTTGAGAGCGACATGCCGGTTGTGACCGACGAAGGACTGGTCGGGAAGACAACCACCGTCAGTGCCAATATTACAGTTGTTCTTATGGTCTCGGATGAAAACTGCCGCGTCGCTGCCAATGTCGAAGGCACGCGTGAACAAGGCATCGTTACGGGCGAGCGAGTGGCCGGCCAGAGTCCGCTCCTAAATCTAAATTTTCTGTCGAAACAGGCTAATCTGCAGCCCGGGCAAAAGGCTTATACCTCGGGTGTCGGCGGAGTTTTTCCTCCTGGTCTGCTGATTGGAAATGTCAAAGATTTCCGCGTTCGGGAATTGGACGGACAGGCGCAGCTGGTCCCGGCAGTTGACCTAACGAAATTGGAGGACGTCTTCGTTGTCGTTGGACGCAAATGATTTTCTTCCTCGTCTTGATGGTGCTCGTGTTCATTGCGCAAATCGCGGAGTTTTTCATTCCGCCTCTCGATTGGATGTCGAACGCGCATGTTTACATCACGCCGGTGCTGGTTTTTTACGGGGCGATGGCGTTGCCGCTGCCGCTTCTACTGGTGCTGGTATTCTGGGCTGGTTTTTTGCTGGATGCAGTAACAGCACAGATCATTGGCAGCCATGTTGAAATTTCATTCGGCTCGTCAATACTGCTTTACGCTGTTCTGGCGGGAATCATGCATGGGTTGCGGCCGCTTTTTGCGCGTGGGCGCTGGGAAGTGCATTGCATCATGAGTGGCATTTGCACCTCGGCCCTTTTGCTTGGCCAATATTTGATGTTGTCCTTTCGCCGCGGCTCCATCTTCTTCTCACGTGAAGTCTGGTGGCAGATCGGCGGACCCGGGTTGCTCGCCATCATTATGGCGCCGCTTGTTTTTTGGGCCTTGCAGTGGTTGGCACGAGCCACTGCTTACCCGTATCTTCCTCGGCGAGGATTAGTATGAACCGGCTGCGAATAAGCCCGCTCCTGCGGTTGCAATTTTTGGGGTTGCTCATGCTGCTCGGCCTGGGAGCGCTGGCAGTGCGGCTCTGGTGGGTGCAGGTCGCGCGCGGGGCGGCATGGACCGCGCGCATTCGCGGTAGCTCCGCCGCCACAGTGCGAATCCCGTCAATCCGTGGCGAGATTCGTGACCGCACCGGGCTGCCGCTGGTACAAAACCGTGCCAGTTATGAGGTGGACTTTTATCTGCCGGAAATGGTCAAAGGCTATCGACAACGTTACGGCCAACCGCCCTTGACGGAGTACCGCGCGACCATCAGCGGGATGCCGAAGGACCTGAAGGAAGCCGACATTGTCAAGATTGTGAACAGCGGGGTCGTTCCGCGGCTCGATGACTTGAATCTGGCGCGCGATTACAACGCCAGCCAGTTGCAAAAACATTACCGGACCAATACCGAAGTTCCCTACACCTACATCAAGGATATTGATTTCCCGACAATGGCGAAATTCGCCGAGCACGATGTGGGACTGCCGGGCGTCGATCTCGCGATCAAACCAGTGCGCTCCTATGTCTATGGCGCGCTGGCGGCGCACTTGCTCGGTTATGTCGGCCCGCCGGATGACACGAACAAGGAAGAAGCGAAGAAGTTCACGTTTTATCAGGGCGACGTGGAAGGAAAGGCCAATATCGAGAAGATTTTTGATCAATATCTCCGGGGCAAACCGGGAATCCGCTACCTGCGACGGAACGCGAAAGGTGTGATTGATGGCGTGCTAAAAGAAGATTCGCCGGAGCAGGGCGCCAACGTTTACCTGACGATTGACGCGCGCATTCAGGCGATCGCCGAGGAAGCATTGCGGGCCGTCAGCCGCGCCGGAGCAGTGGTTGTCGATCCAAACAATGGCAACATCCTCGCGATGGTTTCGGTGCCGTCGTTTGATCCGAACAAATTTATCCCCAGTATCAAAGCAAAAGATTGGGACGCGCTGCGCAAAGATCCAGCCCACCCGCTGGTGAATCGTGCCATCAGTGGGCTTCCGCCAGGATCGACGTTCAAGTTGATCACCGCACTCGCCGGTTTGCGAAAAGGCCTAACGAATAACAAATACAGCTGCGGCGGAGGGATCAGTTACGGCGATCACTTCTTCCAATGTTGGGTTGCGTCGAAACATTACACCCACGGCACGATCGGCCTTGAGGATGCGATTAAAGTTTCGTGCGACTCTTTTTTTTATCAGTACGGAAACGCCGCCAGCATTCAATCGATTGACGCCGTGGGGAAGATGCTCGGTATGGGTGAAGAATCAGGCTTGCAATTGAGTGGCGAACAGCCCGGCAACATGCCGGGGCCGGAGTGGATGCAGATTCATCATCCGCAGGAGCGGTGGACCCAGGCGCAAACCGCGAACGTTTCCATCGGCCAGGGCTACACACTCGTGTCGCCTTTGCAGCTCGCGATGTCATACGTGGCGGTGGCCAATGGCGGAACCTGTTATTACCCGCGCTTGATCGACAAAGTACTGAGTCAGGACGGGACACCGGTCGTGGATGAACAAGGCAAGCCGGTGAGTTTCGCGCCGAGAGTTCGATCTGATCTGCGGCGCGAAGTGACACCTGAGCAGATTGAACTAGTGCGAAAAGGCTTATGGAAAGTCGTGAACGAGGACGGGGGCACGGGTGGGCGCGCGCGACTCAAAAACGTGCAGGTGGCTGGCAAGACCGGAACCGCGCAGGCTACCGATCGTGGCCAGGAGGAAAACGTCGCGTGGTTTGTGAGTTTCGCGCCATACGACAATCCGAAATACGTTGTCGCGGTGATGGTACAGGGCGCCTCTGGGCACGGCGGTGAGGTTGCTGCGCCGATCGCGACAAGGACGTTGGAACGCATTTTGGCGATGGATGAAGGCAACTTTGAAATGCAGCTCGCGTGGTTCGTTCCCGCGCATCACGAAAATCCTTTTGACCTAATCAAGTCCGTATCGTTCAGAGATTCGAACGTGAGTAGCGGAGAGGATGAAGAAGACGCCGGCGCGTCCAGCGCTGACGTGCAAATGGCGAGTGGCGGTGGCGAACCGGATGTTGAGCAGGCGCCGGATGCCGAGGGGAAGGTAGGCACACGCCAGGCACGCGTGGCTCGCGCCCAACCCGTTGCCGCACCGCAGCCGGAACGGCGAGGATTTTTCCAGCGTCTTTTCGGCCGTCGCAGCACACCCGCGCCCGCCCCAACGCCAACACCATCGCGCCGGTCGCGCGGTTATTAATTATGCAACTTTTACCGGAACGAAGCGAACACCACGCCTCATCCGTAATTCAACAATTTAATTATGATCGACAAAGTTCGGAGACTTTTAGGGATCCCGCGCAAAACGGGGAACAAGCTGATTGTCAGCGTGGAGAAGCTGGAGCGGCGAGTGGCGCTGCTCGAGAACGGACGACTCGAGGAATATAGCGTCGAGCGCAACACTTCGCGCAATATTGTTGGCTCTGTCTTTAAAGGCAGAGTCAAAAATATCGAGATGGGGTTGAAGGCGATGTTTGTCGACATCGGCTTCGAGAAAAATGCCTTTCTCCATTTTTGGGATGCAATTCCCGCCGCGCTCGATAGTGGCATCGAGGAGATTGATCGCCCGGGCAAACGCGGTCAGCGCAAACGGATCACAGCCAAGGATATTCCTAATATTTATCCGGTTGGTTCCGACGTAATCGTTCAGGTGACGAAAGGGCCGATCGGGACAAAAGGCCCGCGCGTCACCACCAATCTGAGTTTTGCCGGCCGTTATCTTGTGCTCATGCCGTTCAGCGATCGGAGCGGCATCTCGCGCAAGATTGAAGACCCGAAGGAACGGGAACGCCTGCGAAAAATTTTGCGGCAACTCGATATTCCCGACGGGATCGGCGTGATCATTCGCACCGTGGGCGAAGGCGGCCGTGCCCGCTATTTTGTTCGGGACTTACGCTTCCTCCTGGATCAATGGGCCAAGGTGGAGCAGGAAATCAAAAATCACCCCGCGCCGCACCGCGTTTTCGAAGAGCCAGACTTGATCGAACGCACCGTGCGCGATTTTCTGACCGAGGAAATTGAAGAGGTCTTGTGTGATGATCGCGCCGCGCTCGATCGGATGGGTGAGCTGATTGGCGACATTTCACGGCGTTCCCGCAACCGCCTTCACTTTTACGACGGCGCGTCGCCAATTTTCGAGACCTTCGGCGTGCAAAAACAGATCGACGACGCATTTCATCGCCAGGTTTGGCTGAAATGCGGCGGTTACATTGTCATTGATGAAACGGAAGCGCTCGTTGCGATCGACGTGAATACCGGTCGCAACAAAGGTGCGCGCGATGTCGAAAAGACGATCCTGCAAACCAATCTGGAGGCCGCCGATGAAATTTCGCGGCAGCTGCGACTGCGGAACGTGGGCGGGCTCATCATCAGCGATTTCATCGATATGAAGAGCCGCAAAGACCAGCAGTTGGTTTATCAGTTGATGCGGGAGCGGTTGAAGCGCGACAAAGCCAAGACACACGTTCTGCCAATTTCGCCGCTCGGTTTAATGGAAATGACCCGGCAGCGGGCGCAGGAAAGCCTGAGTGATTCGATTTATGAGAACTGCCCGTATTGTCAGGGGCGCGGCGTGGTCAAAACCTCGATGACCACAAGCGTCGAATTGCATCGCACGCTTAATACCGTAATGCGGAAATACCAGGACGAAGTTCACGAATTCCGGGTAATCCTGAACCCCGATGTGCTAAAACGATTGCGGGAAGAAGACGAAGAACTCCTGATCGAATTGGAACGACGGTACGCCAGCAAATTAATGTTTCGGGGCGACCCAGCTTTTCATCACGAGAAATTTGTCATTACCGACGCAAGCAACGGCGCGGAATTGAAATCATAATCGCGCCGTTTTGGCACAACCACTGCTGTCCGTTCATGGGTTTGACAAAGGCGCGATATCGTTCCTCGGTATCGCGCAAAGGAGAACTAAAAAGGAGAATGATGCAAAGGCTTACTACTACGATTTGCGCCTTGGCGGCGATGATAACTGTCGCCTATGGCGGACCCACCACTTATTCCTCCGACAAGGAGATGAAGCAGGTGACACAGGTGCCACCATGCCCGGAATGGTACCGGGACACGGAATTCAATATAAGCTTGTGGGGCACCTATATGTTTACCGGAAATAACTGGGAAGACGACCGCTACATTGAGTCCGATCACGCCTGGGGTGGTGGTGTCGACGTCAAGTACTTCTTCCATCGCTACTTTGGTGTTGGCGTGGAAGGCTGGGCAGCGGAATCAACCCGCAGACAGCTTGATGGATTCGACTTCAATGGCCAGCCGGTGTTTAGCGACGATTCTCGTGTCATCGGTGCGGTCAAAGGAACATTTACCGTGCGCTATCCAATTCATTGTAGTCGCTTGGCCCCTTATGTTTACGGTGGCGTCGGCGCAATTTTCGGCGGCGGGCAACGCGATTCCTTCACTGAGTTGCTTGCGTCTGACGTCAAGGCTGTGAGTGTCGGTTTTCCAGCTACCCATTCGGGTACCGACACCAGAGTGTTTGGCCAGGTGGGTGCCGGCCTCGAGGTTCGTCTAACCCCCCACATCGGCTGGATGAACGACTTCAGCTGGAATGTGGTGGATGGTCCGAACAATAACTTCGGCATGGTCCGCAGCGGCGTCACGTTCGCGTTCTAGACAGATCGGGCTTTTTCCACGAACTGACATCGACGGGCGCCGTTATTCGCCTATAACTGTCGGCGATGCAAAGGCTTAACCTCTTTCCTAGACGGCGATCACGCCTGGGGTGGGTATTAATGTAAAATACTCCTTCCGCCGTGGTGCCAGCAAGTTAATCTTCCCGGCGATCCGACTTTTCACCACGAGAAGTTTGTCATCACCGATGCGACGACCGGAGCGAATGAAGACCTAGGCCTTGACCCATCCGTTGCTGAGAGTAATTGCGTTATTGACAAGAAGGCGATATGGGGTTGTGGTATCGCCTAAGGAGAGATCAAACCAAGGAGGAATGATGAAAAAACTTATTGTTGTGACTTGTGCCTTGGCGGCACTCGCATCCGTCGCGTTTGGCGGCACCGAGACTTATTCAGGCAAGCAGACTGCGGTTCAGTCGGCACCCCCCTGCCCGGTATGGTATCGGGACACGGAGTGGAACGTGAGCCTTTGGGGTACGTATATGTTCACTGGGTCAGAATGGAGGAATGACCAGTATTTGGGAGTCGATCACGCCTGGGGTGGTGGTGGCGACGTCAAATTTTTCTTCCATCGCTACTTCGGTATCGGGCTCGAAGGTTATGCTGTGTCCCTGGGAAATAATCGTAGCCGCAGTTTCACTGCCGGTGGTGAAACTTTTGACATCGAAGCTGGCAATCAGAGCGTAGTGGGCAGCGTCCTTGGCACGTTTACCTTTCGATATCCGATTCCATGCTCGCGATTCGCACCTTACGCTTTCGTAGGCGGTGGCGGGATCTTCGGCGGTGGAAGCCGTTCGATACTGCTGTTCGACAGCGACGGCGACCTCATCGCCGAACGGCACAACGATACTGAAACCAAAGTCGTCGGGCAGTTCGGCGGTGGCTTTGAAGTTCGTTTCACCCCGACAATCGGCTGGATGAATGACTTCAGCTGGAATGTGGTCGACGGGCCGAAGAACAACTTCGGAATGATCCGCAGCGGCATTACCTTTTCGTTTTAATCACGCTGTTTAGAATTACGAACGGCGGCACCTGAACCGGTGCCGCCGTTTTGCTTCAGCGCCCTGCAGTTTATTGACGTTGTCATTATTCGATCGACCTGACGGGATGCTGGGCCTCAAGCTTCAGGTTGCGGACGGGAAGAGTGCGCTGAAATTCAAAGCATGTCCCTCGCTGCGATCCTCGATAATATCGCGATGTCCCGGAGCGCGGTGGTACGGGGTTTTGCATCACTCTTGACGCCCAAGACTGACGCGGAGTTGGATGCGTTGGCCGACCGGGCCCGCCAACTCACTTTGCAGCATTTTGGCCGCACGATGAGGTTATTCGCGCCGCTCTATCTTTCCAATGAGTGCATCAACAGTTGTCGCTACTGCGGATTTTCCCGTGAAAATCCAATTCTGCGCGTCACGCTTTCGGTCAATGAAGTGGTAAAGGAAGCGCGACATCTTTCGGCGGAAGGTTTTCGGCAACTCCTTCTCGTTGCCGGCGAACATCCAAGATTCGTTAGTCGCGATTATCTGGCCGATTGTGTTCGTGCTCTACGTAATGATTTTTCTTCCATCTCAATCGAGATCGCTCCGATGGAAATGGAAGATTATGTTCCGATCGTTGAGGCAGGCGCGGAAGGGCTCGTTGTTTACCAGGAAACCTACAACCGCGCCATTTATGATCAGATGCATCTGGCGGGTCCAAAAAAGGATTTTGCGTGGCGTCTTGCTTGTTCGGAGCGCGGCTACGACGCCGGGTTTCGTCGGGTTGGAATCGGCGCCCTTTTGGGGCTGGCCCCGTGGCGCGAGGAAGCGGTCGCGCTGGCAGCGCATCTCGAATATTTGCTGAAACGCTGCTGGAAATCTTCTCTCACTGTGAGTGTTCCGCGCCTTCGTCCGGCGGCGGGAGAATTTCGCCCGCGTTTTCCGATAAGCGATCGCGATCTCGTTCATTTGGTATGCGCGCTGCGAGTGGCTTTCCCGCAAGTCGGGATCGTTTTGAGCACGCGCGAGCCGGCCGCCTTACGCGATCTGCTCATACAAGTTGGTGTAACAATGATGAGCGCCGGCAGCCATACGGAACCCGGTGGTTACACCGGTCAAGGCAGAGAAAAGGTCCACCTCACCGTCCGCGGGCGAATCGTCCCGCCGGATGTTGTTCATCCAACGAATGATCGAGACGACGACATTGCTACCGCCCAATTCGAGATCGGCGATTCGCGGTCGCCGCAGGAAATTGCGGCTGTCTTGCGTCGCAACGGGATCGAACCGGTGTGGAAGGATTGGGACGCCGCGCTGATGGAACGATGAAAATCGTCCTGAACGGTGAATCGCGTTCCGTGGTAGAGCCGACAACCATTTCCGCGCTGGTGCGCGAGTTGAATTTAATCCCGGCGACGTTGCTCATTGAACACAACGGATTGGCATTGCATCGCAAGGAATGGAGTTCGCGTGCGTTGCGCGACGGCGACAAAGTCGAATTTATCCGCGTTGTCGCCGGCGGCTGAATTCGTAACGGGCAAGATCCCTGTGCTACGAGTGGGGCGGCCTGACGTTGCACTTGCAACACTGCATTGCTGAGCCAGCCGCTGTCGCTTTACGCGGACTCGAATTTTTGGGAAGAAATTTGGCTGCGCGATACCAGGACCCGCATTCCGTCTATCTGCGAAACGACGATCGGAGTTTCCGCGGAAATAAATTCGCCCGCGGTGACGACATCGACGAGTTGATCGCCGAATCTTCCTTTTCCACTGGGACGCAGCATCGTGACTGCTGTCCCTTTTGCTCCAAGTGAAATGGGCAGGCCGGTAACGAATTTTCGCGGCGCGCTGAAGGATGGACCCGAGGGATTCGCGGCCAGCAAGGCAAAACGCCGATACAAACTGGTTCGCGGCAAATAACGAGCGAGCAATGCGATCACAATCATCGAGGCAATGATGGCAATCGAGAGATTCAACATCGGAACGATCAACATCTTCGTCGAGGGCATGACGGGTTGAGCCGGATATCGGTCGACCATGGCCCAGAACAGTGAAGCTAGAATAAGGAAGGCGCCGACGACGCCGAAAATAATGGTCGAATGGGCAAAGAACAGGACTTCAATGAGAACCAGAGCAACACCCAGAACAAAGAACACGACTGCTTCCCACCCGGCCAGGCCGGCGAGATAGTGCCCGAGAAAGAAGAGAACGAAACAAGTTCCGGCGATGATACCCGGCAAAGTCGCTCCTGGGATTTTAAACTCGAGATAAGCGCAAACGATTCCAACAAGCAAAAGCAACGGCGCAAGCGCCGTGATCCAAAAAGCGAATTGTTCGAATCCGGTCGGCTGCAACCGAACAAGCTGGCCGCCAAGTTTCGCCTTTTTTGCAAGGTCATCGATGGATTCCGCGATTCCATCTGCCAGGACCGGCTTTCCATTGATCATCTCGCTTGCTTCCTTCGCGTTTAAAGTGAGAAGCGAACCTTTCCCGTGCACAACACGGTCGCCGACTTTCACCTCCTTGTCCTTGTTCATGAACGCCTCGCCGACATCCGGGTTGTGTCCGTTTTGACTGGCCGTGTTGCGGACGAGCGCCGACCAATAGGAAATCGTTTTCTCTCGGATTGTTTCGGGCAGGTCTTGTCCGGTGGAAAGAACCGGCGCGGCGGCCCCGATGGCGCTGACCGGCGCCATGTAGATATGTTTGGTGGCAAGAGCGATGAGTGCTCCGGCCGATCCAGCATTTGTATCGATGTAAGTATAAGTGGGGATAGCGACGCGATTGAGCGCGGTGGTGATTTCTTCCGCCGAGTCCAATCGCCCACCGTAAGTGTTCATTTCAATCACGATTGCGCTGGCTTCGGCTGATTCCGCCAGCTTGACTCCGCGTCGGATAAAAAGATGCAGCGCTGGGGAAACCTCGCCTTTCAGGGGAACGACGACAATATCGCCTTTACGAATAATTTCGCGTCCCTGGACGGTGGGCGTGATCGCCGCGACAAATAGCAACGCAGGCGCGATTTTACGGAAAATTTGGAAGCGGCTGCTCACGCGCTAAGCTTGCCACGGCAAACACGCTGGAACGAGCAAAAAGATGGCGATTCCGTCGGAGACAATCGAGCAGATCGCGGCCGCGAACGATATCGTGGAGGTAATCGGAACTTATTTTCCGCTGAAGCGGGCGGGCGCGAGTTTCAAGGCGCTCTGTCCCTTTCATCAGGAAAAAACGCCATCGTTCACCGTCAGTCCGCAACGCCAAAACTTTCATTGCTTCGGGTGCGGAGCGGGCGGCAGCGTTTTTCGGTTCGTCATGGATTATGAGCATGTCGATTTTCCCGCAGCGGTCCACAAACTGGCGGCTCGGGTCGGGATCACGATTGTCGAAGAACGCCGCAGCGAAGATGAAAAGCAGCAACATGAAGCGCGGCGCTTGTTGCTGCGTCTGCACGCGGAAGCGGCAGAATGGTTTTACGAAAATCTGCTCAAACGCGATGTCGGAGCTTCCGCTCGAAACTATTTGAAGACGCGCGGAATCAGCCGCGAAGTCGCGAAATCATGGAAACTCGGCTATGCACCGGAAAGTTGGGATGCGTTTTGCCAGTGGGCGAGCAAGGAAGGATATCGCCGGCAGGAATTGCTCTCGAGCGGGCTGGTGAAACTCCGCGATGAAGAACGCGGACAGGGTGAATTCTACGATCGTTTTCGTGGGCGTCTCATGTTTCCCATCTTCAATGACGTCGGCGAAGTCATCGCATTCTCCGGACGCGTTCTCGCCAACGATGCGACGGCGGCCAAATATATCAATTCGCCGGAGACGCCGCTCTTTCGCAAAGGCCGCGTCCTTTTCGGATTGCACAAAACAAAGCGCGCTCTGATTGAAGCTGACTGCGCGGTCGTCTGCGAAGGGCAACTCGATTTGATCACGCTGTTTGAGGCGGGCATTCAGAATGTGGTCGCACCGCAGGGAACAGCTTTCACCGAACACCAGGCGCATGTCCTGAAGCGGTTCGTTCGCGAAGTAGTGCTCTGTTTTGATTCCGATACCGCCGGGCAAAATGCGGCCGAACATTCTCTCGAGGCGCTGTTGCAAAATGACTTGGTGGTTCGGGTAGTGGCGATGCCCGCAGGTGAGGATCCGGATTCACTGGTGCGAAAATCCGGCCGGCAAGAATTCGATGAACTGGTCGCTGCTGCGCCGGAATTTTTTGATTATTGGATCGAGAAGAAAGCTGCATCCAGCGATTTGAATTCCCTTTCCAATAAAATGCAGGTAGCTCGTGAACTGGCCGCGAGTGTCGCACATGTACGCGACCCGCTGATGCGCGGGGAAGTAATGAACAAGGTTTCCGCGCGGCTCACCATTCGTGTCGGCGACTTCGAGACCCTGGTGAAGCGCGGCGAACACAACCGCCCGGTAGCTTCGGTCTCAAAAGTGGGGCTGCCCGTCGCAGCTCCGTCGCACGATGTGGCCATGCTTTGTCTGCTTGCCTTGCGCGATGAAGAGGCGCATGCCTTCCTGCTCCAACAGGATTGGCGGGATGTGCTGGCGCATGTTCCGGGCGCAGATTTGCTGATAAAAATTCTCGAAGCCAATCTCAGGCCGGATGATCCGGCATCGCTCAATTTGTTTCAAACAACTCTGACGCCCTCTGAGGAGTCGCTTGTCTCGGGCTGGCTCTTGCAAAAAATACCGGCTAACCCTGCTGCAGTAGTGCGTGGCTGGTGGAGTGGCCTGCAACAGGCGATTTTGCGACGGGAATTGGAGGCCGCGGAGAGCCGGCTGCGGCTCCCAAATCTGACCACTGGCGAAATTATGCAACTACAGAAACAAGTCCTTGACCTCCGGTGCCAACTCCGCGACGTTCCCCGGTTTTCGCCAGCCCGTGCGCACGAGCCCTAACATTTCGGAAATTCCCGCGGTTGCGAAGTTTTGAGCCTTTCCCCGTGGCCAAGAAATCAAAACGAAGTGTGCGGGGACGGGGTCACTCTGAGAACAATTCACGGCTCAACTCGACGCCGTCGCGGAAATTAAAAACCAGTGCACCGCCAGTGGTCGCGCGACAGCGTGGACGGCCGCGAAAGACACAGCTCGTGGTGTCGGAAAAAGTAGTAATCGCTCAGAAAGTTGAAGGTGCCAATCGGCTCGCAATCGCGTCCGATGATTTACAAAGCCGTATCCGGGAGCTGGCCAAACTGGCTAAGGAGCAGGGTTACGTCACCTTCGACGATCTCAATGACGTTTTGCCCGAAGGAGTGACGGACGCGGATGACCTCGATGCGATTCTGAGCCAGCTCCGGCGAATGGAGATCGACATCATTGAAGCCTCGGAGGTCGATCGGTACAAAGAAGGTAAAAAAGAGAGTGAAGAGGAAGAGGAAGAAGAAAAACCGGAGAGCCGCTTCGAGATTCTGGATGATCCGGTGCGGATGTATCTTAAGCAGATGGGGCAGGTACCGCTGCTGACCCGCGAACAGGAAGTGCAAATTTCAAAGCGGATCGAAGAGGCCGAGCATCTGGTCCAGCAGCATATCAATCGTTTTGGTTTTACCGCCCAGGCGCATCTCGATCTTGCTCAGAAATTAGCGGAGGGCCACGAACGCTTCGATCGCGTCATTCTCGATAAGAAAATCGAGAGCCGAGAACGCTACATGAAATTGCTGCCGCGCTTGTGCCAAAAAGTCGAGAAACTGGCTGCAACCACGACGCAAGAATATACTCAGATGCGGGAAGCAACTCCCCGGACGGCAAAGGCGCGGGCGAAAACTTTCCAACGTTGCGTCAATGGTCTGCAACGGGTTTATGCGCAGTTTTATTTTAAACAAAAGGTCACCGAAGAATTCGTGCATCTGGCCGATCAACATTTCGCCATGTTGATGGCGCTGAAATCGGATCGATCGAAACCGAATCAAGGGCGTCGCAAGCTTTTACCCAAGCTGGAGGATCTGGAATGCGTAGCGTGGCTTTCCGCCGACGAATATGTCGAGCATTATCAGGCTTTGAAATTGTGGTTGCGCAAGGCGCTGCGAGCGAAAACCGAAATGGTGGAAGCCAATCTGCGACTCGTCATTTCCATTGCGAAAAAATATACCAACCGCGGCCTCTCGTTTCTCGATCTTATCCAGGAAGGCAACATGGGGCTGATGAAAGCGGTCGAGAAATTCGAGTATCGCCGTGGCTATAAATTTTCTACCTACGCCACGTGGTGGATTCGTCAGGCGATTACCCGTTCCATCGCCGATCAGGCCCGCACCATTCGCATTCCCGTCCACATGATCGAGACAATCAACAAACTAATGCGGGTGCAGAAACAGCTGGTCCAGGAATATGGACGGGAGCCAACTCCGGAGGAAGTCGCCGAGGAAATTCTGCTGCCGGTCGATCGCGTTCG
Source organism: uncultured Verrucomicrobiae bacterium (assembly GCA_963709435.1). Taxonomy (GTDB): domain Bacteria; phylum Verrucomicrobiota; class Verrucomicrobiia; order Chthoniobacterales; family UBA10450; genus AV69. The sequence goes on from CAVPWK010000005.1 coordinate 77,959, forward strand.
CGCGGTTTTGAAAATGGCGCAGCAACCGATCTCATTGCAATCACCAGTGGGGGAGAGCGAGGAGACTAATTTTGGTGATTTCATCGAGGACAAAGGCGCGGAAAATCCAAGTGATGTCACCGCGATTGTGCTCTTGAAGGAAAAAATCAAAGACGTCCTCGAAACACTAACCGAACGAGAGCGGCAGGTGCTGGAGCAACGGTTTGGATTGGTTGATGGATATAGTCGGACCCTTGAAGAAGTAGGCCGCCAATTCCGGGTGACCCGTGAACGAATACGGCAAATTGAAGCCAAAGCCTTGCGCAAAATGCGACACCCTACTCGTATCCGGCAGTTGGAAGGCTTCCTCGACGTTGCCGAGGTCTAGCGGTTGAGGCTGGCGGCAGATGGGCTTCTAGCGGCGGTCTATGACCGCGGGGCCCAACGATCGCGTTCCACCGATCCTCGTGCTCTTTTTTGTCCGGAGCTATGCGCTTTCACTTTGCGGACTTTAGAAACTCCACGATGGCGCGCTGTTCCTGCCCGGTAATGTTGGCGCGAAGACGCATGTGATGAACGATCACGTCCCATTGTGCGTCGCTATACATGGTGGACGGTCGATTATTGTGGCAACGCATACAATTATTGGACCAAAGCTCTTCACCGCTGAGGCCCATGTAGGAATCATTCGAGACTGCGTTGCTCGACTTGTTATCCCTCTTGCGGTTTGCTTCGGGTTCCGCAAGCAGGCTCAACGTCGTGCCGGCGAGTAGTAGAGTTAACGCCGTGAGCACGCTGCGATTCAATGTTGTTATCGCCTTATTCATTCCACCTAGAAGCCCATGGCCGCCTGGATAAGAAGGGCGTTTCTATTGGACTCGCCGTTCGGCTGGTCCCACTCATACGCAACTTTCAATACAGTACTGGGGCTTAGCCAGTAATTGAGACCGAGCGTCCATCGGGTCTCCTCTGGATTGCCGAGCCCGCTCGGATCGCGACTCAGATGGTCCCAACGAAAGATCGCTTCGAGATTCCTTAGAAAATCATTGTCCAATTTTGTAGGGCGATAAGCGAGTTCCGCGTAACCGCCATCCTGTTTGCTTGTGAACGCAAGCGGCCCAAAACCCAGGGAGCCATCGGGGTCATACACGGCCTGGTCGACGTGGCTCCAGGCGTACTGCGCGAAGAGATTGACGCGGCCCTTCAGCAGGTCGGAATCGCGAGTAACCTCCAGGTCGACGGATTGAACCAACGCTTGAACGCGAGAAAAGCTCGTTCCTTGGAAGCCGGGCTTGGAGGTCTCAAAGCCATAACCCACCTCGACTCCCGGGACGGGGAGAAAACCAACTCTGCCACCGACTGCCTTGTTGTCGTTGTTATCCGTATAACTGTTAAAATCGAGAGTGCCGGCGCGGCGAGGATCGAAGGTAATTAGGACAGGACCATTGGAAACATAGAAGGCGTAATCCACACGGGTCGGTCCGATCGGAAACCCTCCGCGTACCTGGGCGCCGACCGAAATATTTGGCAGGAGGCCATGGTAAACAGCAAGTGGACGGTCAGGCAGTTTGTTGATCCATTGTGGCTCGAAGCGTTCGACGAAAACATTACTGGGACTGAAGAATTCTCCGACGCCTAAAGTGATGTAATCATTAAGAAGGTACGAGATTTGGGCATTTACAAGGTTCACATTGGTGCCGGCCCCGCTGGGCTCGATCTCCAATCTGCTGTCGAACAAAATTTTCGGAGTCAATTCCCAAAGGAAGATTGGATTGAAAGAGGCTGAAAATGTAGAGACCTGGCCGTTGCGCGCTTCAAACATCCCTTCAGCCCATCCTGCAAGTAAAAATTTGGTCGTTCCCAGCAGTCCCTCCGTTTGCACGGCCGGCAGTGGCACCTCCGGCGGAGCTTCCGGCGCAACTTGCTTATGCACATCGACTTGGACTCGGCTCTCGACTCTGTCTTGCGTCGGAACGACTTCTCTCTCTTTCTTTATCGCGTCCAGCTCTTTCTTCATTGCGAGCATTTGGGCTTTAAGCTCTTCGTACTCTCTTCTCGTGACATATCCGTCGGGTGGCGCGTCTTGGGCGCAAACAATGTCGAGCACTGTTGTTAGCAGGACGCTTTGGATCGCTACTAACAAATGCGGTCGTAGAATCGTCTTCATGCTGGGTTATCTCCCGGTCAGGGTTCGAAGGTAGTTGATCACATTCCAGCGGTCGGTCGGCGAAAGTCGGGTGGCATAATTCGGCATCGGTTTTTTGCCCACCGTGATTTTCCAGAACAGCGCACCGTCTGTTTGGGTTCGTATCGCCGGATCTGAGAGTTTTGCCGGATGAATACCCAGGTCAGCCGCATTCGGGCCATCGCCGTCTCCTGTTCTTCCATGACACGCGACGCAACGTTTCAGATAGATCTTTTGTCCCGCCGTGAGTGAAGACTCGTTGGCGGCAACAGGATTTGTCTTTCGCGCTTCAGCCGCCGGGGCAATCCACTGTGTCTTGGATTGCTCTTCGCTCAAGCCGATGAGTGCTGAGCTGAGCAAAACCATGATAAACACGACGATCCGCGTCTGACGACGATGCAACTGGGAAGTCATACAACGTTTCGCAGAGAAAAACTAGAAAGAATAGCGGTGCTCAAGACCCGATACGGTTGGATGGCTGATTCAGCATCGAGGACGAAAGGGTGAGCCTCACTGGTCGTTTCTAAGGAAGGTCATACACTTCCACCAGGGCGACCCCAACGGTGTTATTCACACCTCTCACGACCGCGGTATAGTTCCCGGGTGGTAGCGTAGCAATGATCGCAGGCTCGCTTGGCTGAGTCGGAGCATGCCCGCTGTTCTGAATCGCGCTCACCTGGTCGCTGGTGATGATCCCGCCGATTATCGTAGTCTGCCAGTTATTGTTCGAGGCAATTAAAGCCCCTGCCGGACCGTGCAGTTCCAAGGTCGGATCAGCTAATGCGTTGGGAATTCCAAATGGTGTCAGCGCAGGCCCAAGGGCACGCACAATCACCGTGTTTGGTTGGGCCCCTTGAACAATGAACCCGCCAATCATCACGTTGGCGTCTGTCTGAACAAGATCGCGAGTGCTGATGTTGCCTAGAATCGAAGTAGTGCCGGTGCTGAGATCGTATACTTCCACCAGGGCGACTCCAACGGTGTTGTTCACACCACTCACGACCGCGGTGTAGTTTCCCGGTGACAGTGTAACGATGATCGCAGATTCGCTTGGCTGAGTCGGAGCATGCCCGCTGTTCTGGATCGCGGTGACCTGGTCGCTGGTGACGATCCCGCCGATTATCGTGGTCTGCCAGTTATTATTGGAAGCAATCAACGCCCCGGCACTGTTGTGCAGACTTAACGTCGGATCGGCCAACGCATTGGGAATTCCAAGCGGTGTCAGCGCGGGACCAATTGCGCGCACAATGACTGTCTTTGGTGCGCTCCCTTGAATAATGAATCCGCCGATCATCACGTCGCTGCCCGTTCGAGCCAAACCGCGAGTACTGATGTTACTGAGCTGCGTCGGGATGGGAGTTGGCGTCGGCGTCGAATTGGACACAGTGACCTTCCCCACCATGCCGCAGCATGCCCCATGCGGAGTGCAGTAATAAGGAAACGAACCAGCAGTGTTGAATGTACGCATGAAAGTATCTCCCCCGTGGAGAATCCCAGAGTCCCACAACCCGGTCGGCCTCCCCGGGGCACCCGAGGTACTGCTGTGTCCGCCCGAGGTAAACATCCAAAGTACCGAATCGCCAGCGTGAATCGTGACGGAAGAAGGGTTGAAAAAGGCCCCACCGTTGCCAACCGTCACCGTGACCGTGGCTCCGCTTGCAACGTCCGGGCATAGCGTCAGAGGCGAAGTGATAGCCATCGCTGCAGCCAGGATGCGGGATGAATAGCTTTTCAATGCAACAATTTCTCCGCACCGAAATTCCACCCATTCGTTCTCCCAGGCAAAACATAAAAAGTGACACGATTGTTACTTTGGGAATTGTTGGAGCGAGTGCTCAAGGTGCTGGCCAGTGGCAGCCGATAGGCGAACACACTCGAGTGCTACATAGAGTGCGTTGGTGAAAGTAACTCCGTCAAACTAGTCAATGTGCCGGTAAGAATTGCGCTTTGATTTCGTCAGGCAAGCCAGAGTTGGCGATCCACGTACCGGCGCTCGCTGGGTCGGCCTCAAACCAGGCCTGTACGGCGGCTGCGGTCTCCGCGTTGCGCATGCTCGCGTCGCTGATTGTGATGGCCCATTCGACCGCGGCTTGCGGATTGGCGGAAACAATTCGGCTCGCGAAAGCCGCGACCGCCGCATCTCGCGAAGAATCCGCGGGGAGAGCCTGGAGCCAGGTCGTCGCTGCGGAGGGATCGGTTTTTGTCCAGCGATTCATCAGGTTGGCAAAAAGTTGATCGCGCATTTCGACATCGGGAAAGGAAGCTGCCCAGGCGCTCGCGGCCTGCGGATCGGCGCCGGCCCACTGCGAAACAAGTGAGCTCGCGGCCAGGGGCTGCATATCGCTGGAAAGGCGCGATACCATTTCGGCCGCGCTACCAGGATTATCTTCAGCGACCACGGAGACAAGACTAGACATAACGGCGTCGCGGCCGCTCGCATCTGACAACTTTTGGGCCCAGGCAAGCGCGGCAGCGGGATTGGTTTGTGCCCACTGGTAAGAAATCTTTGCCAGTAGATTCTCGCGTGTATCGCCTGTGCTGTTGTGCACCGCAAACTCGGCTGCTGTTTGGGGATCTGTTTCGCTCCACTGCGCGACACAGGTCTCAAGCGCCTGTTGGCGTGTATTTTCGTCCGGCAGTTTTTCGATCCAAGTCAGCGCCGCTCGCGGATCCGAGTTGGTGAGTTGTCGCGCGATTGCCGTTATCACCAGGTCCTTTGTCTCACCGGGCGATAGTGCAGCAGCGTAAGCCGCAGCGGCGGTCGGGTCTTTCTCGGCCAACTGTTGTACGATGTCTGCCACCGTTTGGTCACGAATCGCGCCCACCGGCAAATCCGCAGCCACCGCGGCCGCTCGTTCTGGATCGGTAGTAGACCAGAAAGAGAGGATCGCTTGCAAGGCGTTATTACGCCCTGGTCCGGCAGGCAGACTATTGACCCAATCGTAAGCCGCTTCGGCGTTCTGTTCAGCCCAGCTAGAGCCAACCACTTCCAATGCCATGTTGCGAATGGGCCCAGCAGGCAATTGCGATGCACGCTGCCCTGCTGTGACAGGGTCAACACTGGCCCAACCGCTGAATATTGACGAATAGAGCATCGGGTCTTGGTCGGCCGCTGGCAGAGCTTGCACAAAACTGAGTGCGCCTTGCCGATCTTTCTCGACGAGAGCTGAAACCAGAGATTGCAGGGCTCCCTTGCGCTCCGAACCTGGCGGCGTTTGGGTTACCCATGCCATCGCTGCTGCCGAGTCGTGTTCCGCCCAGGTGCCAACGACCTCGGCAACGAGCCACCGCTTTTCGGCGGCGTCTTCGGTCTGGGCATAATCAAGCGCCCCTCTTGGATCGCCTTCCGCCCAGCGCGTAATGAGCATCGACATAAACGTATTTCTTTCGCGCGGATTGAGCAGGTGTTGGATTGCGTCGATTACTGGCCGGACATCTTTCGGATCAAGGGTCTCGATGAAATCGTTAACTTCGCTGTTGATCTGACGGTTTCCCGGATGGGCCGCAGCGTTTTCAATCGCAACGATAACATTTTCCGACAAGGACGCAGCTGCATCGAACTGGTTGGGCGTAGACAGAGTTGGTGAACTGCCTTCTGATGAGCGGGTTGAAGTTTCGTTAGCCGCACTCAGAGCCGGCGCCGAATGCCTCACCGATCTCGGCATTGCGTAATGGCCAACGATCACTCCGGCGACGAAAGTAGCTGTTGCTACTACGAAGACGCGATGCTTCATAAAAGAACCTCCAAAAAGTAACCGTTTCCAAATACGAGGGCGCCGCACGCCCGCTACGTGCGGGCCGCACCGGCATTTTTACTTGCTAGCAGCGATTATTAGCCACCACCTCCGGTGCAGCGGCGGGTGGTAAATGTCACGGTGTCAAACCTCACCACGCCCTGCGCGTTTACCATACGCACCCGCGCGGTAATCCTACTTTCATCGGGATAGGTATGGATCACCTTGGGATTGGAGTTTAGCGCCGTGTCAAAAGTGCCATTACTTGTGAAATCCCAGCGATACTTGGCTGGCTGGGCTGGGCTCACCGTGGCAGACAGAGTTACTTGAACGTTGCCTCCAGTGAGGCAAACCTGTTTCACCACAAAGGCAGTAACGCTTGTGGTCGGCGCACTCACAGTCACACTCCCAATCATGCCGCAGCACGCGCCGTGGGGAGTGCAGAAATAAGGAAACGAGCCAGCCTTGGAAAAGGTGTGAGAAAACGTGAAACCGGCGTTATGAACACCGGAATCCCAGATCCCATTCGGCGCTCCCGGGGTGCCGGACGTCGTGCTGTGGTGATTGGCTGCCCACGTCCATTGGACGGTGTCCCCAACCTGGATGTTGACGGACGCGGGAATGAACTTCGCGCTAGTGCCGCCGACCTGGACTTGTACCGTCGCAGCCCTGAGGTTCGCCAACGACGCGAGGAGCAGGAGAGACAACGTCGCGAGAACGGAGAGATTGCAGTGCACTGAGCATTGGGCTGTCCTGTTACCTGCTGAGGGCGTGCCGCCGGTCGGAACAACCGGTGCTTTTCCAGGAAAGAATGCCGTTACGATAGATTTGCTGTTTGGTTGCATTGTAGTCTTCCTCCTAACTTGTATGTCATATATTGCGAGCGGTGACCACTTCCCCTGGCTGACAACAAGGGACATAATTACGACTTGGCAAGCCACGTTTGGTAACAGACTTGTTAATTATCGTTGCCCTTCGCCTCTAAAGCTTCCGGTGCCCCTGAGATCGGACTGAAAGGAAGTTATGTGATAAAATCGTGTGTGCGTGTCTCAAACGACACATGGCAACAAATAAGAGCAGGATACGCCGCTGGAATTGGTCTGCGAGAGATCGCCCGACTCGAAAGGATCCGCGAGTTCTCGGAGCGAGCGCAAAAGAGGCTTTCTCCGATCGAGCCCCGTTTGCGTACTAACGACTTAAGTAGGCCTGCGGATTAAATTTGTGAGTGACTAATAGCCGAAACTTTCGTTAAATTTCTCGGTTAAATTAATGGGCATGAATCGCGACGAAGATCCGCAACTGTGGGATTTGCTCGGCCGGTCAAAAGAGTCGACTCCCTCGCCGTTTTTTGCCCGTAATGTCGTCCGCGTTGTTCGCAGCCAGTCCGGAAAGGGACAAGGCCTGCGTGCCTGGTTCGGTTTGCGTCGACTGATTCCAGCGCTGTCGGCGGCCGTCGCTATCGCGATTGCTGCAGTCACAGTCCAGACGCTGCGTCATCAGGGCCGATCATCTCAACCGGGCTTCGCCTCCGCAGAAATCCAGGACGCCGAGCTCGTTGCCGATCTGGATGTTCTGGTCAACGATGACGACAGCGACGATACACCGCTTCTTTAGTATTCGGCACTGACAAAAGCGAATTCCGCTGCGACATGGAATCGAACCGTGTGCGCGACCCTGGCCAGGCGTTTAATGCCGGAAATGGCGATGCCGAACAAATACGCGTTGGCCGTGCCACCAGTAATAAGGCCCGTACACCCCGCTATGATAGATAGTCGGTTGATAATATGGCGCGCCATAGTAGCTGGACGGGTAGTAACCATATGGATAGCAGCCGTAACCGTACGGGTAGGCCGGATATCCATAAACGGCTGGAAATCCGACACCGATGCCAATCGAAACACCGGCATTCGATTCAGGCGCCGCTAGCACGATGAAGCCAATCGCGAGCAGCGCGATGGTCATGAACTTTTTCATTCCTTCACCTCCTCCTCGATGATTTAACCGAACATAGAAAGCAAAGTTTTGACGATTATTCGCTCGATCCTTGGTGGCCTTTGCAGGCTTTGATGAATTAAGCTCGCGACGCTCGCCATTTTGCGCGCGGCAGGTCCGAGCCTGACTGCCGGTAGAGACAGCCGTTCCTTGAGCTTTCAGGCAAGGTCCACGGCTTTCTTCGGATAACCAATGACACAAATATCGTCGCCGATTCGCTGGTAAAGCAGCGATTCCAATCGCACGGAACGTTCGGTAGAAGGGGCACCCATCCCCCCAAAGGCGAGGACGTTTCCGCCGGTGAAAATCGGCGCGAGATAAATCTGGACTTTGTCGACTAATCTCTGACCGAAGGCCTGGGTCAGGAGGTCACCACCACCTTCAATTAAGACACTCGTGACTTTGCGCCGACCGAGATCCCGCAGGACCGAGCGCAATGTTTTGTTCCGGCATATCAAGGTGCGATCCCGATTCGCATCGCTAAAGATTTTTGCAGACCGCGGAAGCCGACCCGATTTTGTGAGAATCACTCGCATTGGTTGAACGCGTCGCGATCCGCTGCGGACAGTGAGACGCGGATTATCCCGGCGGATTGTCTCGGCTCCAACAATGATGGCATCGACGATCGCTCGAAGTTTGTGTGCGTGAGCACGCGACGATTCCGATGTAAGCCATTGCGATTCCCCTGGCGGGCGCGTCAGATGACCGTCCAGACTCATCCCGCACTTCGCGATTACAAATGGTTCGCCGGTGACAATCCATTTGTTGAAGGCTTCATTAATTCGCGCGCACTCCCGTTCCAGGATGCCAGTGATAACATCGACGCCGCCAGCACGCAGAAGTTCGACGGCGCGGCCGCGATGTTGCGGATTTGGGTCAATGGTGCCGATGACGACGCTGCGAACTTTCCGTTCAATAATGTAATTCGCACACGGTGCGGTCCGTCCTCGTGTTGAACATGGTTCGAGCGTCACGTAAAGAATCGCGCCCGCCGGAACCGGCCCCGCTAACTTTCGCAGGCAATCAACTTCCGCATGATCGCCGCCCGCCTGCCGGTGACATCCGTGCGCGATGATGCGACTGCCGTTAACGAGGACGGCCCCAACAGCGGGATTTGGGCTCGTTTTTCCCAGCCCCTTCTTCGCTTCGGCAAGGGCAGCTCGCATGAATTTTTCGTGCATGTTCAGTGGCGGCACGAGCTGAAGGTATGATTAACGGTACCGGCCGCAACCCCAGCCAGTATCTGGGTCTGTACTGGCGCGCGCACGAGAAACTGGTGGTACCTCCACTGTGCAATAATGTCCCGTATTTTACGCGCCCTGTGCGTCACTTATGATGGATAAATCATATTTAAAGAACAACTTACGATCTTAGCCACAAACTGGCATCTTCCAAGCTAAAGGTCTTTTGGGAAAACAATTTAAAAGGAATTCAACACATATGAGTATTATCCGATATCAACCACCTCAAACGTTGGCCTTCAGTGGATTCGATCGCCTGAGCAATCTGCGCGACGAGCTGGATACCTTGTTTGAGATGCCGTTCTGGTCGAATTTCGGCGGGCAATCGCAACTTTTTGGCGGTTGGTCGCCCGCACTCGACCTTTACCAAAACAACGACAACGTCATCGCCCGGGTCGAGTTACCCGGGATGCGCAAGGAAGACATCGAGATTTCCTTGCACGACGGAATGCTGACCATCAATGGCGAATGCAGGAGCGAGACCCCGGAAGGGGACAAAGCTGAGCGCACTGAGCGTTACGTCGGCAAATTCCGCCGTAGCATTTCGGTGCCGACACTGGTCAACGCGAATAAAGTCACGGCTAATTACCGTGACGGCATTCTGACGATCACTCTGCCGAAGGCAGAGGAAGCGAAGCCGAAACAAATCAAGGTCGACGTCGCCTAATTCATCTAGGGAGGAAACTGTTTATGGAAACATTAGTTCGTAAAAATCGTAATGCAGAGCAACAGCAGTCGGAACAGTTGATTACGCCGGTCGCAAGTGTGGTTGAAGGTAGCGATGTCTACATGCTGAATGTCGAGATGCCCGGAGTGAACAAAGAAGGGATGGAAATCTCGGTCGAGAACAATGAACTGACGATCATTGGCCGGCGATCATTGCCGCAAATCGAAGCAACATTGATCCACCGGGAGTCTCGTCCGGAGAATTTCCGGCGCGCCTTCGAGCTCGATCCCAGCATCGACTTGTCAAAGATTTCCGCTCGAATCGATCAGGGGGTTTTGACCCTTACGCTTCCGAAAGCGGAGCAGGTGAAACCGCGCAAGATCACTGTCAGCTAAGCGCGAGAGAAGCGTAGACTTCCGAAGGCCGCGCACTCGAAACGTGCGCGGCCTTTTTGTCTGGCGGGCATCTTGCCAATGAAAATTCTCGAAGGACGAGGTTCCGCTCGTCCTGGGACACGGGCTCCGAGCTGGACAGGCATTGAGTCGCGTTTCTCCGCCCGTTTTTCAAAAATCTCCTAAATCTCGCTCCTTTTCTACTTGGCGAATACGGTGTCGCCGCCTTACTTAAGGATTGAAAATTTATGCCCGCTAAAACCGCAGAAAAAACCGGCGAAGATAAGGTGATCGCCGCCCGCAACAAAAATCTCGACCTCGCCATTCAACAGATCGCCAAGGATTACGGAGATGGCGCCATCATGCGCCTTGGCGACGAAAAAACGGTCGATATCGACGTAATCCCGACCGGCAACATTTTGATCGATCGAGCCCTGGGGGTCGGTGGCTTTCCGCGGGGACGCGTTGTAGAAGTTTTCGGCCCGGAATCATCCGGGAAAACGACGTTGACGCTCACCGTTATTGCGCAGGCGCAGAAACGCGGCGGTCTCGCGGCCTTCATCGACGTTGAGCATGCATTGGATCCGCAGTATGCAAGGAAGCTCGGCGTTAACCTTGATGATTTGCTCGTCTCCCAGCCCAGTTCCGGCGAAGAAGCGCTGCGCATCTGCGAAACTCTTATCCGTTCCAACGCGCTCGACGTCATCGTGGTCGATTCAGTCGCGGCGCTGGTGACTCGCGCCGAACTGGAAGGCGAAATCGGTGATACTACGGTCGGCGCGCAAGCGCGTCTGATGAGCGCTGCTTTGCGAAAACTCACATCCCTTATTTCGAAGGCGCGGACCTGCTGCGTTTTTACTAATCAGATTCGCGAGAAAATCGGCGTCATGTTCGGCAATCCGGAAACCACGCCAGGTGGGAAAGCGTTGAAATTCTACGCCAGTGTCCGTCTCGATATTCGCCGCATCGGCGCGATCAAACAGGCAGATGGCGTCGTCACCGGCAACCGCACCCGGGTCAAGGTGGTGAAGAATAAAGTCGCGCCGCCGTTCACCGAAGCCGAGTTCGACATCATGTACAACGAGGGCATCTCGTCGACAGGCGCGCTTCTTGATCTCGCACTGGAAAAACAGATCGTCGAGAAACGCGGTTCCTGGTTGAACTACAAAGGCACTCAACTCGCCCAGGGCCGCGATGCCGCCAAGGATGCGCTCAAATCCGATCCGAAACTCTACCAAGAAATCGAAGCAGCGGTAAAGGCGAAGCTGGACGAAGAGAAGTAGTCGGGACGGCGTTTGCCAGTGGCGGATTGCTAGGTCGACGCTCTGCTAAGCCATCGGGGAATTTTGTGACTCGACTGACTCTTGCCGCGCCACCCAAGGGTTTGAACCCCCGATGATCCTGTCACTCAAGGCGTTTCAACACCGCTGAGGATTCCGCCGAGATGTCCGGTAAGCGTGATCACCATCAGCGCGAGTACCGTCACTGTGAAATAGGCGATACGCGGCGACGTGCCCCTCGCGCGGAGGCGCGAGCGCATCCAGGATAGGAGAAAGATTAGCAGCGCGGAAGTTAGCCCGCAGAGAAGATGCAGCCGAAGATTACCCTTCAGAACAGCGCCTTCTAGTTGCCATCGCCACGCTCCAATGCCTGTCGCGATCGCCAGTGGGAGAGTAATCGCTGCGCCCAGAAGATTGTAATAGGCGACCGCCGCGAGAACCGGTTGCTTGCGCCAGAGTGCCAGTAATTCAAAGACAACGCTGGCGATAAAAAGCGCAATCGGAAAATGAATGATGACCGGATGTTGCGCATGTCCCGCGAGAACTGCGGCCTTCAGATCGAAAGGATTCGAGGATGCAAATAGTTTCATAACGTTGCCGCTTCGAGAGCCAGGTAGTTGGACGCCAATCGTCTATCACGACTTCACGACTACGATCGTCCCGGTCATCTTAGGATGAACTGAGCAAAAGTAGGTGTAAGTGCCCGGAACCCCTGCTGTGATAGTGAATTCCTGGTCGGTGTCGAGTGGCGGTGATTTCTTGAACTGCTTCTCAACGCTAACTACGGTGTGTGGTTCTTCATCCCGGTTGATCCACGTTATCTTTTCACCGGATTTCACGGTCAAGGTCTGGGGATTGAAGTGGAAGTCCTTAATCTCTATCTGAGATTTTGCACCGGCGGCGTTACCAGCTGAGTCCCTTATCTCGTTAGTTTGCGCCACGAGCGGTACATTCAGGACGGTGATGCCGAACACCAATGCTGCTAATTTGTTTGTGAATACGATTGTTGTCATAGTTGGTTAGATCTAGCTGAGGTTGGAATCGACGATGGCCAGGGCACTGTTGCCTTGCCGGTACTGAACGCTGGTCAGGCCAAGTACGCTGCGAAGCTTTTCAGCCGGCACGTTCATGGGACCCGGCGACGCCGCGGTTCCTGGTGCTGGTTGAGGGAAGGCGGTAGACATGGCGCTGTGGAAAGTGACATTCCCTTCCACTTTCTGGAGCACCTGGTGAATATGACCGTTCAGCACCGTCACTGAACCGAAACGTTTCAAATAACCCAGGGCGCGTTCGCTGTCGCTTGTGCCCCATCCCCATTGTGGATAAACCGCCCAAAGAGGGATGTGGGCGAAGACTACAATCGGCGTGCTGGTTCCAAGATCCTTAACGTCGGCCTCAAGCCATTCGAGTTGCTCGTCACCAAGTTGACCCAAACCGCCGGCTTCGAGGTTCAGAACGTTAACCAGGCCAATGAAATGAACGCCATTTTTATTAAAGCTGTACCAGCCCGTGCCTTTACCCTCTACATTCTTCAAATAGCGATCGCGATACAGCTTTCCGCCGTCACTCAGGACATCGTGCTCTCCCGGAACGTAGAACACGCTCTTAGTTCGGCAGCTTTTTATTACCTCATCAAAGGTGTCGAACTCCTCGGGCTTTGAAAGCTGGGTGATGTCGCCGGTGTGGATAAGGAAAGAAGGGGGCGTTGGCAGTGCGTTAATGCGATCGAGCGCAATCTTGAAAGTCGCCGTGACATCTTTATTCGCCTCCTTGCTGAAGCCAATGTGACTATCGCTGATCTGTAGAAAGCTAAGATCCGTGGCGGGCAACGGCTCTGCTGCCTTTGCGATTTGAGCAAGGGTTTTCGATGCCAGCACACCGCCGCTCACTGTCCAGAGCAGGCCGGTGCCGGCCCAGGCCATGCATTGAAGGAAGCCGCGGCGATCGATTCCGTCGTGTTCGTGATCGCGAGTAATGTAGTTCGACATAATATTGGTTTTTTTATTTGAGTTACTTGTAAGTTGCCTCACACCCTTATTACCGATTCGTCCCGATTTTATTCCCGAGATCTTTGGCCGTTAGGATGCGAGCGGGTGTTTGTTTTTCTCTCAAATCCAAGTCGAGGGTTGTGCGCTGACCTGTCTTGATAACAACGCGCACGCGGATGTATCCGTTGGTTCCTGATCGCGCTTCGACTGTGTAATAACCAATTGGCAACGCGACGATCTCTGGAATTTCATCGCTGCGCGAAAGGTGATTTTCGATATTTTTGAAGAGTTTTCCGTCGTTTGTATAAATGGCGTACGAGCTATGGGCGTAGTATGACAAGCCGCCATCATCGAATTGATCAGTCGCGGAAAAGACTTGGAGGTAGCCCAGGTTGGTGGCAGTGAATCCTGCATTTTCGAGGTCTGTGCCTCGAGTAGGACTAAGAACCGCCAAAGAAACGAACATTACGAAGGCCAAGGTCCCCGTGTTTAGATGCCGGAGAAGTGGAGTGAGGATAGAAGCAGCGCCGAGGTTATGCTTCTGACCCCGAGAAGGGGATGTCAGACTAACTTGACTCTCCCTGTGGTTGGATGTGGCTAATGCATTCATGGTTAAAATTCCTTTCATCGATTCATACTGTTTTATGGTCGCGAATATTCCCTCACCACATCACGTCGCAGACCGGGCCCGAATTATGGGACGTTGAATCTTGACGCTCGCAGCGACGCGAACGGCACACCAGTTGCGGACAGCACCCGATCTGTGCCCAGCACGAATGTCTACTGGTTGATAAAAGCGATGCCCCTAGCGCCGGGCAACCTGTTCCTCGAAAAGTTGCTTAAACTCTTGCAGCTCTTTCTCGTTAATGTCGGAAACAGCCCAGTAGTTCAAGTCCGAGTCTACCCAGTGCAAGAGCTGATAGCCCTGTCGCGTCATTGCCTTGGTCGATCCAACTGCATCAGCCCCGACCGGCCAGACAAAAAGATTAAGAAAATGCTGGCGCCTTTTATAAACCAAAGCTGCCACCGGCCTGTTGTCGAGATAATCGAGCCGGCCGCCGATTAAAGGAAAGCCTTTCGGGGAAAGATCGACCACCGCAGGTGCGAAATCGAGCTTTGCATCCAGCCACGGCTTCACCGTATGCTGGTCAGAGGAAGCTACGTCGGTGAGATGATTTGCCAACAGCGAACGCGCATGACTGGCAATGAGTTGCGTCGCGAGGAATTGATCAGTCCCCCGTTGCTGCACACGGGGCATCAGGTTGAAAACGATGATCGCCGCAAAGACGATCGCTGCGGCGAGGGCTAACCAATTCCATGGGATTGCGGAAGGAATGAACCGCGGCTGCCTTCTATGAAGCAGGACCTGGGCTTCCCGCGCACCGTTTCGCACGGGGCGCTCCGCAATCTCCTTTCGCAAGGAGGATTGAATTCGTTCACGTAACTCTGCTGGCGCTTTGAAATAAGGCGTCGCGTTGCCAATCGCACGAATTAATGAACCATGCGTTTTGTAGGCTTGATGACAGCGTTTGCAGTCTCGCAAATGCCGCTCAATTGCCTGGCTGGTAATCGGATCCAGTTCGCCATCCGAATAACCATCCATCAGTTTTATCGCTTCTTCGCAGGTCATCTTATATTTACTTACTCATTCGAGCCGCCAAATATTCCTTGAGCTTAATCCGCGCGCGGGCGAGCCGCGACATGACGGTCCCCGGCGGAATCTGCGCGATCTCGGCTATTTCCTTGTAGGAGAGATCGTCCTGGTGTCGCAGAATCAAGATCTCACGGAATTCGACCGGCAATTCATCCATTGCTTCTTTAATTAGCTGGGCGTCTTCAATACTCTCCAGAATTGTCGCGGGACTCGCCGAGTCGTGGCCAGTGACATGGATTTCTTCGTCAAAGCTCGTTGTCAGATCGACCGAGTGGCTCTTCTTTAGCAAAGTGTATGCGGTATTTCGAACGATCGTAAGTAACCAGGCCCGCCCATTGGTCCCACGGAACCCGCCAAAAGCCCTAAAAGCGCGCAGATATGCTTCTTGCACGACGTCCTGCGCATCTTCTTCGTTGCGAAGCAGCCATTTGGCCAAATTGTGCGCGGCGTCAAGATGAGGCAGCATCGCCTCTTCAAAAGAGGTTAGCTCTTCTTTCGCCTGTTCTTCGCCCTTTTTAACTACGACGAACTTCACAATCTTTGGATCCGAAAGTTCTTCAGTCTCGGAAGCATCTGCTGTTTTCAACGGTAAGGCCATGGCAATTTGTTGGCGTTATCAGTCAGCACGGCACAGCGCCTTTGCGCGGATTGCCATTTTCTATCAAGACTGAGACCGCCCGTTTTTATTCCATTTTCTTTAAGACACCGTCGCAAGGAACGAGAGGTCTTTACAAATGGTGCGGGTTGAAAATCGCGGGCAGGCCCTTCTCGGGAATAAAAGTCCAACCCCAATAGTTGAATATGCGCAGAACAATCTGCCGTTTAACAAAACATGCTTATGACTCCAATGATCGCCAGTATTCTGAATCTCATGGGACCTGACATGATGGTAATTCTCCTCATCGTCCTGCTGTTGTTCGGCGCGAAGAAGCTACCTGAGCTCGCCCGTGGGATGGGCCGAGCGGTCAAGGAGTTCAGCGCCGCCCGAGATGAAATCGAGAGGGGACTGGGTCAGTGCGACGGTGGCGGAGTAGCGCAGCCTAGCTTGTTAGACTCAAAAGCTGACCTGCCGTCTCCGCCCCAGTCGTAGCAGCGTTAATACCTTCTCTCACAGCCGCGTCGGTGCCTTGCTACGGAAGGGAACTCAATGATCGTCCAGGTAAAACGCAGGCGGCGCAAAAAACGAATCGTAGTTCTTGGTGGTGGTTTCGGTGGGGTTTATGCTGCCATTCATCTGGAGAAATTGCTGGCGCGAGAGAGCGCGATAGAAATTTGCCTCGTTAGTCGCGATAACTTCTTCCTATTCACGCCGATGCTTCACGAGATCGCAGCGAGCGATCTCGAAATCACAAATATCGTAAATCCCCTGCGAAAGCTGCTTCGCAAAGTTGAGGTGTTAGTAGGTGATGTGAACGAAATCGATCTGCCAAACAAGCGGCTCTCGATCTCACCTGGTTACCGCAAACGCCCTCTCCAGATCGATTACGATTATCTGGTCATCGCATTGGGATCAGTCACCAACTTTTATGACCTCCCGGGTTTTTGCGAGCTTGCTCTGGCAATGAAATCGCTGCCGGACGCGATTCAATTGCGCGCCCAAATCATCCGCCATTTGGAAGAGGCAAATTCGGAATGCAACGCGTCCGAGCGGCGATCGTTACTTACTTTCATCGTGGCGGGAGGGGGCTTTGCGGGTGCGGAAACGGTGGCGGCGTTAAATGATTTTGTGCGGGAAGCGCTGCCGTTCTACCCGAATCTGTGTGAAAATATGTTGCGAGTTCTACTGGTGCATTCTGGCCCTGTAATCCTGCCAGAATTGGGCGAAAGCCTTGGGCGATACACTCAGAAGGTGCTCGGGGAGCGCGGGGTGGAAATTTGGCTTAACACCCAGGTTAAGAGCATGACCGAGGACAACGTTCTTTTAGCCAATCACGTCCCAATTCCATGCCGCACTTTGGTGTGGACTGCCGGAACCGTGCCGAGTCCGCTTATCTCTTCGCTCCCCTGCGCAAAGGAACGAGGCCGAATAGTCGTGAACCAATTCTTGCAAGTCCCCAATTGGCCGGATGTCTGGGCAGTGGGGGATTGTGCGTTTGTACCAGACCTCAAAAATTCGGGGAAGTCTCATCCGCCAACCGCGCAACATGCCATCCGCGAAGGCAAGGTGGTGGCGCACAATATCGCGGCTGCACTCTCAGGTCGTCCGCAAACATCATTTTCATTCAAGACTATCGGGCTGCTGGCTTCGATCGGTCGTCGGACGGGGGTAGCGCGCATCCTAGGTTTCAATTTTTCAGGGTTTTTCGCCTGGTGGATGTGGCGGACGATTTACCTGAGCAAACTACCCGGGTTGGACAAAAAAATTCGGGTGGCATTCGACTGGACCCTGGACCTTCTCTTCCCCAAGGACATTTGCGCAGTGCATGACCTCTCTTGTCGTCGCGATTTTCATCGCCCCGATCAAGCCATGCACATGGTCGGAAATAGCGGCGATTACCAAACAAGTGCACGCCAGCTAGTGCACTCAAGCATGGAAAACGGCCCACGACTTTAGCTCTGCTGGCAGGGCTTTATTTCCCTCCAGGATTGCGGTAATTCTCGCGTCTTACTAAATGTCGCGCTTAATTCCGGCATCATGACCGGTGCCGAGATTCGTCAAAGTTTTCTCGATTTCTTTCGCGAGAAAGGGCACGCGATCGTGCCGTCGTCATCGCTTTTCCCCGACTCGCCCAATCTCCTTTTCACGAACGCCGGCATGAATCAATTCGTGCCGATTTTTCTCGGCCAGGAAAAGCCATCATGGACTCCGCCGCGCGTGGCTGACACGCAGAAATGTATTCGCGCCGGCGGCAAACATAACGACCTCGATGACGTCGGTCTTGACACCTATCATCACACCTTCTTCGAGATGCTGGGCAATTGGAGCTTCGGTGATTATTTCAAGAAGGAAGCGATCGAGTGGGCGTGGGAACTGGTAGTTGACCGCTGGAAATTTCCAGCCCAGCGAATTTACGCGACCGTTTACAAACCGGGACCCGGCGAACCGGCGAAGTTCGATCAGGAAGCGTACGATCACTGGGCGCGCTTGTTTCAGGACGCGGATCTGGATCCGAAGGTTCATGTTCTCGGTTTCGGCAAAGCCGACAACTTCTGGATGATGGGCGATACCGGCCCCTGCGGCCCCTGTTCGGAATTACATGTCGATCTTACTCCTGACGGCGATACGCGTGGATCGCTCGTGAACAAAAACGATCCGCGGTGCATTGAGATTTGGAATTTGGTCTTCATCCAGTTTAACGCCAATCCAGATGGGAGTTTCGCGCCGTTGCCGCAACGTCACGTCGATACCGGAATGGGTTTCGAGCGCGATGACAGCGATCATTCAAGGCACGAAAAACCTAACCGATTTTTCCGGAACAGATTTCGAACTACGAGACCGACATTTTTCGCCCGATTTTCGACGAGATTGAAAAACTCAGCGGCAAGAAATATGCCAGTCGACGCTCCCGACAACATGGAACTGCTCAGCGATCAACGCGACCAGGAACTTTCTGTCGACATCGCCTTCCGCGTCATAGCCGATCACATCCGCACCCTTAGCTTCGCCATCGCCGACGGAATCATTCCTTCAAACGAAGGACGCGGTTACGTTTTGCGTCGGATCCTGCGCCGCGCGGTTCGCTACGGCCGCACCCTTGGGTTTCCACGAACCGTTCTTCTTCAAACTGGTGGACGTTGTTGTCGAAGACGATGGGCGATGTTTTTCCCGAAGTCCGCGCGAAGCAGACAACGATTCAGGAAACAATTCGTCGCGAGGAAGAAGCGTTTAACAAAACCCTGGATCGTAGGAATGGAATTATTGGACGAAAGCGACTGTCGAGGCACTGTTCGAACAAGCTACGGCGACGTCTTCAATCTCGGCTGCTGACGTGCGAACTCGATGGGCGCTACCAGTTGTTCTTCAGTGGCATGCCGGGTACGGAAACTGGTCGAAATAGTCGTTGACGAGAACGACGAGGCGCGGTTCGACAGGATTTCAACGCACGCCCAGCGATATCCGGCGACGACGCTTTCGAACTCTACGACACATATGGATTTCCGCTCGATCTAACGGAGCTAATGGCGCGGGAGACGAGGATTAGGACGTCGATGTCGAATGGATTCGACCGGCTGATGGAGCAGCAGCGTGCGCGCGCGCGTGCGGCGCAGAAAAAACAGAAGTCTCGGTTACTCAAGCTCGAGCTCGAACCATAGCGACTCAGTTTGTCGGGTACGAGCTTCTTGAAACGACGGAGCGTCTTACTCATTCAAGACTGTTCTGCCGCGAAGCAACCGGTGAATAAGCGTCCGCACCGGTCTCCCTTCTATGCAGCGATGGGCGGTCAAGTTGCCGACACGGGATCTGATGTTCGCGTTGATGATGTCCGAATACCCTGTTGTTGACGTTCAAAAACAAAATCAAATGCAGCTGTTGGTTCTCACTAAACCAGTGAATTTGGAGTGGATCGCGCTAGACCTGGGACAGCGATTGAACTACGTGTCGACATCGTGCGGCGACGCGCGATCGAGCGGACATCACACGGTCACACACCTTTTGCATTGGGCATTGCACGAGATTGTGTCTCGCGATGCCACACAAAAAGGAAGCTATGTTGGACCAGACAAACTGACGTTCGACTTCAGCAGCGCAGCGCTGACGCCGCAGCAAAAACGGAACGTTGAGAATTTGGTGAACGAAAGGATTAAAGAGAACGTGCCGGTTTCCTGGACAGAGATTCCGTATGCGAAAGCGAAGGAGCGTTCGGACATTCAGCAATTCTTTGGGGACAAGTACGGCGATGTCGTTCGCGTTGTGCAGATCGGCGGCGAGGCGAAAGCGCTCAACGGTTACTCGATGGAACTGTGCGGCGGAACGCACGTCCGTCAGACCGGCGAGATCGAGTCATTCCGCATTGTTAGAGAGGAAGCGATCGCAGCGGGCATTCGGCGAATTGAAGCGGTCTCCGGACATGCGGCGCGGCGGTGGGCGAAGGAAGAGGCCGAGCGCCAGCAGAAGAAATTTGAAATGCTCGCGCGCAAAAAATCCGACGTAGCCGCGTTGCCGTTGTTTGAAGAAGAGGCGGAGACCGGCGTGATGCTCGAAGCAGATCGATGTGCGCGCGACGCATCTCGAAAAACTCGAGGCTGATGTTCGGGAATGGGAAAAGAAAGGGGCAAAGGCGAGTGAGGCGCAGTTGAAGAATCGCGCGGCTGAGATCGCGAGCGACCTCGCGACAATGCATGCGGCGAAGGGCAACGTCGTTGCCGAACTGAAGGAGGCCGATGCCAAATTACTTCAAGCCGTCGGCGATGCGCTCAAGTCAAAAATCAAGGGCCCGATTTTCTTGGCGGGCGTGGCTAACGGGCGGGTCGCGCTTCTTGCCGTTGTGCCTAAAGAATTCACCTCAAAATTGCAGGCGAACAAATTGATTCAGGAAATTGCACCGATCGTTGGCGGCAAAGGCGGTGGGCGACCGGAGAATGCGCAGGGGTCAGGGAGCGATGTTGGCAAGATCAGCATGGCGCTTGCGGAAGCGAGACGTTTGTTAGGCGTGGCGTAAGCTGGAGGGCGGAGCTCTGCGACGCCGCGGTTGCTGAAACGGGCTCGCGGAGGTCGCCCCTCCATTACGGCAATGCAATTGTAATGAAGAACGTGATTGCAAACGCGACCGCGAGGACAATGAAGTAGGCAAAGCCGCCGAGAAAAAATTTAAAAACAGCGATGAACCAGCCCTGTCGATATACGCGGCGGATGGACAGGAAAACCTGTACGGCGAAGGTGATCCAGAGCGCCGCGATGATCCAGCCGGCGAAAGTACCGGGGATCCATCGATTCAGGCCGATAGTGGTTAGCACGATCAATATGATCGCGAGATAAGCGAAGCTGTGGATATGCAGGGCGTAAACGAGGTGATCGATGTAGAAGATGCGTTTACGCGCGTAAAGGACCTTGAGAACGAAAGCGAAAAGCGGAATGCAGCAGAGCATCATGTAGGGGAGATTGCTGAACAGGGTTGCGATAAAGAGGGCCATCTTACTGCCGTGCTCACCCATTTTTTCTTTGGCTCGCTGCTCCAGCCACTTCTCAAATCGGTTGGAAGGCGGTTTGTCAAACTGTACCATCGGTCCGAAATCGCCGGGCGGAGACGGTGACGTAACCGACTGTTGAGGGGAAGCGGTCGCGCTTGGTTGGGGCGTGTCGGCCGCTGCAGGTGACAGCGATTTTTGTGCTTCCGGTTGTGTCAGGCCCTTCGCGTCAAGCGCGCCCCGAATGCGGGCCTTCACCTGCGGCGGAATGTCTTCTTCCTTGTCCAGATCCGCGGTAATTTCGGCGCGGTCTTTGTTGGAGAGTTTGCTTGGATCGGCATGGATCGACTTCGCCCAGTAGTTGACGACAAAGAAAAAGAGAATGCTGGCGAGCAGATAAACTCGCAACGGATGCACATAACGTACCCGGCGACCAGCCAGGAATTGGTTGGTCAAATGCCAGGGGCGCGCAATCAGCCATCCGATCGTTGCAACAAATTTCGAGTCCCAGCTCAGGAAGGAATCGAGAACATCGGCAATGACGTAGCGAAACGATCGCCGGTAATCCACCGCGTGCTGGCCGCATTTGGCGCAGAAAGGTCCAGCCATTGGCGCGCCGCAATTCTCACAGTAGGGCAGGGGCGGTGGTTGGGCCTTACGCCGCCGCGAGAAAAACCGTCGCCGTGGTGGTTCCAATGCCGCAGTCACTGCAGCTTCGGCCGCAACGATGTCCGATTGATCGTCCATGTGAGGTAGCCTACAAAAACACCCGATGGCGTCGACTCCGAATCGGACTCGGATCAGACTGGTGATTTTGGAGTGCGGTGGGAAGCGTAGCGCCACACCGCTTTTTGTTTATGAGACGCCATCCCCTGCGGTGAAAAGCGCCATCGTCGCTACGCTTTGCCGGCGCAGTCCAGAATGGAGTTCGCTGATGCGAGCGCAAATTCTGCAACCCGGCCCGTCCCCACCCAAATTTGCTTACGGTAAACTAAGAGTGACGAAAAACGATCGCGGCTGTTCCCAGCACCGCGCTGCTGATAAGGAGCGCGAGATCGGCCAGAAACAGGGGCAGCAGCATCAGGGCGAGACCGCAAAGCATCGGTGTCCAATATTTCATCCGTTTCCCGTAGGTGAAGACGATGAAGCCGAAGGCGCTGAAAACAACGCCGGCGACACAGTTCACTGTGAACACGTCGGGCATATGCCGTTTTTGTAGCTAGTCGCACGCCAAGAGACGTCTATGGGCAAACTAAGCATTGACCGAATTGATTACGAAGTGGACGATGGCGCCGGCGTTGCAGCGGGGATGCCAACGCGATAGCTAAATGGGCAGACTCTTTCGAACCAAAAGTCCAGATCTATTAATGCGCGAGGCGCAGGCGCCTGAGCGCCAATTGAAACGCTCGCTCACCGCGCTGGACCTGACCGCGCTGGGGATCGGTGCCATCATCGGCACCGGAATTTTCGGGCTTACCGGCACCGCCGCGGCCGGCGAACAAATAGCTGCCTCCGTCTGGAAAACACCGCTTCTCAATTTTGTGCAGGCTTGGATGACTCACAGCGAGATTGCCTTTGGTCGGCCCGGTGCGGGTCCTGCCATTGTCTTTTCGTTTATCGTCGCCGCGATTGCCTGTGGTTTTGCTGCTCTTTGTTATGCCGAACTGGCGGCGATGATTCCGGTCTCAGGATCGGCCTATACCTATTCTTACGCCACACTTGGTGAAATCGTAGCGTGGATTATTGGCTGGGACCTCATCCTCGAGTATGCCGTCGGTAATATGGCGGTCGCCGTCGGCTGGTCGGGATATTTCGTCAAATTATGCGGAAGTTTATTCGGAATAAAATTTCCGCTTTGGGCGATAACCGATTACCAAACTGCGCGCACTATCCTTGCGACCGGTGGAGACGCGCTCGAAGATTTTTCATCGACGACTCTACCGGTAATTGCGGGTCATACCTTCGCGCTCAATCTGCCTGCTCTCGTCATTGTCGTTCTCGTTACCATTCTTTTGGTTTACGGAATTCGCGAGAGCGCTCGGGCGAATACCACGATTGTCATTGTGAAAGTCGCGGTCGTTGTTTTCTTCATCGCTTTCGGTTCTTTCATGATCAATCCCACCAACTGGCATCCCTTCGTCCCAAACGGATTTGGTGGAGTAATGAGTGGGGCTGCGATCGTCTTTTTTGCTTACATCGGATTCGATGCGGTTTCAACGACCGCGGAAGAGACGAAAAATCCGCAACGCGACCTGCCCATCGGAATGATGGTCAGCCTTTTTATTTGCACCCTTCTTTACGTCTTGATGTCGGGAGTTCTTACCGGAATCAAAAAATATACCATATACTTGGGCGACTCGGCCGCCGTGGCGACGGCCTTTGCTTCCAAACCTTGGGCGCAAGCTCTCGTTAGCGCCGGCGCGCTGGCCGGGATGACTTCGGTCTTGCTGGTTTTCCAGCTCGGCCAGCCTCGGATTTTCATGGCGATGGCGCGTGATGGATTGCTGCCACAATATTTCGCCCGCATTCATGCACGCTTTCGCACCCCGTACATTACTACGATCTGGACCGGCGTTATCGTTGGCGGCGTCGCCATGTTGACCGACATTGGCTCACTTTCCGACCTCACAAATATCGGAACTTTGTTTGCGTTCATCCTCGTTTGTTTGGGAGTAATTGTCCTTCGGCGAAAGAATCCTGCTCGGCCCCGACCCTTTCGGGTGCCGTTGGTGCCGCTCTTCCCCATTCTTGGAGTGATCATGTGCTTCGCGCTTATGTTCAGTCTGCCGCTGGAGACCTGGATCCGCTTCTTCGTCTGGCTCGGCATCGGACTTGCCATCTACTTCTTCTACGGGAGCAGCCATAGCCGCTTGCAAAAAGGCATTGATACCGGCGAAACGGAAAACATTTTGCCGGTAATCGAGCCGTAGTCTCCGACAAAACCTGCCCTGACTGGACGGTCATCCCGAAAGGCCAAACGTAGGCTGGATCCCTCCCGCCTACGCCAAGAATCCCTCGCACCTTTCGCATGAAGCTCCGGCCGGGATAGGTGATTTCGCTCCGGATGACGGCTAGGCGATGGCGATCAAAAGTAAGGGGCACGACGACGCGTGCCCCTCCAGATAGAGTTGTCGTTAGTTTACGCCGCTTTTTTGTAACTGACTCTGTCGTCGGTTTCCAGCCAATCGAACATTGGTGTCGTCTTAGGATCGAGACCGAGCGGTTTCAATTGCTCGATGTACCAGTCGCGTTTCTCCGGATTGTGGTAAGGATTTTCCTTCATTACTTCCTCACTCCAGGCTTGCTTTTCTTTTTCGTCTTTCGGAATGCCTTTGCGATCGAGCCACTTGGCAATCTCCTCATCGTTGGCTCCGGTTTCGACGAACGCCTTGAAATCATCGCCCTTAACGCCCTTGAATCCAAAGAGCATGTTGTCGAGCGGACAATCAAAATGATATTCGCCGATGTTCCCCCAAAGGAGCGCACGGCATTTGTCGATCGTGCGCCCCAGAATGGCGTAGCCACCCACCCGCGTTTTCGGACTGCGCGGCGGTTCTTTCGTTAGGTCTTTCCCTTTTGTATTCATAAAAAAAGTTACGGCCTCGCCCCCTTCTGGCAAGCGATGAACGCGAATCGCGAACGGCGTGCGAAACACTAGTATGGCACAACAAAAAGAAATCATAGGGACGGTTAATGATCTCATCGAAACGCTGAGGGACGGACAGGAAGGGTTCCGTCAGGCGGCGGAAGCGGTCGAGGATCCGGAACTTAAATCGTTGTTTAACGAATTCTCGCTGCAGCGGGCCCGCTTCGTCGGCGAACTGCAAAGCGAGGCCGGGGCACTCGGCGAAAGCAAACCCGAAAATAGCAGTAGCGTCGCCGGGGCTTTGCATCGCTCGTGGATCAATCTAAAGGGTGCAATCGCCAAACGCGACAATCATGCGATCCTGGAGGAATGTGAGCGCGGGGAAGATTCGGCGGTCCATGAATACGAAGAGGCATTGGAAGACGAAGGTCTCACCGGCCCGGTGCGCGAAATTATTTCACGGCAGTACGAAAAGGTGAAGAGCGTGCACGATCGGATCAAACACTTGCGCGACGCGACAGCGAGTTGAGAGAAAAGCACGAACAGCCCCGCGGGCTCCGGCTGTAACGGCGGTCTGTGAGCGCCGACTCTTCGAGTTCTCCTTTCGGCGGTCATAGACCGCCGCTACAGTGCGCCGATGGGACATCGGTGCGTCGTGGAGGCGCTTATTTTTTTTTCGGTTGCACTCGTTCATGCCGCACCGGTCGCGCCACCGCCGGCCGGAAAGCTTTATCACGGATGCTATTTCGGCGGCGTTGGGACCGACACGCACGATCCGACCGAGCACGACGTTACCCCACCGGATGTGGAGCAGTACGAGAAAACGGTCGGCGCAAAAACGGCATGGGTTTATTTTTCCGATAACTGGTTTGAATCGCGCCAATTTCCGGAAGCGACTTGTTCCTGGATTCGCCAGCTGGGGAAGGTGCCGTTTGTGCGTTTGATGTTGCGTTCAGATGTTGATCAGAATCACGCCGAGAAAGTTTTTTCGCTCGACCAAATCAACGCTGGGAAATTTGATGACGACCTCCGCGCATGGGCGCGCTCGGCCAGGGATTTCGGCAAGACCCCTGCTCCTGGAATGGGGGACTGAGCCAAACGGAAAATGGTTTAGCTGGAACGGCGCCTGGAATGGCGGAGCCAGGATTGGGCCGGCGAAGTATGTTGCCGCCTACCGCCACATCGTTGACTTGATACGCAACGAAGGTGCCGACAACGTGCAATGGGTCTGGCACGTGAACTGGTTCGATGAGCCGGAGCAAAAATGGAACGCGTTCGAAAACTATTTTCCCGGCGAGAATTATTGCGATTGGGTCGCGCTTAGTGTTTACGGTCCAACGACACCACGCACCAGGGACGGGACGGAAAGTTTCGCTTTCAAGCTGAGTGAGGCATACCCGCGATTGGTTAAACTCGTACCGGGCAAGCCGATTATCATTGCGGAGTTTGGCTGCGATTTGCACAACAAACGCTGCAACGCCGCGGAATGGGCGCGCGGCGCACTAGACGAAATTTTCTCGGGGAAATGGCCGGCGCTCCTCGGCTTTTGCTGGTGGAACGAAGGCTGGCAGAACGATGATCACAAGAAAAACGACACCGACATGATTATCTGGCATGATCCGAATCTGGCACGGCGTTTTTCGCGAAGAAGTGGCCCGTCATTTCGACAAAATTCAAGAGGCGGCATTGGCCAATAACTCTGGCGACAATTGACAAGCAAAGAAGTTTCCCGCAAATCGATGCGCAAGATGCGAAAATGGTTGATCCTTCTTTTTCTCTGCCCGTGTGCGATGCGGGGGCAAACCCAGCCTTCTACCGAAGCGCTCGACAAGCTCGCTAACGACTTTTGGACTTGGCGGGCGAAATACGCGCCCTTTACCGCAGACGACGTAAATCGGCTCGAGCGCCCAGGTGGTGCGTGCGACTGGTCGGCGGCCGCGATCGATAAACGCACTCGCGACCTGAAGGAATTCGACGCACGTTACCAGAAGATCGATCCGAGCAGTTGGCCGATCCCGCAGCAGGTTGACTATCGACTGATCGGTTCGGCGCTCTCACGAGTGCATTGGGAGTTGGAGGTGAATCCGCGCTGGAAACGGGATCCGAACTTTTACATCGAACAAACTCTCACGCCGATTGTGGAGGCACTGACAGTTCCCGCACCCTACGATGAGGCACGGAGTCGCGAGATTCTCACACGCATCGAGAATGTTCCGTCAATCTTGCAACAGGCCGCTGATAATCTCGACAAGACGCCAGGACCGTTTATGACCGTGGCCATTCAAGCGCTCGAGGGCGCAGGGAAGCGCCTGCGCAAAATGGCCGAATCATTGCGACCCGCCACAACCCTCGGCGAAAAGGAGCTGAGTGAGGCAACGAATCGAGCGGCTGATGCGCTCGAACATTTTCACACGAACTTGAATGATCGGTTGGCGTCAGCACCAAAAGAAACGGCCCTCGGTCGCGACGCCTATGTCTTCTTTCTTAAAAACGTCGCGCTCTATCCCTACTCGCCCGAACAAATTCTGGAAATGGGGCAGCAGGAATGGAATCGCGCAGTTGCGTTTGAAACGTACGAGAAAGAGCGCAACAAGAACGTTCCGCCGCTCCAATTCGCGAAGGATACCGATAGCTGGATAAAGGGCGCAGCTGCCCGGGAACGTCAGATCCGGGAGTTTCTTGAGAAACGCGGCATTCTGACCGTGCCTGATTGGATGCAGCATTATACCCTGCGGCCGATCCCGCAATATCTGGCTGGTCTGGCTTTCGGTGAGAACGATGACTTCACATCTCCTTCGCGGTTGAATGAGAATTGCGTTCGTTACGTGAGCCAACCCTCAGGCAATCTTGGTTACTTCTGGCGCGCTACCGCACAAGATCCGCGGCCGATCATCGTGCACGAAGGAATTCCTGGTCACTATTTTCAGCTCTGTCTTTCCTGGAAACACGAGGACCCGATTCGGCGGCATTACTATGACTCCGGCGCCAACGAAGGAATTGGTTTCTATGCCGAGGAGATGATGCTACAGGCTGGCTTATTCGACGACAGTCCGCACAGTCGCGAGATCATTTACAATTTCATGCGACTGCGCGCGCTGCGCGTTGAGGTAGATGTGAAGCTCGCGCTCGGCCAATTTTCGCTGGAAGAAGCGGCTAAATACCTGGAGCAAAAAGTGCCAATGGATGCGCAAACAGCGCGACAAGAAGCGACCGCCTTTTCGACCGGCCCAGGCCAGGCGTTAACCTATCAGATCGGCAAACTCCAGATCACGCAATTACTGGCGGAGGCACGGTTGCAACAAGGCGACAAGTTTAACCTTCGCGCCTTCCATGACTTCGTCTGGAAGAACGGCAATGTCCCGATTGCATTGCAGCGTTGGGAACTGTTGGGGGAAGACGAGCCGGGAAGATAGCCAATGGCAAGATGCCAGCCTCCAATCACTCGAAACGCTTCGCCTCCTCGAAAGCGGCGTTTGCGCGTTCCTTCTGATTGAAATGCGCCAGATACTGGCCCCGGCTTTGCAGCATAATTTTGTAAATCGGCAGGACCTTCAGTTTAACCACATCATCATCGGCGAATCGAGTCGTCCCATCGATAAGACCGCGTGTTTGTAAGTGCAGCTCGCCCGGATCATGAAACTCGTTATCGCGGGTTAATTGAAAGACAAGTCCGCGCGGAACGGCTTGAAAACTGTGTGTAAGCCACTCAATGAAGTTAATATTCCGATTTTCCTTAGTCAGAATTAACTCGGCCGTGACATAGGCTGGCGCAACCTCGAGTTCTCTATCGATAATCGATTGGAGCATTTGCTGGAAGGCGTTTTCGATTCGCTGTGTTAGTACGGTATTTTGCGCGTAGAGATCCGGGTCGTGCTCCCATTTTCTTAACTCAGCTACGTAGGCATCAACTTTATCGCGCGAACGCTCGATTAAGTCCGGGTAACTTCGTTGCAGGTAATCGAAATACCACGAACGCCGCAGCAGTTGAACATCGATGGCTTTGATATCGCGACGTCGTTGTTCGATCTCGCGCGTGTACAACATCGGCGAGGCGACCTGCCAGTCGAGCGTGAGCAATAAACTGTTTGGTTCGATTGTGCTCTGAATGTTTTCTACATAATCGTGCGCGATGAAATAATGGCTGCGATTGTTATAGGGCCAATTGGCGGCCAGGGTAAGAATTGGCAACACCAGGAGTGTCGGAGCTCCGAGGTTACGCATTTCGATTGGAAATAGTTGTAGTATCTCACGCAAGCCGAAGCCACAGGCGATGGCAATGGATACGAAGACCGGCAGGTGATAGGCATCTTTGTCCTCAGCGATCTCGTAACAGAGAGTGTAGGCCAGATTGAACAGGACGATCAGAACCAGAAACCAGAAAGTGGTACGGTCCCGCTTGAAAGCGGAGAAGTAGCCAAAGAGCGCGCAGATTAACACGAGCGGCAGCCATGGACGCCCGAATTCACTCAAAAGAAGGTCGACGAACTTCCTGAACTCATCTCCGAGAATCGCGGGGGTGAACGAGAAAAAGACTTGATATTGTCGTCCCGTGATGTGCCACCAGATCGTCTGTAAAGAGCGCGGATCGCCCCAATTAAGGACCGGACTGGCCGAGGCCGCTAACGGTAGATAGCTATCAACGACAAATAAAGCGCACAGCGACACAAGCGCGGCATAGATCAGCCTTCTGCTTCTGAAAAACGCAAATCCTTGGGTCCGGTAAACGATCGCGCCGAGCGCCGGCAGGAGCAGGCCAACCGTGACGTGATGAACTCCGAGGGCGAGTCCGAACGTGATCGCCGCCGCATAGAGTGATCGGTCATGATCAGTAATGGTGGGTTTGCCGGACTTACCGTGCTTCGCAATCCATCGAGGATCCTCCAAAATGCGGCGGCGCCAACGCGTCATCAGAAACAAAATCGTGACAATTAGAAGTGTGTTGAGGGTATAAACTTCCGCGATCGTTGCGTAAGACCAGAGCGTTCGAGAGAAAGCCAGCACTAATCCCGAACTAACCGCGGGCAAGATGTTGAGCATCCAACCGGATTTGCCTTCGCCGTCATCCTTAACCCAGGAGCGCGCCAGCTTCTTTTTGCCCTTTTTCACTTTTCCTTCCGTGAGGTAGGAGGCGCTGGCGATTAACTCCGCTGCCACCAGAGTGAGTAAACCCGAAGCGAGTGCGGCAAAGAAAGCGGAGGCGAAATTGATTCGAAAGGCAATGCTGCCGATCGGTATTAGAGAGAAAAGGTGAGCCAAGATCAGATAAAGCGGGAATCCAGGTGGGTGGGCGACTCCAAAGAAGCGGGCGGCCACGATTAGTTCGCCGCTGTCCACTAGGGTGACCGTGGGTGCGAGCGTCCAGCTGTAAACTAAAAGCGAGACAGAGAAGACGAGGGCGGCGCAAATCAACGTCTTGCCGCGAAATGAAAGATCATTAAAAGGGTGCGTCACAAGCTCGAAGGAGTGAGGTGTATCTTGACGGAAGATAGGGTTCACGCCTGCCTTGGCCGACAAACATCTTGCTTGTCGATCAAAAGCGGCGGGCTGGAAGCCCGCCGGCCGAGTCAGAGAGGATGCCTAACCTCCGAGAACTCCAATCCATCAAATCCGCACAATCCGCGGTTGAATCAGTCGACGATCTCGAGGCCCATTTGGCGAGCTGTGCCTGCGATGATGCGGAAGGCGGCTTCATCGCTTCGCGCATTCAGGTCCTTCGCCTTTGTCTTAACGATATCCATGACCTGTCTGCGCGTTACCTTGCCGACCTTCGTCTTGTTAGGTTCTTTGGAACCAGCAGCGATGTTTGCCGCTTTCTTTAACAAGATGGCTGCCGGCGGGCTCTTGGTAATGAAAGTAAATGACTTGTCTTTGAAGACAGTGATGACGACGGGAAGGATGTCCCCGGCCTGTTTCTGGGTGGCGGCGTTAAATTCCTTACAGAAGGCCATAATGTTGACGCCGCGTGGACCCAGCGCGGTTCCGACGGGCGGGGCAGGATTAGCCTGGCCGGCGGGAATTTGCAGTTTGATTGTAGCTACTACTTCTTTTGCCATTGAAAAAGTTGAGAGTTGCTAGTTGAGAGTTGAGTGATGGGCGATTCTATCCTCGTTCTACCTGCCAATACTCTAGCTCGACCGGTGTGGCGCGGCCAAAGATGGTGACGGAGACGCGGAGCTTGCCGCGTTCGGGATCGATCTCTTCCACGATACCATTCTGATTTTGGAAAGGCCCGTCGGCAACCTTCACCGTTTCGCCGACCTCGAATGAAACCTTAGGCTTCACCTTTTCCTCGCGTTCCTTCATCTGCGCGAGCATGGATTCGACCTCCGATTGTCGCATCGGAATGGGTTTGTCCTTGGTCCCGGCAAAGCCGATCACCCCGGGTGTGTCTTTGATAAAATACCAGGTGCGATCGACCAGCTGGTTATTTTCGTCGAGCAGATGCATGTTCACGATCAGGTAGCCCGGGAAAAACTTGCGCGTCGTTTCGCTTTTCTTGCCTTTCTTGATTTCCGAGACGCGTTCGGTGGGAACGAGCACCTCGTAAATAACGTCGCTCATTTCTTCGGTCTTGACGCGCTTCTCGATATTATCTTTGACCTTGTTCTCCTGCCCGGAAAGCACGTGGACGACGAACCACTGATCCTTCGCTGCGAGTGCCTGTGCCATACAACTAGTGAATGCGGGTAAAGAAGTGGACGACGTTAACGAGAATGAAATCCCAGAAGGCAACATAACCACCCAAAAGCACCATCGCGATGATGACTACGACGGTTGAATCCGATAGTTCCTTGTATTTTTTGAATCCCTTCTCTTTCGGGTCCCAAGGCCAGGAAGCTTTTTGCAGCTCCACCTTTACTTCGTTAAAGAAGTTCTTCGTTTTTGTTAGCATGATCGTTGCCGGCCGGGTATCACCGAAACAAACGCCGAACGCCGAATGGCCACTGGTGAAATCAGATCAAACATTGTTATCAAACATTCCAAAAACACGCCAGGAGGGACTCGAACCCCCAACCGACGGTTTTGGAGACCGCTACTCTACCAATTGAGCTACTGGCGTAAGGCTTTTCTTCCTCCTCTTAATCTGCTCTTCCTCGCCGCTCTCTCAAGTCGTCAGAGGAAGTTGTCTTAATCCAGGATTTCGCTGACGCGACCCGCGCCAACTGTCTTTCCGCCTTCGCGAATCGCAAACCGAATCGTCTTTTCCATCGCGATCGGAGTGATCAATTCCACTTCAATCGCGACGTTATCGCCGGGCATGACCATTTCGACGCCATCCGGCAACTTAACCTGTCCGGTGACATCAGTGGTGCGGAAATAGAATTGCGGCCGGTAATTGGTGAAGAACGGGGTGTGACGGCCGCCTTCCTCCTTGCTCAAAACGTATACTTCCGCCTTGAACTTCTTGTGCGGCGTGATCGTGCCGGGCTTGGCGATAACCTGACCGCGCTCGATTTCCTCCTTCTTCGTCCCACGCAGAAGCACGCCAACGTTGTCGCCGGCGCGGGCTTCATCGAGAAGTTTGCGGAACATCTCGATGTCGGTGGCGGTCGTTTTCGCGGTGGGACGGATGCCGACGATTTCGACTTCCTCCATCTTCTTGAGCACTCCGCGCTCAACACGACCGGTCGCAACGGTGCCGCGACCTTCGATGTTGAACACATCCTCCACCGGCATAAGAAATGGCTGATCAACCGGCCGATCCGGCACTGGGATGTAATCATCAATTGCGGAAACCAGCGCGAGCACCTGCTTCTCCTGCTCGGCGTCGCCATCGAGCGCCTTCAGCGCGCTTCCCTTCACGATCGGGATTTTGTCTCCGGGAAATTCATACTGCGTGAGCAAGTCGCGCACTTCCATTTCCACCAGATCAAGCAATTCGGGATCGTCGACCATATCGACCTTGTTCAAGAAAACGACCATCGCCGGCACACCC
This sequence comes from uncultured Verrucomicrobiae bacterium, assembly GCA_963709435.1. GTDB lineage: Bacteria > Verrucomicrobiota > Verrucomicrobiia > Chthoniobacterales > UBA10450 > AV69. The sequence continues at coordinate 110,659 of CAVPWK010000005.1, forward strand.
ACCTGACGAGCGAGCAGGATATGCTCACGCGTCTGCGGCATCGGGCCGTCGGCCGCGGAAACAACCAGAATGGCACCGTCCATTTGCGCCGCGCCGGTGATCATGTTCTTGACGTAGTCGGCGTGACCGGGGCAATCGACGTGGGCGTAATGTCGTTTATCGCTTTGGTATTCCACGTGCGCGGTGTTGATAGTGATGCCGCGCTCTTTTTCTTCCGGCGCATTATCGATATCTTCGTATTTGCGCACTTCAGCCATCCCCTTTTTCGAGAGCACGGTGGTAATAGCTGCGGTTAAAGTGGTTTTACCGTGGTCAACGTGTCCGATCGTGCCGACATTCACGTGCGGCTTGTCGCGTTTGAATGCTTCCTTAGCCATTTGTCGTTATCCTTTGTTAAATAAAACTGCGTCTGGTTGCTTCCCGCTGGCTGGACTCACTGGAGCCCATGACCGGGATTGAACCGGTGACCTCGTCCTTACCAAGGACGTGCTCTACCAACTGAGCTACATGGGCGAACCGGTTTCGCTCACACCAGAGAAGCAAAAGTCCCAGAGCCGCCGTTTGAACGACCTTGGGACCGCTTCGTCCAGCAAAAAGCGGCCGCAAACTATCAGCCGGGCCTGCCCTGTCAAAGCAATTTCTTAGCGGATCGGACCGGCGGCAGTAGACTCCTCGTCGCTCCCGCGACGGCGGCGCATAACGACAAAAATTATCCCGATCAGAACCAACAGCACCACCAGTGCAATTCCGATGTTCAGGGGGGTGAACAAACCGGTATCCGGTGTCGGCGCTGGCGTAGCGGCGGGAGGCGGCGCATTTTTCCCTGCGAGGGCCGCCTGCGCGTAGCGCAAACGCTCCTGCGTATCGTAGTCGTTGGGATTAATTTTCAGGGCCTGCTCATAATCGGCTATCCCTTTCTCGTAATTTTGCAGGTAAGTAACGTAGGTGTAGCCGCGTTTCGTATAAACGTCCGGATCCGGCTTGATCTCCAAACTTTTGTCGTAATCGGCGATCGCTTCATTGTACTTTTTCTGGCTGCGATAAACGAATCCACGGCGCTCATAGGCCTGCGCGTCATTCGGGTCTTTTTGTATGACCGTCGTAAAATCCGCCGTCGCTTTGTCCCAGTCTTGAAGCCCAATCTCAGCGAATCCGCGCAGCCGTACCGCCATCATGTTGTCCGGTTTCAGTTCCATCGCCTTATTTAAATCCGTCAACGCCTCGGTATATTGTTTTTGCATGACCAGCGTCTGCCCGCGTTCCAGATATCCGGACGGATCCTTGGGGGCGATTTCGATTGCTTTGTTAAAATCTTTGATCGCATCATCGTATTGCTGATCCTGGGCCTGTGCGTGCATCGCGCGAAAGATGCTGCCGCGGTTCACGTAAGCCTTGGCGTTTTTCGGATTGGCTTGGATCGCGAGGTTGAACTCCTTGATGGCCTCTTCGTACTGGTGTTGTTGCGCGAGTTCCACTCCCTTGTTGTTGTGATTGCTACTCGCGTCACCCGTCTCTTTGGCATCACCTCTGGGAATGGTCAGTGCAAAAACAATTGCGGTGATCGATAGATATTTTGAAATGGTCATGGCGTTCTCCTCCAGCAACTACCTTATTGCGCGATAAAAGGCTGGCTAGCCAGTAAAATCCAAAGCCGTGGAAATTTTATCTTCTGCCCCGCCAGGGCCGCTCCGCTCCGCCAGGCCCAGCATTTCGCGTGGATACCTGGCCCTCTTCGCCACCGTTGTCATTTGGTCGCTTCCATCACTGTTTCAGTTTTACCTGCTGCGTTACTACGATGTTTGGGCGCAAAACTTCTACCGCTACAGCGTCGCCTGTCTCGCCATCGCACCGTTCGTCGCTTTCCGCATCAGGCGCGGCGGACCCCGGCTCGACCTGCGCGCGTTTGCCCTCTGCCTGATCCCGTCGCTCCCGAACGTGGTCCATCAAATCACCCAGACAATCTCGCTTTTCTACATCGGTCCCGGTGTCTACGCGATTTTCACGCGTTCTTCGGTAATCATGACCGCGTTGCTCGCGCTCATTTTCTTTCCGGAAGAGCGGCACATTCTCCGGCAATGGCAATTCCAGGTCGGGACGTTACTGGGATTGCTTGGGGCCGTGGGCGTTTTTTGGTTTCAACCTGGGACCGACACGGGCCACGTTGCCATTCGAGGGCTGTTGATTGCTTTTGTCGCTACCACTTGCTGGGCGCTCTACGCTGTGCTCGTTAAACGTCCGTCCGCCAAGCTCGGTTCGATTCGCAGTTTTGGGCTTGTTAGTTTCATCACTTCGACCCTTCTTTTTCCACTGACCTGCGCTTTTGGAAATGTTGCGACGCCGGTACACGTGACCTGGCTTGTAAATCTAATTCTCGCCGTTTCCGCTGTCACCTGCATCACCGTGGCCCACGTCTTATACTACGTCGCCATTCAGGAAATCGGGGTCGCACTTGCCCAGACCTTGCAACTGCTCTGTCCGCTCGGGGCCCTGCTTCTTTCGGCTTGGATTTTTCACGAACGCCTCACCGTCGCGCAAATTTGGAGCGCGGCGATCCTGTTGTTCGGGGCATTCCTTGCCATGCGGGTGAAACCCGTGACGGCGACGCAGACGGCGGAGAATATTTGAAAAACATTAAAACGTTAAAACTGAGTCGTTAAAGCTATAAAACCGCGGAACTTTTAACCGTTTTAACGATGTAACGCTTTTAGCAATCTTAACCTCGCGTTAGCGCCTGTGCTCTTCGCACCAAGTCAACAAACTCGGCGCGGTAACCATTCCCATCAATGCCTTTGCCTTCCTGCGCCCATTCCAGCACCGCACCGAGCGTTCCATTTCCCTTGAACTCGGATTCGTTCAACAGCATTCCAAACTCCGCCACCGCCGCGGCAAATTTGAAATCAGGGGACGCGCTGGCGAACTGCTTGCCGTCATCAACCAAGGTCCGCTGAATCGATTCACTTTTATCGTCGTTCGGTTTCTTGTAGCGCAGCTTTACCGTCAACATCTCGTTAAATCCTTGGGCGGAATGGGTCGCATAGGACCGATGCTGGCGCGAGTCCATTGGCGGCATCGTCGCCGCTGGATTCGCACTCGCCTCCGCGGGCACCACTTCATAGAAAGCAGTTACCGAGTGTCCGGCGTCGATCTCGCCCGCATCGATCTCGTTGCGATTTAGGCCTTCTTTGCCCGGCATCTGTTGTTCGTATCCGATCAAATGATAAGAGGCTACCTCTGCCGGATTGAACTCCACCTGAATCTTTACCTCTTTGGCAATCTTTACTGGCCCGGCCGGCGCTTGGCCAGTGTCAGCCTCGGAACTCGCTGTCTCGCGCCCTTTCAGTCCAATTCGAATCAGGCGATGCGAGTCTGCCCAGGGGCAACTCGCGACTTCGACATCGAGCGAAAGCGGCTGCTCCCGTGTTGGCTCCGGATAATCGTAAGTAAAATGGTTAATCATTTCTTCGATTCGCGCCGAATCCTTTGGGGGCAGCACGCCTTCGTTGATGAACCGTCGAACGATCGCGTACGAGGAAGGAGTCGCTGCAGCGGCTTCGAATTCCGCTTCGATCGTGCCGGGTTTGGAGCGGAGCTCAGCAACTCGTCGAGCTGCCTCCGCAATTTCGTGCTGACGAAGTTGGTAGCTGCCGAAAAGCGCCAGCCCGATTACTGCGAAGATCGCCAGCACTGCGGCGATCGCGAGCGGTCGTGCGCGTGTCCAGAACCACGGATCATCGCGAATGTCGATCAGGTTTGCCGAGAGCGGTTTCTTCGTAGCATCGACAGGATATTCTAAGTCGGCCGCGAACTCGGCCCGCAACAGCCGTGCCATTGTTTGGGTCTCTTGAATTTCGCGTTGTGCTTCAGGGGACGTGCCCACCGCGCGCGCAATCGCTTGTCGCTCGATCTCATCCAGTTCGTCGAGCGCGTAAGCTGTTAATTTCGGATCGTCCGGGTCCATGTCTCGTTAGGTCGTTCTTGATGTGAATGGGATAAAGTCTTTGGCGGTCTGCCCGTACTTCTGCCGCAGTGTCGTCAGTGCGGTATGGATCAACACGCCCACGTTGTTGGCCGTCGTTTTCGTGATCTCAGCGATTTGCTGATAACTCAGATCGTTTTGAAATTTGAGTTGCAGCACTTCCCGTTGTCGCGCCGGAAGTGTCGCCACAATCCGTAACAGAAATCCGGCGGCTTCTTTTTGTTCCAGCCGCTCGAACGGCATCGGTTGTCCGGCTTCGTGCGCTTCGATCAACTTCTCGTCGAGATACTGCATCCGCCTTTCCTTTCGGCAAACATTGAGCGCTCCGTTACGACAGACGGTGAAGAGCCAGGTTGCCGGCTCCGGGTTCTGAAAAGCCCCGTTATTCTGAAATTTCACAAAAGTCTCCTGCACCACATCGCGCGCTCGCTCCCGGTCGCCGGTGATTCGCGTCGCGAATTGCAAGAGCGGACGCTCAAATCGTCGCAGCAGCATCTGCATCCGTTCCGCGTTCGCGTCACCGTCCGGCATTTGTTTACCAGTTTAACCCGGTAGCCTCTCGAATCTTAGTAGTTTTCTTTGTTAGGCGGGGTCAACCTGACTTTCTTTTGACCGGATTAACAGGATTACGGAGAGAAGCCTTCTGCCTTTGTAATCCTGAATAATCCTGTTAATCCTGTCCTTATTTTTAGCATCGTGGACCTGACTGCGTACCTGAAATCCCGCCAGCGCTTGATCGACCGCGCACTGGATCGGTTTCTGCCCAAGGAAACCGCGGCGCCACCTACCATCCACAAAGCGATGCGCTATTCGCTTTTCGCGGGCGGCAAAAGGTTGCGACCGATTCTTTGTCTCGCCGCCGCCGAAGGCTGCAGGGGAAAAGCCACCGCCGCACTGCCATTGGCCTGCGCCATGGAATGCATCCACACTTACTCGCTGGTCCATGACGATCTGCCGAGCATGGACAACGACGATTTCCGCCGTGGCCGCGCTACCTGCCACAAAGTTTTCGGTGACGGCATCGCGGTCCTTGCCGGCGATGCGTTGTTGACGGTCGCATTTGAAATTGCCGCTCACACGAGACCAACACGCCGTTATCCGATGGCTGAAATTCTGCGCGAGATCGCGGTCGCAGCTGGCAGCCGCAAACTCATTGCCGGTCAGGTGGCCGATATCGAAGCGGAAGGGAAAAAAGTTTCGCGCGATGAACTGCGGTACATTCACGAAAATAAAACGTCCGCGATGATTACGACCTCAATTCGTCTCGGGGCGATGAGCGCAAACGCTGATGCAAAAAAATTGCGTGCGCTAACGAAGTTTGGACATTCGCTCGGGCTGGCTTTCCAAGTGATAGATGACATTCTCGATGTCACCCAAACGACCGAGAAACTCGGTAAAAGCGCCGGGAAAGATGTCGCTGCCCAAAAGGCGACCTATCCCGCGGTGATCGGAGTCGACGCTTCGCGCGGGGAAGCGCGCCGATTAACGAAGAATGCGCAAGGGGCGCTAAAAATTTTCGGTAGAGAAGCAGAGCCGCTGCGCGAACTTGCGAATTATCTCCTCGCTCGCGAGTATTGATTCTATCGACAAAACCGTTCCGGCAATAGGAGCGAAAAGATAAGCACGCAGGCAAGTAGCAAAGAAGATTATGATTGGAGAACGAAGCGGACCACCAATGATGCTGACAAGGATTATGGACCAAACGCCGATAGGCAGAGCTCAATTATTCGCTTAATCATTCAGCGGCAGCAGCGCGTCTTTTAGCAGTTTAGCTATGCAACTGCAAGATTCGGATCGATCTCTTCAGTCACTTCAGATTGCAACCCAGATTGCAGTCGTAGCAATGCAGCGAACGCGATCATGGCCGCGTTGTCGGTACACAACCACGGTTCGGCGACAAGAAATTCGATTTCGTTTTTCTCACACATTGCGCGTAAATCCTCCCGGAGGGCGCAGTTGCAACTAACGCCGCCGCTCAACGTCAGCGTGCGCGACTTACTTTGTCGCAGTGCTCGTAAACTTTTTTCCCGCAAGACATCGATCACTGCTTGTTGAAAGGAAGCGCAGAGGTCCGCTAGAACGTCATCCCGAGCCGGACTGGCACTTTCGCTCGGGCCGACGACCTTCGGTAACAAATACCGCACCGCGGTCTTCAACCCGCTAAAACTGAAATTCAGGTCCCCTGAATTCAGCATGCTGCGCGGCAGATCGAATTTTTTCGGGTCACCGTTTTTTGCGCGCGCTTCAATTACCGGCCCACCGGGATAAGTGAGGCCGAGTAGCTTTGCCACCTTGTCGAACGCCTCGCCGGCCGCATCATCGACAGTGCGACCCAAAATTTCGTAATCGCCGATACCGCGCATCTTCACTAGCGAGGTGTGTCCGCCGCTAACGATGAGAGAAATGTTCGGTGCGATTCCAGCGCGCCCGAAAAATGGCGAGAGCAAATGGCCCTCGAGATGATTAATAGCGAGAAATGGTTTTCCAGCGCCGATAGCCAGGCCTTTCGCGGTTGAATTTCCTACCAGCAACGAGCTGGCAAGGCCTGGTCCGCTCGTCGCTGCGAACGCGTCGATTTCGTTCATCGCAATCTTCGCAGATGTTGTCGCCCGCTCGAGCAAATGCGGGAGCTGCGCCAGGTGATTGCGCGACGCCACTTCCGGAACTACGCCGCCGAATTTTTCGTGTTCGGCAATCTGCGACGCCACTTCGCTCGCCAGCATCTCACGGTCGCGTAAAATCGCGACAGCAGTCTCGTCGCAGGAAGTTTCGATTGCGAGAATTGTCACAAGAAGAAACTGACGAAATGAATGACTAAATCCGAATGACCAAAGAAAGTGACGACGCGAGGCGGGGGAACGACTACTCCTTCGTTTCGCTCTTCGTCGCCTTCTCCTGCGCGTAAATCATTCCGCCTTTGATCGCGTCAATCGCGCGTAGGAGTTGTGGGTCGCGCGAACGAATCAGCGTCTTCTCGTCTTCCATTTTGGCGTCACTGTTGCGCGCAACAAAGAGCGCGCGTTCCTGCTCGGCTGTCATTGGGACCGAGATATTTGGGGCGACGCCGTTCCCATGAATCACCTGTTTCCCAGGGGTGTAGTATTTCGCGGTGGTGAAGCGCAAAGCCGAGCCATCCGGAAGTTGCAAAACATTTTGCACCGATCCTTTCCCGAATGTCGTTTCGCCGACCAGAATGGCGCGTTTCAAGTCCTTGAGCGCGCCCGAGACGATCTCCGCGCCGCTGGCACTGCCTTCATTGACCAGGACTGCGAGCGGAAAACGCGGTCGCTCTTTTGCCGTGACGGAAGTGGTGTACTCGCGCTCCTGTGACGCTGCCCGGCCCTGCGTTGAAACGACCGTGGTATTCGGGGGCAGAAATTGCCCGCAGACGTCGACGGCGCTATTAAGCAAGCCGCCAGGGTTATTTCGTAAATCGAGAATCAGCGCCTGCATTCCGCGTTTCTGCAAATCATCAAGCGCCTTCGCCAATTCCTCAGCCGTTGGCTCGTTGAATTGCATTATTCTTATGTAGCCAACCTTGAATGGTCCGGTCAGTTCCTGATCGATGAGATGCGCGTTCTTTACGCTTTGCACCTTTACTTCCGCTCGTTCCAAAACGTAGTCTTTGACCTCCTTGGTCGATGGCCTAAGAATCGTTAGAGTCGCCTTTTGTCCGGGTTTGCCGCGCAACAAATTTACCGCCTGCTGTAACTCCAGACGGTCCGTGGGCGCACCGTTGATTTTCAAAATCTGATCGCCTGCCAAAATCCCCGCTTTCGCTGCGGGTGTGTCTTCCATGGGCGTGACAACCGTCAGCACACCGTTTCTACCTGACACTTCGATGCCCAAGCCGTTGAACCGGCTCCGGGTGTCATCCTGCATCTCACGAAAATCGTCCGGCTCCATGAACTGGCTGTGCGGATCGAGCGAAGCGAGCATGCCTTTCATCGCGGCATAAACGAGGTCGTGATAGCTCGTTTTACTATCGTCGACGTAATCCTGCCGGAGCAATTGCAAGGCTTTGGCGAAGACCGCAATCTGCGTGTAGCCGTTATCAGGATCGTTTTCCGCCGCGTGTGCAGTAAACAATCGCACCGCGACCAGTCCATTGATAATCGCGAGCAATGCCAGTACGATAAGAACAAATCGACGTTTCATGACGGTTACCAATTTCGCTCAGCGCGAAATTTTTGGCAACGGCCAACCCATTCGCTAACGTTCCGCTTCGGCCAAATGATCAATCGATTTCTTGCGCTCAGCCTTATCATAATCGGGCCGGTCGTCAGCGCTGCGCAAAATACTGATGCTGAATTCGCCGCAGTGGAGGAAGAATTCATCAAAGGGTATCTCAACGCCCGCCCCCTTCTCGCCACTCGTCTTGGATTTCACGAATACGATGGTCGCGCGGATGATTTCAGTCGGCTCGCGCTGGATGCTGAATTGCAGCGTCTGCAGCGTTTCGAGGATCGATTGCGGAAATTCGAGCCCGAGGAGTTGAATGCGCGAAATGGGATCGACCTGCGTATTCTGCAGGCCACAATCGCGAACGAGCTCTTTGAATTTCAGGATGTTCATAAGTTTGAGCGCAACCCGATGACGTATGCGCACTGCGCGGATTTAAATATTTACATCGCGCGCAATTTCGCCCCTCTGGCGGACCGCGTCCGCAGCCTGACTGCGATTGAATTGCAGATCCCGAACATTTTGATCGCCGGCAAAACGAATTTGGAGTCGGTGTTGCCCAAGCCACATATCGAACTCGCGATCCAAATCGCTCGCGGTTCCGCCGATTTTCTGCGTAAGGACATGGTGGCAGCCGCCGATGCCGTGAAAGACCAGGAGGTGCGCGGCAATTTTCTGGACGCGAATCGTAAGGCGGCCAACGCGCTGAGCGATTTTGCCACCTGGCTCGAGAAAGAAAAACTGCCAAGATCGACGTCGACGTTCAGTTTGGGCGCAGCGCGCTATCAACGATGGCTAACGGAAACCGAGCTGGTCGACTTGCCGCCTGAGAAAATCCTGGAGATCGGGCTCGCTAAACTAGAAGAGGAGCAACAGGTTTTCGCAGACGCCGCCAAAGTCATCGATCCGAACAAATCACCGGCCGAAGTGTTCAAACAAATCCAGAAGGAACATCCGACCGCGGAAAAGCTGATCCCTGATATCGCAAAAACCCTGGATCAAATCCGTGCTTACGTGACCGAGCACAAGATTGTCGGGATTCCACCGAACGCGAAAGCACAGGTAAAGGAGACGCCGCAGTACGATCGTGCGACATCGTTCGCCTCGATGGATACACCGGGACCGTTTGAGAAGAAGGCGACGGAAGCGTTTTATTATGTCACACCGGTCGAACCGGCATGGACTCAGGAGCAAAAGGAGGAATGGCTTACGTCATTTAACTACTACACCGCTGATATAACCTCGATCCACGAAGCTTATCCGGGCCATTATGTGCAGTTTCTGCGGTTGAATGCGTCAGTCGCAAACAAGATCGAGAAGATTTTCGGAAGCTACGCTTTTATCGAAGGGTGGGCGCATTACTGCGAGCAAATGATGCTCGATCAGGGTTTCGGCGGGCCGAAGAAGCCGCCGGGCAGCGTGGAGGAACAAAAGCGAGCGGCGAAATATCGAATGGCTCAGGCCTCGGAAGCGCTGCTGCGGCTTTGCCGGCTGTGTGTTTCGGTGAAGATGCACACTCAGGGGATGGGGATCGACGAGGCGACGAAATTCTTTCAGGAAAATTGCTATTACGAAGAGAAACCAGCGCACGACGAAGCGATGCGTGGCACGTTCGATTACGGATACCTGAATTACAGCCTGGGGAAGATGCAGATTATGAAACTGCGGGAGGATTACAAGGCGCAACAGGGTGACGAATTCTCGTTAGAACAATTTCACAACCAATTGCTCGATCATGGCATGCCGCCGATTCGTCTGTTGCGCGAGCTTCTACTCAAGGACAAGACCAAGTGGGACGAGGCGCTTTAGGGAAGTTACACTTTAGACTGCCGTGCTAGAAAAACACGAAGCTGGAAGCATGTTGGCCGAGTCAGCCAAGATGGCTAACTTCCATTAGCAGTCTTCGTCATCGCTCTGCAGCAGCTCCGGCAGAAGAGGCTGGGGATTGCTTGGCAGCTCTTCAACATCGCGGAGCTTCCGCGTAATCGCACGCGAACGCACATCGACATCCTCCATCTTGCGCGCGGCTTGATCGAGCTTGTCCTTCACCGCAGTCAACGATTCGCCAAATTTCCCAAACTCGGTCTTTACGCTGGCGAGAAGATTCCACACTTCGCTGGAGCGCTTCTGAATCGCCAGCGTCCGGAATCCCATTTGCAAACTATTCAACAGTGCCGCCAACGTGGTCGGACCCACAAAGGTGACGCGGCAATCGCGCTGCACGTTTTGAACCAGACCAACACGGCGGATCGCTTCCGCATACAGTCCTTCACTTGGCAAGAATAACAGCGCGAAATCGGTCGTCTTCGGCGGGTTGATGTACTTATCGCAAATGTCTTTGGCGCACTTCTTCAACTGTGTCTCCAAAGTTCTGACCGCTGTTTCGACGGCCTCGGCATCGCCTCTTTCCTGCGCGACTGCCAAACGCTCGTAGTGTTCCATCGGGAATTTCGCGTCGACTGGCAACCACACTGGCGCGCCGTTTTCGTCCCCCGGCAACTTGATTGCGAACTCGACACGCTCATCGGTCTCGTCACGCGTCTTCATGTTTTTTGCGAACTGATCGGGTGTCAGCATTTCTGCCAGCAAGGCGCCGAGCTGCCATTCGCTCCAGCCGCCGCGCGTCTTTACGTTTGTCAGGACGCGCTGTAACCCTCCTACATCGGCAGCCAGCTGTCGCATCGCACCGAGACCCTGGTGGACCTGTTCGAGTCGCTCGCTCACGAGTTTAAACGATTCGCCGAGCCGCTTTTCCAAGGTTCCGTGCAATTTCTCGTCAACGGTGGTGCGCATCCGCTCGATTTGTTGCGCGTTGTCCTTTTGCAACTCCTGCAGACGTAGATCAACGATCCCGCGCACACCTTCGAGCGAGGCGGTCAGTTCTTCCCTTTGTGATTTGGCCGCAGTCGCATTCTCTTCACGACCGCGCGACATTTCCTCGCGCAACGTCCGTTCGGTCCGTTCCTGCGCGCGATCGAGCAATTCCAAACGCTGCAGTAATTCAGTTTCGTCCGAGCGATTGCGTCGGGTGAGAAAGAAAAAGCAACCTGCAACCGCCGCGCCCGCAACCAAACCGGCGACGAGATACAACTCCGGATTCACTCTTAGCGATTAATAGCGACCGCATCGATATTCAAGAGCGTGACGGTTCAGGTTTTCTTGTGGAGATGAGGTCCGCGTAATGCCGGCCATCGCGCGCGACGATTTCGCCAACTCGCACCGAGATTGGCTGACGAAGAATTGGAGCGGCATAAACGAAGGTGTGGAACTCGCCGTTTTCGCCACAGGGATCGACTTCGACGGGAAGATCGCGCAGCAACTCGCTATCGTACTCGCGCCCGGCAAAATCGGCTCCGACGCGATCCTCCACGCACGATAGATGCGCTTTATAACCAAGCGCGATTGCATCGCGTGCAAACTGTGCGGTATCTCGATTCCAAATCGGAAAGAGTCCGCGCATCCCGACGGTCGCGAGATTGGCTTCGCGCCAGTCGCGCAGATCTTGGAGAAACAAATCGCCAAATGCGACTGTGCGCACGCCATCGCTGCGGAATTCGAGCATCACTTCTTTCATGATCGATTCATAGACTTCGTTGGTGCAACCGCCGTGACCTGACGGCAAATAGACTTTACGAAGCGGAAGGCCGATCGCGTTCGCCTGTTCGTCGAGCAGTGATTCACGAACACCATGATGGCTGATGCGGCGATATTCCTGGGACACAGTCGTCAGAAGCGACACGACTTCGTACGCGCCGGCACGAAGCAATTCGTGCAACGCCATCGCGCTGTCTTTTCCGCCGCTCCACGACATCACGACAGGTTCTTTCATCTAGAAATTTATCTCGCATCGGCGAGCGCGATCCATCCCGCGCCGCGGTGACCAAAATCGAAATGGTCGGGGTGCAGAATCTCCGCCACAATTTCCGCAGACTCGACCAAACGCGGACCGGGCCGATTGAAAAAGTGATGGCCGTCGATCAGGTAAACTTCGCCGCTGCGCGTCGCTCTTAACTTTGACCACGCCGGATTTTGCGTCAGCAAATCAAGATCGGCGATGGTTTGGGGAATCGTGAAGCCGCAGGGCAGAAGCAAAATAAACTCTGGGTCAGCTTCCACGAGCGCAGGCCAATCGAGCCAGGTAGAATGTTCGCCGCCCTGCGCGAATAGGCTACGGCCACCTGCAATCTCGATCAGCTCAGGCATCCAGTTTCCACCAGCCATGAGCGGACCGAGCCACTCGATCGCCGCGACACGCGGCCGGGTCTTAATTGCAGATGTTCTCTCGCGAATCTCGGCCAGACGCTGCGTAAGTGAAGCGATCAACTCGTTAGCGCGTTGCGAAACGCCCAGCGCGTCACCGACGCGGCGAATGTCGTTCCAGACATCATCGAGATTGTTCGGCTCGAGCGACAAAATCGCCGGCTCCGTTCCGACCCATGTGCAAAGCGCTTCTTCCAAATCGCGCGGAGTAACAGCGCAGACCGCGCATTGTGTTTGCGTCAGGATCAGGTCGGGTTCCAGTTCACGCAGGCGCTCGACGTCGACGCGGTAAACGGAGAGGCCTTCCGCCACGATCGCTTTCACTCGCTCATCAATTTCAAACGACGAACCGCGGACCGGAACTTTGCTCGAACTGCAGACGGGCAGTTGTTCGACGCCGGGAGGGAAATCGCATTCGTGCGAGCGCCCGACGAGATGTTGTGTGAAACCGAGCGCGGCCGCAATTTCGGTCGCACTCGGCAACAGCGAGATGATCCGTGGATGAATCACTTCGTCAGGATGCTTTCACAAATCGCGGGATCGCGCCGAACCATCGTTTGCACGCGATCAATAACAGCTCGTTAAGAGCGACGAGACCAGCAAGCCAGGCAAGATTGACCAGACCAATTTGCGTGACAATCGCAGGCGAAAAAGTCTCGCTTCCTCCCAGGAAGAGAGCGGCGACGAAAAGACTCGCTTCGTAAATCGCGTAGGCGAAGAAAAACGCCAGACCAATTCGAGCCGGGGTGGACCAGGACGGCGCGCGCCTGAGCGCGATCGACGCAACCAGAGTCGACAAAAGCGCGGCCACGCCAATCGCGACGCCCCAGAGAAATGTGTTTGAGGTGCGCGGAAAATGCAGGAAGGCGAAACCCAGGAACTGATTCGTTAACCAGATCGCAATCATCGCGCGCAAAGCGACGGTGAGTCTGACCGTGCCCGCGAGAGCGACGGCGAGCGCAACAAGCGGGGTTACGCACGAAATGACAAGGCTTCCGCCGAGACCGGCGAGCGCGAGGATCGCGAGCCAGAGAAAATTGGCGGTCGTTGTGGGAAGCTGTTGGGCATCGTTGTCAGAAATCATTTCGAACTCTCCTTTGTGTAGCTTTCGGTTTTGTTCTTTTTGCGCGCCGGCGACTTCGAAGTTGACGCGAACTCCGCCATAAACACCGAACCCCGGGCGCTGAAATCCGGTCGGATCCTGATATCGCTCATCGAACAAGTTGTTAGCGCGCGCGAAGACGGTCACTCCTTTGCCCATGTCGTATTCGGCGGCGAGATTGGCGATAAAATACGGATCGGTATTTAGCCGCGGAATGGAAAAGCTGCGATTCCCGTCGACCTGGGAGCCGACGTAAATCATCGTCGTTGAAATCGAGAGGCGATCGAGCGGTCGCCAGGTCGCGCTCAGGCTCGCGCGATCTTTCGGCCGGCGCAGCAACTCCAGGCCGGTATCGTCATCAGTCGCGTCGGTGTAGGTGTAATCGACGCGCACGTTGAAGCGATCGCTGATCGAGAGCGAAGCGAATACTTCCACTCCCTCCGTCGTGGCGCGGCCGATATTTTCCAGTGAAGTAAAGGTGGCGTTCGGCAGGATGAGATTTGTGATCTCGTTATGGAAATAGGTCGCGCCGAAACGGACGCGATTTTCCCAGAGCGGCTGTTCGAAGCCGAAATCGTAGCCCTCGCTCTCTTCCGGCTGCAGATTTGGATTCGCGAAAAAATTGAAGGCGGGAAAATCGACGAAAAGTTGCGTCAGGCTCGGCGCTTTGAAGCCGGTGCCGTAGCTGGCTTTTAATTTCGTGCCGATCTTCGGAACCAAATAGGCGGGGGCGATTCGCCAGGTCGTTTTTCCGCCGAAGCGTTCGTTTTCGTCATGACGAACGCTCACCGCTGCAAAAAGCTCAGGCAAGATTTCCGCCTGCAGCTCGGCAAAGCCGGCGACGTTGCCGTTCTCCGCCGAGATCGGGCTGTCGAGCAAACGATCGTTTTGATCTTCGACTCCAAGCAGCAAGTCATAATGCTCTGTCATCGTGATTTTGCCTAACCAGTCGAATTTGAGCCGGTCGCCGTGATTCAGGTTCGCGGGCGGAAGACCAAAACCTGTATCAGGCTCCTGGATTTTTGTGTGGTAATACGTGTAGCCAAGGCCGATTGTGTTCTGGAAAGCGCCATCGAAAAGCGCGAGCTGCGCCTGTCCACGCGTAAAGAATTGCTGTGCGTCCTGCTTGCTTTGCGCCGCCGCGGGCACACTCGGGAAAACTGAGAAATCGTCGCCCGTAAAAAACAATGTCGAGTCGGTGTAACGCGCCACCGCTTCGAGCCCGAATGTGTCAGTCAAATCTACGCCGAGTCTTGTTGAGAGCGTCGTGTTCTCGTAGCTGTCATTGATGCGTTTGCGGCCTGGGGGCAATAAATCCAAAGGTGTGACCGGCGTGTCGTCGACGAACACATGCGCAACGTTGAACGAGTAATTGAAGCGCGAAGTCGATCCGCTCGCCCTCGCACTCTGATTGAAGGTACCGAACGAACCGCCTTCCAACATTCCCTCCAGACGCGGCGGTCCTTCGCCCTTCTTCGTCACAAG
This sequence comes from uncultured Verrucomicrobiae bacterium, assembly GCA_963709435.1. Taxonomy (GTDB): domain Bacteria; phylum Verrucomicrobiota; class Verrucomicrobiia; order Chthoniobacterales; family UBA10450; genus AV69. The sequence goes on from CAVPWK010000005.1 coordinate 125,664, forward strand.
ATTGATTACGCCGCCGAGCGCGTCGGACCCGAAGAGACTGCTCTGCGGACCGCGCAACACTTCCACGCGGGCGAGATCGGCGGTTAAGACCTGCCCGAAATCGAAAACGCCGTCCTGACTCGGGTCGTTGGCGTCGATTCCATCGATCAACACTTTGGTTTGATTCGAATTGCTGCCGCGCAGGAAGACGGAAGTCTTCCCGCCGGGACCGCCGGTCTGCACGATGTTCAGCCCGGGAACGGTCTGAAGCGCATCCGGCAGAGAACGCTGCTGATGCACTTCGATCTCTTGATCGTCAATCACTGTCACTGAGCTGCCGATCTGGTTAATTGGCGTCTCAATACGCGTCGCGCTGACGACGACGGGCGCATTTTCGGTTTCAGCCGGCGACGGTGAAGGCGACGGCGTTGGGCTCTGCGCGCGACAGAGAGTCGGCGCAGCCACGAACAACCAAACCAATAACAACCAACGCGCTGGACATTTCCACATAACAAGTTTCCTCCAATTTTTGAGAGGCGGACTTGTTTTGCCGAAGCGGAATCGTCCACGACTCTCATTCTTCTTTTTGCGAAGAAGTTTTTTCGGTCCGAGCCGGACTGGCGGATTCCGGAATCGGATTCCAGCGTAAACACACCCAACTGATCTAATCGGGGTGCGTCACGCTGCCGAATGAGGTGGACCGGTCGAATATTCTGGCTCCTGGCTTTCGAAGAGGTTGAGGGTCTTTGGTTGAGTGTTGAGCGAAAGAGAGACGCGTCTGGTCTCTCAACTCTCAACCCTCAAACTCTCAACCAACCTTCACCTTTTTCCCGCCTTCACCGCTGAAAGAGTCACGGGCGACACGCCCGACCCTGCAACGATTGGCTCGTGGGAAATCGTATCCAGTTACAGCAGCGCAACTGCTCCGGTTTCACACCGGATTTCTCGCGCCGATCCACTTGATCAAACTCGCAAAGAACTAATCCAGCAATACCGACTTTCGCTTCCGCGCTCAAGACTTATTTCGCCGTTCCGCTACGAAACGGCGGCCGAGCGCCAGAATCATGCCCCGGGATATGAGTACCGCCTCCTGTTCCGCCAAGTCTTGAAAAATTTTGTCGCGATCTGCAGTCGAAACAATCGCCCGTGGACAGGTAACGAAAATAATAGGGTGCTTCTTCGTACTGCGTCTCGCCGAAAACTCTCCTAATTTCCGCGAAAACGTTCGCGGCCGTATGAAGGCCTGATTCGTGATTTTCTCTCCACCTCTTTGCCATTTCGGTCTTCGAGCGAAGAGCGCTCAGAAAATCGTCTCCTTTGACCAGAAGACCCGTGCGGTCGAGCCGGTCGATTACATCGGCAAACCATTGCAGCGTTTTTTCGTCGGCTGTTTCGTAGGCAAAGTCTTCCACGATGAGTCGTCCGCCAATGACCAGACTATCGGCAGCCCGCTGCACTGCTTTGTCCAATGGGTATATGTGGTGGAGTGAGCGAGTGAAAAGGACGGCGTCAAATTGCCCGTCCTCAAAATCGGGCCAGGCGGCGATTCGAGCGTCAACGCCCAACCGCTGCGCAGCGGCGATAAGATCGGCGTCATTATCGATCGCGATGATAGAGACTCCATCCTGAAGCAGGCTCGCCGCCAGTTCGCCCGAACCACAACCGATCTCCAGCACGCGACGGGCAGCCGCCGGAAGTGATCGCTTAATGAAGTCCCGAGTGAACTGGGTTTCGAATTTCATGCACTTTCCTTCGCACTCGTTGCTTGCGCTTCAGCGCTCAAGACCTATTTAGTCAGGCGCGTTTCCTGCGTGCATCTCTTCTGTGCCATCGACTGACGCAAATCTAAATCTGGTTGTGACCGGCGGCGCCGGTTTTATCGGCTCGAATCTTGTACTGGAATTGCAGGAGCGATTCCCGCATTCGCGATTGACCGTGATCGACGACTTTCGCTCGGGCGATTTCAAGAACCTCGCAGGCTACCGTGGCGATTTTGTTGCCGCTGATCTGGCCAGGTTGAACTGGCGTGAACAATTTGGTGGCGAAAAATTCGACGCCATTTTTCATCTCGCATCGATTACCGACACGACGAACCATGATCAGTTTGAGCAAACGCACGACAACGTGGAGAGCTTCCGCCGCCTGCTGGAATTCGCCTGGCCGACTCGCACCCGCGTGATTTTCGCTTCGTCGGCTTCAATTTATGGGGCAACCACGGAAGCGAGCGCCGAATCCACTGCGGCTGCTCCTGCTAATATCTACGCCTTTTCCAAAGCGATCATGGACAACATCGCGACGCGGCTAGCGCGCGAAAATCCGGACTGGGTCATCGTCGGGTTGCGTTACTTCAATGTTTATGGCCCGCGCGAAGCCCACAAGGGCATGCCCGCGAGCATGATTTACCATTTGTCACAGCAGATGCGCGCCGGTCAGCGTCCACGGATCTTCAAGCACGGCGAACAGCGCCGCGATTTTGTTTATGTGAAAGATGTGATCGATGGAACGATTCGCGCGCTCGATGCAAAGGCGAGCGGCATTTACAACCTTGGCAGCGGTCAAGCGCGATCCTTCAACGAGCTGATCTTTAGTTTGAATCGGGTGTTGCAGACAAATTTGCAGCCGGATTATTTCGATAATCCGCACAAGCATTATCAAAATTTCACCGAAGCAGATTTAACCAACGCGAAAAGTGCGCTCGGTTACAGCCCGCAATTTCCGCTCGAGGCCGGGGTGGCGGATTACATGAAATGGTTGTACCCGTCGTAGGGTCATGCCGAGCCAAGCCGCTTCACGGGATCCCTCGACTGCCGCTCGGGATGACAGAGTTGAGAATATGAACCCGAAAAAATCCGAACTGTTAGTCGATGTAGTTGAGCATATCGACATTAAGAAATACAACGTCGTGCCGCTGGTAGAGGCGATGTCGAAGATGGCATTCTCCGCGCGCGACCTGGGTCGGGCCGCGGAGATTTACGACGCCATGCTGCGGGAGAAAGATTGCGCCATCATTTTGTGTCTGGCCGGTTCGCTCATCTCCGCCGGGTTAAAAAACGTCATCGTCGATCTGGTGCGGAACAACATGGTGGACGCTATCGTTTCGACCGGCGCGATCATCGTCGACCAGGATTTCTTCGAGGCGCTCGGATTCAGGCATTACAAGGGCGACGTCTCCATGAACGACGATGTCCTGCGCCGTCTCGCGATCGACCGTATTTACGATACCTACATTGACGAAGATCAGCTGCGCGTTTGCGATGCAACCTGCGGTGAGATTGCTGATTTACTTGAGCCGCGGCCGTATTCTTCGCGTGAGTTCATTCGTGAGATGGGGCGCTATCTAACGAAAAATGGGAAAAATCGCCAATCCGGCTCGGGCCGGCAGTCGGTCGTGTTGGCGGCCTTCGAAAAAGATGTACCGATCTTTTGTCCGGCCTTCAGCGATTGTAGCGCCGGGTTCGGCTTGATTCATCATCAATACAAGAATCCGGACAATCATCTCACCATCGATTCGGCCAAGGATTTTCTTGAGCTAACGAAGATTAAGATCGCGTCGAAACAGAGCGGGCTATTTATGATCGGCGGCGGGGTGCCGAAGAATTTTGCCCAGGACACGGTGGTAGCCGGCGAGTACCTCGGTTTCGATGTGGGGATGCACAAGTATGCCGTGCAAATCACGGTGGCGGATGTACGCGATGGCGCGCTCAGCGGTTCGACGCTGAAGGAAGCAAATTCGTGGGGCAAGGTCGATCAGGGGGCCGAGCAAATGGTTTACGCGGAAGCGACGATCGCGATGCCGCTGATCGCCGGTTATGCGTATCACAAGGGCAGCTGGAAAAATCGGAAGGCGCACGCCTTCGCGAAGTTGCTGGATGAGCCCGCGGCAAACGCGGCGCCGGCGGAAAAGCGCGAACTGGCGGAAGCTCGGTGACGGGCGGAGTCGCGTTCGTTGAACGGTAAAGGGTTGAAGCGGGTTAACTCTGAAAAGTGGTGATTCGCTAGATTGTTCCTGCGATATTGCTTTCGCTTTAGCGCTTCAGCGTTTCAACGCTGCAAAGCTAGCCTTCCCAAAAGAATTTGGTCGGCCGGTTGATTTCGGGCGGAAGGCTTTTGTGGACCGGACAATTGAGCGCGGTTTGTTCCAGGACGGCGCGGTGCGGTGAGTCTGGCGGCAACGGAATGTGAACCTCTGATGGCAGAGAGACGATCCGCCGGGGCGTGTCTTTCGACATTTCCTTCTGCACCGAAACGGCCATTCCGCGAAGGTCGACTCCCAGTTCCTCGGCCTTGATTCCCATGGTAGTACTGATGCAGGTGCCGAGTGCGGTCGCGATCAGGTCAGTGGGCGAAAACGCTTCACCTTTGCCTTTGTTATCGGCTGGGGCGTCGGTCGCGATTTTCGATTGTGATGGGCCGTGAGTCGCGTCGCAATGCAAATTGCCAGTGTATTTGATGGAAACATTGACCATGGGTTAGTATGCGGCGCGATTTGCTGGTTGTCATCCCGGGGCAGCGCACGCGTCCCGCGTGCTGGTTTCGGCGCCTCGCCGAAACAGTCACCTGTAGAGATGGAGAAAATTTGGAAAGTCCGCGAGACACGATCGCCAGCACGCTAGCCCGGCAGCCCGCGCTCCCGCGGAACAGCTTGAGCACCGGACGTCAATCTGATAAGCGCGAGCATGAAATTCATCCGTTTCGTCTTTATTCTGGTAATCACTGGAGCGCTTCTCGCTGAATCGGCGCTGGCGACAGATCAAGTCATCGCGTTAAAAGCAGCGCGGTTGTTCGATGGGAAATCCAGGGCGCTGACTCAGAATGGAGTCGTCTTGGTGCAGGGCGACAAAATCACTGATGTGGGTGCGAATGTTGCCATTCCCCCGGGCGCGCAGGTGATCGATCTCGGGGACGCGACGTTGTCGCCTGGGTTTATGGACGCGCACACCCATCTCACGCTCGATTTGAGCAACTTCCAAGCGGCACGTTTGCGAGAATTGCAGGTGTCGACTTCCGCCAAGGCCTACAGCGTGATTCCAGCAGCGCGCGTGACGGTTGAAGCCGGGTTTACCACCGTCCGTGACGTCGGTGCGCGCACGTATCGGTCCCACGATTACCTTGATGTCTCGCTGCGGGATGCGATCGCGAAAGGAATTGTGGTTGGCCCGCGCATGTTTGTGGCGACATGTGGAATTGGGGCGACGGGTGGTCATTTTGACGAAGCGGCTGGATTTCGGGACGGACTTTTCGGGCCGGAACCCGATTACACCGATGGCATTGCCGACGGGCCAGATGCTGTGCGCAAAGCGGTGCGGTTCGAGGTGAGAAATGGGGCAGATGTGATCAAAGCGGCCGTTTCAGGGGGTGTGCTCTCCCTTACCGATGAAGTGGACGTGCCGCAATTTACACCCCCGGAGATGGCGGCGCTGGTGGATGAAGCGCATCGGTTGCGGAAGAAGGTGGCAGTGCATTGCCACGGAGATCAGGCGGGACGCGAAGCGATCGAAGCCGGTGTGGATTCGATCGAGCATGGTTCATTCTTGAAACCGGAAACGCTGACGTTGATGAAAAACAAGGGAACGTTCCTGACGCCGACGCTGATGGCGGCGGAATATATCAAGGGGAAACTCGATAGTTATCCGCCGGCTTTGCAGGCAAAGGCTTTGGCGGCGCTCAACGCGCGTTCTGACATGTTTCGAAACGCGCTCAAGATCGGGGTGAAAATTTCCTTCGGCACGGATGCAGCCGTTTTCCCGCACGGAGAGAATGCGAAGGAATTCAAATTGATGACCGATCTCGGGATGTCGCCGATCGATGCGTTGAAGAGCGCGACCGCCAATGATGCCGAACTGCTTGGCGTTTCACAGAAACTCGGCACGCTCGAGAAAGGAAAGCTGGCCGATGTCATCGCCATGCCCGGCGATCCGACGCAGGACATCACCGCGACGGAACGCGTTTCGTTTGTGATGAAGGAAGGAAAGATTATTCGGAATGGACCGGCGACACCGCGGCCGACAAAAACTGCGGCGCAACCGGTGGTTGAAGAGGTTGGCGCGGATTTTTGACGTAGCCGCCTCGCTCCGTCGAGGCCGGCCGGTCAGTGAAGGCTCAACATCGAACGCCCGATCAATTGTCATTCCGAGCCGCGCAGACGGCGAGGAATCTCTCTTTGGTCGGACTTCATACGAACATCGTGAGATCCCTCCTCGTCTGCGCGACTCGGGATGACAGCGCGAGCGATTTTTGACAATCGGGAAATCGCCGCTAGTTTGGTCGCCCTCGCCAGCAATGGCGAACATTAGCAGGAGAGTGTTTCAGCTCGTTTGGACTGCACAAAGTCATGCAACAAGATCGCTCAAAGAGATATCGCGCTTCCGCCGAGCAGGTGGACCGGAAAAAGGCCTACAGCTTGAATGACGCTGTGGCGACGCTTAAAAAATTTCAGCCGACCAGGTTCGATCAAACCGTAACCGTTTCGTTTCGGCTCGGAGTGGATCCGAAACAGTCCGATCAGATGGTTCGCGGAACGTGTCCGCTTCCCCACGGCAGCGGCAAGAAAGTGCGGGTGCTTGTCTTCGCCGAAGGCAAAGCGGCAGACGATGCAAAAGGGGCCGGGGCGGAGTTTGTCGGATTCAAGGATTTGATTCAAAAAGTGCAGGAGGGTTTTCAGGATTTTGATGTGGCTGTGGCGACTCCGGCGGCGATGGCGGAAGTGCGCAAGCTTGGAAGGGTTTTGGGTCCGCGCGGACTGATGCCGAATCCGAAGACTGGAACTGTGACCGAGGATACCGCCAAAGCGGTGCAGGAAGTGAAGGCCGGTCGGGTTGAATTCAAGCTCGATAAAAACGGCAATGTTGCTGTGCCAGTCGGAAAATTTTCGTTTGTGGATAGTGCGCTAATTGAAAATGGAAACGCCGTGATTGAAGCTGTGGTGCGAGCCCGACCTGCGACGGCAAAGGGACGTTATCTTGAAGCAATGACGATAAGCGCGACAATGTCGCCGGGTGTGCGCATTGATCCAGGGCCATATTTGAGCGCGTAATCCAGAAGAAGGAAGAAGATAGAAAGGAAAATCTGCCTTAGTATGCGACCTGAAAAAGCCAGCATCGTTTCCGATCTTGCCGAGAAATTGAATCGGTCGCCGTTTGTGCTCGTGACCGATTATCAGCGGATGAAGGTGGATCAGTTTGGCGATCTGCGGAACCGACTCGCACCCGCTGGTGCCGAAGTGCGGGTGGTGAAGAACAGTTTTTTGAAACGGGCGATGAGCGATTCCGGCTTGCCCGATGTTGCCGATAAACTCAGCGGTCAAACCGCGATCGTGCTGGGCGAGAAGGATGTAGCACCGGTGGCGAAGATTTTGAAAACGTTCGCGGCGGAATTCAAAATTGCGGCGCTGAAGATTGGAGTCGTCAACAAATCGGTTTTGTCGGCGAAAGAAATCGAGGTGCTGGCGGATTTGCCGTCGCGAGAAGTTTTACTGGCGCAATTGCTGGGATTGCTGTTGTCGCCGGCAACGAAGCTGGTGCGGTTATTGAACGAGCCGGCCGCGTCGTTGGCGAGATTGTTGAACGCGAAAGCGCAAAAGGAAGGAAATCCAACGGAGGCAAGCGCATAAGAATTTTGTAGGGCGGGTACGTCGCCTGCCGCGGCAACCGGAGCGGTTGCCCTACAATAAATGAAAACGAAACACGTCCGGCTTGAGAGCTTTCGGGCTTAATTTCACGGGGGCTTCCGTGAGCGGCGAACTGAGGAAAACAAAATGGCAGATACAGACAAAATCGTGGAGCAACTGAGCGGCCTGACGGTGCTCGAGATTGCTGGACTAGTGAAACAACTGGAAGAGAAATGGGGTGTGAGCGCAGCGGCTCCGGTGGCGGTGGCGGCAGCCCCGGCAGGCGGTGGCGGAGGTGGCGCCGCGGCTCCGGCAGCGGAAGAGAAAACGACTTTCGAGGTGATCTTGAAAGAAATGGGTACGAACAAGATTGGCGTCATCAAGGAAGTGCGCAGCGCGGTGCCGGGTCTTGGCCTGGCTGAAGCAAAAGCGCTGGTAGAAGGCGCGCCGAAGACGATCAAGGAAGGCGTGACCAAGGCCGAAGCCGAAGAGATCAAGAAAAAGATCGAAGCGGCTGGAGCGAAGGTCGAGATTAAATAGTCGCGCTTACTTCATAGAAGACGAACAGACGAACAGGCGGCGACGAGGTTCCGGAGAAGCTGGCCGCGCTTGCGTTCTGTTTAGGTCCGACAGTGGAGTTCTGGACGGCGACTCTTTACCGTCACTGATCCCTTTTCACTATTCCATCTGCTGGCGGAGGGGATCGAACGCACACGAGGTTCGAGTCTCACTGGATTTTGAGTCCAGCGCATCTGCCAATTCCGCCGCACGGCCGTGAGAAGGGGACTAAAGCTACGGATAAGCGACGAAGCTCAGGCGCTTCATAAACCTTCTGTCGCGTGGCAAAGAGGCGTTTGGTTGTTTTGATTCTTCGATCCAACTAAAGAGAGTGGTTGTAATCACCTTTCTTTGGCCAGCGTGACGGGACGAAGCGGTTTCGTCTGGATTTCAGGCCGGCGATTGGGGTAATTTCGTTTTTCGCAGGTTGGAAACCCCGCTGGGCGAACAGGCTCGCCACGGCGAGTCCGTCCTGTGGCGGACTAAAAGCCTATGTTCCGATTTTTTTGCTTGCACGACGCGATGATTCGTGGCAAAAGGCATCTTCGTTAAGAGTAAAGAAAGAGTTTATTTTTAACCCGGCGGACGGCGGACAAGAAAATTTAGGAAAGCAACGAAACGGTGGTCGTCGATTTGACAGACTGCCGATTCGGTGTCATTTTTGTCGTCTTCGCCAATCGCTGGAGACATAGGAACCCCAGAAAGCTGGCCGCGTTTCCCCTGACGCAGCGCAGTTGGCACACGCAGCAGAGAACTAATTATGTCAGAACGGGCAGAGCGCATTCATTTCGGCAGTATCAAAGAAGGCATTGAGCCGCCAAATCTCATCGAAGTTCAGCTAAACTCGTACGTCGATTTCCTGCAAAAGGACGTGCCGTTTAACAAACGGAAGAACTACGGCTTGCAGGCCGTATTTAAGGAGGTTTTTCCAATCCAGAGCTACGATGAGAAAGCGACGCTGGATTTCAGCCATTACGAGATCGGTGAACCAAAATTGATGGCGTTGGAGGCGCAGCGCGAGGGTCAGACTTACAGCGCGCCGCTCCATGTCACCTTTCAGCTGAAGGAAGAGAAGGGGACGAAAGAAGAGAAGGTTTATATGGGCGAAATCCCGCTGATGACGGCGCAGGGCACGTTTGTCATCAATGGTGCGGAGCGAGTGGTGGTGTCGCAATTGCATCGGTCGCCGGGGATCGCGTTTGAATCGTCGGTCCACCTCAACGGCAAGGTGCTTTACAGTTTCCGCATCATCCCCGACCGCGGGTCCTGGATCGAAGTACAGTTCGATACCGCGGATCTGCTTTATATTTATCTCGATCGCCGAAAACGCCGTCGCAAATTTTTGGCCACTACGTTCCTGCGTGCGCTCGGATACGGCCCCGACGAAGAGGTCATCAAGCTTTTTTATAACATCGAGACGCTGAAATTGAGCGAGAAGCTCGATGAAGAGATGCTCGCGACGAAAGTGCTGACCGCCGAAGTGCGAGACGGCGAGGTTACCGTGGCGCGCGCATTCGAGCCGCTCACGCTCGCGACTGTTCGCCAGATCATGGCGCTCGGGACCAAGGAGGTGAAGGTCATCGACATTTCAACGGACGATACCGTGGTCAAGGCGCTAAAAAAAGATCCGGCGCACGATCAGGAAGAGGCGCTTAAGGATATCTATCGCCGATTGCGCCCCGGGGATCCGCCGACGGTGGCGAATGCGCGCGCGCTACTGAAGCGGCTGTTTTTCGATCCGAAGAAATACGATCTCGGACGAGTCGGGCGTTACAAGCTTAACCAAAAGCTTGGTATCGATGTCGACCTGAACGAACGAATTCTCACCGACCGCGATTTTATCGCCGCGATCAAATACCTGATCAATCTGCGGCGTGGCGAAGGCACGCTTGATGACATCGATCATCTCGGTAGCCGTCGCGTCCGGACGGTGGGCGAGTTGCTGGCTAATCAATGTCGCGTTGGTCTGGCACGCACGGAGCGGCTGGTGAAAGAGCGCATGACGCTCTTCGACATCAACATCGACGGGATGACGCCGCAGAAGTTGATTAATCCGAAGGCGCTCAGCGCAGTCATTCGCGATTTCTTTGGTCGCTCGCAGTTGTCCCAATTCATGGATCAGACCAATCCGCTTGCGGAACTGACTCACAAACGCCGGCTGTCGGCGCTGGGACCGGGCGGTCTATCACGTGATCGCGCTGGATTTGAGGTTCGCGACGTCCATCCATCGCATTACGGGCGCATTTGCCCAATCGAGACACCGGAAGGGCCGAACATTGGTTTGATCAGTTCGATGTCGACCTTTGCCCGGATCAACGAATTTGGATTTATTGAAACGCCGTATCGCAAGGTGAACAACGGTCGCGTGACCGATGAAGTCGAATACCTGACCGGCGATCGCGAGGAGAATTATCTGGTGGCGCAAGCGAATGCGCCGGTCGATAGCCGTGGTCATTTCACCGGTGAAAAAGTCTCGGTGCGTTATCGCGGCGACTTCCTGGAAGTCGAGCCTTCCAAGGTGCATTACATGGATGTGTCGCCGAAGCAGCTGGTTTCGGTGGCCGCGGGCTTGATTCCATTTTTGGAACACGACGACGCAAACCGCGCGCTCATGGGTTCGAATATGCAGCGTCAGGGCGTGCCGCTGATCGTAAGTGAGGCGCCGCTTGTTGGCACGGGCCTGGAGAGCAAAGTCGCGCGCGACTCCCACGCCGTCTTGATTGCGACCGAGAGCGGCAAGGTCGCATCGGTCACGGCTGACCAAATTGTCGTTACAAAGGACGGCCACATGCCGGAAGGGCGCAAGAAATTGAAGACCGATCCGGAGGCAGGCGTTCACGTTTATGAATTGCGCAAGTTCATGCGGTCGAATGCGGGAACGTGCGTGAACCAGAAGCCAATCGTGAAGAGGGGGCAGCACGTGAAGCGCGGTCAGATTATTGCCGACGGACCGAACACTGATTACGGCGAGCTGGCGCTTGGTCGCAACGTGCTGGTCGCGTTCATGCCGTGGAACGGGTACAACTTTGAGGACGCCATCATGATCTCGGAGAAAGTGGTGAAGGAAGACATTTACACTTCCATTCACATCGACGAGTTCGAGATCGGCGCGCGCGACACCAAGCTCGGACCCGAAGAAATCACGCGTGACATTCCGAATGTGAGTGAAGAGGCGCTCCGCAACCTGGGACCTGACGGTGTGGTGCGTGTCGGGGCGGAGGTAAAGCCGGGCGATATTCTGGTTGGCAAAATCACGCCGAAATCGGAGACCGAGCTGGCGCCGGAAGAACGGTTGCTGCGCGCCATTTTTGGCGAAAAGGCCGCGGACGTGAAAGACACGTCATTAACGGTGCCTTCCGGCACCTACGGAATCGTGATGGACGTGAAGGTTTCCTCACGTCGCGAGGTTTCGCGGGAGAAACTGACTCCGACGGAAACGAAACGTCAGCTCAAGACGATTACGGAAGATTATCGCAAAAAGAAAGAGGGATTGACGGAACAGTTAACCGATTCGCTTTCGAACATCTTGCTGGGCGAAAAGATTCCGCTTGATGTAGTGAACGCCGAGACGGGCGAGATCATCATCCCGGCGAATCGCAAGATCACCAAGACGCTGTTGCGGAAGTTGGCCAACGTTTACGATCACATCGAGATCGATCCCTCGCCGATTCGTAACAAGATCCGCGAGATCATCGCTTCCTATGAACACAAGTTCGCCGAGCTCGAACTCGAGCGGGAACGCGCAATGGACCGGGTGGAGAGCGGCGATGACATCGATCCCGGCATCATCAAGCAGGTAAAAGTTTATATCGCAAGCAAGCGCAAGCTTTCAGTGGGCGATAAGATGGCTGGGCGCCACGGGAATAAGGGTGTGGTCGCACGCATCGTGCCAGAGGAAGACATGCCATTTTTGCCGGACGGAACGCCAGTGGAAATCGTGCTCAACCCATTGGGTGTGCCGAGCCGTATGAATGTCGGCCAGGTTCTTGAAACTCACCTTGGCGTGGCAGCGAAAGCGCTTGGCTTCAAGGTAGCAACTCCGGTCTTCGACGGAATTTCTGAGACCAAGATCCGCGATTATCTAAAGGACGCGAAGAAAGTCGAAGGCTTCAGCTGGGTGCAGGAAAATGGCAAGGCGCGACTGTTCGATGGCCGGACCGGCGATGCGTTCGATCAGGAAGTCGTGGTCGGCTATATCTATATGATGAAACTCGGTCACCTGGTGGCCGATAAAATTCACGCGCGCGCGGTCGGACCGTACTCGCTCGTCACGCAACAGCCGCTAGGCGGTAAAGCCCAGTATGGCGGTCAGCGTTTCGGTGAAATGGAGGTGTGGGCGCTGGAAGCTTATGGCGCGGCCTATACGCTTCAGGAATTGCTGACTGTGAAGTCGGATGACGTGCAAGGGCGCACCCGAATTTACGAATCAATTGTGAAGGGTGACAACTCGCTCGAGGCGGGCACACCGGAATCTTTCAACGTGCTGATCAAGGAAATGCAGAGTCTTGGCCTCGACGTCAAAGTCGGCGGTCAGGCTCCGACCAGTGTTTTCGACACAGCAGCTTAACAATTTTCTAACAGCGGAACTAAAGACACATCGATGAACGAACATTCCTGGCGGGAGTTAGTTGGGGAAGAGCGAGCAGTTGGTTTCGATCAGGTCGCGATTGGCGTGGCCTCGAGCGATACCATGCGCTCATGGAGCAAGGGCGAAGTTAAAAATCCGGAGACGATCAATTATCGGACGTTCAAGCCGGAGAAGGGTGGCCTTTTCTGCGAACGAATTTTCGGTCCGACGCGGGATTGGGAATGTTCCTGCGGAAAATACAAGCGGATCAAACATAAGGGCGTCATTTGCGACCGTTGCGGCGTGGAAGTGACGCTGGCGCGGGTGCGGCGTGAGCGAATGGGCCACATCGAGCTGGCGGTGCCGGTCTCGCACATCTGGTTTTACAAGTGCATGCCGTCACGTCTTGGTCTCATGCTCGATATGAGCGCCCGGCAACTCGAGCGCGTCATTTATTACGAAGATTACATCGTGGTTGATCCTGGGCAGACGCCGCTGCAAAAGACACAGCTGCTAAACGAAGTCGAATTTCGCGAAGCGCAGGAGCAGTACGGCGAGGCCTTCGTTGCCGGGATGGGCGCGGAAGCGGTCAAAAAATTGTTAGCTGAGATCGACCTGCACAAGCTCAACAAGGAGCTGGAGCAGGCGATGGGGAACACCAAGAGCAAACAGATTCGCAAGAAACTCGCGAAACGTTTGAAGCTGGTGCAGGGCTTCATCTCCTCGCACGCGCGGCCGGAATGGATGGTTCTGGAGGTGTTGCCGGTGATTCCGCCGGATCTGCGTCCACTGGTTCCCCTGGAAGGCGGACGTTTCGCGACCAGCGATTTAAACGATCTCTATCGCCGCGTCATCAACCGCAATAACCGGTTGAAGAATTTGCTCCAGCTCAAAACGCCGGATGTTATCATTCGTAACGAAAAGCGAATGCTCCAAGAGGCTGTGGACGCGCTTTTCGATAACGGTCGGCATGGCCGTGCGGTCACAGGGCGCAGGCAATCGACCGCTCAAATCGCTTTCCGACATGCTCAAGGGCAAGGGCGGGCGGTTCCGTCAAAACCTTCTCGGCAAACGCGTCGATTACTCGGGCCGTTCCGTCATTGTGATCGGGCCGGAGTTGAAACTGCATCAATGCGGTTTGCCGAAAAAGATGGCGCTGGTTTTGTTCGAGCCGTTCATCATCCGGCGCCTGAAAGACCTCGGCTACGTCCACACCGTGCGCAGCGCGAAGAAGATGATCGAGCGGCAGACGCCGGAAGTGTGGGACATTCTCGACGAGGTCACGCGCGGACATCCGGTGCTGCTCAATCGTGCACCTACTTTGCACCGGCTCTCGATCCAGGCGTTTGAGCCGCAGTTGATCGAAGGCGAAGCGATTCGCATTCATCCGCTCGTTTGCACAGCTTACAACGCCGACTTCGACGGCGACCAGATGGCGGTACACGTCCCGTTGTCGGTCGAAGCGCAAATGGAAGCGCGAATGTTGATGCTGGCGCCGAACAACATTTTCTCGCCCTCTAGTGGCAAACCAATCACCACGCCGTCGCAGGACATCACGCTCGGCTGTTATTATCTCACCCAAAATCCGCGACGCTCTGCGGCCGGCGATGGCGACGCACGACTCCCGTTGTTTGCGGACGCCGTTGAGGTCGAATTCGCCATGGCGGAAGGCTCGGTTAGAACGCACGACCGGATTCGATTCAAGAATCCCGATTTTGGTCGCGATACTATTTACGGCGACAAGAACACGCGCGTGATCGAGACCACCGCCGGCCGCGTGCTCTTCAATCAGATTTGGCCGCAGGACATCGGGTTCTTTAATAAGGCTGCGGGCAAGAAACAACTCAGCGATATTATCTGGCGTTGCTACCACGTCGCCGGCCAGGAAGGAACAGTCGAGACGCTCGATAAACTCAAGGAACTCGGCTTCCGCGAAGCGACCAAGGCTGGGGTTTCGATTGGAATTTCGGACATGATTATTCCGAAAGAGAAAGAGATCGAGCTCCAGAATGCCTACAAACAGATTCGGACCGTCGAGCAGCAATATCGCAAGGGCATCATCACGGATGGCGAGCGTTACAACAAGATCATCGATATCTGGACGCACGCGGGTGACGAAATTTCCAACGTCATGTTCCGCACCCTTGAACACAACGACGGGCGCAAGGAATTGAACCCGGTTTATCTAATGGTGGATTCTGGCGCGCGTGGCAATCGCCAGCAGGTGCGTCAGCTAGCCGGTATGCGCGGTTTGATGGCAAAGCCGAGCGGCGAAATTATCGAGCGCCCGATTACTTCAAATTTTAGGGAAGGCTTGACTGTTCTGGAATACTTCATCTCGACGCACGGTGCGCGAAAAGGCCTGGCCGACACCGCTCTAAAGACGGCGGATTCGGGTTACCTCACGCGTAAACTAGTCGATGCGGCGCAGGACGTGATCATCAATGCAGACGACTGCGGGACGGTGAATGGGATCACGGTTCGCTCGATTTACGAGGGGGACGAAGAGGTGGTCGATCTCGGCCAGCGCATCATCGGACGTGTCAGTTGCCAGACGATTGTCGATCCGGTCGACAAGAAAAAGAAGCTGGTGAAAGCGAACCAGCTCATCGACGAGCAAATCGCGGCCAGTTTGCAACGCGCGGGCGTGGAGGAATTGAAGATTCGTTCGGTCCTGACCTGCGAATGCGGTCGCGGCGTTTGCGCGATGTGCTACGGCAGGAACCTTGCCACCGGCCAATTCGTGAAACTGGGTGAAGCGGTCGGCATCATCGCCGCGCAATCGATTGGCGAACCGGGCACACAGTTAACGATGCGGACGTTCCACATCGGAGGAACGGCGAGCCAGACTTTCAAGCAGCCGATTATCAAGGCGAAGAACGACGGACATCTGCAATTTAACGACCTGCGCACGGTGCAGGCGCTCGACGGCAGCTGGATTGTGTTGAACAAGAACGGTACCATCGGCGTGCACAATGCCGAAGGCCGGGAGCTGGAACGCTACAACGTTGTCATCGGCTCGGTTATTTCCAAGCCAGATGGTGCCGAGGTGAAAAAAGGCGAAACCTTCGTGCAGTGGGATCCATATAACGTCCCGATTCTGACCGACAAGAGCGGCAAGATTGAGTTTCGCGACATGATTGCGGGCGTCACGATCAAGCGCGACGTCGATGAAGCCACTGGCCTCATGGGCACCGTCATTATCGAGCACAAGGAAGATTTGCACCCACAGATCGTGATTGTCGGTGAGAAAAAGGAAGTGCTCGCGAGTTATTCGATTCCAGCAGGAGCACACGTCATCGTAGAGGAAGGTCAGAAAATTCGTGCGGGCGCGTTGCTGGCGAAGACGCCCCGTAAAGTTGCGAAGACGAAAGATATCACCGGCGGTCTGCCGCGGGTGGCGGAACTGTTCGAAGCGCGTCGTCCGAAGGATGCCGCCGAGATCGCGAAGATCGACGGAATTGTCGAGATGGGCGGCACGGTCCGCGGGAAACGTCGGCTTATTTTGAAGGACCCGCAGACCAAAGCGGAAGAGGAGCATCTGATCCCGCTCACGAAACATATCATCGTGTTTAAGGGCGATTTCGTGAAGAAAGGCCAGCAGATGACGGAGGGTCCGGTGGTGCCGCACGAAATTCTGGAAGTGTGCGGGCCGCAGGATTTGCAGGAGCACCTCGTCAACGAAGTGCAGGAAGTTTACCGACTACAAGGCGTCGAGATTAACGACAAACACATCGAGATCATCGTGCGTCAGATGTTGCGCAAAGTTAAGATCACCGATCCGGGCGACACCACGTTGCTCTGGGGCGATCAGGTCGACAAACTCGAGTTCGAGGAAGAGAACAAGCGCGTGGTCGAGCAGGGCGGCAAACCGGCGGAAGCGGTGCCGGTGCTACTCGGTATCACCAAGGCTTCGCTCGAGACCGACAGCTTCATCTCGGCGGCATCGTTTCAGGATACGACCCGTGTTTTGACCGAAGCTGCCACGCTCGGGAAGGTGGATCGTCTCCGTGGCTTCAAGGAAAACGTGATCATGGGTCACTTGATCCCAGCTGGAACTGGTTTTGCCAGGCACCGCGAGATTCGTCTCGTGGAAAAAGGCGAGCCAGTTGGCGCGGCGGTGATGGAAGAAACCGAACCGCAGCCGGCGATCGGGTAAGGCGTAGCGTGGCGGTAGGGCGAGACTTGGTCGAGCCGCACATCGTCTTGCAATTGGCGTTTCACAGAAACGCCCTACAATTTGAGGCGATGTCCATCGCGACTAAGACCGGCGACAAAGGCGAAACCTCGCTCATGTATGGACGCCGCGTTTCGAAAACCGATCATCGCGTCGATGCGTACGGGTGCGTCGATGAACTAAACAGCGCGCTTGGGGTGGCGCGCGCCGCGGTATCGGATGAATCTGTGCGGGCAGAAATTGTGGCCGCGCAAAAGGAGTTGATCACGGTGATGGGCGAGCTTGCGACCGCGCCCCAAGACTTGGAACGTTATCGCAAGGACGGATTCGAGATCACTAGCAGCGCGATGGTCGATCGCGTAACGGCGGTAATTAACAAGATCGAGGAGAGCGAAACGATGAAGTTTAAGGACTGGGTCATCCCCGGCGGCTCGCTTCCGTCAGCCGCGCTCGATCTCGCGCGCACCACCTGCCGCCGCGCCGAACGCCGCGTTGCGGCACTTGTGAACGACGACAAGAACTTCAACATCGAGATCCTACGTTACCTCAACCGTCTTTCCGATCTCTGCTGGCTCCTTGCGCGAAAGATCGAGCAGAATCATGGCGATGCCAGATAGTGCCGGGTGGAATCTCCTTTCTGTCATTCCGAGCGAAGTCGAGGAATCTCTAGCTTCGTCTCTCTTAAATATTTAGCGATGTCTCGACTTCGCTCGACATGACAAACATTCCGTTTGCCTTTCCCCTGCCTTGCGGCAGATTTGTCGCTCGCTCGCCAGTCGGCGGGCGCGTTAATTTTCCCTATGGCAGATACTACTGAACTTGTGCCGGAATTGCTGGAGGCCGGCGTGCATTTTGGACACCAGACCAAGCGCTGGAACCCAAAAATGCGGCCCTACATTTTCGAGCAGAAAAACCAGATCTACATCATCAACCTGGATGAGACAGTCAGGCAATTACAGCGCGCCACTCAGTTTTTAGAGGAAGTAACGCGACGCGGCGGGAAGATTTTGTTTGTCGGGTGCAAGAAACAGGCGCAGCAGGCAGTGAAAGAAGCGGCCCTAGCTTGCGGTCAGTTTTTTGTCAACCAACGGTGGCTTGGCGGGACACTGACCAATTTGGCGACGATCCGTAAAAGCATCGGTCGCTTGAAATTCATCGAGGAAATCGAGCAGTCGCCGGCTTTCAAGAAAATGGGCAAGCAAGAAATCGCCGCCCTCAATCGCGAAGGGGCCAAGCTCCGCCGAAACCTCGATGGCATTCTGGAAATGTCGCAACTGCCCGATGCGCTTGTTGTCGTTGACACGACGCGCGAGCAGAACGCGGTCAACGAAGCGCGCCGTCTCAATATTCCAACTGTGGCGATTGTCGATACCAATGCCGACCCGGAGATCATCGATTATCCGATTGCTGGTAACGACGATGCCATCCGGGCCATTCGTGTGATCCTGCAGAAGCTGGTTGATGCGATTGTGTCGGCGAGCGGCGATTCGTCGGTCACCGCGCAGGCAGAGATGGCCGGCGTGTCCGCTTAAAACGGACGAGGATCGACGGCTCTGTCGATTTCATATTGTAACGATGTAACTTTTGTACCTAACGAATGCCAACCATGCAAATTGATCCAAAAACCGTTAAGGAACTTCGCGACCGCACGAACGCCGGAATGATGGATTGCAAACGTGCGCTGACGGAAGCTGGCGGCGACCTGACGAAAGCGGAGGTGATTTTGCGGACGAAAGGAATTGCCAGCGCCAGCAAGAAAGCGTCGCGCGTCACGAAGGAAGGAATTGTTGCTTCCTACATTCATTTGCAGGGAAAAGTGGGCGTGTTGGTCGAAGTGAATTGCGAGACCGATTTCGTCGCCAAGAACGAAAATTTCCGTGCATTTGTGAAGGATATCACGCTGCACATCGCCGCGGCGCATCCGCTCTACGTGAGTCGTGACGATGTGCCCGGCAACCTGATTGAAGCCGAGCGCGAAATTTACAAGGCGCAAGTGAAAGGCAAACCGGAAGGGGTCATGAACAAGATCGTGGACGGTAAGCTGGAGAAGTTCTACAGCACGGTTTGCTTGCTGGAACAGGGGTTCATCAAAAATCTGGACCAGACGATCAGGGAGTTGGTCAGCGCCAAAATTGCGGAACTGGGCGAAAACATCGTGATTCGCCGTTTCACCCGCTACCTGGTCGGTGAAGCGTTGGCGCACGACGCCACCGCGGCGCCTGCGGAACAAGCCTAGAGCTCCCGTAAGCGCGCGCCTGTGGCCGGTCCCAAACGAATATCGAAATCCGTTTCATCCGCGTCATCCGCGGTTAAATTGTTGCCCATGGGGCTGGGCGAGTACAAACGCAAACGCGATTTTAAGAAGACAGTGGAACCGGCGGGCGCCGCGAAGACGAGCGGGCGAAAAGCGCGCGCGTTACATTTCGTTATCCAGAAACATGATGCCAGCCGGTTGCATTATGATTTCCGGTTGGAAATGGAGGGTGTTCTGAAATCGTGGGCAGTGCCAAAGGGTCTGCCGTGGGCGCAGGCTGAGAAACATCTCGCCGTCGAGGTGGAAGACCATCCGATCGAGTACGCGGACTTCGAGGGCATCATTCCCGAAGGACAGTACGGTGGTGGCACGGTCATGGTTTGGGACCGCGGAACGTATGAGCTAACGCCTCCGGGTGATCCTGTGGAAGCAGTTGGCAAAGGTAAATTCCATATGATTTTGCATGGCGAAAAAGCCAAAGGCGAGTGGGCGCTCATTCGCATCCGACCGCAGGATGGGAAGAATCAATGGCTTTTGATGAAGACCGCGGGCGGAGTCAAACCAATTTCAAAAAAACGCGACGATCAATCGGCCAAGACTGGCCGGACGATGAAACAGATTGCATCGGCCCGAGATGCAGAATGGCAATCCAATCGCGTGAATGAAAAAGATCCGTTCAAAGCGCGCATAGCGAAAGCAGCAAGAAACGCCTCGCTTAAAAAAAAAGACGAAAGTAAGATAGGGCGCGCAAAAGCCGGCGCCATTCCGAGCCGAGCAAAAAAACAAGGTCGAGGAACCCAGCGGCCGAACGTCTCGGTCGTTTCCCGGGATCCTTCGGCTTCGCTGCGCTCCGCTCAGGATGAGGTGTTGGCTAAATTGCCGAAGGCAAAGCCGCGCTTCATCGAGGCGATGAAGCCGAAACTAGTAGAGCACGCGCCAACTACAGGCGATTGGGTGTTTGAACTGAAGTTCGATGGCATTCGCGCACTTGCGATCAAAAACGGGCGCACGATCCAATTAATCTCGCGAAATGAGAAAAAGCTGAACGATCGGTTCCCTGAGATCGCACAAGCTGCTGCAGACTTTGACGCTGATGAATGCGTGGTCGATGGCGAAGTTGTCGCAATGGACGAGGAAGGTCGGTCATCGTTTCAGCTTTTGCAGCGCGCCGAGCTCGATGGCAAAGATGCGCCATTGGCGTTTTACGTTTTCGATCTGTTGCAATTGAATGGACACAGTTTTATCAACGTACCGCTGACTCTGCGCAAGGACGCTCTAATGCGCATGATTCCGCCATCGGGCGTTGTTATTCGTTTTTCGGGGACGCTTGGAACTGACGCGAAGACTTTGCTGCCCGAAATTCAGCGGCGCAGCTTGGAGGGGCTTATCGGCAAGCAACGCGATTCCGTTTACGAGCCCGGCCGGCGCAGCGGAATCTGGATTAAGTTAAAATGCGTGACCGAGCAGGAATTTGTCATCGGAGGTTTCACGCCGCCGGCGGGCGCGCGCAAACATTTTGGCGCATTGCTGGTGGGTTACTATGATAAGGGGAGACTGTGTTTTGCCGGCAAAGTCGGCACCGGGTTCGACGCGAAATTACTGAGCAGTTTGCACAAGAGGATGCGGGCGGAAGAGCGCACCTCTTGTCCGTTTACCGATCTGCCATCGAAGCAAAATGGCGAATGGGTGCAGGGAATCACCCCGGGCGAAATGCGGAAATTTACCTGGGTGAATCCAAAACTTGTCTGTCAGGTCAAATTCGCCGAATGGACTCGCGACTTGAAACTGCGCCAGCCGGTGTTTGTGGGATTACGCGAGGACAAGGATCCGCGTGAAGTGGAGAGGGAGACATAGGGCGTCGGGATTGCAGCCTTTGAGGGAACGGGTCATTCGCCCATATTACAAGGCTCCTGTAGTCACGATCAGCTTGTCGTTTTGCACCGTTGCCATCCTGATATGTCGCCAAAGATCACTCGTGTCACCACGTCTGGCGGATTCACGACGAAAGCTGTCGTTAAAACTGCGATTGAATGATTGCATCAACTCACCGGTAAGAAGCGCGCGCGGAAATTGATAACCGTTCGCTTCGGCAGAGCGGACGTCGAAGTTAAAATTGTCGTCCACGTAGCTAAAGCCGAATTGAATGTTTCCATTAAACCATCGTCCCTTCAGTCTACTCCACTGTGCCGAATGGAGCGGTGCACTGAGGTCGAGCGACACAATGGAATTGGCAATAGCGACCCGCGCATGATTGCGTGCCTCGTGGAACTCGGGTTCATTTTGCAAGAGAGCGTTAATGTCGTCGGCGGTGAACTCAATGGTGGTTTCTACCCGATTCCTAATCGCACTGCGAAGTGAGTCCAATTTTGCTTTCGCCAGCTGTAATTCCGTAGGCGTCGCCGGCCGCGTCTGGATTTGAGCCGGCGCGGTTCCGGTAAACATGTTGATGCCGCGGTTTACGACAAACAAGCCACCGCCAATCAGAACGATGCCAAGAATAACCAGGACGACAACGAGGGTCAGACAGCCCTTGGCGACGCAACCCATCCCGCTCGGCACGGGCGGTGGTGGCGCTTGCATGATGGGTGGAGCGTCCATTTCGCGGCGACAACTAGCGCGGCGAAAGCGGCTTTGAAAGAATTTTCTTGCGCGACAAGAACATTGGCGCGCGACCATTGCATTCGTAGATTGAAAAAATGAAAGCCAAAGTGGTGGTGATGCCAAAAGCGGCGGTGCTCGATCCGCAGGGCGCAGCCGTGCGGGAGGCGATGCAGCATCTCGGAATGTGCGAAGTAAAAAATGTGCGGATTGGCAAATACCTGGAGATCGATCTCGAGCGCGACGACGCTGACGTGGAAGCGCGCTTGCACAAGCTTTGCCGCGATCTGCTTTCGAATCCGGTCATCGAAGATTATCAGTTGGTGAAGGAATGAAAGCGCTGCGTTATTTTTTCTGCGTCATTTTTCCGCCCTTGGCTGTTCTGCTCACGGGGCGAATTCCCAGTTTTTTCCTGAGTCTAATCCTGACGCTTCTCGGCTGGATTCCAGGTGTGATTCACGCCTGCCTGGTGGTAAATGATTATCATGAAGAACAACGAGCGACGCGGTTTGCTCACGCTTAGATGAAATTTGCGGTCATCCAGTTTCCCGGTTCCAATTGTGACCAGGATTGCCTGCGCGCGATCAACGGACTCGATGGGTTGAGCGCGGAATACATTTGGCACAAAGAGACGACGCTGGCCGGCTTCGATGCCATCGTGCTGCCGGGAGGATTTGCTTATGGTGATTATTTGCGCTGCGGGGCCATCGCGCGTTTCTCCCCCATCATGAACGAAGTAGTGCGCGCGGCGAAAGAGGGCCAGCTCATTCTCGGCACCTGCAACGGCTTTCAAGTGTTATGCGAGGCAGGGTTGCTCCCGGGTGCCCTCGTTCGCAACCGCGGATTGCGTTTTGTTTGCGATATGGTCAACCTGCGAATCGAAGTCGCCGACTCGGCTTTCACGCACGATTGTGCGCAAGGCACGATCCTGCGGATGCCAATTGCTCACGGAGAAGGCTGTTATTTTGCCGATCCGGAAACATTACGGGAATTGAATGGGAACGGCGAGGTCGTGATGCGTTACTGCGATGCCACCGGCGCGACCACACCCGAATCCAATCCAAACGGTTCCATTGAAAACATTGCCGGCATTTGTAACCGGGATGGAAATGTTTTCGGTTTAATGCCGCATCCGGACCGCGCGTCCGATGTACGTCTCGGCAGTGCGGACGGCGCCAAGATATTCCTTGCGATGGCCGAGACCATTCTGGCTGGACGCGCCCGAGCTGCGGCCTGAGTCTGTTCCTAACGGGAACTGGTACTCGCGTCCACAAAACCTTCGTCGCGATTCAGCTTTTGCAGTGATTGCAGGCCCGGGTAATGCGCGTTGCGGCAATGAAACCAATCTGCGGTCGCGACCGGGAGGGTGCCTCGGATATCAGCTGCAACCACGGCGCGAACCGCGTGTGTTCAAAAACGTAACATAATTGTCAGAATTCTGACACTTTACGAAGGATGAAATCAGTCCTTCCCTCGGCGAAAGCGGTGGCACCTGCATTGCTGGGAAAACGCCTACAATCAACCTCACTATGCTCCTGCAAAAGACTCTCCACATGGGCCAGTCGTTGCTAGAATGCAAACATCGGCTGGCGAATATCCACTCCTACCGGCGACAGTTTGTGATGGTAACGAGGGCGATCGTTACCTCATCGAAAACGGTCGATTTTTCATTTCGTGGACCGCTCGGTTTCACGGGTCACACCGTTCTGCTCGGTCTCGAGAGCGATTCGCCGGATGATGTCGTTTTCGAATCCGTCGGCGGCAATCTCGATCTGATGGGAATTGTCGATTTCTCGGAGGTGCGGCCGAACTGCACCGAAATCACCCTGGCGGTGCATTACGAAATCAAAAACAAATTTTTCGCGTGGCTGGATCGACGATTGCAATTCGTGGACGCATTCGTCAATAGCGAGCTGCGCAGTATTCGAGCACACTTTGAGGGAATCGCAGCGCCGTATTCTGAGCCGGCAACTATCTTGCCTCTGCTCGAGACGGCAACTGCGTAGGGCAGGCGGAAAGGGCGCGGTCGGGACGCCGCGCCCTTTTTCCTGTACACATGCTGCCAAGATCCGCGATCCCGGCTGTAGAGGCGGGCCGCCCCAGTTTTGCTACAATTTCTTTAGAGGCGGCTGCGCCGCCTGAGTCACCCAATCCGCACTGCGTGGGTTTTATCGAGTCGCAAGATTTGATTCGGGGACAATGTAATTTGCTCGGTTGGATTGCGCAGCTTCGCACCATCCAATTGAATGCTTCCTTGTTTGATCAGGCGACTTGCTTCAGCGCGCGACTTCGTAATCGCGCACCTGGCGAAAGCGCTAACGACAATTGTGACGGCATCTCCGGATTGCGCCGGAAAAACTGGAAGCTCGGTTTCCGACAATCGCTTATCGCTGAAGCGTGTCGTCCATTCTTCTTTCACCCTGGAAGCGGCTTCGCGCGAATAATACGTAGCGACGATTTCAGCCGCGAGCTTCTTCTTCGCCTCCAGCGGATGCTCGTCCTTCGGAAGCTCGCGCGAGAGAAGCAGCAAATAATACCGCGCCATTAGTTCATCGGAGATGCTCATCAATTTTCCGAACATCTCCGCCGGCGGATCATTGAGCGCGACATAGTTGCCGAGGCTCTTGCTCATCTTTTGTTTACCGTCGACCCCCTCCAGGATCGGTGTCAGCAGGACGATTTGCTCTGGTTGTCCGTTCATTCTTTGCAGGTCGCGCCCGAGTAGAATGTTGAACAGTTGATCGGTTCCGCCGAGTTCCACGTCTGCTTTCACCATCACCGAATCGTAGGCTTGCATGATAGGGTATTGAATTTCGTGCGCATGAATCGGTTGCTCATTTTTTATCCGATCGCGAAAATCTTCGCGTTGCAGTAATTGCTGCAGAGTCACATTGCCGTTCAGTCGAATTACGTCTTCGAACGATAATTTTCCGAGCCAGGAGCCGTTATAAACAATTTCGGTCTTGTTTTGATCGAGAATTTTAAAGGCTTGTTCGCGATAGGTCGCGGCATTGCGGTCCACTTCTTCGCGCGTGATCGTTGGGCGCGTCACTGAACGCCCGCTGGGGTCGCCAATCAACGCGGTAAAATCTCCGATGATTAAAACGGCCTGGTGACCAAGCTCCTGAAAATCCCGCAGTTTCCGGAGGATGATGGTATGCCCGAGATGAAGGTCGGCACTGGTCGGATCGACGCCGAGTTTCACCCGCAACGGGCGGTTGGCGCGGAGTTTTTCCGCCAACTCCGCTTCGCTGATAACTTGCGCGGCGCCGCGGGTGAGTCGTGCAAGCTGATCGCGCATGTTCATGCGCACTAAAAACAGCGGACGCGCGGAAACAACCTACTTGTTTTTGTTTAACAACTCGCGCACTTCGTCGATCGTGAGTGGTCGGTCCTGCGCATGCAGCGCCTTCTGGCTTTTCCCCTCTCCCAGAAACGGCCGGTTACCGGCGAAATCGCGAGTGGCGTATTTTTTCGCGGGGTACGCACTCGCTGAAACATCTCGCGCCTTTTTCGTTTCAAATCCTTTCAGCGGCGGCGAAGTGGGCACTGTTGCTGATTTGGTGGTGTAATTGCGTGTGCTGAAGGTGCTCGTAGGCGCTTGCCGGTCGGCGACGAAGGTTTTGGTGAGTTTTTTTTCCGAAACGTAAAAGGCCTTGGTCGAAGCGGATCGAGTGGAGGCTTCCGTTCCACCGTTGAACTTTTTGTTTTGGTCCGAATTGGACAGTTTTGTGTCCGGGCTCAAAAGCCGATCGACAAGTTTGCGCTCCTGTTCCTGGGCATAACCTGCAGTTGCAAGAGCGAGGAAGGCGAAGGTGAAAAGGGCGGCGCGCACCGTTTCAGCCTGCAAAATTAAGGCCGATTTGTAAAGAAAAAGCGTGATTTCGGCTTCGAGGTTCCGAGGCAGACTGGCATAGCTGCTCGATCCACCTTGAGTATTGCTCGATTTACGCCCCGTGGCACCCGGCGGCGGCTCAACGACTGCCAGTTCGATGGGCTGGAAGCTCATGCCACCTCGCTTATGGTGAAGCGATGGAGGACTTGCTTTTCCGCGACGATCAGGCGCTGATGCGCGAAGCTTTGCGTCTGGCGAAGAAGGCCGCGGCAAGCGACGAGGTGCCCATTGGCGCTGTGATCGCGAGGAACGGCCGCATTATTGGTCGTGGATACAACCAGGTCGAGCTGCTAAAGGACCCGACGGCACACGCCGAAATTCTGGCGATAACCCAGGCCGCAGCCGCAGTCGGTGATTGGAGACTGAATGACTGCGACCTGGTGGTGACAAAAGAGCCGTGTCCAATGTGCGCAGGCGCAGCCGTTCACGCCCGATTGCGCAGAGTGGTTTTTGGTTGCGAAGACCCGCGGGGGGGCGCCGCCGGAGGCGTTATTAATCTTCTACAGATGTCGCAACTGAATCATCGTTGCGACATCTCGAGCGGTGTGCTGGCGCAGGAATGCAGTGCATTGCTTCAGAAATTCTTTCGCTGCAAACGCGATACGATCGAGAAGTAGAAGCCGGCGTTAATACGTTGCGCGATGGGGCGTTCCAGGTGAATCGAGCAATCATGCCAGTCCGGCTCGGACCTCGGTGCTAAAAAGGCGGCGAAACCGCCGTCCTTCGGCATCGGTGCGAAGCGCTCTGGCGGATAAACGGAGCGGCCAATCCACGATTGTGTCGCGTTTGGCGGCTCGTCCGGGCCGCCGCTGATAGCACCGAACAAAGTACGTCCACAGGTGGGATGCGGCATGAGATTGGCTACGAATCTTAGAGATGAAAACCCCACCACCAACTCCGCCGCCTTCCCTTCCTGATTGGCTAAACGATTGCTCGTTCCAGTCGCGTCAGGACTCGCTCGGCCTTACGCCGGGCATCCTCGCTCACCATGTTAAGAAATCGGCCCTTCCGGAGCCTAGCAATCGTGATTTTGCCTCTGGGACTAGTGTGACGGCGTTGGGCGAGCACGGCCTTGTTTCAATTAAGAATCAAAACCTTGGTCCGGTGCTTGAATCATCGACCACGAACACCTCGAAGTCCCCGAACAACCAGATTCTTTCCGAACTGCGCACGTTGCGCCAGCTATCATCCAAGGTTTTTGATCCTCAGAGTGAGCGCGACTTTCTGCCCGAGATGATTCTCTTCGGACTGATCGGCGTCCTGTGCGCGGCTTGGCCGATCTTCTCGATGCTCGCCGCCATGGCCGGGCGGCACTGAACCGCGCGACTAGATCTACTTCGGTAGGCTGCTTTTCGGTTCGCCTTTTGAATCGAAAAACACGAGCGTTCCGCCTTTTTCGTTGCTGGTGAGCGCCACCGCCTGTTCGCCCTCTTTACCGAGAACCGCGATCAGCCCGCGATTCTCGTCGCATCCCATATACGCAGTCTGGTAGCCCGTCTTCCCTTTGATCGAAACAACCCCATCACCGCCTACAGTCGTGATTTCCGCCACCGGTCGCCCTTCCGCGTCTGCTACCACGAACGTGCCGCCCTCGTCTTTCCCGAGCATCAATACATTGGTCTGTCCGGCGGAATTTTGCGCGCTCACGATTCCGCCTAGCTCATGCACTTTCAGCCCAGCCCGCGGTTTGCCGTCAGCCGAGGCGACAAAAATCTCGCCCGAGCCGTCCTTGGTTTCGCCGATCGAGACCACCACCTCCTGGTCCTTGTTCCAAATCTCAAAACGCGCGCTCCCGTTCTCGTCTATTTGAAACAATCCGCGCGCCCGGCCGTCGTTATCGTTTAGGTATATGCAGGCGTATCCCTCTTCAGCCTTGAGCAGGATCGGCATCTTGTCGGCACTGTGGCGTATCGATATCACTTCGGCGTCGAGCAGTAAGAACGGCGGCCGCGGTTGCTGCGGCAGCTTTTCTTCCTGACCCAACACGCGTAAAACATGGTCGAGGTCGCGTCGCAACCGCGCCACCTCATTCCTTAATTGATTTAGTTCGTCTGCCATAAGTTTAACTGTGGCAATTCCCCCAGGCGCCGGCCCCATTCTACTTCGGACAAATTCGGCTACAAGCTCGCTGATTATCCTGGCTGCCTCGCTAGGATTCGAACCTAGACAAAGAGATCCAGAATCTCTGGTGCTACCGTTACACCACGAGGCAATCGAAAGGAAAGCTAACGCTGAAAAGCCATCCCTTTCAAGCGGTCTGCATCCTGTCTTACGCTGAATAGACGAAATGCGTTTTTGCTGGGGTCGATTGCTTGGCTGGGAGCGGCGGCTGCCAAGCCGCCCGGGTTTGTGATTTGGATAAGGTGGGCGACTCGGCGGGTGCCTCTCCCAGTTAGGAACTCTCCCGCGGCCCGCTTTAGCTCAGGATCAATTCGCTGCCTTCGCGCGCGCCTTCCACCGCTATTGACTTGCCCAACTGCGCGATCTGCATTCGCGCCTTGTCCACGATCTTGTCTACCGTCTCGTCGTCATGATTCGGATCGTGATGAAACAACACTAGCCGTTTTGCATCCGCGTCGGCTGCGAGTGAGACCACGCTGCTAATCGAACCGTGTCCCCAGCCGATGTGCCGTTGATATTCCTCATCAGTGTACTGCGCATCGAGAATGAGCAAATCGGCTCCGCGCAAAAATTCGATGAGATCGGCGCGCTCTTCGGCTGGCGATTTGAATGTGCGCGCGGTGTTTTCCACGCCACGATTTCGCAATTGCACATCGAGCTGCTCAAACGGTTCATTGTCCGGCATGTAAACAACTGAACCGGCCGGCGTCTGAATGCGATAGCCCGCGCAAACTCCCGGGTGATTCAAAAACTTCGAGCGCACCCGCAGTTTCCCAATTTTAAAATCCGCATCCTTGAGTTCTTCAATTTTAATTTTTCCAGGCAACTCTGCCATGGTGACAGGAAAAAACGGCGTCTCCATCTGACCGGCGAGAATCTCACCCAGTCGCGTGCGGGTGCCGTCATAACCGAAGACCCGGAGTTGGTTTTTCCCGCTATAAGCCGGGAGAAAAAAAGGGAGTCCCTGGATGTGGTCCCAGTGGGTGTGTGAAATCAGGATCGCGAGCCGGATTGGATCGGAACCGAACTCGCGTTGCAACGATTGGCCAAGAAGGCGAATTCCCGAGCCGGCGTCGAGGACGATGATCTCGCCCTCGGCACGCACTTCCACGCAACTGGTGTTGCCGCCGTACCGGACCGTGCCGGGCCCAGGTGTTGGAATAGAACCGCGTACGCCCCAGAAAATTACTCTGGTTTTGGAGGCGCCGACATTCGTCATCATCGCGGTCAAATCATTGTGACACGCAAATAATGTGCGACCAAGGTTTTTTGCAAAGTCGAAGCTGAGGGCGGCGTTACGAACGCCACGGCGAACGAGATTATGAAGTGTCGCAAGATGGCCGGGGAGCTCACGCCTTAACCCTCTCTCCTCCGAAGAGGAGAGAGGGCAGGGCAAAGGGCGGCGGGAACCGAAAACACGCCGCTCCTAACCTTAAAGGGCTCGCCTAATAATTTCGCACCTTGGTCGACGGTTCTACGAATTCGGCCCGGCTCACTAACAGTTCTTCGTGAAGATGCTTTGACAATTCCTCGGCCAAAATGACGGCGATTGACTTCGCGTCGTGGGTATAGACGGGAATCGGAAATCCACCGGCATTGCGATCATAGCCATAAATGGTGCCGTCGGTTTCCCATACGCAATAGGCATGGCCGGCAGCGTGACCGGCATATCGAACGAGGAGAATTTTTGCCCAAAAGTTTTGCTCCAGTTTGTGCTGAGTTTTGACGGCTGCCAGGTAGTTGCATGCGGAAACGACACAGCCGTTCAGGACCAGGAGGTCATCCTCGCTGGGATCGAGCATTACGTTCTGGCGACAGGCGCCTATGCCATAACCGGCGAGGGCAATTAGAACATAAATTGCCACATGGCGGGCGATGCGAGTTTTCATGGAATGGGACGAAACTGCTGCCTTTAAGAGCCGGCGGTTATGACTTAATACCTAGGAATTATAGCAAAGACGTGGCGCGGGTGTGAAGCTAAATCTATCAAAAGCGTAAGCGATTCATCCTCAATACCCCTCAGTGGCCGAACCTGGCATCCGTCACCTTGGAGACGGCTAATCCCAGCAGGGGCGTGATGTATCGTCAAACGTGGCGAGCGAGCGTGGGCATCCTTAACACTCCGGCGTGAAAGCTGCTGGACCGGTCCTGACGCCTGCTAGCGCAAGCAGATAGCCATCGCATGCATGCTCTAACCAGCGCTACTTGGCTCGGTATTGCGGTCCTGAGCCTTTCAGGATGTGGCCGCGCGCCCCGGCAGGCGGAATACACCCTTCTGCCTGCGGATTATCAGGCCGCCCGGCAAGCCATGTCGCTCAAGAAAGCAAGAATCTGAGCTTCTCGCACTCGTACCGCGAGTCTAATCCCACTGTGGGGATGTGAACAGACGTGTGCCGGGGCGGCCCCCTGAATAAATTGGCATGCGGGACTGGACGGAGCAGATTAGGCCATGCATCAGGTTGCTACCGCAGACGTCGATTGGAAGGCTATTCGTGAGGATTTTCCGATCCTCCGTGAAAAGGCGCACGGCCAGCCTTTGATCTACTTCGACAGCGCTGCAACATCCCAGAAACCGAGAAAAGTTCTCGAAGCGCTCCAGAATTATTACGAACACAACAACGCCAACGTGCACCGTGGTCTGCACGAACTGAGTTCGCGCGCGACGGAAGCATACGAAAGAGCACGCCAGCGGGTAGCAGACTACCTCGGCGCTGCCAGCACCGACGAGATTGTGTTCACCCGCGGAACCACCGAGAGCATCAATCTGGTAGCGCAGGCGTGGGGCGGGAAATTTCTTCGCGAGGGCGATGTGGTTCTCCTAACGGAAATGGAACATCACAGTAATCTCGTGCCCTGGCAGCTCCTGGCCGAGCGGATTGGCGTCCGGCTGCGTTTCCTCCCGGTCCAAGATGATGGTACGCTCGCGCTCGAGCGGCTCTCTTCACTGCTCACGCGCGAAGTAAAGCTCTTCGCCTTCACTCACATTTCAAACTCGCTCGGGACAATCAACCCGGTAGCCCACCTTTGTGAGAAAGCGCGTGCCATTGGTGCTCTCACACTGGTCGATGCAGCACAAAGCGTGGGCCATCTGCCAATCAATGTCCGGGAGTTGGGCTGCGATTTTCTTGCCTTCTCCGGTCACAAAATGTGTGGGCCGACGGGCATCGGAGCGCTCTATGCCCGCGGCGAGATTCTGAATGCTATTCCGCCATGGCATGGCGGCGGCGAAATGATTGTCAGTGTCACGCTTGAAAGAAGTGCGTTCAAGAAGGCGCCGCACCGTTTTGAGGCGGGCACGCCCAATATTGCAGGAGCCATCGGACTGGAAGCGGCCATTGATTACATCGAGCAGATCGGACGCCCCGCGATTTTCGAGCACGACAACCAGCTCGCTCATTACGCGATGGAACGGCTCGAAGAGTTACCGGGAATGCGGGTGCTTGGACCACGCGAGGAACGTGGCGCGCTGGTTGGTTTCGTGATGAAGTCCGCGCATCCCCACGATCTCACGACATTCGCCGACCGTTACGGTCTCGCCTTGCGCGGAGGTCATCATTGCAACCAACCGTTGATGCGCAGATTCGGCCTGCCGGGAACAACCCGGGCAAGTTTTTACTTTTACAACACGAAAGAAGAAATCGATCGAATGATCGAAATCCTGAGCGACGCCGTGCGCTTCTTTTCATGAACCCGGAGCTGGAGGAGCTTTACCAGGCTGTGATCCTCGATCATTCGCGACGACCGCGAAATTTTGGAGAGCTGCGCGACGCGGCCGTGCTGGTTCATGGCGATAACCCGGCATGCGGTGACGAGATTCATCTCGCAGTGAAATTCGACTCTGACAGCGGCTTGCAAGATATCAAATTTACCGGACACGGCTGCGCCATCAGCCAGGCCTCGGCCTCCCTGATGACGATAAAATTGAAAGGGAAAAGCCGTGACCAGGCGACAGAGATGTTCCGCGCATTTCACGATCTGGTAACACAAGAAAGAGCGGACGCGCCTAAAATGTTAGGTGATCTTCAAGTAATGCAGGGGGTCCGAAAATTTCCGCAGCGGGTCAAGTGCGCCATGCTTGCCTGGCGCGCGCTGGAGCAAGCGTTGCAGCAAAACAAGGGCGAATCAACCGTCTCGACTGAGACCGATCTCGTTGCGTCGTAAGAAAGAGTCACTTCCACAGCCGCGACCGGAGGGTCGAGCTCCATCGCCCGTGTTCATTTTTCAATAACGCTCTGCGCTAACGAGTCAAAGATCTCGGCATGACTTTTGGGTTTTCGAAAAAGCGACGCCGCCAGCAGCTGCAGGCGCAGCCGTTTCCCGCGGCCTGGCGGTCGATCATTGATCGCAACTTTCCAATCTTCCGCCGACTTCCGGCGCCAGATCAGATCGAACTGCTGGGTCATGTTCACGTCTTCCTCGCCGAAAAGCATTTCGAAGGATGCGGAGGTCTTGAATTGACTGACGAGATCCGGATTACAATTGCAGCCCAGGCATGCCTTCTCCTTTTGCATCGCAAGACCGACTACTATCCTCAACTGAGTTCAATTCTCGTTTACCCAACAAGCTACATTGCGCATGAGAAGCGGCACCTCGGCGCCAATATTTGGGAGGAAGGCGACGAACACCGGCTTGGCCATACCGGGCGCCGCCTTGGATCCCTCGTCCTGGCCTGGGACGACGCCAGGCGCAGTGCGGCTGATCCCTCGGATGGCCGGAACCTTGTCTTACACGAATTCGCGCATCAGCTCGACTTCGAGGACTACACAACCGACGGCACGCCTGCACTTGCGACAAAGGCCGAATATCGATCCTGGGCGCGCGTAATGGGTCGGGAATTTGCGGCACTGCGCACCGCTGCTGAAACGGGAATTCCGACCGTGCTCGATATCTACGGTGCAGAAAATCCGGCAGAGTTCTTCGCCGTAGTTACGGAGGCGTTCTTCAAGCGTCCCCATGCTCTCCGCGCTAAACATCCGGAATTGTATGCTGCGTTCGCGCGGTTTTTTCGTCAGGATCCCATCCAGTATTCCATCGCGTCAGATCACCGCACTTTTTGAACGGAAGAAACGAAGAGAACCAAGTTTTCCGATGGAGCTTACAATCTTCGTTTCCTTCTGTTCGTTATATCCGCGCTATTCGCGCCTGCCGCACCGTAGTTCGCAGCGAAGGCGGGTGATCCGC
The DNA here is from genome assembly GCA_963709435.1 of uncultured Verrucomicrobiae bacterium. Taxonomy (GTDB): domain Bacteria; phylum Verrucomicrobiota; class Verrucomicrobiia; order Chthoniobacterales; family UBA10450; genus AV69. Next base: position 158,600 of record CAVPWK010000005.1, read on the forward strand.
CGCTAGGAAATCAGAATTCTGCGCTGCCAGGAGTGCGTGCGAAGGGGATTACATCTCGAATATTCGACACTCCTGTTACGAACATCAGCATTCGCTCGAAACCGAGGCCGAAGCCGGAATGGGGCACGGTGCCATAACGGCGGAGATCGAGATACCATTTATAATCCTTTGGGTCCATTTTGTGGCGGCGCATGCTCTCTTCCAGGACCTCCAGCCTTTCTTCACGCTGGCTTCCCCCGACGATCTCGCCAATTCCCGGCACCAGTAGGTCCATCGCCGTGACGGTTTTGTCGTCGGCGTTTAACCGCATATAAAAGGGTTTGATCTCCTTCGGGTAATTAAAAACCGTCACCGGACATTTGAAATGCTTCTCCGTCAGCCAGCGCTCGTGTTCCGATTGTAGATTCAGGCCATACTCGACCGGAAACTCGAACTTTTCTCCGCTCTTTTTTAGCAGCTCAATCGCCTCGGTGTAGGTGATCCGCTGAAATGGCCGATCGACCACAAAATCAAGCCGCGAAAGCAACTCCTTATCGACGAACTTCGCGAATAAGCCGAGATCTTCCGGGCACTTCTCGCGCACATCGCGGACCAGATACTTCACCATCTCTTCGGCCAGGTCCATGTTGCCTTGCAAGTCGGTGAACGCCATTTCCGGTTCGATCATCCAAAACTCGTTAGCATGGCGAGAAGTGTTCGAATTTTCCGCGCGAAAGGTGGGGCCAAAGGTATAAACTTTCGTTAAGGCGGAAGCGAATGCTTCAGCCTCGAGCTGGCCGCTGACGGTCAAGTAAGTGGAACGACCAAAGAAGTCTCTGGTGTAATCAATCGAGCCATCTGGCTTTCGTGGCGGATTAGTGGCGTCGATGGAAGTAACACGGAACAATTCGCCCGCGCCTTCGCAATCGCTGCCGGTAATGATCGGCGTGTGAACATAGTAAAAGCCGCGCTCCTGAAAGAATTGATGAACCGCGAAGGCCAGTCGGCTGCGAACACGAAAAACACAGCCAAAAAGATTCGAGCGCGGACGCAGATGCGCGATCTCGCGCAGGAATTCCGGGGTATGCCCTTTCTTTTGCAAAGGGTAGCTCTCATCGGATGCGCCAACGATCGTCAGTTCATCAGCGACCAATTCCCAGCTTTGTCCCTTGCCTTGGGAGGCAACTAACGCTCCCAGCACCTTGATCGAAGCGCCAGTGATGAGGCGCTGCACGGCCGCATAATTAGGCAGGCTGTTGCGGGCGATGATCTGCAAGTTGCGCAACGAGGAGCCATCATTGATTTCGATAAAAGAAAAGTCCTTGGAGTCACGACGCGTCCGCACCCAGCCCTGTACCAGGATAGATGCGATCGGCGAAGTGCTGTTCAATGCCTCCCTTATCGATGTCGGCGAAAGCATGGCGGGACATTGGACGAAGCGGGGGAGACACTCAAGCAGAGGCTAAGGGAATGACGAAGTCCGAATGGACGAATGACAGAACATTCGCGCCTCAGGCTTCATCATTTACCACAACCTTCTTGCGGTTCGCAAAGACGCCATTCACAATCGCCGATGTGAAGCCTTCTTCGAGTTACCGGCCAGGGTTGGTCACGACTTTGATCGTTTGTTGCTGCCTCCTGACTGGTTGTGGAAGTCCCTCTCATCAAATCGTCGGTGCCTGGCGTCTCGGCGACGATCCAAACGCGATCATTTGGGAATTTGGTAATGATCACTCGGTTCTCGTAGGCACCAATCGCGGCCGCTACAGCTTTGGAGACAACAATCGGATTAAGATTGAGACATCGATTGCCACTTCCGTTTATCAAATGGAAATATCCGGCAATAAAATGACTCTTACGGACCCGCGCGGCTCAAAGCTTGAGTTCACCAGAGCCAAGTAAATGTCCGATCGACAGTCACCAGCCGGGTGAAATCCCGCTGGCCCGGCGACTCGGTGTGTTCGACGCCACTATGATCGTGATGGGAGGCATCATCGGCGCGGGTATTTTTGTAAATCCAGCAGTCGTCGCCCGAAATGTCCACACACCGGCGCTCATTCTCGGGGCCTGGCTGATTGGCGGAGTGATCGCGCTAATCGGCGCATTCGTTTACGCCGAGCTTGCGGCGCTGCGGCCTCGCGTCGGCGGTCAATACGCGTACCTGCGAGATGCCTATCATCCGATTGTTGCCTTCTTGTACGGGTGGACTCTTCTTCTCGTTGTTCAGACCGGCGGAATGGCGGGTGCCGCCATCATCTTTGGTCGTTATTTCGGCGAACTATTTGGCCTTTCGATTCCCGAACAGCTCCTTGCGGCTGTTGCCCTCGGCGTTCTGACGGCGATTAATTGTTTTGGGGTGCGCGCTGGCAGCAACGTGCAAAGCGCCTTGATGCTAACCAAGCTCGTAGCGATTGCGTTGCTGATAGGGGTGGGATTTTTCGGGCCAATCGCGACAAATCTTACGGGAATCGGTGCAACGGTCGACTCCGGCGGGTTCGCTGGCCTCGGCCGGGCCATGGCACCGGTCCTTTTCGCTTATGGTGGTTGGCAGACGGCAAGTTTCATCAGTGGTGAAATGCGAGATCCGCGGCGGGATTTGCCGCGCGGGTTATTGGTCGGAGTAATCGGTGTCATTGTTTGCTACGTTCTTGTTAGCTACTCCTGTCTCCGTGCGCTGGGGGCAGCAGGTCTCGCGAGCACAAATATTCCCGCTTCCGAAGTGATGCGTCATGCTTTGGGTGAACGTGGCGCCCATGTGATCGCGGCCGGAATTGCGGTTTCAACTCTTGGATTCCTTAGCCAGAGCATTCTCACTGCGCCCCGTGTTTACTATGCCATGGCGCGCGACGGCGTCTTCTTCAAAGCCGTCGGTTATCTCGACCCGAGGACGCAAGTGCCAACAGTGGCGATCATTCTTCAGGGTGTTTGCGCGGCAGCGATCGCTTTCACCGGCAAGTATGATCAGATTCTTAACTACGTTGTCGCGATCGACGTGCTGTTTTTTGGATTAACAGGCGCGTCCCTGCTGATTTTCAGAGCGCGTCTTCAAAGCAAACAATCCGATGAGGAGCGTCTTCGCGTCCCCTGGCATCCAGTGACGACCGGCTTTTTCGTTCTCGCGTGTTGGGCCATTTCAATCAGCACGATTTTTCAATTCCCGCGCAATGCTGGCATTGGTGTCGGTATTCTTGCCGCAGGCGCACTCGTCTATCCACTTTGGCGGAATCGTAATCAAGGAACGGCTGTCCCGTGACCCGTCGTGGCGGTGGCGAAGGCGGCAGACTGTCGCGATAATGATTTATCAAACGTCGGCTCGTTGATGGGCGTCTGACACAGACGTCCATCAATTCAATCGCCCGCATTCCAGTTTTAGTTGACTCGCAACTTTATGCCGTGGCAGGAATTGGCTCATGTTATGCCTGCACATGTTTCAGAACGTAAATTGGCTGCTTCAGATACTTGTCTCCGCTTTTCTCGCGATTCTCTTTCTTCAATCGGGAATTGATAAAATTGTCGATCGCCGCGGGAACCTTGAATTTCTTCAGGGGCATTTCGCCAAGAGCCCGCTTGCCGGAATGGTCCCTCTGTTGGTCACGTTAATCACGATTCTGGAAGTGTTAGCAGGCGTCCTTAGTGCGATTGGATGCGTTGTAGTTCTTGCCACGCATAATTCAGCCATCGCCTTCTGCGGCGCGGTCATTTCTGCCGTTTCCATTCTGGCTCTTTTTTTTGGCCAGCGGATGGCAAAAGATTATGTGGGGGCGGCGGTTCTTGTTCCCTACTTTCTGCTTTGTCTCGTGGCGATTTACCTTCTGGCGTAACGGATGCGATTCATTCGGGCTTCGTAATTCCTTCGTCATTCGAGTTTCGTCATTCCAATCCAGCCGTGTTATCCGCGTGATCCACGGTTAGAGTTCCGTGAATGGCTCGATCACGAACAAGCGCCGGACTGTTAATGTTTCGGACGCGGGGCGACCAACTGGAAGTCTTGCTCGCTCACCCGGGCGGACCCCTTTATCGAAATAAAGATGATGGTGTCTGGACAATACCGAAAGGCGAAATTGATTCTGGAGAAGATTTGCTGCGTCGTGCGCGAATCGAGTTCGAAGAGGAGGTGGGAATTCCTGCGCAGGGCGCCGCTTGGATTGATCTCGGATGGATCAAGCAGAAGGGCGGCAAAACGGTTTACGCCTGGGCGTTTGAGGGAGATTTGCCGGATAGCTTCCAATGTCGTTCGAACATGTTCGAAATGGAATGGCCACCGCGCTCTGGAAAGATGCGAAATTTTCCGGAAGTCGATCAGGCCTGTTTCTTTTCGTTGGAGGATGCGCGTCGTAAATTGAAAGAGGCGCAAACGCCATTTCTCGACCGACTTCAAGCTGCGCTGACTAATGGAAGATAGGCCTCCAGCGATTTGGCAGTCCGGCTCGGACCTTGGCCGGCAGGCACCGTTGCCTGGCTAAACAAGTTTGCAAAACACGCTGGAACCCTGTTGGCCGAGTCAGGCAGGATGCTTATCTTCTGTCGGTGAAACCTTTTCTCTTTGCGCCGGGAGCTGGCGCGCCGTCGACCCATCCCTGGATGCAAAAATGGAAGGAGCGCTTGGAAACTATCGGCGAGGTTGCGTTGTTCGATTACGATTATATGCGAGAGGGCCGAAGGCGGCCCGACGCGCCGCCGCAGCTTATCGCTGCCCATCGTCAAGCTCTCATGCAAATACGCGCAAAAACATCCGGCCAAGTATTTTTGATCGGCAAAAGCATGGGTGGCCGGATTGGTTGTCATGTATCGCTCGAGGAAAAAGTCGCGGGCGTGATTTGCCTCGGCTATCCGCTCTGCGGGGGCGGTGACCGCGCAAAATTGCGCGACAAAGTCCTGCGCGAACTGCAAACGCCAATTCTGTTTGTTCAGGGAACGCGTGATCCGCTTTGCCCGCTCGACCTGCTCAACGAAGTCCGCAAACAGATGACGGCGCCGAATTCGGTCCATTTGGTGGAAGGCGGAGGCCATTCTCTGCGACTAACGAAACGTGAACTGCAAGTGGCAGGGAAAACGCAGGATGATATCGATCAGCGAATTCTCGCAGCGATAAACAAGTTCGTGAACGGCTGTGAGGCGCGATAATCTTCGCTGGAGTACGCCTTTATCGGGAACGTTCGACGTTCCCGTGCACGATGTGCAAACCCACCAGGCTGTCTTCAGCGGAGCTCCAGGTAATCATGCGCTGGGGACAGCGCACTCTACAGCACGCCGGGCATGAAAACGCTGCGGCGACAATCGAAGTGTGAAGACATCAACAGTTCCCGCTAGCTCAGGGGCAGAAAGCTACCGGGTTGTGGTACGGGTTTGTTACCGTTGAGACTGAGGTAAGTATATTCCTGAAGCAAACGCTCGTAATCGGAAAGGAGCTTCATCGCGTCGCTTGCCTTCAGCCGGTCAGTTTTGATTGCCGAATCTATTTGCGCCTTCAGCAAACGCATTAGCTCAACCTTGTCCCATTGCGTCATGGCGAGAACTTCACCGATGGTGCTACCCTCGATTACTTCCTCGATGTACCAGCCGGATTCCTCGTCTGGGTCGAGGAAGACATGCACTTCCGTAACCCGCCCAAACAAATTGTGAAGGTCACCCATGATGTCCTGATAAGCGCCGACCATGAAGACGCCGAGATAGTAGATTTCGCCCGGGTTAATTCGATGAAGGGGCAGGGTATCTCGCACGTCCAGCAGATCGATGAACTTGGAAACTTTCCCGTCGGAATCACAGGTAATATCGACGATAGTGCCGTTGCGCTCGGGCGGTTCAGTCAGCCGGTGAATGGGCATGATGGGAAAAAGTTGACCGAGCGCCCAATGATCGAGCAGCGATTGAAAGACGGAAAAGTTGCAGATGTATTGGTCGCCGAGCGCGGTCTCGAGCTCCTTTATTTCATCGGGAATAAACCTCAGCCCGCGGTGCATCCCGACAATTTGGGCAGCCAGTTGCCAGTAAACGGCCTCGATCTTGGCTTTTGATTCAAGGTCGAGCAGTCCGAGGTCGAACGTTTGCTGGGCTTCCTCCTTGATTTGCTGGATGTCGTGCAGGCTTTCCAGTCGATTTCCGCGCTTGAGGCGTTGCTTCACCTCCAGAATATCGCGCACGAGTTTGTGATCTTTTTCGGCTGCCCCGATTTTCGTTTTACCGACGATCTTTTCGATCGAGCTAAACGCCTCCACCACCAGGACCGAGTGATGGGCAACAATAGCGCGGCCGCCTTCGCTAACGATTGCTGGATGCGCGACCCCTTCAGAATCGCATACTTGCATAATATTCCAGACCACGTCGTTGGCGTATTCCTGCAGCGAGTAGTTGGTCGAACTATCGAAGGTCGATCGCGAGCCGTCGTAATCTACTCCCAGTCCGCCACCGACATCGAGATACTCGAGCCGGTGACCGAGTTTTGCGATTTTGGAATAGTAACGCGCCGCTTCACGTACCGCGCGCTTGATTGTCGAAATGTCGGGGACCTGCGACCCGACGTGAAAATGGATCAGTTTCAGGCAATGCGTCAGGCCCTCTGCCTTCAGCATCTCGCTGGCTGTGACCAAACTAACGGTATCGAGACCAAACTTGGCATTCTCGCCGCCACTGGTAGTCCATTTGCCGGAGCCTTTGCTGTTCAATCGCACCCGGATGCCAATCAACGGCTCAACCCCGACTTCTTTTGAGGTCCGGATCGTCTGCTCCAGCTCTTCCAACTTTTCCACCACGATGACGACAAGTTTGTCCAGCTTCCGTCCCATGAGAGCGATGCGAATAAAAGCCGGGTCCTTGTAACCGTTACAAATGATCAGGCTTTCGGGATCCTTATGCATCGCCAGGGCCGCGACCAACTCCGGCTTGCTGCCTGCCTCCAGGCCGAAATGAAAACTCTGGCCGGCGTCAACGATCTCTTCGATCACTTCACGTAGTTGATTGACCTTGATCGGGAAAACACCGCGATATTTCCCGCCGTAATTAAACTCGGTGATGGCGTTGTCGAAAGCGCGATTGACGGATTCAACGCGGTGCCGAAGCAAATCCTGGAAACGAATGACGAGCGGGAAAGGAAGCCCACGTGCTCGCGCCTCATTCACCACTTCGAGGATGGTAATGTCGCCGCCGTCTTCCTGAAGTGGCTTCGCCACAACATTGCCGTCCGCGTTGATGGAAAAGTAACCGGTTCCCCAACCTTCGACGTTGTAAGTGGCGTTTGCCGCCTCCAGGTCCCAATCGTTTTTCGTCATTTCGTCAGCGGCTGCAAATCCGACAATTATTGATCTCGCGGAACATGCAAGGTGATTTGTAGCCGTTCCGCTAGACGAAACGCGCACGCATCGCACAGGGACGCGGCTGCAGGTCGCTCGCGACTGGAGTAGCTTGTTTTTCCTTCTTCCCGCGGTACCGTCGCTCCGGTGAATAAGACGGTCATTGAAGTGCATGTTCGCGCCGTGCTTCCCACGAGCGGCGGTTGCGCGGTTTTCATCGGGAATAGCGACAAGGTTTTCATCGTTTACGTCGATCAAACGGTCGGGAGCGCGATCACGATGTTCATGCGCGAGATGACGAAGGAACGGCCGTTGACGCACGATTTAATGGCGCATTTGATGACAGCGGTGGGCGCGCATGTCGAACGGGTGATCATCAACGATCTCAAAAACGCGACGTATTATGCGCGCATGATCATCGCGGCGGAGAATGAGTTGCAGCAAAAGAAGATTATCGAGCTCGATGCGCGACCAAGCGATTGCATTGCAATGGCGACGCAACAAAAGGCGCCGATCTACGTGAGCCAGGAAGTTTGGGATGAAGTCGAGGACATGAGCGATGTCCTGCGCAAGATGGAAGAGGAAGGCCTCAAGCCGGAGATCGATCCAGAAGGGGAAGCCGAAGAGGAGTAACGCGACCTTCGATCGCGTACATTGAAGGGTTGGAGCGATAAAGCGTTGAAGTGTTAGAAAGTTAAAACCGGCTTCAACTCTTTAACGCTTCAACGTTTTAACCGGGGTATCAGCTGAGCAATTCCCCGTAGCGTTCGCGGCCAAGTTGCAGTGAGCGCTCCAGAATCGCCGCCGGAGTGTCGAACGAAAGCACTTCCTCCACCAATTTCTCGCATTCCTCGCGCGACAGATTGCGAATGGCTGATTTCACCCGCGGCACCAACGCCGGGCTGACGCTCAGTTCGTCGACCCCGAGTCCGAGCAAGAGCGGGGTCAGCTCGATATCGCCCGCCATTTCGCCGCAGATGCCAAACCAGATGTCATGTTTTTGGGCGGCTTCGGCGACCATCTTGATCAAGCGCAGGACGGCCGGGTGCGACGGTTCGTAAAGGTGCGCAATGCGCTCATTCACGCGATCGACAGCAATAGCGTATTGAATCAAATCGTTCGTGCCGATGCTGAAAAAATCCACGTCACCAGCGAGCGATCCGGCACAAATTGCTGCGCTCGGAATTTCGATCATCACGCCGATTTGCATTTCGGTATTGAATGGGATGCCGGCCGAAGCCAATTCGCTTTTGCATTCATCCACCATCTCGAGGGCACGTCGCAGCTCGGCTTTTCCCGAAATCATCGGAAACATCAGTTTGACATTCCCGATCTCGCTAGCACGCAGAATCGCCCGCAACTGCGGTTTGAAGACCTCAGGATGTTCGAGGCAAAACCGAATGGCGCGTAACCCCAAAAAAGGATTGAGCTCGTCGCTCACGTCGATCCCGCCGGCGATTTTGTCGCCGCCGAGATCGAAGGTTCGAATAATCAATGGGTGCGGCCGGACCGATTCGGCGACGCGCCGATAAGTCTGGTGTTGCTCCTCCTCGCCGGGCAACGAATCGCGATCGAGATAAAGGAATTCGGTGCGGTACAACCCTATTCCCTCGGCGCCGTGGGCCGATACGCTGATGACATCGTCCGGCAGTTCAATGTTAGCCGACAAGACAATGTGTTCGCCATCAAGGGTCGTGGCCGATCGCTCGCGCAACTCCGCCAGTTCTTTCGAAACTTCCGATTCCCGGACCTCGACCCTGCCATAATAACTGAGCGTTTCCGACGATGGATTGACGATTAGTAATCCGGTGTAGCCATCGAGCAACGCCATCGCGCCGCTCTCAACTTTTTCGGTGACGTCATGCAGACCAACCGCAGCCGGAATGGTAAGCGAGCGCGCCATTATCGCAGTGTGCGACGTGCGGCTGCCGAGATCGGTAGCGATGCCGAGCACGCGATCCCGGTCCATGGAAGCGGCATCGGAAGGGGTGAGATTGTGCGCGACGAGAATATGCGCTTCACCCGGTAGCGGCATCATCTTCGGCGCTTTGCCCTGCAAATTTCGAACGACACGGCGCAGCACGTCCTGAATGTCGAGCGCGCGTTCCCGCAAATAAGGATCGTCGATCTGACCGAGAGTGTCGGCGTACTTCGTGGCTACCTCATGAAAGACGGCTTCGACGTTAACGTGCTCGGCCTCCAGTTTGCGCAAAACTTCGTCGATCAGGGTACGATCTTCCACCACCAAAAGATGGGCATCGAAAATTCCGGCATCCTTTGTCCCGATCGCTTCCGCGATCTTCTGCTGCATCTCCAGAATCTGAATGCGCGTCTGGACAAGCGCTGATTCGAAGCGAGCAATCTCGGCTGAAACCTGCGACGGATCGATCGCGTAGCGATCAATTTCCTCGAGCTCATCGCGCATGACCTGAATGGCGCCGCGGGCAATTCCGGGCGACACACCCATGCCATGGAAACGGGTTTCGACCGGCTCGCTATTCATTGGCAGGAGGTTAGCCAGTTTGTGAATTTTAGCGAGACGACTCTATGCGTAGGGCGCGTGCGCTCCCCACAATTAATCCTCGTTAAACTTTCCTTTAATCAGCGCCTCGACCTCTTCGAGCGCGCGCTCGGCATCGGGACCTTCGCAACGAATTTGCAATTTCGATCCTTGTCCTGCAGCCAGCATCATCAGACCCATGATGCTCTTGCCATTTACTTCTTCGTTCTCTTTTCTCACCCAAACCTCGGCCCGAAAACGGCTCGCCACCTTGACGAAAAGCGCGGCTGGCCGCGCATGCAAACCGAGCCGGTTCAGGATCGTGACTTCCTTTTCGGCCTTTTGTGCGGAGGCTCCGGCTCCAGTTTTTCGGTTAAGCAATCCCATCGGGACTTTTCGTCTCCATTAAATTGAGCAGCTTTGCGTTGAATTCCAACGCAGCATTGCTGCCGAGGCTCTTGAGTTTCTGGTCCATCGCTGCCACTTCAATCAACCGCGCCAGATCCCGGCCCGGCCGAACCGGAATGGTGACGTGCGGCACTTTAGAATCCAGAATTTCGTAAAACTCGCGGTCCAGTCCGGTGCGGTCGACTTCCTCGGTGTCGCTCCAATCCTTCAAGGTCACCACCAAATCCAGTCGCTTCTCCACCCGGATCGCGCCGATGCCGAAAACCGAAGCGACATTGATGATCCCGATCCCACGCACTTCCATGTGATAACGGGTGAGCTGCGGCGCTGTCGCCATCAACTCACGGCCTTCCAGCGAAGTGATCCGGGTCACGTCATCAGCCACCAGGCTGTATCCGCGCTCGATTAATTGCAAGACGGTCTCACTTTTGCCAATGCCACTTACTCCGCGAATGAGAACGCCGATGCCGAGAATATCCACCATGCTACCGAATTCGGTCACGGTCGGAGAGAAATCGACTTCCAGCGCAATGGTGGCTGCGTTGATGAATTTCATCGTGATCATCGGAGTGCGAAAAACCGCGATCTCCTCAACCTGCGCCACCCCCATCAGTGCGTCGTCGAGATGCGCGCCGCGGGAAATCACCACGCACGGGATTTTTTGTTCGCACAAGGCGCGGAAGCGTTTGACCCGCAATTTGGACGAAAGACTTTTAAGGTAGGTGTTCTCCGCCGCGCCCAGAACCTGGACACGTTTCTCGGCGAAATAACTGAAGAACCCGCTCAAAGCGAGACCAGGGCGGTTGATCGTGGGCTCGCGAATTTTGCGATGAAACCCGACGCGCGGGCCTTCCAGTCGCAGCGCCAGTTTTTCGGCGTGGGTATTGAAAAAACTCTCCACGGTGATGACCGGCACGCTTTTGCGGTGATCGCTCGCGGAAGTGATCGTTTGCGTGGTCGGGCCGTCGCTCATAACGAAACCAACGTGTAGCTTGTCTTGCGGCGATGCGCCGCAAGAATTTTCTCCGGGGAGCGCACGCGCCTCGCGTGCACATTGCGGCGCCTCGCCGCAATGCTGTTAAAAGAGTGCGCGAAACGAAAAGTCCGCGATAGCGAGGGCGCCATCGCCAGCACGCGAGGGCGCGTGCGCTCCCCCGCGCCTCGGAAAAAACGCCATTCGCTTTCGTCCGCGAAACGAGTTCCTTAGCCGGATGATCCACCGCCGCCCCCGCGCCACCACAATGTTCGCACTTGTCGTTTCGGTGGTCTCTTACTCGTTGATCACGACCGGGTTCTGCGCCCCCGCCGAAACCAGCTCTCCTCCGGTTACAGCGACGCCGGAAGCAAGACCGTCCCCAACCAACGCCTCATCCACTGCGGCCACTCCATCCAAGGCTGTCGAAAACTCAGTCGTAAAAATCTTCGCCACCCTGCGTCAGCCTGATCCCACCAAACCGTGGACAAAAAAGGAGCCGAACGATATCACAGCCAGTGGGGTCGTGATCAGCGGCAAGCGCATTTTGACCAACGCGCATGTCGTGCAATACGCCAGCGAAGTACAGGTCCAGGCCAACCAGGCCGGCGACAAACTCCCAGCCATCGTCAAAGCTGTCGGCCCGGGGATCGATCTCGCTGTCCTCGAACTGGAAGACCAGAAATTTTTCGATTCGCACGCCCCGTTGCCCTTTCGAAAGTCGCTCCCGGATTCCAAGGAGCCGGTCATGGTTTACGGCTATCCCACTGGCGGGGCGAGTCTTTCCATTACCAAAGGAATTATCTCGCGGATTGAATTTACCGGCTACAGTCTTTCGACGCTCGGGCTGCGCATCCAGATCGATGCCGCGATTAATCCGGGAAACAGCGGCGGGCCGGCCGTAGTCAACGACGAGATCGTTGGTCTTGCCTTTAGTCACCTGCAAATGGCGCAGAACATCGGCTACATCATTCCTGTAGAGGAGATTGAGCTGTTCCTGCAGGACGTGGCCGACGGCAGCTACGATGGCAAGCCGGCCATGTACGACGATCTGCAAACGCTGGAGAATCCGGCGCTGCGTTCTTACCTGCATTTACCGGAATCGTTGCAAGGCATGGTCGTTCACCGCCCGTTCGATTCGTCGCCCAACTATCCGCTGAAAGAATGGGATGTCATTACCAAAATCGGCGACGTGCCGGTCGATGATGAAGGAATGATCAAGCTTGGAGATACTCTGCGCGTCCGGTTCAATTACATGGTTCAGAAACTGGCGCAGAATGACACTGTTCCGCTTACCATTTACCGGGGTGGCAAAGAATCGAAAATAAATCTGCCGGTATTGCGGCAGCGCCCCCTGGTCATTCCGGAGTTAAAAGGAGCGTATCCCTCTTACTTCGTCTATGGGCCAATTGTCTTCTCCGAAGCGACGACGGACCTGGTCGCGCTCGCTCAGCGTAATCGCGAGACGACGGCGCTGGTGGCGATGCTGACATATATCGGCAGCCCGCTCATTGGGAGAATTGGGGATAAACCGGCGTTTCCCGGTGAACGCCTCGTGGTCGTGCCCTGTCCGTTTTTCCCACAGCGGCTCTCCAAAGGATACGGCAACCCCGCGTGGCAGGTCTTAAAAACGGTGAACCATCACCCGGTCAAGAACCTGGCTCACCTGGTCGAGATGCTTCGCGATTTGAAAGATGAATTCCTCACCTTCGAGTTCGACACCCATAGTAGTGGCGAATCTATTGTCTTTCCTAGGGCCGAAATGGTTGCCACGACCGAAAATATTTTGAATGACAACGGCGTCCGCTCACAGGGATCCGCTGATGTGATGACAATCTGGAATGCGAAGGGGACGAAGTGACCACGAGACGACGGACAGCAGACTACAAAATAATCTGAAACCTGAACCCTGAATACTTGATGAGACTCCGCGCTTTACTATTTCTCGCCATAACAGTGTTACCTCTTGCCAAAATCGTCGCCGTCGGCGAGGTCGACGAAGCGCCCTACTTCGGCGACTGGGAAAATGATCGGGGCGATACGCTTCAGATCACGAACGACAGCATCAAGGTAAACGACGAAAAACCGGTCCGCTATGACGACATCACCGAAGACAGTGATGAGACCTTTTTTGTGTTGCAGATAAAGGAAAAGGACTCAAGTGAGTCGAGCTACTTCGGAGGCAACTTCCTTCGCATTACTCTCGGCAAAGATCCCGACCATTTCACCATGTCGATCTACAAGACTCTGCCAGATACGCTAAAGAAGGAAAACGAGGTCAAGCGCATCGAATGGTCCGCTCCGGCTGTAGAAGAGGAGGAGACCGACCAGACGAATCAGCCGAAAGAAGAACAGCCAAAGGAAGAACAAAAGAAGGACGAGGAAAAGAAAAGCGATCAGTTGAAGGACGATAAAGGTCCTGAGAAAGCCACGCCATCTCCTAACGCCACCCCATCCCCAAACGCGCCTTAATTCTCAGCTTTTCAGTAATGCGAACCGAGTTAGACGAAAAAATGTTCGCCTTTAATTACGAACTTTCGTCTAGATTAGAAGTTAGGTGTTAACAGGTGAAGTAAAATGAATGATCTTGAGTCTGGCCAGCTTCTATGTGTGCAGTGCGATGATCTACCGTGGAAACCATCAACCTTCGCCGCCGGAGTATTTGTCAAAGACGTTGCTGTGACTGGTGGCTTGGAGATGCAGATCGTCCGGTTCGGGCCTGGCGTACGATTTCCGCTCCATACCCATGAATGCCCGGAATTTATATACGTGCTTGAAGGCGAGCTCATATTGGGAGGTCAACATCTAGGTCGGGGATGGGCGAGTGTGGCTAGTGTAGGATCTGTGCATTCCAATGTCTATTCCGAAACGGGCTGTGTGTTTGTCCTCGTCGATCGCCCACTATGAGTGCTGGTTTTTAAATGTGCACCTTTGTTGCCCTACCTTCTTCCGAGCCACGCCAACACCTAACCAGGCGATGCCGTTTCGACAGGCTCAAGGCTCTGAGCGGAGTCGAAGGGCAGCGAACCGCGAACCGTCCTTATGCCTACTTTTGAGAGCATGCGAACATCGTTTCTCGCTCGCGCGGTCGCTGATCTTGTGTCTCGTTAGGCCTTTGGTGAAGTCTCCAGCGAGTTGCCGCACTTTTGTCATCCTTGCTATCGCGGTCTGGCTGCTGATGCCGGTCGCTGAGGCTGCCGCTGATATTCTTTACCTCATGTTACCGCACGATCCGAATGCCGACTCCCCCGGAGTCGCCATGATGCAGCTGACAGAGTTTGCGATTACGCTCGCGGTTATCTCAGCAATTTTTGCCCTTTTTGTTTGGTTCGTTTGTCGTCGCTATGTTGGTGCACAGCCACTGTTCTCGTTTAGCCGCACGCGTCCATTACTTAGCTCGGCTTTCTGGCTAGTGTTTGGTGGATTGGCGTTTCTCTTCCTTACCGGCGTGTTTTTCGCCCGTCGCCGCCCAGACATTCCATGGGCTGCATATGGCGTGCTCGTAGCGTATTTTCTGCTATCGTGCAACGCAGCGTTACTTGCCGCATATGCTGACCTCGTCGATGCCTAACCAATCGCTGACCGTTGTAACTGCGAAAGTTGAGGGTTGAACGATGATCCACCTTCGCACCGCTACTCCGAATTCTTTCGCGAGCAGGCGGCCGCGACAAGTAGTTGAGAGTGAAGTAAAACTCGCTCTCGCCTGGACTTCATCCAGGTTCCCGGCTTCCCTAGTGCGACTCGCCTCTTCGCGCTCACGCACTCCCGCCGTATTGTTTTGCAACGATAGCGGTGGCTGAGCTTGTTCTCGTTAGATGCCCGAAACCACTCTACATTTTCATCCATGCCCTCGGCACCAGTAGCGATCGTCACGGCTGCGAGCAAGGGCATCGGCGCAGCCTGCGCCCGTCTCCTCGCACAGCGAGGATACCACCTTGCCCTGTTCGCACGCGGCTCGGAGCTGGGTAACCTCGCCACTGAGCTGGACGCGCTTGCCGTGACCGGCGATCTCGCTAATCCGGCCGCAATCGAGCAGCTCGTCCATGAGACGCAGCAGCGTTATGGCCGGGTTGACGCTGTCGTCAATAACACGGGGCACGCGGCCAAAGACGATCTCCTAACCCTGACCGACGAAGACTGGCACCGTGGACTCGACCTCCTCCTGCTGAACGTCGTCCGCCTGGCTCGCCTGGTCACCCCAATTATGCTTGCTCAGGAGAGGCCAGGCGCCTTCGTGAATATCTCCAGCTTCGTGGCCCTCGAGCCGAGCCTGAGCTTTCCGGTGTCAGCGACCATTCGCGCTGGCCTCAGCGCGTTCACAAAGCTCTATGTCCAGCAGTACGGGTCCCGCGGGCTGCGGATGAACAACGTGTTGCCGGGGCGGATTGATACCTACCCGGTCTCAATGGAAGACGTCCGCCAGATCCCGCTGGCGCGCCCCGGCACCGCGGATGACGTCGCCAGAGTCGTTGCCTTTCTTTTGTCCGAAGACGCGGCCTACATTGCTGGCCAGGACATCTTGGTGGATGGCGGCCTGGTGCGTGCGATGTAGCAAGCGTGAATTGTTTATCTAACCAAACAATTAAGCCAGCCTCGCCTTGCGTTTACGGTTTTCATAACTGAAAACAGCTTTATTTCGATCGACAATAAAAATAGGGAATGACGACATGATTACCTCAATTCATACCTTGATTTACTCCGACGATGCTAAGGCAACACGGGCCTTTCTGCGCGACGTGCTCGGGTGGAAGTACGTTGCCGAAGATTTCGATGACGACTGGCTCATTTTTCAGTCGGGGGCGAGCGAGATGGGCGTGCACCCGACGCACAGCGAATGGGAAGGCCAAACCTACGATTACCCGCGCCATCACTCGATCGCATTGATGTGCGACGATATCAATACCACGGTCGGCGAGTTGCGGGCGAAAGGAGCGCAGTTCCGCGGTCCTATTGAGCAACGCGAGTACGGCCGCATTATCATGATGATCGTCCCCGGCGCGGATGATATCCAGCTGTATCAGCCGACTCACAAGCTGGCGTATAACCTAAGTTGAGGGTTGAGAGTCGATCCGCCTTTGCATTGCTACGGCGCGACAAGTAGTTGAGAGTAACCTACGCGAGGCCCGCTCTGGCCGAGGTTGGCACGAGGTGCATCGACCGCTCTGTCAAAAGCCAGTCCGGCTCGGACAATCGGAAAATACAAAACATGAAATCACAGATTATCGGACTGCGAGTGGCGGGTACAGTTTTCGCGTTGGTTTGCCTTGGCCATCTCTTACGGATAATCACGCAAGCGGACGTGCTCATCGCCGGCCGCCAGATACCTGTCTGGGTAAACGCGGTGGGCGTCGCGATTGCAGGTGCTCTCAGTCTATGGATGTGGAGACTTTCAGCCCGCGCTGCCGGATGAGAGTGTAACAAAGTTGATGGTTGAGAGGTGATCCGCCTTCGTATGACTACTCCGAAATTCTTCGCGAGCAGGCGGGCGCGACAGGTAGCGAGAAAGGAAATCTGCGCGCCGCATCCATCCGCGCTCTTTCCGTGCGAGACAACCGATCTGCTCTCGAGCATGGCGGCAGTGCCGGTTGTCGCGGTCGGGCCGCCCAAGGGCGCGACTTCGCTCGAGCAAATCGTAGCAGCGATGGAGGAGAAGCGTCGCTCCCTGGGCCTTGAGCGTTGGGCGATCTGGGGGATGTCGGGCGGCAGTTTTCTCGCGCAGCTCTATGCGCATATGTATCCAACTGCTGTCACGGGTCTAATCCTGGCGAGTTCGGGCCCCTATTTTCGAACCACGGTCGAAGATCCCGACTGCATTTTGTCTCCTCGCAATCCTGCATGGTCGAGCAAACTGTTGGCGGCAGGGCTCCTCGATGGTGAATACGACGCGGGTCCTACCGCCTGGGAGACTGTCGCTGGCGTGGGATGGGTCTTTCGTCGTGCGTCAGGGGCTGCTCTGGTGGTTTCACCCGAAGAGCCGTCAGCAGAATTGCAGGCAATCATGCCGGCTCTGTGGGCCTACGACGCGCGTCCATGGCTGAGCACGGTCGCGATGCCAACTTTGGTCATGTGCGGGACGGCCGACCCGGTGGTATCTCTTTGGCACGCAGAAACGCTGGCGGCACGTATGCCGAATGCGCGCTTTGTCGCAATTCACGGGGGTGGTCACATTCCGTTGACGGATCATCGCGTCGAAGTGGAGGGTGAGGTCCGCGCCTTCTTGCAGTCGCTGTGACAACAAGTCGCAGGCTAACACGACTACTGACCACCCAATGACAACGCTGCGAGCTGTTCGGGAAAACATCACGGCTTTGGACGTCGACGCTATTATTAACGCGGCCAATACCTCTCTGCTCGGTGGCGGAGGTGTGGATGGTGCGATCCATCGCGCAGCTGGGCCGGAGTTACTGAATGAGTGCCGTTCGTTAGGCGGCTGCAAAACGGGAGACGCAAAGATGACAAAGGGCTACAAGCTTCCAGCCAAATATGTCATCCACACCGTCGGACCAGTCTGGCGAGACGGTAATCATGGAGAAGACGAGCTACTGGCATCCTGTTATCGACGTTGCCTCGAAATTGCAACCGAACATAATCTGACTTCGATTGCGTTTCCCGCGATCAGCACTGGTGTCTACCACTATCCTCCTGAGGAAGCTGCCCAGATTGCTATTGCCACGGCGAGAAATTTTATCGAGCGGCCGACTTCTCTGCACGAGATCATCTTCTGCTGCTTTTCTAATCGTGACTACGCAATCTATGCGAAGCTACTTCAGGCACCGAACATCGGAGGCGGGAGCGAAGGGCGATGATTTATGACCGGCGAAAACGATAAACAGAAACCCTCACCACACATTGATCATGTTTCGTGGGGACGGATGGAGGTAGAGGGGTTGGGTGCCGGGCGCGACTTCAAGTTGTACCCTGGCGGTGGGCGCGCGTGGGACTGGAGGGAAACAGGAACGCATCATGTTCCAGGGATTCAGCCGGCTGATATCCAGGAGTTACTCGATCACGGAAGCAAGGTGGTCATCCTTTCGCGCGGGATGGAGCTGGCGCTTAAGACTTGCCCCGAAACGCTTCAGCTGCTGCGCGAACTAGGCATTACCTATCATGTCGAGGAAACCACTGTGGCAGTACAGCATTATAACCGGCTGGCCCAAACCCAGCCGGTAGGTGGTTTGTTTCACTCGACTTGCTGACTGGTGCGTGATCTTTTCAACCGCGGCAGTTAAAAGAATCTGCGAAGGAACGCGGTCGCTTCATTCGAAATGCCGATAATCTTGTTCGTTGCCTGCCGATAGAATTTGAAATTGAGCTCGGTCTCCGGCCGGCCGTCGTTCCAGTTGGTAAAAGGCTTCAGTTCGCTGCGTCCCAGGCGCCGCTTCGCCAGTGCGGTCCGTCTGAGGGTGATGCTCACACGCGGCGTTTGCCGGAGGATGCCGCGTTTCTTTGGGATCGCTTCGGCGGAGGTGACGACGCCACGCGAGATGAGACCTTGCCCGCCCTCGTTCTCGCTCGCAAAGATGAAGACCGTGTCGCCTTTCGCGATGTGCTTGCCACCGTACATCGTCTTCTGCGCTTTAAACGCGAACGTCTTCGCCTGCGGATCGTTAACCTCTGCTTTGATCGCGAACATCATCTCGGACCATTAATTCCATGGCCGTTCATAATAGCAAGGCTAGCGAGACACAGGCTTAGCCACCGATGGTGGACAGCGAGCTTTCTTAAACTTTCAACAATCAACTCTCAACTTGCTTAGCGCTGCTCAGTCCAAAACCGCTGTCGCTTCAATCTCGATCAGAAATTCTGGAACTGCCAAGGCTGAGACGCCAATCCAAGTACTTGCCGGCGGATTTGCCGAAGAAAAGAATTCTTTTAGGGCGATACTCACCGTTTCGTCGTTTTCAGGCTGATAACGTTCAACTGTGCTCCGTATAGTGCTAGCGCCTGGCTGCAGCGATCCGTAGTTTGCGACCTACTACTCAATCTCGGCAGTGAACTTACCGTTGACGTCGTAACGCGGCTACAATGCTCGGACTGCATCCACGGCGACGATGTCACTGCTAATATAACCGAGATCCACCGAGTACGCCGGCGATTTCAAAGAATGGTAGCGTGGCTAACAAGTTATCGCACCGTCGATTGTCATTGCCATTTGTAAGCGTCTTTGTAGTCCTGCAACCAAGCGGTTTTGAGCGGATCTTCTCTCCATGCCGTGGTCCCGGCATGGCCGGGCGGTTCGGGCTTGCGTGGGGGATGCAGCCGCAAATGGTACGCAGAATCCTCTTTGAGTGCGCACCAGAATAATCGACCGCCATAACGCCAGCCATCCATAAGGATGCCGTCTTCGAAAGGCTGGTTAATGGCGGTGACGACTAGACCATTGTTTTCGTCCATGGTTCCTGCAAAAGCAGCGCCCCAGTGAAGAACCAGCGTTTTGAGCCTGAGCTCTTTCAAACGTTCGCCAATATCACGCGTATAATGGCCGCAAAAGCCACGTTGTCGCCTACCCGTGTTGATCATTATGTTCTGAACCCCTGCGCACCAGACGACGCGATATTCACGCGCAAGACTGCGCGAGGTGGTGTGTGCAGTTACTGAGACCAGCTCGGCTTCGCCTGGATCCACGTCTGGGGCGAGCGCCACGAGTGCGTCACGCAACTTCTTGATTGATCTCTCGTCTCTGGCCCAAACCGCATTTATGCAAACGCCGAATGCAATGATGAAAACAACCGTTCGAATCAACGTTAGCAAAGTTGGCATAGATTAAGGGCGAATTATACCAAAATCACAGATGATTCAACGCGCAAAGGGCTGCGCATTCCTTGCGTGGTACAAATGCGCTCACAGATTGGTCAACAGTCTAACTGTCTTGGGATTGAGACTTGCGCGTAGCAAAAGAAGGAAGTCGTGACCACAGGTGCAGGCACCGCCGGCTACGCAAGATAAACCGGCCGGCCAATTTGGCTCAAAAAAGTGAAGAAAAGCATTGCTTCTCCTTGATTCCCCGCCTAAACGAAGCGGAGCAACCTGCGACGAAAGGAGGCGATATAGATTGAAATTTCTGAAAATGATCATGATCATGGCCGTTCTGGCCACCGCTTTGGGACTCGGCGCTTGTGCTTCGCCTACGCAACAACACGCGGAGACCGTCGCTCCAGCTCCAAAGGGGGGGAAATAGATCGAGCACGCCGTACTTTCAATTGGTGGCTATTTCGCCCAAAAAGCCAGGTCGTGTTCCGACCTGGCTTTTTTAATGACGCATAAGGCCGGGCTAACTTCTATTCATCTCAACGTTTTCCGATTAGGTTGCGCGAATGGAACTGAAAGGGCAGGCGGATTTCTCTTGTCCTACACGCGGCGGTCGCTCTCGAAGGCGAGTTCGTTGAGACTTCTTCCCTCGTCCGGCCACGAAACGCTTTCCGTCGCCGCGAATTTGTAGCTAGCGAGGTGCTCGTTTTTGGCTCATCTTGGAAATCGCCTTCTCCGCGGAGTGACGGCGCGTTATCGGTCCGCAAATATCCCCCGGGGACTCCCCAAGCTCGGCTTGCCTCCCAGGTGGTTCGCAGGTGTGACTTGGAAACGACAGGAAAAGAACGTCCACGTCGAGGTAAAGCGGCGCGGGTTTCCGAGGCTCTGTGTGGTCATAGGATCTTCAGGCCTAACGAGACAGAGATCAGCCAGCGCGCCCGAGAGCGCGTGTGGCTGCAAACTGGAACGAACTAACTGCCTGAACGGCTACACATCGGAGCTGGGCGCGGTTGCTTGCCCTTCGACTCCGCTCAGGGCCTTGAGCCTGTCGAAACGGCATCGCTTGGTTAGGTCTTTTGCGCCATTCGGACAATGATCCAATAAAGCTCGGATCTGGCGTGTCATCCAGCAAAGCGATGAACTCCACCGAATGCCCATCTGGGTCGCAGAAGTACAGCTGAGCCGATGGCATCCAGCCAATGACTGACGGCTCGTCCGTCTGCTCACCGCGGAAATCTTGACACGTGATTCCGCTGCGGCGCAACCTCTCGCCGGCACCAAGCAGCTGCGAGAGCGATATTGCCAGAGCAAAATGTGATTTATGAAACTCGCGGCCGTAAGGCGTAGTCGGCCCCCAAAGGCCCAGCATCGATTGCCTGTCATCGCCAGCCCAAAGGAAGATGATGTCGCGCGTCAGGTCGCGGTGTGCCAACTGCAAACCCACGACTCCAGTGTAGAACGCTTGTGCCGTCTCGGTATCAGCGACCGCCAAATGTGTTTCATACAGGTACATCGGTGCGCGATCTAACTAGACCAAGATCAGCCACCGCCGGCGAGAGCGCGCGTGAGGGCGTCCCAGTCCACGTTAGTATTCATTTCGGAAGATCCCAATCAGCTGGAAACTCTACATCATAGTTCCTCTTGACCGCATTCTCTTTTCGCTTCTGCCTAAATCGGGTTCGTCAGGCTTCGCCGTCTTGAAGAGTTCCGCCCTATCTTTGAAAGATCGCTCAAAGCCACCAGGCGTCATGGCGAGCAGAATCCTCACCGGAACTTGTCCACGTTTCCTTGTGCGTGGGGTGTTCCTCGCGGAATCAAAACGTATGAGCCTGCAGGATATTCTGAAACTGTGGCGTCAATTCTACCGGTCAACACGCCTTCCGGCACATAAAACGCCTCATCGGCATGGTTGTGCCGGTGCAAGTTCGTTTTGTAGCCGGGCATTTCGGTGAGCTTTCCGCTATACCTCGAGCGCCAAATGGCGGCAGCCGCCTAACGAGAAAGAGATCAGCGACCCGGCCCACGAGGAGCCACGATTGCAACCGGAGCGCGATGGCCGGGTTCGCTGCAGCGCATGATTAGGCGTTGCGGTCATCATCAGAAGCACGCTTGAACCACTCCACCATCCACCCGGAGGGCGGCGCCATTGGTCGCGGCGGACAGTGGGCTGCACACGTAAGTCACCAGATTGGCCACCTCTTCAGTCGTCGCGAACCGCTTCAGGAGTGAAGACGGACGGATCGTCTTGAAAAACTCCGCTTCAAATTCTGCAAACGGTTTGCCGCCGCTAAGCTGCCCCACAAATTCTTCCACACCGGCGGAATGGGTTGGACCGGGCAACACCGCATTCACCGTCACGGCTGTGCCGGCACACGACTCGGCAAGGCCGCGCGAAACGGCAAGCTGCGCGGTTTTGGTCATGCCGTAATGAATCATCCCGGCGGGCGTGTTGATCGCGCTTTCGCTGCTGATGAAAACGATGCGCCCCCAGTTCCGCTCCTTCATGCCAGGCAGATACGCACGGCTCAAGCGCACGCCGCTAAGCACGTTGACCTCGAAGAAGTGCCGCCAATCCGCATCGGAGATATTCTCAAACGGCTTTGGCTCGAAAATGCCGAGGTTGTTCACGAGAATGTCCACGAACGGGAACCGCTGGAGGAGCGTCTCCGTCGCTGCCGCTGTCGAGAGATCGCCCGCGAAGCCTTCAACCCTGGCATCAGGCGCGGTCTGATGAATCTGGTCCTTCGCTTCAGCGACCGCTTTCTCCGAACGACCGTTCACGATGACTCGTGCGCCTTCGCGGGCCAGCCCGGTGGCGATGGCAAATCCAATTCCTTTGGTGGAGCCCGAGACGAGGGCTGTCTTGTCAGTTAGTTTTAGGTTCATAGATTAAATGGCGGTGCGGCGAGCGACGCTTAACGAGCCACAAGATCAGCGACCGCGCGAGCGCGAAACGACGTTCGCATGCTCTCAAATCTAGACATAAGGACGGTCCGCGGTTCGCTGCCCTTCGACTCCGCTCAGGGCCTTGAGCCTGTCGAAACGGCATCGCCTGGCTAGACGGCCTGTGTAGCCTCTGGTGAAGGTTGGCAGTCACGTGCGACGATGAATGGTGTAAACCGAGTTGGTACTTGTGATTTAGGCCAACAAGATAAACGGAGCGCATCGCCGTCTAACGAGAAGGAGCTGAGCCACCGCGCATTTGGTGTGACTGCTTATTGGCGCGTAGTCTGGGACGAGTAATGGTTGGCAACCAACTGCCAGCGCCCTTGCTGCTTTACCCACACCCGGGTAAAGCGAGTGTCGCGGGGAACAGTTTGGCCTTTGTCTTGCCCATTCATTGTTGAGCGGCCAGTCTCCACAGCGGTGTTTTCATAGACGCGCACTTGAACGTCATCGGTGGTGATAGATTGAAATTTCAAATCACCTGACGTGAAATCTGAAATCACCTGCGGCTTGGTTCTCACTCTGCCACTTGGCCCTACGCCTATGAAATCAGCAGCGTAGATGCGATCAAGGGCCGTCGCATCAGCATGAATCTGTGCTTGAATGCGTTCGTTATCCAGTTTCCTAACGACTTTCTCGACACTTGTTTGGTGACTGCCCTTCGCGCTCTCCTTTTGCCCTTCGCCCATAGGGGCCACTGTAAGGACGAGGACAGCTATAAAAAGTGCTCGTTTCATGTAGAGTTCTCCATAAGCCTAACGAGTTCAAGCTCCAGCACAAGACCAAGCTTTTTTGTTTCAGAGTATAATGTTGAAGTCATCTGAAAGCTAGCCATCGGAACGGCCAGCGGTTGGCTGCTGCGACTGGTTAGGCGGACGGTAATGGGGTGACGCTTGCGCTATACTCCGGGCGACAGGCGACATCCAGGGTTCGCGGGACCGCCTAAGGCTTACAAGGGAGAATGGTGTCCTGCGCGGCCACGATCTGCCACTTCCCTTCGCGTTTTAGCCATGTGTCGGTCCAGACCTGGCAGCGCTTTGTGTCCTTGCCATCTTTGGCCTTATCTATCCAGCTTTCCGCTCCATACGCGATGGCGATGGAGTCGCCGAAGAATCTGACCTTGACCTCGCCGAGTTGGCAGTCGCGGGACAGAGACTTGGTATCTGTGGTGATAGCCTCGTCCTTGCCGTAGCGCCGGCCCGATGGGGATGTCCCCTGGAAATCGTCCGCAATAACGACCTTAAGATCCGGCTGAGGGCTACAGGCTGAGCTGGCCCACTTTCCCTCGGCGGCTTTTATGAATTTTACGGTGTCCTCATCCGGCGATCCCCATCGGGACTCCTGCGCGACGCTCGGTGAAGTGAACCCGCTGAGGAGAGACAGCGCGAGCACAAGGACCAATATGATTGATGTCAATTTCATCGCTTTAGTTTCCTGCTGGTTTGTACTTGACCGTTGTTGTGGGGCAAGGGCGTCGCCTAACGAGTATTCGGCCCCAAAAATCTGCAATTAAAGGCAGATAAAATCTGTATAATCAGTCGAGAGTTGTTGGTTGAGGGTTGAGAGAAGATAACGAGCAGCAGGTCGCAGCAGCGAATCTTGGGCCTCGTTTCTCGACATCGTCAGGGCAGGCTGCCGCTCGTGGTCGATTTGGCGTTTGTTTCGCGCGTATCGCACTGCGGCAATGGTAGTAAACGGGTAGCGCTGGGGGAAGGAGATTTTGGCCAGCGGCCAAAACGGTTGAGGGTTGGTGGTTGAGGGTTGAGGGGGAGGCAGAGGAAAACGCCGAACGTCGAATATCGAATGCCGAACGGCCGAACGAAAAAGCAAAGGGCGAAGGGCAAAGAGCCAAGGCAGTTGAGGGTTGTTGGTTGAGAGTTGAGGGACAGGCGCTTGGCACACGCGGCTCAACAACGTCTGGCTCGGAGCGGGCGATTGAGGTCAATCGCCCCTACCTAGGACCAGGTGATGAGGCGGAGCTCGTGGTCTTGTTGCAGATGCGGATGAGTGGGAAGGACGCGAATGCTGAATCCGTAAGCGCCGGATTCACTCGCCGGAACTGAGCCGCGATAGAGGTAGCTGCCGTCGCCGTTCTGACCGGTCTGGTTCAAGGTCGTTATCGCCGGGTTTTTGATGCCGCCGTTGTCGGCTTCGCCATGATAAGCTTCAACCTTCACATGTTCCGGATCGACCGCGCCGAGATGCACACGGGCGCTTACTTCTAACGATTCGCCGACGGGAATGTTTTGACGGTCTTGGTTGCCGACCTCAATCTGATCGATCCGGATCTGCGGCCAATCTTTGCGGATACGCGTTTTCCACTGGCTGAGGTCGCTGGCCGCCGCGCAATCGTTTTGCGAAAACTCGCGGTAAGCTTGCGCGGCGGGAACATAAAGCCGCTCGGTGTATTCCTTGACCATGCGATGGCTATTGAACTCCGGCGTAACGCTGCGAATGGATTCGCGCATCAACTGAAGCCAGGCGAGCGGAAGTTTGCCGTCGGGCTTGGCGTAATAAAGCGGGATGATCTGGTTCTCGAGTAACTGATAGAGACTGGCGGCATCAACTTCGTTCTGGAATTCGACGGTGCCGCCTTTGATTTCAGCGCCGATGGCCCAGCCGTTGTTGCCGTTGTAGCTTTCGCCCCACCAGCCATCGAGCACGCTGAGGTTGAGTCCGCCATTGGGTGGCGCCTTCATTCCGCTGGTGCCGCTCGCTTCCTGGGGACGCAGCGGATTGTTCAACCACAAATCGACACCCTGCGTTAGTCGCCGCGCAATATAGGTATCGTAGTCTTCGACGAAAACGATGCGGTTGTGGAACCCCGATTCGCGCGAAAACTTGTAAACCTCCTGAATCAGCGTCTTGCCACCGTCGTCGCGCGGGTGCGCTTTGCCGGCGAAAATGAATTGGACCGGCCGGGTGGAATCGTTCAGCAGCTTGTGGAGGCGGTCTTTGTCGGTGAAGAGGAGGGCGCCGCGTTTGTAGGTGGCAAAACGCCGGGCGAACCCGATAGTGAGAATCTCCGGATCGAGAATGCGGTTAGCGGCGCGAATGGACTCGGGCGATTCGCCCATGCGTTCACGTTGCGCTTTGACCCGATCACGTACGAACTGCACCAGGCGCAACTTTAACTTCTGATGCGCATCCCAGAGAACGGCATCTGGAATATCCATGACCCGCCGCCAGAAATCTCCGTTGGTCAGGTTCTCTTCCCAATCACCGAGATACTTGTTGTAGAGCTCGAGAAATTCCGGGGCGAGCCAGGTTTTAGTATGAATCCCGTTAGTAACGCTGGTGATTGGGACTTCGTGTTCGGGCACACCGGTCCAAACGTCTTTCCAGAGACTACGACTGACTTCGCCATGCAATTTGCTGACGCCGTTGGAATGCCGGCTCAATCGTAGCGCCAGAATCGTCATGCTAAATGGATCGGTGGGGTTGATCCGAGTCTGGCCGAAAGAGAAAAATTCGTCGAACGGCAACCCGACTTCGGTGGCGAAACTGCCGAAATATTTGCGCATCATGTCGCGCGGGAACGAATCGTTGCCCGCCGGCACCGGAGTGTGAGTGGTGAAAACATTTGCCGAAGCGGCCACTTGAAGTGCAGCATAAAAATTCAACTTCTTCTCCGCGACGAGCCGCCGAATCCGCTCGAGCCCGAGGAACGCGGAATGTCCTTCGTTCATGTGAAAGACTTCCGGCTCAATCCCGAGGACGTTGAGCGCGTTGACGCCGCCAATCCCTAGCACGATTTCCTGGCGCATTCGCATTTCGAGGTCGCCGCCGTAGAGCCCGGCCGTGATGAGACGATCTTCGGTGTTGTTTTCCGGAATATCGGTGTCGAGCAGGTAAAGCTTCACCCGCCCGACATGGAGCTCCCAAAGTCGCGCGTAAACGTCGCGGTCGAGAATGCGGACACCGACCAGCAACGCGCGGTCGTCTTTGCGGACTTCGCGGATTGGCAGGTGATGGAAATTTTGATTGAGACTGACCGCATGCTGAATGCCGTCCTTGTCAATCTCCTGCCGGAAATATCCGTGGCGATAGAGGAGACCGATGGCGACGAAAGTGAGGTCGAGGTCGCTGGCGGATTTGCAATGGTCACCGGAGAGAATGCCGAGACCGCCGGAATAGTTCGGAATTGACTCGTGGAAACCGAATTCGGCCGAGAAATAGGCGACTGGTTTCCGGAGGGCCGCGCCGGCGCCGGTCTTTCCGTAAGTATCCTTGCGGTCGAGATATTTCCGAAAAGCGTCGTAAACCTGTTTCAGCTCGCGCAGAAACGTTTTGTCGGTGGCGAG
The DNA here is from genome assembly GCA_963709435.1 of uncultured Verrucomicrobiae bacterium. GTDB lineage: Bacteria > Verrucomicrobiota > Verrucomicrobiia > Chthoniobacterales > UBA10450 > AV69. The sequence continues at coordinate 185,744 of CAVPWK010000005.1, forward strand.
TTCTTCCAGCCGGGCCTGGCGGGAGAGCTGGAGCATGCGCACGGGGTTGTGATTGGTCCGGTTCCAAAGCTCGGGATCGAGATGACGAAAGAGGCGGCGAGCTGAAGGCTCCCAGGTCCACCAGACGTTGGAACTGACCTCGCGGAGCGGCTCGAGGGCGGCGGGGAGGGTCGGTACTATATTATAGGAGTGAAAGTTTGGCATGGCGGGAAAGCGGCCAACATCGCGATTTTGTCATGAAACGGTAAAGCAGCAAATTGCGGTCCGAGTCGGACTGAAGCAGGAAGCAAAGTGCGAAGGGATGATGGAAGGCAGTTGAGGGTTGTTGGTTGAGGGTTGAGGGTTGAGGGGGGAACGAAGCGTTGAAGCTGAAGGGTTGAAGGGTGAAGGGTTGAAGCGGGGAAAGGCAGACGCAAACACGGAACCCACCTTCGCCGAGGCTACGGCGTGGCAGGCACCGAACATCGAACGCCGAATTGGGAAGAATCTAGAATCGGGAGCGTGAGATTGCAGGGGCGCCGACGGGTTTTGCGGGAACAAGGAGGCCAAGGAGGAAGCCGGTGAAGAGGCCACCGAGGTGAGCGGACATGCTGACTCGCGGAGTGACAACGTCGAAGGCCAGTTGGAGAACGACGATGATGAAGATGTTGCGCAAACGTTGTCGAGCGAGGGGAAGGTGATGGTGGCGAAGGAGAAAGCCCGCCCAGGTTCCGACCACGCCCATGATGCAGCCGGAGGCGCCGACGAGTTGCACGGGATCGAGGAATCTGAGTCTCGTTAGTAAGACGACCGCAATACTCGATCCCAGCCCCGACACCGCGTAGCAAACGAAGAAAAGCAACCCGCCGATTTGTCGTTCGAGCGGTGGACCGAGGAGAAGCAGGGCAAAGAGGTTAAAGAAGATATGGACCGGTCCGTAATGGAGGAAGAGAGCGGCCAAAAGGCGCCAGTATTCATGTCGATAGATCACCGAACTGGTGTCGAGTTCACCGAGGCGATGCAAGGTCAGTTCGTTGGTTGAGCCGCCGGCGAGGAGTTCCAGAATGAAGACGGCGATGTTGATGATGATTAATGTGAGAACGACCGGCGACAAAATGACGGTTGGCCTCCGGCTTTGATGATGCGGAAAGCGTGCAGCCTGAATACGATGCCTGAAGAATGCTGGCACCGCCAAAAGCGCGCACCAGATGATCGCAGCGATCCAGCCGGCAATCGATCGGGCCAACAGCCACGAAAGGGCGGCCGCGATCAGGACGATGCCGGCTCGGGCGCGGGCGCCCGGAGTTTGGGGTTGAAAAGCCTGGAGCAGAATCAACGCTGATGTCGCGACGGCGGTGAAGAGGAGGACGTGATTGAGCTCCATGGGGCGCTATGGCGCCAAGAAGTTAAAAGAGTTAAAAGGGTTACAAAGTTAAAAAAAAGGAAAAGAAACGCTGAACGTCGAACGCCGAATGAAAGAGGCGAAGCGCGAAGAGTCTCGAAGCGTTAAAAGGTCAGTGCGAGCAAGAGCAGGAGCAAGAGCAAGAGATCAATGGGCAAGATGCTCCGTTGGCCCCACAGGGTCCGAGCCGGACTGGCCTAAGATGCCGATGCTACGATGTCACGCGAAAGTTGCTTTGCGCCGAGCGAATTCTGCCGAGATTTGGCGGGTGCGCATTTCGATTACGAATTATCTGGATGTGATGTCGTCGTGGTGTTTCTGGTCGCAGCCGACGTGGGCGGAATTAAAACGTCGGTATGCCGATCGGGTGGAATTCGACTGGAAGATTGCGCTGATGGATCCGGCGGGGTTGCCGAAATCGCGTAAACAAGAGGAATGGTATTACCGGCGCAGCGGAATGATGAATCGCTCGGCCTTCATGTTGCGGAGCGATTCGTACGAGCCGGTGTTACCCGAATATCTGCCGGCCAATCTGGTGGCGGAAGCGGCGCGTGATCTTGGAATCAAAGATGACACGGTGCGCCTGGCCCTTTCCCATTCGGTCCTGCGCGAGGGATCAAAAGCCATTCGCGATATCGAAGTGGCCGCGGAAGTGGGAGCCCGCGCGTCCGGCTTGGATAAAGCCAAACTGGCAGATCGGGCGCGTTCGCCGGAAATCGAAAAACGGATTCGTCAGAGCACAGTGGAATGGCAGGACCTGAAGGTAAGCCAACGGCCTACCTTTCTGATTGATACTGAAATTGGCGATCGCGCAATCTTCTCGGGTGTGATAAAGTTGGAACCGATCGCTGCCACTTTGGATTCGACGATTGACGACGCTACCGCCTACGTTGCTTATGCCGCTCATTTCGGCGCGGCACCTGCTGAATAGAATCACCTTGCGACTGTTCCATTGTGGCTACAACTTTCCCCCGGCTCGCGGAATTGCGGGCCCGTCGATGCGGTCTTCGCAGCTGCATCGATGTCGAGTGCTCTGCCGTCGTGTCCAAGCGATGGCGGAACTGCGAAAATGAAACAACGGCGATGCGCAGCACTCTCGTGTCGCTGAAAGGAGTCTGAATTCTGCAACTACAAGTTCGTGTAAATGGTCGAATTCGCGCCCGTGAAGTACGGGTGATCATGGGATCGACTGGAGAACAACTCGGCGTCATGAAATTGTCTGACGCCTTGCGCAAAGCGCAAAGTCTGGAGCTGGATCTTGTTGAAATCGCGCCCACGGCAAATCCGCCGGTGTGCAAGATCGTCGATTTCGGGAAGTACCGTTACGATATTGCGAAACAGGAGAAGGATCGGAAATCGTCGCCGGCGGCGAAGCTGAAGGAAATCAAGTTTCGGGTAAACATCGATGAGCATGATTACCTGACAAAAATTCGGCACGGCGAAGAATTTCTCGATCGCGGCAACAAGGTGCGGGTGCAATTGCAATTTCGGGGGCGCGAAATGGCGCATCAGGAATTTGGGATGCAATTGATGGCGAAAGTGAAGAGCGATCTGGCCGGGATGTCGCAGGTGGAAATGGAACCAAAGCTGGCGGGCCGGAACATTACGATGACGTTGTCACCGTTACCGGCGAACCGGCGCAAACGGCGGTTCCTGGCACCACCCGAGGCCGGAGAAGCTTCGCTGAACGGAAGTGACCCGCAGGAGACGTAGGGTCTGCCTCTACCGCTTCCTTTTCCCCTTAATCTTCGCGTTTTTCGGGGCAGCACGCGCCTTCGCGTGCAACCGCCAGTCTGAACTTGCTATTGCAAAATCTTCTTTTCTCACAGCATTGCGGCGAGGCGCGCAATGAACATGCGAGGCGCGCGTGCGATCCCAAGCGCGGAGTTTGCGGCTTCGGCAACAAGCTAAATGACCGCCGCTACCGCCCCGGGATTTGGAGACTTGAAAGTTTTCAGAAAACTACGGCTTTTTTGGCGCCGGTGTTGCGGTCACCGCGACTGGCGGTGCGTTGGGATTTGGAATAGGCCCGGAGGGCAGCGGCGGCGGCGTCGGAGTTCCATGCAACTTAGCGTCCAAAAATTTCTTCCGCGATTGTGCGTCCGCATTATTCGGATCGAGTTTGAGCGTCTTCTCGGTGTCGGCCAGCGCGGCTTTAAAGTCACCCTTGTTCTGGTAAATGAGCGCGCGCACCTGATAATACTTCGCTTCCTCCGGGCTGTGCTTGATCGCCTCGTTGTAATCGTGCAGCGCCTTGTCGTAATCCTTCAATTGCATCTCGGCATAAGCACGCCGCTCATAGACATCGGCGTCATCTGATTTTATTTTCAAAGCCTCGGAATAATCGGCAATCGCTTCCTGAAATTTCTTCTGGCTCACGTAAATGGTAGCGCGCTGCTGCAACGCCGAGGCCAGATTGGGGGCATAGTGCCCTTCCAGCTGCGCCGCCTTTCTGAAAGCAGCGATGGCTTTGTCCCAATCTTTCGCTTTCGACGCCTCGATTCCTTCGCGGGTGAGATTAGCCGCTTCCTGGTTGCCCTGTCCAGGTACCATCGTCGCCGCGAAGGCGAACCCCACTATTGGCAGACTCCATACTTTCATATAACGCATCTCACTTTCCGTAGAAGAAATTGTGGGCAGACAAATGCGCCGAATTCGCGCTGCCTGTCAACCGTTCTCTTGCTCCTCCTTATATTCGTTTTCCAGCGTCGTCTCGGATTCCGATTCTCCGGCACTCGCCGCCGCTTCATCTATCCGGCTAATACGAAGAGCGCGCCCGGTTGCCTCATCGATCTCGACCAGCGCCCCGTGCAATCGCACCTCGCCAGTCGCGACTGGGAATTGTGCCGGCAGATTTGAAATGAAACGGCGCACAATTGGTTCGACGGCGCGACCGATGATTGAATTCACTGGTCCGCACATTCCGGCGTCACAAAGGAAAGCTGTCCCGCCCGGGAAAATCTGTTCGTCCGCCGTCTGCACGTGGGTGTGGGTGCCAAGAACAGCCGAAACTTTCCCGTCCAAAAAACGGCCAAGCGCAATCTTCTCGCTCGTGGTCTCGCCATGGACATCAACCACGATGACGGAAGTTTCGGTCCGCATTTTCTCAACCGCCGCCTGCATGACTCGGAACGGATTCTCCAGAATGGGAAGCATGAAGGTGCGGCATTGCACGTTGATCACACCCACCTTGCCCTTGGCGGTTTCCAATACGATCGAGCCCTGCCCCGGGGCCCCTTGCGGGTAATTGATTGGGCGCAGCAACCGGGGTTCGGTTTCGATAAAAGCAGAAATCTCCTTTTGGTCCCAGATGTGATCCCCCGTGGTGATAACGGAAACGCCCGAACGGAGCAGATCGATCGTGATTTTTCCGGTAATGCCGCGACCGCCGGCCGCGTTCTCGCCGTTTACGATAATAAAATCGACCCCGTATTTCTCTTTCAGCTCCGGCAGCCGTGAAATCACGGCGCTGCGGCCAGGTTCGCCAACGATATCGCCCAAGAAAAGAATCGTTAGCATTCGTCGATCATCGTGATTAATGAGCGCAAAGTCCAGATGCTCCGTCGCTTTCTTCTTCTTTTTGGGCTGCTCCAGGCGACCCGGCTGTTGGCGGCGGACATCAGCCCGGTGGGGGATAAGCCCCGCTGGCCGACTCTCGAGCCCTATCAGGAGACGATGACTCGGGACGATTTCACGCGCTTGCTGCAAAATGTTTATGCTACTCGCGGCTATGACGACCTTGTTCAAATTGGCGATGATTCCGCGCGGATCGTGGAGGACGCCGCTGCGCAGACGTCTTTCACTTTGCGTTTTGCGAAGGAAACGCCGCGCAAACTTCCGGCTCACTACTGGCGGCGTATCGATAAGCTCGGCCGCGCTTCCCGCAAGCGGCCGCTGCGTGGTCTAAATGTCGCGCTCGATCCGGGACACCTCGGCGGCCGCTGGGCCAAGATGGAGGAACGATGGTTTCAGGTCGGTGATCAGCCGCCGGTGGAGGAAGGCGAGCTGACCTGGCGGGTGGCAAGAATTCTGGCGCCAAAACTACGGGCGCTCGGTGCCGACGTTTCCTTCGTCCGGCGGCACGATCGTCCGACAACGCCGCTGCGGCCGGATGACTTTGGTGAAATTGCCAGGGAAGTGCTGGCGAAGACCGGAGTGACCGAGCCGCGCCCAGATTACGAAGCCGACGACGTTGATAAGGAGAAATCAGTTCGCTGGCAAAGCGAGCTGTTATTTTATCGGCAAAGTGAAATTCGTTATCGGGCGAAGAAAGTGAACATGAACCTGCAGCCTGACCTCGTGTTGTGCCTGCATTTTAACGCCGAAGCCTGGGGCGACCCGAAAGATCCAATTTTGATTGATCGCAATCATTTTCATGTGCTGATCAACGGTTCGTATTTGCCGGACGAGATCGTGCACGACGACGTGCGCTACGAAATGGTGCGACGTTTACTCAGTCGCGCCTACGAAGAGGAATTGCCGCTGGCCGATGCAATGGCGACGACGTTTGCTCAGGAAACTGGATTGCCGCCCTATCAATATACTACCGACACCGTCGCAAAGGTCGGAACAAGCGGTTACGTCTATGCGCGCAATCTTCTGGCCACCCGCGTTTTTCGCTGCCCGGTGATTTATTTCGAGCCTTATGTCATGAACAGCACCGAAGGTTTCGCGCGAATCGAAGCGGGCGACTACGATGGCACTCGCGACTTTAACGGGGTGCAGCGGAAAAGTATCTTTCGCGAATACGCCCAGGCCGTCGCGGATGGGCTGGCGGAATATTGCCGCAAAGAGCGCGTGCCGTAGCTTTCTCTGGGGAGCGCAGGCTGCCAGCCTGCATTCGTCGGCAGCTTGCCGACGAAAATTCTTTCAAGATTGTTTCGGCTAGCAGCCTGCGCTCCCCAGAGTTAAAGCTCCCCAATCGCTGCCCGAATATCATCCATCGTTACGTCGCTCGAAACGTGCGCTTCACCGATTTTCGGCGTCACCACAAATCGAATCTTGCCGGCGAAAAATTTCTTATCGTGCGCAATCGCGTTGATGATTTTCTCGCGGTCGACCTCGGCCGGCAGCTGCGTCGGCAAGCTAAATTTCTTGAGCAGAGCGACTATCTCGTCCCGTTGGTTTGCGGAAAGCGCGGCCCGTTTCATCGAAATGGCGCAGGCCGCAACCATCCCAATACTGACGCAATCGCCGTGCGAAATCTTAAAGTCAGTGGCGCGCTCGATTCCGTGCCCGACGGTGTGACCAAAATTTAGTAACGCGCGTTCACCGGACGTTTCTCGATCGTCCACCGCCACAATCCGGGCCTTGATCGCAATGTTGCGCCGGATCAGTTCAACCATCTCGTCATCCCTAGCCCGTTTTTTGTCATCCTGAGCGGAGCGCAGCGGAGTCGAAGGATCCCGGGGCGAAAGCTTAAAGGTTACTTCCTTGGGATCCCTCGACTTCGCTCGGGATGACGAAAGATCGTGGAACATCTCGGCGTCACGAATGATGGCGTGCTTGATGATTTCTGCATAACCCTGACGCAATTCCTGCGGCGGGAGCGTTTCGAGAGCGTCGACGTCGCAAATGATCAGCGCCGGATGATGAATCACACCGACCAGGTTTTTCCCGGCCTCCAGATTGACTCCGGTTTTTCCACCAATCGAGCTGTCGACCATCGCCAGCAGCGTCGTCGGAATCTGAATGTGCGGAATGCCGCGCTGGAAAATGGCAGCGACAAACCCCGAAATGTCGCCGATCACGCCGCCGCCCAATCCAACCACAAACGAGCTGCGATCGAAGCCTGCCTTGATCATCTCATCGCAAATTTTCTCTACCTGCGTGAGCGACTTCGATTTTTCGCCCGCTGGAACCGTGATCAGTTGCGACGGAAATTTTTCCGAATTGAAATTTTCAAACACCCGATCGCCGAAAAACCGCGCAGAGTTTTGATCCGCGATGATCGTGCAACGCGAACGGTCGGTAACGTTCCGCGCGATCTCGCCCGCTCTTGCGATTAGTCCGCGGCCGACGAACGCCGGATATCGAAAACCGCTCCCGGAAATCTCGATGGCGTCGGAGTTCACTTGACAAATAACCGCTCTATTTCATCTAACAGTACCATGGCTGATCCTTTCGAGCCGACCTCACCGCCGCCCGCGCCGGAACCGGTGCCGCCGACTCCGTCCGAAACTCCACCGCACGTCGGCAATCCAACGACGCAGTCCACCGGGCTGCCGTCCAACATTGCCGCCGCGCTGGCCTGTATTCCACTGGTAGGTGGCCTCATTTTTTGGTTCCTGGAGAAACACGACAATTTCGTGCGCTTTTACGCGATGCAGTCGATCATCTTTGGAGCTGCATGGCTGTTATTTAACATCATTTCGCGAGTGGTTTTCGATATCTTTGGTTCTATCCCAGCGCTGGGAGCGGTACTGGTTTTCCTTTGGGCTATCATTCAAGCACTCGTCCACCTGGGTTTTCTTGTCATCATGGTGATCGCGATGATCAAGGCGTTTTCTGGATCGCGCTGGGACATTCCCTACGTCGGGCCGATGGCGCGGAAGTACGTGCCCGAATAATAGAGGTAGGGGCGATTGACCTCAATCGCCCGTTTGTCGGGCCTAACCGATTCGATCCAAATGCGGGCGGTTCGGTGAACCGCCCCTACCTTATTCCTTCAACAACTTCACCACCACTTGGGTCAGCACCAGTTCCTGATCCAATTGAGTCGTAACCAGCTCTAAATTTGCCTGCAAACATGCTTCCATCCCCCGAACCAGTTGGTTCGTTTCGAAACGATGCGCATTCATCGCGGCGATGCCGAGAGCGTAGCCGTTAATGGTGCCATCTTTTTTTCGTGGCAAATGTTCGGTTTCTTTCGTCGGCAGACGATTGAGCGTTGAAATGAAGGCAAATGGCGCTTGCGGCCGGGGGAGGCGATGACGTTCCATCAGGTCCTTCGCCAGAAGAAGATTGCGGACGGTTGGCAGAATGGTCGCGAGCAAAATGCCGATGGCCTTCTCGCCCTGATCGAGAAGATCGCGCACCAGGCTGAGTGCGAGGGTGGCGTCGCGCCGCGCCAGCGCGTTTCCGAGTTCGAAAATCACCGCCGCCCGCGAGATCGGAACCAGGGCTCGCACTTGTTCGGCGGTGACCGAGCCCTCCGGCGCATAGAGCGCTAGCTTTTCCAGTTCGTTGGCAACCACGCCCGAGTCGCCGCCGGTCGAAAGGACAAAAAGCTCGAGTGCTTCCTCTTCAAATTCCAGGCCGCGCTTCTTCGCTTCGGCACGCACGATCTCACCGGCATTTTCTTCCCACCCGCTCCGGTTCAAGTCGGGCTCATCAAAAACCTGAATCTCCGCCAATTTGGTCAGTGTCTTGTAAAACGATCGCCGTTTGTCCGGATCGATCGCGCTAACGAGAAATGTGACATCGTTCGGTAATCCACCAGTGAGAATGTCAGCGAGTTCGTCCAATGGCTCGAGTACATTGGCCGATTTTCCTCTCACGTCGTCGGAGAGAAAATTCGCACTTTTGAGCCAGACGAGTTTGCCGCCGCCGAAAAATGGAAGTGTTTGCAGTGCGGCGATGCTGGAGCGAATCGCATTAGCTGCCCCGTCGACATTGTCGGCCGCACCATCGATGATCTCGAGACCGAATTCGCCCGCTTCCGCCGGCGCCAGTTTTTGGGCCAGCTCAGCGGCTTCCCGTTTCACCCTCGCTTCATCAGAGCCAACGATCGCGTGAATGTTGGCAGTTTGAATCTTGGCCTTTGCCTTCGGCATCGGTCGACTATAGCCGAGGCTGGCTTGATCGGTCGCGAAAAATTGATGCATACCCTCGCGGTGAACTCCTTTTCCTGATTGACAGTATTAACGTGATTTGGAATCGACGCGGCTATGCTCAGTCTGACTGACAGGCTTCGCCTGGTAAAAGACAGGCGCATCCAATCGCGGAATTCGCCTCGGCTAATAAACTGAGTACGGGACATACTCCTCAGATTGTACGATCCACACCGCGGTCGAAAGAATTGACGCCTCGCGAAACGGAAGTGCTGCGTTGGGTCGCGGGCGGAAAACGCAATCGTGACATTGGGCTCATTCTGGGAATTGGCACTCGGACTGTTCAAAAGCATGTTCAGAGCGTCCTTAATAAGCTCAACGTCGAGACCAGGTCCGCGGCCGCGGCAGTCTGGTTTCGGGAGAAAACACACGGCGAAATATAGCGAGCGGCGCTCGCAAGACAGGTAATCACCTACGCCATTAGACCCATAGACGACTTCGGGGCTTTTCTGGAAAAATCGCCCTTCGTGCGACTATCGACGGTTGAGCAGGCGCAACAGGGTTCGCTCGGGTTCTCAAGATCTGACAAAGGCGAACGTTTCCAACCGAGAAGCAGAGGTCGCGGAGGAGAATCTATGACAACAACAAGCAAACCATCTGTGACTCATGCAGCGAATGAGCGCAAGGAAAAGAGAAACTGGCGACAGCACTCTATATTCATTTGTGTCTTCTGTTTACTGTTAATCGGCCAGAAATCACTCGCCGTCGATTTTACCATATTAACTACGTTTCGGGGCCGAACCGACGAAGGGTTACGGTCCTAACAGCGCATTATTTCTAGATCACGACGGAAACTTTTATGGCACATGTTATGGCGCAGGAGTGCCGCAACCAGGTGTAATTGCTGAAGGTACAGTTTTTCGGATGACGTCGTCCGGTCAGGTAACCACGCTCGCGACCTTTTACGGAACTAATGGTCGTAATCCCAGCGGCGTTATTCGTGCTAGTGACAACAACTTTTATGGAACGACAAAGTATGACGGACCATCCGGTGGCGGCACCGTCTTCCAACTTACGCCGGAGGAACTCTCACGACGATATATCGGTTCGCCACTTCCGGGTCGAACGGAAGCAACCCGATGACCAGCCTAATCCAGGGAAAAGACGGTAACCTCTACGGCACCACAGAGGAGGGCGGAGTCGGGAGACGGAACAATTTTTCGCATCACGACGACCGGTTCTCTTCACCACACTGCGCAGCCTTAATGCCACAAACTTCTTCACGGAAGATGGGGTTTTCCGCTCGGCAGATTGATGCAGGATAAGGCCGGTAATCTTTATGGGACGACGTCGACGGAGGAGGAGATTAGATGTTTCTGGAGACGGCACGATTTTCAAACTCGCGCCGGACGGTACCTACACGATCCTGCATACCTTTACAGGTGGGGATACTGACGGCTCCGAACCCTGGGGCGGATTGACACGGGGCAGCGATGGCAACTACTATGGCACAACTACCCGCGGCGGGTCGGCATGATTTGGGTACAGTTTACAAGAATCACTCCTGCCGGACGGTTTCAAGTTGCTCCATTCGTTTTGATGGGAATGACGGGAATCAGCCGGTCGGCGAACTAGCCCAAGGCCCGGATGGCAATTTCTATGGGGTAACGGAAGGAAGCTCCGGCGGCTCCGGCAACATCTTCAAGATCACGCCGCAGGGCGCGTTGACCGCGATTCACTACTTCGACAGTCCCAGCGACGGTGAGGGTCCGCAGGCGGGGCTGACGCTCGGCAATGATGGCAACTTCTACGGCATGACATTTACTGGCGGACTTACAATTACCGGCACGGCTTTTAGACTGGGAACCAAGTCCGCGCCCATCGGTGAATATCTCGACGCGTCTCGAGGTCGGGACTGGAAACAATGTCCTTATCGGTGGCTTTATTATCTCCGGGAATGGGCCGACCAAGAATATCATTTTGCGAGCCCTCGGTCCAACGTTAACGCAATTTGGCGTGATCGGTGCACTTGGCAATCCCGTCATCGAGTTGCACGACGGAACTGGAACATTGGTCCGTGCTAACGACAATTGGGCGACTGATCCGAATGCTCAATCGGTTATCAATAATCGTAAAGCTCCGCCAAACTCACTTGAGTCCGCGATGTTTGTCCCGTTAGTTCCTGGTAGCTACACCGCGCGTGGTTCGCGGAGCAGGTGGCGGTACGGGGGTGGGTTGGTCGAGGCCTACGATGTCGATGGTGCGGCTGCTACCCAGTTAAGCAACATTTCCACTCGGGGATTTGTTCAGAGCGGCACGGGGGTGATGATCGCTGGTTTAATTGTCGGAGGCACCGGCAGCAAAACGATGGTCATCCGCGGCCTTGGGCCCACCCTCGCTCAATTCGGCGTAACCAATGTCCTGGCAGATCCAACTTTGGACGTGCGCGATGCCAATGGCGTCCGGGTCATGGCGAACGACAATTGGAAAAACACTCAACAATCCGACCTTGAAGCAAGTGGCCTCGCTCCCCCCAACGATCTCGAAGCAGCGGTCCTCGTTACGTTGACGCCTGGCAAGTATACCGCCGTTGTCAGCGGCGTCGGCAACGCAACCGGCAATGCGTTGGTGGAAGCGTATAGCGTAAACTAGCGGCGTCGGGGCATCGGAGATCTGTTCTCATCGCAGGCTCGTGGTATTGAGCAAGCGATACCGTCTGTTATTGGAAGATAGGCATCCCTGCCTGCCTCGGCCGACGGGCATCTTGCCCGCTCGATTCGGCCACCCGCGACAAGCCCGTCGAAATGCCGTCGATCTCTGATTTCAGAAAACAGGCAGGATGCCTGTTGGCCGAGGCAGGCTGGAAGCCTAACTTCCATCTTCGGCTTGTTGTAGCGTCGTTCCGAAATCCTTGGCGGCGTATTCACGAAACTTTTCTTCCAAGTTCGCGACCGTCGTAAATTTTGTTGAATAAAAACGCGGCAACGCGGCTTCGAAAGGCTGGTGGCGACCCAATGCATCCAGCAACGCCAGAAAGCTCGGCTTATCAGTTGCGACCAGAAAACGTACGAGCCGCTCGGATTCATCATAAAACGTTTCGACGCGATCTGACGGCGGCCGGGTTAAACGCGCCAGCGTTGCTAACGGAATGATCTCATCGGTCGCGATCGCTTCCGAGTGCGGCTTGGAAATGTAACCGCGTGCGCGTTGATAGCTGGAGTGAGCCGATTTGGAAATGTATTGCGCAATCCCTTCGTTCAACCAGCAGGGAATGCCATCGGAATAGAATCGGTGAAGAACGAGATGGACGATCTCGTGCCCGAGTACATTTCCGGAAAATTTTTGTTCCGGATTGCGGAGAATAAACAGGCTGCCCTGCGAATGGATGCCGCCGGTCCATTGTTCGAGTTCGCCCAGACCCTGAAACTGCTGCCAATCTTCCGGGCGTTCGAAAATGTATACGTTTGATTTGATGTCGGTCAGCGGTTGATCGCGCTCCAGTTCTTTTGCGACGACGCGATAATGAAATTCGGCTTCGACCGAGATCGGCGTCGCCACATAGGTATGCACGAAGTGGTAAATGAAATGCTCGGTCTCGCCGTGCTTCCATTGCGTTGGATTAATGCTGAGCGCTTTTTCGCCGAGCGGATTCGGATCGCGCTGACTCAGCTGGGAGAATTCAACTTCGGGTAGCGAGTTGAGGCCGGTCTGCGGCGGGCGCCGATCGCGTGAGCAGAGTGACGAAGACAGCGACGATCGAGATCCTGGCGCACATACGCGTTGAGTGCAGCTAATCTCGTGCGAGAGCCGACTTCGAAACAAGTCATCCCGAGCTCAGTCGAGGGATCCCGATGCGTTACCTTAAAGCTTTCATGGCGGGATCCCTCGACTGGCGCTCGGGATGACCGGCAATGCGAGCCCGGCGCCCCGAGGTCGCAACTTACACCCGCGAACGCCTCCGACCGTTATTACGCGTGTATTTTACCGGGCGGCGCTTTGGTTCGATTCTCGTTAGCCCGGTGCCGCTCTTCACTTCCATGATTTGATCGCGCAACAGCGCCGCTCGCTCGAACTCGAGATTAGCGGAAGCGCGCTGCATTTCATCTTCAAGCTCGCGCAGCAGTTCGGTCAGATCGAAATTTCCGCCCACTTCGTTTATGACCGAGGAAGCAATCTCGCGCCCACGCAAAATCGTGTGCAAGCTTTCCTGCACCGCCCGTCGCACTGTCTGAGGCGTGATTCCATGTTTCTCGTTGTATTCGGTCTGTTTGGTGCGCCGATACTCCGAAATCGAAATCAACGCCTGCATGCTGTCAGTAACCTGATCGGCGAACAAAACCACTTCCCCATTGACGTGACGAGCCGCGCGGCCGGCTGTTTGAATCAGAGAAGTCTGCGATCGCAAAAAGCCTTCCTTGTCGGCATCGAGAATGCAAACTAACGAGACTTCGGGTAGATCGAGCCCTTCTCGCAGCAAATTGATTCCGACAAGAATGTCGAAATCAGCGGCGCGCAATCCGCGCAAAATCTCGACGCGCTCGATGGTATCGATATCGCTATGTAAATAGCGGACTTTCAGTCCGACATCGCGCAGATAATCAGCCAGGTCCTCAGCGGTGCGTTTGGTCAGGGTAGTAACCAGCACTCGCTCCTGCTGTTCCACCCGTTGGCGGCAGAGTTCAATGGTGTCGTCAATTTGATTCTTTAATCCGCGAATTGTGATCTTGGGATCGAGCAAGCCCGTCGGTCGAATGATTTGCTCCACCACCAGCGGTTTCCCCGAAGTATGAACATCAAATTCTTCTGCCGGTTCGTCGGTCCGGGAAAGTAGCACAGGCATCTTGCCTGTGGGGCGATCGGGCGTCCCGCCCGATCTGATTTGGAGATTGGACGTGTTTTCCCCAGGCAAAACAAACGGCACCAGCTCGTTCTCACCGATGCGCGCGCGTTTATGCGGCACGTAACCCGTGTTGCCCACGACGCTGTTCCCAATCTCGAATTCCGCCGGCGTGGCGCTGACGTAAACCAGCTGGTTCGTCAGCTTCATGAACTCCGGAAAGTTCAATGGCCGGTTATCGAGCGCGCTGGGAAGGCGGAATCCATATTCGACCAAAACCGTCTTGCGCGACTTGTCGCCTTCATACATCCCCCCAATCTGCGGAATCGTCGCATGCGACTCGTCGATCACAGTCAGAAAATCCTTGGGGAAGAAATCGATGATGGTATAAGGCTTTGAGCCGGGCGGTCGGCCGCTGAGGTGTCGCGAATAATTCTCGATCCCGCTGCAAAATCCCATCTCCTGCAACATCTCGAGATCGTACTCGGTCCGCATTTTCAAGCGTTGTGCTTCCAGTAATTTGTTCTGCGACTCCAGAAGCTTGATCCGATCATCCAGCTCCGCCCTAATTGTCGTTAGCGCGCGATTCAACTTGTCGGCCGGAGTGACAAATTGTTTTGCCGGGAAAAAAGTGATCAGATTCAGTGCTTCGCGCGCGTGGCCAGTCAGCGGATCAAAGCGGGTGATAGCATCAATCTCATCACCAAAAAATTCGATTCGCACCGCCTCTTCATCGGCCGTCGCCGGATAAACCTCGACCACATCGCCGCGGACACGGAAACGTCCGCGCGAAAAGTTCATGTCGTTGCGCTCGTAGAGCATGTCGACGAGCCGCCCAAGAACGGCTTCGCGGGAGGTGTGCTGCCCACGTTTCACCGTTAGCAACATGCGCTCGTAATCTTCCGGCGAAGTGATGCCGTAAATGCACGAGACACTGGCCACGACGATAACGTCGCGCCGGCTGAGGAGCGCACTCGTGGCCGACAGCCGCAAGCGCTCGATCTCTTCGTTAATGGAGGAATCCTTTTCGATATAAGTATCGGAGCGGGGGATGTAGGCTTCCGGCTGGTAATAATCGAAGTAGCTGACGAAATATTCGACGGCGTTGCGCGGGAAAAATTGTTTGAACTCGGAGTAAAGCTGCGCCGCCAGCGTTTTGTTGTGGGAAATGACGAGAGTCGGCCGATCGATCTCACGGATGACGTTTGCCATCGTGAATGTCTTACCGGAGCCGGTAACACCAAGCAGCGTCTGATGCCTGTTCCCCGCCTGAAGCGACTTGGTCAGCTTGGCAATCGCCTGCCCCTGGTCGCCTTTCGGCTTGTAATTGGATTCGAGCTGAAACGGCATCCGATAATCTAGCACGTCACGGTAAAGGGACAGCACGACAGTTCCAAATTCCTGCGCGGAAAAGCGTCATTCCTGTCATTCCGAGCGAAGCCGAGGAATCTCTAACTATTCTTGCTCGAACACAGACTGATCAGAAAGGTCTCGACTTCGCTCGACATGACAAAAAAAGATCCGCTATTTCTTCGCCGTGATCCGATTTCTTCAGAAACTTGACGGCTTAAAGCCGTCAATTTTGGCCTGCCCCGGAATTTTCGAGATCCGCAGCGAGGCGGCGCAAATCGTCGAGCAGGATTTCCATGTCGCGCAGCGTTGTCCGATAGTTCATGACGCAGCCGCGGAGTGCGAATCGGCCACGAAGCCGCGCGTTGGAAAGATAGGAACTGCCGTCGCGTTGCAGCGCGAGGAGCAACCGCTCATTGTGGGCATCGAGTTCGGTTTCGACCTCCTCGCGCTCCGTTGAACCGGCCCTCCTCATCGCGTTTTTCAACCGTAGCGGGACATGGCGGAAGCAAAAAATCGAAAGCTCGACTGGGGCGAGCATATCGAAATCGTCACTCTCTTTGATCAACTTTTCGAAATGACGGGCGCAAGCCAAGTCCTTCTCGATGGCATCGCCAAGCGCCCGCACCCCGACGCCTTTCAATAGCATCCAGACTTTAAGCGCACGAAAGCGGCGCGACAATTCCGGTCCGTAATCCCAAAATGCAAACGCTTCGTCGGCCTCTTGTCCGATGACGCGAGTGTATTCTGCCTCGTGGGCGAACGTTCTACGGGCTGTTTCAGGATCGCGATACAAGATGCAGCCGCAATCGACCGGAAGATAAAGCCATTTGTGCGGATCGAGCGCGACCGAATCTGCTTGGGCGATGGAAGTAAAGAATGGGCGGGCTGTTGATGCGAGCGCGGCAAATCCGCCGTAAGCGGCGTCCACGTGCAACCAAAGATTGTATCGCAGCGCGACTTCGCTGATTTGCGCGAGCGGATCAAAGGCGCCGGTCGCCACGGTTCCCGCATTAGCAACCACGCAAATTGGCAGATGCCCAGTCGCGCGATCTTCTTCAATTGCGGCTACAAGCGCATCGAGATTGATCTTGTACCGTTCATCGATGCCAATCATGCGGACGTTGTCGCGTCCAATTCCAAGTAGTGCTGCGGCTTTAGCGATGGAATGATGAACCTCTTCGGACGCATAAACACGCAGTGCGCGCGAACACGACTGCGCGCCTTCGCTTGAAATTTCCGGCGGCGCTTTGGCGCGTCGCGCGGCGGCGAGGCCAGCCATGTTCGCCATCGATCCGCCGCTGACAAAGAGACCTGCTGCCTTTGGATCGAAGCCGATGATTTGTTTGATCCAATCAATTGTTAGTCGCTCGATCTCGACTGCGGCAGGGGCAGAACGCCAGGCCGTCAAATTCGCATTCAAGGTTGAGGCGAGAAGATCGGCAATGGCGGCGATGGCGGTACCCGGCGCCTGCACATAACCGAACATCCGTGGGTGCCCATTGTGTCGGCTGAGTTCGAGCAACGGTTTGCCGATTAGCTCGAGCAAGTGCTCAAAATCCGTCGCTTCTTTGGGCAATGAGCGATCGAGATGTTCGCGTATTTCTCGGGAGCTGGTGCGAGGATAGAGGCGGCGATCGCGAAGGGTGCCAAGATATTCCGCCATCAATTCAACGGCGGCATTTGCCATGCGACGGATCTCGTCGGGTGGCGGGTCGAGTAAAGGAAGCGACGGAGGTTTCGGCTCGTTCACTAATCGCAGGGTGGGAGCGGCCTTAGCGGCACGACATTCCGTCGGGACCCTGAGGTCCGTCCCACATTCAAGGTACGTCGCAACGCTCCGTTATGGATTTGGAGTTGGGTTTTTATTCGGATAGGGAGGTGGCGATGGAAATTCGTAGCGTTTCGTCTTTACCTCTTGCTGAATTTCCTGAATCGCTCGATCGAGTTGCTGGTCTTCGCCCTTGAATTCTTTGCCCGGATCGTTGTCTACCACAATATCGGGATCAACACCGTGACCTTCGACGATCCAATCTTTGCCATCCTTGGAATAGATCGCGAATTCTGGCTTAAAGAATTGTCCGTCATCCGCCAGAGGAAGTGATTCGCGAATTCCAACTACGCCACCCCAGGTCCGTTTCCCGATCAACTTGCCGAGTCCAAGTGCCTTAAAGCGATAAGGGAAGATATCGCCGTCGGAAGCGGAGAATTCATTGATCAGGGTGACCATCGGGCCGACAAAGGTCTGAGGTGGATCAGTCTGGGGCATGCCGTTACGCGCGATCCCGACCATGACAAGGGCGCGGCGCAGTCGCTCGATGACCATGGGTGAAACGAATCCGCCACCGTTGCCGCGCACATCGACGATCAACGCTTTCTTTCGAATCTGTGGGAAGTAGAGCTTGGTAAATTCATTCAGGCCGGGCCGACCCATATCCGGGATATGAAGGTAACCGACTTCACCGTTCGTTTTCTTGGTCACGTAATCGATGTTCTTCTGCACCCACGCCAGGTAGTAGAGGGGCGATTCGTCCGCCGTGGGCACAACCGTCACGTCGCGCGCTCCGTCCTCACTTGGTTTCGAATTGACTCGCAGAATTACCTGTTTGTCTGCGGTGCCAATTAAAGCGTCATATAGATTAGCGAGTCCAGAAACGGGTGTGCCGTTAATTGCGAGAATGTAGTCGCCGACCTTCACGTTCACACCCTGTGCAGTGAGCGGTGAACGAGTGTGTTTATCCCAGTTCTCGCCGGGCAGGATGCGATCAATACGATAGGCTTTGCTTGCCGGATCGCGCGAGAGCTCGGCCCCGAGTAATCCCAGCTTGATCCGCGGAGTCTCCGGCCGTTCTCCGCCGCCGACGTAGGTGTGGCCGCTATTTAACTCACCGATTAGTTCGCCGAGTAGATAAGTGAGATCGTTGCGATGATTTACAAACGGCACGAGTGCAGCGTATTTATCACGCATCGCCTTCCAATCGACGCCATTCATGTTCGGCGCGTAAAAGAAGTCGCGCATTTGCCGCCAGCATTCGAAGTAGATTTGATTCCACTCCGCGTGTTTATCGAGCTGCATATCGAGGCCGGCGAGTTTCAGCTCGTGGTCTTTAGTCTCGAGCTTGTCCTTCGGTAAATCGATAATGGCATAGTCTTTCTTGATTTTGACGAGCATTCGCCTGCCATCCGCCGTTATCTGATAGGCGTTTACGTCGCCCAGAACGGTTTCCTTGCGATCCTCCATGCTATATACGCAAAGATGAGCTTTTCGGTCTCGACCGTCCTGATCGTCGTCTTCCTCAGTCCCATCGTCAGCGACGGTCCGGCGGAGATAGAAAATACGATCATCCACCATGCGAATGTTGCTGTAGTTGCCAGGAACAACTTCAACGCCGGAAATGCGATCATGAATTCCATCGAGGTCCACTTTAACTACCACCGGCTTCCTTTTTATCTCACCGGCCTTGGGTGATGCTGAAGAGGAAGGCGACGGTGATTTTTTCTCTTCGCTTTCCTTTTCTTTGTCCTTCGCGCGTTTTTCTTCCGCTTTCCCTACTTCATCGCTTCGCGGCGCCAGCGGTGGCTCAATATCTTTCGCCAGGGTAACAAGATAAATGCGTTCCATGTCGAGATAGACATTCGCAAATTCCTCGGCTCCGAAAGTTGGTTTGAAGTCGCGAGCGGAGGCAAAGAGAAGATATTTACCGTCGTCGCTGAAGACGACGTTGCTTGAGGCATACCATTCATCGGTAACCGGAGCCTGTTTCTTGTTGGCAACGGAATAAATGTAAACTCTCGGGAGATCGTTCTGTTCTGGGCGCGCCCAGGCGATCCACTGACTGTCGGGCGACCAATTATAACTTTGAATTTCGCCCCATTTATCCTGATCTACTTCAGTGACCGCCTTTGTCGTTACATCGACATAGCGGAGCCGTTGCAGACGGTCGGACCAGAGTAGTTTCTTGCTATCGGGCGACCAAACCGGTTGATAGTAATAGGTATCGGCTCCGCTGGTTACTTGCTTCGGTTGTCCTTTGCCGTCCTGCGAACGGATATATAATTCATTCTCGCCCGTAGCATCGGAATGGTAGGCAATCCATTTGCCGTCTGGTGACCAGATGGCGTCGCGCTCGTGCGCATTTGAAGTTTTACTGAGGTTGCGGGGGGTGCCTTCCTTTTTCGGCGCTGAGAAGAGATCGCCGCGCGCCACCACGATCACGCGTTCTCCATCAGGTGCGAGATCGACCGATTGAATATGCTTGGAAGCATCGACAAATGCCTGGCGCCCGGAAGCGAGATCTTCCTTGATCTCGATCGGGACCGGCTCGGCCTTGCCGCTGGTCAGGTCGTAGCGCCAGATGTAACCAGCTTGCTCGAAGACGATCGCATCCTTGCCGATGGATGGGAACTTAATGTCGAAATCCTTGAAGTTGGTCAGCTGTTTCAGTTCTTTGCTCGTGAGATCAATTGAAAATAGATTCATCCGGCCGTCGCGATCGGAAGCGAAGTAGATGTGATTGTCCGGTCCCCACATTGGGCAAATATCCTGCGCGGGATTGTTAGTGAGGTTCTCGGTGGTGCCGGTTTTGAAGTCGTAAATCCAAATGTCATCCGCCATTCCGCCGCGGTAATGCTTCCAGGTCCGGAACTCACGGAAGATCCGATTGAATGCCATTTTCGAATCGTCCGGGGAAAAGGAGACGAACCCTCCGCGCGGGACGGGAAGTTGTTGCGGCAACTCTGCATCGAGGCCAACGGTGAAAAGCTGGCCGATGAAATCGTCGAACGATTTTCCGCGTGAGCGGAATACGATAAGCGGCTTGGTGTTCTCCCAAGTCATGACAAGATTGTTTGGCCCCATCCGGTCGGAGATATCGTCGCGCCCGAGAGTAGGTGAGGTAGTCAGCCGTTTAGGCACTCCACCTTCAGCGGGCATGACATAGACCTCGGTGTTACCGTCGTATTGCGAAGTGAATGCGAGCTGTGTGCCATCGGCGGAGAACCGCGGGAATGAGGTGTAGCCGGGCCCGCTCGTTAAGCGGCGAGCGACGCCGCCATCTTTCGCGACCGTGTAAAGCTCGCCTGCGTAACAGAAGACGATTTGCTGGCCGTTGGTGGTGGGAAATCGCAGCAGTCGTGTTGTGTTCGGCAAATTCTGGGCTGATGTGAAGGGCACGAGGGCAAATGCGAGAAGAAATCGCAATGAAGCGAGCAACGAGAGAGAGCGCATGAGAGTGAACAAGCTGCGTTGGGTTCACCATGGCGCAACCGTTTTTGATGAGACGCTCCTTCTTCGAGAGCCAAGCCTGTAGCGCGTTGCCGAGGATTCACCGTGGCTAGCCATTTTTGGCGTAGCCAACGGGAGGCCGCGATCAGCGATCGCGGCTACAACAAAGTTGTGTGAACGAAGAGAATCAGCTCGATTTGATCGGCAAAGAATCGCGTTTGAGAAATTCTTGGAGCGAGGTGGGGATTCCGGAATTCCCGTTATTGGAGTTCACCGAGCTTCCGCCTTTGTGATCCTTTTTCGGAGACATATCGGACAACTTTATGTGCCGCCGTCTGGTTTTCGGATGGTGCTGCAAGGTAGGTTGTTTGTTCATTTGCGGGTAATGATGGTGGTGGTGGTGGTGGTGAAACGGCCAGCCACACTTTCAAGGCAAGACTCCCTGCTATGCCACCGCCGGTGCGGAAGGTCTTCCAGCTCGGCGTCAGAACTATTCGGTCGCGTTGAAGCCGTCGAGCTTTTCTTTCGTTGCACTGGAAAAAAGTTGAATTAGACGCTATAGGCGTCCGTACTATCCATAATCTACTTGGGCCGCGATTAATGTTTTCTCTTGTTCGAGCTGAATTTCGGCGGACAACTGTAACGCGCTTTTAAGAACTGCGGCGCGCGGAAACGATATGAGTGGGGAAACGGGCCGGGATCTCAAGCTGGAGATCGCGCATGTCTTATTCATCGACATCGTCGGTTACTCGAAGCTGCTCCACAACGAGCAGAGCGAGGTTTTGCGTGAGTTAAATGAGATTGTTCGAAACACCGAACAGTTTCGTGCTGCGGATGCAGCGGGCGCACTGTTGCGGTTACCGACCGGTGACGGTGTCGCATTGATTTTTCGCAACAGTCCGGAAGCTCCGGCCCAATGCGCGCTGGAAATCGCCGAGGCGCTGAAGAACGGTCCGCGTTTTCAGCTCCGGATGGGAATTCACAGCGGCCCGGTGAACGAAGTCACCGACGTTAACGAGCGCGCCAACATCGCCGGCGCTGGTATTAACATTGCGCAACGGGTGATGGATTGCGGCGATGCCGGTCACATTTTGTTGAGCAAACATGTGGCCGAAGACTTGGAACACCACGAGCGCTGGCGTCCGCACTTGCATGAATTGGGTGAGGTGATGGTCAAGCATGGAGTTGGAATTCGCCTGGTGAATCTTGCTGCCGACGGCCTTGGCAATCTCGAGGTGCCGGCCAAAATTCGGCGTGAGCGTGCGGCGCGCGCAATCCTGGCGCGGCGAGCACGGGCGAAATTACGGAACGGGATTGTCTTGGGCTCGTTAGTTGCACTCGCGATCGTTGGGCTTGCCCTTTTTCTTTTGCGCGATCGATTAGTGCGCCGTCCGATGGAAACACAAATGGACGCAAACGGGATTGCAGTTCTTCCATTCGAAAATTTCAGCGACGATAAGGAGAACGCATTTTTTGCCGATGGTATCCAGGACGACATCCTGACGAGTCTGGCAAGGATCAAAGATTTGCGCGTGATCAGTCGTACCAGCGTGATGGGTTATCGCGGCGCTGCGGTTCACAACCTACGCGATATCGGCCAGGCGCTTGGAATCGCTAACATTCTGGAAGGAAGCGTTCGTCGCGAAGGCAATCGCGTCGTGGTAACGGTGCAGTTGATCGATGCCCTGACCGATCGACATCTGTGGGCGAACCGCTACGACCGCACCCTGGCTGATTCGTTGGGCCTGCAAGGTGAACTCGCGGCCGAAATTGCCGAGGCCCTTCGCGTCACTCTTAGTCCGGACGAAAAAGCCCGGGTGGAAACGAAACCGACGGAGAATTCGGAAGCGTACGTTTTTTATCTGCGGGCCAATCAAATTGCGCGCAACCCCGATACCTTGCTGGAGGATTTGAAGACGGCGGAGCAATTCTATGTCCAGGCGATCACGCTCGATTCAGATTTCGCCCTGGCGCATGCACGGTTGGCATCAACGCGCGCGCAGATTTATCACTATTACGAGCCTCTCGAGAGTTGGAAATCAAAGGCGTTCGCCGAAGCCGAGCTGGCATTGCGTTTGCAGCCGAAGCTGGCCGAAGCCCATCTGGCTCTGGGGCAATGTGATTATTGGCTCGAACAGGATTATGAGCGCGCTCTCGCAGAGTTCGCAGAAGCAGCGGCATTGTCGCCCAGCGACGCGGAAATTGGCCGCTTGGTTGCGTCAATTAAACGTCGCCAGGGCAAATGGCAGGAATCTCTCGAAGAATACGAAAGGGTTCAAAAGACCGACCCGCAAAATCCAAATACCGTTCGCGAACTTGTCTTTACCAACACCGCGCAGCGGCGCTGGTCAGAAGCGGCTCGTTGGACAACGCAAATGCGAAAGATGGCGCCCGCTTCACTCGTCGCAAAAATTCAAAGCGGCTATGTCGAGTTTTGCTGGAAGGGTGATACGGGCCCGCTCAAATCGATGCTCAGCCAGGTGCCGGCAGGAATCGATCCCGATGGTTCGGTAGCATCGTGCCGGTGGGATGTGGCCATGATCGATCGCAATTTTGGTGAGGCGCGCAGGGTTTTGCAAAACTCTGACCTTAACGAGGTCTCATACACCGGTGCAGGCGCAACTCCGAAAAGTTTTCTTCAAGCCTTAATCGAGGTGGCCGAAGGCAAACAAGCGGAGGCCCAGAAATTGTTTGAACTGGCTCGACCGAGTTTTGAAAAAGCGGTGGAGGAAGCGCCTTTGAGTGCAGACCGCCACGCCAATCTTGGTTGGTTCTACGCCTTCGCTGGTCGAAAGGACGACGCCATTCGCGAAGGCAGGCGGGCGGTGGAATTAAAACCCGAATCGAAAGATGCGGTCGATGGTGCGATCATGAACTGTTATCTCGCGCTCATCTATGCGCGGGTAGGGGAAAAAGAACTCGCCATTCCGTTGATCCAGCGACTTCTAAAAACGCCCGGAGCCGTGGACAGCGTGGATTACAGCATAACCGTTAACGATCTAAAGTACCGTTGGGAATGGGATGGATTGCGAAACGATCCACGCTTTCAAAAGTTGATTAGTGGACAACCGTGAAGCGGGAGCTTGAAAGACGACAAGCTGGGGTACGTGTTTAGCGTCCATATCCCATCTCATTAACACCCTGCTTTTACTGAGTGTCACCGACGCCGGAGCGAACGCCAACCGCTTTAGCGGTTTTTTGTCAGTGAAGAAGGAAACCCCGAAAGCTTTCGGGGTTGTGATAGCACACTCCGCCATACACCTCGCTGAAGCGAGGTGTTAATGGGATGGGACATAGTGCGGTAACGCTAAACACATACGAAACTGGGAGCTTCTCGCCAGGCACGGGCGCAGGCAGGCAACATGCCTGTCGGGGCCGAGTCAGGCCGGAGACCTAACTTCCCAACCCCGGCTTGTTTCCTTTTCGGTTGCGTTCGAGTAACAGGATATGTCTGGATCGTTCGCATGACGTTGGAATCCTTCTTCGCCAGCCTAAAGGGGCGAAATGTTTCCAAAGTTGCTGTCTTTTGTGCAATCGGGGCAGGTCTTTGCATTGCACTGTTTTTTCTTAGCCGGTGCACTGCGTCGCAAGAAGAAACCCGGCCGACAAAGGCGCCCGAGAAATCAATTGCCATTCTCCCCTTCGAAAACCTGAGCGACGACAAGGCAAACGCCTACTTAGCGACCGGCATTCAGGAAGAGATCATGACACGGTTGGCAAAAATTGCCGACCTCAAAGTCATTTCGCGGACGTCAACCCAACAATATCAAAGGCAACCTGGCAATCTATCACAAATCGCGAAGGAGCTGGGTGTGGTGCACGTGCTGGAAGGCAGTGTGGGGAAGGTGGGCGATCAAGTGCGCGTGAATGTGCAGCTAATCAGGGCAGACCACGACTCACACCTTTGGGCTGAAGCTTACGATCGCAAGCTGACCGACCTCTTTGGTGTCGAAAGTGATGTCGCGAAATCAATCGCAAGGGCGTTACGAGCAAAGTTGAGCGCTCGCGAGGAGCAGGCGTTTGGCGTTAAACCGACAGATAATCCTCAAGCGTACGATGCTTATTTACGCGGTCTGGCAGCCGAAGGCGAGAGCACTGACGCCGTCTATTCTACGCAAAAGGCGATCAGCTTTTTCAAACGAGCGGTCCACCTCGATGCCAATTTCGGGCTGGCATGGAGCAGACTTTCGAGGGCGCATTCCATTTTGTATCCATCCTTCCGAGATTCAACGGAAGCAGCCAAACGCGCCCTTGAGACTGCGCAGAAATTGCAACCAGACTCACCTGATACATTCCTGGCACTGGGGCTGTATCAGTACTTCGAGCTACACGATTACGATGTGGCCAGGAAAACTTTTTTGCGCGTCAGCAAATTGTTGCCTGGCAACAGCGAAATCCCCGTGGTCCTTGCCCAAATCGCGCGATACCAGGGAAGGTGGAAGGAAACGGTCGCCTATTACAATCAAGCGCTTCTGCTCGACCCGCGCAATTCGGAGCTACTGACAGAAGCCGCGAGTAATTACGACGATCTCCGGCGGTTCGATGATGCTCTGAAGTTATATGATCGAGCGCTGGAAATTCGGCCCAATGACCTGGAACTGCTGGCCTCGAAAGCGGCGATTTATCAGGCGCAAGGGGATCTTCCTCGGGCCGCAAAGTGTCTCGAAGAGGTGAACGCACTTACTCCGTCCTACGAAGCAGTGCCCCAGAAAGTAGATCAACTGATTTTTGAGCGGAATTACCGCGGGGCTGTTCAGTTACTTGAAACACGCTTCGCTCAGTTCCAGTTCGGCTCCGAACTGGAAGTAGGCGCCTTTCAAGAGTTTTTGGCTTCTTCTCGACTGTTGGCCGGTGATATCGCCGGAGCAAAAGCTAGCGCCGAACAAGCGCGCAATATTCTCGAAGTGCTTTGCAAAAATCAACCTGACAACGATTTCCCGGCGATACATCTGGCCAGGACGTATGCCATCCTCGGCGATAAGGAGTCTGCCTATAAAGAAGCGAAGCGCGTAATTGCACTCTTGCAAGACGACAAGATCAGACGCCCTGGTGCCGAAGAGAACCTGGCCTTAATCGAAACCAGCTTTGGGAACAACGCTCGCGCTATTTCAATCCTCGCGCACCTCCTGCAAATTCCGTATCAGAGTTCTCTCTACGCCACTCCCCTTACGCCGGCCCTCTTAAGGCTCGATCCAGCGTGGGACGTTTTGCGCAGCGATCCGACGTTTCAAAAGCTTTGCCAGAAGGAAGCTCATTGAAGCAACGAAAGTCTTTCCGTTTTTCGAGAATGATACCAATGGAATCAGCGAAGAAACGCATTAAACGAGTGGACGAACGTGCTGAAAAATGGCTCAATGCTTCAAGACAAATGAAGCGAGAATTAAAACCAGAAGAACACGAAGAGATCGTAAAAGCCATAGCCGCAGGCGACAGAGTGAAAGCGACGAGTCTTTACCTTTCGGCCACAGAAGGCGACCTGACGACAGCCCAGAATTTCATCAAGACCCTCATTCTTGAAAAGCAAGCAGCCCAATCGCAGCAGCCGGCAAAAGAGGGCGGCTGACGCAACTGAATTTTAACATATCGCCCGCTGAAGCTTATTACTCGGCCTGGGGGAATGTTTGCTGGCATTTTTGCCGCGCCCTACCTACCCGTTCCATCAGTTGCAGATCGGAAACGTGCATGCCGACGACACGCGTGCCGATGGAACCGAAATACATCGCCGCCATCAACCAGCGTTGCGGCCACGCGACTTCATAATAACGTTGTATTAGGAGCGCTATTGCAACTCGCCCAAGGCGCGTCCCAGATTTGCCAGGACATCACGAGGTAGAAGTGATTGTTGACTTTCGTGGTTGTTGAATATTGAAATCTCGGCGGCGCGACCGCACGCCCAGGCACCGACGCGGGCGGCGTCGAAAGTCGAGAGATTTTGGGCAAGTAAGGCAGCACACACTCCGGTGAGAACATCACCCATGCCGCCTGTGGCCATTCCGGGATTCCCAGTGGTGTTGTAACTGATAAACTTTCCCTTCTCCGCAACGATGGTACGGCTTCCTTTCAATAAAAGCGTTATCGGAAACTCTCCGGTAAATTTTTCGGCGAGTTCGGAGCGCGAATTTTTTTGATTACCGGCGAGACGTTTCATTTCGCCGGGATGCGGGGTAAGCAGACGTGGACCGCGGCAATTCTTAAGAATACTAACGTTAGTCGAGACGATGTTGAGGGCATCAGCATCAACCACCATCGGATTTTCCGCGCGCTGCATTAATTCGATAATTTCAGGTGCATTGTCTCTGCCGAGCCCGGGTCCAATTCCCCAGACGTCGATCTTTTCCTCGATCAAATCGCGATACGATTTCACCGGTTTAACCATCGATTCGAAAGGCGCAGCGGCGGCGACGATCTCATAGATATTTTCCGGCACGAAGACTTCGACCAGGCCAGCGCCACCGCGCAAGGCCCCCCAGGCACACATAGTCGCGGCTCCGGCAAAACCGCGCGACCCAGCGACGATTCCAACGCGTCCAAATTGATTTTTGTGCGCTTCGAATTGGCGGCGTGGTAACAGACCGTGCAGCGCGGCGGCAGAGGCGACGGTTTCGTCAGTTGTCTCGAGCGGGAGATCCGACAAAGGGACGACTTCAAGGCGGCCGACGAAGTTGATTGCATCGTCCGCAAGCAGGCCACGCTTCGCCGCCGCGATGGTGATCGTAAAATCGGCGACAACACAATCGCGATCGGCCTTTCCCGAATCGCCATCGAGGCCGGTGGGCTGATCGACCGCAAAGACGAACGCGTTATTTTGGAGGCGTAACCGGTTGATCTCGCGACAAGCGGCCAGAATTGGATCTCGTAACGGCGGCTTCGATCCAAGCCCGAGTAAACCGTCGAGAATGACTGTAGGGGCGAGTGTGCCGCCCGCTCTTGCAGTCGACACGGCTGCCCCTACAGGGGGAGTATCGCGGAACTCCGTAATCTTTTTGCGCAGCAACTCGCTGCATTCTGATTCGAGAAAGGAAAGATGCACATCGGTATGCCAGCCGGCGCCCTTTAAGTGCGCGGCGGCGACGAGCGCATCACCCCCATTGTTTCCCTTGCCGGCAAAGACTAGACAATAGCCTGGGCGCGGAAAGAATTGCTGGACTGCAGTTGCGATACCGCTGCCCGCCTGATTCATCAGTGACTCGGCGGAAATGCCGCGCGCAAATGCCGCATTTTCTGCGTCGCGCATTTGCGCCGAGGAAACAACCGGCGAGTTCACTGTGCCTCGGAGCTTACTTCTTTTTTCTGAGTGCTGGAGGACTTTTTCTTTTTTGAGCTGGTACTACGCCGGTGGCGGGCTTTTGATTCCCGGACGAAACGCTGATCGAGGAAGGGCTGCAGGCCAACGTCAACTTTTGATGATCGATTGGTAATATCGGTGCGAGCAGCCAGCGCAGGGCGATTTACGACGCCCCGGGCAATTTCCTGCGCGAGTTGTTGCCTATAGGCAGTGGTCAACGCGTATTGCGCCTCGGTCGGGTTAGTGAGAAATCCGCATTCGACCAGCACAGCTGGAATCGTTGTTCTGCGCAGAACGAAGTAGCCACGTCGGCGGACGCCGCGATTTTCCGACGGTGCGCCCCCAACGACGGCCGAATGAATGCTGGCGGCGAGAGGGGCGCTTTCCGTGCTGTAAAAATATGTCTCAATACCGCTGGCTCCGCTGCGCGAGGCGGAGTTAAAATGGATGCAGAGAAAAATGGCATTGGAGTAGGAATTGGCGATGGCGACGCGCGTGCCCAGGGGCACAAATACGTCTGTGCTTCGCGTCATGATCACTCTGTATCCGGCTTTCTCCAGGATCGGTTTCAATCTCAAGGAAACATCCAGGTTCATATTTTTCTCGAGGACGCGTTGACCGGGAATACCTCCGCGATCAAAACCACCGTGACCCGGATCAAGAACAATGGTGGTAAAACGCGTTTGGGCTGGTGCGGTGGAGGCGAGCGCAATGGCTCCCAAACAGCAAACAGCGTATTGCGTCAAACCTGCCCTCATGATGCGAATCTTTCAGTTGCCGCGCGGCTTCTCCGTTGGACGCGTGGATAATTTCGGGACGGAATTGCGCACCGCCTGAGCGGTGGCCGCCTCCGTCATACCGCCTACGACGGCGATCTCGCCTTCGGCGGTTCGCTTGAAATGGGGACGCGATTTTGTTTCGAGCAAAGTCGAGTGAGAGAGAAGTTGTCCGTTCAAGCCGACGATCGCATAAGACCAGGCACGCGGAGCCGAGCAATGCAGGACATGAAGTTTATTTTCGCGATCGATTTCGGCGTGCGGTTCGTCAAAGGCGATAACGTGTCCTAGCGAGTAGGTGGCATAAACGGTATTGCGATGTTCATCTTCGACTCGGACATAGAGTGAAGTGTGATCGGCAAACCGATTCGTCAGAAGCGAGTAGGTCCGGCTATCCCCGCCGGCACGACTGTCCGCGGGAATGCCCACACTTTGTTTCCAGATCGGACGCGCATCCGTAACTTCAACCACCTTGGTTTGCGAATAAAAGTAGCGGCCGAGGTCAGAGAAATAGACATGGGCGCGGACGTGATAGTTCCCGAAATCCTGGATCGAATACAGACTCGCGAGGTTAATTTTTTGGGTAACAGTCTGGCCGGTTTCGATGTGCAGCGGTTCCATCTTCTGCGAGGAATCAGCCGGGACTGACTGGCCATCGCGGCCGGTAATTTCGAATCCGAACCAGCGTTCTGCGCCGTCGTCACGCAAATCAATGTCACGTCCGGCGCGATTAGTAATGGTGACGGTGGCGAGCAGTGGTTCGTAGGCGATGTATTGCAAGCGGCTGAATTTCAATTGCACTTCAATCTGAGCATTGGCCGCACCAGCGACGAAGCCGAGAAGCAGAAGAAGAGCGGCGAGTTTCAGCGACTGCATGGGATTATGAATAGAGCAGGAATCTCACCGGCGGGCTCTGGAAAAAGCGTTCACCCGGTTTGCTGCCGCCAGGCCGGCAGGGCGCGACGTCTTCCTTCTTCCAGCGCATCGAGGAGCAATGCATTCCATGCCTTACTAACTGTTTCAACCCCGGGAGAGGCGGCACGGTCGTAGGCAAATTCGATTTCGCCCCAGCTCACGATTTCAACCAAAGCGTCGTTTCCGCATTCTGTGCCTGTCTCAGAGTGCACGACTTGGCCATCGCGCAAATAAATGGTGCCGACGTTCGCGCCTGAAACCATTTGCAGGGCGCCGCTTCGCTTGGAAAGGCAGCACATCTGCAGGATATCAAGAACGTGAAAAAGATCGCGCGCACCCGAAAACATTCGCATGGACCGCTCGATCGTGGCGATTAGTCGTTCCCCGTCGATTGGTTCCGGAAAAACTTTCGAGCCTGCCACTTCCATGCGCTGTTCGGAAGCGGCATAGGCGGGCAGGAATAATGTTTGTAACCCGGGAAACATTTCGGCCAACGACGCGCCGAGGATAAAACCATCCAGCCCCAGTGCCTGAAGTTGTGTTAGGAGAATTTGCGGCCGCACTTCCGGTTGCCGTCGCAACCAGACCAGAGTTTCACTTTCGCTGTGGGTGAGGACACTTTCGTATCCAGTGTAATCTTTCACCAGTTGCACCAGGTCCCGCCCAATCTCGGGGTCGCGATGCACGATGAGCAATTGCGTCACGGGGAGAGGGAAGAATTCGGCGCGTCGTTGATCAGCCGTGGAGGATCGGCCCGAACCGTCTGCAGTTTATCGTCATACAAAATGCGAATGACGTAGCCGAGATATTGGCGCCGGTCGGAATCGGATGACTCGGTGTTTGCAGCCGACTCGGCCCGTTTCTTCGATCGCGAGGAATTCTTGCCAGGTGTAATCGCCGCTGCCGCGGCCGAGAGCGCCGCCTCGGAAGTGATGGCATGAGTTTTGGAACGAAGGTACGTGACGATCAATGTTTCAGGGTTGGTTTCCGCCCAATCGTGTTTTGGGTTCATCCACTCGTAGTTAACGTCCGCGTCTGTGGCCACGACCTTGTCGTTATCGAGCGAATCGTAGAACAACACCATGATGCGCAATTTGGAATGATCGATGGCGATACCATCCCGCTTCTTGATACCGATTTTTAATCGAAAATTTGTTTCCGCGTCGGGATCGGAAACCTGCTCAGTCTCGACGTTTGTCACGCCGAAGACGGATCCCTCCGGAAGTCCCTCCGCGTCCAACGGTTTGCCTGCGGTATCCATGGGCAGGCCCGGCGAGGGCGTCGCAGCTGCGCCTACCCGCAATTTCATGTCGGCCAATTCATAGAGCGGACCGGCTGAAGGACCAAGATCCTGTATTTTCCTCCAAGTCTCGTTAGAACGATCGTAAAGTTGAATGGATTCGTAAATGGCGGCCATTTCTGCCAGCACCTGCGGATTTTTCGGGTCGCGCTGCGATGCATCCTGCAAGCGTGCCAGGGCGTTGGCGGTGTCGCCGCGCTCGCGCAGGACGTTGGCTTCTTTGAGCAAGCGATCGGAGGCCGAAAGAGCAGCTGAGCTCGGAGCGCTCGCTTGCGGCGCCGGTGCAGGCGCAGCGGTCGGCCCCGGTTTCACGCTGGCGGCTGTGGCCGCCGCCTTCACCGATCGCAAGGTCGCACGCTCCGCCCGATACTCCGCGCCGAAATGAATTGCGATCGCCAGAATTTCCAAGGCGGCGAAAACGAGAATCGCTCCGACTGCGACGGAGTAGGTGCGGTCGCTGGGAGACGAAGATGCGGCGAGAACGGGCATTACACCTTTATATTCAGTTAATGGGACGCGGCAGAGCTGTCAATCGACTGCTCGTGGACAAGATAGAAGAGGGGATTGTTCAAAGTTTTTGGCCACGGCGCTCTGCCGATTAAGAGCAAGAGCATAAGGTAAGTAGGAGGTGCGGCCGGAGCCGTTTAGCGTGAGATGTCGCTTTGGGAGAGGAGCCGGAAACCTTCGCCGATCAAGACAGAGGAGGCGCATTCGGAATCGTCGACGTGCATGGCGAGGGCGGCCCGACCGTTAGGCCGGGTCAGAAGAGGATAACTGAAGTGCACATTTACTTCGGCCATCAGCAGGGTGGAGAGGATTTTGATGAACTGGGTGGCGACTTCGCGCAGTTCCACGACCATCAATTCGGAAACCCCGAAAGCAATGTTGTGATCATGGAATAACTCCTGGACGCGGTCTGGATCGCTTACGATGATGCGGGCGATGGCGGCATCGGTTGATTCCGAAATGCTCAACGCCACTACGTGAGTGGCGTGAGCGTTCAGCAGCTTCACGATTTGGAGCATGGCGCCGACTTTGTTAGGCAAGAAAACGGAGAATTGCCGTACCAGCGGTCCTCCGGTTCTTGAGGTAGTTTCTGGCAAATCGATCTGCATGCTTTTCGAGTCCCGAGCCAAAATTGGGGAGCAGGAATATCTCACTGACCTCCTTCCATTTCCAACCGAATTTGCGCGTCGGAAACGCCGTCAGCCCGCTCCCTCTGTGGCGGCGATCTATGACCACCTTTTTTTATGTGCCGTGCTCATCCGCCTTCGCCGAAGCTATGGCGAGACAAATAGGGCGCCGCTACCGCGTTGTGCGGTCGGAACAACATAACGGCTCGCCGTGGCGAGTGTCTCCACCTCGTCACGGAATGCTCGCGCTCCCCTTGATTCTGCCTAGAATCGTTCGCGGGGATGGAACAAGACGAAAGCGAGTTGCTGGCGTTGCGGCGCGACAAATTGGCAGCGCTGGAAAAGCTGGGTATCGCGCCGTTTGGGGCGGCGTTCGAAACGCCCGGTGATATCGCCCAAGTGCGGGAAAGATTTGCTGAGGACGCGAATTTTCGCGTCGCCGGCCGGATCACCGCGCACCGTGACATGGGCAAAAGTCACTTCGTTGATCTGAAGGACGCGAGTGGACGGATCCAGATTTATTTGCACGCAAAAGAACTGGGCCCGGAAGCGATGGAGATTTTCAAGCTCCTCGACCTTGGCGATTTCATCGGTGTCGAAGGAACGTGTTTCACGACCAAGACGGGCGAGCCGACGTTGAAAGTGCACAAGCTGGAGGTGCTGGCGAAATCGTTGCGACCGTTGCCCGAAAAATGGCACGGCTTGCAGGACATCGAGGCGCGGTATCGGCAGCGTTATCTTGATCTGATCACGAACGACCAATCACGCGCGGTCTTTGCCAAACGGTTCACCATCGTCCGCGAAATCCGCCGTTTTCTGGAGAGTCGCGGTTTTGTGGAAGTGGAAACGCCGATGCTGCAATCGGTCGCGGGCGGCGCGGCAGCGGAACCGTTCGCGACGCATCATAAGGCGCTGGGATTGGATCTTTACCTACGGATCGCACCGGAACTCTATCTGAAGCGATTGCTGGTGGGCGGGTTCAATAAGGTTTACGAGCTGAACCGCAATTTCCGTAACGAAGGGATTTCGCGGAAACATAATCCGGAGTTCACCATGCTGGAAGCATACTGGGCGTATGCCGATTTCGAGAAGATCGCCGATTTAGTGGAGGAAATGATTTGCCATGTGGCGGAGGCGATTGCGGACGGCGAAGAGCAAAGGGGAAAGATGGAAAAGTTCAAAGTGATGCATCGCGATGCCGAAGGGAACGTGACGCGAACGATTAATCTGACGCGGCCGTGGCGGCGGGCGCGCTATCATGATTTGGTGCGGGAAGCGGCGGGCGCGGATTGGTTTGAAATCTCGAGCGAACAACGCCGTGAGCGGGGGGAAAGGCTGGGCGTGGAAATTTTGCCGCAACTGGCCGACTTTGAAGTGACGCAGCACGTTTTCGAAAAATTGGTGGAAGAAAGGAACTTCGATCCGCTTTTTGTCACGCATTGCCCCAAGGAACTGGTGCCGCTGGCGAAACAAAATCGTGAGCACCGCGAGCTGGTTGACGTTTATGAACTAATCATCAACGGCGTAGAAATTTCACCTGGTTACACCGAGCTGAACGATCCCATTACGCAGCGTCAGCGTTTGCTTGCGCAAGCCGGGGAGGAAACGCAAGAGCTGGACGAGGATTTTCTGCTCGCGCTCGAGCATGGCATGCCGCCGGCCGGCGGATTCGGCCTTGGGATCGACCGGCTGACGATGTTACTTACAGGTGCCGAATCGATCCGGGATGTGATATTATTTCCGCTGTTGAGGCCGAAGCGCCTCAGCTGATTTTACGTTTCCAACATGCCAACGTTGCCGGCTAGTTCATCTTTGGTGAGAGAAACGCCGCCGGCCGCCGGGCAGTATGCGCTATTGCGCGGAGTGCCGCTCTTTGCCGCGCTCGATGATGCTGCCGTAGACGAGCTTTGTGGTTATCTCCATCCAGTGGAACTCAAAGCCGGCTCGAGTTTGTTCCGGGTCGGCGACGCCGGCGACGCAATGTACATTATTGAGAGCGGACGCATCCGTATCACCGTCACCGATGCTGACGGGAGAGAAGTGATTCTGGCTTCCCTTGGTCATGGCGATTTTTTTGGCGAAATGGCGATGCTCGACGGCCACGGCCGTTCGGCCGATGCCGCGGTAACGGAAGACTCGCGTGTGAGGGTCCTGACGCGCGAAGATTTCCTGAATTTCGTCTCCAGTGACTCGCGCATTGTCCTGGAAATGCTGAGTGCGATGACGCGGCGGTTGCGCCGGACGGATGATCTCCTGCGGCATCGTGTTTCGCGAAATGCGAATGAAGAGGACGCCAAGCAACTGACTCTGGCTGATCTCAGCGCCGACAAGATCGCGCGCTTCGGCGGAAGCTGGAAGTTTATCATTTTCTCAATCGTCCTTCTAATCATTTGGATGGCGGTGAACATGATGTTGCTTCGGGCAAGGGCATTCGACCCCTTTCCGTTTGTTCTGCTCAATCTCGTTCTCGGGATGATAGCGGCATTGCAGGCGCCGATCATCATGATGTCGCAGAATCGCGAAGCGCAGAAGGACCGACTGCGCGCTGATCTCGATTACCAGGTAAACTTGAAAAACGAGATGCTGCTGGCCGAGATTTTGCGCTTGCTCGAAAAGCGGGAGAAG
The DNA here is from genome assembly GCA_963709435.1 of uncultured Verrucomicrobiae bacterium. Lineage (GTDB taxonomy): Bacteria > Verrucomicrobiota > Verrucomicrobiia > Chthoniobacterales > UBA10450 > AV69. The sequence continues at coordinate 220,342 of CAVPWK010000005.1, forward strand.
GACGCGCGCAGAAGCGATACGGGTGAGGAGGAGGGAATGGTGGAGTAACGCAGGGACGCGCGGTTCGACCGACAAGTTACGCGTCATGCCTGCAAAGCCCGGATCACGAATCGGCTGTAGCGCAGAGAAACTTAGCGAAGAGTCTTGCGGACACGATCTTTCATCGAATAGACCCCGTGCGTCCAAGGGTCTATTCATTTCGGCGGAAGCGACGGCGTTTTCGGATTCCAAAGGTGGAATGTATAAGTGAACACGATGTAACCGAGCACGCGGTGTGGGCTGTCGTTGGTTACGTAAATGGCGGGGTTGAATTGAAGATCGCGCGTCAGGTTACAAGTAAACCCGGCGCTGACGGAGTTACCGGAACCGCTTTGGAAATCGAGCTGTGCCCTCCAGGTTTGGTTGAAGTCGTAGGCCCAACCGAGAATTGCTTCGTTGCGTGAGCCAGCCCGAATCGCGCCGACGATGAATTTGTGATGCTCGGTGTAGTAACCTGCCTCGATGAATGGCTGGGGATCGACATGACTATGGGGCGACCAGTTGATGGCGCCAATAGAAAGGAGCCAGGGTTCCTTTTGGAGCAGCCCAAGTTCTGTTCCAAAAATTAGTTCGTTCGGTTTGAATCCCTTGAACACGGCGATCTCCGCCCATTTTACGAGACCGATTTCGAGTTGAGCTTCGTAGGGATTGCCGATGCGCTCGCTTTGGACCTGGGCGCTGATCGAAACGTCGCCCGGCGGTTCCAGATCGGGCGTAACGATTTGGCTTAGACCTTTAGTAGTAGCGTGTGCCGGATTGCAGCCAAGGACGGCGAGCAAAATCAAGGCAAGGAACAGAACTTTGCGCACGCAGCCTTGTTAGTCGCGGCGGAGGACAATTCAAAGCAGAAATAACCGGATTGGCAGGGGTTGCACTTCCGATGGACCCAAGATGTCGCAAACGGCACCCGTCCTGCTAGTAATTATAGAGAATATGAACCTTCACTCGCGCCCCAAGGAGCAGCGGGAGGCCGTCCGCCAGCTCGTTTATCTTGTCCTCACCCGCGATATGTCCATCTTTACCGCCGATCGCTTTAGACACTGGATCAAGGAGACCGATACCAAGTTCCGCAAGGTCAGCCTGATGCTGAAATTCGAGATCAGGGATCGGTTCGTCTATTTTCGTATCAAAGAGATTCGCAACGGCCGAATTATTTACCAGTTCGAATCCTCGACGCGTGTACCTTTCGACGAACGCGATGTGGTGCTTTCGTGCGATGAACTGAACCCCGCACGGTAAAGACGATAGCGCTGACAAAGTCCAATACGTTTCAGAGAAGTAGGCAGACTCGTAGAAGCTCTGATCCTCGCCTTCTCGCCGGTCTCGGTTAGGGCCAAAGGCGCTACCTCAAATTCCAGCCTGCAACGGCCAGGATTCGGGATTATTGTGACGAAGCGCTGAAGAGGATGTCCCACCCGGACGCTGCCACCGATCTCTAATCTTAGAACGCGAATGTCAGACCGGTTCGGACCATTCCGAAGTCATTCTGCGGTCCGCTGATCACGTTCCAGCTGAAATCATTCATCCAGCCAATGTGTGGGGTAATGCGGACTTCGAGTCCACCCCCAAACTGGCCGACCGCTTCGGTGGTAGTGCCGTGGCGGACGGTATGATAGAGCGGAACGGGTTCTTCACCGATGCCGCCGAATCCGTCCAGGATAATTTCATCGCGCTCGCCACCACCCCAGATCACACCGCCCCCCGCCCAAACATAGGGCGCAAAGCGAGAGCAAGGGATCGGATAACGAAGGGTGAAGGTTCCCAACACTTCGCCGACTGCTCTATCTTCGCTTCGTCTATCCTTGATAAAGACGTCGACGCCGTTGGATTCGAGGTCGAATCCAGCGCCGCGGTGTGCATTCAGAACGAACCCTTCCACGCCGATCCCGAAGTAACGATGGAAAAAATACTTGAGGTCGATACCGCCGCCAAAGGCGTGATCGCCGCCGAGGTATCGATCAAAGGTTCCGTAAACCGTGTGGCCTTCGGTCGTGCTTTGGACGATGTCGGCCAAGCTCGTATTAGGGGCGTACTCGGTCCCGGTCGCGGCGTAGGTGCCCCACACGCTGATATTCCACTCGTTGTCGGCGTACCATTGCGGACAGGGCGGGGCGACCTGTTTCATTTCTTTGCCGGAGTATGTCGGGCCGGCATAGGCCAATCCCAGGCAGGCGGAAAAAGTCATTAAGGTTGAGGTCAGTTGTTTCATAATTTTTAGTTCAGAATCGGCTTAGGCTTTCAAAAATGGAAAGCTGTTTATCGATTACGCGTCGAGACCGGAGCTTCCGCACCCTGCTCCTGTCCAGGGCCAAGCAGGAACGAGAAGACAGCGAAGACCTGGACGGCGGGCGAGTCGTCGGTACACCCAAACAGTGTCGAAACATCAAAGCGGGTGCTTTTCGACGTGCGAAAAGCCGCGGTTGGTCCAATGACAAAACTATGCATCGGACTGCCCCGCGTGTCTTTGACGGTGAAATTTTTGTAATCCATTTCGACGCCTACTTTGAGTTGCTCATGCGGCAACAGAACTGGCATAGTGGCGCTCTGGGCGAACCCCCATTCCCGGCCGCGATCTCCAGTGTTTTCCTTTTCGAAGAACCAATTCATCGCCCACTCGACGCGTTCGCCGAAGTCCTCCGCCAGCAGAAGACGAAACTCATATGCATCCGGTACTTTGGGCGGACCGCTCTCTTCCTCTTCTTCTCCGGGAGGCGGTGGCGGGCCTTCCTCATGGCGAATGGTGCCGACGCCAAACTTGTACTCAGCGAACAGAGTTGGATTCAGCGGAATCTTGTTCCAATCAGCGAGCGCATAACGGCCTTCGAGGCTGACCGTTTGAAAGCCGCCGCCACCATTGAACCGTTCAAGTTCTGTTTCGGCTGCGACCCCGAACCGGTAGGGCAAACCCATCTCCACTTCCTGGGTGAAGAGATGGTCGGGGGGACCGTGACGGAAGGCGTCGCCTTCATAGATTGTCCCAAAATAAAATGTCCAAGGCGGGAGGACATACGCGCTCGTGGTCGGCGAGAAACGCGCACGCGAGAACCCGCCCGGAGCGCCATAAGCGCTCGGGACATCGTCCCCGGTGACGACGACAGCTTCTACGTCCTGTGCACCGGCCGAACTAGTAAAAAAGCCAAGGAGGGCGGGCAATAAGGCCGTTAAAAGCAACCGCTTACTGAGCGAAAACTCGATTTGCATGTCGCCCTTTAAGGACAGAGAAGACGCCTGGCAAGAGAAAATTACAGATTTGTAATGAATTTTTTGTAATGTTGGACGGGTTATCTCAATTTCCCGTGACTGGGGATGAGGAGAAACTCGACACTTAGCGCAAGCGCGTCCATTTATATGGGTCGATGCGACTGAAGGAGAGGCACGAAGAGGGCGTAACCATATTTGCGCTGTCTGGGGCGATTGATTTGCACTATGTGCCGACTTTGCGCTCGCTCTTTCAATCAAAACTGAATGAACGTTGCCCGGCGTTGATCGTGGACTTGAGCGCGGTGGATTTCATCGATTCAACCGGATTGGCGACCTTGATCGAATATCATCGCGATGCGGGAACGCACGGCGGAATTTTTACTCTGGCCGGGATTAATCCGAATCTGAAAGCCATCTTTGATGTGGTCCAGTTTGATAGGGTGATGGCGATTTTCCCGACCGTGGTGGAAGCCAAGGCGGCGATCAAACGCGGGCAGGTGCCGCCATATCTGGCGGATGAACCACCACCCGGCTAGGGAAGCGCGCCTACCGCTTCTGTCGATATCCTGGTTCTAATTGGAATGGCTTAAGAATGATCAGTTCTCGAGGCCATTGCCCCCACAAATCTCTCCAGTTCCTGAAAATCGATCGGTTTGGTCAGATGATGATCGAAGCCGGCGTCCAGACTACGCCGGACGTCCTCCTCCATGCCAAAGCCACTCAACGCGATGCCCACCAGCGATTGACGCGCTTTGGCGGCGCGCATGACGTCACAACCATTGCCATCGGGCAGTCCGATGTCGCTAATCAATCCGTCAAAACGCTCGTCCTCAAGAAGCTTGATCGCAGCCTGGACACATTCGGCAGTTAGAACTTTGTGGCCCTGCTTTCGCAGAAGCGAAGCGAGAACGCGCAAGGTGTGGGGATGGTCGTCTACCACGAGCAACTGCAAGCTCCGGGCAGGCCTGTGATCTGTGATGGAATGCGAGACTGTTGTGACCTTCGGGCTGTCGACGGTGGCGAGACTAAGTTTGAAGGAAGCGCCCCGATTCAGGCCTTCGCTGTGAACGCTGATCGTCCCTCCTTGCAGCTCGAGCAGCCGCTTTGAAATTGTTAACCCGAGGCCGAGTCCACCAAATTTCCGCCTGATCGCGCGTTCGCCCTGTTCGAACGCGTCGAAAATTCGATCCCGTTGCCCTGGTTCAATGCCCACTCCGGTGTCAGTAATCTGAAAAACAAAACGTCCGTCTTCGTTGTCGGTGCGCATGGTGATGCGGCCCCTCTCCTTACTGAACTTGACTGCATTGTTGAGCAGGTTCCAAAAAACCTGCTGAAGTCGAATGGCATCGGCCCAGACGTGGTGCCGATCCGCTCCAAAGTTCACCACCAAATCCAAGTGTTTCTCGAGAATGTTATCGCGTGCGATTTCAAGACTGTTCCGCAGAAGGTTGTGGACGTCGACCACTTCGAGATGGAGTTCGATTTTTCCACGAGTAATGCGAGTCAGATCCAGCAGATCATCAATCAGACGGGCTTCCAATTGAACGCTGGTGCGAATAGCAGTGACTTCTTCGCGAAGGTGAGGCGACAGATCTTCGTGTGTTGCCAAGTAGCTTGCAGCCGCCAGCGCCGGGGTCAGCGGCGTTCGTAGCTCGTGACTGAGAACGGCGAGAAAGTCGTCTTTGGCTTTATTCGCTCTTTCGGCGGCCATTTTTTCAATGTTGAGCTGGTGAACCTGTCGTTCCTGCTTCTGCCGTTCCTGTTCCGCGACAATGCGATCGCTGTCGCTATGAAAAAGCATTCTCGTTGTCCAGCAGATCGCAGCGATAAACAGGACCATGAAAGTCGTGGCAGAATGAGCAGCGCCAAAGGTCGGATCATACAGCCCGGCCTTCTCCACACCCTGGCGCATGGCGCCGATTGAAATCGGAAGAAGGATGGCAAGCGGAATCAGCCGCCGTGCCAACATTCCAGCGGCCGTTTCGCTGACGATGATTGCGAGCGTTCCGCGGTCGGCCCGAGCGAGGAGAATCCCGGTAGCGAGGAGGAAAAAGCAGATGGAGGTCAGAAGGGAAGCCGGTGTGTAAGTGGCAGTGGTATAAAAGCCGATGAGATAGTGAGAATAGGCCACCAGTGAAAGAATCGCGATGACGACGGTGATGGCACAGGCGAGTTCGCCGGGACGAAATCCGCGGGCGGTTTTGTAATTGAGAGCCAGAAGTGAGGCGCCGATCAAAACAAAGCTCGCGGAGATTCTTGCACCGTTGGCTTCGACTAAAGAGCCATCGGACAGAGGCGGCAGGGTCAGCCATTTGGCAGCGAGTGATTCGTGGCGGGAGAGCAGAAGAAAACATCCCCCCATGACGATGACTCCGGCGGCGAGGGCCTGTCCCAAAATCGTGTCCTTCTTGCTGGCTTCCGGAGCCTGTCGCAGAAACAAGGCGACGCTTGCCGCAATCAAACCGCCGGCGGTAATTGGATTCATCGCGATCATGCCGGGCGCAAAGTTCTTGAGCGGATCGATCTGCAGAATCCATCCGGTGAGAACGGTAGTGGCGATTGCAGCCGTGAGACGACTAGCCGCTACCGGTGCGGTCTGAGTGATCGGTGCTTTCAAACGAATCGGAACAGGTTCGAAGACAAACGGAGCCAATTCCGTGCTAAAGCATGGTCCGCCTTGAAAAAGCGAGCCTTTTGTTCGAAATCCAAAGCCCTTTGCTTTCAGCCGGTAGCGAAACCTCGAAACGGTGCTATTATTCCTTGCTGAGACTAAAAACCCGTCCAACCACGTGATTCGACCATCCATCAAAACGGAGATTTTCGTTTGCGATGAGTGCGGGCAAAGGAAGCGGCTCAAAACCTCTTCGCGCCACTGGTGCGACTCATGCAACCATGGTTCACCGGTGGAAATGCGCCCGGCGCGAGACAAGCGCGTAGTGCATCCGGAAAAGGCAGCTCCGATCCACTAGCGATTTGAGGCTCATAGAGTGGCAGGGACGTTAGTATCCCTATCTTCGGCGCCCTAAGGTGCTCCCATATTTAGCGGGTCCCCTTTCGCTCAAATACTGCCGGACGGGACTGGCGTTCCCTTTGCGCCGTGCCGCTCTCCGTGTTTTCCGAGGAAATAGCACAGTACCTGCTCGACAGATATCGACCTTCCTGTCCTGCTGTGAATCGATTATCGGAATTTGGCCGATTTATCCTAAATCGTACGGAATGGATCGGCGATCGCTGGAATAAGCTAAATGGCAGCCACCCCGAGCTGCCACTTTCCGGGGACACGTCCCGGCAACAATTCGCTGATTATCTGCCCGCTCTTTGCCGGAACCTGACCAGGCGCTTCGAAAAAGAAGGAAAAACCCGCCGTGCTGACGGGAAGCGTGAGAAGGACGCGCTGCCTCGGCATCGCTGGCAACCGGGGTACAAGGTCGAGGAGATCATCCGCGAGCTGGGCCATGTTCGACAGGTAATCTCGGTTGATTGTCTCGACGCATTCGCTCGCAACGGTACTGAACTCGACCATTCAGCGCGAGCTGCAGCCGAGGCTGTCATCCACGGGTTCTTTGACGAGCTGGCTATCGAAACGGTGCAACAATTCGCGAGCGAAAAAGAGAAGGACCTCGCTACCAGCGAACAAAATAGCCAGTCCATCCTCGATTCCGCGCTCGATTGCATCATCGTCATTGGCGATGACGGTCGCGTCCGGGAATGGAACATTGCAGCCGAACGTCTTTTCGGTTACTCGCGTAAGCGCGCAGTAGGGAGAGAATTGGTTGACTTGATCATTCCTCCGGCGTTGCGAGCCAGACATCTTGCCGGGCTGGCACACTATAGAGCGACCGGGGAAGGGCCGGTCCTGGGCAGACGCATCGAAGTGCCTGCATTGCGTGCGGACGGTTCCAGGCTGGATGTCGAGCTAATGATCACGCCCTACCGGGTGAACGACAAGCCGGTCTTCACTGCCTACGTCCGAGATATTACTGAACGAATGCGAAACGAGGCGCGCCGTTCCGCGCAATATGCCATCGCTACTTTGATTTCGGGGCAAGCGCCGCTGATCGAAATCGGACCAAAAATTCTGAGCACGATCGCGCGAAGTGGTCGCTGGCTCTTTGCCGCGCTCTGGGTTTTGAACAAGAACGGAAAACTTGTTTGCCATTCCACCTGGGGATCGGCCGAGCGCGACATCGATGAGTTCGAATTGGAAACGAGGCGCCGGGTCTTCTCCAGCGGGGAAGGTTTGCCCGGACGTGTGCTGGTCTCCCGCGCACCGGCCTGGCTACCGGACCTGGAAGCGGAAACAAATTCTCCTCGCGCCATCTTCGCGCGGATGAGCGGATTGCATGCTGCTTTTGTTTTCCCATTGATGGGTTCGACAGGAATTAATGGCGTGATCGAACTTTATAGCGACGAACTGGCGCCGCCGGATGACGATCTCCTTCGCCTTGCCGGCGCTTTGGGAATTCAGGTTGGGCTTTATCTCGAGCGCGAACGGACGGAAGAGGAGCTGCGTCGGCAGAAAGAAGCGGCCGTGACCGCGAGCCAGGCGAAAGACCGCTTCCTGGCTGCACTTAGCCACGAATTGCGGACGCCATTAAACCCGGTCTTAATGTGGGCGTGCTCGGCGTCGGAAGACACGAACATCGATCCTGAAATGAAGGAAGGCTTGCAAATGATTCGCCGCAACATTGAGATGGAAGCGCGGCTGATTGATGATTTGCTGGATCTCACCCGCATTGCTCGCGGCAAAGTTCAAGTCAATCTTCAGCCGTGTCGTGCCGATGCCTTGCTCAACCACGCGCTGGAAACTGTCCGGAGTCAGCTTTGCGCAAAGAATTTGAGGCTCTCGGTTGATCTCACAGCGAGCAATCATCAGATCATGGCCGATCCCACGCGGATCGAACAGGTCTTTTGGAACCTCTTAAAGAATGCGTACAAATTCACGCCTGAAGATGGTGAAGTCGTAGTCCGGTCGTACGACTCGGCGCCGAATCGCGTGATTTTTGAAATTAGCGACAGCGGTTGCGGCATCGATGACAACCTGATGCCGAAATTGTTTACCGCCTTCGAGCAGGGAACCAGAAGAGGTGAAGGCCTGGGTCTTGGCCTGGCCATATGCAAAGCGATCTTGGAAATGCATCAGGGAAAAATCAAAGCGGCCAACAAAGCGGACGGGCAGGGCGCAGTTTTCACCGTCGAATTAAAGACAGCGCTCGTTCAGGGACTCCTGATTCCGATGGAGCGGAAGCCGGCGGCTGTTTCCTCGCGCAAACTGCATATTTTGATCGTGGAGGACCACGAAAATACCGCCACGGTGATGAGCAAATTATTGAAACGCAACGGGCACGAAGTCGTGACTGCTTCGACGGTGCGCCAGGCGTTGCATGTATTGCGCACGACTCCGCTCGACCTGCTCGTCAGCGACCTTGGACTTCCCGACGGCAACGGCTTCGAGGTCATGACGGAGTTGTCGAAAATCAGCGACGCCAAGGGAATCGCCATCAGCGGTTACGGGATGGAGGAAGATGTGGAGCGAAGCAGTCGCGCCGGTTTTTCCGCGCATCTAACGAAACCGATAGATGCGCAGAAACTGCAGGAGACCATTCAGCAGGTGACAGCAGCGGCGTAGCAAGACTCGGCTCGGGATGACGGAGTTCACAACCGGCCACGATTTGGCGAAGCATTTCCATGTCCTGCTCGGCGTTGGCGATGGATTCCTCGACGAACTAGATGCCGCGGGCACTGACCCACTGAACGGCATAACGCGCCACCTGCCGCGCGTTATTGAGCCTTAGTTTCTCTTTGATGTGACTGCGATGTGTTTCAACGGTCTTTGGACTGAGGTGCAATGTTTTGGCAATCGCTTTCACTTCTTCGCCCTTGCCGATCCGCTCGAGAATTTCCAATTCGCGATCGGTTAAGCCGTCTGTTGGATCTGCTCCCGGTTCTCGTTTCGTTAGAACAACATTAGAAATCACTTCACTGGCCATTGAAGGGCTGAGATAGACGCGGCCGTCGAGTAGTTCGCGCAGGGCAATGAGAACACTTCCAAGCGCATCCTGCTTGGTAACGTAACCGTTGGCGCCGGCGCGAAGGGAACGCACCGCGTAAGTCGGCTCGTCGTGCATCGACAGAACCAGGATCGGCATTTTGGGAAATTCAAACCGCAGCGATTTTGTTAACTCGATGCCGCTCGGCCCTTTCAAGCCGAGATCGACGATCGCCAGTTTGGGCCGCAATTTACGCACCAGCGCCATTGCTTCCGGGGCACTGCTCGCCTGGCCACAAATGGAGTAGCCGTCATCAGAATTGATTAGTTGCGCAAGGCCGTGGCGAAAAAGAGGATGATCATCAACGATCAGGATCGGGATCGCTTGCGGTAAGTCCGACTTCGGATTTTCAACAACGCCGCTGGAAAACGAATCCGGGGTGATGGGCTCAGCTGTGGGCGCCGCGGCGGGAACAGAACCTTTGCGCGATTTGCGTTTCCCTTTTCTCCCGGCGTGCGCTGTCGACTTCATTTCCGCACATAGCAAGTCACACGTGTCCCATGCGGCTTTATTGGCTTGATCTCCAGACGCGCCCCAATGGAGCGGGCGCGATATTGCATGATGTGAAAACCCATCCCTGATCCGAGGGGTGAATTGGGCGAAATGCCGACGCCATCGTCGATCACACTGAGCTCGATTCCTTTGGTCGAACGTCTCATCCGTACCTAGGATTTCGCGCGCGCGAGCATATTTGTTCGCATTGATTATCGCCTCGCGTGCGATCCGGTAGAGATGTAGAGCCTCGGTCGAGTCCTGAACGGAAATTTCTTCGTCGACCTCCAGCCTGCAGCGCACAGGCCAATGCGGCTGCTTGACCAGTACTGCCAGAGCGGTGACCAAACCCGGCGGTTCCATCTCCACCGGGTGCAAACCGCGGGCAATGGTGCGTGCTTCCGTCACTCCGTCGTTGATTAGCTCCGCGATTTTTTGAATGTCTTCTACTTCAATCACACGATGCTTTTCCAGCCGCAGTGCGACCGAGCGCGCCATGAACGCGATGGCGGTAAGATGCTGGCAAAGGCTGTCATGCAACTCCTGCCCAAGGCGGCGTTGTTCGCGATCACTGATGGCGAGGATTTCTCCTTCCAACCCGCGCGCGCGATCTTCCAGGATGGCCTGAGCTTTTTTTCGATCGCTGATGTCAATAATAACCGAGACTGCCGATTGGGTTTTGCCGTCGGCGTCTCGCAACGGCGATGCACTCACACTTACCCAGAGAGCGGATCCATCTTTGCGGCGATAACGTTTTTCCAGTTGATATGGCTCGGCTTTAGTGACAATCCGGTGAAAAAGTCTCCGGCTTTCTGCCATGTCGCTGGGGTGCGTGATTTCAAAAATGGTCTTGCCGACGAGCTCACGCTCTTTGTAGCCAAGCATTGAACAGAATTTTTCGTTCGCGAAAAGAATGCGGGCCGTTAAATCAGTCCCCGCTATTCCAGCGGTACTTTGGTGGATGACCGCGCGGGAGCGTTCCTCCGATTCGCGCAATGCATTTTCCGTGCGTTTGCGCACGGTGATGTCGTGCAGGCAATTAATTGCCCCGATTATTTTTCCCTGTCCGTTCTTCAGTGCCGTTGGGCTCACGAGCACGCTTCGCCGAGCCCCGGTCGATTGCTCGACCAATATTTCCAGATCAGTCGCCCGGAGCTTTTCGCCACGCAGAGCTCGCGCCATTGGGCACTTGCGATGCGGCATCGGCCGGCCATCGGGATAGAAGATTTTGAATGAACCGCAAAACTTCTCACTCGGGTCGTTCCTTTTCGGTGCGCGTCCCCACAACTCAACCGCGTGCTGGTTGTACTCCTGAATCAGGCCTTCGGCATCGCAGGTATAAACAGCAACCGGCACCAGATCGAACAACGTGCGATAACGCTTTTCCGACTGGCGGATTGCTTCTTCTGCCAGTTTCCGTTCGGTTAGATTGATAATTGCCGTCTGATAAAGCAGGACGCCGTCTCGCATCGACGAAGTCATGGGCGAACTGGCCAAATGGGCTAGAATGATCTCGCCGTTTCGTTTTTTTAGGTGCAGGTCCGTTTCGACCCGGCTCTCCGATGAGCGGCAACGGAGGAGATGATTTAAAAAAAGTACGGAGTCTTCTTTAGTAACGTGCAGCGCAAAAGGCCCGCCGATCAATCGGTCACGCGACCCACCGAGAAGTTGCGCCGCGGCCAGGTTGATCTCTTCAATGTGACCGACGCGGTTGAAACTGACGTAACCGATTGGCGCAAAATCGAAAAGATCGACGTAGCGTTGAATGGCCGCTTCCAGTGCGGTCTTGGGATGTTCGAAGATCGGAGCGGTGGCCGAATGGTCGGTCGCGTCGTTTCTTCTTGCCGCCCCATTGGCCGAAAATTTTACCGGCACGCGGGACGCCTCTTTACTTTTCTTCATCTTCTTCCGAATCAATTCGCGGGCGGCTCCGCCAGCCGATGTCTGCCTTTTGTACTCGGCACGCTTTCGTTTGTCGTTTGATGTCCCGGGTGCACGCTTCATGACAGGTAATTCCTTTTGCCTTGGAATGTTATCACAAATTGGCCCTTGCTGGTAGCGCGACGCTCTGCGGAGCCGTCTCGAATGACGAAGTCCGTTTTTTTGAGGTGTAGAAGCAATCACCACGGTCATCCCCAGCGCAAGTCGCGGGATCCGCCGCGAAGGTTTCAAGGTAACCTCCATCCCTCGACTACGCTCGGGATGACCGGAACCCTACGCCCTGCCTTTGCGGTCTCGCGCTTGTTTGCTTCCGTCGATATCAATAAGCGTAATCACTGCGCCATCGATTCTGTTATCGGATGTGCGATAAGGTCGGATGCGAAACGAGTAGTCGCGACCTTCCAGGTCCTTCACTTTCCGCTCAACCATTTTCAAAGTCTCGATCACTTCGCAAAGAATACTCCCGCGGAGATGTGTTTGAGTCTCCAATAACGTCTAAGGCCCAACTTGTTCCGCGGTCAATTAGGTGCAGCCGCGAAGCAAAAAAATAAGAAGCAAAATCGGAATCGGTATTCCTAGTAGCCCAAGCGGAATGTAGCCGGTGGCACCCGTTATCGGACTGTCTCTTTTAATTTCATGTTAACCTGTATTTTTGGTATCTTTCAAAGATTCGTTGCCTGCGGCGTATTTAGTTTTGAGATTGGGTGGAGAGAACAAGAGCAAAGGCGTTGACTTCACTCGCCGATTCCTCTGTGGAGAGAAAAAGCAAACTATTCACCCTGGATGGTGCGAAGTCTTTTTAGTTATGGAATTAGAAACATTAAGAGATTTGTACATTCACGAACTAAAAGACCTCCACAGTGCGGAGAAACAATTGACTAAGGCGCTGCCGAAGATGGCGAAGGCCGCCACGAACGAACACTTGGCGGCGGGGTTCGAGGAACACCTGGCCCAGACCGCGGAACACGTTAAGCGGCTCGAAAAAATTCTTGAGAGCCACGACGAAAGTAATCGCGGCCCGAAATGTAAGGGCATGGAAGGCTTGATTGAAGAAGGAAAAGAAATGATCGAAGAAGACGCCGACGATGATGTCCGGGACGCCGGGTTAATCTCGGCGGCACAACGTGTTGAGCATTATGAAATAGCCGGGTACGGCTGTGCACGCACGTATGCCGAAATTCTTGGCGACAGAAGGGGCGCCGATCTTTTGGGTCAGACGCTTAAGGAAGAAGCCGCGACCGACAAGAAACTAACTGAGCTAGCGAAGACGCTGATTAATCTTCAGGCAGTTAACTAGCTAGCTAATTCAAGGATGCGTCGATAAAGTCCGCGGGATCTGCGATATAACTACAGTAACGGTGCGAAGCACATCGCACAAGTGACCACTCTTCGGGAAGGGCGGTACGAGAAAGCGTGCGCTAAGACCGCGGCAGGGCGCCTCAATTAGAAGATGAAGCCGAACTACGGTTGGATCGGACTCCTCGGCTTACCGGTCTCTCATCCCGACCTATTTTCGTAATTTTCGAAAAAATTAAGGCGAGCAAGGTCGGGAGCTGCGTTTTATCTGTGCCGCCATGTCGGCGGAGCAGTTACTCACTATGAAAAAAATTACTATATCATTATTTTGCCTCTCGGTGTTCACCTTGTCTGCGCTCGCGCAGGATACGCCAGCGGCAGACAACACGAGCAAGAACCAGCGCGACCGTTCCGGCGAGACAAAGACTTCCGGCGATCAATCAAATAGTTCCGAGGATGTAAAAATCACCGCGACTATTCGTCGCGCCATCGTCAAGGACAATTCACTCTCCTCGACCGCGAAGAACGTGAAGATTATTACCGCAGATGGAACGGTCACCCTCCGCGGCCCCGTGAAAAACGAGGCGGAGAAAACAAAAATCGCTGAGCTGGCCCAATCGTCGGCCGGCAACGCAAAGATCGATAACCAACTCGAAGTGAAAGCTTCGAAATAACGCAACTAAACAAAGGAATAAGGGAACTATATGTCAAAAACATCAGTATTCGGAATCGTTAAAACTCACTCACAGGCAGAACAAATCGTTGAGGGCTTGCAAGACGCTGGCTTTCCTGTCTCTGAGATATCCGTCCTATTGCCCGACAACGAGGGCAAGCACGACATCGGCCATGTCAAAGCGACCAAGGCGCCTGAAGGAGCTACCACCGGTGCCACCACGGGTGGTATAACAGGTGGAGTGCTTGGCCTGCTCGCCGGTATCGGCGCGCTTGCTATCCCCGGTGTCGGCCCGTTTATCGCGGCCGGTCCAATCATGGCTGCGCTGAGCGGCGCGGCTGTCGGAGCGACCACTGGCGGAGTAGTAGGCGGCTTGATCGGGCTAGGAATTCCGGAGATCGAAGCCAAACGTTACGTCGGAAAACTCAAAAGCGGTAACTATCTTATCGCAGTTCACGCAAGTGATGGCGACCAAGAGGACCGCGCGAAAGAAATCTTTAAAGACGCCGGCGCAGAAGATATCTGCACATCGTCGATGTCGAAGGCCCCGGCCGAGGCCACAGCCTAGAGTAATAGTTTGTTGAGTTAGCAACGCTCCGCGCCGCAAGGCGCGGAGCGTTTTCCGTTCCAGGACAGATTCAACTGTACACTCGTACGTGGTGCAAGAAAAACGCGTCTCCCGTTGCAACCAAAAGGCGGAACGGACGAGACGCGTTTAAATCTAGAAGATTATGATTTAATCTTCGTCGAGGACAACTCGATCAACCAGCACGCTGTCGCCTTCACCGGCGTAATGAACACGCACCGGCACCCCGACTTTTACTCTGGTGCGAACGGTTGCTTCATCCAGCTCTTTGCCGCTCCTAGTCACGTAAACGACCTTTTTCCCAAAGCGGTACTGCTTTGGACCCGCTGTTTCTTTCAGCACAATGGTGCTGCCGGGAGTGAACTGAGTGATGGTTCCGCTTCCCTCAGTAGTGGTCGTGGTGGTCGTTGTTTCCGATACCTGCGCCCACGCCAACGGGGCCGCCAGGGCCATCGCCATGCTTAATATAACTTTCTTCATTTGTCCCTTTCTCTTTTCCTCACTTGCCCGCATCCAACCGAGTGAATCTCCCGCACCACTAATCTATTACCCTTTTGCGGAGTAAGTATGATCGGCGCTTGCCGGACAGACGCCTCGGTCTGAAAGACACAGGCTTTAATAGTGTCAGACGAAAGAAAGCGTGAGGATATTCAAACAGAACGCTGGAAACGGTGACTACATGAAAACGAAGCAATCCGTCTAAGGTCTTCTGCGGACAATTTCATTGTCGTCTGGTTGCGCTTCGAATGCGCGCAGATATTGCAGATCGAACGCCCGAAGAGCGTTTTCGACCGTGTTGCCGATGCCGACAACTCCATTTTCCAGGCCGTGTCCAAGCAAGACGACGAATGTCCCTCGACGGCGGCTCAGTTGGGGTCGCCGGATAGCGCTCGGACTGCGCGGGTGGAGAATGCAATAACTTTCCATTCGATCTGTCATCCACGGATCGGAGTGCTGGATACTGCGCGCCACTTGCTGCCTGCTCATCCAATCAGGTAACGCGCATCGCGAAAATATTGGATGCACGCTCGCGCTCCAAGCGCCAGCGAGGAGAAAGTTATTCACTTTCCAAATCAGGATTTTCCTTACCCCGTAATCGTCATCCAGTCCGATTGTCACCCGTCGAACCCTGCTCAAAAATGCAGGTAACATGAATTGGCTCCGGCAACCGACTGACCGATTGGAGGTTCTGCGAACCCTTGATCATTTTCACTACTGGCGCTCACTCGATGATGAGCGCCTTTGCAAAATGTGCGGCCGGACCTTTTCCGGTCACGAGGTGGAAATCGTGCCGGAAGGCGACGGTTTTAAACTAAGTTGTCCGACTAGGAATTGTCAGTCGGAAGTCCATCACTGGATTTATCCTGACCACTGCCTGTTTTCCGCTGCAGGTTATGAAGACTGGTGGCACGCGCTCAGTTCGAACGGTGGGGCCGATAACGCCGGTAGCACGCCTTCTCCTCAACCCATTTAAAATTTATGATTGCACCAACACTAAGAGCCGATGGTTTCAGTTCGGCCAGCGACGAGGCGCTCATGGGCGCGATAACGGATCGCAATGAAAATGCGCTTGCGGCGTTGTATCAACGGCATGGCGAAACTCTGCGTTCCATCATCGAGAGTGTGATTCATGAGCAAGCCGAAGCGGAAGACGTTTTGCAGGAAACGCTGCTCCAGATTTGGAAGCAGGCGCAAAACTACGCGCCGCGAGTTGGGAAGCCACTGGGCTGGCTAACTACAATCACACGACGGCGCGCGATTGATCGGCTGCGCCGGCGCCAGGCCTACATTCGAGTAAAAGATCGCTATCAGGAGCAGATAGACGAACTACCTAATGGTGCGAGTACCGACCGTGGATGGCGACGAAGAAATGGAGCGCGCAGATTTGCGCCGTTATTTGCGCGAGCAGATGTCGGCCTTGCCTAAATTTCAGCGTCAGGCACTGGAGCTTTCGTTTTTTACCGGGATGAGCCATCGCGAGATCGCGGCCAGTACACAAAACCCGTTGGGAACGGTAAAGACGCGGCTCGAGCTTGGACTGCAAAAATTACACGCCTGGCTAAAGCCGGTTCAACACAAGATCTGATATGTGAGCACAGATCACGTGGTGGAGAAGGATGTGCCGGGGCCCTGGGCGGGCTGTGCGGGAAAACGTCCGGGGCCCTGGCCTCCTGTAAGATTAACCCGCCATTCCGAAAACGGGTGAGAAATCCCGCTGCGTTACATTGAAGTTGCATTGCGGGAATCCATTGAGTCCGAGCCGGACTGGCATTTCGCTCGAGATGACGCTAGATTAAGGCATGGAAAAACCTCAGATCACCGCTTATCTAAAGACGTATTGCGGCTGGAGCGCTGGTATTCGCGCTGTGCTCAACAAATACAACCTGCCGTACACGGAAAAGGATATCATTGCCAACCCGGCGTTTCGCTGGGAAATGGAAACGAAAAGCGGACAGCCACTTTCACCCTGTGTTGAGATTAACGACAAAATGTTGCCCGATATTAGCGGTGAAGAAGTCGAGCAGTACCTGATCGAGAATGGCCTCGTGCATCCGAGCGATGCAGTTACGGAGGTTCCGTTGAACGCCCCGTGCGCGACGGAGCAGCACGAAAGCAACGTGCAGGTGAATTTCTGAGTCCGAGCCGGACTGGCGATTACACGCGAGGCGCGCGCTCCCCCATCGGCTGCCGTTTTTCACCCGCGAGCATCAGGGTCGTTCCGCGTTCATCAGCGTGTCATCCCGAGCGGAAGCGAGGGATAGAACCTACTCGAATTGTCACACAAGGGTAGCTTGCAGGGTAAATCGCATGCGAGAGGATCCTTCTTCGTCTTCGCGGTTTGGGATGAAACGCCATTTGTTGTCGCGCGATTCGGACGTTCGTTCTTCCAGAAAAGGCATTTTTATCTGTGGAATGTGCGTCTAGATTGTCAAAGGTGTTGCGATGAAGTTGTTTAGCCGGGCGAAATCAGGCGCGAACGGGAAAAAGAAATCGAGCCAGGTGTGGCGATGGGGCTGGAAAATCTCACTTCTTGGCCTCGTCGGTGGAGCTGGGTTGGGCGTTGTGATCTTCTATTCTGCCTGGGCGCAGACCTTCGACATGAAAAAGGTCGGCGAAATGCCGGAGCGCAATACTGTCTTCGATGTTGATGGGAAAGTTTATAGCCGGCTGGCGGGGGCGAACCGGCTGATCGTTCCGCTGAATGAAGTTGCGCCTGCGTTCATCGACGCGTTGTTGGTACGGGAAGACGCGCGTTTCTTCCAACATAATGGCATCGACTTCTATGGCATCGGTCGCGCGCTGGTGCGCGATTTAATGAGCGGCTCTGCCAAGGAAGGCGCTAGTAGCCTGACCCAGCAACTAGCGCGTAATTCCTTGCCACTCGGTGGACGCACCATCAGCCGAAAACTGCTGGAGGCGATGGTGGCGTTACGGATCGAGCACGAATTCACCAAGCAGCAGATTCTCGAGCTGTATCTGAACCGAATCTATTTTGGCGCCGGCTGTTATGGAGTGGAAACCGCGTCTCAGGCTTACTTTGGAAAGAGCGCTTCGAAATTAAATTTGTCCGAGGCGGCAGTGCTGGCCGGATTGATCCGGAGTCCGAATCGTTTTTCGCCGTTGCGCAACCCGGAAGGCGCGGCGGCGCAGCGCGATGCCGTGCTCGATCGGATGGTGGAACTGAAGAAGATTTCGTCGGCCCAGGAGCAACAGGCGAAATCGTCACGGATCAATCCGCATCCAAAAAAGATGCCGATGATCCAGGAAAACTATGCGATGGACGCGGTGCAGCGCGATTTGAATGTGGTGCTGACGCCCGACCAGATCGATCAGGGTGGACTATACATTTACACTACGCTCGATCCGGCGGTGCAAAATGCTGCTACACAGGCGCTGGAATCGACGCTAACGAGGATTGAACATCAATCGAATTTTCATCATCCGGTGAAGTCGAGTTATCATCCGCCGGAAGATGGCGAAGACAGTTCGATGCCTTATCTGGAAGGCGCCGTGGTGGTGATGGACAATGCCAGCGGCGGTATTCGCGCGCTCGTTGGCGGCCGCGACTATTCGCAAAGCAAATTCAATCGTGCGCTGCAGCCGGCGAATCGTCAGATCGGCTCAGCCTTCAAACCGTTCGTTTATACCCTCGCTTTCACCAATGGTCTCCTCCCGGGCGCGTCGATTAGCGACGGGCCGATTCAGCCCGGCGAAATACAGGGCTCCGGAAATTGGGCGCCCGGCAATTCCGATGGCACCTACGGCGGCATTCAACCTGCCTCCTACGGCCTGATTCATTCGCGCAACACCATGAGCGTTCGCGTCGGCCAGTTCGCCGGGCTCGATCAGGTCCAGAAGGTCGCGACGACGTTGAACCTCAACGACAAAGCCCCGCACGGCCCCGCGATTTACATTGGCTCCTTTGAAACAAACCTGAAGGATCTGACGACGGCGTATACCGCCTTTCCAAATGCCGGAATCCGGAAACAAGGTTACGTGATCGAACGGATCGATGATCAGAACCATCAACCGATCTATCGCGCCGCCCATATCTCGGCGCCGGCCCTTGACCCAAGCGCGGCTTGGATGACTTCGCAATTGATGGAGGAAGTGTTGACTCACGGGACGGCGGCAAGTGCGCGTTCCTTGGGATTCAAACTCCCGGCTGCGGGCAAGACTGGGACGACTAACGATTATAAGGACGCATGGTTCGTCGGTTATACGAGCAGTTTAACTTGCGGTGTTTGGGTTGGATTCGATCAACCTACTACCATCATTTCACGTGGTTACGGCGCGGCTCTGGCGTTGCCGGTCTGGGTGCAGGTGATGAATAAATCAGCGGCACGTTACCCGGCCAAGGCCCTCGAGCCTACCATGCCAATGGCGCGAGTTACCGTATGCGCGGCGTCTAATGCATTGGCGACCAGTGGCTGCGAAATGGCTGGCACCGCTTACGATATTGTGTTGCCTGCCGACAAGGTTCCGACGCAGGCCTGTCCGGCGCATGGTGGCGAACCGACGGAGTTTGCTCAACGCTTCGAGAACATTCCCAAGGCAATTCCAAAGATCTTTCAATCGTTCCGGAAGTTTTTTGGCGGGAAATAGTTTGGCTTGGACCACCAAGTGCTTACAAACGGAATCATTTTGCCTAACTCGTTATGGAAATTATCACAAGGTAATGCTATGCTTTCCCCGGTGCTCCGCTCGCCGTTTTTTCGCTTTCTTCTCTTCCTCAGCCTGACCGGCTCAATTACGGCGGCTCCCACGCCGACCCCCGCGCCCGGCCGCATCGACGCCTCTTTCGTTCCCGCGCCTGGAACAAACGACGCCGTCAATGTCGTCATCCCACAACCCGACGGGAAAGTAATTGTCGCCGGCCGTTTTACCCAGGCAAATAACGTCGGACGCAATCGGATCGCGCGCTTCAACTTCAACGGGTCGCTGGATACCACCTTCGATCCGGGAACCGGTGCCGATGCCGAAATTACCGCCGCTGTTCTTCAACCGGACGGCCGCATCGTCGTCGCCGGACGGTTTACCAGTTTCAATGGATTTATGCACAACCGCGTCTGCCGGTTGAATGCCAATGGCAGCGTCGATCAAAGCTTTGGGCTCGGTGCTGGTATCAATAATTCCGCGCTCGCACTCGCTCTTCAAAGGGACGGCCGCATCCTGGTGGGGGGACAATTTTCTCAGGTTGATCTGACGCTGCGTTTTAATCTCGCGCGGCTGAATACGAACGGCAGCGTCGATTTGACCTTCGACCCCGGCAACGGACCGAACGGCGACGTTAACGCGATCGTCATTCAACCGAATGGCGCCATTATAATTGGCGGCACATTTATCGGTTACAACGGGTTCGCTCGCGGGGGAATCGCACGGGTGTTGGCGAATGGCATGCTTGATCCCTCGTTTGATTCCGGAGTTGGCACCGGTGGAAATGTTTTCGCGCTCGCCTTGCAACATAACGGGCAGATCGTTTTCGGCGGGCGTTTCGTTCAGTACGCCGGTATCAATCGAACCTTTATCGCGCGCGTCTTTAGCAACGGGTCGCTCGATCCCGGATTTAATCCCATCCCGGACGATTGGGTCCAATCGCTTGCTGTTGAGCCGGACGATCGCATTGTCGTTGGCGGCTTTTTCACTGCGATCAATGGAGTTGGCCGTAGTCGCATCGCCCGTTTGAACACGACTGGGTCTGTTGATACGACATTCGATCCGGGGCTCGGATGCCTGGGATCGCTTACGAACGATGCCACTCAAGTGCGCAGCATCGCCCTCCAACCGTTCGGCCGCGTCCTGGCTGGAGGCATTTTCACCAGCTACGATAATTCACTTCGTAACAATATTGTCCGCTTATTCGATGGTTCG
Organism: uncultured Verrucomicrobiae bacterium; assembly: GCA_963709435.1. GTDB lineage: Bacteria > Verrucomicrobiota > Verrucomicrobiia > Chthoniobacterales > UBA10450 > AV69. Next base: position 240,992 of record CAVPWK010000005.1, read on the forward strand.
GCATCGTTTCAAAACCTCTCTGCCCGTGCGCACATATTTACGGGCGAACAAATCCTGATCGGCGGGTTCATTATTGAAGGTACCGAGAACAAGATGGTCTTGATCAGAGGTCTGGGTCCATCGCTGGCTGCGTTTGGCGTTGTCAATCCGCTAGCTAATCCGACGCTCTCCTTGTACGATCACACTGCTACCCTGGTTGCGGCTAACGATAATTGGAAAGACACGCAGCAAGCGCAAATCCAGGCGACAGGACTGGCCCCATCGAATGATTTCGAGGCGGCAATTCTGGCCACTCTTTCACCCGGCGCCTACACCGCTTTTCTCCAGGGTAAGGCCGCGACCACCGGAATCGGACTGGCAGAGATTTATGACGTAGATCCGAGTGTGAATGCGCAAGCGACCAACCTGAGCGCGCGTGGATTTGTCGGAACCGGCAACGACGTGCTGATCGGGGGAATTATCATCCGCGGTCCCACGGGAAGCATGCAGCGTGTACTCATTCGCGCGCTCGGCCCGTCGCTCGGGGGAGTCGCGAGTCCGCTGGCGAATCCAAAGCTTTCGTTGCACGACGCCAACGGAAATGTCATCGCCAACAACGATAACTGGCAGGATTCACAGCAGGCAGATATTGCGGCGACCGGCAAGGCACCACCGAACACGAAGGAGTCGGCCATCCTCGCGCTCTTGGCTCCGGGGAATTACACCGCCATCGTCACGGGGAAGAATGGGACTACCGGCGTTGGCTTGATCGAATTCTACAGTTTACTCTAAACCATAAGTCGACGACTCAGAGAGGGCGAATCGGTTTAGATATCGTGTAGTTGTCGCTCGACAGGCTGTTGTCGCCGACGAAGTGCGAAGCCGCGGGGCTTGAATCGAAGGAATCTTAGGGATCGCGCGGACCCGTCGCGCTTGATGATGCGCCTATGGCAACGGTGTCGCGGATGCTATCTCGGGTTCTAGGATCGTCTGCATCTGCGGCAGCCGTGCCGTCCTGACCCTCCGCTTTCGGGAGTGTTTTAATTGACCTGGGGGTACGCTCGACGACGGCGAGGCGCTTGGCGACGGAGTCGAACTCGCGTCCGGTGATGGCGACGGAGTCGGGCTCGTGTCCGGTGTTGGTGACGGAGTCGGCGTTGGTGTCGGCGTCGGCGTGGCCGAAGGCGGCGGTGTCATGATCGGCGTCGGTGTTGGTGTCGGCGTCGCCGAAGGTGCCGGTGTCATAATCGGTGTCGGTGTAGGCGTCGGAGTCGGGGTAGGCGTGGGGGTCGGAATCGGCGTAGGCGTCGGGGTTGGCGTTGGTGTGGGGGTCTGAATCGGCGTAGGCGTTGGAGTCGGGGTAGGTGTGGGGGTCGGAATCGGCGTAGGCGTTGGAGTCGGGGTAGGCGTGGGGGTCGGAATCGGCGTAGGCGTCGGGGTTGGCGTTGGTGTGGGGGTCGGAATCGGTGTAGGCGTTGGAGTCGGGGTAGGCGTGGGGGTCGGAATCGGCGTAGGCGTCGGGGTTGGCGTTGGTGTGGGGGTCGGAATCGGTGTAGGCGTCGGAGTCGGGGTAGGCGTGGGGGTCGGAATCGGCGTAGGCGTCGGCGTGGGAGTGGGTGGAGTAGGAGTAGGAGTAGGAGTTGGAGTTGGAGTTGGAGTTGGTCCAGGTACCGAACTCATCACCTCATTCGACCGAGTGCTTTCCACCCCCGTCTTGAACGCGACTACGGCATAGTAATAGGTACTTCCCGCTGGAGCATTCGTGACCGTGGCCATTGTCCCTGTTCCCAAAACGTCGATATGTTGGGTGTAATTTCCAGTGTTCGTTCCATAATAGACACGATAACCATCAATATCTGGACTGGAGGGACTAGCCTTCCAAGCCAATGTCAAATTGCTGGCGTCGGCGTTCTGCGGAAACAGGCCGGTAACGAGGACCAGTGCCGTAGCGAACCAGAAGCTAGCGAGAAACCGCGTAAAACTATGGAAGTTATGGTTAATGCAGTAGTGTTAAGCACGGACCGTGCCCACCGCGGCATCCGCCACGCCAAAAAAACTCACTTAAACCGCCGCCCGACCGCAATCGAAATGAATTTTAACCGGCTGTTGGCCGATCTTCAGGTCTCTTAGATCGTCGCGAACCAGCTCTGCTTTCGCACGGGATTGGGGACTGGCACGCTTGGCGAGTTGCTGAATCGCATATTTTTCCCCGATAAAAGCGGGTGAAGGGAATCGAACCCTCGTGTCCAGCTTGGGAAGCTGGCGTTCTACCATTGAACTACACCCGCAAAATGAAGAGGGGAAGGTGACTGGTGAAAAGAGAATAGTCAAAGATCAACATAGGCAAAACTTTACCATCGGCGCAATTGTTCCGGGAGCGGACAGCTCGCGCAGTCGGAGGCATCCCGGAGACAGAAGTCTTCGTAGATCTGGAGTAATCCCTGTTGCCCGGGCAGTGTGCGAACGAAATCACTCTGCCGCGGGTCGTCGGCAAACAAGCGTGCCGCTGCGATTCGCGCGGCCTGATTGGAAAGTTGGGCGCGCAATGTTTTGTAATCATTCCAGACTTCGCGCCCGTCATTGACCGCTAACGGATAGATGACGTTCGCCAAAATCTCAGCGGCACGGGCTTCGCCGATGAGCGCAACTGAACTCGACGTATTTCCGGCCGCTAGCGTGTAATGATGACTCCAAAAATCGTGCTGCAAATTTGTTAGGAAGGATACTACCGCCGCTGCCTCGCCATCGCATGCGAGCGATGCAACTGTCTTCCATTCCATCACCAAAGCGGCGAGCGCGCCCAGCCGCCGATGCGGATGATTGAGCGGACGGGCGGCACTCGTTTTCCAAATTCTGGGTGGCAAAACAAGCCGCGAAAATTGTTCCCGGTATTTCCACCAGCGGTCCCAGAGCAAACGCAGGTAGGTGCGCGTCGATTTTCGGGCCGCATCCAGATCAGGCGCATCGAGGAATCCGGCGACACCGAAAAGCAGCGCTTCGCTGTCCTTGCGTTGCTTGCGCAAAAAAGTCACGGGCAAACGTTGCGCGAGCAATGTGAATGGCAGCCGATTTTGTTTGTAGCCAAGCGCCTCCGCCACGGCCTGGAACAAGACCTCGTCGCGCCCATGTGCTTCGATGCGCTGCCGAAGGCGATTCGCTTTCTGGTGCAAACGAAACTTCGCGGCCCCCTCAAGAATGCTGGTGATGCGTTCTCCCGCCAGATTTCTCAGAGGGGCAGCACAGCGACCGGTGTGCGCGAGCGGCACTATTCCGGTCGCGGCATCGCGCAGGGAAGCGAGATCGAGTTGAACTTGGGGAACGTTGCGGTGACTACTGGTGCGGGCAAAGAATTCCACTCCGCTTCGTTCGAGAAAGATGTGGAGAATCGCGTCATCGAACGTCGGATTGGTAGCATGGCCGTGCAGTTCCCAATTGCGATCGAGCAAATCGATTTCGATTGCGCCGTGCAGGACGGGCCCACCTGCTATCCGGATAGCAGCGTTTTGAAAGTCGGGACCGGCCTCGTGATTCCAAAAACCAAATTGTACGATTTCGACCGGCTCGCCGGTCAACGTCTGGAATTTGCGACCAAATTCACCGGCGAACCAGCGTGCTTGCAGTTCGAGTTCGCTCGGAGTTTTCGGCAACGCGAACAACGGCCTCTCGCCCACACGGACGCTTTCTTGCCGCATCTCGGCGTAGCGTTTGATCGAATGCATTCTGCACGATCTTTTAGCCTAATCGTCAAGACACGGCCATTTCCAAATGGCAGGCAAATGACGAATGACGAGTGTCTAATGACGAAGGGATGACGAAATCCTAATGACGAATCACTTCAGCGCGCCACTTCTCGCTTCGTCATTCGACATTAATCCGTCATCGTCATTCGTGCTTCGTCATTCCAACGGGAACTGCTGCCTCTCCTTCCGTTTCTGCAGACGGGGGGGAGCTACGTACCACGTCTTGCCGTAAATATTCACCGATTCTTTCCACCTCCGCCGCACGTGACCGCGGAAAGACGAAAGAATATTTTGCGCCGCGCCCCGTCGCCGGAAAGATGACAAGGTTTTCGGAAAGAAATTTCGGTTCGCGCGCTATGGTCATGCCCTCAAGCTCGATTGTTTGCGCGACCGGTTTCGATCCCTTGCGGCCGACGAAGGTCAACTTGCGTGGCTCCTCGTTAGTGGCGACCAGCGCACCGAATAAGTTGGGCGCGATTCGCCGGCCGCGACCACTGGCGCACGGCACCGCCCAGGCAATGGTTTCGCCGAGCAGGTTCTGTTTGCTGAAAATCGGCGCCAGTTTTGCCGGCAGGTTCAAGGGCAATGTTGTTTCTCGATGAAACGAGGCTGGTTCGTTCAACTTTCGCCAGATCAGCCAGAGCTTTACCCGAGTCGCGCGCAAGATCTTTGGAGCAAAATAGAAGAACGCTCCGAGCGCGATCAGGAAAATGGAGAGTGCAATGACCGGGTGATAATGCAACAAAGCGAGCCCACCGACGACGACGGCGTCCTCGCCGACGCTGAGTGCAATGTTCGAAAACGGCTCTGGTGACGTGTTAGACAGAAGCCGCGTCGTGGCCTTTGCCGTGTGACTCGCCAGCGCAGTCGTGCCCGCGAGTAGCACAATGACGATATCGAGCATTGGGGTGGAATGGCCCAGCACTCGAATGGCGAGAAGTGCGCCGCCGATTGGCCTGATGATGGTGTGGACGGCGTCCCAAATCGAATCAATCCATGGTATTTTGTCGGCGAAAAATTCGAGTAGAAAAAGAACGCCGGATATGATGATAACAATTGGGTCGCCAAGAATCGAGAGGGATTGGTATTGCGGCGCCAGAACGATCCAGTGGAAATGAATGGCAAGACCGGTGGCAAAAACGGTGAGATATAGATTGAGCCCCGCCAGACAGGCCAGGCCAAGCGCGACACTCAGGAGATTCAGCCGTTCCACCAGGTACTAATTAAGGGCCATCCCAAGCGAAGTCGAGGATTCCTGCTCTACCCGTCATCCCGAGCGAAGGGATTCCGCCGAAACCTCTTCTACGGGATCCCTCGGCTATGCTCGGATGACGGTTGCTGGGACTCGATCACACCTCTACAGTCGCTGCCGTGCTAGATATTCGAGTTGTCCGCGAACAACCGGACATGGTTAAGAGCCGGCTTGCGCTTCGTGGAAGCGGCGATGAAGCCAAACTCGATGACTTGCTTCGCGTCGATGCAGAACGCCGCAAAGCCGAGACAGCATTACAAGCCCTTAATGCCGAACGCAAAAAACTGAGCAGGGAAATCGGCGCAATGCGGATGAAAAGAGAGGATTCTCTCCAGCAGGAGAATCGCGTCCGCAAAATCGGCGACGAAATCGCCCGATTGAATGAAGACGTAAACCTATTCGATGCGCAGCAGCGGGAGATGCTGCTCGAAATTCCAAATCTCCCGCACTTCAAAGTGCCCATTGGAAAAGATTCCAGCGCCAACCCGGTCGTGCGATCGTGGGGGGCGAAACCGAAACTGGATGCGCCGTTGGACCACGTCTCCATCGGAATAAATCTCAAGCTGTTTGATCTTGAAAGGGCGACGAAGCTAAGCGGCAGCGGCTTTATTTGTTTCACCGGCGCGGGGGCGCGCCTGGAGCGAAGTTTGATCCACTTCATGCTCGATTTGCACACCTGTGAGCATGGTTACGAAGAGATGAGCCCGCCGTTTTTGGTGCGGCGCGATTGCATGATTGGAACATCGCAGCTGCCGAAGTTCGAAGCCGACATGTACGGTCTGGAGAATAATCAGCTCTTTCTTGCGCCGACTGCGGAAGTGCCGGTGACAAACTTTCACCGCGAAGAAATTCTTGGCGTAGACGAACTGCCGAAAAAGTACGTCGCCTACACACCATGTTTTCGACGCGAAGCAGGTTCAGCCGGCCGCGAAACACGCGGCATTATTCGGGTCCATCAATTCGACAAGGTTGAGCTGGTGAAAATTACGACCCCGGAAGCTTCCAATGAGGAACACGAAACTCTAACGGCCGATGCCGAGAAGGTGCTGCAATTGCTTGGCTTGCATTACCGTGTAGTCGAGTTGTGCGCCGGCGATCTAGGTTTTGGCGCCACCAAAACGTACGACCTCGAGGTTTGGTCGCCAGGCCAGAACGCCTATCTTGAAGTGTCAAGCTGCTCGAACTTCGCGGATTATCAGGCGCGACGAATGAATTTGCGGTTTAAAGACGCGGAAGGAAAGAATCGGTTTTGCCATACCCTGAACGGTTCGGCTTTGGCCTTGCCGCGATTGTTCGCGGCGCTGATCGAAAATGGTCAGCAGAAAGATGGCTCCGTACGACTTCCGGATAAATTGCTGCCGTACTTCGGCGCAGGGAAAATTCGGTAACGATACGCTGCGGCTGCGTGTTGTAGAGGCCGCTCGCCGCGGCGAGCACCTGTTTAGCAGATCGGCGTTTGTCACAAACGCCGCTACAACGCGCGGAGAAGACTGTCGCGCGCGATAAGCGTGCTACACAAGGCCTACAATTGTAAGTCGAGTTGCTTGCGATCTTCCGCTGACATCGCTGCTTCGGTCGAAGGCAAGGGGAGTTCGTAACCGAGGCGCTCGGCCAACCGTTGCGCGCTTTCCAAGGCAAAGCCTTCAAAGTGATTGTTCACGTAGGCGTAGACCGCCCGAACTTCCGCAAATTGTCGCTCGATCTTTAACGCCCAGCTCTCCAGCGCCGCTTCGCGTTTCCACAACAGTTTTCCATAGCTGTGCTGATGTTTGCCGTCGCGGTCGTATTTCGTCGTGTAGTCGCCCAGCAGACGGACGTAGAGAAAATCGGTCGTGCGCGGTTGAAATTCGAACGGCGCGAGATTGCGTTCGTTCAAGGGCGAGGTGTCGGCCCAAACCCAGCAGATACGGTGTTTTTCCAGCAGATGAATGAACTGCGGGCGGTGCCAGCCGGGATGCCGAAACTCGATGGCAAAGCGAAAATCCCGCGGCAATTGCTCGACGAACGACCGCAGCGGGACTTTCCCCTCTTTCGGGAGAAAGGATGATGGCAATTGGACCAGGATGATGTGCAACTTGGGCGCAAGCGCTTCGACCGCGCGCAGAAATCCACTCAACTCTGCTGAGCAATCGCGCAGTTTGCATTGGTGCGTAATTTCGCGTGGTAGTTTGCAGGAAAAGCGGAAATGGGACGGCGTGATATCGAGCCAGCGTCGGACCGCATCAGGGCCCGGAGCTGCGTAAAAGGTCGAATCAATTTCGACGGTCGGGAAATGACGCGCATAAAATTCCAGCCAGCGCGACTCCGGCAAATCCCGTGGGTAGAAGACCTCCCGCCAATCTTCAAAACTCCAGGCGCAGGCCCCGATCCGAATTTTTTGCTGCCGATTTAAATTCACCGGCTCAAAGTTACTTCAGACATGAGCGAACGAAAAAGCACCAAGGTTGTCTAAGAACTGGTCTCCCCCGGTGTCTCATTTTTAGGCCGGGTCAACTTGACTGGACCACTGGGGCAAATACCCTGCCACGTTTCATGCGAATCCAACTGTTTACTTTGGTCATTGGGGCGATCTCGCTCGCCGCGGCGGGCCAGGCCTCTATCATCTTCCGGCCGGGCGAAAAAGTGAAGTATGTCGCCCCGGGCGAGGAGGAAGTCAGTGGCAATGCGCAGCATCTCTATGATATCGCGCAGGAAGCCGAGAAAAGGGGAAACAATGGCCGCGCCATCAAAGCCTATACTCTGCTCTTGCGGAAATATCCCCACGATACGTTGGCACCAGTCGCCGCCTATCGGGCGGCCCAGCTAATGGAGCAGAGCCATGATTACATTCACGCCGCTAACACTTATCGCATTCTCGTGGAACACTTTCCGAATAGCCCCAATTTCGACGAAGCGATCGAAGCGCAGTTTCGTATCGGCGAAATATACCTTTCCGGCAAAAAGGTAAAGCTGCTGGGAATCCCGATTATTACCTCGATGGACCGCGCGGTAGAAATCTTTGCTGCGATCGTCCGGACCGCCCCTTTTGGCAGATACACGGCACGAGCCCAGTTTGATATTGGGCTGGCCCGGCAAAAACAACATGCCAATGACGCGGCGATTCAAGCCTATCAAGCCGTGATCGATAAATTTCCAAACGACCCGATTGCAGCGGATGCACAATATCAAATTGCATACATCTGGTACGAATCGGCGCGCCTTGGCACCAACGATCGAGCCGCAGTTGAAAAGGCCCAGACCGGATTCGAAGATTACCTGTTTCGTTATCCCAAGAGTGAAAAGGTGCCGCAAGCACGCGAAAACCTTGAGCATCTGGAGCAGAAATCCATCGGGGATGCCATGAAGATCGCGAAATTCTATGACAAGAAGAAGGCGTATCGCGCGGCTGTGATTTACTACAATGAAGTGATTCACGAGCAACCGCGTTCGGCCGCGAGCGCCGAAGCGCAGAAACGCGTTGACGAAATTCGCGCGAAAGTCGGCCCGACCGCGCTCCAACCCGCCGTCGCCGTGTCAGAACAAAAGAAAAAACAGGTGGCATCGCGCGGCTCCTCCGGCAACACGCGGCCGGCCTTTCGCAATAGCGACGCCGAAGTGGCGCCGCTCCCGCCGCCAGAACAGGATTCGAACTTGCCGCCGCCAGCGTCGCTTTCGCCGCCGACCACGACCGCCCCGGGGCCCAGTCCCAACCCCGAGTCATCTCCGGCTCCCGAGGCTTCCGCAACGCCTGAGCCATCAGCCGCGCCCGATTCTGCCGCTTCGCCGGCACCGTGAAAAATCCCCTCAGCGCGGTCTTTTTGCTTTTAACCGGCTGTCTAGGCTACCACGTGGGGCCGGTGAAGCCGAGCGTGCTCCAGGATATCCATGTCATTGCGGTGCCCACTTTTGAAAACAAAACCTTGCTGCCACGGATCGAGGCTCTTATTACCGACAGCGTGGTCAAACAACTGCAGCAGGATGGCACTTACAGGATTGCTAACGAGAATAATGCCGACGCTATTTTAAAGGCCGAAATTACTGACATCAGCCGCACACCCGCGCGATCGGTGCGCGGAAATGTCCTCGCCACGACTGAGTTCAACCTCACCATGCATGTGAAATATAAACTGGAAACGCCTAGCGGCACCGTCCTCATGCCTTCGGCAGAAGTTGTCGGCACCACCAGCTTTTTCGTGGGGGGTGATGTTACGACCGATGAGCGACAGGCCCTGCCGCTGGCAGCGGAAGAACTCGCAACCCATCTCGTCACCCAGTTAAGCGAAGGCTGGTGAATCCTCATGAAAGGCGAGGAGCACCTGTGGGGAGTCCTCAACGACAAGCTCGATACGCTGCGCGCCACCAATCAAATGGCGGAAGCAATCCGAGTCGGTCGAAGCGCGCTGGAAATAGCAAAGCGCAGTTTCGGCGCGGCCGACATCAGACTCGCGCAGAGCAATGAGAAACTAGGCCTATTGCACGAGCAAAACGGGGATCGCTCTGGGGCCAAGGCATATCTGGTAAACGCTCATCGCATTCTGACGCGGGTGCAGCCGGCCAACGGCCAAGCTATTTTCCATTCTTCTCGACGACTGGCTCAGCTTTGTAATGAGCTTGGTCAGACAGAAGAAGCGATCGACTTTTATGAGCAGGCTGTTGCCGTCGCTCCGCAAATCCCCGAATTACCCTTCTCGGATCTCGGCGCGTTGCTGAACAATGTCGCTCTCATCTGCCGCAAAGCCGGCCGCGCCAAAGCCGCCGAGCCATACTACTTGCGCGCTCTCCAAATTTACGAGAACCAACTCGGGCCGGAACATCCCGATGTCGCATCAGTCTTGAATAATATCGGTGTTTTTTTTACCAACGAAAAGCGATTCACGGAAGCAGAACAGATCCACGTACGCGCTCTCGCCATTCGTGAAAAAGCATTTCCTGCGAACCATCCCGACATCGCCCAATCGAAATGTAATCTTGCGGTAGTTTATCATTCCCGAGGCGAGTACGATCGGGCTTCAGAGCTCTATCGCGCATCGCTCCGAACGTGGGAGGACGCCATGGCCAAACCGCCCGACGAGTATGAAGTAGTGGCGGCTAACTATGCCGATCTTCTCCGCTCGCTGGGTAAGGCGCGCCAAGCGCACGCGCTGGAAAGCCGGGCGCGCAAAAAACGTCGCGGTTGAATGCGGTTGCACCGCTCTCGCACATAAGTCAGCTTCTCTGCGCCAATTTTTTTCAGCTCACGTGGCGGAACTGGCAGACGCGTACGGCTCAGGACCGTATGGGGCAACCCGTGGAGGTTCGAGTCCTCTCGTGAGCAAGGCCTAATCGCCCCACGTGTCCCTTCACGGAATATTTGAGTCATTTCGCAAACTCTTAAAACAGCCCGAGGACCTTGAGGACGATCACGATAACGACAATCACTCCAATTATGTAAAAGATGTTTCTGTTCATGTCGGCGGCGACTAATACCGACCGCGTGTGCGATGGTCAACATTTACCCAAACTTGCCAACTACCCCGCCCAAGGTTTCCGCCAGCACGGTCGGCTTCATTGGGTCTCGTCCTCGCTTGGCGAATCAGCATAATCCCACCATTCAAGTTTCTTCCGTAGCAGTTGCCCAAACTCGATCCAATCAATCATTCGCATTTTTCTTCCCGCATCCGGGATTTTTTCCATCGCCCACTGAACAAAGTTGCTGTCCTCCGCCTCAACAGCAGGCATGGTCGCCTGTAGCATTAAATTGAATACATCCTCCGGTAGCAGCTCGTGCTCCGCCCTCTCCTTCAGCGGCCTTAACCATTCTGCTGTTGAATCTCTCATGACTGTTTCGTTTCGTTGGGTTACTCGAAATTACGCGTACATTTAAGCGTATTTAAAGAGGAGCAATCAAGCGTGGTTTATCAGGCAAAGTAGGTAGGTATGGCAGGTTGCCATTTTGCTCACTCCTGCTTCCCAAATGCCAACCTTCACTGCGTTTGGTAAATTCTTTCCAAGAACGTGATGGCGCTGTAGTGCACCAGATCGTGGATCAACCGGTTGGTGAGAACTTACGCAAGCGCCGTTTCTCGTGCAGCCGATTGCCGCCGCGGCTAAACAGGGAAAGATCTCAAATGGCACTAGTGCTGCTATATGGGTCGCGAATTATCATAACTATCATGTTATGAGAGGATTTTATGGAAATCGCTTTAATAATTGATGAAAAGACGGGCGCTCTCACGAGCATTTCCAGCCCTCTGAAGGGCTTGGAAAGATGACCACGCAGCGCGAACGAGGAAGCACGCTGGTAGAGGTTGCCGTCGCAGGAGCATTGCTTGCGCTGGCACTGACGAGTTTATATGCTCTTTACGGAAGTACCGTAAAAGAAGCAAAAGTTGGTGACAGTGCTGCAATCGCGGAGCAAAACAGCATCGCGCGAATCGACCAGATGAGAGATCTCACGTGGAATAACACGACCAGCCCATCCTCCATCGCGACGCTGCTAACAACGTCCACTTCCTCAGATAATGCTTCGACGATTTCCAGAGAAGTCATAAGCGTTTACCCTGCGTCTGTTCCGCAGACTTCGCCCCTTCCAGCACCGACTCCATCTCCGACTCCAACGCCGGGCTCCGCCCCATTTTTTTCCGTGACCAAGATAGGCACAGCAACGCCCATCATCAGTCCCTCCGCCCCGAGCAGCATCCTTGGTGAGAGATTGATCCGCGTAGAAGTTACGACCGAGTGGGTTACCTCGGGAGCAACCCATCAGCGTCAATTATCGACCTTGATCAGTAAATCGGGGACCAAAACCCGATGAACAGGCGTCCTGTTTACAAGCAAAGAGGCGGCGGGGGGATGACCTTGGTCGAAATAATGGTTGCTTTGGCCATTCTCGGAATTGTTCTTTCTGTGTGTTACGGTTCATCCCTCGCGCTGCAACGTGGTTTTGCCTCAACCACTTCCTGGACCGACGCGCGAACGAATCAGCTGCGCGTGCTCGATTCCCTGGCAGTGGATCTTCGTAATGCGACCGCCAAATCATTCACGATAAGTCCCGATGGAGTCACGAACACGCTTCCACTGACATTGACGGTCCCCGTGCGATACCAAGCAAATCCAAGTCCTTCTCCGGCTTACGAGACAGCCGGACCACTTGCAGGCGATCCCGCTCGCTCCGCTCTCCGGGTCGAGCCGGGAGTCTATGCGACCACCGGAAGTATGCAATACAGAGATAGCAGCGGACAGCAAGTGGCGGTAGCAGTGACCTATAAATATGGGGGAAGTGGAACTAAACGAACAATAGTTCGCCAGATTGACTGGCCCTACACTGCATCATCGAATTCGACGCTAGCCTTATTCCCACCATTACCCGCGGCCGCCAATACCGCTAGTCGCGAGATTGGCAGCTTTACCAACTACTCCAGCGCAGGTCTCTCTAACCCAGACAATATTTTAAAGGTGACATTCACGAGCCCTTCGAATTCCGCCGTCGTAGTCAGAATTGAGGCGAGTCCCGATTCTCTTCACCCTGACAATAAATCAATTTTGAATGACACGGTATTTCTAAGAGAGACAACTTTTAAGTGACGAAATATTTCCGACCACGTCTGGTCAAATCGCGTCCCAGTTAACCATTATGAAAATACGAAGCGATAACCAATCGTGCACAGCGTCCGCCCTTGTCGCAGTGATCATCACTATTATGGTCCTGGCATTACTGGCCAGCTCTCTTGTTGTGAATGTGAACAATCGTCGTATGACGCTCAGCCAGGCGTCGGCTTGGCAGGAAGCGTTCGTCGCAGCTGAGGCTGGCGTTCATCAGGGAATCGCCCAATTGGAGCAAGGCTTAGCCCAAAATTCTCTCCCTTTAGCGGGCCCTAGTCCAATAGCGTGGAGTAGCCCATTTCCAAGCGGTACGACTACATCTACATCGACAAGGGTGTACCTAAACCATGCTGGTGAAGGGCCATCTGGTGCGCTCAACAGTTATGCCGACTACACGTTGACTCTGAACGAAAACACTACGCAGACAATCCCGAGGCCTTACTACTGTATCGTCTCGATTGGAACGGTGGTGCTACCGGGAGGTAAATCTCTCAGCATCGACAGCGCGGATGCTGCATTGCGGAAACTAAATCTGCAAACTGCGAACCCGAACAGCGACCCGCACGATCGAGGCATGGGTCAAACCCGTTTACACCACACAGGGCCCGCTGAAAACCGATCAACCCATCAATTTAAACAACCATAACATCTTCGTTGATTCGTTTAACTCCGCCGATCCCACTCGTTCTGTCAACGGTCTTCCAGACGCTCGAGATTCCAATGGACATCTTCTAACTAACATTGGGCAGTTTGATGCTCCTAATTTTAATGTCCCACTAGCAGCCAATATCTCTACCAATTCGCCATTCGCCAATATCGGTGACGCGACTGTTTACGGCGACGTCCTTACTAATGGCGGTGCCACTGATGCAAATGGGGCCACTGTTACAAACACGTCTAATGTTATGGGTCAGATTATCAACGATTATTACGAACCGCTTGAGCCCATTTATGCACCGCAGTGGAGTGACGCAACTGTAAGCAATTCGGTTAATAATTCCAAGACTTATACCGGAGGCACCGCTGCAAGTCCTGCTCGTTACCAGGTCGGTACGGTTGCAAGTATCGGTAACATAAAACTTTCAGGCGGCAAAACGGTGATTTTTGATTTCGGCACTACAAGGGGTAGTCCCGATCCGACCAAAAACTACATCGAACTCTATGTAACTGGAGATTTTACCACAAGAGGATCGGGCACAACCGATGGCTCGGTTGTTATCGTAAATGGAGTCAACGTTAAAATCTATGTCGCAGGGGATCTGAATTTCTCTGGCAATGGATTGGTTAATTACAACAACAAGGCATCGAGCTTGGAAATCTATGGAATTAGCCCCCCGGATGGAACGACGCAGGCCTTTACTCTAGCCGGGAACTCGGACTTTTATGGAACCATCTACGCTCCAGGCGCGGACTTGAAGCTCGCTGGAGGTGGGGGCAGCGGCGAGTTCGTCGGAAGTTTTACAGGCAAATCAGCTTTTCTTAACGGAACGACGCAGATTCGCTATGACGAAGCGCTAGCTGGCAGTGGGCGCATCAGTAATTTTAAGATCGCTGCGTGGTTCGAAGACGTTAAGAAAACTGGGACTTTTACGGGCCAATTGCAATTCTAGGTGCTGCGCTCGGTCAGCCAAAATCGAGATGCACTCGCCCTTCGAGGGAGGGGCTCCAGAGAGTGCCGTCGGCTTGTTGTCAGAAGCGACCGCCCTTTTCGATAGGCAAAGCTTTGTCGGCAGATATCAAGGCGCTTCCTGGCAGTGGGCGCCTCTAAAAAGCTGCTGGGCGATTTGGGATTCAGAAAAAGCCGGGGCCAAGGGGAAGTTGCAATATAGGAGCCGCCATCCCGTTCCTTGCGATCGTTGGGATGCACGACTGGTAAAATCTGCGAGATCCCGATGGAATCGACTGGGGCGCCGACTGTCCAGCCAGCGTGGTTGAGGGGCGCTTGCGCTCCACATGCTCTCTTGTGATAAAGCCTTGTTATCGGGTCGTGCCCGGGAAAAGCTCGCACGCTCCTTTATCTTATTTTCGCATTCGATAACTTGTTGCATCCCACACCCGGCACACGAAATGCATCATGCTGGCCAACACAGATGAATCCGTTGATCGGTCGAATGGAGAGCGAGCTGCGCCTGAAGGTTTTTTCGTCAACCCAACGCAAGCATTTCTTCGCTCATTTGAAAGGCGCTGAGCAGATTCACTTTGCTAATAAAATTGCGGAGCCCGACAAATGCAGGGTTACCAGCATTCATCCGTCGGGAGTTGGGCGTGTACACCCAAAACAAGATGTCATAATGTATACGGATGACGCATTTCGTCTGCGTCGACGCCTTGCAAAATTGCACAGAAAGATTCTGATCACCGGAAGGATTGGTTGACAAACCTTTCGCGTCATTTGCCTCCCCAAATCCGCACTTTTAACTTCCACGGAGCACCCGATCGAAAGCTATCAAGCATTTGAAAATTTGATCATCTGCCGGACAGGCCTTTTGCGGTTGGTTACACTGCTGGGTCACGATTTTTGCGTGGAGGCCAGGGAGTTGCTCGCATAAACGCCGGTATGACACAATTCAGGGGGTCTGCCGTAGCATCGGCGTCGGTTTGGGCAGCATCGGCGTCGGCTTCGGCTTCGAAGTCGGAACGGGCCCCAGCACAGGAGTGGGCTTCGACTTCGGCAAACCTCTGAGCGAAGAATTAGATGGAGAAGGTGTTAAGTGTGCTTTGACGACCGCCTCTTCTCGCTTTTTTCTTAATTCCAGCGCTGCTTTTTTCTCGTGCTGCTTTTGCACGAAGAACACCCCGCCAAGCACGAGAAAAATTGCCACAAAAATGATGGACTTAATCACAGACGCACAGAGCGACAATGAGCCATATGCTATGTGCGTTTGACAGCGTTTCGCAACATGGAACAGATAATTTTTCGATCGAGATTAGCGACCTTGAACATCACGTGCCGTGAGTTCATTTGACTTAACTCCGGCAACGGAAGAAGGCGCGGAGCCCGGATTGCATGGGATTCTCCAGGCGCTTGTGCGCTGTGCAAGCATTGCACGGCGCCAAGCCTTTAAAATCTTTTCCGCCGGCAAGTCCGTTTCGGGAGCTTTCGCAGCCCTTTGCAGGGATCGGACAAAAAAACTGTCGACAGGAGACGGTCCAAGCGCAAATGCAGTCTGCATGCCTTTGCAGCAGCTGTGCAGTTCCGGACATTGGACACGCGGAACTGGCTCAAATATTTAGCGAACGTACAGACGTCCGGACCAATCGGCGCACAGCGGGAAACACCCGAATCGCCGCTCTGGTAACGGCATGGGAACTGCGAAAGGCAGCGTTTTGAGCAAGTTAAGCGGTAGCCAGCGGCCGGATTTTCACAGCGCTTCGGACGACTTCGGCGGGATTCTTGCTGTGTAACATGCTGCCCATGAAAGTTTCCGTCGTTATCCCCTGTTATAACGAGCGAAATACAATCGCTGAAATTGTCTCGGCCGTTCGGACCGCCCCGTTGCCGGACATTGAAATCATCGTCGTTGATGACGGTTCAACCGACGGCAGTCGCACCATTTTGAAACGTAACGTCGAACACATTGCCGATCGCGTCATTTATCATGGCGTTAATCGGGGGAAAGGCGCAGCTTTGCGCAGTGGCTTCGCCGCCGCCACGGGCGATATCGTTCTCGTCCAGGATGCCGACCTCGAATACAACCCGGAGGAATATCCGCGCTTGCTCGAGCCGATTTTGAGCGGAAAAGCCGACGTCGTTTTCGGCTCCCGCTTCATGGGCGGGCGTCCGCATCGGGTTGTTTACTTCTGGCACATGGTGGGAAACAAATTGCTCACCTTGTTTTCCAACATGTGCACAAACGTCAACCTCACCGACATGGAAACCTGCTATAAGGCATTCCGCACAGCGGTCCTGAGGAACATCGATTTGCGTGAAGACCGATTCGGCTTTGAACCCGAAATCACTGCCAAAGTCGCTCGTGCTCGTTGCCGCATTTACGAGGTCGGTATCTCCTATGATGGCCGGACATATGAAGAAGGAAAGAAGATTACCTGGCGCGATGGGATTCGAGCTTTCTATGCCATCATCAGGTATAACTTCTTCGCTCGTAAACCGGCCGCGGTTTTCTCTAACGAGAACTCGGCCAGTGAATCAGCCGATACGATTGGGCTGGGCCCGCGCCTGAAGCATTCCTGAATGACGTCCCACTGGTCTTGCGGGCGCATAGCACATCTGTTGCTGTGGTGCGGCCTGGGGGTGGCGTTACTGAGCGTAAGCATCCCCAAAATTTATTCCGGCGCCACCGAATACCCGCTTCGACCCGGCGGCGCCCTTCATACTACCGACAGCTACTTGAAATTTGCCACCGGGACAGAAGGCGCGTCGAAGAACTTAATTTCGATGTTTGAATCGATGCCGATGTCTAAACCAATTGTCATCTTTATCCGCAAGGGCGATGCGTTCAGTTCCGGTCTGGGAATGACGACTGCGTATCTCGCGTGGCCGCATGCGGTCCGTTTATGCGAAATTGAGGGAACAGATCCCGACAATGAACTATCCCTAATCAATCCGGACAAGGTCGCGGCGGTGGTTTTGTGCCGCCTTACCCGGCCTGCTTGGCTGCCGGCCGGCAAAGTGTTCGGCTCGGGATTGGAAATAGTGTCAGTAGGGGAAAAGGGATGAATGCGCTCGGGCTTTTCGGCGCATTCGGAACGCTGGTCGTCGCAGGTTACGGCTTGCTGGCTTTGCTTGTTAGTCGTTCCGTGCGGCTGAGTCTGGCTGAACAAATCGCGTTCTCGTGGCTGTTTGGAACGGGCGCGGTTTCTTTGCTCCTATGGGTCTTCGGTTTTTTTGCCGACGGCCTCCTTCTGCGGGGGCTAGTCAGCGTTGTTTGCATTTCGCTTGGGATGGTTGGCTGGAATTTGAAAACGCCATCGCATATTCGCAGCAAACCAAGGTGGTTCGAAGTTGTTCTTACAGCGGTTATCGCGATCGAAATCGCGATCGTGTTTTATCTTTCCCTTGTTCATACCCTGGGCTGGGATGGGTTGCTTAATTGGGAAATCAAAGCACGCTATGCTTTCGCCAATGGTGGCGTTCTTCCCGCGGCTTATTACAGTGATACCGGCCGCGCTTTCAGTCATCCGGAATACCCTCTCGCGATTCCATTCACCGAGCTCTGGTTTTACCTCTGGCTCGGTGAATCCAACCAATTTTGTGCGAAGACAATCTTTCCGACGTTTTACGTCGCAGGAACATTCCTGGTCGCTGCCTTTACTGCTCGTCTGAGCAGAAGAACATGGCTCGGATTACTTATGGCGGCACTTCTGTTTTTTGTTCCGCAAATCACCGTCGAGGTCGGGTGCGCGAGTGGGGGCTATGCCGATTTTCCACTGAGCGTCTTTTACCTTGCCGCTGCCGGATGTCTCTTTTGTGCTTCCGAACAAGGCAACAGTGTCTTCTTCCGCCTCTACGCCGCCTGTCTGGCCCTGTTGCCATGGGTCAAGCGCGACGGACTTATTTTATGGACCGTCGCAGCGGCCTGCGGTGTCTTCGTCATTTTGCGGACAAAAAAGTCCCCGTTGTCTTTCATTGCGTTCCTGCCCGGGATTGTAATCATTTGTGCGTGGCGTCTTTATCTGAACGCCACGCACGCACTTCAGGCGGCGGATTTTTTGCCATTCAATCTGGAGACGTTTCGTACCCACCTCAACCGTGCATTGCCGTTGCTTTCCGCGCTTGTGGCCGAATTCTATAGTCTTCCTACTTGGAGTCTGTTTTGGTTTATTGTCGCCGTTGCCTTCCTGTATGCATTGCCTCGGATGCGCGACCCGGGCGTTGTTGTCCTGCTCGTCGCCCTGATTGCGCCTATCGTTTTGTATTTGTCACTCTATCTTTTCAGCAGCTGGCCAAACTATCTTGACCATGTTGGGCTTTCGATCAGCCGGCTGCTTATGCAGGTCGCGCCCGTAGGGTTTCTACTCATCGTTCTCGCGATTTCTCGGCGCCCGGAGACACATCCGCGGCAAGTCCAAATGCCTCATCGTGCCACTTGCGCGATCGCACGTTCCGAGCGAACGGCCGTGGTTGAGCTCGCCTGAAGAAACTGCCCTGGCACGTGATCCCGAAATCGTTCGGGAAATGTTTGATCGTGTCGCCCGACGATACGACCTCGCGAACCATCTGTTAAGCTTTGGGTGCGATTTCTACTGGCGCAGACGGGCAGCTGAAATCGTGGCCGGCTGGAATCCGGCCTGCGTCCTTGATCTTGCGACCGGCAGCGGCGATCTCGCACGCGTGATCCAACGCAAATTATCGACTATCCAGGTCGTGGGGCTTGATTTTTCCAATGCCATGCTCGCGCTCGCCCGTCGCAAGGGAGTTCGTCATCTTATTGCCGCCGATGCCGTCCAATTGCCGTTAGCAAACCAATCCTTCGACGTTGTAACCATCGCGTTCGGTTTGCGAAACATACGCGATTGGGACGGAGCTTTGCGGGAAATGCAGCGCGTCCTTACCTCCGCTGGACATCTGATTGTTCTAGATTTTTCTCTGCCGCAACATCCGATCTGGCGTTCTCTCCACCGATTCTATCTGCACCGAATCATGCCTTTCGCTTCGGCGCTGATTACGTCTGAAAGAAAAGCCTACCAATATCTCGGCGCTTCCATCGAAAATTTCCCTAGCGGCCCCGCCATGTGCGACTTAATCGAAACCAGTGGTTTTAAAAACGCCGCCTCTGAGCCACTCAGCGGCGGAATTGTGACTATTTATACTGCCCAAGCAGCCGGTTAACCCGAGCGTGGCGTAGCGAAGCCGCCTGCCGCCGCCGTAGCCTTGCGACCGCGAAACGAAGGCGGGAGGGATGTGGAACAACTTACGGGGTCGGCGTAGCGACCGGCGAAGTCGCCACCGAAGGCGACGCACTCGCCGCTGGCGATGGTGTCGCAGGCTGTACCAAGTCCGCTCGCAACGTTTTCAAATCCGGACTGCTAATCGCAAACGCGCCTTCGTGTTCGTCTGTTCGCGCCATCGCTGTCCCGTCAGGTGAAGAACCTCCTACCGTCAACTTATGCTGAGCCTTGTCGTCCGGCGATGTGGTGAAGGTGACAACGAGCTGCGGCTTCGCAAAGGCGGCCGTCGGCGCATTTGCCACCCAGTGAGTGGCGTGCAAAGAGGCTAGTGTGTTCACCAGCGATTGCACATTCACTGTATTAATCGGCCCGCTTCCCGTGACCCACTGCCACTGATTGTCCGTTCCACGGACCAAAGTCTGTTCGCGATCGGTAGCGAGCGACAACATGTGAATTTGCTCCGGCTTGAGGCTAAAAATCGTTAGGTCCTGCCACGACAACGGATCAGCAAAAACATTATCGAGCATCGAACGTCGGACTGCGACAACGAACGGTTCCTCTCCCACCCGCGCGAAAACATTTTCACCGTCAATTTTGCCGAAGGCGATTGTAGCCAAAGGATGTTCACCGGCGGTGGTCTCAGCCGTATTCTCCGAGGCGAAAGCACTTAAAGTGACCGTGAGTTGCGGCTTATCCAGTCCATATTTCGGCAAATCGGATGCCACATCCGCCACAAAGCTTGTGACCAGTTCGCCACTCAGCAAATCGATTAACCGGCGTGCTTCTGCCGCATTGGCCGCGCGATTATTGCGATCTACAATCGTCCACTTCTGGTCTTTGCGCGCGAGGACTGTTTTGTTTTTTCCGGGCGCGTCAATCGTGATGCGGTCCAACTGGTTTTGATCGAAACGCACAAGATGGCGGTCACGTAAATCGTTAGGCTTTGTGCTCAAAATCGATTCGATCTTGTTGGGTAACGTGTAAACGAATTTCCGCGGCGTGAAACGAACATAAACCTGGTCCTTCTCCTTTTCGGGAACACCGCCGATCTGCAAAATCTGGCCCGGGCCGCTGGCGGCGGATTTGTCGTCACCCGTGAAGATGGTGACAGTCCCACGCGGGTCAGCCAGGCCGTAGGGATGCAAATCGCCGGCATCATCGGCCACAAATTGCGCGATCCGGCTGTTCGTAATCTGCGCGATCAGATCGTTGACTTTTTGGTCATCTGCCCGCGCCCGTAATGGCTTCACGATTTGCCAATGATCACCCTGTTTTTGCAGTTCCATTTCGCCGGCCGCGGTTTTTATGGAAAGACGCACTACTTGCGTCGCGACTGTGTCAGTCAATTTGCGGTCGCGGAATTCCTCCGGCTTTTTCGAAATCTGGTTTTTGATCGATTGGGAAGTGAGAAACACATCTTTCGAATTCTCCAGCCGAACATAAATCTTGCCCTCGAGTGCGGCATTGTTACCGAACAAAACTTCGGGCGGGGCGTTCGGCCCCTGCAGCTTGAGGCGGAGCTTCGCTTTCGCCACCCCATACTCTGCCATTCGATTTTTGTCCGCCTCGATTTCTTTCGCGCTGATGGTGGTGTCTTTTTTCCAATCTTCCAAATCGAACAAGAGATTGTCGACGGCGCTGCTATCGGCCAGGTCTTTGACGGGCGATTCCAGCCGCCACTTTTTGTCGGTTCGTTTTAATTCGATTCGCTCGTCAGCGTTTTGAATCACGACACCGTCGATCTTATCGCGCTCGAAATTCATGACGTTTTGAGCGCGCCGGTTCGCCTCCTGGGTGTTTGGCCGTTTGCTTTCATAAAATTTGATAAACAGGCCGATCGCCAGCGCGAGGACAAAGAGGATGAGCGTAGTCCGAAATCTCATAATCGGATTAGGCCCGCCGTTTCCACCACACCGCCGAGCCGATTATCGCCGGCACCAGCGGCACCAAGACCAGGACGAGCCACCGCAGGTTGCGCAGTTCGGTTTCATCAAGCGTGAAGGTGAGCGGTTTTGGGATTTTCGGCGCAATCCCGATCATCTGCTCCCGACTCATCAACCAGTTTATGCTGCCGGAAACAAAATCGAGTGCTTGTTGGTCCTGCGTCAGCGCGTTGTCCTGAATAAAAAAGGCGTTGCTCACTACCACCATGCGCGATGAGTTCATCCGCACCCGTTCGTCGCCGCTACCGCCCTTTTCGATCGAAGCCGCGATCGTCAATGGTGCCCCGTGATCGCGATTTTGGTCGAACTGAAGCTTTGCCGGATCATCTGAATTATAATCGACCTCGCCCCAGTAACCTTTTTCCGCCTGGACCAGTGGTTGTATCTGAACGCCGGCGCCTTGAGCACGCTGCGGCTCAACCGTCATCGAAGAGGTCCCGCCCAAAAAGGGGGCGCGCACCTCGGCCAGCCGTTTTGTGATCGGTGAGTCTGCCAAAAATCGGCCAATGACATCCCGCACCCGCGCAACTTCTTCGATCCCGGTCCGGACCATTGCCATCAAACGATCATCATTCACCCTCAGGCCGAGGTCGTTTAGAAAGGCGTTAAGTTTCGGCGTCTTTGCTGAAGGATCGAGTAACAGCAGAATCCGTCCTTGTTTGTTCCAGAAATCACGCAGCAACAGCATCTCGCGGTCGGAAAAATCATACTGCGGGCCCACGATCATGATCGTCTTCATTTCCACTGGAATCGCATCGACGTTGAAAAGATTCAGTTCTTGAAGCTTGATGTTCTCGTTCTCGATGAACGTCTTCAGCACTGAGATTGGACTGGTCGGCGGCTGCGGTTCCGGCGCCAGTGGACTTGGTGCCGCTTCTGCGATTGGCGGTTCTTTGTGACCAAGCACATAGCCGATGATATTTTTCTTTCCTTCGGTCAAGTCGACGATCGCGCTGCTAATTGCCTGTTCGCCCTTGAATGATGTCACTCGCGGACCTTCCCCCATTGCCATCCCACTTTGATCCACCTCCGCCATTTCTGAGGCCTTGACCGTTTTGTTCCGTCCTTCGTAATCCAGTACCAGCATGCTCTCGTCAGTCACTACCTTGTATTTGTCGAAAAGCTCCTTCGCTCGCGAGAAGTTGACCTCTGGATTGATGTGCTCGACGTCGATCTTTCCTTTGGCGGCGTACTGGTATTCCGTTAGTAAACTTTCGACGTCGCTTGTGATGGGTGTGTTGGGGGAAAAGAAAATCGTAATCCGCAATTTTCCTTTTAGGGAATCAAGAATGCGTCTGGTTTTGTCCGAGAGAGAGTACTTCTGATCCCGTGAAAAATCCCAGCGGCGGTAATGCTCGAACCCGAGATAGTTTATCATCGCTGCCAGAATGATGAGCAGCCCGATCTGCACCACGACATTGAGGCCGATCTGAAAACGATGAATTTTCTTTGGTTTATCCGTCACGGTTACAGTTTCCATTTGCGCGATTGAAATGCCTGATAGGTCAATCCCAGCATCACCATCGTTAGACTCAGGTAGAGAACGATCGGACGGGTATCGATCTCGCCGCGCGAGAGTGTCCCCATTTGTTCAAGGGCTGAGAAATAACCGAGGACTTGCCGCATTGTCGAACTGATCTCGGTTACGATGAAAGTAATTAGGCCGGCGAAAAAGTGCAGCGTGATCGCGCAAAATGAAATTACAGCGGCGACAATTTGGTTCCTCGTTAGGACAGAAGCGAAGCAGCCGATGCTGATGTAAAATATTCCCAGTAACAGCAGCATCAAATAGGAACCCCAATAAGCGCCGAACGATCCCGCCGCGGTCTGGTGAGTGACGTATTGGAAGATCGCGAAGTAAACCAGAGTGGGGACCCAAAGGACGACGTAGAAGATCACGGCCCCGAAGAATTTCGCCAACACCACCTGCCAGTCGCGAACGGGCGCAGTCATCAACGGTTCGATTGTGCCGAGCTTAAATTCCTCCGCGAAAGTCCGCATGGTAATCAGCGGAAAAATCAACACAAAGGCGAACCAGAAGAAGATCGAGTTAAAAAATGCTTCCTGCACCGAGTACTGCACTGATCGCTGATTCATGAACGAAATCTGGAAGTAAAAGTCCGCTCCGCTCACGAAGAGGAAGAAGAACAGGACGATGTACGCGATCGGCGAGTAGAAGTAGCTCGATACTTCGCGGGATAGCAGGGTGTAGAACTTACGCATGAACACTCCGTTCAGGCCGTCTCGTCCGAATGCGTAATTTCCACAAACACATCCTCGAGCGTAGCCCGCCGCGCCGTTAGTTCGCGCACCTCCCAGTTGCGATCGCGGGCAAGGCGAAAAATTTCCGGCCGCACATCCGTCCCCGATTCCACTCGTAACGACAAAATTTTCCAGCCGTCGTCTTCCGATTCATTTACATCCCGGACGCCGGCGATTTTCTTCAACTGTGTTGGGGCGTCATCCGCGCCCACCCTGGCTTCCAGTGTTACACCACCGGCAGTGCGAATGCGGCCGAGCAAATTCTCCGGAGTGTCGCAGGCTTCAATGCGTCCCTTATTGATAATGATGACGCGCGAGCAGGTCATCTCGACCTCCGGCAAAATGTGCGTCGATAACAAAATGGTGTGCTGACGGCCGAGGTTCTTAATCAACTCGCGTACCTGCCGAATTTGGTTCGGGTCCAGGCCGATCGTCGGCTCATCCAGAATTAAAAGATCGGGTTCGTGTAGCAGTGCGTCAGCTAACCCGACTCGTTGCCGAAATCCTTTCGAAAGCGCGCGAATCAATTTGTTTTCGACCTCGCGCAATCCGCAAAGCTCCTTCACATCACCCACGCGTTCGCTGACACGTCGATGCGGAATGCTTTTCAATGCCGCGCGATAATTCAAGTACTCGCTGACCCGCATGTCGCTATAGAGCGGCACATTCTCCGGCATGTAGCCGAGATGCGCCCGGGCCTGGAGCGATTGCTCGAAAACATCGAAGCCGGCGATTGACGCCCGCCCTGAGGTGGCGGGCAAAAAGCTCGCCAAAATACGCATCGTTGTGGTCTTGCCCGCGCCGTTCGGTCCGAGAAAACCCATGATCTCACCCTGGCCGACCTCGAAGTTCAGATCCCGAATCGCGGTCTGGCCCGCATATTTTTTGGTCAAATTTTCAACCTTGATCATTGCGACTGATTGTTTGAGACAACTCTCCGCGCGCAGCGTTGTTAAAAAATTTTAGCGCGCTGTCAATGCCACGGTTTGGATTTGGCGCTCGCCGTCACTGCGAGCGAGGCCGACCGTCAAGTCTACCCTCGTCCCACTTTGCACCCGCGCGAGGAGGTTCTCAATCGATCTTACCGAGTTCACGTCGTGCCGCCCGAGGCGGTAAATCACCAGCCCGCGTTCGATTCCGATTTCCGCTGCCGGGCTTCCCGGTTCAACCCCGCTGACCAGGACGCCGCGTCCGCGCAGGAGGCCAAACGCGTCGGTCAGCTCCGCCGTTAGATCTTGCAATTGCATCCCGAAAAGACGATCGGCGTTGGTAGCGGCTGGCTGATTCGAACTGACGCGTGGTTGTGTCGAAGGTTGCTTTTCTGCTACCGCTTTGAATCCTTTGACCGCCTCGCGCACGGCCTCGCCCGGAATCGCAAAACCCAGTCCCTGCGTTGGTACACCCTGCGGCGTAAACGCCATTTTTGCCGAACTCACTCCAACGAGCCGACCCGCGATATCCACGACCGGGCCACCTGAATTCCCCGGATTAATCGCCGCGTCCGTCTGCACCAGGTCTTTGTACTCCAAATCGCCAACGGTGATTTCCCGTTTTAGCCCGCTCAGGACACCGCGACTGATTGAACTGCCGTAACCGACAGAATTGCCCACCACGATAACGGTCTCGCCGAGAAGATTGGGCGAGAGATTATTCAGATCAATGAACGGGAATCCACTCTTGCCTTCGATCTTGATGAACGCGAGATCCTTCTTGGGGTCACCAGTGATGTAACGCGCGTTGTAAACTTTGCCATCGCTGGTGGTAACCTCGATGCGCAAATCGGCTGCTCGTTGCACGACGTGCTCGTTGGTTACGATGTAACCGGCTGGATCAACAATGAAGCCCGAGCCGAGGCTTTGCAGGCGCTGTCGGATTTCGCGCGGCTGACTGCGGTAGGTCCCGAAGAATTCAGCGGCGAAATCTTCAAACGAATCACGGACTTGGCGCCGGACCACGCGTTCTGCGTTAATGTTAACTACGGCCGGCATCACTTTCGCCACCGCGAGCACCGCCGGTTCGGAAGCCGGGTCGGTCGGGGATGTGGACGGCAGCGGCGTTGGTGATTGCGCAAAAAGCAAAGCATTGCTGGCAAGCGAAACAGTGATCGCTATCCTTGATGCGCGGAGGCAGATTCGGGGTAGCGCACGCGTCTCGCGTGTTGGCGATGGCGTCTCACCATCGCGGACTTTCCTTCCGTGCGCTACGCATGACAAAGAGGGTTTCGGCGAGACGCCGGAACCTACACGCAAGACGCGTGCGCTACCCAGATCGTTCGCGTTCAACGTCGTTCTATATCGCATCGTGTCCTCTGTGTGTGAAATCGCCCCTGCAAGTAATCGGGCGCCATTTGCGCTGTCAACCTGCCCGCTTCCATAGGTCCTATAGTTCCTACAGGTTATATCGGTCGTGTCGCCGAAACGTTGCGATGAGACATATCGGTGAGAGAGTAAATCAACATGCATCCATCGTTCGCCACCCGGCCGAATCTCGATTTGCTAGAGCAGAATTACGAGCGCTGGCAAAAGGATCCCGACTCGCTCGATTCCGGGTGGTCGGCATTTTTTGAAGGGTTCGAGCTCGGCAGTCTCGACGGAAAAAATGGCGCTGCCGTCGAAGCGCCGCCGGAAGCGCGACGCGATCTGCGGGAAAGTCCGCTGCAAACGCGAATTGACGCTCTGGTTTACGCTTATCGCATTCTCGGGCACACCATCGCACGGGTGAATCCGCTGGCGGAAAAACGCCCCGAAAATCCACTTCTTACCCTCCGCGAGTTCGGCTTTAGCGACAAAGATCTCGATTACCCGGTTTCCTCAAAATTCTTCCTCGATAATCGCCAGATGTCGCTGCGCGAAATGATCGCCCTGCTCGATCAGATTTATGCGGGGTCAATTGGCGCGGAATTTCAGCATATCCAAAACACCCGAATTCGCGATTGGGTGCGGCATCGCCTCGAGTCGCGCATTTTCGCTCGTCCTCCTTCGCCGGAAATACAAGTCGTGCTCCTTCGGGCGCTACTCGAGGCGGAGACCTTCGAAGTTTTCCTGCACCAGAGTTACGTCGGGCAAAAACGTTTTTCGCTGCAAGGCGCGGAAGGTTTGATGGCGATTCTCGACACCCTTTTGCACAAGTGTGTTACCGATGGGGTTGAGGAAATCTGCATGGGCATGGCCCATCGTGGCCGTCTCAATGTGCTGGCAAATTTCCTCAGAAAATCGCTCAACGTCATCTTCACTGAGTTTACGGAGAATTACCTTCCTGCTCTCGTTGCCGGGGATGGCGATGTGAAATATCACCTCGGCTATCGCACCGTGCGCAAACTTGCTGCGGGCGAAGTGGAGATTCGGCTATCGGCAAACCCAAGTCATCTCGAAGCGGTTGATCCGGTGGTGGAAGGGACCGCCCGTGCCCGACAGCGCATTCGTGGCGATACCGAACATCGGCGCAAAGTTCTGCCCCTATTGATTCATGGCGACGCCGCATTCGCGGGGCAGGGGATCGTAGCGGAAACCCTCAACATGTCGCAGCTCAAGGGTTACTCCACGGGCGGCACTATTCACATCGTCGTTAACAATCAGATCGGGTTCACCACTCTGCCCGAAGACGCGCGCTCGTCGATGTATGCGACCGACATTGCCAAGATGATCGAGGTTCCCATTCTGCATGTGAACGGCGAGGACCCGATTGCGCTTAAGTTTGTTTCCGAGATGGCGCTCGATTTTAGACAGGAATTCGGACGCGACTTCGTCATCGACATGTATTGCTATCGCAAATACGGCCACCAGGAAGTTGATGATCCCGGGTTCACTCAGCCTGATCTCTATGCGAAGATCGATAAACGGCCATCGATCACTCAAATCTACAAACGCGAGCTTCTCGATCGCGGCGTGCTAACTCAAGACGATGCCGCCTCTCTCGAGACGGAATTTCAACTCCGGCTGGAGATGGCGCTGGAACACATCAAATCACTGGAGAAACAAAAAACGGAGGAGCAGGCGAAGTTCAAGGAATCGACCGCCGTCTTTCAATCGAAGTACAGCGCTGAATCAAAACCGACTGCGATCAGCGAAGAGGTGCTTCGTACGATCGTTGATGGTCTAACCCGCATCCCGGAAGAATTTCACATTTTGCCCAAGATAAAGCGAATGCTGATCGATCGACGACGCCAGATTTTTAAGGAAGGCGGGCCCTACGATTGGGGATTTGCGGAGTCTCTCGCCTTCGGATCGTTGCTACTCGAGAATGTTCCGGTCCGATTATCCGGCCAGGACAGCCGTCGCGGAACATTCGGGCAACGCCACGCCTATTTTTACGACGCCAAGACCGGCGAGTCCTACAATCCGTTAATGCATCTGGCCGAGAAGCAGGCGCGCATATGTGTTTACAATAGTCTGCTTTCGGAAGCGGCCGTGCTCGGATTCGACTATGGCTACTCGCTCGATTACCCCGACATGTTGTGCTTGTGGGAGGCGCAGTTCGGCGATTTTGCTAACGGGGCGCAGACGATCATCGATCAGTTCATCGTCTCGGCTGAATCAAAGTGGCAGCGCCCCAGTGGCATCGTTTTGCTCTTGCCCCACGGTTACGAGGGGCAGGGCCCGGAACATTCCAGCGGACGCCTCGAACGATTCCTGCAAGCGTGTGCCGAGGATAACATCCAGGTCTGCAATCCCACCACGCCCGCGCAGTATTTTCACGTCCTGCGGCGGCAAATGAAACGCGATTTCATCAAGCCGCTCATCATCATGACTCCTAAAAGTTTGTTGCGCGCGGAATTCTCTACCTCGCGCGCCGAGGACCTCATCCGCGGAAAATTTCACGAGATCATCCCTGACTCTGTAGCCACGGTCGCCGGCCGCGGCGGCAATAAGCCCGACAAGATCGAGCGCGTGATTCTCTGCTGCGGGAAAGTTTATTTCGATCTCGTTAGAGATCGCGAGAAGGAAAAGATAAACAATACCGCCATCATCCGGATCGAACAACTTTACCCGCTGGATGAAGCGCAGCTGCGGGCTGCGGTGGAAGCGTTTCCAAAAAAGGCCCGACTGATTTGGTGCCAGGAAGAACCGCAAAACATGGGCGCGTGGACGTTCATCGAACCGCGCCTGCGCTCGCTCTTTAACCGTGAAGTCGGCTACGCTGGTCGCGGCGCCAGCGCCAGCCCCGCCGTCGGCGCCCTTGCCCTGCACAAACGCGAGCAAGCCTGCCTGATCGGCGAAGCTTTCTCGATTTGAGCTAGACCGCATTGACAGGATTGAATCAGAAAACCATCCTGCACAATCCTGTTTCCTCCCCTGGGGAGACTCGGGACTGACTTTTGGCGTTCGACTCGCGCGCTGCTTTGGGCTTATTTAGCCGCGCATGAGCGTGCAGGTAAAAATCCCGGCCGTCGGTGAATCGATTTCCAGCGGTGTCGTTTCCGTCTGGCACAAGAAATCGGGCGAGCAGGTGAAGAAAGGCGACCCGCTCTTCACTCTCGAGACCGATAAGGTTTCCACCGAAATCGTGGCCGAAGCCGACGGCGTGCTCAGAACGAAGGCTAACGAGGGTCAGGAAGTGAAAATCGGCGAAGTGGTGGCGGAAATCGAGGAGTCTGCTGCGCCGGCCACGGCAGGTCAGAAAGAGGAACCCGCACCACCTGTTGCCGCGGTCGCTGACCGCGGCAAGCCGGAGTCACCCCGCAGTAGCGGCGCTGCAGCGACCGAGCTTTCACCGGCGGTTCGACGGATCATCGACGAGGAGAAGCTCGATCCTTCGAAAATATCCGGGACAGGAAAAGGCGGGCGCATTACCAAAGGCGATGCCCTTGCTGCCGCAGAGAATCGTCCCGCTGCGGTGCCGGAGGAAATGCAAGCGACCGCCCTGGTCGGAACGCTTGAACCAGTTGAATCACTCGCCTCCCCGGCGAAGGACGGTCGGGTCATTCGTAAACGGATGTCTCCGTTACGTCGCAAGATCGCGCAGCAGCTGGTACTGGCGCAGAACACAGCGGCGATCCTGACGACTTTCAACGAATGCGACATGAGCGAAGTCCAGGCGCTGCGCGCTTACGCGCAGGAACAGTTCACGAAAAAGAATGGCGTTAAGCTTGGTTTAATGTCGTTCTTCGTCAAAGCCGCGGTGGAGGCGTTGAAAGCTGTGCCGGTGATTAATGGCCGGATTGAAGGCGACGACTTTATCCAAAACAATTTCTACGACATTGGCGTCGCGGTCGGGACTGAGCGCGGACTCGTTGTTCCGGTCGTCCGCGACGCCGATAAGAAATCATTCGCTGAATTGGAGCGAGACATCGCCAATTACGCCAAGAAAGCGCGCGAAGGAAAATTGAAAATTGAAGAGCTACAAGGGGGGACGTTCACCATTTCGAACGGAGGCGTTTATGGCTCACTCCTGGCCACACCGATCTTAAATCCACCGCAAAGCGGAATTCTTGGGATGCATAAGATCATGGAGCGCCCGATCGCAGTGAATGGCGCGGTGGTAGTTCGCCCAATGATGTATCTGGCGCTGAGCTACGATCACCGCCTCATCGACGGTAAGGAGGCTGTTACATTTCTCATCAAGGTGAAGGAAGGCATCGAGAACCCCAAGACCCTGCCTATTGATTTTTGATTTCTGTCATGTCGAGCGAAGTCGAGACATCTCTCGATACAGTTAGAGATTCCTCCGCTTCGGTCGGAATGACATAGTAGGACCCATGGACAAATTTGATGTCGTAATCATCGGCTCGGGCCCGGGTGGATACGTTGCCGCCATTCGCGCCGGCCAGCTCGGACTCAAGACCGCGTTGATCGAGAAAGACAAGGAACTCGGGGGTACTTGCCTGAATGTTGGATGTATTCCGAGCAAGGCTCTTCTCACTTCGAGCGATCATTTTTCTTTCGCGAAAAAGGACGCAGCCAAGCACGGAATCTTGCTCGACAACCCGCGCGTGGATTTATCGACGATGCAAAAGCGCAAAGACAAGGTCGTTAAGACGCTTACCGGCGGCGTCCGCCAGTTAATGAAGACGAATAAGGTGATGGTGCTGGAAGGAATGGGTACAGTCACCGCGCCGGGAAAGGTCTTGCTAAAATCTTCGAGCGGCGAAACGCAGGAGATCGAAACCAAAAACATCGTCATTGCGACTGGAAGCGTTCCGATCGAATTGCCATTCGCTAAGTTTGATGGCAAAACCATCGTCAGCAGCACCGAGGCACTCTGCTTCGAGGAAGCGCCGAAAAAGTTTCTCGTCATCGGCGCGGGCGCGATCGGGCTTGAACTTGGTTCGGTTTGGAATCGGCTCGGCAGTGAAGTGACGATTCTGGAGTTTTTGCCGCGTATCGCGCTCGGGTTCGACCTCGAGCTCTCGAATTTACTCCAACGCGCTTTGACTTCGCAGGGGATTAAGTTTCATCTCGAGACGAAAGTCACCGGTGTGAAGGTTGAAAATGGCCGCGCGGTCGCGACGGCTACTAAAGCTAACGACACTTTGACATTCGAAGCCGACAAGGTGCTGGTGTCGGTCGGTCGCCGCCCGTTTTCGGAAGGACTCGGCGCGGAAAAAGTCGGGGTGGAATTCGATGAGAAAAAAAGGATCAAGGTCGACAGGCATTTTCGCACGAATATCGAAGGCATTTATGCAATCGGCGACGTCATTGCCGGACCGATGCTCGCGCATAAAGCCGAAGACGAAGGGATAGCCTGCGTCGAAAACATCGCGGGCAAGTCGGGGCACGTGAACTATGACGCCATTCCCGGCATCATTTACACCAATCCGGAGCTGGCCGGCGTTGGTATCACGGAAGATCAGGCGAAAGAGAAGGGGATGAATGTGCGCGTCGGCAAATTCCCGTTCCGGGCCAACGGTCGTGCGCTGACGAACGAAGATGTCGAGGGCGTGGTCAAGTTCATCGCCGATGCCGAGACCGACAGAATTCTGGGGGCACATATCCTGCAACATGCCGCTTCCGAATTAATTGCCGAGCCAGCTTCGGTTATCGAATTCGGCGGCAGCAGCGAAGATTTGGGCCGCACCACCCACTCGCATCCGACCCTCAGCGAAGCGGTCAAGGAAGCGGCGCTCGCAGTGGAGAAGCGCGCTCTGCATATAGTGAATCGTTAGATTTGCGAGCCCGCGCCGCATTGGTTTGGGTAGCGCGGGTCTCGCGTGCTGGTTTCGGCGTCTCGCCCAAACAGTCTTTACCCAGAACCTTATTCAAGATTCCGCAGTCCCTCCATTAGCTCTGTCGCTATCTGCTCAGCTTGGTTCTGAGAAAAGGCAGTCGTGCGGTAGGTCACGCACAATGAGAGGCGATCGCGAATTGTGGTGAAAGTGAAAACTAGTGGCACGAGCGGTCCGACGGGCGAGACGCGGGAATAATCCAGCACCATCACCCGGCCATGCGGAGCAATGTCTTTTTGATCGGCCCAGGAACCAGTCAGATTGACGTTCGAAATGCCGGCCAGAAAGGGTAACCCTTTTTGAAAAAGTTGAGCTTTAAATCGCGGCCGGGATGACCAATCCCAGATCCAACGAGCGATGCGCAGACTCCAGGTAAACTCAAGCGCCAGCGCTGCACCTTTGCCCGCCGATGTTTCGCGCGCGGTGGCCGCGACCAGTTCGGGTAATGGCCGCATTTCGGGGCGCTCGTGCAAGACAGTGAAATAGCCAACGAAAAATCCGAAAACGTCGTCAGGGCTCCTGGCGGAAAGGGGCTTCAGATCAACGGCGGTGGCGATGGCGACGCGGTCTCGTTTCGCGCGCGGAGAGGGTTCCGACTTTCGCTGTTCCGCCGTAAATTTTCCGAGCGTTCGGGAGGTGGTTGCGAGAAAAACGTCGTTCACGGTCGCTCCATGTTTCTTTGCGAACGCACGGATGTCATCGATGGCGCCATCCGGAAAACACCTCGATAAGAAACCGGTGCCGAAGTCGAGTGGGTCGCGCAAATGGATCCGGCAAGCGCGACGATGCCGGAGATAGTCTCGAACACAGGAGATGAGCGCACGAAACCCAAATCTCGAGTGTTCCAGAGCGTCATCGTTATCGCCTGCGACCCGCAACGGCGGCAGATTCTCGCCGTTACCGCTATAGTGTACAAAGACGCGCTGCATGAAAGCGCGGAGTGAAGGGCTATCGGCGAACCAGTGGTCATAGATCACTCCAACCAGATAGCTGTCTCGCTGATCTGCTATGACGAAGGCTCGGAGTGGCAGCCTCCCGGGAACGAAGGGACAATTCAGTTCTTCGACGATTTTTTGGTCGAGTGCGAATGTGCTCAACTCGATTAGAAGCGGCTCCGTTAGCCCAAGAGTCTTTAAGACGGCGGTGAACGCCGCGCGCCAACGTTCAAGATCGGGCGCGCCAGACACACGTATGACATGGCCGGCGTTGTAGGGGGTCAGGGCGGTCCATTGCCGCATCAGTTGTCGGAAGTCGTTCACTTTTAGCCTAACGAGATTGTTGAAAAACTACCCTCACGGCCGGTCCGAGCCGGACTGGCGGATCGCGCGCATCTCTCCCCCCACAGGAGAGAGTGTGCGCTAACCATATACGACAGCAAAGTGTTCCTTCTCCCACCGGGAGAAGGTTAGGATGAGGAGTTCCCGACAGCCTGCTAACGAGGCGAAGATTCATGAATCGCGAACGACGAGGTGCGCGGTAGAAATCGGCCGACGTGTTTCATATAATTCGCATAGACATGGCCATGTTTTCCGAGGAGATAGATTTCCTCGCGGCGCGCCTCGAATTGCACGCAAGCGATGTGCACGATGGCAATCACCAGCATCACCAGCGTCGGCGTTGTCGCCAGCGTTCCGAGAACGAGGAGAATCGAAAGCGAGTAGATGGGGTGCCGAACGATGCGAAATGGTCCGCTGAAAATCAGCTGCGTTTTTTCTTCTGGGTCGATACCGATTCGCCAGGATCGGCCCATTTCGCGCCAGCACGAGAAAGTGGCGATGGTCGCGCTGACGCAGACTGCGGCCCCGACGAGGCCGGCCACGGTCCATGCCAGGTCGTAAGTGGAATGATGAAAACGGTGGCGAAAAGCCAGCCAGGGCTGAACGCACCACGCCACGATTGTTGGAATCCAAAAGACTCGAATCCATCGTCCTGTGGGCTCGCGCGGAATCAGATTAACCCCATGCGCTTCCTTCCGAGTGAAACGAAGGGCCTTGCGCACGACCGCGCCCCAATAAAGAAGAAGGCAACACCCCGCGATCAAAGGTGGTAGAACATTCAACGCTTTTTCCGCGGACAGGTCTTCGCGATCTCCGCGAGAACCATGTCCTGAACTCCTTCGATTTTGGCGATGTTGAAATGATTGATCACCTGGGTGTCAAATCCAACCTTAGTTGTGCGCAGGTTGATATTCTCAACCAGAGTCCGTGTCGGGTCGGCCGCGCTCACCTTTATCCCACGAAAAGCCGGGACAGTATCCAGACCCGGATGGCTTTTGAAGATGTTCACGCAATGGTTTACGTTAGGCGGGATTACCGGCGGGACAGTAGGATCGATGAGAATAAGAAGATCAACCGGAACATTCCCTTGGTTCAGTCGTTTTGCCACGCGAACTTGATCGTCGGCTCCGATGGAATGGCCGACCAGAACGAGCGGCCCTGACCAGCGACCGGCCTCGTGTTCCGTTCTGAGAAAGGAGGCGAGCTTCTGCCACTCCTGGTTAGCAAGCGATGTAGCTTGCACACCCAGCTCTGCATCGACGCGTTGTGCAATCACGTCCATGCCGCGGCTCCAAATGCCGAGCCAGCCGAGAATGCAATAGACATGGCCTTCGCGGACGAAACGGGGCTCTTGCGTGGACTGGATCGGCTCAAGTCGCGCAGCCGAGCGACCGGTCATGTCGACACAACCGGCTAAAACAAAAATCGACACCAAAACGAAAAGAAACCGGGATAAATGCATCGGGGTGAAACTCCACGAACGAAGCGGCGGAGAGTATGTGAGTCTGGCAGCGATTGACAATTTTTTTCGCCGCTAAGGCAGACCGTCGATATTTGCGCCAATGCTTTTTGCGAGTCGCAAATTCAGACGGATAGGATCGGAAATGTCTTTCGGCCGCTGCGGCTGCAGATTGAACAAGACCGACATCAGTCCGCAGCGGCGTGCGACTCGAATAGGGATTCCGGCCCGCCATACAGCGAGCGCGGTTTTCCAGTCGGGCGAGAAGAAAATGGCGGCATCAAACTCAGCGGTGCGCCGAATCTTTGACGCAAGAGCGAAGATGGATTCGCCGCCAA
Organism: uncultured Verrucomicrobiae bacterium; assembly: GCA_963709435.1. Taxonomy (GTDB): domain Bacteria; phylum Verrucomicrobiota; class Verrucomicrobiia; order Chthoniobacterales; family UBA10450; genus AV69. Next base: position 275,812 of record CAVPWK010000005.1, read on the forward strand.
ATTCGATGGTTCCATTAATCTCGGAAGTATGGCGCCAAATTTCTGCGAAATCGCCGGGCGTTAGAGCAGCCAGCCAGGTATCGGGCCGGCCGCGCTGGATGGCGTGCACGGCGGGCAACGTCGCTGTGGCTGCTTCCCGTGTCTTTGGCGACACAATTAGAATGCGAAACGGGACGAGCCTGGCGCGATCGAAGTCAGGAGGTAAAAAAACTCGGCGACGCTGATCGCGGGTGAAAAGTAAGGCAGGCCGGTTTGGTTTCCATCGGTTATGCGCCCAGAGCCAATCCGCGGGTGAGCGTCTGATCATTTCTTCGAGCAGACGATTGATTCTGGCAGTGAAGAGTTCGGTATCATCTTCCGGGGGGAAGACTGGGTCGGAGATGATCATTTTCCACCGGGCTCGGCCACACGTCTCGATTGCGATTGGAAGGACAGGAGCTCTCGTGCGGATCGACAGAGTTGCGGCAAGCGTGGACGAAGAAGCAAGTCGGCCGAAAAGCGGCATCCAGAGTCCCGCGCGGCCGGCGCGTTGATCGATGAGAATTCCAACCACGCCGCCTTCGCGAAGAAAACGCACACACTTCAACAAATCGTCATACCGATCGAAGAGTGTGGTGCCTGATTTTGCTCGCGTCTTGCGCAAGTGACGATCGAGATAAGGATTGTAGAGACGGCGATAAACGGCCCCGAAGCGATACTCCGGAATTTTTTCGGCGAGATGACTGAAAAGCTCCCAACAACTGAGATGACTGATCAACGCCAGCCAACCGATGTGAGGTCGTTCTTCAGGAATATTTGCGGTCACACGCTCCCAGACTTTTTCGTTGGGCATGGTCGATGCCTTGAGGCCGGCGAGGAAATTCGCGCCGAGAAGTTGAAAATGTTTGCGATTAAGTGCGTGGAGTTGCGTTTCCGACATTTCTGCGCCGAAGGCCAGTCGCAGATTAGCGAGCGCCATCTTGCGGCGTTTCCGCAAAGATCGATACATGAGTTCGCCGCCTATTTTTCCGATGACAAAAGCGCCGTCGAGCGGGAGAAGCCCGATCAAGCCTTCGCACAAACGCAAAGCGACGTAGGAACAATACTGCCAAAAACGAACCGCTATTTTCATTAATTTGGGCTGGATATTTTCCTGTGAGAGATTTCGCGAGCGACCAGTGGCGTCTTCAGATAAAGGAAATGATAGCCGAATGACAACCTCCGTGCTGCCCAATCCGATCGCGGCGTCTCCCAGTTCTCTCCTCTACGCCATGCGGCGGGATCCCCTGGAATTTTTTACCACGCTGGCGCGCGAGCACGGCGACATTGTTCGATTCCGCCTGGGCGATCACGAGCACGACCTCTTTCTCGTCAATCATCCCGATTACATCCGTGATGTGCTGGTGACGCAGGATCGCAACTTCACGAAATGGTTCGCGGTCGATCGGATCAAGGAAGTGCTGGGCGAAGGGTTGTTCGTGAGCGAAGGCGAATTCCATCGGCGCCAGCGACGCCTTTCACAGCCGGCCTTTCACGGTGAACGCATCGCCGGTTATGCCGAGCAGATGGTGTCGCTAGCCGTGCGTTTGCGTGAGGGTTGGACGGAGGGAGCGGTGCTCGACGTCTGCCGGGAAATGAACTGGCTGGCGATGATGATCGTCGGGAGCACGTTGTTCGGAGCGAACGTCGAATCCGACGCCGAGCAAATTCGCGATGCGCTCGACGAGATCCTCGAGCAATTCGAGCGTTCCATTCTGCCGCAAGCCGACCGGGAAGATTTCGAAAAGGCTTTGGCCCGGATCGATGCCGCCGTTTACCGCATTATTCAGGCACGGCGCGCGACGAGCGAAGATCGCGGCGATCTCCTCTCCATGCTCTTGCTCGTGCAGGATGCCGAAGGCGATGGCGGGAGAATGAGCGACTTGCAATTGCGCGATGAAGCGATGACGATTTTTCTCGCCGGTCATGAGACTTCCGCCAACGCGATGGCCTGGACCTGGTATTTGCTTTCGCAGCATCCGGAAGTGGAAGAAAAGTTCCATGAGGAGATAGACAGGCACCTTGGCGGGCGACGTCCGCGCATGAGTGATGTAATGGAGCTTTCGTTGACGGGACGAATATTTTCGGAAGCGCTGCGTCTTTACCCGCCGCTCTGGGCCGTTGGCCGTCGCGCAATGGTGGAGTGTCAGATCGGATCTTACACAATTCCACGAGGTTCAGTTGTTATCATTTCGTCGTTCGTCACTCAGCGTGATCCGCGCTGGTTTCCAGAACCCTTGCGCTTCGACCCGGAGCGCTGGCAACCCGCAGCGAAGTTGGAACGTCCGCGGTTTTCTTACTTCCCGTTCTCGGCCGGGAGCCGGTCATGTCTCGGCGAAGCATTCGCCTCTACGGAAGGAGTTCTTTGTCTGGCCACGATCGCGCAGGTGTGGAAATTCCGGCTCGCACACGGCGCATCGATTGCCCTGCAACCGCAGCTAACTCTCCGCGCGCGCAACGGAATCAAAATGCGAGCTGAGCGACGCGTTTGATTTCGCAGCGGCTCGCGCAGAATATCCTGCTTCGCCATGCCCACCGAACTTACCGACGAGCAAATCAAGAAGGTGAACCACGACTTCCGGCGTTGCCGCGAAGGCACGGCGGAGGCGATCATTAAACTGCGACGCTCGGGCGACACGGCGTTGATTCCGGAGATCTTGCGCGGGATCGTTTGGCGGTATGTGCGGCCCGAAGCACGCGATCAGGTAGAAAAAGCATCGCTCGAAACACCGCTCTCTGCATTAGGAATGGACTCGCTCATGATGCTCGAAGTGGTGCTTGATGTGCAGGACGCGCTCGACGTCACAGTCGAGGACGCGGAGCTGAGGCGGATGAAGACGTTCAATGACATCAGCGAACTTCTGGTGCAACGATTCACCGAAATCCACAAAGCCGCCTGAATCCGAGGTCCGAGGTCTCCACGGCGACTCTTCGACAGGACTAGCACTTTCTCCCTAAAGGCTCGATAGATTTTTGTGCCTATGCAGAATTTTCAACCCCAGCGACGCGTTGTTGTCACCGGTCTCGGTTTCATCACCAGCATCGGGAATACTCGCGAGCAAGTGCTAACGAGTTTGCGGGAACTTCGCACCGGCATCGAGTATTACCCGGACTTGGAACGGTCGGGTGTTCTTGTTCGCCTGGTCGGAACAGTGAAAGAATTTAGTTTTCCAGAACTTCACTCCGACGAATGGACCTATCCCGCGGCTTATACGATCCCGCGCGAGCATTTACGGTCGATGGGGCCGAACGCCGTCTACGGATTCTGCGCCATGAAACAGGCCATCGCGGAGGCCCAACTGCCGCCCGAGCTCGTTTCCCATCCCAGAACCGGAGCTATGTGTGCGTCAGGCGGCTCCTCATGGCTCAGTTACGACTACATGGACATGATGCTGGAAAAAGGACCGCAGCGCTGCAATCCGATGGCGATGGTCGCCAGCATTGCCGGCACACTGAACATGAATTTCGTCTCTTGTTTCGGCATCAAAGGTCATTCGTTGGGTTTCTCGAGCGCCTGTGCTTCCTCGGCACACGCGTTAGGTGAAGCCTTTGATCGGATTCGTTTGAACCGGCAGGACATTGTCTTTGTGGCCGGCGCGGAGGACTGCGATCTCTTTACGATCCTGCCCTTTGTTGGGACTCGTGCGTTAACTACAGGGACTGATCCTTCGATCAGTCCCTGTGCATTCGACGTAAAGCGCGATGGTTTTGTTGTCACTGGAGGCGGCGCTGTTCTTGTCCTGGAAGAACTGGAACATGCGCGACGACGCGGGGTTCCGATCCAGGCGGAAATGATCGGGTGGGGCGAAGCCTCTGATGGCTATAGCGTGATGGCTCCAGAGCCGGAAGGCGACGGTCTGAGACGAGCCATGGATGCTGCGATTGGCGAGGCCGAAATTTCGCCTTCCGAAGTCGATTACATCAACGCGCACGGGACTTCGACACCATTGGGAGATGCGGCCGAGATTCGTGCGATCAAACGGCTCTTCGGCGACGGCAAAGGCCCCTACATCAGCAGCACCAAATCGATCACTGGCCACGGCTTGTCTTTAGCTGGGGCGATGGAAGCGGGCTTTTGCTGTCTCGCGCTGCAAGAGGGCTTTACCCCGGTCTCCGCCAACGTCACTGAACTCGATCCTGAGTTTGCCTCGGCGGCCATTGTTACTACTCCGATCGACTACGCTCCCCGCGTCGCCATGACTAACTCAAGCGGCTTCGGTGGAACGAACGTAAGCGCTATTCTTCGACGCTGGGACGAAGGTTGAGGAGTGGATCGACAATCTTGCGCCGCGGCTACTCCCCGATCCGGCGGAAAGCGAGAACGGCGTTAAGTCCGCCGAAAGCAAAGGAATTCGAAAGCGCGCCTTCGATTTCGGCGGTACGCGCTTCATTCGGAACGACATCAAGATCGCAAGCGGGATCGCGTTCGAGGAAGTTCGCCGTTGGCGGCAAGAAATTGCTGCGGAAAGCAAGCAGGGTCGCCACTGCTTCCACTGCTCCGGCCGCGCCCAGCGCGTGGCCATGCATGGATTTTGTCGAACTAACCGCAAGCTTGTTAGCGTGGGATCCAAACACCTGCCGGATTGCGCGTGTTTCCGTGGAATCATTCGCTTGTGTCCCCGTCCCGTGCGCGTTCACGTAATTGATTTGTTCTCGAGAAAGATGGCCGTCCTCGAGTGCGGCGTTCATAGCGCGAGCCGCGCCTTCAGCGAGTGGACTAGTGAGATGATACGCGTCAGCTGACATGCCGAAGCCAGCAAGTTCTGCGTAAATTTTCGCCCCGCGCGCGCGTGCGTTCTCCAGTGTCTCGAGAACCAGCATGGCGGCGCCTTCACCAAGGATGAGACCAGCCCGGTTCTTCGAAAACGGACGACAGGTGTCCGACGCCACGACCCGCATCGCTTCCCAAGCCTTTAAGTGTCCAAAAGAAATTGGCGCTTCACTGCCGCCAGCAAGCGCGCAATCGAGCGTGCCCTGTCGGATCAACCAAAATGCCTGTCCGATCGCGTGGTTCGCGGAGGAGCAGGCCGTGGAGGTAGTGAAGGTTGCACCGGTGAATTTTTGTTCCATCGCGACATGGCTGGCGACCGCGTTGCTCATGATGCGCGGGACGGCAGTGGGCGAACAACGCGGCTTCTTTTCGTGATAAAACCCAAAGTAATGCTCGTCTTCGGTGCCGATGCCGCCCAAACAGGAGCCGGTAATGACGCCAGTCCGTGCGCGCAGTTCGTCATTCCAGGTGAGCGTCGAATCGGCGATGGCGTCGCGGGCGGCTACGATGCCAAGCTGGGCGAAGCGGTCGAGCCAGTTCAGCTGCGATTCGGTAAAATGCCTGGTCGGTTCAAACCCTCCGACCTCAGCCGCATTATGAAAGCGAAGCCGCGACGTGTCGATCTGGGTAATGGGCCTGATGCCCGGACGACAGGCACGCAAGGATTCCTCGAACTGCGCGACGGTATCGCCGATACTCGAGAGCACGCCAACGCCGGTAACAACCACGCGGCGCATTGCTAGTTGGACGCCGAACTTTTCGCTTTCAGCAACTCTTCCACGCCGTGAATCGCCTCTTCAACCGATTTCATTTTCGCCGCTTCCTCATTGGGAATGTCGACGTCGAATTCTTCCTCGAGCGCAAAAATCATGTTCAAAGCGTCGAGTGAGTCCATTTTCAGGTCCTCGAAGCGGCTTGCCGGAGACAGTTCTTCCGGCGCCATCTTCTTGTTCATGGCAATGACGCGAATGACTCTTTGGGCGACGCTTTCCTCACTCATGCGCGCGCATCATAACGCTGCTTGGGCGTATTTCGACTCTGAATTTGCAATGCTCGAGTTCATGATCTGCGGGCGGCAGGCTACACGCCTTCAACCAGAATCATTCGGGTCTTCGCGGTGCGATAACGCTGCTTTCGTGGTTCAACATATTCCGGTGAACTGAGCCAGGCCTTAGCGCCTTCCATGTTATCAAATTGCAGAACAACAATGCGCTTCGGTTTCCAATCGCCTTCCAACGTTTCGCACACACCTCCTCGGACAATGTATTTCCCGCCATATTGCTCCACCGTCGCAGCCGCCTGCTTCTTGTATTCTTCGTAGCCGACCGGATCGGTGATTTCGATTTCCACAATGATGTAGGCTGGCATCACTTAAGTTGTCGCCAAAGCTTCGCGCCGCGCAATCACAATTCGTGTAATGATGGCCGCTGCCAGGCAGATAATGGCGCCGAACCCCAGCGCAAAGGGCGTTCCAAACGAATTTGCGACCGCTCCGGCTTCGATGCTGCCCACTGGGATCATCATGCCGAAGACAAGTGACCAAATGCCCATGACCCGGCCGCGCATTTCATCGGGCACAATGGTTTGCAGAGTCGTGTTGGAGGTCGCGAAAAATAGCAGCATCCCGAACCCGGCGAAGAACAGGCACCCTAACGAGAAGTAGAAACTGCGTGTGAACGCAAGGGTGATCACGGCGGCAGAAAACAGATAAACACCGCCGAAGGCAAGTTTTCGTGGCGTCACCAGATGACCATAGGCGGCAACGAGCAGCGCGCCGATCAGCGCGCCCGCGCCGCTCGCCGAGACTAAAAGGCCATAACCATTGGCGCCGCGTCCAAGAACATCGCGCGCGAACGCGGGCATTAGGATGGTGTAGGACCAGCCGAAAACGCCCACCGCGAAAAAAAGAGACAAGATCGTTCGCACACGCTGATGTTGAATGGAATAGACGATACCACTCCAGGCGTGTTCCAGCGGTGATGTGTGAATGATTGGCCGTTCCGAATGCGGCAGTTGCATCATCATAAGACCGGCGATGACGGCGATGAAGCTTATGCCATTGAGAAAAAAACAAATCGGAATTCCAACTGTACCAATCATGAGGCCCGCGATGGATGGGCCGATCACGCGTGCGCCATGGAAAACCGAGCTGTTGAGCGAAATCGCATTGAGCAAATCCTCGCGGCTCGTCATTTCGACGGTGAACGATTGTCGCGCCGGAATATCGAATCCCATGGCGATGCCATTGAATGCTGCAATGACCATGATGAATGAGGCGGAGGCGAACCCGGCCCAGGCACCGGCAGCAAGCACGAAAGCGCAAAGCATTTGCGTCGTTTGTGTGCCGATGAGGATCGATCGCTTTGAATAACGATCCGCCAGCGAGCCACCCCAAAGCGAAAAGATCATCATTGGTGCGGACCCGATGGCGGCGACGGCACCTAACAGGAATTTGGAGCCGGTAATCTCGTAAACGAACCAGCTCATCGCTGTTTGTTGCAACCACGTGCCGATGAGCGAGACGAGTTGGCCATAGAAAAACAGTCGGTAATTGCGATGCCGCAGCGCGCGAAAAGTCGTGCGCCAGCTGACTTCGCCGACCGTGACCCGTCGTGCGCGTCCGGTAAAGTCCTCGGGAATGCGTGCAGTTTCGGTAGCTCCCACGGGATCACACCTTAGTCGGATGCCGTTTCTACGCAGGGCGATTCTTGAATCGCCAGACAAGTCCGCGATCACTAGACGTGATCGGTCCAAGCCGGGCTGGCGTAGCACGCGAGAAGCGTACGCTATCCAGAACCCATGATCGCATCGATCTGTGCGCGATCATCCGCAGCTAGTTGCCAATCCCCAGCTTTTGCATTCGCCCGAACTTGTTCGGGCTTGCTCGCGCCCGCGATGACTGCCGCAACTGGTTTGTGCGAAAGCAACCAGGAAAATGCCAATTCCAGAATGGTATGGCCTTTCGATTCAGCGAATTCGATCAGCGACTCGACGATCGCCAGATTTTGCTCCGTAAAAACTTTGGGTCCCCAACCATCCGCCGCACGACTTCCCTCCGGCAATTTCTTGCCTTTGCGGTATTTTCCGGTCAGTAACCCGCTCCCTAACGGGAAATAGGGGAGAAACGCCAGCCGACGCCTTTCACATTCCGCCAGCACCCCGTTTGTTGCTGGCTCCCGATGGAAGAGACTGAATTCGTTTTGAACGCTGACAAATTGGGCACGGCTTTGCGAGGCATCCGCCGCTTCCTGTATCTGGGCAACGGAAAAATTGGAGCAACCGATCTCACGAACTTTTCCCGCGCACACGAGTTCATTGAGTGCGCCCAGCGTATCCGTGATTGGTGTCTTCGGGTCGGGCTGATGCAATTGATAGAGATCAATCCGGTCCGTTCGCAGTCGTCGCAAACTCGCATCGACAGCTTCCCGGACATATGTCGGCGATGCGCCCTGCTGGCCTTTCTCCATTTCCATACCGAACTTCGTCGCCAGAACAATTTCATCGCGTCGCTTGCCGAGTGCGCGCCCCAAAAAATCTTCGCTTTGCCCTTTGCCGTAACGATCGGCAGTATCGAAAAAGGTGACGCCCGATTCAATTGCTGCGTCGATGACCTTCGCGCTCGCTTCGGCATCGATCCGCCACCCGAAATTGTTACAGCCAAGTCCCACGACGGAGACTTGTAACGACCCGACTTTGCGCGTTTGCATGTAAAAGGAGACAGGATTAACAGGATTATGCGGGATTTAAGAAGAGACAACTTCTGATCCAATCTTGTTAAGCCTGTCTAGTTCCGGGTCTTGAAGCGTGAACACGACTCCTCGCGGAATTCTCTTGCGCAAACGCAAATTGAGCGACACCAGCCTCATCATCTCCTGGTGCACTGATTCCCTGGGCGTAATTCAAACCGTTGCTCGCGGGGCGCGGCGGCCGAGAAGCCCGTTCCGCGGGCGGCTCGATTTGTTTTTCGAAGCGGAGATATCGATCGCGAAGAGCCGTAGATCGAATTTGCATACCTTGCGCGAGGTCGTGGTGGCTAACCCATTTGCAGGAATTCGAACTGATCATCGACGGACGCAGGCGGCGTCGTATTTCGTCGAATTAATTGAAGTCTGCACCGAAACCGAACATCATGAACCGGAAATCTTCCGTTTGCTTCAGCGCGCCTTCGCTTACCTGAATGAACACGATCCGGATCGGCGCGCGGTAATGCATTTCGAATCCGAACTTGCGCGCATCACGGGTGTTCAGGGCGCGAAGCCGAGCGCGGCAATGGCGTTAGGACATCTGTTTGGCAGGCTGCCATCCTCGCGGGTTGCGTTGCTCAAATTGCTCACCCGCGATAAGGGTGACTCATGAAAGTTCGCTGTCTTTTTCTACTGCTGCTGCCTGCGCTGAGCGCGTCTGCCGAAACTTACAAAATCGATGCTGACCAGTCACAAATCGCTTTTACCGTTCATCAATTCGTCAGCACGGTGCGCGGCGATTTCCATCGATTTAGCGGCACGGTTGAAGTGGACCGCGAACATCCGGAGCGTTCGTCCGTGATCGCCCGCATTTCCGTGGGAAGCATTGATACCAAAATCAAGAAGCGCGACCAACATTTGCTTAGCTCGGAATTCTTCGACGCCGGCAAATTCCCCGAGATCATTTTCAAGAGTCGCAGCGTAAAACAAACCGGCGAAAACAGTGGCGATATCTTGGGCGACTTCACCATGCACGGCGTCACCAGACCGATGACGCTGCATGTGAAATTGGCAACCCCTGCAGGTGGGGATTCACTTCCCGCGCGTACTCGTTGGATCGTCACCACAGATCCAATTAATCGCAAAGATTTCGGACTAGCATTTGGCGACGCCACCGAATCGATTTCCGGAATTAGTAATAACGTTACAGCGGCAATCGAGATTGAAGCGGTACAGAAGTAGGGATTTGCGGATTCTCAAAGGCTTGGCATCTCTTCTTGTCTTCGCTCGGAATGGCAAACGGAACACATGAAAATCGACGCCTTGGGAGATTCCGCGCTGATCATTAATCTGGCGGATGACGTTTCGGACTCCAGCCGCCTCCTGGCACGCGTCCTTTCCGCGGCCGAGACGATCGAAAGGGCAAAACTTCCTGGCGTAGTCGACGTCACTTCCTCTTACGAATCGGTAGCTGTTTTCTTCGATATCACCCAAGTCGAACCCCAGATTGAAGATAAGATTGGCGCCTTGATTGCATCGGCTGGCGTTCGTGTGCCCAAAAAAAAACGACGGGTCGAGATTCCGGTTTGCTACGACGAAGAGTTTGCGCTCGACCTCGAGCGCATCGCAAATCACACGTCCCTGACTCCTGACGCGATCATCGCGTTGCATTCCTCCGCCGAATACACAGTAGCCTGCATTGGGTTCATGCCCGGTTTTCCTTTTCTGGCCGGTCTGCCGCAACAATTACGCGTGCCCCGCTTGGAAAGTCCGCGCACGAAAGTCTCGGCCGGCTCGGTTGCGATCGCCAATGCTCAAGCTGGCGTTTATCCGCTGGAGTCTCCGGGAGGTTGGAATGTGCTTGGTCGCAGTCCGCTGCGATTGTTTCGAGTGGATGAGACTCCACCCACGCTCTTACGACCGGGCGATCGCGTGCGCTTTCGCAGAATTACCCGGGGCGAATTCGAGGTCTACGAAAGATGACGCCGCAAGAAATTGGTAGGGCGACACTCTGTGGAGCCATCGTGTTGAGCGCAGCAGGCTCGCCCGAGTCTCGCCCTACCAGGAGAAAGATCGCGTGATCGCAGTTCTTTCTGCGGGATTCCAAACGACAGTGCAGGATTGCGGACGGGTTGGATTGCGGAAATATGGCGTCACGCCCGGTGGCGCGCTCGATTCAGTTTCTCTGCGATTGGCGAATCTTCTGGTTGGCAATTCGGAATGTGCGGCCGGTCTCGAAATTTCCAGTGGACGCGTTCGACTAAGGATTGAGGGCGAGCGGTTAATCGCCTGGGGTGGTGGCGAATTTGAGCTTCGAGTTGAAGATAACATGGTCGCGATTCTGCACTGCGCGCGGATTTCGGCTGGTGCAACCATCCAGATTTCACCCACGCGCGGAGGCAGAGCATGGCTGGCGATTTCGGGTGGAATTGATGTTCCACAAATTCTCGGAAGCAGAGCGACCGATCTACGCGCGCATTTTGGCGGGTGGCACGGCTGTGCCTTGCGCGATGGCGATGAGCTCCCACTGAGTGCGGAATCGGAACTTTGTGCGCGCATGCGAAAGGAGATTGCGCATTTCGTTTCTGATTGGAGTGCGCCGCGGTTCGTCGGGCACGGAAAATTTCTGCGCATTGTGCGAGGGAAGAATTGGGATGAGGAAACGGGAACAAATTTGCTCGGGCAAAAATTTCGGGTAGCAATGAATTCCGACCGCATGGGCATGCGACTCGAAGGCGGTGAAATTGCGTTCGCGAATCCGCGCGAGCTGGTTTCCGAAGCGGTGGCGCCAGGCGCCATCCAGCTTCCCCCTGGTGGAGCACCGGTCGTGCTTCTTGGGGGTTGCCAGACCATCGGGGGTTACCCGAAGATCGCGCACGTGATCACGGTCGATCTAGGATACGCCGCACAATTGCAGCCGCTCGATGAGGTGCGTTTCCAATTGATCGAGCTCGAAGAAGCGCGCGAACTTTTACGAACACGCGAGCGTGAGATCGCGCTTTTTCGCGCCGGATTGGGGGCGCGTTTCGGATGAAAGTCGACCTGAATTCAGACCTGGGCGAAGGCGCCGGTCACGACAACGAAATCCTAAGTCTCGTTAGCTCTGCCAACATTGCGTGCGGATTTCATGCGGGCAATCCGGCCGGGATTTTTAATTCCATTCGTGTGGGGAAAGAAAAAGGAGTGGCGGTGGGAGCGCATCCGAGTCTCGACGATCGCAAGAATTTCGGACGCACTGAAATGCAGGTTGGGGGGGCGGAAGTTTACGCGCTGGTCGCCTATCAAGTTGGTGCTTTTCAAGCGCTGTGCACGGCAGCGGGACTGAAGATGAACCACGTTAAGCCGCATGGCGCCCTATATAATATGGCGGTACGCGACCGGGAGCTGTCCGACGCGATCGCGCACGGGGTGCTAAGCGTCGATAAGGGTGCAATTTTGTTCGCTCCTTCCGGGACAGAGTTGTTTAAGGCGGCAGAGGAATTGGGGCTGCAAACTGCCTCGGAAGTCTTTGCTGATCGCAACTACAACAGCGACGGGACGCTCGTTTCGCGGACCAGGCCAGACGCATTGCTGCGCGATCCGAAGGAGGCGGCGGACCGCGTAATTCGGATGCTAAACGAAGGAAAGATCCGCGCCATCGACGGCAGTGATGTAGTCGTGCGCCCTGAAACTATTTGTCTGCACGGCGACACTCCGGGGGCGGTTGCATTCGCGCGCACGTTGCGGACGCGGTTGGAGAAAGAGGGTGTACAAATTCGAGCGCCCCGCCGAACGACAACGATAAAATGACGAATGACGGATGATGAAGGAATGGACGAAATTGAAAATGACGATTAACAAAAAAAGTTTCATCAGCAGGCACGACCTTGTTTCGGGCTTCGTCATTAGTGCTTGATTCGTCATTCGTCATTCGGATTTCGCAATTGTTGTGATTCATGACCGACAAGACGGATAGTCACCGCGAAACCCAGCTCGTTCGCAGCCTCGGCCTTCTCGATGCCACCATGATCGTGATTGGCTCGATGATCGGGTCGGGCATTTTTATTGTGTCGGCTGAATCATCCCGACTGATTGGCGCTCCGGGTTGGTTGTTGCTGACATGGGTCGTCGCCGGATTGCTCACAATTACCGGAGCACTCTGTTGCGCGGAGCTGGCGACGATGATGCCGCGCGCGGGTGGAATCTACGTTTTCCTGCGGGAAGCTTACGGACCGACGTTCGGGTTCTTATACGGCTGGACGCTGTTTCTGGTCGTGCAAACCGGAACAATTGCAGCGGTCGCCATCGCATTCGCCAGTTTCCTTGGCGTTTTCGCGCCCACCATAGCGGGCGACCATTATCTTGGTCGACCCCGTCACGGTCTTGCCGGGTTACGCTCTCAGTCTTTCGACTGAACAATTGGTCGCGATTCTGTTGATCGCCTTTCTCACTTTCTTAAACACCCGCGGACTCAGGGTCGGAAAGATCGTGCAGAATAGTTTTACCGTTACCAAGACGGCGGCGCTCTTCGGCGTCATCATTATCGGGCTGATCTTTCGGCTGGAAACCAAATTGTGCGGCGCTGGCTTCGCACTGGTGGGATGCGACCGCAAACGGCTGGAGTCCGCAGGTTGCGCAGCCTGGATTCACAGTTATCGGCGGACTCGCCGTCGCATTGTTATTTGGAAAAGCGATGGTCGGGCCGATCTTCGCGCAGACGGCGTGGACAAACGTCACCTTCATCGGCAGCGAAGTGCGCGAACCGGGGCGTAATCTATCGCGAGCGCTGCTCTACGGGTGCGGGATTGTGGTCGGTGCTTTATGTCCTGGCGAACGTCGCCTACATCGCATCCTTGTCGTTAGCGGAAGTTCAAAACGCTCCCGAAATCGCGTCGCTGTTGCGATGATGCATGCGATTTTCGGGACTCCGGGAGTTCTGGCGGTGGCCGGGGCGATTATGATCTCGACCTTTGGTTGCAATAACGGGCTCATTCTCGCCGGGGCACGGGTCTATTATGCCATGGCACGGGACAACTTATTTTTTCGCAAGGCGGGAACGATAAACCGTTTTCACGTTCCAGCATTCGCATTGGTGGTGCAGGCGATCTGGACAGCGCTGCTCACTCTGCCCCGGACGGTGACGACGAATCGCGCAAACGGGTGTCCGCACGTTTGGGAATGTCTATACGCAGTTGATAGAATACCTCGTCTCAGCCGATTTAATTTTTTATATTCTGCTCGTTGCCGCAGTGATCGTCTTGCGAACTAAGAATCCCGAAGCGGAACGGCCCTATCGCACCTGGGGTTATCCGATCGTACCGATGTTTTCAATTGCGCTGGCGGCGATCCTGATTTTTGACCTCGCTTATCTCGCACCGAGCACGTCCGGCATCGGTATTCTGATCATGTTGAGCGGCGTGCCGGTCTATTTTTTGTGGCGGCAAAGGGCGTAACGTTGGGATGGGGGCCTTTAGCCTTATTCGCTCATCATCATTGACAACGCCTCTGCTAACGACTCGAAGGTGACAAGCTTGAATCTTCGGTCCGTAGTGAAACTGTGAGAGAATGTTTAAGCCGATGTCCTTGTGGGGATCGGGAACGACGCGCACCACCATCGCTACTTTCTTCACCGCGAGCGCATCCATGATTTCCGCGATATGTATCGACGCGGCCGGCTCCATTCGATCGAGCCACCGAAAGTCCGTCAGGACTCGAAATCCAGGCGTCATCTCGTTCATCATGTTGCGCACCTGTTGCGCTACTGCGGCCACTTCTTTTTTTGTTACCTTTCCCGCGGCACTGATTACTAACAGCCGCTTCGACTGATCGGCTTCAACGGAATACATCGCAATATCAGGTCTTCGCGTTTCTCGTTAAGAAACACGAACTCGCGGTAGCAATCGCGACCTTGTCGCCGCTCTTAACGAAACTTCGTCTTCTTTCGGCGGAATTTTATTGCTGCCGAATAGGCCGCTAACTCTCCCTTGGGATCGCGCCAGGAAAAGGTGCGCACCCGCGTTCTCCCTTTTGCGCCGTGGTAAGTGACAGAATAGAACCGTCGCGCCCCGTAGCGAGAAACTCCTACTACCGGTTGCTTCAGACGGAGCTTGGTCAGAATCCGCGACGGGATTGGCTGGCTGCGCTTGTTGGGAAGCAGACGAAGGACTTTGTCACGCCAACGATGTGCCGCCTTCAATGCATCCTTGGAATGTCCGGCGAAATGTTTGCTGTATTCCTTTTTATTGCGCGTGATGGCTGCCTGGTAGCCACTGGGCAAAATTCGGATATTGGTAAACTCGCGATATGCTCCTTGCCGTTTCTTCATTCCGCCACCTTGCCACTGTCTTTGCCAAAATGGAAGAACGTCTAACGAAAAAGCGATAATTTTTTAGAGCGCCCAAAGTGATGGAATCACTCGCCAGACTCGAACATGAAGGCTGGCAACGCGTCGCCGGCAAATGCGATTCTGTTTGGGCCAGTTCGACGCGGCAATTCATTTTACCATTGCTCGATGCAGCGGAAGTTGTGGGAGGAATGTCAGTCCTGGATGTTTGTTGCGGTCCTGGCTACGTCTTGGCCGCCGCGGCGGCGTGCGGTGCAAACCCGCGCGGTCTCGATTTTTCCAAGGAAATGATGATTGACGATGCGATTAGAGAGCATGCCGATCTGGGAATGGATCTTCCAGCCGGGCCGCCGCATCATTTGTTTTCTGGGGGCGAAGAATTTCGCCGGGCCCTGGCACGGGCCGGATTGGACGGCGAATCGATGATCTTCGAGCTTCACTCGATCTACTGGAACGTCCCGACGACGCGTCATCCGTTCGACGCCGAACGTGACGCCGGTGTGCGCACGGCAGGATTACTTGCGCGCCAGACGCCGGCAAGGTTGCAAGCAATTCAATCCGCCATCGCGGAATCGGTTCGTCGCTACTCCAAGGGCGACGGCTTTGCTATTCCCAAAGCAGGGTATGCCATCGCGGTGGGCAAGAAAGAAAGAATGGAGAAAGAAGAGGAGAGACAGCAGAGGGCGGCGGCATGAGACTTTGTTTTCTGGGCATTATTTTGTTGGGCTCGACCATTGGGTTGGCGGCCGGGAAGGAGACGCCCATTACCGAGCAGGAATTGGTGCGGCGAACGCAGGAGTTGTACGATGCGGTCGCAGCCGGTAATCAGGCACCATGGAAGCAATATTTTGCCGATGATTGCATTTTCTCAGACGAGAAGGGGCGAACGATGGACAAGAGCAAACTCGTTGCCGATATCACTCCTTTGCCGACTGGTTACTCTGGCGTGATCAAGCTCGAGCATGTGCAGAGTCGGATCTACGACGACGTTGCCGTTCTCAGCTATGACGCTAACGAAACAGAGACGATTTTTGGCCAAAAACTAAGCGCACGTTATCACATCACTGATACTTGGCTGCGGCGCGATGGTAACTGGCAAATTGTCGCCAGCCAGGCGCATCGTTATTACGAAGATCCCGCGGTCGGCAAAGCTGATCCGAAAAAGTTTGCTGATTTCATTGGCACCTATGAGCTGGCCTCTGGTCAAACGCGCACCGTGCTTTCGGAGGGTAACAGCTTGTTTGTCGAACGGAACGGCAAGAAAGATCAATTACTACCGGAAGCATCTGACCTATTTTTCCGCAAAGGAACGGAGGGGCGAATCCTGTTCCGCTACGATAAAGACGGAAAAGTCGACGCCTTGATCGATCGTCGAAACAACGAAGATGTTGTCTGGCGCAAGAAATCTTGAGCGGCGCCCCGGAGGATATTGCGGCTGTTTCAGTGGCTTGCGCAACCGGCTAATTTCCGCCAGCTTTCGAGGCTGAAACGTTTGCCTTTAGCACCAGTTCTGCGGTGGCAATGTCTTCTATTGCGACTCCGACTGATTTAAAAAGGGTGATTTGATCGGCCGATTTTCGTCCGCTTTCTTTCCCGGCGATCAGTTCACCGATTTCGATTAGTTCCTTACCGGCGGCGATGACATCGCCGGATTCCTTTAGCGCCGGTTCGCGTGATTCCACATAAATGGTCGACCGACGCAGCACTTCGTCATCCAACTCGCGCCAATTCGGCCGCGTAGCGCCGACAGCGTTGATGTGGGCGCCTGGTGCGAGCCATTCGCCGCGCAGAACCGGGGTGATCGCCGAGGTTGCCACCACGATTATATCCGCTCCGCGCACGGCTTCTTCAGCCGAATGGGCGGCGTGGGCGTTGAACTCCTGGGCGAAGCGTTCGGCGTTACGTGGACTCCAGACTCTCACTTCGCCAAACGACCGCACCAGTCGCAATGCTTCGAGGTGACTTCGCGCCTGCACGCCCGAGCCAAGAATCGTTAGCGTTTTTGTGTCCGTGCGAGCCAGCAGCTTTGTCGCCACCGCCGATACCGCGGCTGTGCGCATTTCGGTAATGAGCCGGCCATCCATTACCGCCAGCGGCTCGCCGGTTTCCGGCCGAAAGAGCAAAATCATGGCGTGATGCGTCGGCACCTCTTTGTTTTGCGGATAGAATGTCACCAGCTTGGCTCCGAGCGCGCGACCCGAAGCGGGCATGACACCGAGAAAACCATTGTGCGGAGATATCGAAAGAACGGTTCGCAATGGTTGCAGAACGACACCGGCAGAGAGATCTCGCAACGCATCAGCCATGGCCGGGATCAGGTCCTCCATGCGTAAACGCTTTCGCACTTCTTCTTCGTTTAAGATGATAGGAGCGGCTTCCATCGGGTTGTCCTTTTATCGTTAAGCGAGCAAAACGGATCGCTATTTCAATCGCATTCGGGAAATGTCCAACTTCACGTTCTCGCGTGCTTTTCGGCGTTCATGGCGGGTTGCCCTCAGGTAAATGAGTGTTCCGGCAAGGCCGAATGCGGCGGCACCGAGGAAGTTGGCGGCCGGGCTGCGGGTCCAAAGATAGGCGCCGACAATTGCACCGGCGCTGACGATCAGGTCGCGCACCAGATAATAGGCGCCGATCGTCTGGCCGCGGTGCTCCGGTTCGCTGTAAGTGACGATAAGCGCCTTGCGTGAGGTATCGCCAAATTCTTTCAGCCCGCGGATAAAAAAAGCAATCATCAGCGCGGGAAAGCTGCGTGAAAAAAGCAATACCACTGGGAAAAGGGTGAACATGACGAAAGTAGCGGCAACAAAAGGTTCGCGTCGCCGTTTGTCAGCAAAATAGGAACTGGGAATGATGCACAACGTTGCGACCAGAACTTCAATAGTAGTGAGCACGCCTACTTCCCGTCCGGTAGCACCGGCGTAATCCATGGCGAAAATGACGACCCAGACGAAAGGGATTCGTTCGCAGAAACGGACTAAAATATCGCTGAACAACAGCCACCACATCGAGGCATCAAACCCGCGCAGACTTTGCAGAAAGCTCCAGCGTTCCGGGGCGGCGGTGATCTCCGCGCCTTCTTTTCGCTCTTCGCGCAGTTCACGCAGCGCAATGAAGGTGACACCAGAGAGGACGATCGAAATGATTAGCGCGATCCGAACCCCGGGCACGACACCGAAATGATCGATCAAAATTCCACCGATTACGGGCGCGATCATGATCGGAACGCGTTTGATCACCATCTGCACGCCGATCCCCATTGAGTAGCGATCGGCAGCGACGGTGGCGCCGACGAGCGAGAAAGTCGCCGGCAGAGAGAAACAACTCCAGGAGAGGAACAGGAACATTCCGGCAATGACACCGGCCCAATGCGGAATCAAAAGGACCAGCGCATAACCGGCGATCGAGACGAGGTTGAAAGTCATGAAGGCGCGCCGGTGGCCCCAGCGATCGGCCCATAATCCCCCCGGATAAGCGTAGATGGCGCTGATCAGAGTGCGTAAAGCATCATACAGACCGATGACGAACACACTGGCACCGAGGGTCTGGAGATATTTCGGGACGAAACGCATCCACAGTTCCTCACCGGCCCCGATGATGAAAATCGCGATCAGGGTGATGACGAGATTGCGTTTGAGCGCGAAAAAATCGGCGAACGGTTTCCCACGACTTACGTTCGGTTCAGTCGGCGTTTCCATACGGCATGAGGTAAGTCTTGCGCAAGGTACCCAAGCTGGGCGAGTCAGCGAGTTATGAAGCGGATCCTACTGAAATTACAAATGAGATGTGTTCTGCACGAAGGAAGTCAGGCAAGATGCCTAACTTCCGGATATCGCGCTTCGCGGTGCTTTAAGTTCGACACTGCGCAATCGCCGATATAGTCTCATCGTTTAGCGCATAATGGCCGAGGCGATTTCGAATAATCCACCGCATGTCATTGTACGCGGGCGTGCGGCTGGATTCGCGCAACAGATCCAGGCTGGTGCACATCAGCTTTCCGCCGACGAGCCAATCGAATCCGGTGGAACAGACGCGGGGCCGTCACCGTACGATCTGCTGCTGGCTGCGCTTGGCAGTTGCACGTCTATGACAATTGGCCTTTACGCGCGACGAAAGAACTGGCCGCTGCAAGAAGTCGTAGTCTCGCTCTGGCATTCAAAGATTCATGCGGCCGACTGTGCCGAGTGTGAAACCAGGGAAGGCAAAATCGATCGGATTGAGCGCGAGATTCAGTTGATCGGATCGCTGACAAGTGAGCAACGATCCAAGTTAATGGAAATCGCAGATAAATGCCCGGTTCATCGGACCCTTACTTCGGAAATCAATATCAGGACAAAAGAGAAGGCTGCGCCACCGTCGCAGCAATCCTGACTTGGCGATTAATCCATCGGCTTGCGCGCTGTGAAGTAGTCTCGAAAAAACGTAATTCGCAATTCAATCCACCCGTTTCGCAAGTGTGAATGGTATGAGCGAAAGCAGTTGCAATGCGACAGAGAAGATCACCAGGCCAAGAATCGATTTTCCATAAAGGATGCCCATAACCCAACTGCCGACAAACCAGGCGACGCCGAAACCAGTATCGAATACACCGAAACCGGTTGCCCGGGCATCTCGGCGAAGCAGAGGAGCGACGACGGATTTCAGGAGCGAATTCTGGGCGCCCATGCCGATTCCCCAGAGAATCATTCCGCAAAGAGCAATCCAGGTTCGGCCGAAAAAGACAAGGGGCGCAAAAAACGCGGAGGTAAAGATGACGACAATCAAGACGGATAGACCAGCTCTATCAAACCATCTTCCCGAAAAGGAGCGCGCTCGCACCACCTAACGCCATTGCTATCGCATAATAAATCGGAATGACTGGGCCCGCGACCGATCCAGTTGTTTGAAAGTGGTAGGCGATGAGTGCGAAATCGGCGAAGCCTGCGCCAACACAGGCACCCGCAATTAAGTAAAGCCAATAGGCGCGGGAAAATCCTTTAGTTTCCAGGCCATGCCTCACCTCCAGTTCGCGCGGATTCGGGAAGAGATAACTGGCGATGAGAACAACCGCGATAGTGATCAGTGCGGAGATCAAAAGCAGTGCGAAACCAGACCGATAGCTACCGTGCTTAAATAGAACTAACGAAATGATGAGGGGGCCCAAAGTCGCACCGGCTTGATCGAGTGCCTCGTTCAAGCCAAAAACCCAGCCCTGGCCAAGTTTGTGACCAGCGAACGAAAGCATGGCGTCAGTATTCGGTTTACGAATGGCCCGTCCGGTTCGTTCGGCTACAATCAAACTGGCAGCAAGTGGCCAGTTACCGGCTAATGCCAGTGCTGGCACGGCCAGCATATTCACGACGTAACCGGCGATGGTTACCAGCCAGTATTTGCCAGTTTTGTCGCCAAGGTAACCGCTAAACGAACGCAGTGCGTACCCAAGCAGTTCTCCAAGTCCGGCGGTGAAACCGATAACCGCCGCGCTTGCGCCCAAGGACCCTAGAAATTGACCACTGCCGCTTCGGGCGCCTTCGTAAGTAAGGTCGGCGAAGCCGTTGGCAATGCCGAGGATAAGAACGAACCGAAACGCAGTCGCGGCGGTTAGTGACTTTCGCTCTCCTGGCGCCGCCACGTTGCTCTTTTATCGAAACTACGTCGTCGGAATCGACTGTTCACCCACGGGCTCGGTGTCGTGAAGCCGACCGAAATCGACGGTTAGCTTCCCATGGGCTGGTTCCGAATAAATCTCGACGAAACGTTCCCCGAAACGGATATCGCGCCAGCTGTAGTCCTGCATTGTTTGCACTGCGGCTGGAATTACGGGATCGATTCCTACGACGGAGGCAATGAATATGGCGCGGCTGGCAGCAAGTGATTCCGGCGTCTGGCCATAAAGGGGACTTTTTTCATCGATGGTGTGGCGAAGGGTGAGCGCAGCCGGAAAAGAGATGAGGCGATCGAAATGAAGTTTCAGGTCGTAGAAGTGCCGGAAAGTGTCGCCTTCGACGAGTGGTTCATCCCGCGTGAACATGACTCCTGAACTCCGCCTCGACCATGCTTTGCGCGCGCAGATTGCCGACACGCAACATCAGGGTAGGGCGTCCATTCAAAGGACCGATGACAATTGATCTGCTGAATAGAATTCGCGCGGCCGGCCGGGAGAAGCGAACAAAGATCAAGCCAGTCATAACGGCGAGCCCGAACATGCCAACGATGATCTCTATAGTGGTGACGATGTGACCGTAGAGTGTCTGTGGATACCAGTGCCCGTAACCGACGGTGGCGAGCGTTTGCACACTGAAGAAAAAAGCCTCGAAGTAGGAACCGGGGCTCATTCCGGCGATGCAGTTGTCACCAAGCGCGTAGATGCTGGCGAAAACGAGGTTGATGATGATATAAATGCCGGCGATGAGCGCGGCGAACTGGGGCCACTTCAGAGCAAGCAACCATTGGTAGATATCGCGATATTCCCATCGTTCCAGGTTGAGTTTGAGAAACTCAACCTGGCCGGAGCGGACGGAAACAGACTTAGGCATTGCTCGAGATGAAAATAGGAGAGCGAGCGGAACGGAGCAAGGAGAAGGGGCAGAGACGCAAATATTACTCTGCTATTTACCGCCTTGAACTGATAGCTCCCACCGGTAGCCGTCGGGATCGTGAAACCACAGAGCCCATGTGTTTCGATCCGGGAGCTTCGGGTCCGATCTCGTCACCGGGATCTTCGAGATCGACCTTGTGTTTCTTTAAGTGCGTCAGCGCTTTTTTCAAAGTGGCCATATTCGGCAGATGGAAGGACATATGATCCAGGGTTTGTGGTGCGGGCTTGCCTTTAAACAAGGCGATGGTGACGTTGTCGTTTCCGACGGCAACGCCATCGCCAAATTCAAATTCCTTGCGCAAACCAAGGGTCCGTTGAAACCAGCGGGCACTCTTCTTCGGATCGCGTACAGCCAGGCCGAAGTGTCCGACGACGCCGAGAACAAATGGTGTTTTCATTCTGCTAAGGTATCGAGTTCCATCAAAGGAACAGATGGCCTGGCGGCGAAAAGTTAGTCCCAGTGTTGTACTAACAACCACACCAGGCCGGAGAGAATCCCGGCAAAAGTGGAAAGCACCACTGCAGTCCGTTTGGTATGGCGACGTTTGAATTCAGGAACCGGGATATCATCGTGGATCCGGCTAGCCTCGAACATCACCATGAGAAAAAGGGTGACCACAAAACCAACCGCACCCCACTTTAGCGCCCCTAGGATGGCGTTGAGCATTTAGCCGCAATGTAAAGCGGGCAGCGTTTGATTCAACAATTCGCCGCTTCGCTTGGTGAGAGCATGGCGTTGCTTTTAACTGAGCAATTCTAGCCGTGCAACCGAATGGAAGGGTTGAAGCTAAGATTGTAGGGCGAGGCAGTAGCGGCGTGGTCTTTAGGACTACCCATTCGCCTCTCCCTTTTCAGGGAGAGGCTAGCGTGGGGAGTTCCTCAGCGCGCCACGTTGCTAACGCCGCAGCAGGACGCAGTAAACACGCCGCGCGAGAAATCAATTATCACAAAGAAGCACCGGCCATGCCAGTGAGGCTTTTCACGCGCCAACCAAACATCGCGAATAAATCGATGTCTCACATTGTAAGACACTTACAGCCGTCCAATAAAACTCGCCGGCCAGGCATCTTCTGTCATCAATTATAAGAAGTTTGTAAGCTTGGCCGACCCATTGACTAGCGGAAACAAACGTAAAATATGGATTAGTGGGTTTAACCTACTTGGAGTGACATGGTTACGCCACCACCCTCGTCTTGTAACAGAAGCCGACGCTTATCTCACACTCGGACGAGGTTTTGCCGGTATCCCAGTTCAGCAGGCAAAGCTTTCTGAATACTTTGGGCAAGACTCTTGAGCTGGGCCACGGCCCCAATAATGGAAGAAAATAATCCGCGGTTCTTCGCCGATCATATGGAGTGGATGGCGACGATGTTAATGCCGGCCTCGCGCAACGACTTAAGCGCCGTCCGCAATTCGTCTTCCGTGACGGCGAAGTCGCCATCGACCACGGCGTTCTCGTCGCTACCGGCAAATGCCGCCCAAGCGTTCACCCCCCATTGTATTATCAAGATTGACGCCGTGGACCTTGGCCGGACGTCCGAAGGTGAACTTGATCA
This sequence comes from uncultured Verrucomicrobiae bacterium, assembly GCA_963709435.1. Taxonomy (GTDB): domain Bacteria; phylum Verrucomicrobiota; class Verrucomicrobiia; order Chthoniobacterales; family UBA10450; genus AV69. The sequence continues at coordinate 298,736 of CAVPWK010000005.1, forward strand.
TTCCCCTGTTCGCTTCACCGCTACTGTGAAAGATCTTGTTTAGTGGATCAGCGGTAATCGTACTGACGTCGGGCAGGGGCGGCTTAAGAAAAGGATCCGCCGGGGTGGGATGAGCGGCGCGGAACTCCCTGACTTTGTCATAGAGCAATCTGACCGAGGAGGCGAGATGTTCGAGGGTGCCCTCTCCTTCAATGTGCATGAAGAATACTTTGGGATGGTCGAAGAAGAAATGGTTGTGCAGATCGGTCACACTCAGGCCGCTTTCCAGCGCGACGAACATCGCGAGGTTAACTTCGTCCTCGAATAGAACGGTATCGCCCATGACCATGGCTTCGTTGTGGATGGCCCTGGTGAAGGACGCCCGGGTAGTGAGTCCCATGAAGGCCGGTATTTTCCAGCATCGACTGAAACCGCGATGTCGTCGCGCGGGAAGCTGATTTTGTAAGCTCGTTCTTTTTCGTTCAGCTTGCCCCTTAAGCCGGTCAACTGATCGATACGCTCCGTCTCTAAGGTGGCGCCAGCTGCGCTAACAGTTGCTGCAACTAACGACAATCAGACTTTGACCTTCATCTGATTAAACCTCCTGCCACAAAGATCCTGCTGGCAACACGATTTTACGACCGAGCAGGCAGCTTGTCCTCTGCGACCGAGCTATTCTGCGCCGGAAAGGTAAGGGTGACAGTAGTGCCGCGGTTAAGCTCGCTTGTTGCCATGGCTGAACCACCATGCAGATCGGTGATGGATTTTACCAGGGCCAGACCCAGGCCAGTTCCTTTGGAGCTGCGCGACGAATCGATCCGGTAGAATCGATCGAAGATACGCGAGAGATGGTGAGGCGCGATTCCACACCCGGTATCCTCCACCGCAAGCTCTGTCCGGCCATTCTTGCTTTGAGTCCTGATCATGATTTTGCCCCGGTCTGGGGTGAATCGCAATGCGTTGTCGAGAAGGTTGCTCAAGGCCCGATCGAACAGCAGAGGGTCGGCATAGACGTCGCCGTCACCTTCATTGGTGATGGAGATACCTCGTTCTTCCCCGATCGTGCGATAGTAGGACGCGATTTTTTCAATGGCCGTTCGTGCCGGAAAAATATCTTTTTCGATCCGGCGATCGGCGGCTTCGGCGCGAGCGAGAAACAAGAGGTTCTCGACTATTCCCGAAAGCCTTTCGCATTCACCTGTAATTGATTCAATGACATTGCGGTAGTCTTCCGAGGTGCGTGGCCGGGTTAGTGTAACTTCGGCTTCTCCGCGGATATTTGAAATAGGCGTGCGAAGTTCGTGCGCCAGATCCGCAGAGAATTGAGAGAGACGGGTAAAGGAATCTTCCAAGCGCGCCAGCATCTCGTCGAAAGCAGTCGCGACCGGCTGAAGCTCGCGCGGCCATGTCGCCCTGCCGAGGCGTTCGTTAAGATGGCTCGGGTCGATGCGTTCGAGTGATTGCGTCATCTGCTGCAAGGGCCACAGGCCGCGTTTCGTCACCGCGATGGCAATCACGGCCGACAGCCCAATCCCGAGAAGCAAAGCGCCGCCCAGGACGAGAGCGAATTGGGTGACGAATTGTTCGTCGCTTGATCGATCCTGCGCAACCTGGAGAAGGTAGGGTTGGCCGTCGGTTTCCTCGCGTGTCGCTACCAGTGAGAACAATTTGCTACCGATTCGATAATTCTTCGGATTAAACGGCGAAGGCGTGACCGTCGGGCTGGGAAAAACAGACGGCGGCAGGAAGGTGCTCATTTGCGGCGTTTCCGCGATGATTTTTCCACTCGGATTAATTACTCGTACCCAGTAAGCCTCCACCGCGTTCTCATGCGCGCCTCGCAATGTCGCGGTCAATCGGCCCAATCCGCCGCTCTGGCTCAATTCCCTTTCCAGCGCGGACAGTCGGTCAGCGAGAAATTCATTGTCTTCCTGGAATGCGTGCCGAACCACAATCAAGTAGAAGGCGCCGAGTCCGCAGAAGAGAAGCAACGCTGCCGCCAGGGTAAAGAGAAGGACAAGCTGCGACGCGATTGATCGCGGCCTGGTAGACCATTGAAGAACGGCCCTCACTGCTACCGCGTACGCGGGATGCGTCTCCCCCAACGGGAGAGAGCGAGAGAGGAACCCGCGCTCAGTTTTGGATCGTTCGATAGCGAACAACGTTCCTTCTCCCACTGGGAGAAGGTTGGGATAAAGGTTTTCAGCCGTCTCCTAGTCTGACTTAAGAACATAACCGACGCCGCGAATGGTTCGCACCAGTTTCTCCTTGAATGGGTCGTCCACTTTCGCCCGTAAGCGTCGCACCATTACATCGACGACATTCGTGTTAATGGGAAAATTGATGTCCCAGATTTGGTTGGCAATTTCGTTGCGCGACACCACTTCACCCGCATTCCGGACTAAATGGGCCAGCAGCAAGAACTCCTTGGAGGTAAGATTAAGCGGGGCGCCGGCGCGACAGGCCTTGTGACGGCGGGTGTCAATCTCCAGGTCGTGGATGCGCACCTGTTCCGGCGACTGCACGCTTTGGGAGCGACGCAAGACCGATCGCACCCTTGCCAGTAATTCGGAAAAAGCAAAGGGCTTGACCAGGTAATCGTCGGCACCGAGCTCGAGTCCTTTTACCCGGTCACGGACACTATCACGCGCAGTTAACAAAAGAATAGGTGTGCGAACTTCCTTTCTCTTCAGCGTCGATACGATCGACCAACCATCTCTTTTCGGCAGCATCACGTCGATAATGAAGAGGTCGAACGATCTGCTTAGCGCGAATTCCAGGCCGGTGTCGCCGTCTTCCGCGGTCGTGACTTGAAAGCCGGCTTCGCCCAGACCCTTGGCCAAATAAGCCCCGGTCTTCTTTTCATCTTCGATCAACAGAATTCGCATCTCGGAGAAATCGACCAAATCATACCAGTAATGTCTCAATCAAGCGAGCGACGCATTGTTTTTCTTTGCCGCGGCTTGCTTGGATCGGAGCCTCGGCGGTATAGTTACGGGTTATGTCATTGGTCTTTGAAACGATTCAAACGGAAGGGTTGGCTGAAATTTCTTACTTAATCGGCGATGACGACGAAGGCATCGCGGCGGTCTTTGATCCACGAGCAGACGTTGACGTTTATCTGGAATTGGCGCGTGCAAAAAACGTCGCCATTACTCATATCTTCGAGACGCATATTCATGCAGATCTCGTTAGCGGAGCGCGGGAGCTTCAGGGCCGGGTTGAGTCCGCCAAGATTTACGTCAGTCACGAAGGAGGTGCGCGCTACGGTTTTGAGAACGAGAAAGTCTCTGATGGTGACACCTTCAACCTTGGTCCGGTAATCATCACCGCACGCCATACTCCCGGCCACACCCCTGAGCACGTTTCCTATTTGTTGGCGGACACAGAACATCCGGAGGTTCCGTGGGGGGTTTTGAGCGGCGACTCGCTTTTCGTCAATTCGGCGGGCCGTCCCGATCTGCTGGGGGAAAAGGAAACCGGCAAACTCGCGGCCCAGCAATTTCACACCCTGCGCGACTTTTATATGAAGCTGCCCGACAGCGTTATCATTTATCCGGCGCACGGCAGCGGGTCGCCTTGTGGGGCAGAAATTGGTGACCGCTTAAGCAGCACTATCGGTTACGAGCGACCGCTTAATCCTTTTTTGCAGTTTAAGGATGTAGAATCGTTCACCCGGTTTGCCGTCTCCACCGCGCCGCCCATCCCGAAATATTATCCACGGATGAAAAGGGTAAACGCGGAAGGTCCGGCACTTCTCGGAGGGTTACCGCGGGTTGCTGCTTTACCGCCCAAGGCATTCAAAAAGGCAGTCGACGAGCGAGCGGGCGTTCTGGTCGATACCCGAACGATGCTCGCTTTTGGCGCCGCACATATTCCCGGCGCCTTAAATATTGGCGGGTCACCCATGCTTTCGATCTGGGCCGGCTCATTGCTCGATCCCGAACAACCGATCTTATTGGTGTTGGAGAAAGATGAGGATCTTGATGAAATCGTGCGCCTGTTTATTCGCACCGGCTTCACCAAATTCGCAGGCTATCTCGTCGGCGGAATGAAAGCATGGGACAACGCCGGTTATCCGTTCGCGCAAATTGCGCAGATGAGCGTGCACGAATTGAAAGATGCCGGCGCCGAATTGCAGATCCTCGATGTCCGTTCGAATCGCGAGTGGAAGGGCGGCCACGTCCCGCGTGCGCGTCATATTTTTCTGTCTGAGTTGTGGAAGCGCCTTGGCGAATTGGATAAGTCAAAGCCGACAGCGGTTTACTGCGCCAGCGGTTATCGCGCCAGCATCGCCGCCAGCATCCTGAAAGCGGAAGGATTTGCCGACGTGCGGAATGTTCCCGGTAGCTGGCACGCCTGGAGAGAGGCGCGGTATCCGGTTGATCGTAACGCGGCCCAGGAAAAAGCAGCGTAGTTCCGCGCGAATATGATCACGCGGGAGAAGGAACCGCCGAATCTCGAGATGCCGTTCGCTGCGCTCGAGAGTTTCGTCACACCAACGGAGCGCTTTTATGTTCGCTGCCATTTTCCGGTCCCCAAGATCGACGAGCGCGAATGGCGTTTAAAAGTGGAAGGCAAGGTCGCGCGCCCGTTCGAGATGACAATGGACGAGTTACGTAACATGCCAGTGCACACACTCATGGCAACGATAGAGTGCGCCGGTAACAGCCGTGTGTTTCTGGTCCCGAAAGTCAAAGGTGTGCAATGGGAACTTGGGGCTGTCGGAAACGCAGAATGGACCGGCGTGAGGCTGCGCGACGTGCTGGAGCGCGCCCAGATTTCTGATAGTGCGCATGAAATTGTCTTTGAAGGCGCGGACAATGGAACGATTGCGGAGTTGCCGCGACCGGCTGGGAAGGTGAATTTTACACGCAGTGTGCCGGTCGAAAAAGCAATGGATGATGTGTTGCTGGCTTTCGCCATGAATGGAAAGCCGCTTCCGGCCGCGCACGGTTTTCCGCTGCGCGCCATCGTGCCTGGCTGGTATGGGATGGCGTCTGTCAAATGGCTTCAGCGACTCATTGTCACCGATCGGCCATTCAATGGTTACTATCAGTCAATCGACTACGCCTATTGGAAGCGCGACGAGAACGTACCCGTCCTTGTCCCACTAACTGAGATGCAGGTGAAAGCGGAAATCGCGCGACCAGGCAACAACGAAGTCATTTCTGCGAATTCAAAGTGTGACGTGAGGGGCGCGGCCTGGACGGCCGCGGGAGTCGTTACCAAGGTGGAGATCAGCTGCGATGGCGGCAAATCATGGAGCGAAGCCACTCTCAACGGCGACGCGACCGAAAATGCATGGCGTCTGTGGGAATTTGAGTGGAGAACCCCCGCCCCAGGCAATTACACGCTGATGGCACGCGCCACGGATTCACGCGGTCGGGTTCAGCCGATGGAACAGGATGCTGATGCTGGCAATTACATGATCAGCCACTGTCTGCCGATCGAGATCGAAGTGCGTCCGTGAGATGCGGCGGCCAGCGACCGCGGCTACAATTCACTCGCTCTTTTCGATCGGCACGCCGACGCGATTGCCCCATTCCGTCCACGAACCATCGTAATTGCGGACGTTATTTAGCCCGAGCAGATAGGTGAGCACAAACCAGGTGTGACTGGAGCGCTCGCCGATCCGGCAATAAACCACGGTGTCGGTGTTTGGATTAACGCCGCAACCTTGAATGTAAATCTTCTCGAGGTCCGCCGCCGCTTTGAAGGTGCCATCGTCTTTGACCGCCGTTTTCCAGGGCACACTCTTGGCCCCTGGGATGTGACCTCCACGCAGCACACCTTCCTGCGGATACTCCGGCATGTGTGTGATCTCGCCCTTGTATTCACCGGGTGAACGAACATCGATCAAAGGCTTCTTCGCCTTGCTTTGTGCCAGCGCCTCGTCCGCGAAAGCTCGAATCTCCGTATCGTAGCGACGCTTCGGCACCGGGTAATTTGTGCGCGGGTATTTCGGTACCTCGCGCGTCATTTCGCGGCCTTCCGCTTTCCATTTGTCCCGGCCGCCGTTGAGAATTTTTACCTTGTCGTGTCCGAACAATCGAAACGCCCAGAGCGCGTAGCAGGCCCACCAATTCGATTTGTCGCCGTAAAAAATGCAGGTCGTTTCGGGCGTGATGCCATTGCGGCTGCACAGTTCGGCAAATTTGTCCGGCTGAATGTAATCTCGAATAACGGGGTCTTGCAGATCGGCCCGCCAGTCGATGTGAACGGCGCCGGGTATGTGCCCGGTATCGTAGAGCAAAATGTCTTCGTTCGACTCGACAATGCGAATGCCGTCGTCTTTTAGATGTTGCGCCAGCCAGTCCGTTTCGACCAGCGCTTCGGGATGCGCATAATTATTTGAGGCCATGATACCACGTCTAACTCCGGCCAAAGTCAGAGGCAAGTGAGCAATCGTGGACTTTTAGGTCGCGATTTTAGTGACGTTGAATGTCAGCGCGCTTCATTCGCCCGCGCCATTCCTAAAATCCAGCGATACAAAGCCAGGGCGATAGCTGCAAACGCGATACCGCCGATGAATTTGCCCGCGAGTGCGAAATCCGGCCCGACCAATGCTAGCGGTGCATCTTTGCCCGAGAAGACGATGATGGCGGAAATCACCACCCCAATAATGCCTTCACCGACGATTAAGCCGGATGCGAGTAAGATGCCGAGCTGCTTTGCTGCTTCAGGTCTCGCGCTTCGGTCAGCTCGCCTGTCGAATAACCAGCCGACAATAGCTCCGACAACGATCATCAACGTGCTCTGGGTCGGGAGATAAATTCCAAGCCCGACCGCGAGTGGCGGAACGCGCATGTGCTTTGTTGTGCGTGCGAGGATTTCGTCGAGCAGGATGATGCCAACACCGATGAATGCGCCGGTCAGGATCAGGCTCCAGTCGATATTTTTGGCGATGACGCCTTGCCCCAACGAAGAGATCAACCCCGCTTGCGGCGCGGGCAACGGACTTGTGCGTGTTTCAGCCCCAGGCGCGCCGACGAATCCGTAGGCGTGATTAACGAGATCGAGAACAGGAGGAATTACGAAAGCTCCCGCAATTACACCGAAAACTAGCGCTACCTGTTGTTTCCACGGCGTCGCGTCAACCAGCTGGCCGGTTTTCAGATCCTGCAGGTTGTTGTTCGCAATTGCCGCAACGTTAAAGATGACCGCGGTGGTAAAAAGCGCGAACGCGATAAGTGCCTTACTCGCATCCGGCGACACGTACGGTTTTACGCCGATCACAAGCAAGAGCGCGGCGCCAATCACCACCAGAATGCCGATACCTGAGAGCGGACTATTGGACGAACCAATCAAGCCGGCCATGTAACCGCACACCGCAGAGACGAAAAAGCTCATCAGCACAATGTAGGCGACGCCGCCAATGACAAGCGTCGTCATGTTCGCGCCGAGACCACTCTCGTTGGCGAAATAGGCTAGCAACAACCCAATTGGCACCATGCAAGCGAGCGTGACCAGACCAACAATGCCGATTGGAATGTCGCGCTCGGTGATTGGCAGCGTGTCCGCCTTCCCAGCCTTTCGCGCGCGAGATGCGGCCATTGCCCCAGCAAGTCCGCTTGCGACCGGTTTCACCAATTTGAGCAACGTCCAGATCGCGGAGACGCCGATCGCGCCGGCACCGACAAAACGGACTTTCGTGCTCCAGGTTCTTTGCGCGAGCGTCGCCGCCGCGGTCGTGATGTCGCCGGCAATGGAGGAAAAGTGCGGCACACCCCAGCCCCAACCGATCAACGCACCGATGAGCATCGCGATTCCAACGGACAAACCGACCAAATGCCCAATGCCGAGAAGAGCAAACGACAAGAAGAAATCATAACCGCTCACGGCGCCGCGCTTCCCGATGCGAAAGGTGTGCGCGACGTCGGCCGCGAATAATTGCGTCTGAACGACAACCGCAAAGACCGCGGCCACGATCGATCCCCACAACACCGAAAGAAGACCGGCCCGACCATGTTCAACGTCCGAAGCGTGTTCCGAATCGCCGCTGCTCCCAACTTTGAGCACCTCAGCACAAGCTACCCCTTCGGGATACGGCAGGTCGGATTGAGTGACTAACGCGCGGCGCAGCGGGATTGAATACATCACTCCGAGAATTCCGCCGAGGGCGCAGATCCAAAATGAAATCCAGAATGGGAACTCGGTCCACCAACCGATCATGATCAGACCCGGCAACACGAAAATGATCGACGACAGCGTGCCTGCCGCCGAAGCGACTGTTTGCACGATGTTATTTTCCTGGATCGTCGCGTCCTTGAAACCGCGCAGCATCGCCATCGAAATGACCGCTGCCGGAATCGACGTGGAAAAAGTAAGGCCGGCTTTGAGACCGAAGTAGACGTTGGCCGCAGTGAACACCAACGTGATAATGATTCCGATGATTAGCCCGCGGACAGTAAGTTCCTTGCGCATATTAGTATTCGCCGATCGACGCGAGCGGAGAATAGTGTGAAATCGCCAACAGGGTCAAGACGACATAGCGCTCGCCGAGCCAAAATATTTCAACGCGTTTGAGCCATTGAAATGCGCGCGGTAAAGCAATCCCAAATTGATGTCACTACTTACCGTTTTCTATGCGGGGCGGGAGTCGGACTCCCGCCGAAAAGATGTTTCAAGCTGTCGCCGACTTTCCCAATGAACGACGGCGTCGGTGTTTGTTTCGCCTTGGCAATGTGCCGGCGCACGCGCATTTGAAACTCGATCGTGGGAGTTGCGTTTTCATTAACCGTAACATTTTGGGTGCGGTCCGGATAATTCTTGAGGCGGGCAGTGAGCACTTGATTGCCAGCGGGCAAAGCAGCCGTTAAAGGCGTGAACCCAAGCGAAACAGTGCCGCAAAGAATTTCCGCGCCATTTGGAACACTCGTGATCGTAACTTCGCCATGGAAAAACGCGTACTCGACCGGACGAACCTCGCCGGCTTGCAGCTGGACTTCGGCCCGGCTGTCCGGCCAGCCCTCCTTGTGAAGGAAAATTGTGTAATTTCCCCCGCGAAGATCCTCGGCCGTACCGGGAGCTATCCCAGTCCGCAACGGCGCGGAAGCGGGGGCGGCCTTATCCGCGATTATTCCGGGATAAACCGCGAAGGTTGCGCCCGCTGGGTTCGTCGTTAGTTGCAAGGTCGCTGGCTGGTCGGCGACCGACCGCGGTGGACTTGCGATCATATCGACTGTAATCGGGGCGGTCGCAGTAGGACTTACTTCGGGCACGAGCCGATTTACTACCGGCGCGGCTTTTGTCGCCGTCGTTTCAATCGCATAACCCGTCGTCGGCTGCGTTTCCGTTAGCTTATGACGAAATTCGGACCGCGAATGCCAATGCTGAGTTAAGAAGACCGCGGCAGCTATACCAACCAACGCTAGCAACGCCACCGCGCGCGGGCCGATTCTTTGCCAGAAAGGAGGAGCGGCCTGAGCGCCGGTATCCACGTCTTCCCTCGGCTGCCCTTCTTCGCACTCCATCTCGCGAGAGAGAACCAGCAGAGGTCGTGCCCCTTGGCAGGGCGGGTCAGAACGTTCCCGGCGTAGATGCCATCGCCGGGCCGGAGCGAAGATGCTCACCAATCTCTGCCAGGAATGACTCCGCAAATTCCTTGAGTTTTTGTTGTCCGACTCCGGCGATCTGTGCGAACTCGCTTTTACTTTGTGGGCACGTTTGCGCCATCTGGCGGAGCGTTGCATCGGAAAAGATAATATAAGCAGGGACATCGCGCTCGTCCGCGATCTTTCGGCGCAGCGCGCGTAAACGCTCGAAGAGTTCTTCATCGCATTCAATTTCGCCAGCCCGTGGGATGCGGACCTTCTTTGCCGGAGCTTCGATCAGCTTGGTTAAGGTGATCGGTGTCCGTTTTCGTAGCGCCATCATTCCGGCGTCGGTCACACTCAAAGTCGCAAATTTTCCCGGCGCTGCTTCCACCAAACCGAGGCGTAACAGTTCCCGCCCGATTCTTTGCCATTGCTCGCGTTTCAAATCAGCGCCGATTCCAAAGGTCGATAGCTGATCATGTCCGCGCTTTTTGATCGCATCGTTCGTTCCGCCAATCAGAACTTCCACGATATGATTTAGCCCAAATCCAAAGCCCTGCTTGGCCTGCACTCGATGCACGCAAGAGAGAAATTTTTGCGCCGGGATCGTGCCGTCGAACGTCTCGCGTGGTTCCAGGCAATTGTCGCAGCCGTTGCATGAAATTTCCCGTCCATCCGTCGTGTCTTTTGTGGTGGCAGCCGTGTCGGCTGCAGAACGACGAGCCGACGCAGGCGAGCCGCCCGCCTCTAGAGAAACAGGCGACCAGGTTTCGCCGAAATACCGCAACAATGTCGCCCGCCGGCAATGGCGCGTTTCCGCATATGCCACCATGGTGCGCAACTGCTCGTGTGCGATGCGCTGCTCGCTTTCACTCTTTTCCTCGATGAAACGCCGCTGTTTCACTACATCGCCCACACTGAAGAGCAGCACGCACTCGCTCGGCAAACCATCGCGTCCCGCGCGTCCGGTTTCCTGGTAATACCCTTCGATGTTCTTCGGCAGATCGTGATGAATGACGTAGCGCACGTTCGGTTTGTTGATGCCCATGCCGAACGCAATCGTTGCCGTAATCACACGCGCATCGTCGCGCAGAAATGCTTCCTGGTTGCGCGTCCGTTCTTTCGATTCCATTCCGGCGTGATATGGCAACGCCTTGATCCCATCTTTCGTTAGTTTTTCCGCCAGCGCGTCGCTTGATTTGCGACTGGCGCAATAGACGATGCCGCTCTCATTCGGACGCACCCGAACAAAATCCAGCACCTGCTGGTAGGCAGAAGACTTCGGCACCACCCGATAAGTCAGGTTCGGTCGATTGAAACTCGCAACATAACAACGCGGTTGGCGTAGCTTGAGTTGCTTGACGATGTCGTCGCGCACTCGCTTGGTGGCGGTCGCGGTCAGCGCCATGATCGGAACATCGGGAAACTGCGCCCGCAATTTTTTCAGCTCCCGATATTCCGGACGAAAATCATGGCCCCATTCACTGATGCAATGCGCTTCGTCGATCGCGATCTGGGCAATGTTCCAGTTGAGCGTGCTCTCCAGAAAGTTTTCCATCATCAGCCGCTCCGGGGCGACATAAAGCAGACGAAATTCATTGCGATGTAGCCCACGGAATCGTTCGCGCGCTTCGTTTGCGCCAAGCGTTGAATTCAGGAACGTCGCGGCAATTCCGCTCGCCCGCAGCGCATCGACTTGATCCTTCATCAGCGCGATTAATGGCGACACCACAATCGTCACCCCATCGCGCAACAACGCCGGCAATTGAAAGCAAAGTGATTTACCACCGCCGGTCGGCAACAGAGCAAAGACGTCCCTTCCTGCCAGCGCATCGTCGATGATTTCCCGCTGCAGCGGACGAAATTCGTCGTAGCCGAAATATTTTTTTAGCGCTTCCTTTAGCTGCACAGTTGATTCTTAGCTGCCGATTCCGCTCTGCATAGCGCAATCAAGCAACCGCAAGCCTCCTCATCAGCGAAAAACAGTCGGTGGCGCGAATCTGAGCTGAAAGCTGGACCAATGGGGTCATCTTCGGACCGACGGCTCCGAATACTCTTTTTGCATCAACTCCATGGCTTCGCTAAAGGGTCTCGCACTCACTCTGCTACTCCCTGTGAACGGGTGATCGAGAACATAAACGACAAATAAGATCAGGCTGATCATTATTGTGAGCGCAGACGTCATTATGTATTGCGCCTGAATATTCCTGACGCCGAAGAAATAGGTGTACAAAACCATTATTACTCCGCCTACCAGCATGATCAGCCACATCATTGGGGGCACCGTATTGTTCCCCGCAAAAATTCTGAGCCTGCGATACTCGGCGAGGTTATTTAGTCGCCGTAACGATTCCATGTATAGCTCTCTGTTGGGAATCGATTTGTCCTCCATGTTATCAAACACCGCGATCAGATTTCTCAACGAGCCGGTCGAAGAGACGCCTATGTCACCCCCTGCCATTCGTCTTAGCTCGTCATTAAGAACTGAATTAGTGTAATTAATTAGTCCGTCTTGAATGACTTTGCTCGCCGGGTCGGGGAATGCTTTGGCGCTGTGAGAGAGGTCGATGACCTGACTGGCCTCTAATTGCAGGTTTTTTGTAGCTTCGTCGTAGCCGTTCCATGTTACGAAAACAACAAACGCGACGACGACGGCGTAGAGCACGCCGAAAGCGTTAAAGATGATCGCCGCTACCTCGTGATTCTCCTTTAATACATCTGCCGGAAACTTCTTTCGCACCAGACATAGCCCGGCAACGACAATGGCAGTAGTAACGCACGAGACGAAAAAGAAGGACAACGCCCACGGCCAGTTAAGCAGGAACTGCATGGTGTAACTCAAGCCGCGCGCATTTTGATCTGCTCGAGCAGCGTAGAAATAACTTCGTCTCGCGGCTTGGCTCCGAGGTTTCCTTTGCCGTGCACGCGGACGCTGATGACCTTCGCTTCCATGTCGCGTTTGCCGATGACAAACATGGTGTGGACTTTCATCTGCTCGGCTCGCTGAATTTTGCCGTTTATCTTGTCGGTTGAAATATCGATCTCGGCGCGAACCTGATGACTGCGCAGTTCATTGAGGATAGCTCGCGCGTAGTCGAGTAATTGAGGTTCGTCGCCAATCGTCAAGATCCGAACCTGCTCGGGAGATAACCAGAGCGGGAAATTACCGGCGTAATGTTCGATCAGGAAACCGACAAAGCGCTCGTGTGTGCCGAGCGGTGCACGATGAATGCAGATCGGTGTCTTTTCGGTGTTATCACGATCTTTGTAAACGAGGTTGAACCGCCGCGGCTGGGCGAAATCGACCTGGTTGGTCGCGATGGAGAATTCGCGGCCGATCACACTCCACACCTGCACGTCGATCTTCGGCCCGTAGAACGCGGCCTCGTTAGGCACCTCGACGTAATTGATTCCGGAATTCTTAAGCACATTCCGCGTCATCTCCTCGGTTTGCTTCCAAAGCTCCGGTTCATCGACAAATTTTTGTCCGAGCTTCGATGGATCGTGGGTGGAAAAACGCATTAAATATTTGTCGAGCCCGAAGAGCTTAAAATAGTTCAAATACATTTCGTTGACGGCATTGAATTCGCTCTCGAACTGTTCGGGCGTCATGTAGAGGTGTGCGTCGTTCATCTGCATCGAGCGCACGCGCATGAGACCGAACAATTCGCCGCTCTGTTCGTATCGATGACAAAATCCGTACTCAGCTAATCGCAACGGCAGATCGCGATAACTGCGCGGCATTGCCGCATACAGCTTATGATGATGCGGGCAGTTCATTGCTTTGAGGTAATATCGATCGCCAATGGAGGCCGCGAATTGCTTTAGCTCTCTTAATTTGGTTTCGTCTGCCCGCTCTGCGCCTCGAACTAACTCAAGTTGTGTAAGCAAGTCCTCTTTGCTAGCCGGATCGGAAAGATCTCCCGATTTGGCCTCCTGAAGAACTCCATCCCAAACTTCTCCGCTATAGTTTTCGAAGTGAGCGATGATCGCATTCGCCTTTTCAAACTGCTTCTTGTCCTTCTCTTCTAGCAAGGTCATCGGCGGAAACATGGAATCGGCGTAGTAGGGGATGTGACCGCTTTTCCTATACAGGCTTTCGCGTGCGATGTTTGTAGTGCGGACTCGCTGATAGCCAGCGGCGAATTCCGTTTCCTTCGCAAGCTTCTCCAACTCCTCGATGATGGCCGCGCCGCGGGGTAGCCAAAGCGGCAACCCCGGACCGACATCGTCATCAATGATGAAAATCTCCAGTTCTTTGCCGAGTTTGCGATGGTCGCGTTTCTTGGCTTCCTCCAGCATTGCGAAGTAATCATCGAGTTCTTTCTTCGTCTTAAACGCGGTGCCGTAAACCCGCTGGAGCTGTGGATTCTTTTCGTCGCCTTTATAATAAGCGCTGGCGAGGCTGGTGAGCTTGAACGCGCCGATGTTCCCGGTGCGCATGACATGCGGGCCGGCGCAAAGATCAATGAAATCGCCGTTGCGATAGAGTGAGATCGTTTCCCCCGGCGGGATGTTCTCGATGATATCGAGCTTGAACTTGCTGGGTTCGTTCCGATCGCTCACTGCCGCGAGCCTTCCCTTTTTGCCAAGCTCCAAGGCTTCATCACGTGAAACCTCCATCCGCTCGAAGGGATGGTTCGCCTTGATCTCTTTCTTCATCTCCGCCTCGATCTTCTCGAAGTCGTCGGGTGAGATCCGGTGCGGCAGATCGACATCATAATAGAAGCCGTTGTCGACTGGCGGCCCGGCCGCGAACTGCGCCTCCGGCCAGATTTTAAGGATCGCTGTCGCCAGAACATGTGCAGTCGAATGACGCAGACGCTCGATGTCGGTCATCTGAGCGCGTTGCTCCGGAGTCTTACGATCTTCGTCCATTTATTGAGCGGGGAAATTAACCACGAAGCACACTAAGGACACGAACAATTTAGCTTACGCTGTTATCTCTCGGAACAAACATTCCGGTCTGTCCGCTCTCGGACATGTTGTCTAGGGTCGGTGGATCAGGGGGTTTGAAAGCCGCTGGGCGCACAGGCTACAAGCCTATGTTCCTGCGTATTATTATAGATGATGCGGTTTCTTCTGATCGCGGTGGCCGGAATTGGGATGGGATGCCAGCCAGCGCAAACACAGGTTGCTGATTTTGCGGCGCGGCGTGAAAGTATGGTGAAGGAGCAAATCGTCATGCGGGGGCTGGTAACGGAGCGGGTGTTATCGGCACTGCGCAAAGTGCCGCGGGAAGAATTCGTGCCGGCGGAATATCGCGCCGAGAGTTACACCGACAAAGCTCTTCCAATCGGATATGACCAAACTATTTCGCAACCCTTCATCGTTGCGTTTATGACGGAAGAGCTGCAGCCGCAACCAACTGATCGCGTGCTCGAGGTCGGGACGGGCTCCGGGTATCAGGCGGCGATCTTGGCCGAGCTGGTCGCGGACGTTTATACGATTGAAATCATCGAGCCGTTGGCCAAGAACGCCGAAGCAACGCTGCAACGTCTGGGTTACAAAAACGTGCATGTAAAGACCGGCGACGGTTACAAAGGCTGGCCGGAGCACGCGCCGTTCGATTCCATTATCGTGACCTGCGCGCCCGAACGCGTGCCGCGGCCGTTGCTCGATCAATTGAAAGAAGGCGGGCGCATGATCATACCGGTCGGGGCCAAGTTCGCGCAGGAACTTTATCTTTTTGAGAAAAAGAATGGACGTCTGCAGCAGAGCGCAGTCTTGCCGGTTCGGTTTGTGCCGATGATACGTACTGAAAAGGAAGGCGCGAAGTGAGAGGTGAAAGAGCAAGGGGCAATGATCGCGCCTACGATCATTTAATCGTGACGAGTTTTTTGATATCGACGCGCTTAGCCCATTCTTGAAGCGCAGCCGGATCCTGTCCCTGCGTTTCGATTTGGACAAAATATCGCTTCGCCACCATCAGCCAGAGCGTGCCGTGTTTGCCTTCGGTCTCAAATGTCTCGAAGCCGTCATGGCCATCGAGGTTGACCGATTTGGAGTAACCTTCGGTGGAAGTCGTCGTGAACTTCCACGCCGCGGTCGTTGCCTCGACATAATCGGGGTTGGCCGCGGAATCGAGGATGCTAATCGCCGTCGTCGGGACACTATCGCCTACGCCTTTGCGGTAATCGCGGTGCACATTAGTCAATTTGAATCCGCCGACGTCAGTGGTTGAACCATTCGGCTTATCTGCCGTCCAACCAGCAGGCGCCTCGGGCAGAAGCGGGAGCAACTTGGTATAATCGACGACATTGATGAGCGAAGGCAGTTCTTGGCCGTGTCCCGGCGTTGCCATGAGGCCGGTGAATGACGCCACCGCGGCCACCGCCGGTAACGTGACAAAAAAATTTCGATTCACGCGCAACGACATCGATTGACTTCGCTTTGTGCGGTTTGTCAAGAAGCTACTGCGAGAGCCTCGAGCCTCTTCCAGAAGGCAAGCTGCTGTTGCAGTGCGCGAAAATTTACCTCAGTATTCCCCGGCTGTTCGAACGTCCTTCGAATCCAGCGAATTTCGTTCACAAGCTCTGGTCGGTTTAATTTCTCACAAGCGCGACTATAAGAACGCCCAAGCCATGCCACGCTTGCTCCCAGGCGGGCTTGTTCGCTGATGATGATTTCGGGATCAATCGGCAACGCGCTGCAGCCGCGACCAGCGACGGCGCCGAAACCAAAGCGAAGGTGACGCTGCGCCGCGATGCACGCGATGCCGTCGAGCAGGCGATCGACCAGCGCCTCGAAGATGGATTCGCGTCCCAGGTCGATGGCCAGGTCATTTAACCCAATATGGGCTTCATCGATGCCATCCACGCTCAGTAATTCGTCACAGTCATTGAGCGCATTGGCAGTTTCAATGAGCAAACTTGTTCGCGCCCGGCCGTTCACGGCGTCAACAAAACGAGCTGCCTGTTCTCGATCGCGCACCATTGGCAACATCACAATTTGCGCGCCGCGCGAGATGACATCGTTCATTTCAGAAATGCTTTGCTCGTGCCATGGATTCACGCGCACCTGGACACTCGCGACAAACAATATGGCGCGGATCAGATCGATATCGGAGGGATGATGATCGGAAAGAAAGAACTGGCGACCGTATTGGCGTTTGGCTTTTCCCAATCGCTCGAGATCAATCATGATGCGATCGATTCCGGCGTACTCAGCCCGGCGGGCGAAAAGGGACTTGTTCGTAATTAATGTTAATTCGACTCGTTTCATCGGTGGCTTACGACCAGCGATATGGAACGCGCGGATCATCCGGTGCGATCCGTTCTTCGTCCGGCGTGTCGAATTGAAATGGCTCTGAGTTCAAGTGCAGCAAAAATGTCTCGTCCTTGATTGCCTGAAATCCATGCCAAATACCAGAGGGAATTTGGACCAAGGCTGGTGCCGCCTCATTGATCATCAGCTCCAGCGACACTTCACGCGTCGCGGAATTCTCGCGCGAATCGAACAACACCAGCTTGAGCGTGCCTTTGATCAACGCGATCTGGTCGATCTGCCGCGAATGCCGATACCACGCTTTGACGACGCCGGGCAGCGTGGAAGTGATGTAAGCCTGGCCAAATCCAAGAAAATGCGGATCCTCGCGACGCTGGACCTCCATTAAACGTCCTCGTTCATTGCGAACTAGCTTCAGCGGCACAACACAAACACCGTCAATCTCGGCCGTTCGCATGTTCAATTCGGGTCGATTGACGAGGCCGTCTCGATTTTGAGCCGGTATATTTCGGCGAGTTGCGCCGCCGTCGTTTCGTAATGATGGCCAAAATTCTGTCGAATGTCCCCGGCCAGTCTGCGGGCGCCGAGCTCAGCGATGCGTTGCTGGAGATAATCCAATCCGAGATATTTATAATGCAGCAAGCGGACTCGCTCCGCCGACCACACGATGCAGCCCTGGGGGTTGCAAGCGTGACGCCCCGCCCCGTAATTAATTTCCCGGATCGCGTTTGGATTAAAAACGGAAGCTTTATCCAGGTCCTTGGAATGCCAGCCACGGCGTGTTTGTTCGCGCAGCGGCGCGGTTTCTTCGGGGAAAGCGGCGGTGATCATTTCAAAACCTTCGGACGCAAAAATAGTCGCACCGCTTTTGTGCGCTCGATCGAAGAGTCCGGCGAAGTCCGGATGCTCGAGATGCTCGTCAATATTGCAGATGACGACCCAGTCGGCGCGACCGCGACTCTGCTTCCAGGCATGATTGTAAAAATCCCATGCACTTGAGACATAACTGTCCCCACGCACCTCAAATTTCCCCAGAGTGACGTGCGAATGCGCCTTCAGAATCTGGCGGGAGCAATCAGTCGAATCGTGATCGAAAATGAAATAGCGCGTAACAATTGGGTCATAATGGCGAAAGAAAAACGGCAGCAGCCGTTCTTCGTTCCAGCAGAGTGCGTAAAGATGAACGGACCAGGGACGGGCGCGATCTGGCATGACGCTACTCCGACTTCCTGGAGTCGCATTGTCAATTCGGAAGTCAGGCTTCCAGCTTACCTCGGCCGGCAGACTTCAGTCTGTCGAATGAGGAGACACAGGCTGGAAGCCCGACATCGCGCGGTGCCGGCGCGGTCATTTCATTGGTGGCTTGCAGAGAGAATTGCGTCCATCATTCATCGGAGACGGAAATAGAAATGAGCGAGAGAAGTTTTCAGATTCGTGACGCAACGGTCGCGGACGTTCCGATTATTTTGCAACTGATCCGCGATCTTGCGACCTACGAACGCGCGCCGAATGATGTCTTCGCTACGGAAGAAGGTTTGCGTGAAGTGCTCTTTGGAGCGGAGCCGGCGGCGAGAGTCGTGATTGCGTTTGAAAATGCAGCGCCGGTGGGTTTCGCGGTTTATTTTTTTAATTTTTCTACCTGGCTCGGGCGCCCCGGACTCTACCTCGAAGATTTATTTGTAAAGCCGGAAATGCGCGGCCGCGGTTACGGGCGCGCGCTGCTGGCACATCTGGCGAAAATCGCTCGCGATCAGAATTGCGGACGAATGGAATGGGCGGTCCTGACTTGGAATGATCCTGCAATTCAATTTTACAAGAAGCTCGGTGCGGCGCCGTTGGAGGAGTGGCGAGTCTTTCGACTAACGAAAGATGGGATCGGGAAGCTGGCAGAGACGTAAGTCGTGAAGTGCGAAGAGGAGCAAGAGTATGAGCATGAGCATGAGCAAACAGGAAGACGGTGAAGATCGAGGACTACGCATTTCTTAGCGACACGCAGACGGCGGCGCTGGTTGGTCGAAATGGCTCGGTCGATTGGCTTTGTTTTCCACGGTTTGATTCCGCTTCCTGTTTTGCGGCACTGATCGGCGAACCGAAGAACGGCCGCTGGCTCATTGCGCCATCCGATAATTCGGCAACCGTGACACGGAAATATCGCGGCTACACGTTGATTCTCGAAACTACCTTCGAAACGAAGGACGGCGCGGTGCGGTTGATTGATTTCATGCCGCCACGCGGAACGAATCCGGACATCGTCCGCATCGTCGAAGGTGTGGACGGAAAAGTTTCAATGCGAATGGAGCTGATCATTCGCTTCGATTACGGCGACATGGTGCCGTGGGTGCGGAAATGTGGTGATGGACTGGAAGCGATTGCGGGACCGAACGGACTCGTTTTGCGAACGCCGATTGAAACGCGCGGAGAAGATCTCACGACCGTGGCGGATTTCGAAGTCGCAAAGGGCGAGCGTGTGCCCTTCGTGCTCACCTGGTATCAGTCACACGAACGTCCGCCGAGCGCGATCAATCCCGATCACGCGCTGCGAGACACGGAAACGTATTGGAGCGATTGGGCCGGTAGCTGTCAATACGGCGGTAAATGGAGCGACGCAGTCAGGCGTTCTCTCGTTGTCCTCAAAGGACTCACCTATGCTCCGACCGGTGGAATCGTGGCGGCAGCGACAACTTCGTTGCCGGAAAAAATCGGCGGGGTACGCAACTGGGATTACCGCTATTGCTGGCTACGCGATGCGACATTCACGCTCTTTGCATTGACCCGCTCCGGGTTCGTCGAAGAAGCGCGTGCCTGGCGTGGATGGCTCCTGCGCACGATCGCGGGAAGCCCCTCGCAAATGCAGATTCTCTACGGGACGCGCGGTGAGCGGCGCCTGCCGGAATTCGAGATTGAATGGCTCGCCGGTTACGAAAATTCCAGGCCGATACGGATTGGCAACGCGGCTTCGACGCAATTTCAACTGGATGTTTATGGCGAAGTGATGAGTTCGCTTTATCACGCGCAGCAGGCGGGGATCGAAATCGAGGAGACCGATTGGAGGTTACAGGTAGCGTTGATGAAATTTCTCGAATCGCACTGGCAGGAACCGGACGAAGGGATTTGGGAAGTGCGTGGCGGACGCAAACATTTCACGCATTCGAAAATGATGGCATGGCTGGCATTTCATCGCGCTGTGCAGTTGATCGAGAAAGGCGGGATGCCGGCGAACGAACATCTCGCGCGCTGGAAACAAATTCGCGATCAAATCCATCAGGAAGTTTGCGAACGCGGTTACAACTCGAAGGTGGAAGCGTTCACGCAGTACTGACGGAAGCGATGCACTCGATGCTAGCTTGCTGATGATGCCGATGATCGGCTTTCTCCCGATCGAAGACGAACGCGTGCGGAACACCGTTGCTGCGATCGAGCGTGATCTGGTCGTGCAAGGTTTTGTGCTGCGTTACAAACCGGAGGAGGAAAATGTCGATGGTTTACCTGGGGACGAAGGTGTTTTTCTGCCGTGCTCATTCTGGTTTGCCACTTGTTTGAACATGCTCGGTCGCAAAAAGGAGGCGTGCGAACTGTTGGAGCGCCTGCTGACGTTACGCAACGATCTCGGATTGTTGTCGGAGGAATACGATCCGCGGGGAAAACGATTGCTTGGCAATTTTCCGCAGGCGTTTACGCACGTCGCGCTCGTTACTACGGTTCATTTCCTGGAAGAAGAATAAGAGACCGCGGATCACGCGGATCTCACGGGTAGGATAAACGGAAATCGGAGCGGATTAATTCTTCTGCGCTCAGGCTTTGACCAACTGGCGGACGAGATCTTCGAGCGCAACGATGCCGATTGAACGTTGATGGCCGTCGATCACCGTGGCGAGACCAATGCGCGCGGCGCGAAGGCGGCGCACTACCCGATGAGCGGATTCGTTTTCGGAAGCGCTAATAATTCGGCGCATGTACTGCCGCACTGAATGCGACGAGCCGGTGTCGAACAAAATATCGTAGACATTGATCAGACCGAGCGGCTCGGTGTTCTCGCCAAAAATGGGGAAACGATCGATGCCCAATTTTTCGCTAATCTCCAGAACTTTGTCGCGGGTATCGTCGGTCTTGAATGAAACTGTTTTTTCGAGCGGAACCATGACATCACGTACCTTCACGGCGGTGAAGTCGACGACGTTGTGAATTATCGCTCGTTCGGTGGAGCTTAATGCGCCGCTCTTTTCGCTTTGAACCGTGATCATCTTTAGTTCTTCCCGACCGGCGAAAAGACGAGGCGGATTTTTGGCGCGTGCGAAAATGGAACGCTCGATTAACGCACCAATGGCGTGTAGCGGCGTGAGCAACTTCGTGACTATCTCGAGTAAGCGGGAAAGCCGCACGACGGCGCGCAACGGAAAACGGCGGAACAACGATTTCGGGAGGACGCCGAGAAGGAAAAGGTAGACGGGTAGCGCGATAGCGACGGCGATCGGGTAGCCGATCCAGCCCCAACGGACGACGAGCTCGTGGGTCAGAATGATCAACGCGATGATATCGGCGGCATTTGTTACGAGCAGGACGGTTATGAGCAATCTCTCGGGCTGCTTGAGCATTTTCTGCAACCGCTGCGCTCCGCGATCGCTGCTCTTGGCGCGATGCCGTAGGCGAACTGGATTCAGCGCAAGTAGACCTGCTTCGATTCCGGAAAAAAGAAACGAAACAATCCAGCAAAGTGCGACCAGGAACCAGATCATGGAAGTTCTCCGTTCTCGCTGTCGCCAGCAACGCACGCGGTTTTTTCGAGAAGCAGTTCTTCAATGCGGCGGCGGTTGACGCGACGCACGGTAATTCTCAGACGCGGCGTTTCCAATTGCGTGCCGACTTCCGGAACACGGCCGAGTTGGGTGAAAACGTAGCCACCGATGGTGTCGATCCCGGAAGCATCGAAATCGAATCCGAGCTGCTCGCTCAGATCATCGAGTCGCGCCCTGCCATTTACGAGGTAGCGACCCTCCGGCAGCGGTTCGATGTCGAGATCGGCTTCGCCGAGGGGAGCGGCATCCCGCAGGATATCTTCGATGATGTCAGAAATGGTGACAATACCCTCGGTGCCGCCGAATTCATCAACGACGATGGCCATGCCCTGTGGTCGCGTCAGAAAACTGCGCAGCAGATCGAGTGCGCGCATCGTTTCCGGCACGAACGAGGGCGGCACCATCGTCTCGGTGTAATGCGTTTCCGGATGAAGCAGAAACGATTTTACTTCGATAATGCCGAGGACGTTGTCAGGTGAATTGGCATACACGGGAACGCGACGGTGCCGGCGTGTTTTTAACTGCGCGATCGCCTCTTCGTTGGTGAGATCGTCGGGCAGGGCAAACATATCGACGCGGGGAGTGAGGACATCTTTCGCGGTTTTGTCGCCCAGCTTGAAGACTTCCTGGATCATTTCCCCCTCGGCTTCCTGGAGCGAGCCCTGTTCGGCACCGATCTGAATCAAGGTCTCGAGTTCTTCATCGGATAGATGTGGGCGGGCGCGAATGTGCCGCGGCGTGACCAGTTCAACGATGGCAGCGCTGATTGTTTCCAGAGTGCTCCCGACGGTTTCGAGCAACGGCATTAACGCGCGCAGAGTGAAAACGCCCAGTGTAGAAAGACGATAAGGTGCGGAGAGCGCGACCAGCTTGGGAATTAAATCGCAAAAGAAAACGATGATCGCGAAGAGAGAGAGCACTATCAGCCAAGGCGGCAATGATGTGGTCCGAGGTGTCTCCCATAGCAACGCCAGACAAATTACGACGAGGAAAACATTAACCAGGGCGGAACCGAGAAGGATGACCGCGAGGACGCGCCGCGGATTTTCGCGAAACCTTTGCAAAAAACCGGCGAGGGCGGGATGATTGGATTCGAGGCGTCGCAGTTGATGCGCCCGAAGGGCGAAGAGACCAGTCTCCAGCCCCGAAAAAAGAGCGGAGCAGATCACTAATCCGATGACGATAAGGAGGAGGAGAGCGACAAGCGACGCCGTCATCGTGTCATCTCAAGCGATTGCCCATTGCGTTGCCTTGCGGAAGTTATGCCTTCAATGAATAAACGCGAGCGGATTTCGGACTTTGTGCGTTCGCTCGACTCGGCGCCGTCGGAAGGGTCGTCGCAGAATTATTACGCGGCCTACTTCCAATTGTGGAACGCGCAAAAGTATTATGAAGCTCATGATGTGCTTGAACAACTCTGGCTGGTGGAGAAAAATCCGGAGCTGGCGCATTTTTATCAGGCCTTGATTCAAGCAGCCGGGGCGTTTGTGCATCTCCAGAAAAATTTCCTGCATCCATCGCATTCCAAACATAGCCGGCGTTTGCCGCCAGCCACGCGCTTGTTCGAGTTGGCTTTGCGGAACCTGGAAGGCCTGCCGAATGAATTTCGCTCGCTCGATCTCGTGCGTTTCCGTGAACTGTTGAGGCGTTATCGCGACGAAATTGTTGCCGCTGATTTTCGGCGCAATCCCTGGTCGCCCGACACCGCACCGCAATTATAAACGCGCTGGCGCTTGCCGAAATCAGCCGATCGCGCCGCGGCTCCAACGTTCGCTCAGCCAAATAGCGACAAATGAAATTACCAGGCAAATGACCACAAGTCGCCACGCGATTGCATCCTGCCCAAGAATGACGGCTTCGTAAATTTTGAGCGAAATCGTGGTGGTGCGTCCGGGAATATTTCCTGCGACCAAAATGGTAGCGCCAAATTCGCCAATCGCGCGTGCGAAAGCGAGGATGATTCCAGCGCTGATCGCGCGCGCAGCCAACGGAAGCGTGACGGTGAAAAAAGTACGGAACGGTCCGGCACCCAGAGTGAGCGCGATTTCTTCGAGGTGAACATCAACGCTTTCGAAGCCGACGCGCGCCGCTCGCACGAGCAATGGAAATGACATCACCGCCGCAGCAATGACCACGGCGCGCCAGGTGAAAACAATGTCGAGATGAAAATTTTGAAACAGAAATGCACCAACTGGACCGCGGCGGCCAAAAAGCTTTAGCAGAATCAAACCGGTCGCGACGGGCGGAATGACCAGCGGCAACGTGAGAAGAGTTTCCACCAAAACTTTTCCGCGCCAGCGTTTGCGCGCGAGTATCCAGGCAAGAGCGAGTCCGAACGGCAAAATGCAAAGCGTGCTGAGGGCGCAGACGGCGAGCGTGAAAAGAATAATGTTCCACTCGTTGAGGCCGAAGAAACTCACGGCGTAATACCAAAACCCAAGCGTCGGAAAATTTGGCGGGCTTCTTCTGTTTTTAGAAACGCGAGAAAGCGCTGGGCTTGATCTTGGTGCCGGGAGCCGGCGACAATTGCTGCCGGGTAAACGATTTTCGGTGCGAATTCGGCGGGAATCTCCAGCGCAATCCTGACTTTCGCCGAACTCATCGCATCAGTTTTGTAAACGAATCCGGCGTCAGCGTTTCCTGCTTCGACGACTGCGAGGGTTGCACGCACGTTCTCCGTCGGGGCAATTTTAGGTTCGATTTTCTCCCACAGCTTCGCTTTAGTGAGCACCTCCTTCGCGTAGACACCAGCAGGAACTGCCTGCGGATCTGCGATTGCGATGCGCGTGATTTCAGGTTTCACGAGATCGGAAAGCTGGCTCAGCTTTTGCGCTGAATCTTTGTGCGCGATGACAACGAGAATGTTGGTGAGCAAGTCGCACCGCGTCGCCGGCGCAATTTTATTTCGCAAACGATTCATTTGCGCTTCGTCTGCCGAAAAGAAAACATCGGCCGGCGCACCTTCTTCGATTTGGCGTGCGAGCATGCTAGAGGCGCCAAAGTTGAAAACCACTTTGGTGTTCGAGTCTTTCTCGAACTTTTCGCCAATCTCTTTCAGCGCGTCGGTGAGACTGGCCGCAGCCGAAACGAACAATTCTTCAGCGTGAAGCGGAATAGTGGTCGCTGCCGCGAAGAAGAGGGCCATTAAAAGTCGGCTCATTTGCCCAGTTTCGGCAAAGCGAAAGCGATGACAAGCGGCGTTTGCGCTACATTCGCGATGTCGCGGCGAACAGCGCTTTTGCTACCTTAGGTTATGCCGCAGAACCGCCTCGAGCATGAGAAGTCGCCCTACCTCCTTCAGCACGCGCACAATCCGGTCGATTGGTTGCCGTGGGGAAACGAGGCGTTTGAGAAAGCGCGGCGGGAGAATAAGCCGATTTTTTTGTCGGTCGGTTATTCCACTTGTCACTGGTGTCACGTCATGGCGCACGAATCGTTCGAGGACGATGCCACTGCCGAAATCATGAATCGCGAGTTTGTGAACATTAAAGTCGATCGGGAAGAGCGACCGGATGTGGACCGCGTTTACATGACTTTCGTGCAGGCGACAACGGGCGGTGGCGGCTGGCCGATGAGCGTTTGGCTTACTCCGCAGCTGGAACCATTCGTCGGTGGAACTTACTTCCCGCCCGAGGATCGATTTGGTCAGCCTGCATTCAGACGGGTGTTGCAACGGATCGCGGATGCGTGGAAAAGCGATGGCGAAAAAATTTCAGAGCAGGGAGCGAACATTGTTGAGGCGCTGCGTGAAGCGGCGAGGGAAGAAACCGCAGCCGGAGAGATCGATGCGTCCATTCTGGAAGGGGCATATCAGCAATTCGCGCGTACGTTCGACGCACACGAGGGCGGATTTGGTCGTGCACCAAAGTTTCCGCGGCCGGTGGCGCTCAATTTCTTGACGCGATTTCATGCGCGAAATCCGGACACAGATTCGGGGCAACATGCCTTGGAGATGGTTTTGCTGACCTTGCGAAAAATGGCGTCGGGCGGAATCCATGATCACATCGGCGGCGGATTTCATCGGTATTCGGTCGATGGGCATTGGCACGTGCCGCATTTCGAGAAAATGCTTTACGACCAGGCGCAATTAGCGAGCGCTTATCTCGACGCTTTCCAAATCACAGGTGACGCTGATTTCGCGGCGACGGCGCGCGGCATTCTTGATTATGTCACGCGCGACATGGCTTCGCCGGAGGGCGGATTCTATTCAGCGGAAGATGCTGACAGCCCAATTTTAGCCGGGAACGGTGATCCCGGTCATGGCAAAACGGCGGAAGGCGCGTTTTACGTCTGGACGAAACAGGAAATCGACGACGCTCTCGGTGACGAGGCGCCGACTTTCTCATTTCACTATGGAGTTGAAGAAAACGGCAATGTTCCCGCGGGAGCTGATCCTCATGGCGAGCTGCGCGGCAAGAATGTTTTGATCCGTGGCACAGGCGTCGCGTCCGCCGCTGGAGGGACTCGCCGTGGCGAGCCTGTGGGGCCAACCCAGAAAGCTTTAGGGGTTGACAAGGAAGATACTGAAACTGTCCGCAAATCGTTAGCCCAGAGCCGGCAGAAGTTATTTTCGATCCGCAGCAAACGTCCTCGTCCGCATTTGGACGACAAAATCATTGCGGCTTGGAATGGCTTGATGATTTCCGCTTTCGCATGGGGTGCCCAGGTCCTGGATGATGCTTCGTATCTGGAGACAGCGACGCGAGCAGCGGAGTTTGTTCTGGCGAAGCTTTACGATGGGTCGCGGAAAATTCTGTTTCGCAGTTATCGCGAGGGTCGCAGCCAAGTCGAGGGATTTGCCGATGACTACGCTTTCTTCATCCAAGGGTTAATCGATCTTTACCAGGCATCCTTCGAAATGCGCTGGCTAAGACTTGCCCTCGAATTGCAGCGCCAGATGGACGCGCTCTTTTGGGACGATAAAGGCGGCGGCTATTTTGCCGTCACAGGTCACGACAGCAGTATTCTGCTGCGCATGAAAGAAGAGAACGACAGCGCCGAACCTGCTGCCAGCTCAGTGGCGGCGCTAAATCTAGCGCGACTGGCGGCGATTAGTAATGATCCGGAGTTGCTGGCGCGCGCAAAGAAAACGGGGAACGCTTTTGCGCGGCAGTTAATGCATTTTCCGAGCGCGCTACCACAGATGCTGGTCGCGTTTGATTTTCTCGAGAGTCCACCGCGACAGATTGTAATCGCCGGAAATTTGGGCGATGAGCGCACCCAGGAATTGTTAAGAGAAGTGCGCAAACATTTTCAACCGCGTGCCATTACTCTTTTGGTTGATGGCGCCGAAGGCCAGAAGTTCCTGGCCGAAAAAAACGAGGCGATTCGCGCGATGATACCGGTCGATGGCAACCCAGCGGTTTACATTTGCGAAAATTTTACCTGTAAAGCCCCGGTAACAGAGATAACGGCATTGCGGGAGTTACTGTAAGCGCTGCGGTGCAGTTTTCTGGGGAGCGCACGCGCCCTCGCGTGCCGGCGATGGCGCCTCGCCATCGCGAACTTTTCTCTGAGAGCATTGTGGCGAGGCGCCGCAATGAGCACGCGAGGCGCGTGCGCTCCCCGGAAGAAAGGAAAATTACCCGCAGTCGCGGTTGGTAATTTCCGGAAGTTTTTTCCGACGCAAGCGCAACCAGTTGTTCCATGTCTTACGCATGCTGTCGCGCGGCGTGAGATAACGCTGATTAAGCTCGTTGCTTTTGAGAATCTGTGCGAGCGCGGATTTAACTGAAAGTTCGTCGCAATTCAAAATGGTGTAGGCGGTTCCTACGGCAGCGGCATGATGAGCGTCGCTTGCCGCGGTCATGGGTAAACCGCGCAATTGCGCATAACGAAACGCGAAGGTGTTGTAGCGACGCAAAGTGGTGGCGGCGTTGAAAACCTCCAGTGCATCAATGGGCAAAGTTTCGAGGGCGGCGAAACGGATTCCGGCCCGAAACAGATCGTAGGGATGCGGCGGAATAGCCAGACCGCCGTGCTCGTGAATGAGTGCGCAGACGTCGCGCGCAGGCCGGCCCTTCAACTTCGCCGGGTCGGGCAATGTTGTCCCGATGCAAAGCAGATGACCCTCGGCTGTGGTGACTTCAACTCCCGGAATAACCAGGAAACCATTTACCGGAAGCCCATCCTCGCGCATTAGTTTTTTTTCCCGCAGATAATCGATTGCGTCGCAGGTGTTGTGATCGGTAATGGCGATGCCGTGCAGACCTTTGGCTTGTGCGCTCGCGATCAGATCTTCTGGGCTGGAAACACCGTCGCCGGAGAAGAAGGTATGACTATGCAGATCAATATTGAACGGCATCGTGCGACAACGCTAATTTGCAGTGAAAGAAATGGAAAGCGTCGGTTTGAAGGAATGGTCCATGGTGTGCGACGCCCTTGGGCGCGGTGAGCAGTCGATCATTTTGCGGAAAGGCGGAATTGCAGAAGGACGCGAAGGATTTTCATTTCGGCATCGAGAGTTCTTTTTGTTTCCCACCTTCTTCCATGGGCAAGTGGCGAAAGTTCGGATTGCATCGGCTAATCTGCCGGAGGCACGTGATACCATCGCGATTCAATGGTATGCGAAGGTGGAGCGCGCACTGAGGATTGATTCGCTCCGGATCGGGGAGGCCCTGGCTCCGCTGCACATCCTCATGCCAGAAGTTGTGCGAGAACGTTTCGGCTACAAAGACGAAGGACTTCACGTCGCGTTCCTGCGGACATTTGAAATTTCGCCGTCCTGGATTCTGCAAAATGAGAAACGATTCGCGGGCTGCCGTTCGTGGGTTGATTTGCCGTGGCCTCCAGAGATGAAAATGCGACCGGTGGTGGCAGATGCCGCACATCAACGGCTTCGCGCTGAGTTTGACCAGCTGACCGGTAATCCTTCTTACTCCCGATAGCTGACGACCTCGAACAATTCTTCCAGTTCGGGGTCCTTGTGTTCGGCGCCGCGATTGAACTGCAAGTCGTAGAGGCGGCGATAGTAACCGGACTTGGCCAATAATTCGGCATGGGTGCCGATTTCTTTCACACGACCGTTTTCCATGACGATGATCTGATCGGAGGACAAAATCGTGGAAAGCCGGTGGGCAATTGCTACCACGGTCTTGCCAGCGGCGAGCGTGTGCAGCGCCATTTGAATCTGTTTTTCCGATTCGGAATCGAGCGCTGAAGTGGCTTCGTCGAGAAGGAGAATTGGCGCATTTTTCAAGACCGCGCGCGCAATGGCCAATCGTTGTTGTTGCCCGCCGGAAAGAAGCATTCCCTTGTCGCCGACGAGGGTATCGTATTTTTTCGGCTGTGCCAGAATGAACTCGTGCGCGTAGGCCATCTGCGCGGCGCGATAAACGTCATCCCGGGTGGCGTCGAGGCAGCCAAAAAGAATGTTGTTGTAGATGGTGTCGTGAAACAAAAACGTTTCCTGTGTGACCAGGCCGATCTGCTCGCGCAACGATTGCTGAGTTAATCCGCGCAGGTCGTTTCCATCGATTCGCACTGCGCCTGAGGTCGGATCGTACAGTCTGAGAATAAGTGACAGAATTGTGCTCTTACCCGCGCCGCTGGCACCGACCAGCGCATAACTTTTTCCCGGTTCGATCCTGAGAGTGACGTGACTAAGAGCGTCGATGGACGTGCCGGCATAGCGGAAGGTAACGTTGTCAAAATCGATTCGCCCCTCCGAACTCTCCAATGTTTTCGCGTCGGGCGCGTCCTGAATTGTGACCGGGGTATCGAGAATTGCGAAAATGCCCTCGGTGGCCGCGACGGATCGCTGCATTATGATCCGCAGTTTGCTTAGATTTTTTGCGGGGTCGTAAAGGATGAAGATTCCTGTAAGAAGTGCGAAAAATCGACCGGCGGTGAGGTTGGTTGCATAGACGTAAAGCAACGCCCAACCAACGCCGATGGCGGCGAGAACCTCAATGAGCGGGCCGGTGGCTTCGGTTGCCTTGACCATCCGCATCATATTGCGGAACTGGAGCAGCGTGCTCCGAGCAAAGCTTTTCTCCTGCTGTTCTTCCCGGGCAAAGGACTTAACCACCCGAATACCGGCGAAGGTTTCCTGCATTGTTACCGACATTTTCCCCAGGTCTTCCTGTTGCTGCTGCATCGCCCGGCGGGCGCGTTTCCCGAAAATCTGAATGGGAACGATGCAGGTCGGAAACAGAACGAGGGCGGCGAGAGTAAACTTCCAGTCGATGTAAACCAGCACCATCAGTGCGAAAATGATGGTAATCGGGTGCTTGAAGACATCACTGCTTACCTGGGTCAACGCCACCTGCATCGCCATGGTGTTATTACTGATTCGCGACATCAGAACCCCGGCCTGCATGCGATTAAAAAAATCCATGGACTGGTTTATGATTTTGCTGAAAAGCTCGTTCCGAATGTCGGTTACGGCGCGGTTACTGACCCAATTCATGTAATAGGTGCTGCCGTAACTGGCGAGACTACGCGCGGCCATTATCGCCGGGATGAGGAGGCAGGTGAAGAAAATCGAATTTATCGATCCCCCGGCGTTGAGTAACTCGGAGCGATGAGTGAGCGCCTTTGCGCTTGGCGCTGCCCCGTGAAAAATCGCACCGGTGACCGTTCCCATCGCCCATGGAAAACACCCAGTGATTAGGCCAAAGAGAAAACCGAGAAAGAGCCCTAAAAAGAATCTTCCTTTGTACGGCAATACGTAGCTGTAAAGGCGCCGGTACGGTTTCCAGGCGATCCGGATGGTTTCGCGCCATGAGAGCTTTTTCTTCTCGGCTTTATCCTTCATACGGCTGACGCCGCTGGCGCCGACAGCATCGAACGCATAGCATCGATTACGGCTGCCGTCGAGATTTGGTTCATTGGCCTCTTGGGTTCAGGAACTTGGAAATGGCGCAGTGGCTCCGGGGAATCGCCGAATAAGATCGCGGCGGGACTCTTTCGGGGGCGCCAGTGAAAGGGATTAGTGGGGCCAAACAGAACGACTTGCGGAGTTCCGGTTGCGCTCGCCAGATGCATTGGCGCGGAGTCAACGGTTACGAGCAAGCGCGCGCGTTCGAGCAATGCCGCCAGGACCAGCAGATCGAGTTGGCCGGAAAGATCCGAGTACAGCCGTCTGCAATTTTTCCCGAATGGCGGCGAGGTGCGCGCGCTCAAGACTATTCGCGCCACCGGATAAAACCGGAAAAAGACCGAGCTCGGTAGAAGCGAATTGGATTATCTGGCTCCAACGTTCCGGTTCCCACAATTTTTCCGCCCGGGCAGAGCCGGGGTGAAAGACGGCAAAGGGTTGCTGGCGAATCTGGTCGCTAATGAGGGCAGAGGCGCGCTCTTTCGCCACCGGCGGCAGATCAAGCACCGGGTCGTTCGCCGCCGCGGAAATTCCCAGAGGCCGTAAGAGAGCGAGACCATAATCAACGGTGTGCATCTGTTTCATCGCGCAATCGACAAACTCGTTGTAAAAGCGCGCACGAAATTTGGATTTGCTTTTCAGGCGATCAGAAACAATTCGGCGCGGCGCCGCGGAGAGAACGGTGAGCCAGGCCGAGCGATCGTTGCGGGTGAAATCAATCACGCAATCGAAACCAGCGCGGCGGATTTGCATCCAGGTCGACAAATCCCGGAGTCCACGTTTCGTTAGGAAGGTGTTTTGTAGTCCCTGGATCGCGGGCAGAAGCGATTCGCATTCGCGGGAAACGGCGAGGGCGATCTGCGCGCCGGGAAGATGTTCGCGCAATGCCGAGATCGCCGGCGTCGTTAAAATGAGATCGCCGAGGCGGCGGAGCTGAATGAGTAGGATTCTCAAACTTCCCCACGATCGCGCAATTGGTCATCCCGAGCGAACGCGACGGACCTCACAGTTGGTCAACGTCCCGGAACGCAGAGGCGCCGGCAATGGGAAAGTTCATTCGTGCTTCTCGGGGTCAAAGCATGCCCATGGCGCGTTCATAGGCGCCGACCAGCCGTTCCCGGAAATGGTCCCACGTGAAATTCTCCACCACCCGCTGGCGGGCGGCGACTGCCATTTCCGCTATCATCTCGGGATGCCGGTAAAAATGTTCAATGGCACCGGCAATGGCATCGACATTCCCGGGCGGCACGATGATGCCATCGATTCCGTCGCGCACGACATCGCCCGACTCGCGCGTGACCACTTGTGGCAAACCGCAAGCGGCCGCTTCATAGGTGACCTTGGCACTGCCTTCCAACTGCGACGGGAATACATGGATCGTTGCCTGGTTCAGATATTTTTCGACGTCGCGCGCAAACCCGATGAGGCGAATGTTGTCGCGCCAGAACTCCTTCAAATGCGGTTTCGCCTGCTCGTGGACTGAGCCAAGCAGCCAAAGCTCGGCATTTTTCAAATTTAACCGATGCCAGGCTTCGAGCAGATGATGAATTCCTTTGCGTTCGATCAGCGCGCCGGAAAAAATCGCGCGAAAAAGCGGCGGAGGCATGCCAGGCTTGAAGCGTTCGACGTCGACCCCGCGCGGAAGGTAAAAAAGTTTTTCCTTTGCGATGCCGCTCTCGCGAAAAGTGTCGGCGGCTTTTTCCGAAAGCACGAGCAGGAGAGTGGCCAAATTGTACTCTTCGATCGAACGTTCGGAACGCAGCACGAGCTCATTTTTCCAGCGGCCCAGCGGAGTGCGTTGTTTGGAGGGGCGCGGCTCATTCCGCGGAGCGACGCGCTCGGCAAAATCCCTGTGCCAGGTGGGAATTTCTACGATCGAGGGAATTCCCATGCGCTGCGTAACGCGCAAGGATTCCAGGCAATCGCCCGACCAGCTGTGAAACAAATCGTAACGCCCGGTCGCGAGCTGGCGCGATGCGATCCAATCCAAATATTTTTTCTTGGCGCCATAATAATAAGGTCGATCCAGAGACGAGAGCAGCCGTACCGGGTGCCAGCGTAAGGATTGGATTTTCGACGCTGGAATTTCATTCTGCCGATTGTCGTAGGCGATTGCTTTGCCTAGGAATCTGCCGTGGTATGATGCCCGCAATGTTTCAAAGGCGTCGGTGTCGAGACCCCATCCGCCGATGCGGGCAAAGATGGAGTAGAGTAAACTCTTCGGTAACCGTGCCGATCGCGCCGCCCTGGGCGGGGGCGCTGCGGCAGGGTTTAGGGTTTTACCCGACATAGGAAGAATTATTGTGCTGACGGCGTGCAAGTAAAGCCTTCCGAGAAATTGAACGTCGGATTTGTCCGACGCGGTTTTTCGCCCAGCGGCGGCGCGGAAGCATATTTGAGGCGCGTTGCGGGCGCGCTGGTGGCGGCTGGTTACGAGGCAACACTTTTTACCACTGAAGATTGGCCGGACAAAGAATGGGCGCTTGGCCGGATTATCCGCGTTCGCGGCGATGGCCCGATCGCATTCGCCGACGAACTCGAACGCAGCGACCCGCCAAAACACTGTGATGTCGTGGTGAGTCTGGAACGCATCTGGCGCTGCGATTTTTTTCGCGCCGGCGACGGTGTTCATCAGGCGTGGCTCGACCGCAGAGCGCAGTTTCAAAATCCGCTGCAAAGAATCGGACGCCGGTTTAATAAAAAACACGACGTCATTTTGCGGTTGGAAAAAGCGTTGCTCGGCGAGGGCGGGGCGCGACGCGTGATTGCTAACTCGGCAATGGTACGCGACGAAATTGTGCGCTACTACGGTTTCCCCGGCGGTGATATCGATGTCATTCCCAATGGCGTGCGCGTTTCCGAATTCGGTCCGGCGCCGCAGAAGCATGCGAGGGCGCGCACGCAATTAAAAATCGGGACCGACGAAGTTGCGGCGCTCTTTCTGGGATCTGGCTGGGAACGCAAGGGTCTACGCTTCGCTCTAGCGGCAAGCGAAAAGACGCGAATGCGACTGCTGGTCGCCGGGCGCGGAAATCAACGCAAATACCGTTCCGGTAATGTGACTTTTCTGGGCGAGATGGAAGATGTGCGATTGCCGTTGGCCGCTGCGGACATATTCATTTTACCGACGATTTACGATCCCTTCTCCAACGCTTCGCTGGAAGCGATGGCAGCGGGTTTACCCGTGATCACGACCCGGGCCAATGGCTGCAGCGAAATCGTCGAGTCAAAAGTCCACGGCACGATTGTGGAGCGGGCAGATGACATCGATGGGCTGAGTCAAGCGCTGCATTTCTGGAGTGACGAATCGCGGCGTTTAGCCGCGCGGCCGGCTTTGCTCGAGCGCGCTACGCAATTCGATCTCTCGCGCAATGTCGCCCACACGCTGGAAGTCTTGCTTCATTCCCGCGACAGCGCGGAATCGACGTCCGGGTAAATCTGGAAGACTTGATCGAGTCGCGCGATCTCGAAAATCGGCTTCACGTTTTCCTGCAAACCGGCGAGCGCGAATTTGCCGCCATATTTTTCGACCTTCTGCATCGCCTCGATGAGAACGGCGAGGCCGGAGCTATCGATATAACTGACGTTTTCCATATCGATAACGAGATTACGCGGTTTTGCTTTAACGGCGGCGTTGAGTGTGCTTGTGATGCGAGGTGAAACGTGCAGATCGATTTCGCCCTCGAGCGGAACTATTTTTGGTGGAGCGGACATAATTCTGAATCCTCGATGCTGGATGCTGGATTCTTTCATCGAGAATCAGCTACCCTTAATATCGATCAAAAGATGACGAATGAGCAATGACGAATATCGAAGGAATGACCCGCCTTCGCCAAGGCTACGGCGCGGCAGGCGAAGCTCAATTGACCAACACCGCTGTAAACAAATGGAACACGTTTTCGACATTCGGATTTAATTCTTCATTCCCCATCCGACATTCGTCATTTAAGTGAAGCTGCTCCACAAGGTCCGTATTTGCATTGCGTTACCAGCCGAGTCTTTCGATCACATCGTCCGTATTAGCCAAATCATCGAATAAAAAGTCCGGCGTGCAGCCTTGCAATCGTTCCCGGGGCCAGCTGCCGGTAGCAACGGCAATAGTGCGGCCGCCAAATGCTTTTCCACAGGCAATGTCGTGATTGGTGTCGCCGATGACATCGATATCGGCCGCATCGAAATCGTGACCGTGCTTTAACCGGGCGCGTTTTCTGGCGAAAGCGCCCAGTTGATTGCGATCGTGATGGTCGTCGGCAAAAGCGCCAAATTCAAAAAAATCCCAAAGGCCATAATGCTGGAGCTTAAGTCTCGCGCCCTGCTGCAAATTGCCGGTCAAAAGCGCGAGCACAATGTGAGGTTGCGGCTTCAAGCGCTCAAGTAATTGCTGAATTCCGGGAAGGACCCGCCCGCGTGTGCGGGCAAGGCAGAGTGGAAGGCCATCAATGTATTCGCGGGCGAACGAAGTGATGTTTTCTTCCGTTGGGTCGACCCGATATTTGTGCAAAATATCGCGAATAATTGCGCGATCGGTTTTCCCGGCGATTTCGATGTCGCGCAAATCATCTCCGGTGCGAAAACGATTGCGCACTGTCGTTTTGAGCGATTCCACGCCCGCCCCGCCGGTATTCACCAGCGTTCCGTCAATGTCGAAAAGAAGAAGGCGCTTTGCAGGCACAGAAAAAAACTCCCGCAGATTACGCAGATGTTCGCAGATTAAAGAAGAATCTGTGTAAATCTGCGAAATCTGTGGATGCTTCTTCCGAATATCGCGGGCGCGTTGCTCCATCGCCGACGGGGTTCTTGCACATCGGTCATGCCATGACGTTCTGGCGTGCACAGCAACGCGCGCGCGAAGCGGGTGGTAAGTTGGTGTTGCGGATCGAAGACTTGGATCGCGATCGATGCCGCAAAGAATTCGCGGACGCGATCAGCGAGGATCTGCGTTGGTTCGGGCTCGACTGGGACGAAGGACCGGACATCGGCGGACCTTTTGTGCCTTACATTCAAAGCGAGCGACGTCGCTATTATTTAGAGGCGTTGGAGAAACTACGTGTCGATGGATTCGTTTATCCGTGCAAATGCTCGCGCAAGGACGTGATACAGGCTTCGCTCGCGCCGCATGATAAAAATGAGGAAGCGATTTACCCGGGCACCTGTCGCCCGCGTGGTTCCGTTATAGAGGCGGCCGCCCATCACGCCGAAGCAGTGGGAAGGCGGATGCAGACCGCACGGGAAGGGATTTGCAGGCGACACGCCTGCCACCACAGATATTGCTGGGAGCTACGGCTGAGGTTGTAGCTGCCGCTGTCTCAGCGGCAGAATTAGAAGAGCTGCCGCCGGGGGCGGCGGCACTTACAACGCCAGCGGAAGTGCCGGGCGGAACACACTGGCGATTTCGCGTACCGGACGGCGAACAAGTCGAGTTCGTGGATGGGCGGCTTGGAAAACAATCCGCCGTAGCTGGGCGCGATTTCGGCGACTTCATTGTCTGGCGACGTGACGATGTCCCGGCCTATCAATTAGCCGTGGTGGTGGATGATGCGGCGATGCAGGTCAGCGAAGTGGTGCGCGGTGAAGATTTGTTGATGTCCACCTTTCGGCAATTACTGCTTTATCGCGCCCTCGGTTTGCGACCGCCGAAATTTTATCACGCGCCTTTGGTTCTTGATAAATCCGGGAAACGGCTTGCGAAACGACATGGCGCGCTCAGTTTGCGCGCGTTGCGGGAACGCAGATCGACGCCCGAAGAACTGCGCTCTCTCAACCCATTATAGCCGCGGTCGCTGACTCACTGCGTCGGCGTGTGCATGGTCAGCACGGCGATGATTCCCGCGATCAATGCCAGCAATGCGATGGCCGCTGCTATGAAGAGAGCAGTGCGACCGGGATCGCGTTCCTTGCTACGGGTGCGGAAGGGGGAGGCGTTGGCAAAATCTGCCGGCCGAATGCTCGTCGTCGCCACCTCGGCATCCACCTTGGCGGCAGCCGGCAACGGCTGGGTCGCGGACATTGGCATGTCGCCCTCGAAGCGCGCATCGACTGCGCCAAACCGGACCCGATCGCCCGGATGTAAAGTAATTTCACTGGCCCCGGTTCCGTTAACCCGTGTCCCGTTAGTAGAACCAAGATCGCGGAGCTGATATGTCTTGTCGGTCCGACGCAATTCCGCATGCTTGCCTGAAACAGAAGGATCATCAATGTGAATGGTGTTGTCCGGAGCACGCCCAATCGTGACGACCTGTTCGACCAGGTCATAGCCTACTCCGCTGACGATCAACTTTGGCACTAAATCCTATTGTAGGAACAACTGCGGCAGTTGCCAACTTGAAGAGCTCGGGGGGGTCATCCGCGTAATTTGCGCTCAATCTTAGTGGAACATAGACATTTTGTCTGTGCGCCAAACGGGCATTCTCCCCGTTTCTGTTGTCAAAAAACGACAAAGACAGCAGGCTGAAAGCTCGCTTGGGCACACAGGCTGGGAAGACGTTAGCAGCGCTCTCGGCAAACCGAGCACACATCAAAAAACGAGCGCGACGCTTGTGCTACTTTCGCTGCGCCCGCATAGTTCCCGCGCTTCATGGGTATCGAGCACACGCGCAATTTCTGCATTATCGCGCACATCGATCACGGTAAGACCACCTTGTCGGATCGATTGCTTGAGCGCACCGGCACGATCCACGAACGCGAAAAACAGGATCAGCTCCTCGATTCCATGGATCTGGAGCGGGAACGCGGAATCACGATCAAAGCGCACCCGGTCACCATGCAGTACACTGCGAAGTCGGGCGAAAAATACCGGCTCAACCTCCTTGACACGCCCGGACACGTCGATTTCGCGTATGAAGTTTCGCGCTCGCTCGCGGCCTGCGAAGGCGCGCTCTTGCTGATCGACGCCGCACAGGGCGTGGAAGCGCAAACCGTCGCGAACATTCATCTCGCGCACAAACAAGGCCTCACCATTGTGCCGGTGATTAACAAGATCGATCT
The DNA here is from genome assembly GCA_963709435.1 of uncultured Verrucomicrobiae bacterium. GTDB lineage: Bacteria > Verrucomicrobiota > Verrucomicrobiia > Chthoniobacterales > UBA10450 > AV69. The sequence goes on from CAVPWK010000005.1 coordinate 336,079, forward strand.
GGCCAATGCCGATATCCCTTCGGTTAATCGACAGCTTGAAGAGATTCTCGCCATCCCCGCCGAGGAAGCAATCCAGGCCAGCGCGAAGATGGGCATCGGGATCGAGGAAATTCTTGAGGCAATTGTCACACGCATTCCGTCACCCCAAAAACCGTTAGACGAAACGCTGCGCGCGCTGGTGTTCGATTCCGTCTTTGATGTTTACCGCGGAGTTGTGGGTTATGTGCGTGTTGTTTCCGGGAGAGTGGAAGCATCCCAAGCGATCAAGTTAATGCGTAATGACGCGCGTTACGAGATCAAGGAAGTAGGCGTCTTCACGCCGAAGATGTATCCGCAGCCGCGGTTAAACGCCGGCGACGTCGGCTACTTCATCGCCAACATCAAATCGACCGCCGACATCAAGATCGGCGACACTATTACCGATCAGCGCCATTCCGCGCGCGAGCCGTTGCCGGGGTTTCAGGAAATTCATCCCATGGTCTTCAGCGGAATTTATCCAATCAACACCGGCGACTTCGAGCATTTGAAAACCGCCATCGGCAAACTGCGCTTGAACGATTCGGCTTTCATTTACACTCCGGAAAGTTCGGTTGCGCTCGGGTTCGGATTTCGCTGCGGATTTCTCGGGCTCCTGCACATGGAAATTATCCAGGAGCGATTACGTCGCGAATACAACATGGACATCATCGCGACCAGCCCGAGCGTCGTTTACGAAATCGAAACTACCCGGGGCGAGACGATTCTCATCGATAACCCCGCGCACCTGCCGGATCCAAGTCTGATTGAAGAAATTCGGGAGCCGATCGTGAAAGCCTACGTCCTTTGTCCGAACGAGAGCATCGGGGACATCCTCCAACTCATCCTGGAAAAACGCGGGCAAATGGACCATACCGAGACGCTCGATGCACGCCGGGTAATGTTGCATTGCGAATTGCCGTTGAACGAAATTCTGGTCGATTTTAACGACAAGATTAAATCGATCACGCGCGGTTACGGCTCGATGGATTATGAGCATTCCGGTTATCGGGCCGCGAAACTGGTGAAGCTTGATCTGCTGGTTAATGGCGAGCCCGTCGATGCCTTCTCAACAATCGTGCACAAAGACCGCGCCGAGGGCAGGGGACGACAACTCGCGGCCAAACTGAAAGAAGTTATACCGCGCCAGCTTTATCAGGTTGCAATCCAGGCGGCGATCGGCGGCAAAATCATCGCGCGCGAGAGTGTCTCGGCGTTGCGTAAAAACGTGACGGCAAAATGCTACGGCGGCGACATCACCCGCAAACGCAAACTTCTGGAGAAGCAGAAGGAAGGAAAAAAACGGATGAAGAGCATCGGCCGCATCAATATTCCTCAGGAAGCCTTCATTGAGGTATTGAAGGCGCAGTGATTTCCTCGCGTCATCCCGAGCGCAGCCGCCTGCCTAGCCGAGCCTTTATGCGAAGGCGGGAGGGATCCCGCCGCTCAACCTTTAAGGTAACTCTTACGGGATCCCTCGAGTCCTAGCCGGATGGGCGTAGCGCTCGGGATGACGTGTTGGAGAACCTGCTCTTCCGCATAGCTTTTCGACGCTCGTGAGCAATCTGCCAGGCGACTTAGAGATTGCAGCGCTGCGCAAAATTTCGCAGCGGCTCATTCCCTTCCTCTTCGTGCTCTACGTCGTCGCCTGGCTGGATCGGATCAATGTCGGGTTTGCCGCTTTGCAGATGAACTCCGATCTCGGCTTCAGTTCATCCGCTTTTGGTCTGGGTTCCGGCATCTTCTTTGCCGGGTACTGCCTCTTTGAGGTGCCGAGTAATATTATCCTCGAAAGAGTAGGGGCGCGCATTTGGATCGCGCGCATCATGGTCAGCTGGGGTCTCATTTCCGCGGGGATGATATTTGTCCGTACGCCGGCAACCTTTTGTATTTTGCGTTTCCTCCTCGGTGTCGCAGAGGCGGGGTTTTTTCCGGGGGTAGTCTATTATCTCAGCCGCTGGTATCCGGCCAGGCAAAGAGCGCGGGCGATCGCGGGATTCATGACAGCGATTCCAGTTACCGGCCTGATTGGTGGTCCGCTCTCCGGGGCTCTACTTGGTCTCGATGGTTATTGCGGGCTGAAAGGATGGCAATGGCTCTTCTTGCTCGAAGGTCTCCCTGCGATAATTCTGGGCATCGCAGTTGCCTTCTATCTAACTGATCGACCCGAAGACGCGTCCTGGCTCGGACCAGCAGAACGCGAGTGGCTTGTATCCGAGCTAACCAGAGAGCGACAAGACTGTCCTGGTCAGCACTCGATTTTGGAAGCACTGACCAACGGCACCGTCTGGTTGCTTGGTATTATCTTTCTGCTCGTTGCTGCGGGATTCTACGGTTATTCCTTTTGGTCGCCGTTGATCGTTCAATCGCTCTTCCGAATTAGCAATTTGAGTGTTGGGCTAATTCTGGGAGCTATAAGCGCGGTAACTATTCTCTGTATGCTGCTGAATGGCGTGCATTCCGATCGGACTAACGAGAGACGAATCCATATCGCCATTCCTCTGTCGCTAATGGGAGTCGGCTTTCTGGCATGTGCAGTTTTGCATCAACCTGTCTTGATAATCGTGGCGCTGGCGCTCGTTCCGATCGGACATTGCTCATCCTATGGCCCCTTCTGGTCGATGCCGACGCAATTTCTCACTGGCCCGGCAGCTGCCAGTGGAATCGCGCTGGTCGCGACCATCGCCAGTGTCGGTGGATTTCTCGGCCCTGCCCTCATCGGCTTTCTTAAAGGTCGAACCGAAACGCACACAGCCGCCTTCGTACTACTGGGTGTAGCTGCCCTCGTCGCCGGATTGCTCTGCTTGGGGTTACGCGGTCAACCCGCATCGCGAAGTCAGCAGATAGCCTAACTCTCATTAAGGCGGATCTGAATTGATTTCACTATCCGGGCATCCCGAGCAAACCCGCCCGTCCGGCTCGAACCGAGGGAATCCCGAGGAAGTTGCCGTGCGTACGCGGAGTAAATAACACTACCGGCGTCGCATTGGTAGAAGTTTACAATCTGGAGTAGGCGGACCGCTTCCACTCAGGCCCCGGTGCGCGAAGGTGCTGTTCCTTGAGGTTGTGCGGGAGTAAGAAAGACTGCCGCGCAAAGAAAGAGAAAGATACCCGCTGCGCCAGTCCATTCCCAGAAACCCAGGTGCCAGAAGACGGAATGGCGCAACGTGTGGCGGATCGGTTCCGCCCACGAGGGTTTCAGCTGCGTTAACAGAAGTAATGTTTCACTTCCAAACAATCCAATCAGCGGTCCTGCGGTGACGAGCAACCAGCTCCAAAACAACCATGCTGCCGCCGAGTTTTGAGCGCGGACTTTTGACGCGCACCAGCATCCACATAACATGCCGATTGCAAAAAATCCGGCGAAGGAATGGCCGAGAAATTCATGTAGCCGCTGAGTTCCCAGGGTTGCGTGCGTGTGTTGCGGAAAGACAACACACGCGCAAATCAAAGCGATAATTCCGAGAACAAATGCGGCGGCGGTCACCTTTGCCATGCGTGGCGCGACCATCCCGAAGTAATGCCGCAAATATCCAGCGAAGGGCAGCATCAACACGCCGCTTAAGCCCAAACCGACGGCGGCGATCCAGTAGCAATCAGGATTATCCCGGGGCGAAAGCAAATTGGAGATAACCCGGTAGCGCCAGTCATAATTTTGCGGAAACATCGAAGCGCTCAGGCTCAATGTTCCGAAGAAGGACAGAAAAATGAGTGCCAGCAAAATCGCTAAAGTTGATTTTCGATACAGCATCGAACTGAGAAAAGTCGCATTCAGCATGAATGCTTGCAATCAGCGGTCCCTGATTCGGGATTTTGCAAACGGTCGTGATCGAGTAGCTTTCGCCGCATGTTTCGGTCGCGCTCCATCAAACATGCCCGGTTGCTCGTTCGTCATGCCGAAAAGCTGGTGCGGTATCGGTGCGATGTTCTGAGTGAGACCACATTGGCTGAGATTCGTCAGCAAATTCAGGCCTTGGAGAACGCGATCAGGCAACGAGACCTGCCGGCGGTGAGAGAAAACACCGAGCGCCTCGACGCGCTGGTGGCGGAACATTCTCCCGCTCATCGCGAATCCGGTTGGCGGGAAAATTGTGAAGTCATTCTCGTCGCCATCGTAGTGGCGGTGGGAGTGCGATCCTATTTCATCCAGCCATTTAAGATTCCAACCGGGTCAATGCAGCCGACCCTTAACGGAATCATCGGCCATCCTTCTGCGGCGCCGGCTCCTAATATCTTACAGCAAATTGCCGAATTCTTCGTCCTCGGCCGCAACTACATCAACGTGGTCGCCCCCGAAGACGAGACTGTCCGGGAAGTCGTAGAACAAAAGTATCTTTTCTTCTTTACCTGGTCGCGAATCATCACTGACCGTGGGACGCATCGGGTCTACGCTCCGGAGGCGACCCTGGCGCATGATTTCCAGGTCGCAACCGGTGCGCGTTACATACGCGGCCAGGTGATCGCGCGCGGCTACATTGATACCGGTGATCAGGTTTTCGTGGACAAATTCAGCTATAATTTTGTCCGGCCGCATCGGGCCGATGTTTTTGTTTTCCGGACCAAGCATATCCCGATGATACCGGAGGATCCGCAGACGGGTGCGCCGTATTTTATCAAGCGCCTGGGCGGTTTGCCCGGAGATACAATTCGCATCGACCCGCCACTCCTTTTTATTAACGATGAGCAACCAAAAGAGTTCGGCTTTCAGCGAGTAATGCAAGCCAAGCCACCGTATCGTGGTTATACCGTGGGCCGGCAGTATCTTTCCAAAGCAACGCAGACTTTCACGGTTCCTCCACACAGTTACTTTGCTCTCGGCGACAATAGTTACTTCAGTTTTGATAGCCGTTACTGGGGACCGGTGCCCGAGGAGAATCTGGTTGGCCGCGGGCTGTGGGTCTACTGGCCGTTCACAATCTGGCCGTGGTCTCCGAAACATGAACGGCACTGGGGACTCATTCGCTGAAGTGAATGGCGACCAGTGACTGGTGAGCGGTCTGCGCTATGACCGTTTGCTATTCACTATTGACTGATCACCATTCACAGCTGCGCTTGTCCTTGCTGAAATCATGCAACTGACGCCGCGTATCTATGCAGTCGCAGGACTCACAATCGGCTATGTCCTGGTGATGCTGGCAAATCCCGTTCGGCTGGCGTTGCGGGACGGGTTTCGCTGCCTTGCTCGCTACGAACGCATCTGGCTCACCTTCGCTTTGCTGGGCTTTGCCTACTTTGTTTTCCAGTTCGTTACTTTTAGCTCACTCCCCAGCGCGTCTGAAATCAATTTCGCGGAGATCATTTCCGTGCCCAACTGGAATTGGCCGCCTCTTTCTGACGTCTGGCGGGACGTTCCGCTGCCAACGCTCGAAGGAGTGGCCGGCATCTTCGATAACGCCGCCACTACTTATCCTCTGTCTGCTCTGGCGGCTATCCTATTTCTCGTTAACTGGCGCGGCCTGCATCGCACCTTGTGGCGGGCTTTATCCAAACTCTACCGGTGGTGGAGCATTCCAATCTATCTCGTAATTCTCATTAGCACTTTGGCGGCACTCCTCAAGCCACTCGTCTATTGGCGGCTGCCGAGTTGGAATAACGAAATCTCTACCGCACATCTCTTGAAAATTTCCGCCTCCATCGATGCACTTTCGTTCATCTTCGAATACCTCGCAGGCGTTTATATTCAGGTTTACCTGATCACAGTCTGTCTCAGCTGGATCAAAGGATTGACCTTTCGCGAGAGCGCTCTCTTCGCTTTTGCCGTGCGCAGGTTCAGTTATGTTTTGGAATGGGCCGGGATTGTTGTTCTGGTCAGCATGCTGGTTCTGCGCCTCCCCTTGCTGCTCGCGTATTTTATCAATGTGCCCGATGTGCTTGACTATCTGCCGCTACAGCGCGTTTTCATGAGCGGGTTTATTCTGGCGTTTTGTTCGGTGCAGATCTCCCTCGTCCTGCATAATGAAACACTACGGGAAGCTTTTCGGGCGCACCGTCAACTGATCCGGCGCGATTTTCGCCGCCTGGCCTGGTTTTGCCTCATCTGCGCGCTGAATTTCTCTTTGATCCTTGTCATCGACGCGATCATGCGCAGTGCCATTGCCGATCGCACCGTTGTCATGATGGTTTGGAAATCGATTTTTGTTTTCTTGCGCGCGCTGGTGACCGGCTGGTTGCTGGCCTCGTGGGTCGTGCTCTTTCGTCAATGCGAGACCGGCCGAATCGCACAGGAGAACTGGATTCGTTACTAACGGCAATGAAAAGGAGCGATGGCGCGGCAGAAATCACGCGCGCGAGCAAATCTAATCTCGCCTTTGCTTTTATCGCGATGAGTGGAGCGCGCCGCGGCGACATCACAACCTTCTATGCCTTCTGCCGGGTGATCGACGATATCGCAGATGATAATCAGCGCGATCCGGAGACGAAACGCCGCGAGCTGACGCTATGGCGACAGTCCTTGCGCGGTGAAACGGCAGGAGAACCGGCGCTGGCGAAACCGGTGCGCGACCTGACGTCGCGCTACCTCATCACCCCGAAGATGTTGGAGGAAATCATTACGGGTGTCGAGATGGACATCGATATTCGCCGCTATGCCACTTGGGATGAACTGCGCGTTTATTGTCATCGGGTCGCGAGCGCGGTCGGTTTGGTGAGCATCGAAATTTTTGGATACAAGAATCCCCGATGCCGCGAGTACGCCATCGCGCTCGGTTTGGCCCTGCAGGTGACGAACATTATTCGCGACGTCGCCAGGGACCTGAGAGCCGATCGCATTTATTTGCCGGGCGAGGATCTGGCGCGATTTGACTACAAGGAAGAGGATTTGCGCAACGGCGTAACCGATACGCGGTTTATTCAGTTGATGAATTTCGAGGCGGCCCGGGCGGAAAAATTTTTCGCGGAATCGACCAGGTTGCTTCCGCGGGAGGATCATCGCTCGATGCTTCCAGCCGAGATCATGCGCTCGATTTATCATGCGCTCCTGCGGCGAATGAAGGTGGACAATTTCCGCATGTTTGAAAAAGATTACCGATTGAGTAAAACAGAGAAAGCCGGACGGGCGGCGGTGCAGCTGCTTAAGATTTTTTGAGTTTGCCGCGCCAAACATCCGTCTGCGCTTCGATTACGAAGCCTTAATACTAATGATCATGAAGGGAAAATTTTTGATTCTGATCTCGGGCATCGCGCTGAGTTCTTTCATTCTCAGTTCATGTGACACCCCTACAGGCGCGGGCGCGGGTTATGGCGCGGCCGCCGGCGCGATCATTGGCGGGGCCGCTACTGGGAATGCGCGGGCCGCTGCAATCGGAGCAGCCGCCGGGGCTGCCACGGGCGCGCTGATCGGGCACGCCATTCAGGAAGATCGCGCGCGAGGCTATGGTTCACCTCCTCCGGGCGGCTGGCCCTATGCAAGGTACACATCCACACCCGGGATTTTCCGGAGTCCTTATACCGGACGGCGTTATGATTTGAGGGGGGTTCCGCCCGGCGGACTGACGCGGGACGTCGATACCGGGCAGATCTTCCGGCGGCCGTATTCGTACTAATTGGGCGCAACGTTAAAATTGTTAAAAGCATTACAAAGTTAAAACGGCAGCGCCGAATTTAACGATTTAACGGTTTAACGATTCCAGCTGCCGAAGCGAGAGTCCTTCTTAAGCTTTTCGTAGCGAATCCACCAGTTTTTGTACGCTCTCTTCCATCTTAAGCAGCTCTGGCCAGGGGCGGTGGTAATTTTCGCCCGGCAGTTTGCGGGTGGCATCGATCCCCATGTGCGATCCGATGTTCTGTTCGGTCGGCGCGTGGTCGAGTGAGTCGCTCGGGTTGCGAATAATCGTGCTGTCGCGCTCCGGATCGGTATTGGCACATAGACGAAACAACACTTCGCTGGTGTTATGCACGTCGCAATCTTCGTCTACCACGACGATGTATTTGGAAAACATCATCTGCCCCATACCCCACAGTCCATGCATCACCTTGAATGCCTGATAGGGATATTGTTTTCGAATACTAACGAAAACTAGATTATGAAACACGCCCTCCGGCGGCAACGTCATGTCCACAATCTCCGGAAAGTTCATTTTGAATACGGGCAGAAAAATCCGAACCGTGGCGTCGCCCATGTAAAAATCTTCCATCGGAGGCGGGCCGACAATCGTCGTCGGGTAAACCGCATCCTTTCGATGGGTGATCGCCGTCAGATGAAAGACCGGATAATCCTCGACCGCCGTGTAGAACCCGGTGTGATCTCCAAACGGGCCCTCCGGTCGCATTTCTCCCGGCTGCACAAATCCCTCCAGCACGAAATCGGCATCGGCCGGAACTTCGACATCGACAGTTTTGCACTTCACCAGTTCCACCGATTTTTTGCGCAAGAAGCCGGCGAACAAAATCTCGTCGAGTCCATCGGGTAGAGGTGCGGTGGCGGCGAAAGTGAGGGCCGGATCACCGCCGAGTGTGACCGCAACCGGCATGCGCTCGCCTCGCTCGTAGTAAACCTTGCCGTGCCGCGCTCCGACCTTGTGGACCTGCCAGTGCATCGCCGTGGTGCAATCATCAAAGACCTGCATCCGATACATCCCGACGTTGCGCGCGCCGGTTTCAGGGTCGCGCGTGTGCACGTTGGGAAAGGTAATGAAACGCCCGCCGTCCTTTGGCCAGCATTTCAGGATGGGTAAGTCGCGCAGGGTTAGGCCATTCGATGTGCGGTGTTCGGCGTTCAGTGTTGGAGGTTGATCCCATATCTGGACTACGTCTTGACACGGACCCTCTCTCACCCTCTTGGGTCGCGCGTGGAGCAAATGAATTCCCTGTTTCAGGAGGGCAAAGCCTTCACGCAGATCGGTCGGCGGTTTTGCTTTCAGGATTAACTGAATTTCTTGCGCCAGATCGGTGACATCATTGACACCAAGCGCCATGGCGATGCGTTTGCGCGATCCCATGGTGTTGATCGCAACCGGAAACCCCGATGTTTTTCCATCAACGGTCGGCTTCGCAAAGAGTAGCGCTTTTCCGCCACCCGGCGATTTCATCTCGCGGTTGGCCCATTCCGCGATCACCAGCTCGGTGTCGATCGGCTCGTTAATGCGTAGTAATTCCCCGGCGCGCTCGAGTTCTTCGAGGAAATGTCGAAATGATCGAAACGCCATAGCCGCCTAATGTGCGTTCCGATTCAAAACGGCGCAATGGCCGAAGTAATCGCTCAGCCGTATCCGTATCCGACCATGCGCTGGAACCCGACCACGCGGCCGTTTACAAAAGTAACAGTCTTGTATGGGTACTGCACGGTTGGCGGGAAGTAAGAATAGTAAAAGGGATCGTAAAACGGATCGCCAAAGACGGCGAAGCGATGTCCATGATGGGTGCGAAATACGCCGACGCCGCCGCCCCAGAAGCCGGGATAACCATAGCCGTATGGCCCATAACCGTATCCCCCATAACCGTAGCCGTAGGGATAGGTAGTGGTGGTTAGATAGACCCAGGTTTCAGTTGTATTGCCCCGAGCGTAGCCGTTGACCTTTTGTTCGGGATTCCCCCAGGCAAGCCAGACCGCATTCCTCGACATCCCAGGCCCAATTTGGCCCTGCGTGACGAGCTGCTGCTGGCGAGCCGGCAAGCCATTGTACAGATCGGGATGCTCTGAGATTCGCTTTTCCGGAGTAGCGCATCCACCGAAGAAAAGTGCGCCGGCCGCAGTAGTAGTCAGCAGCGCCCATGACAAAAATCGGCACTTCATCATCATATAAAAATCATATCAGGACGGGTTAACGAGTCAATCGTACCCATTTGCGTGATTGAACAGCGGTTCCGACACGAAGTTGCGCGCAGTTCAAACAAGGTCGCTCGTCTGCGAAAGACGAACAGTCTACAGGCGTTTGCCCGACACAGCGACCTTGATCAAGATCCATCGCACCATTAACTTGGCCTGAAATGGAAGACCATTTTGGCCATCGCATTTCCTACCTACGGGTCTCGGTAACTGACCGCTGCAATGAGCGCTGTGCCTACTGCATGCCGCAAGAGTTGCAGGAATGGTTGCCACGCGCTGAAATTCTATCATACGAGGAAACATTGCGGCTCATTCGCATTGCCGCCGATCTCGGTGTCACAAAGATTCGTATTACGGGAGGCGAGCCGTTGACCCGCCGTGATATCGTCGATTTCATCCGTCAGGTCCCGAGGATTCGGGGGATTCGCGACGTGGGAGTTTCGACAAATGGAACATTGCTGGCGCGGGAAATTGCGCCTAACCTGACGACTGCTGCGGCTGTGCGCGCGGCCGGTGTTCGATCGCTCAACATTTCACTCGATACCCTGGATCGGAATGTTTACGCCCAAATCACCGGGCGCGATTTTCTTCCCGCAGTGTTCCAGGGAATTGAGGCTTCGGTCGCCGCCGGGTTCGAGCAAATCAAACTGAACACGGTATTGATGCGCGGCCGCAATGAAGACCAGATCATTCCGTTGCTTGAGTTTGCTGCGTCGCAGAATCTGATTCTGCGTTTCATTGAAATGATGCCGGTCAGCACGACCGAAGTATTGAACGAGCAAAATTTTCTTCCGGTTGCGCAAGCGAAACGTATGATCGAGACACGCTACGGCAATCTGATCCCGGAACCGACATTCCACACGAATGGCCCGGCCACTTACTATCAAATTCCAGGACGCGAACAACGCATCGGCTTCATCGGTGCGATGACCAATCTGCATTTTTGTGATAGCTGCAATAAACTGCGCCTGACCTGTGACGGGAAACTTCGGCCATGTCTCGGCAGTTATCTGGAGTTCGACATTATGAAACCGCTACGTGACGGAGCGACGGACGATGATCTACGACAATTTTTCCTCGACGTCGTCGACCGGAAACCGCAGCAACACGATTTCCGGGAGAATTATCAACCGAATCGCAAGATGATCGCGATCGGCGGGTGACGCGCTGAGTGGCCCGTGTTGGCCGCACGTAATTGGAGTGATGGAGTAATGAAGCGTTGAGCAATCAAGAGTATTGGAGTGCTGGAGTAACGGCCTGCCACGCCGTAACCTTGGTGAAGGCGGGAGTGCTGAAACGATGAAGCGTTTAACTCACATCGGATCCGATGGCCGCGCGCAGATGGTGGATGTCTCCACGAAACCATTGAGCTCACGCACCGCGGTCGCTTCAGGCAAAATCTCGCTCCAAAAGCAAACTGCCTATCTCATTGCTAAAAACAAAATCGCGAAGGGTAACGTGATCGCAACCGCGCGGATTGCAGGAATTCAGGCAGCGAAACAAACGGCGCATCTGATCCCGCTCTGCCACACCATTCCCTTGAGCGAAGTTAAGGTAAATATCGAAGTTTTCGACGATGGTGCAGAAGTGCGCTGCAGCGCGCGCACGATTGCGCAAACCGGCGTAGAGATGGAAGCGCTCGCGGGTGTCGCCGGCGCTTTGCTCACGATTTATGATATGTGCAAAGCGGTGGATAAAGAGATGGAGATTTCAGAGGTACGACTTGTGACGAAAGAAAAACGCCCCGTAGCGGCGGTCTACTCGTCGCGCCGTAACTCCGCGAAGGCAGATGGTCGCCGAACTCGCAAGGAACCGCGCTCATAGAGCGCCGCCACAGGAATGGAAATCACCGTCGGCATCATCACCATTTCCGATCGCGCCAGCGGCGGGCAGTACCAGGACCTGGGTGGTCCGGCGGTAAAAGCAGCTGCCGAAAAACGTGGCTGGGATGTTTTGGCTGAAGCGATCGTGCCCGATGACAAAACGCGAATTCAAAAAACGATCCGCAGCTTTTCCGGGCAGGGATGCGGCTTAATCCTCACTACCGGTGGAACCGGCGTCGCTGACCGGGACGTCACGCCGGAAGCGATTCGCGAAATCATGCGGGTGGAAATTCCCGGATTTGGCGAGGTCATGCGAGCGGAATCGATGAAAATTACGCCGAACGCAATTCTCTCGCGCAGTCTGGCGGCGATTGTCGACAGTTCGCTCGTGATCGCGCTGCCCGGCAAACCCAGCGGGGCAGTCGAATGCCTCAGCTTTGTCGCCGGTGCCATTCCACACTCGGTTGCCTTAGCGCAACGCAAGCCTACTTCTTGTTAGGTACCATATTCATACTCATTCTTGATCCTGCTCAATTCGAGTATGAGCATGAGGAGGAGTAGGAGCATAAACCGCGAGTCGATATCACTCCGGCCAGGTCAACAGCTGCATCAGGCGTATCCCATTTTCTGTTAGATGGGCATGCTCGCCCATCCCTGCCAACTCGCCGCGAGTGAGGTAAGCGCAATTAATCGTCGTTTTCTTCACATAGGTTAACGTCGGCTGCGCGACTGGTTCGCTTCGGGCTTCGATCTGTAGCGGCACGCCAGAGCGCGCAAAGCTTATTTCCCAGGATTTCGCATTCGCCGAGACGTTTTTCACCATCCAGGGATAAAACTTCCGCAAATCGAAGTGCGACGATTCGGGTACCGCAACCTTGTAGAATGTTTCTTCCTCAGCCAAAAATTGCGGGACCGTCAAATCGGGCCGCTTTTCATGTTCGAGAAAGAAGCGCGCGATATCGAACCCGGCCAGATTGATTCCGTTGTAAATGCCGTTGTGATTGGGATCACGAAAAAAGCGATCGTGCCACGATTCGAAATTGCGGCTGAACATCAGATTCAGCTCGAGATGGACATGCGCCCGCGCTTGGTTCAATCCTTCACCACTGTAACCCATGCGCGCGATCCGTTCGCCGCGATTGACTCGCTGACCAACGTTCACCGCGATTTCGCTCAGGTGCCCGTAAAGGCTGTAGTAAGGCGAACTATCCCAAACATGCTCGATGACAATGTAACGTCCGTAATTTGAATATCCTGGCACGCGATTGATGTGAACAACTTTGCCGTCGGCAATTGTCCGGACATCATCCAAAGGTTCATTCCGCGCATCGCGATGCAGGCAGCGAATGTCGATTCCCTCATGGAAGCGGGTGTAAATCAGCCCCTGTACCGTCGGCACCGGATTGCGGACGAAACCATAACGGCCACCCTCCCACGGAGTCGATTTTTCGCCGTGGAAATCGCGCTCGATGTATTGATAAAATTCCGGGCCACCGCCTCCGAAGAGGGCGTCGTTATCGGTCGGCAGGCTGATCTCGATCCTTGAATCTACCGCCAGCGACGCGGTCGACGACGCAATCAGAGTCAGCAGGATCGCCCGCACCGGCCGCGTCATTTGCGTTTTTTCGCGCCGATCTCTGGCCACGTCTTCTGCATCGACGCGATATCCGCCGCGGTTAACCCGGAAGCGATAAAAATCTGGCCGTCGGAAACGCGTCGATCAATGAGAAGCTCGGTCACGATGCGCCCGTCAATGAACACCAGCATCGTGCTGCCGCGTCGCTCGACGCTCAAAGTGTCGAGGGCGAGCCGCCCATGGTCATCCAGTTGCAGGAGCACGCCAAAGCTTCCATTGGCCGCGGCATAAGGCCGGTAGGCTGAAACGTCGTGCTCGGAAATCGTCGGTATTTTTTCAATGAAAATGTTTTTCCCGGAAATCGGAGTTGTTACGGGAGTGGAAAAAACAGAGCCATCGTTTTCATTTCCCTCCGCATGCAACCGTATGGTGCATTTTTTTGATTTGGCCAATGCCAGTGGTGCTGCCAGAATCAGCAACAATCCAATCGCCAACACACGAGTCATGGGCGATTGATAAAGGGTTTGACACGTTTTGCAACGTTTGCTGAAACACGCGCACATGAAATGGGCCCTCGTAATATTGCTATTTGCCGGGTCGAGCGCCGTCGCCCAGACGGCCACGCCGGCAGAGCGGAGTTTCGTCAACCGTATGTTGCATCCCTTCGGTCCCGCTAAAACGAAAACACCGAAATATCAGGATCCGCGTTTGCGCGGCTTACTCCTCGAGGTGCAGGTGCCAACCGAACCGGTTCGGCTCTCGGAAGTGCGCCAATTGCGGGTGCACGTGATACTCACCAATCTCGGCAGTAACCCAATCTCGCTGGATTTCCCCACCTCACAGCGGGTCGATATCCAGCTGCTTAATCCCGCCGGCGAGGTGCTGACCCGCTGGTCCGAAAATCGCGCGTTCACCGAGGAGATCGGTAATCTTTTAATCAATCCCCGCGAACAAATAGTTTACAATGAAACAATCGCGACCCGCGAGTTGCAGCCTGGCCGGGTTTATAGCGTTGAAGTTTTTTTCCCAAAATATTCCGAGCTTCGCGGCCGGCAGAAGTTCATGACCGCGCCGTGATCAAGCGGTTGAGAGTCGATGGTTGAGAGTTGAGAGGGGCGGAGAGAATGCAGGTCACTCAACCCTCAACCCTCAACTCTCAGCTGTTTGCCGATTACCACACCCATCCACAAGGACACCGGGTTCAGCGTTACTCACAGCAGCTCTTACAGCCATGGATCGAGGCGGCACAGGGGAAGGGGATCATCGATATCGCTTTCACCGATCACGACCGCTATCATGCCGGAATCGATTTCGACGAACTCGATCGGCTTCGGGAAAAAAATCCTGGCATAAAAATTCGGGCCGGCATTGAGCTCGATAATGATCCGAAAACGAGCGCCGCTGGGAGGAAATGGGTCGAGCGAAATTGGGAACAGCTCGATTTCGTTCTCGGCTCTGTTCACTACCTCAGCCAGCCCGATCAAATGTTCGACAGCGTGCCGGATGGTGCGCGACAATTCTCCGGACGCAGCATTGATGAAATTTACTCCGATTATTTTCGGCGTATTCGCGAAATCGCCGCCAGTGGTCTGGTGGATTGTTTGGCCCATCTCGATTTGGTGAAAATCCATGGACACCGCCCGTGCACGCCAATCGCCGAGTTGGTGGACGAAACACTGGAGCTGATTCGGTCTCGCAATCTTGCGATCGAATTGTCGACTGCCGGCTGGCGCAAGCCGGTGAAGGAGCTTTATCCCTCCGACGAAGTCCTTACCATCGCGATAAAAAAAGGTATTCCGTTTACGGTTGCGTCAGATGCGCATTCTTGGGCGCAACTGGGCAAAAATTATGACCGATTAGCGGCCAAGATTAGCGCATTCGGAATTCGTGAGGTTTGCGTATTTGAAAAGCACGAGCGGCGTCGCTGTTCTGTCGTCCCGAGCCGCGCAGACAATGACAGTCCGGCTCGGACCGAGGGATCTCACGAGAGGTCGGACGTCACACAAATTTGAGAGATGCTTCGTCGTCTTCGCGACTCAGCATGACAGAATAATAACACCACGCACTGGAAACGCTTCGTCATTTCAAAGTCCCAACCCCGCCACGCCCATCCCCCCGGTAATCTTCGACATCTCCGAAGTGGCGATCGCTTTCCCTTGCTCAATCGCCTGCTTCACTCCACTCAGGACTGCCTCTTCCAGAAATTCGACATCCTCGGGATCGACAATTTCCTTCGCGATCTTGATGGAGATAACGTCGCCTGCGCCGTTGGCCACGACCGTGATATTTCCGCCGGCGGCCTGTACCTCCACGGTTTTCTCCGCCAGGTCCGCCTGCGCTTGCGCCATTTTCTCCTGCATCTTCTGCGCCTGCTTCATCAATTTGTTGAGATTCATCGGGTGGCTGCTCCTTGCTTTAACTTTTGATTTCGCCCTTAAACATTTCCACCGCTTCGTGCACGATGGCTGGCGCTTTCTTCGCTTTCGACATCTTGCGCGGCATATTTTCTCTTACGGAAAACTTCAGCGCCCAATCTCGTCCGCTGATCTCTTTCAGTAACGCTTCCAGAAATTCGCGATTGGCGCGCGAGGATAAATGTTCCATCACCATCCGTTGATCGGTTGGGAAGCCGAGCTCGAAATTGCGCCCGTTGGCACCGAGCGGATGCGCTTCTTCAATCCAGTTCTTGATAAACGGGCGGCGCGTTCCGATTTCCGTGACGACTTTCTCCCAAATCTCGTTAACGTTAATCGGCACATTCGGTGTGTTGCCGGCATCGCCGGTCCCCGCCGGCTTCACGTTCGTTGCCGCTGGTTTGCCGACGCCAGGGACGCGACCGGTGACTGCGGCTACAGTTTTCCCGTCGCGCAACGCGTTGAGATTTTCGATCACTTCGTCGAGCGTTGTCTGTTCGAGCGTTTGGATCGCACGGATCACTGCCACTTCGAAATGTAATTTCTTGTTTGGCGCCCACTTCATCCGACCTTCGGCCGCAGCAAACTGATCGATTAACTCCAGCAGCCGGTCCGTTTCCAGCAATGGCGCCTGCTCGTTGAACGCCGCACGCATTTCTGTGCTCGCTTCGTCACTCAAAGCGTCCGGTTTCACTTTGAATACGAGCAGATCCCGCAGATACGCAATCGTGTCCGACATCAATTTCATCATGTCCTTGCCGGCCTCGCATTGCTCGTGCAGCAAGGCGAGGGCGTCGGCGGTTTCACCGCGCAAAATCCGTCCGATAAAGTCGATAACCATCTGCTGGCTGGTAAATCCAAAAACGTTCAGGACATCAGGCTCCGTGATTTTTTCCCCGCAGAAGGCGACGAGTTGATCGAGCATCGATTCGGCGTCGCGCATCCCCCCTTCCGCCCCGCGCGCAATGGCATGGGCTGCGGCCGGTTCAAGAGTCAACTTTTCCTTAACCGCGATGGTTTGCAGCTGTTGGGCAATCAGATTGGTCGGGATCCGATGCAAATCGAACCGCTGACATCGACTCAGAATCGTGATCGGCAGCTTTTCCGGCTCGGTCGTGGCCAGACAAAAAATCACGTGCTTGGGCGGTTCCTCCAGGGTTTTGAGTAACGCGTTGGCAGCTTCTTTCGTCAGCATGTGGACTTCGTCGATGATGTAGATTTTGAAGCGCGACTTCGCCGGAGCGTAGCGAACGTTGTCGCGCAGCTCGCGGACGTCGTCGATTCCGCGGTTGCTCGCGGCGTCCAGCTCGATGACGTCGAGGCTGTTTCCGGCTGCGATCTCCCGACAATCATCGCATTTTCCACAGGGCGTGACCGTCGGCCCCTTGACGCAGTTGAGCGCCTTCGCCAAAATGCGCGCCGTCGATGTCTTGCCTGTGCCACGCGGTCCGACAAAAAGATAGGCGTGGGCCAGGCGGTTTTGTTCCACCGCGTTCTTCAGTGTGCGCGTGACGTGCGTCTGCCCGACAATGTCGTCGAACGTCTGAGGCCGGTATTTGCGGGCGAAAACCTCGTAGCTCATCCGAAAACTTTAGCGTTTCTAGCATCGCGCGAAAGACGAAAGTCTGTCATTATCCGCACCATGAAGCGTTTTTCCGTGTTGGCAGCTCTCTCGCTCGTCGCTGCCACGATGGGCGCACAGTCACCGCCTCCCGCCGACGGCCGGGAGGCCAAATTCGAGGATCCGCTCCTTGATAAGCTCGTCGGCAACTGGCGCGTGGTGCGAAAATTCGGCGATGGCCACACCGCCGAGAACACCGTCCGGGTCGGCTGGGTGCTCAATCATCAATTCCTCGAGCTGCACTACCTTGATGTCGCCACGCCGCCACAATACGAAGCCATGGCCTTCATCGGCTTCGATCACAAAACCGCCCGTTACGTTTTACATTGGCTCGATGTCTTTGGTGGACGCGCATCCGAGATCATCGGTTACGGCACGCTCGATGAAGCTGCCCACACGATCTACTTCACTTTCAATAATCCCGACGGCCAGTTCATGAATGCTTACGCCTTTGATCCGGCGACCAAAAACTGGGCATCGGTCATGCGGCAAAAAAGCAAAGGCCCGTGGTCGCTGTTTGCGGAGGACAAGTTTACACCGCTGGCATCGAAGCCGTAAGCGCGACCGCGCCATCTTCCTCGGATATGAGCTATAGGGCGGACAGGACCGGTAACACTCGTTCCCTCTGTGCGCTTGTGCTCCTGCTGGCATTCGCTGCCTTCGCGCGCGAGCCTATCCCCGCGCCGCCAAAGATTGTGCGCGCGCGCGCCCTCGGCATCTCCTTCGATGGCAGCCCGGGAAAGTTCAATGCTATTACTGATGTTCCCGGCGTCGAGGTGGGTTACACCACCCTAATTAGCGGTGAAGGCAAACTGGAACGTGGCAAAGGCCCGGTTCGCACGGGCGTGACGGCGATTTTGCCACGCGGACGAAGTGAAGTGAACGATCCCGTGTTTGCCGGGTATTTCTCCTTAAATGGCAACGGTGAAATGACTGGCACAGCCTGGGTGGAAGAGAGCGGATTCCTCGAGGGTCCGATCATGTTGACGAATACGCACAGCGTTGGAGTCGCGCGCGACGCTGTGATCGCCTGGCGTCTTGCCCATGGCGGACCTGACGCGGAAGGGTTCGCCTGGAGCTTGCCGGTCGTGGCCGAGACTTGGGACGGCTGGCTCAATGACGTTGACGGTTTTCATGTGAAGCCGGAACACG
The DNA here is from genome assembly GCA_963709435.1 of uncultured Verrucomicrobiae bacterium. GTDB lineage: Bacteria > Verrucomicrobiota > Verrucomicrobiia > Chthoniobacterales > UBA10450 > AV69. The sequence continues at coordinate 354,443 of CAVPWK010000005.1, forward strand.
TCGCGCACGCCATCGAAACCGCTCACGGCGGTGCGATCGAAGAGGGGAGTGTCGGCGGGGGCACCGGCATGATCTGCTACGAATTCAAAGGCGGCACCGGCACTGCTTCGCGTACTGTAGCCGGGATCGGTGATCCCGGCTCTTCTTCGGCAAAGCAATACACCGTCGGCGTGCTTGTTCAGGCCAACTGCGGTCGCCGTCCAGAACTAACGATTCGTGGACTCCGGGTCGGGAGGGAAATTCCCGGCTCCGTTTATAAGAAAGAGAGCGGCTCAATTATTATTGCCATTGCCACTGATGCCCCGCTGCTTCCGCATCAACTGAAACGTCTCGCCCGCCGCGCCTCACTCGGTCTCGCCCGAACCGGGAGCGTCTCCGGCAACGGTTCCGGCGACCTGTTCATCGCCTTTTCCACCGCCAATCCTCACGCCGCCGATTCTTCACCTCCGACCAGAGCAATCGAAACCATGCCCAATGATCTGATGGACCCGCTATTCACCGCCACGGTCGAAGCGACCGAAGAAGCTATCATCAACGCCCTGGTCGATAACCACGACATGACCGGCCGCGATAATCACAAAGTAGAAGCCCTTCCTCACGATCGCCTGCGCGCCCTTTTTCAGCAACGCAAGTGACACTGGTCCGAAGCCGCGACAAAAACACCGGTCACCTGAGCGAAGTCGAAGGGTCCCGTTAAAGTTACCTTAAAGGTTTCGCGGCGGGCTCCCTCGAGTACGCTCGGGATGACCGAAGGAGCAACCGCGTCTTTACGAACAAGCAACAAGCTTCGTGCGTGTTCACAGAAACGCGCTCAAGTTCCGTGCTGCTGCTGTTTTGAAAACGGTCGCCCAGCATAGAGATTACCCTGGAAAGTGATAGCTTGCCGGACAGATCGAGATGAAACACGCGCTGGTATGCCTGACTTTCTGGTTTATCTGTGCCAGCGCGTTTGCAGCGGAGAAGGTTGCTCTTATCAAAGTCAACGGAGCAATTGGTCCGTCGACGGAAAGTTACATCGCGCGAAGTATCGATGCAGCGCGGACGCAGAACGCCCAATGCCTGGTTATTCAACTCAACACTCCGGGCGGTTTACTCGATTCAACGCAGAAAATCGTGCAGGATTTTTTGGGTTCCACTCTGCCGGTCGTTGTTTACGTCTCGCCGACGGGCGCAACCGCGACCAGTGCGGGCTGTTTCATTACCCTTGCCGCAGGTGTTGCGGCCATGGCGCCAGCTACCACCATTGGCGCAGCGCATCCGGTGATGATAGGCGGCATGCCGAGCGGCCAGGAACAAAAGCCCGACGAGACCATGAAACAGAAGCTCGAGAACTTTTCCATTAGCTATATCGAGACCATCGCGGCCAGGCGTCATCGCAATGTCGAGTGGGCGAAGTCCGCCGTGCGCGAAAGTGCGTCGATCACGGCAGAGAAAGCGTTGGAGTTAAAAGTGATCGATTTGATCGCCCCGGATATGCCTGAGTTGCTCAGGCGATTAAACGGACGCGCGATCGATGGCCGGACATTGAACACCGCCAACGCAGAGATCGCAGAGATCAAAATGTCCCTGGCCGAGCGCGTTTTTCAACAGCTCTGGCGACCGGAGGTGATGTTTATTCTCATGCTCATCGCCATCTACGGAATCATCGGTGAAATGACCACGCCCGGCGCGATTCTGCCCGGAGTAGTGGGCGCGATTGCGTTGATTCTCGCGCTTTATCTGGCGGCGATCCTGCCCGTCAACGTTACCGGACTAGTCCTGATCGCACTGGCAATGCTGCTCTTCATCTTCGATATCTACGCGCCGACGCACGGGGTTCTGACGACGGGCGGAATCATCTCGTTTCTGATTGGGTCACTCATGCTCTTCAATCGCGCTGATCCGCTCTTTCGTTTATCCTTGAGCTATATCATCCCCGCAACGGTTGTGACCGCGGCATTCTTTGTTTTCGTAATTGGAAAGGGTTTACGCGCGCAACGGTTGCCGGTGAAAGCCGGAGCGGAAACAATGGTTGGAAAAACCGTGATAGCATCGACTCCGATCGATCCGCAGGGTGGCAGGGTTTTTGTCGAAGGCGAATCTTGGAACGCAGTTAGCGATAGGCCTGTTGAAAAAGGCGAAGTAGTAGAAATCGCCGCGGTAGAAGGACTAACTCTAAAACTAAAAGCTAAAGGAAAATAAAGCCATGCCACTACTCGAAGGATTTGTGAAGTTGGTTGCCTGGGTCATACCCATCTTGGTTCTCGGGGCAATCATCCTGCCCCAGATGATCCGGATTCTGCGCGAATACGAGCGCGGCGTGATATTCCGGCTCGGGAAATTACTCGGCGCCAAAGGACCGGGACTGATTTTTCTCATTCCCATCGTCGATCGCATGGTGCGAATGGATTTGCGTGTTGTTACCATCAACGTCGAGCGGCAGGAGGTGATGACGCGTGACAATGTGCCGGTCACGGTCGATGCGGTTGTTTATTTTCGCGTCGTCGATCCGAAGGCCGCGGTGGTGAAGGTGGAAAATTTTCTCAAGGCCACCTCACTCATCGCCCAGACGACACTGCGTAGCGTCCTCGGTCAGGCACCGCTCGACGATTTGCTATCACAGCGCGAAACCATCAATCAGAAATTGCAAGAGATCATCGACCGGCAAACCGAACCATGGGGCGTGAAAGTCACGGCTGTCGAAGTGAAGGATGTGGCGTTGCCCGACACCATGAAACGCGCCATGGCCAAGCAAGCCGAAGCCGAGCGCGAGCGCCGGGCCAAAGTTGTTAATGCCGAGGGCGAATTTCAGGCCGCCGAAAAAATGGTGCAGGCCGCCGCGATGATGAGCAAGGAGCCGATTGCGCTGCAACTGCGTTTCCTCCAAACGATGCGGGAAATATCCAGCGAGCATAATACGACGACGTTTCTTCCGGTCCCACTCGATCTTTTCACGCCGTTCTTAAACAAGGGCGAACCGCCTAAGAAGTGAGCTTTGACTTCAACTCTGGCCCTCAACCTTGATCGTATCCGCGCGGCGCATGAGCGGATCCGCGCGTACCTTCATCGCACGCCTGTCTTGACCAGTTCGCGGTTCGATGAAGCGAGCGGAGCGAAATTGTTTTTTAAGTGCGAGAATTTTCAGAAGATCGGCGCCTTTAAAGCTCGCGGCGCGACCAATGCCGTCTTTGTGCTGGATGACACAAGCGCCAAGCGGGGCGTGGTTACACATTCTTCTGGAAATCATGGAACCGCGCTCGCGCGCGCGGCCAAGTTAAGAAAAATTCCCGCACGCATCGTAATGCCAAAAAATTCCGCAAAAGTGAAAGTGCGCGCGGTCGAAGGCTATGGCGCAAACATTGTTTTCTGTGAAGCGACGCAAGAAGCGCGCGAAGCGGCGTGTGCGTCCCTCATCTGCGGAGACCGGCGCCACCTTAATTCATCCGTTTGAAAACGAAGATGTGATGGCCGGGCAGGGGACGGCGGCGATTGAATTGCTCGAAGACGCCGATGTCGATCTTGTAATGTGTCCGATCGGCGGGGGCGGATTGCTTTGCGGGACTGCCGTCGCGGCGAAATCGATGCAGCCGAAAATCAAAGTGATTGCTGTCGAGCCGGCGAATGCCGACGATGCCGCAAAATCGTTTCGCGCTGGAAAAAGAATCGTAACTAAAAAGAACTTTACGATTGCTGATGGATTGCGAACAAATGTCGGCGAACGAAACTTTCCGATTATCCAACGTTACGTTGACGATGTGGTGACCGTGAGCGAAGACGCGATTGTCTCTGCGATGCGCACAATCTGGGAAACAATGAAAATCGTCATCGAGCCGTCCGCTGCCGTTCCTTATGCCGCGATTCTCGAGGAGAAGATCGACATCGTCGGAAAGCGCGTCGGAATTATTTTGACCGGTGGCAATGTCGATCTCGATGTGGTCCCGTGGATGAAAGCGTGACCACGAAATCTCATCCGCTTGGTGGTTTCAAGTTTTTATTCGGCGCATTCAACGTCATCAGCCACAACGTTTTTCGCAGTCTGGCAAACACGAAGTTTCGGTCCTGGTCCCGATCGACCTCTTCGCGCCATTCTTGAGCAAGGCCGGCGCACCCAAAAGCTAATCTTGTGAAATTAGTGACAGTGCGCGGCACAACATCAGCTTTAACGCCACCCAAAGCGAAACCATTCACACCATGTCGATGTTTAACCGTAAAACGGAGCCCGCAGCGCCAGCAAACCAACCAGAGGACCCTCCCGCCGCCGTATCGAAGCCACCCAACGGAGCGACGACGCCAGCCCGCTCCGGCGGTCTTCTTTCCAGGGGCGTTTCAATCAAAGGCTCGGTCAAATTCCTTAATGAATTGGTGGTCGACGGTGAGGTGGAAGGCACGATCGATTCCCCCGGGAAACTCTCCATTGGCGAGCACGCGCAGATCAAAGGCGAGATCAAGGCGAAATCGGTAACGGTTCGAGGCACCATCGAAGGCAATATTTTGGTGACAGAACGCTGTGAGCTTGCGGCCGGCTGCACCTTGCGCGGCGATGTCGAAGCACCGCGACTGGTGGTTGATGAGAATGCAGCATTTGTCGGCAGCGCCAAGGTCGCGATGCCGAAGTAACCAAGTCCGGTGGCGTTCACCGCGGATCAGGCAGGACTAAGCGGATTATTGACCTTTAATCTCCCATTTCTTTCTACTTCAGCGTCACTTCCCGCATCGTCTTGGTGCCGAGAATTTCGCGAACATCCAGACGCTTCACTGCCAACTGGCGTCGAGAGTCCTCGCTGCCCATGACCTTGGACATGATTGGGTCGGTCTTTTCGCGCAAACCGTCGAACGCCGCCATGTTTTTGTATTCGACCATCAACAAAATATTGAAATCATTGCGATCCGCCGCGTCGCCGAGCAAGACTTTGTAATCCATTATAATGCCCTGTTTCTTTTGTTCTTCCATCACGCCCTTGAAGGTCTGCGCGATGCTCTTCAGGTAATCATCGTCCAGGCCGGGCTTGGTCTTTACCATGGTAATGTCCCACACCGAACCTTCGGTATAAGGTGCACCGCTTGAGCCGGAGCTCGAGCTTTGTGCACCGGAATAAGCGGCAACGACGCAGAATGCCGTGATTAAAATTACAACTCTGAGTTTCATATTTTCCTTTCGGGTTATTGGTTTTTCGCGGGACCACCTTCAGGAGGGGAGATGGCGATAATCAGAAATTGTGCAGCCGGACCGCGAAGCAAGGCGAGAAAAATCTTTGAGAAGGGTATGTCCGCACGTCGGTCTACGACGTCGGCACCTACAGACTTCGACGGTCAGAGACCCAGACCTAATGGTATTAACGACTCTCAGGTATCCAGAAGCTCGTCGCGCAATTGCTGTTTCAAATGCCGACGCGCGGATTTTTTGATGGCGCGCCGTTCCGCCGCGATTGCTTCCTTTTCTGCCCGTCGTTGCGTGCGGGTTCGGATATCGACGTGTCTCGGCAAATGCGAAATCTTTGGCCGACGTGCGCCGACCTTTCGTTCATTAGGTTTCGCGTAAGGATTCATCGATTACTAAACATAACACCGTGCACGATACCGTGGCTGGAATCGTCATACCGGAATTCTATTCGCATGGCCGGGATCAGCGATCCCGGTACAACGGGAGGGGCGGAAGGAAAGACCCTTGTGGATATGAACGCTTGGATCGATTGATTTTGCTATGAAAACAAAGTTCTCTGTTTGGGCTCTCCTCGCGCTCGCAATAGTGGCGCTGACTCAGACGCGTGCGCAATCGCCCGAACCGGCGACTACCGCGGGCGATGGTCCGATTTTCAAAAATCTGTCCGATCTTAAATGGGACAAGATTCTTCCCGATCTCGGGGAAAGCTCTCCCGAAATCTGCTTTCTGCGTGTCGATCCAAAAACCCGCGCCACCGCCCTGCTGATTCGCACATCCAAGGCGATCCATGTGCGCAAACACTGGCATACCGCTAATGAATCGCACACCATGATTTCCGGCAAAGCAGTGCTGGCATGCGAAGGCAAGCGTGTGGAACTGACTCCGGGCGGATTCAACTACATGCCGGCGAAGATGGTCCATGAAGCATGGCTGCCAGCCGACTCGCTAACGTTCATTACTGTTGACGGCCCATGGGATGTGAATTGGGTAGAAGGTCCGCCGACAGCGGCGGATCTCACAAAGTGAGTGGATGACGAAGCACGAATGACGAGTTCGAATGATGAAGCCATGCTGCGTATCGGCGAGTTCGCGGCCTCGCCAGGGGCTGCCGTAACGGCGGTCTATGTCGCCGGCAATGCCAATCAGCAATCAGCGATCACGGTTCCTTGCTTTAGCGACAGGCGTTTTATACGACAGACATGTCCGAACACAAAGTTACTTTACGTTGGGAGCGCGGCGGCGCTGAATTTGTTTATCAGAAATATCCGCGCGATCACACCTGGAGCTTCGACGGTGGCCACACCATGACGGCGACTGCCGCGCCGGCCTATCTGGGCAACCCGGCCAATGTCGATCCCGAGGAAGCTTTTGTCGCTTCGCTCTCCAGTTGTCACATGCTCACCTTTCTCGCGATCGCATGTAAGCAAAAGTTTGTTCTCGATGATTACACCGACGAAGCGGTCGGCCACATGGAAAAAAATGCGGAAGGCAGGCTGGCAATCACGCGAGTTGAATTGCATCCGAAGATCACCTGGTCAGGCGAAAAGAAGCCGACTGCGGAAGAGCTCGATAAAATGCATCACGGCGCGCACGAGCAATGTTTCATCGCTAACTCGGTGAAAACCGAGGTGACGGTCGTGCAGTAACAGTATGACAGGCGCTCGCCGCGGCGAGCGTCTCTGCAATGATGTAGCGGCGTTTTGTCAAACGCCGAGGGCAGAAATCCGTTTCATCCGCGGGATTCGCGGCTAAATATCTCATCTCATGACCGCCAAGGAGAACACGCAGCGGATGGAGAAGATTGTCAGCTTATGCAAGCGGCGCGGGTTCATTTTCCAATCGAGCGAGATATACGGCGGACTTAATGGGGTTTGGGATTACGGCCCGCTTGGGGACGAGCTCAAAAATAATCTCAAGCAATATTGGTGGAAGGTAATCGTGCGCGACCGCGACGACGTGGTCGGTCTGGATGGTTCAATCCTGACTCATCCTGCCGTGCTGAAGGCGAGCGGCCACGTCGATACTTTTACCGATCCGATGGTCGATTGCCGGACGTGTAAAGCGCGATTGCGCGCGGATCAGCTCGCCGAAAAAAATGGCGCGAAACAATGTCCTAACTGCGGCGGCAAAGATTTAACCGAAGCGCGGCCGTTTAACCTGATGTTCCAAACACAAGTGGGAGCATCTGCCGATCCGGCTTCAATCGCATATCTGCGACCGGAAACGGCGCAATCGATTTTTGTGCAATTCAAGAATGTGCTCGACGTCTCGCGCAAAAAATTGCCATTCGGGATCGCGCAAATTGGTAAAGCGTTTCGAAACGAGATTAACCCACGCAATTTCACATTTCGTTCGCGCGAGTTTGAGCAAATGGAGCTGGAATATTTCTGCCGACCGGAGCAGGGGATGGATTTGCTGGCCTACTGGCTGAAAGAGCGGATCAGGTTTTACGAGGAGATCGGGATCAATCGCAAGCGACTGCACGTTCTCGATGTGCCGGACAAAGATCGCGCATTTTATTCCAAAGGCACGTTCGACATCGAATATGAGTTTCCCTTCGGCCGGCAGGAACTGGAGGGCGTGGCTTATCGGACGGATTACGATTTGCGGCAGCACATCAAATGCCAGCGGCAAACCGCTCGATTATTTCGATGAAGAGACGAAAGAGCGGTTTGTGCCGCATGTGGTCGAGCCCAGTGCTGGAGTAGATCGGACGGTTCTGGCGTTGATTTGCGATGCTTACGACGAAGACAGCGCACCGGACGAAAAAGGAAAAATGGAGACGCGCATCGTGATGCGATTTCATCCGCGAATGGCGCCGATCAAGTGCGCGGTTTTTCCGTTGCTTAAGAACAAGGAAGCGCTGGTGGCGAAGGCGGCGTGAGGTGCAGGCGCTGTTGCGACCGCACATGAACGTGTTCTACGACGAAGGCGGGGCGATCGGACGACGTTATCGGCGACAGGACGAGATCGGCACGCCATTTGGCGTGACAATCGATTTCGAAACGCTCGGCGAAAAAGGCGAGGAGCTGCGCAATACCGTGACACTGCGCGACCGCGATTCGATGAAACAGGAGCGCGTCCCAATCAAAGATCTGGTCGAGATCATTTCCTCGAAGATTCGCTGAGGCTGCAATGGACGTAGTCGACTTCCGCGAATACTGCCTGGGCAAGCCGGACACGACCGAGGGAATGCCATTTGGTGAAACCGTTCTTGTATTCAAAGTCGGCGGGAAAATGTTTGCGCTGATGTCGCTCGATGAGGTGCCGGCGACTGCCAATTTGAAATGCGATCCCGATCTCGCGCTCGATTTACGCGATCGCTACGAGCAGGTGCGTCCCGGCTATCACATGAACAAGAAGCATTGGAACACGGTCGAGATCGAAGGTCTTCCCGATGTCGAACTCCGCAAAATGATCGATCATTCCTATGATCTGGTCGCGCAAAGCGCGCCAAAATTTGCAGGGGCCGCTGTCCCCAGCGGCAAACGTAAAAAGCCGCCGAGGACGGCAACCTCTACAGCTAGGAAACCGCGCGCAGTTGCACGTCGCCGATCTGCAGTTGCAAGGCGTCGCGCGCGATGCTGAGAAAATGGTCGGCTGCATCGGTTAGGGCAATGTCCAATCTTCCGGTGCTCGTTGATGTCGTGGCGAGCAATTGTCGATCTAACAAATCTTTGACCGCGCGCGCACAGTTCATGGCGGAATCGACAATTTGGATCTTGTTGCCCAGCGAACGCGCGATCGCTCGAGTAAGCAACGGATAATGCGTGCACCCGAGCACGAGCGTATCGATCCCATCGGTCGCCATGGGATTGAGATAACGCTCAATCGTTAAATCAGTCAGTTTGTCGTCGAGCAATCCTTCTTCGATCAACGGCACAAGCAGCGGACAGGCGACGCTCGTGACCCGCACATGAACATTGAGTGCGCGCAACGCATTCTCATATGCGCCGCTGCGAATAGTCGCGCGTGTGCCAATGACACCGATGTGCCGATTGCGCGTCATCGCGATGGCGGCGTTCGCGCCCGGCTCGATCACGCCGATGACTGGAACTGAAACGTTCGCGCGCAACTTCGGAATCGCGACCGACGACACGGTGTTGCATGCGACCACAATCAGTTTCGCATTTTCCGCGATCAACATTTTCGCCAGCTCAAGGGCATAACGTTCGACCGTCTCTGCGCTTTTGTTTCCGTAGGGGACTCGGGCTGTGTCGCCGAGATAGAAAATGTTTTCGTTCGGCAGAAGTTCACGTAGAGCTTTGACGACGGTGAGGCCGCCAATACCGGAATCGAAAACGCCAATCGGTTTCATCTTCTGATTTATCCGCGAAATTTCGCAGGTTTACGCAGATTGCGAGTCTAGGACAGGATTCACAGGATTCAAAAATCCGTCTAGCCATAGCTCGGCGAAGCTGCTGTGAAATCTGCGGATGGAATCAAGTGGCGTAAACCTTGTGCGTGCGTTTGTTAGCCCCTCGCACGCATGAGCGTGCGCCATTCTATGGCTGAGTTGCCGAAAACTTACGATCCAAAAACGGTTGAGCCGAAGTGGTATCAGCGCTGGCTCAACGCGGAGGCGTTTCGTGCCGACGCCAACTCAAACAAACCGGCGTTCTCGATCGTCATCCCGCCGCCAAATGTTACCGGTGTCCTCACCCTGGGTCACGTGCTTAACAACACCATCCAGGATATTCTGGCGCGGCGTGCGCGAATGCAGGGCCGCGAGGTGCTGTGGCTACCGGGGACGGATCACGCCGGCATCGGGACGCAGACCGCGGTCGAGAAATGGTTGCGGAAGAATGAAGGCGTGACGCGTCACGATCTTGGCCGCGAGAAGTTCCTGGAACGCGTTCTGGAATGGCAGAACAAACATGGCGGCATCATTATTCAACAACTGAAGCGACTCGGCTGTTCCTGCGACTGGTCACGCCAACGCTACACTTTTGACGCCGATTACATTCGCGCCGTCGAAAGGGTTTTTGTCGATCTTTACCATAAGGGGCTGATCTATCGCGGACGGCGCATGATTAATTGGGATCCGGCGGCGCAGACAGCGTTGTCCGACGAGGAAGTCATCAATAAACCGCAAAAAGGAAGTCTCTATTTTGTTCGTTATGAACTGGTCGATGACCCCGGCCGTTTTTTGGAAGTGGCGACGACGCGACCGGAAACTATTATGGCTGATACCGCGGTGGCAGTTCCTCCTAACGACAAGCGGTACGCAGACCTTGTCGGCAAACGGGTCTGGCGGCCGCTCGCGCGCGAGGAGATTCCAATTATTGCTGACGAATTGATTGATCCCGAGTTCGGCACCGGAATTTTGAAAGTGACGCCGGCGCACGACAAGGTCGATTTCGAGATTGGCCAGCGCCACAATTTACCGATCGTCGATGTCCTAACGGAAACTGGACGGATTAATTGTCCGACGGTTCCGGAATTGCATGGGCTCGATCGTTTAGAAGCGCGCAAGCGCGCGGCTGAGCTTTTGCAGGAAAAAGGAATGCTGGCGAAGACAGTGCCGTACGAAAATAATGTCGGCTTCAGCGATCGCAGCGACGTTCCGATCGAGCCCCGGATCAGCGAACAATGGTTTTTGCGTTATCCGAAAACGAAGGAAGCGCTCGCGGTGGTGCGCGAACATCTGATTCGGTTCTTTCCGGCACATTGGGAGAAGGTTTATGGGCAATGGCTGGAGAACATTCAAGACTGGTGCATTAGCCGACAGGTGTGGTGGGGACATCGCATCCCGGCGTGGTACCGGAATCAGAGGACAGAGGACAGGGGACAGAAGTCAGAGGAGATTTATGTCGGGACCGAACCGCCGCCGGACGCGGAGAATTGGGTGCAAGATCCGGATACTCTCGATACCTGGTTTTCGTCGTGGTTGTGGGCGTATGAGACGATGGATGCGGAGACACGGGCGAAGTTTTATCCAACATCGGTGCTCGTGACCGGGCCAGATATCATCTTCTTTTGGGTTGCGCGCATGATCATCGCCGGGTTGGAATTCAAACCCGGTAAATCGGAACGCGACGCGGACAACATCGCGTTTCATGATGTTTTTTTCACCGGGATCATTCGGGACAAACAGGGTCGCAAGATGTCGAAATCGCTCGGCAATTCGCCCGATCCGCTTGACCTCATCGCGAAATATGGAGCCGATGGTTTGCGTTTTGGATTGATGCGAATCGCTCCGAGCGGGCAGGACATTCGTTTCGACGAAAAACAAATCGAAGAAGGCAGAAATTTTGCGACGAAGCTGTGGAATGCGGCCCGTTTTCGCCAGATGCATGGACCATCAGAGCGGAAGCCGGAGCTGAAAGAGAGCGAGCTTTCGATTTACGCGATCGAAGTGCTGGCGCGTCTTAGCGAAACTATCGACGCCGTCGAGGCCGCCTATCGCGAGTATCAGTTCAATACCGTCGCCCAACGGCTATACGATTTTGTTTGGGGCGATTTTTGCGACTGGTTCGTCGAAGCAGCGAAGACCGATATTTTCGGCGAGAACGCGGCGCGGAAACAATCGACCCTGGCGACGATGGATTTTGTGCTCTCGGGCATTGTTCGTCTGCTTCATCCCTTCATGCCGCACCTGACGGAAGAGCTGTGGTCGTTGATGGGCTTTGCCAGCGACGAACACGACTTCCTCGACTTCGCATCTATCCCGGAAGCGATCGGCTTGGCCGAATCGGTCTGCGCAACGGCGCGAACTCGCGTGGACGCGATTTACCAAGCGGTTGAAGCGGGACGAAACCTCAGAGCTGAGGCACGCGTCCCATCGAATCAAAAAGCAAAGTTCGTGCTGCGTTCTAACGAGAGTTGGGCAAAGGAAGAAATGGCGACGATTGCGCGTTTACTGAATGGGGAATCGCTGCAAATTGATCCAAACGTAACCGCACCAGGTCGATCATCGGTTGCGGCCACTAACCTGGGCGAGTTATTCCTCCTCGTAGGAGAAACGGATGGTGCGGCCGAGCGCGAACGTTTGGGCAAGGAAATCGCGAAGCTGGAAGCGGACTTGAAAGCCACAGAAGCGAAGCTTGGGAACCAATCGTTTGTCGAGCGTGCGCCGAAGGATGTGGTCGAAGAGCACCGTCGCCGGCGCGACGATTTTAACGCGCGACTGACGCAGCTTCGGAAGGCACGAGAGTCCCTGGATTGAAAATGACGCGGAAGGATTGCAAATCGGCGGCGCGTTCTTCAAAAAGCGCTTTCAATTCCGGGGTGTAGTAGCTGCCGTCGTATTCGCGATTTAATTCCAGCCAGATCCGGCCATTCGGCGCCAGATGGGTAGCGACATCGCTCAAGAAGTAATCCCATTCCGCAGGACCCCAAAGTTTGTCACTCTTGTGATTATTGAAGCAGATCAGATAGGCGGTGATGAAATCAAATTTGCGGCCGAATTTTGGCAATGGCTGAAACGCTTCGATGCGCGCGATGGTTCGCGGAACGCGCAGTAGTTCGGTCAGCTCGCGAAACATCGGAAAATCATCGACATCGAGCCCGAGGATTTCGTGCCCGAGCAATCGGTTGATGTAGAGAAAATATCCGGTGCCGCAGCCGAGATCGAGAATGCTCGAGGGCGAAGCATAGTCGAGACCCAACTCGCGCACACGTTGCAGATTGACTTGAATCCAATGATCGAGATCGAGGTATTTCGGTGGCGCATCGCCGGGATCGTCGACCGCATACTTGCGGCGAATTTGTTCGAACCCGTTCGCGTCGATCGATTTGACGATGGCGTCGGCGTTGATGCGAGCGGGAAACCTGCGATTACGCACAATCGCACGGGTATGGCGCCGTGCGCTTTCGAATGCTTCGCCGGTAAGGATTTTTTCGAGTTTCTGGGAGAGACGCAAGGGCGGTTGGTAACGCGGCAAAGCCGTGCTGTCAACGGTTGGCAGGTGGCGAAAACCGCAAGGCGCAGTACATTTCCAGCCAATGAGTTGGTGGAAAAAATTGCTCTGGATCGCCGTGAGCTTTCTTGGCTTCGGGGCGATCGCGGTCCTGGCGTTGTCGCGAGGCGAGGAGATCAACGCACTCTGGATCATCGTCGCCGGACTGTGTGCGTTTGCGATCAGCTATCGTTTTTATTCCAAGTGGCTCGCTACCAAGGTGCTTTTGCTAAACGACGAGCGGGCCACCCCCGCGCTGGTCCAAAACGACGGTAAAGATTTTGTCCCGACCAATCGCTGGATGGTTTTTGGGCATCATTTCGCCGCTATCGCCGGACCCGGACCGCTGGTTGGGCCGGTGCTGGCCGCGCAGTTCGGGTTTTTGCCTGGAACTCTCTGGATTTTGATTGGCGCGACTCTCGGGGGCGGCGTGCACGACATGATTGTGCTTTTCGCCTCGGTGCGGCGGCGGGGGAAGACGCTAGGGCAAATGGTAAAGGAGGAAATTGGTCCCGGCGTCGGCGCTCTGGCGTTGATCAGCGTCCTGGCGATCATGATCATTCTGCTGGCGGTGCTTGCGCTCGTGGTGGTGCAAGCGCTGGCAAAAAGCCCGTGGGGCGTGTTCACCATTGCAATGACAATTCCGATTGCTTTGATCATGGGTGCGGGATTACGCACCGGCCGGTTCAGTGTCACATGGATCACTACGTTCGGAGTTGTCGGGCTTTTCTTCGCCGTCTGGGGCGGTCAATTTCTCGGGAATTATCCGGCCATCGAATCCTGGTTTCGACACAGTGATCGATGGCTCGCTTGGGCGATCATGATTTACGGCCTGGCGGCGTCGATCCTGCCGGTGTGGATGTTGCTGACGCCGCGGGATTATCTCAGCACGTTCATGAAAATCGGCACCGTCGCTGCGCTCGCGGTTGCGGTGCTTTTGATCCATCCGACGCTGCAAATGCCGGCGCTGACAAAATTCATCGACGGGACTGGATTGGTTTTTGCGGGGCCGGTCTTTCCTTTTGTTTGCATCACCATCGCGTGTGGCGCCGTTTCAGGATTTCACTCGCTCATCGCTTCGGGAACGACGCCGAAAATGCTGGAGCGCGAGTCGCGGATTCGCGACATCGGTTATGGGGCCATGATTACCGAGATGATGGTGGCGTTAATGGCGATGATCGCCGCTTGCGTGATTCAACCGGGTGAATACTTCGCCATCAACACCAAGGGAACGCCGACGGAAGTGGTGACGAAAGTTTCCGCCGCTGGTTTCCCGGTGACCGAAGCCGAGATGACTGAGTTGGCGCATAATCTCGGGGAACAGACGATGTTCAATCGGGCCGGCGGCGCGCCGACGTTCGCTGTCGGAATGGCCCACATGTTCGCGCGCGTTTCGGCCAGCCCGACGGCATTGGCGCTCTGGTATCACTTCGCCATCATGTTCGAGGCGTTATTTATTCTGACGACGATCGACGCCGGGACGAGAGTTGGACGATTCTTACTGCAAGACTTGTTGGGAAACTTGTGGCGTCCGCTTGGTAATACGCGTTCATGGGTGGCGAACGCGTTCGCCAGTCTGCTCTTGGTCGCTGCGTGGGGCTGGTTCTTGTATCAAGGTGTGATCGATCCGCTCGGCGGCATTAACACGCTCTGGCCGCTCTTTGGCCTGGCCAACCAACTGTTGTCAGTGATTGCGCTTTGTCTCGGCACAACCCTGCTGATCAAGATGGGGAAGGCGCGATACATTTTTGTCACGCTTGTCCCGCTGCTTTTCATGTGCGTGGTCACCTTCTCCGCCGGTTACATGAAGATTTTTTCGCCGGACCCAAATCTGGGTTTGTTGGCTGGCGCGCGGGTAGCGATTGAAAAAAGTGCCCACACTGCGGATGCGGCAGCCGCGGCGGCGCTGTCGCGCCAGGCAACGGTCTACCGAATTGATAATGTCCTCGCCGGAAGTTTTCTGCTGCTTGTATTCCTGATCGTGATTGGCTCCGCCGTCGAATGGTATCGGCTGCTAGCTGGTCGCAAGCGTGTCGAGCTGCACGAGGCCGAGTTTGTGCCATTGGCGGAAGTGGCGGTTAGCTGAGCAACAAAGGAATCGAAACAGAGCTTCGGATCAGAGCGAATTGAAGGACATGTCGCTTTAATGCCGGTCGGAAGTTCAACATTTGGGACACGACGTCGCGTGCCTCTCCAATACTAAACTGAACGCTGTTATTGGGCCTTAACCGGCAGGAAGGCGTGATCGAAGATGTAATCGGCTATACGTTCACCCTGGTCGATACCCGCCGTCTTGTCGAAGTGCCAGTGGATGCCGAGATAAATACGGCTCTGCCCATTTTCTTCTTCGGCTTGCGACAAACTCGAAAAACTGCGCGGCATGTAGGGGCGAACGTTGCCGTCGTGGTCTTTGGTTACGCCATTGAATTCATCGGAAACGAACGTGAATCCAATCCTATCGGTTCCGTAAAACCGGCGAAGCGTTTCAAATATGGCGCCGCCGAATCCCGCATGGCCGGAAGGATAAGCGGGGAAGGGCGGAGTAAAATTCGGGCCGTTCAAATTACTGGCTGGCGCGCCCAGCGGGGTAAAGGTCGGATCGCCAACTGTGGCAGAATTGCCGTCGCCCGCGCCGGTGGGTCCGGTGCCCGGATTTGATTCGCGAATTCCGGTAATGGGTCGCCAAAAATCGTAATGGTATTTTGATTCCCAGATGCTCATGGCAGCGTCGGCCATCGAGACGTTGACCAGCGCAAGGAGGCGAGCGAGCTCCACAGGACGAAGGTGGGTCTGGTTCGCAATGTGGACAGTGATTTGATTGTAGAGTCGTGGCGGGGCGCAGAGACTTGGCGTTCCATCGTAAGCCCAGAAAATGCCGACAAATGTCTGCTCCGGCGTCCGCTGCGTCGGCGTTGCAATTCCATCGCCGCCGAATGTCCGCACTTCATTGTAAGCTGCGGCGTATCTGGCGCTGGTCATATCCGGTGGGGGCGGAACCGGAAACTGCGTGCTCGATTTTATCACAAACGTTTTGCATGCGCCCCAGTGCACGCCCAGCGCGACCGGAATTTGGCTGATTGGATCCTGCCGCCAGTGCCCTGGAAGATTGCTGGTCGTGTAATCCACGCCGAGATGTAGTTCTGGCTTCTCTGAGCCATCCGAGACGCGCGACGCGAGAATGGCGGCGGCGATTTGCTTCCCGAGCGCGATCCCATTGTTTTTCGACGGTCCACCTTTAATGCCCAAGAGATCGTCGGTGAGCGCTTGATCAAAGGCCGCTCGCTGCGATGGGTAAAGGGAAGACAGCGTGTCATGCGCCGCCTGGGCGATCGCGGCTGCGGTTGAATAGGGGTGGGAGTCGGACTGAATTCCGGTGAAGCTTTGATATTTGCCCTGAGCGGCATTGATTGCATCAAACATGGCGATGTGGACGATGGCCATGGCTCGGCTGGCGCGGCCGGGGCCGAGCTGTTCGCCGAAGGTGCGGTGTTCGCCGGGAGCGACCGGGGTATGATCCAAACCGGTGGCATCGATCGCGATTTTGTTCCAGCGGTGGACTGGCTCATTACCAAATCTTTGTGTGTTATTCGCGTTATTCGGGGGCTGGGGATGAAAGAATGGTCCGTAGGCCTGACGGAAATTGCCTGCTGGCCCGTTGGCGAAGGCGACAGTGGCGATGGTAAAAGGCAGCAGCAATAAGAATTTCATGGAGAAGTAACAAATGCTAAGTTTACAAGGTTTTCTCGGCAAGCCAGATAGTTGGCCTGCCTTCGAACTAAAGGCAACCTAAAAAACTGCGTCGGAAAGAATTATTTCCGGCGCAACGCGACGACGATTTCCTGCTCTCCTCGAACAAGGACCACGTGGCCGTCTTCGATAGCCTTGACCGTGATCTGATGAACGGTACTGCCGATCTGCAATCCGAACTGCTGACCTTCGCCCATAACTCTGCCATTGATGATGGTGTAACGACCTTTCGGATCGAGAACAATTGTTGAAACGACGAATGCTGAAGCAGGAATCGCCGGTCCCGCGTGCTCGTTCTTGGCCATTTTCGGAGCCGGTTTCCATCCAATTGGCCAAAATGGGTTGCGCTCTCCTGACTCGAAATTGAAGGAAGACTTGTGCTTCAATTCGATCGGCGGCGTTTCATCCGCCAAGGCGACGCAGGTGCACAGGACAAAGCCAAGGTAAAGGAGCTTCTTCATTTCTGGTAAATGATGGTGGCAGCCGTGAAGACGACTTTCTGCATCTCAGGGTCGTCGGTAGCTGCGTGAATCCGCAACTTCTTGATGGAAAGGAGAGGGTTTATGTTTTCGAGTTGAGCGACGGCGTTTCCGAGGCTCTCAAAATCGGTCTGCGGCAAATCGATGATCCAAAGATAGCGACTCCAACCTGCAAGCTCTTTTTCCTTGAAAGCGCTGGTCGTTTCAAGGCGGGTTGTTCCCTTGTCGATTTGATGGCTGCTCAGAAACGTTTTCATTCGAGGTGGAAACCACGCGATCGGCGCGCCCTCAGGACTAAGCGCACGAAGCGCATCGAAGCGAACAGTCGCGGAGTGAGCGTTCTCCTCCAGTTTTGCCGCCTTGGATATTTCGGTTTTGGACGTCGAGATTTTCGTCTGCAAATCCTTGATCTTTGCCTGAACCGCATCGCGGCTTTTGTTTAGTGGTCCAAGAAAGAAAGAAAAGTAGACATAGAGCAGCGCGATCAAGCCAAGTCCTCCCAACGACAGTTTTTTGACCTGATCTTTATTCACGTTAGGACTCCTCCTTTTTTGAGCGGGATTTGCGCTCGGTGGGCGGTGGCGTCGCCGCTTTGGAGAACGGCTCCATCCCAACTGTGACTATGAAATGAGCGGTAGTTACATTGTTGCCGCCGACTGCGACAGTGGTATCGAGGTCTTCGAGGGTCTTGAATTCTACCTTCACCGTCGGCTGTTCCTTGCCGATCTGTTCCAGCAACATCTGCCGGAAATCCTCCGCTACAGCACGAGGTTCGCGTCCGCCGGCCACACCATCCAAAGTCACACTGACGAGGCCTTTGTCGTCTTCGACGATGCCTTCGAGCGCGGTAATCTGAATATTTGGCGTGACGCAATGCGCCACCTTTTCCAGAAACGGTGCCCAGTAAAAGCGGTTCTCAATATAACCCTCGAGGGCGTTCGTTGGTACTGATGACGCCGTTTAATTCGTCAGATCGTTTTTGCGCCGCCGTGACTTTCGGCTCGATTTTGCCCCACTCCGCCTGAATGGAATTGAGGCGACTTTTGCTTTCGAGGACGCGATAGCCGGTCCAAAGATAATTCAATATTAGCAATGCACCCAAGCCGATGGCGGCATAAAGACTGAGCTTAAGCGGATCGCGTTTTCGCTGCCGCTGCTGCAGAATTTCTTCGTGGAGAAGGTTTAATTGCAGCGGCATGAGCGTTACGTTCGCAGGTATTCGAAGGCCGCCCCGCAGGCGACATTGAGTGAGACAAATTCTTGCTGCAGGTTTTTGCGTTTTGTCGCCGGCAATGCGACCTCGCAGTTTTCGAGGGGATCCCAAACTTCGCAGGGCAGACCAAGTTCATCACTCAACGTCTGCAAGATCATTTCGGCGCGCGACAATCCTCCCGAGACGTACAATCGCTGAATGGACGTTTCGTGTTGTCCTTCAAAGAAGCCCATGGAATTCCGCACCTCCGTGCAGAGCCGCGAAAGAGTGTTGCGGCAAATGTCGGCCATTCCCGGATCGCCCTCTTTAATCATAAGGTGAGCGGCGTTGGCGTCGAGCGCTCCGTCGGCGGTGAGCGCTTGGGTGAAATGTTTGCCGCCGTAATCGAAGGCGCGTGTGAGGGTCAGTTCGCCGTTGCAACCGATCAGCACGGTGCTTTGCAGATGACCGAGATCGAGCAGGAGGAAAGCTTCTTTCTGGTGAACGTTGGGATATGCCACTTCGAAGGCGTTGAAGGAACAAACCGGCGCCAGTTGCATCAATTCGACCGATAAGCGGGTCTTCGCCATGGCTTCGGAAAGTTCCTTTACCCGCGACCGCAAAAGACCGCCTACGAGGTAACGCGTTTGGGTTTGTGTTTGGGTCGCGGGCGGGGCCTGCACCTGTGTTGCCACTTGCCCTTCGCCTTCGCCTGCTGCGGCGACAGCAATGGCCTGTCCGCCGTTGTAGGAAATACTGGCGACATCCAACACGAAATCTTTGCAATCCTGGTTCAGCATGCTCAGCCCGTTGTAGCGAAGAGCATTGCGCAATAGCTCGGGCGGCGTGAAAGGCTGTTCGATAATCCGCAACAACGCGTCGGGATCTGAAACCGCCAGAGCACAGCTTTTAGTAAATCCACCAAGGTCCTTCAACAGCAACTTGATGTGCTGCGCGACCTCGTCGGTCGTTGTCACTTCTTCCGGCACCTCGTGTGAAGCGAAACTGGTCAGGGCATAGCGCGTCTCGCTCTTCTTGTTCAATAGCACCGCCTTATACGTGCGCTTGCCAAGATCGATGCCAATGACAGAATTTCCGCGCTTCGCCATGGATTCTGCTGCTTGTAGCGGGAAACGTGCCCGCCGCCCCTGATTCTGCCAGGTGTTCAGCTACTGCTGCCTTCGCCATGTCGAACCTCGACGCCAGGGGCCGAGATCTCTGTAGTCTCGGACCGCCGACGTTCAAGGACCGGCGGTCGTGACCGCCGCTACGCCTTCACGCCGCTGCCGCCGGCGAAGCCCTGTACCCAAAGAAACCGCGCTCCTTGATTATTTGCGACACCTCAGGCGGCACCATTTTCTCCCAATCGCGGTCGCCGCTCTGCAGTTTCACCAGTGCGTCGGGAGGGAAGATTTTGAGATATTCGGGATGATAATCGGTGATTTCGACGATGAAATTGTTATCCACGATGAATCGGAATAGCGCTTTCAGGTTCGGAGCGACCTCAATTTCATGGGCGGGAATGATTTTTCCGGTGGCCTCGTCAATCATCGGGTAGACATAGAGTTTGAACGCGCCTTTGAACATTCGACCGAGTGCTTCCAGAATCCCGCCTTCCAGATTCAGGTAATACTTTTCATCGAAAATTTCCATCAGACTCGGGACTCCCATGACCAGGCCGACCATCTCGCTGGTATAACGAGAGAGATAACCGGCGAGCCGATAGTATTCGCCAAACTTCGAGATCAAAACCGTTCGCCCGAGCGCGCCGAGAATATCCACTCGCGCCAGAAAATCCGCGTGGTTTAGCTGGCCTTCAGCAAGCAGGTTCTCCAACGTCATCTCCATGAGCACGACCAGGTCGGACTCGCTGCAGCCCGATTCCGCCAGAAACTTCCGGCGGGCCCCGTCCAGCATGTCATCGGTGGCGAAGGTGACCGGCCGAAAACTGCCGCGTTCCACCAGGATCGCTTTTTTGTAAAAGACTTCCGCTGGCTGCACCGTTTCGCCGTCCGCCCGGAACATCACCGCGTCCGTCAAACCCTGGCTAACGAGTTGCAGACTCATGAGCCGATTGTCCACCTGCGAAAAGGCGGGCCCGGAGAATTTGATCATGTCGACTTCGAGCCGGCCGTGCGCGAGATTCTCCTGCAGCGACGAGATCAATTCCTCCGCCTTCGGACAATAAAACGCGCCGTGAATCAAATTCACTCCAATCACGCCCAGTGCTTCCTGTTGATCGACGTTGGCTTCGTCCAGCATCCGCACATGAATAATGATCTGACTCGGTTCGCCACGGCATTCCGTTTGAAAACGGACGCCTAACCAGCCGTGTGTTTCGCTATGTTGTTTAAAACTGCGCGCCGCCACCGTATCGGCGAAAACGAAAAAGAGCCGCTCCGCGCCGAACTTTTGATCAAGCCGCTCGATCAACAGCTTGTATTCATGGTCGAGCATCGTGCCGAGCCGAACGCGGCTGACGTAGCGATCGGTCGGCCCGTAAATTGCGTCGCTGAATGTCATGTCATAGGCAGACATCGTTTTCGCGATCGTGCCCGAAGCGCCGCCAACGTAGAAAAAACGGCGCGCCACCTCCTGCCCGGCCCCGATTTCGGCAAAGGTGCCGTAACGCTTGGCGTCGAGATTGATCTGGAACGCTTTCTTACTTGTTCCGACATCCCACTCCGCTTTCACAATTTCCAAGATGTCGGCATTTGCCCGGTTCTCAAGTAGCACAGGCGCCCGCGCCTTTGGGGGCCAGCGGGGCATTTTGCCTGTTGATGGAAGCTAGGCATCCCTGGCTGTCTCGGACGACCGTTATCATGCCAGTCGATGCTCACGACATCGACAAGCGGGAAGTTTGTCGGCCGGGTCAGGCTGGAAACCTAACTTCCAAAATCATCCGTCCTCCGTGGACACGCAGAAGCGCGTCGCTCCCGCTTTTGCTACAACCGCACCTTCTCCACTGCCTTAGTCGAGATCCACCCGCGCAGATCATTTGGCAGCGCCGCGTAACTCCAGTCACCGCGCTCTTGCAAAATCACAACTTCGCTTCCCGGCGGCAACGCGAGAACGCTCTTTGCACTATCGGCTGTTGCAACTCTGGCATCGACGTTGTCTGCCACCACCACTGCAACGCTCTGCCCGCGCGTGCCGTTATCCAATTTGTAAGCGGCCAAGCCGAAACTCGCGGTCAAAAGTAAACCAATTGTCATCCACAGCACTTTCCGCCGGCGAAGAATCAAAAGAATAATCGTTCCCCAGAACAAAATTGCCGCCAGTATCGCGAACGATTTCGTGCTGGCGAAATTCAAGTATTTTTCCAACGGCGCCGGTGCCAGTTCCAGTGCGTGGGTTTGGTCTCGCGCAATTCGCAGATTCGCGTCGGCTTCCGGATGATTGCGATCCAACTGCAAGGCCCGCTCGTAATTCAAAATTGCGCGCCCGAAATCGCTGTCGCGGAAATAGGCATTGCCCAGGTCATAGAACAAATTAGCGCTCCACTCGCCCGACTGGACGACCGCACCGTAGTCTGTGATTGCCGCCTTAAAATATCCCGCTTTAAATTCCGTGTTTGCTTTCGCAAACACGTCATCGCTTGCCGCGGCCTTTGCTGCTGGAGAAACAACAAAAAGACAGAAAACAATCTGAAGGAACGCTTTCCAAACAAAATTCCGGCGTTTCGTCCCGTCAGCATTCATAATACGCTTTGTTGCCGGAGACGGACCAGGTGAGGGGCGCCGGAAGATATGCCTCGGACTTTCATGGCAGACTTTCGATCAACTCCAATGCTTCGCGCCGTCCATCACTCGTTAGCGCCCCATCCCCGCCTCCACCGCTGTAACGCAGCTCGTCACTTTTCGCGAATAATCTTCGCACCCGTTCGCTCTGCTCCCGGTCCAATCCGAAAACGCGCGCGGCTGTTTCGGCATCCACTGTCGCCGGTTCGATATTATTTTCCTTGAGCGCAGTCTTTAGTTGCACGACGCGCGAGGCGTCTGAGAAATAGTCGCGCGGCGGGAGTTGGGTTCGTCGCAATTTTCGCAAAAGCTCATCCTTTTCGTGCTGTAATTGGGCCGCGCGCAACGCTGCGCGATTGGATGCCCGGATATTTTGCACTTTCCAACCCAGCAGTCCCAGCACGAGCGCGAGCGGGAAAAATTGCACCAGCCAAAAGTCCGGCCGCGCGTAAAGAGGCGCGAACGTGTGCACGATTTTTCCGCGCTCACTAATTTGATGCAATATGTCCTGTGGCTTCTGCGGGCCGGCCAGATTCGACGCCGCGGCTGCTCCGGCAGTCGCCGGTGTTGGTTGTGCGTTACCTTCCACCGTGATCGGCACCGCTTCGCTCTGTAACGTGATATACCGGTCTTTCGCTGGATCAAAGTAGCTGAAGACCAACGGCGGAATAGTTGTCAACTTCTCGTTGGGCGACACCACCAGCTCGAATGATTTTGTGCCACTGATCCCGACGTCATCATCTTGTTTGAAATTCGATGACGGCGGATACTTATGCCAACCGCGCTCGTCGCTTAATTCCGGGGCGTTCATGCGATCAAAGTTTCCGCGACCCGCAATCGCCGCCTTGATCGTGACCGGATCACCCACCTGCACGCGCTTCGGATTCGCTTCTGCCGTCATCGAAAAACTACCGATCGCGCCTGAGAAACTTGCCGGCGCTCCCGCTGGCAATGACTTTACCTCCAGCGGCACCGTTTCGCTCTTGATGCTGATCTCATGCTGCTCCATCAGTCCTCCAAACGGCATGGTAAAGAACGGATCGGAAAAGGGATCTTCGCCACCAAAAGGATCAAACGATCTGCGTTGGACTCCCGAGCTGCGTCGGGCAACCAGTACAACTGCTTTCTCTTCGACGGGGCCAATCTGAAAATCGCCGGGTCGCGCTGCGGAAATCGCAGTCTTGTAAGTGAAAACAACATAGCTTTGCCCATCGATCGTCTCCAAATTCTTTTCGCCTTCGCTTAGCTTTTGGACGGTAAACCCCTGACCGTTAATTTGCGGTACCGCCATTTCCCTGAGCTGCGTTCGCGAGTTGAATCCGATGCGTAGTACCACCGGAATGATTTCGCCCACGTAGGCGCTCTTTTTCGGCACCAAAAGCTCCGCGAATGCGATCTTTTCTTCGGCATTCGGCCCGCTGCCACCCGGCGCCCTTCCAGAGGGTGCTCGGTTGCCCCTCCCGCCGGCCGTCGCCCTGGGCGAGTCCGCCACCCGCAACGTCAGTTCCGGCGTCTGTAAATTATCTTTACCGACGCGAATCGTTTGGGGCGGAATTTTATAGGTTCCGGATTTTTCCGGTAGAATCGTGTAGCTGTAGGTGATTGACGACGAGACGGAAAGATTTCGCATCGTCATTTGCGTCGATTCGCCCGTGTAATGAATCTGCAAACCCGGCACATCGATAACACGCGGCGTGATCGCTGACGCACGGGCGTTGTCGATTTGGATCTCCAACTGCACCGTCTCGCCCACCACTACTTCCGAACTGGTCAGCACCGCTGTGATCTTGGGCGGATCAGCCAGCGCAATCTCACACACAACACTTGCGAGAAATCCCAGAACGAGAAGCCGTCGGAACATCGATCTATCCATCAACTCTCAATCTTCCCATCACCAGTCGTTATAGACAGGATGGACGGGTTTGCGTTCATCCAGTTGCACCCGCGCTTCCTCGTCCTTCATCGCTTGGAGTAACCGCGCCGCCTGCTGCGGACTCATTTCACCGCGCTCCATCGCTTCGGCTTCGGCCGCTTGCTCTTCTTGTTGCTCCTTGTTCGGTTCCCCCCCGCTCTTGATTTCACCCGACCGCGGTTTGTTGGGCGAACTTGATGGCGTCGGAGGCGGACTTTCACCAGCGCCGGAATTTTCTCCTGGTGACGGCGACGGGCTCCCTTCGCGTTCTCCTGGGCTTGGCGAAGCGTTCGACCCCTCGCTCGGAGTTGGTGTCGGTGATTCCCCGGCACCGTGTTGATCTTTCTTTTCAGATTGCTTCCCGGGGCTTGGCGAAGGCTTGGCTTGCTGCTGCTTGTCTTTATCCTGTTTATCAGAACTCTGCTGCTGCTGATCTTTCTGCTGCTCCTCCTGCTGATTTTGTTGATTCCGTTGTTCCTGGTTATTCTTAGCCTGCTGCTGATCCCGGTTTTGCTGCTGATTGTTTTGTGATTGTTGGTTCTGCTGTTGCTGCTGATCGTTTTGTGATTGCTGTTGCTGTTGCTGCTGTTGTTTTTGTTGTTCTGTTGCTGTTGTTGCGGCTGTTGCTGCTGTTGTTGCTGCTGATCTTTCTGCTGCTGGTCCTGGTCTTTCTTTTGGTCCTTTTTGTTCTGCTGATTTTTTTGCGGTTGTGGCGGCGGCTGTTTCGGATGCTTCTTCAGCTGCTCAATCTTTCTCCTAACAATCTCGAGCCGTTCCGCGGCGGCTTTATCATTTGGGTCCAGCTTCAACGCCTCCTCGTAATGTTGCGCCGCATTCTCCAAATCCTTCAACACCTCTTCATTTGTCTGCCGCAAATCGGCACGTTCTTCCAATGTTCTTCCCAGGTTGTAGCGGCTTTTTTCCTGCAGAGCGGGGGAACGGTCGACCAGCGACTGGCTGAACGCCTCCAGCGCCTTATCATATTCACGCAGCTTGTACGCGGCCACGCCGGCGTCGAAGTGCATCTTGGGGACGTCGGCCGGGTTAATATTATGCTCCAGATCCTTTTGGAACTGGGCCAGGGCTTCCTCGTATTTCCCGTTATTATATAGGTCGATCCCGGAAACCGCGTAGGCCTGGGCTGCGGCCACGAGCAGCAGGGCGGCCGTTGCCAATACTTTGCGCTTAACCGGTGCGTGCCTGATAGGCTTGGAGCGTGTTTTTTTACGATCATTAAGGAATAAAGAGGCGATTAATATCACAATAGCCCCTCCTAGCGGCCATTCGTAGCGCTCGATCGGCCGCCTCGAAAGCCGCGCATCGATCTCCGCCTCCTTTAACTTCGAAAGCCCTTCCTCATACAACTGTCGCATCGTTTGTGGACCGCTCTGCAAATGCAGGTACATCCCCCCAGTCGCTTGCGCGATCTCGCGTAGCCGATTCTCGTCGAGCTTGGATTTGTGAACTTCACCTTTCGCATCTTTTACGAAGCCTCCTTCTTGCTCGAGAGGAATTAATGAACCTTGGATCGTGCCAACGCCGACCGTGAAAATTCTTACGCCCGCTTCCTCCGCTTTCTTTGCTTCCTTTACCGCATCACCGCTCAGTTCCTCGCCGTCGGTAAAAATGATTAGGGCGCGGTTTCCCATCGCACTTTTGCCAAATGTTTGCACCGCCAGCGCGATCGCTTCGCTAATGTTGGTGCCGCCTTCCGGAATCGTCTTGGTGTCGAGATCATTGATCGACTCGACCGCGGCATCGTAATCAATCGTCAGCGGCGCTTGCAGGAACGCTCGTCCGGCAAACGCGATCAAACCGACGCGATCGCCCTGCAATTCTGTGATCAAATCCTGCGCCGCCAATTTAACGCGCTCGAGCCGATTGGGCGCGACGTCGTTCGAAAGCATGCTGCGCGAGGTATCGATCGCGAAAAGCAAATCGAGTCCGCGACGTTTTACATCCTCGTAGATGTAACCCCAGCGCGGTTTCGCCAATGCCGTAATCGCGAGCGCCAGCGAAAGCAAAACCAAGCCAAAACGGATCGCGCGTCGCATGCGATCGACATTACCGGCAAGTTGTGGGAGTAATCGCGGCGAAACAAACTCGCGCAAATGCAATGCGCTGCGCCGTTCTGCTCGAATGTAGAGCGCGATTAATAGCGGCAGAACCGCCAAAGCCCAGAACCATTGCGGCACTCCCAAGCTCATGGGTTCGATAAGCCCTTCAACGTTCTCCTCACGGCAATCGCTTCCAAATTGTTTGCCCGAGCAGGAGCTGCCCGATCAACAATCCGCAACCAGCCGCAATACACGCCGGAAACAGATCTCGGTACTGCTGGTATTTCCGGGCGCTGATCGTTGTTTTTTCCAGCTTGTCTATGTCTCGATAGATGTCTTCCAGCGATTGCGTATCGGTTGCGCGATAAAATTTTCCATCGGCGATGCTCGCGACCTCGCGCAATCCCTTTTCATTAAAGGAGACCGGCATCCTCTGATAATAAACGTTGCCTCGTCTGTCGGTAACTACCCTGCCGGTTTGTTCATCCATCACTGGAAACGGCGCGACGCCGTTAGTGCCGATCCCAATCGCGTAAAAATGAATGTGCAGCGCTTTCAGTGCTTCTGCGGCAGTATTAGGCGGAATCTTGCCGGCGTTGTTATCGCCGTCGGTCAGAAGAACCATAACGCGACTCTTGGATTGTTTGTCATTTAGCCGATTACCAGCGGAAGCCATGGCCGACCCAATCGCGGTGCTTCCTTCCACCAGGCCAATCCGAACCCGGTCGAGATTTTGCAGCAGCCATTCGTGATCGAGTGTCATCGGGCTAACGATATATGGACGAGTCCCGAACGCGATCATACCGATTCGATCATTCGGGCGCGCCTCAATGAACTTTCGTGTTACTTCGCGAACGGCATCCAGGCGCGTTGCCTCGTCCCCGCCGATGGTGAAATCCTTTGCCAGCATCGAATTGGAAACATCGAGCACCAGCATGATGTCGATTCCGCTGGCTTCGACGTGAGTGAGCGACTTTCCAAGCTGTGGTCGCGCGATGGCAACAATGAATGCCGCCAGGGCCAGCCAAATTAGTGCACGCAAAATTTGCCCGGCACGACCGCCACTACTCTTCCCAATCGCGCGAAACGGTGCTGTCGCCGAAAAGACCACGGCTGCGCGCTGACCAAATCGTCCTCGCAGCCAGGCCAGCAACGGAATCAATAGCAACAACAGCAACAACCACGGCCGGGCAAACATCAGCGTCTGCCCGGCAAGCCAGTCATGCGGTGACAAGAACTCCTCCTTTCACGAATTGACGCGCTTCATCCAGCAAAAGGCGGCTGTCGGAAGGGGTCGCTTCATAGCGCGCAAACTTGATCAAGTCACAGCGATTCAAAAAATCGGACAGCAGCGCTTTTTCCTCGTCGCCGAAACTGGCGGCCGAGCCAATGGCATTTAAAAATTCGACCGATGTTTGCCGTGTCATTGGCAGATCAAATTGTTCCATGACGTAGCGTCGTAAAATGTCGGAAACACGAATGCTGAATTGATAGGGATTTATCCTTTCAACATCCTTTTTGATTTCGTTCAACGCTGCCAGCGCGCGCTCATGCGGAGTGGGGACCGGTTTCTCCTTTTGGAACAGCTTCCGCCCATACCAGATCGCCAGTCCAATAATCGTTAGCACTAGGAGGCAAGCGACGAAAATCATCCACGGCGACACCAGCAAATAATTCACTGGTGGTACGATGTCGATAGCATTCTCGGCTAGCAGTAGCATCATATCAGCGGTGCACTCAACATCCTATCGCACCATCAAACGACGCTCCCGTTGCTTGAAAAACGAGCGTAACGCGGGCAGATATTCGTCCCCCGTGCGCAGTTCGATCCGATCGATCCGGTTCCGACGCAACACCCGCATCGTTTCCGCCAGCTGCGATTGGGCCAGTTGTGCAAACTGTGCCCGCACCCTGCTGTCGGCGGCATTGATTTCAATTTGATCGCCCGTCTCCGCGTCCTCCAGCGTAATGAGTCCAATCGGCGGCAGAATGCTTTCGCGTTCGTCTTGAATCCGGATTGCAATCAGGTCATGCCGCTTCGCCGTGACCGCGAGCTCACGCGAGAAATCGGGCGCTTGAAAATCCGAAATCAGAAATACGACCGCGCGACGAGTAATTATCTTGTTTAAGTGATCAAGAGCCGCCGCCGCGTCCGTTCCGCGCCCAATCGGATCGAAGAACAGGATTTCACGGATGATTCGCAAGGTATGAGAGCGCCCTTTCTTCGGCGGGATGAAAAGCTCGAGCCGATCGCTGAAAAGTACCAGACCTACTTTGTCGTTGTTACGAATTGCGCTGAAAGCAAGAAGGCAGGCGACTTCTGCCGCCAGTTCGCGCTTGGATTGCGAAGTGCTGCCAAAATTCCCGGACGCGCTCACATCCACGATCAGCATAACCGTGAGTTCGCGTTCTTCCGTGAACTTTTTCACAAAAGGACTGCCCAGGCGTGCGGTCACGTTCCAGTCAATCGCCCGGATCTCATCCCCCGGTTGATACTCGCGCACATCCTCAAAATTCATCCCACGTCCCTTGAAGACGCTGTGGTAATCACCAGCGAACGCCGTCTCCACCAGCGCGCGGGTCTTTATCTCCAAGCTCCGGATTTTTTTCAGGATCTCCTCGGGATCGGAGCGATATCCGTCAGTTCGGACTGTGGGTGATGAAGTAGATGGGACGTGTTCTTCCTCGCCCGTCATCCCGAGCGAAGTCGAGGGATCCCGAGGCGAACCAAAAAGCTTCATTTTCTCTTCAACGCGTACATTTCTTCGAACAGATCCCGCCACTCCGGATTACCCTTCGTAATTAGTGCCTCCTTCTTCGCGCGACTCCAGCGCTTCAGTTGTTTCTCTCTGGCGATGGCACTTTCGGGATCTGGAAAAGTCTCGAAGCAGACTAGCTTGTGTGCGTTGTATTGTCTTACAAAAACGCTACCGCGTCCTAGAGAGTGGTCACTCGCGCGCTGTTCCAGGTTGTTAGTGACACCGATATAGAGAACAGTGTGGCGATCGTCGTTGGTGAAAATATAGGCGAAATAATTCTGCGAATTCATTGATTACTTAATGGTTGCGCATCGGGATCCCTCGACTTCGCTCGGGATGACAGGTCTCTCATACTTCTCACCTCTCACCGTTTTAACTACGGCACCGGCAACCCCGCGAAAATTTTCTCAATAATGATCTCACTTGTGATCGACTCCGCTTCTGCTTCGTAGCTAACGATAATGCGATGGCGCAAGACATCGGGACCGATGCTCTTGATGTCCTGCGGCGTGACGTAACCGCGGCCATTCAGGAACGCATGTGCGCGTGCGGCCAGCGCCAGGTAGATAGTTGCTCGAGGCGAGGCGCCGTAACGAACCAGACCTTCCAGCTTCAAATTGTACTTGGCCGGCTCACGCGTCGCCCAAACAATATCGACAATGTAATCCTTCACCCGATCGTCGATGTAGACGCTGTTCACCACTTCGCGGGCAGCGATGATCTGCTTCGGATCGACTACCGATGAAACGCTCAGGTCCGGAGCAGACGTCGCCATCAAGTCTAGGATGCGGCGCTCTTCAGCTTTCTGCGGGTAACCGACGTTCAATTTGAACATGAACCGGTCAAGTTGAGCTTCCGGCAGCTGATAAGTCCCTTCCTGTTCGAGCGGGTTCTGCGTCGCCAAAACAAGAAACGGATCCGACAACGGATAGGTTTTCTCGCCGATCGTGACCTGACGCTCCTGCATCGCTTCCAGTAAGGCGCTCTGCACTTTCGCCGGCGCACGATTGATTTCGTCGGCCAGGATTAGATTCGAAAAAATCGGCCCGAACTTGGTCGTGAACTCGCCGTCGCGTGGATTGTAGATGAGCGTGCCGATCAAATCCGCCGGCAAAAGATCGGGAGTAAATTGGAGACGCTGGAATCCGGTTTGGATAGCTGACGCAATGGTCTTGACGGTGAGTGTTTTTGCCAGCCCGGGAACGCCTTCCAACAGAACATGGCCGTTTGCCAGCAACCCGAGTAACAACCGATCGACCAGGTACTTTTGCCCAACGACGACATGCCCCACCTGTTCGCGCAGAGGCGGAATCCATTGCCCGAGTTCCTGCACTTGTTGTGAAATTTCCTGAGCTGATTTCATGAGCTTTGTATGACAGAGAACTCACCCCGGACGTTCGATCAAGTTCCTGAAGGAGCGTCTGTTTGATGCCAGTCCGGCTCGGGCCTGCCGACTACCGAAGCAATGCGGCCATTCCCGGACCACTCACTCTTTTTATCTGCCCACGAATCACACGGATTGATAGGAAGTAGGAAGAGAGACGAGCTGAACGAATGGGCTCCTGGTAATCCTGAATAATCCTGTCTCGCTTTTCGTGTGTTTCGTGGGCTAATTTTTCTCGCTTCGTGCCCTTGGCGCAAGCAACACCGGCAAGCCCAAGTACGGCTCAATCTCCCGAATCTTCGCTTCCAAGAACCGCGCATACGGCTGCGCCAGCAGGCGAGGGGAATTGACGAAAAGCACGAACTTCGGCGGCGCAAATGGGCGCGATTCGTCCCCACCCGATTGAGTCGCGTAAAACAATTTCAGCCGCTTCCCTTTCACCATTGGAGGTGGATTCGCGGCAAAGGCCGCTCGTAGAACGCGATTCAATTTGCCGGTTCCAATGTGTTGTCGTGCGGCGCGCCGAACTCGTTCGATCATCTTGAAAATTCGATCCGCATACTCACCGGTCAGCGCGCTCGCCACCAACACCGGGGCGTAATCGATAAAGAACAATCCCGCGCGTGCATTCGCAATCGCGTTTTCCATGATTTCCCGCCGCTTACCATGTCCGCGAACCAAATCCCATTTGTTGAGGGCGATCAGACACGCTTTGCGTGTTTTCTGAATCGACGCTGCGACGCGACGATCCTGCGCCTTGATTCCTTCGGCCGCATCAACCACCAGCACGCAAATATCAGCGCGTGAGATCGTCCTTTCCGCCCGCATTACCGAAAAAACCTCAACCGAGCTTGAATGCTTGCTGCGCTGTCGAATTCCGGCCGTATCGATAAACAAATACCGTTTCCCGTCGCGTTCGTACTCGATATCGATTGCATCCCGTGTCGTGCCCGGAATTTCACTTACAATCGTCCGTCGATCCCGCAGCAATGCATTGATCAGCGACGACTTCCCCGCGTTCGGCCGACCCACGATCGCAATCGCCGCCGGTTGTTCCACGCCTTGCTCGCGAAACCCTTCGCCGTTGGACGTTGGGCGTTGGGTTTTTCCACAGGAGCGGAAGAATGCCCCAATCTTCTCCAGCAGCTCCGGTATTCCCCCCCCATGCGCCGCGCTGATTGGAAGCACATTCTCAAAGCCGAGCGCCGAAAACTCGTCGGCCCGCAGCTGATGCTTCGGATCATCAATTTTATTAACGAGAAGTAGGACAGGTTTACGCAATTTTCGAACGATGCGAGCCAATTCCCGATCCATTGGGTTCAATCCATCCTGCCCGTCCGCGACGAACAGGATGAGATCGCTGTCTTCCATCGCGCGAGCGGCTTCCGTCTGAACATCGGCCGTCAATTGCGTTTCGCCAGCGCCCACAATTCCGCCCGTGTCCCAAAGTCGGAACGGGTGACCGCGAATTTCGCACCTGGTTGCGATCCGATCCCGCGTAATCCCCGGTTGTCCATGCACGATCGCGATCCGGCGCCCGGCAATGCGATTAAACAGCGCCGATTTTCCAACGTTCGGCCTTCCCACGATCGCGATATCCATTGCAAAACGTAGCACAGGCATCCTGCCTGTGGGGCAAACGGGCATCTTGCCCGTTTCCTTTGCTCAGGGAACCGCTGTTCTGCTCGCGTCAGCGGCTCGCGTGCGCGTGCCCTTCCGCCTGCAACTGCCGCACGCCTTCGATCATATAAATCACTCCCGAAATCGCGGTGAAAATTCCCGCTACGGTCACGACAAACCACAACGGTAGAAATCGCAACTGCAACATGACCCACGCGATCGCGCACATCTGACAAACCGTCGCCACCTTGCCAGTCCAACTCGGTTTCACCTTCATTTTGTTGCCGATGAAATAATGCAGGATGGCTGCGCCCACCAGAATGACAGCATCGCGTGTGATAACAAGAACAGGAAACCAGGGTGGGAACCGTCCATATTCGGGATCTACCTCGCTCCAGTTGCTGATGCTCAAAGTAATGATCCCGCTCAGGAGCAAACCTTTGTCCGCTATCGGGTCGAGGATGGCTCCGAGAGCGCTGCGTTGTTTGTAGCGACGCGCAACGTATCCGTCGACACCGTCGCTCGCGGCCGCGAGCAGGAAAACAATAATGGCGGCGAAGCGTTGCCATTCCAGCGGCCTGCCGCGCTGGATACTTTGACCATAATAGATCGCCAGCGTTACAAACACCGGAATCATCAAGATCCGGACAATGGTGATCTTGTTCGCGGTAGTCACTCCGGGAAAGAGTAGCGCAAGCCCTTCACGCGCGAACAATTTTTATTTCATGCGCGGCCGGCGACACTCATCAGTCATCCCGGGCGCAAATGCCAGTCCGCCTCGGGCCGAGAACTCCGCCGCGAAATTTTGGCGCCTTAAGACTTGATGGCTTTAAGCCATAGAGTTTTTCATCGAATCCAATTCTGCTAGCTTACGAGCTCTCCTGTCCGGCGATTGCGAACTGTGCCTGGCCCGCATGTTTCCCTTCGCAGAATTCTTCAATCATCTTCTTGTTGAAGGCAGGAATGTCATCGGGTTTGCGACTAGTCACCAGTCCATTGTCGACTACCACTTCCTCGTCGACCCAATTGGCGCCCGCATTCTTCACATCAGTCTTGATCGCAGGCCAGGACGTCACCTTACGTCCGCGCACGACACCAGCATCGATCAGCACCCACGGGCCGTGGCAAATCGCCGCCACCGGTTTGTTTTCTTTGAAGAAATGTCTGGTGAACTCCAACGCTTCAGGTGTGGAACGAAGTTGATCCGGGTTCATCAGACCGCCAGGAATCATCAGCGCATCGAATTCCTCCGGTCGCGCTTCATCCAGCGGAATATCAACATTGAACTTGTCGCCTTTATCGGCGTGATGCATTCCCTGAATTTGTCCCGACTTTGGCGAAACGATTTTAGTTTCCGCGCCAGCTTCTTCTAATGCCTCGCGCGGCTTGGTCATTTCCACCTGCTCAAAGCCCTCAGCCACAAGTATCGCCACTTTCTTCCCATCCAATTTGCCCATAAAAATTTCCTCCCCGTTGAATTTGAATTAGTTGAGTAATCAGCAGTGGATCATCCGCCCACGCCCAAAAAAGTTTCGCGAGCGCAGTCTTATCTGGTCGTAAATCGAAACCGCTTGGTCTCGGCTGTCCTCCGAGTAAGATTTGTGATCGAGCCGATGTGGCGAAATGGCAGACGCAACGGACTTAAAATCCGTTCTCGCTAACTGCGAGGTATGGGTTCGAATCCCATCATCGGCACGCCCTAAATGCCATTTTACGATGGAAAATCGGCCAAATGCGCGAGGAAATCACGTTGCGAATGTTGGCGCATCAAAACGCAACGAAGTGACCATCTATTTCCAACTAACCGGATCGACCCAATCTCTTTCGTCGCGCTATTCCGGGTTTTTGCAAGGCTCATAATGAGACCTGCCTTGAAGAGGATGGCGAGGGAAAATCTGACAACGCGTTCGCATTACTTTCAATAAGTTTTACGTTCTTACCATGGACCGAATTCCAATTTTGTTGGCGCTGATGATCGGATTTCTCTTAACTCCCGGTTATGCGAGGGCTCAGCGGCCGGACAAGCAAACGACGCGATCCGGCAGAAACACAAGCAGTGCGAATGCGGCTCGGACTCCGCATACGAACTCAACAAAAAATTCCTCCAAAACCTCCAAAGCAACCGCGCCCTCTGTCGCTACATCAGCCCCGATTTCGGATGAAAGTGCCAAGGCGTTAGAAGCACAGGACGTCGACCGGGTAACGGCCTTCGAACAGGAACGCATTCAGGCTGACATTAAAAAGGACAAACTTTGGTTCGACGAGTACTTGGCTGAGGACGTGACAAGTGCGGGCTCTGACGGTCGTTTGGAAAATAAGGTACAACTAATCGCGCGCGGTCTTGATCCGAGCAACATCGTTGAGTCCGAAAAGTATGACGAATTAAAGGTTCGAGCATATGGCGACGTGATAGTTGTAACGGGCACACGCTTGCAGACAGGAAAAGGCAATAATGTGCCGTACAGCATCAAACAAAGATTTACTGACGTCTGGGTGAGTCGAGGCGGCCTATGGCAGCAGGTTGCAATGCATGTATCGCCCATTGGAGCGGCTGATGGCACGAATCTATCCGCGGCCGCTCCGGCCAGCCAGCCGCAGAGTACGACGAAGGCCGGGGCTGCGCTAGAATTACAGTCGCCTGCTGCTAGTCAGGCACCGCAATTGAGTCCCCGCACGACCGCTTCGGCCTCACCTAGACCTTGACCGAGGCTCGCCGTTTGGACACTGAACAAGAATGGCATCGCTATTCATTCCGGTAATTCTGGGGACTGCGCGCAAAGGACGTCGCAGTGAAAATGCGGCGCGCTTTGTTTTCGAGGAAACGAAGAAGCGCGCCGGGGTTGAAACAGAATTTGTCGATATCTGTAAAATCCCGATGCGGCTGGATGACGCGGGCGAGCAGATGAAAGATCAGGCGTTTTCCGAATTGGTGAAGCGCGCCGACGGGTTAATTCTGATAGTGCCGGAGTACAATCACGGGTACCGGGTTTGTTGAAGCATGCGCTTGACATGAATCTGGAGGAATACATTCACAAGGCGGTCGGGATTTGCGGAGTGTCGGCGGGTCCATTTGGTGGCACTCGCGTAATTGAAGCGTTACTGCCGGTCATGCGCGAGCTTGGTCTGGTTGTGATTTTCAACGACGTGAATTTTGGACATGTCGGCGAAATCTTTGGCGAAGATGGAAAGCTCCTCGATGCAGGTTTTGTCGGACGGACGGCAAAATTTCTGGATGAGCTAATCTGGATGGCGCGGGTGTTGCGCCATGGGCGGGAGAATATTGCGCCGGCGTAGTTCCCCAGCTATTCGGCCCCGAGCTACAGATTAAGGAGACGACACGATCGGGACGTCGAGCACACTGGCGTGTTGGCCATCGTGTAAGATTCGGACATTCGCGGTGCGCGCGTTCTTTGCGGTTTCATTCGCGACTATTCCGCCGGAATTGTAGTTCTTCTCAAAATAAATGGAGTTGGGCGCGCTAACGACCAATCTTAAGCGGCTTCCTTTTGCCATTCTGCGAGCAATGAAGAGTCCGGGATTGAAATCGCAGCGCACCGTTTCGCCGGGTTTGACCAGGTTTTCCTGCCGGACCGACTCACGATAGCGCAATCGTCTCACATCGCTCCAGAGGGCGATGCTGGTTCCGTCGGCCAGAATTTCATCGAGCTCGACTCCGATATCAGTATCTGGGACGCCCGGCGAGACCCAAAGCGTCAACTTTGGACAACCAATTAGCGTCGTTTCCTGTATCACCGGTTCGCTGTGATAAACGAGACCATCTTTGCCGATACTTAAGGTACGCCGCTGGTCGATTCCTGCGGTCTTTTCGTTGTCAACATTATCGACGTCTTCGCCACGATGAGTATCTAACGGGTCGTAGATGTATTCATCGGCTCCGGTATTCGCCGGTTTTTCGCTCAACACGCCAGAATGAAAGACGCCATTTCCTCCGCTACCGCTGGCATCGAGATAAAGTGGGTGATGGTTTGTCGTCAGCTTTTCGAAATCGTCGGCATATTTCCATTCGCCGTTTGCTCCACCATTACCCGGAGCTAACAAGTAATAGGCAACACGTTCCTTCAGAAAATCCTGGTTTCGGTCCGGATTTCATCGTCCAATCGTACCATTGGCGGTGGAGATCATTCAGATCGATCACGGCCGCGCTGCCGAACTTTATTCCCGCAACTTCGTCGGTTGGCGTCCGAGTACCGGCGTGATTCCACGGACCGATGATCAGAAAATGCTTTGTTTGCGTTTCAGCAGAAGCGGCGGCGAAATGGTCGCGATAGTAAGCCAGCGCGCCAAGTTCGTCGTCGTCATACTGGCCGGTGATAGTGAGAATCGGGAACGTGATTTTGGTGAATTGCTCGCGGGTTGGCACCATGGCCTCGTAATAACCGTCGACCATCGGGTGTCCGACCACGCGCTGAAAATTCGCCGACGGAATTACCGACGACGCGATCCAGAGTCTTTGAACGGAATATGTTGCTTGTAAGCTTCGAGAAATTTCGTGCGCCAAAACTTCGAGTCGGCGAATAAATTTTGTTGGCTGGCGCGACCGCTCGTAAGCGTGAACCATTGCATGTCGTAGGGAATACCGACGTTGTTGGTGAAAGGGAAATCCAGTCCAGGATGCGCTGCCGCCGCCGGCACGATGGTGGCGAGGTGCGGCGGTAATTCCTTGGCTGTCGCCCATTGATCGAACCCGGCATAAGAACCGCCCCACATCGTAACTTTGCCGTCACAAAATGGTTGTTTTGCGAACCATTCCACGACGTCGTAGCCGTCTCGCGCTTCGTTAGCGAACGGCTCGAACTCGCCGCCTGAATTTCCGCGGCCACGGACATCCACCAGAGCAAAGGCATATCCGTGTGAAGCGAAATAAGCGCCGCGGGCGTGGTAGCTATCGGAAATGTAGGGTGTAAGAGTAAAAATGACCGGT
The DNA here is from genome assembly GCA_963709435.1 of uncultured Verrucomicrobiae bacterium. GTDB lineage: Bacteria > Verrucomicrobiota > Verrucomicrobiia > Chthoniobacterales > UBA10450 > AV69. The sequence goes on from CAVPWK010000005.1 coordinate 391,316, forward strand.
GTGCGGCTGGCAGTGGTGCGTACCCGATTTCGGAAGGTAGAGCGTGGCATTCAATTCCACTTTGTCGCGCATCGGAATTTTTACACCCCATTGCAGAGTGTAATCGGCGGGAGGCGTGGACGGGCTCGGTTTGGCGACTGGCTCGGGTGTGGGCGAGGTTTGCGCACTACTGGGGTGCGCAGGAAGCAAAAGGCAAAATAGAACGACGACGAACACACGACATTTCATAAGCAATTGCAGTATCGAATCGAAATGACGAGCTGATGACACGCCTGTGCCGCTAACCGCGGTTTTGGAGGACCGAAATAAATGATCAATGACGGATGACGAATCACGAGGACAATGACGAAGGTAGTCGCAGATCGGTGATCGGCACCGTTTTCATTTTGTGTTCATTCGTGTGATGCAGGGCACATGAGAGAGGATCCTGCCGGTTGACAACAAGTCACGCGTCGCACACCTGACTTTGGCGCAGCGTAAATGGGATGAAGAACAATTTTCACCTTAACGAAGCGGATTTGGAGGAGACATTTGCGCGGTCATCCGGCCCGGGCGGTCAGAACGTAAACAAAGTGTCGACGGCGGTCACGCTACGTCATCGACCGACGGGAATTAGCGTGACGGTGCAGGATTCGCGTTCGCAAGCGATGAACCGGCGAATCGCGCGGGAGCGATTGACTGAAGCAATCCGACAACAGCGCGCGAAGGAACGCGCCGAAAAGCGGGCCATTCGCGAAAAGGAAAGACGAAGAAAATCGCCGCGGCCGGCAAAATTGAAGAAGCGGATTCTGGAGTCGAAGCGAAGGCGTGGCGAGCTGAAGAAACGGCGGGGGAAGGTGCAGATGTAGTGGTGCGTTCGAGGTGCATCGGCCGCTCCGCCGGGCGATGGTAATAAGTGGCGCGAGGGGCGCCTTACTTTAACATCGAGCGAGGGACTGCTCCATCCATCTTATGAAGGCGCTACGTTTCGGCATCATCGGCACGGGTTGGCCGGGGCAGCAGCATGCGGTCGCGCTTGCGGCAATTCCGAACGTGCAACTGCACTCGTGCGCCGACACCAATTCGGAACGGTTGCGGATTTTTGTCGAAACTTACAAACCAGAAAAATCATTCGAAGATTACCAGGAGCTGTTGCGCGATCGAGATCTGGATGCGGCGGTCATCTGTTTGCCAAACTTCCTGCATTTCCCGGCTTCGTTAGCGACGCTGGAAGCCGGCAAACATGTCTTTTGCGAAAAACCGCCGACGATGAGCGCAGCCGAGATGAAGGTGTTGCGAGACGAAGCGGCCAAGCGTGGGCTGGTCTATTTTTTTGGACGCCAGTTTCGCTTCACTCCTGCGGTTCGCACTGCTCGCGATGTCATCGCGGAAGGTCGTCTGGGCAAGATTTATCGCGCGCGCGCCGTTTGGATCCGTTCTCGCGGAATTCCCGCTGGAATTGGTTTGTGGTTTACCGACAAAAAACGTTCCGGCGGCGGCGCGTTGATCGACATTGGTGTGCATGCACTCGACACCGCCTGGTACTTGATGGGATCGCCACGCCCGACGTCGATCAGTGCAAAGGTATTTCGAAATTTCGCGCATTTGGTCAAGGTGCCCATTTTCGACGTGGAAGATGAAGCGCACGCGTTCATTCGTTTCGCGAACGACGCCATTATGGAATTGGAGACGTGTTGGGCGGCGAACCTAACCGATGACACGCCGGTGGGGCCGGAGTGGGTAGGTCGCGAATCCAACAACTGCGTTCTCTTTGGAACCAGGGCGACGTTACGATTAAAGCCGCTGACGTTATTTGAAGAGAACAACGGCAAGCTCGCGACCGTCCCGCTGGAACCGCGATACCGCGAGAACAGTTTCGAAATGCAACTGCGCAATTTTGCCGATGCAATTCGAGGTCAGGCACCGCCGATCAACAACGCGGAACAGGCGTTCGAGCTGATGGAAATGATCGATGGAATTTACGCGTCGAGTCAGCTCGGACGCGAAGTTCCGGTGTCGTAAAGAAAAAGTTCGCGAGAAATACATCTGTCTGCGGCATTTGCGCCGAATTCTCAACAAAAGGGAACTCAACTATGAAAACATTTATCCTTCTGATTGGAGTGGCTGTCATGCTCGGTTTGGCTTCGTGCGCGTCGGAGGAGCCGGCCACGACCACAACGACCACGACGCACGAGACCACCACGGTGGCGCAGCCGACAGCGACACAACAGACTACGACTACCTACAGGAGCCATTAATCGCCAGCTTGTCGCTCGCAGAGCGCGCGGCGTGTAGTCGCGCGCTCTTTTGCATACTACGGCGATCGAGAGAACTCGCGCCTTGGGAGTTCGGCCCCCGGCTCTCCTAGCAATGCCGTAGCGTCCGCTTTCTTGAGCGGATTGTGAAGGAATTCCCTGAGGGCAGCGCACACGACTGAAAACTGAAGAGGTCGGGGATGAGGGGGGTCTCAGCAGTCTACTAAGTGGGCGTTGGCGCTTCGACTTCCACTTCGGCTTCCGTTTCGGCTGCCTGGCTGACCACCGGAGCAATGGCCTGCAACTTTTCGCCTTCGCGCAAAGTGAGTAGTTTCACTCCCATGGCATTGCGTCCGGTTTCCCGAATCTCTTTTACCCGCGTGCGAATAAGCTGCCCCTTGGTCGTGATCAACATCAGTTCATCAACATCCGTGACCGTTAGTGCCCCGACGACATTGCCGGTTTTGTCTCCCGTCTTCATCGTGATGATGCCTTTGCCGCCGCGGGATTGTTTGCGGTAATCATCAAACGGCGTCCGTTTGCCGATTCCATTCTCGCCCGCAACCAGCAACATAGCCGTCGGATTGACGATCGCGCTGGCAACGACGTGATCATTTTTCTCCGGGCGAATTCCCCACACTCCGACGGTATTGCGTCCCTGATCGCGCAACTGTTCTTCGTGAAACCGCAAGCTCATTCCGTCCTTGGTAATGAGAACTAGTTCGTCATTGCCGGAAGTAAGTTTGGCGTCGATCAAACAATCGTCCGACTCAATTTGAATGGCGATGATCCCGCCCTTCCGGACGTTGGCGTAATCAGAAAGGTTCGATTTTTTTACGATGCCAGAGCGAGTCGCGAAAATGATATGCAGATTTTCGTCCCAGGTATTGTCGGCTGCATTTGGCCCAGTGCCGGCGCGCTTTGACTGGACCCGAATGGTCGCGGCGATTTTCTCATTCGCGCGCAGCTCAAGAATATTGGCAATGGAACGTCCTTTGGCGGCGCGGCCCATCTCCGGGATTTCGTAAACTTTCTCGACGTAAGCGCGTCCCGATTCGGTAAAGAACATCAGAAAATCGTGCGTCGTAGCAGTGAAAAGATGCTGCACGAAATCGCCTTCCTCTTCCTGCGTGGCGCCCTCGCGCGTTGACATCCCGATCACGCCCTTGCCACCGCGTCGCTGCGCTCGAAAGGCGCTGACCGCGGTGCGTTTGATGAATCCGCCATGGGTGATGCTGATGATGCAGCCCTCATTCCGGATCAAATCTTCCATCGCGATCTCACCTTCGTCCGGCACGAGTTGGGTCAGTCGCGGAGTGGCGTACTTGTCGCGAATTTCGCGCAGCTCTTTCTTGATGATGGTAAAAACGCGCTGCTCTTTTGCCAGGATGTCGCGCAAGTCCTTGATCGTATCGAGCAGTTCCTTGTATTCGCTAACGATTTTTTCGCGTTCAAGTCCGGTTAGTTGGTACAAACGCAGGTCCAGAATCTGGTTGGTCTGATGTTCGCTGAAGGCGTAGCGCCCTTCCGTCAAGCGCGCTTCGTTCCGAATGAGAATGCCGATCTGTTCGACTTGTCGTTTGGTGAAATCGAAAGCAAGAAGTTTAATGCGCGCTTCTTCGCGATTAGCCGATCCGCGAATGATGCGGATGAATTCATCCAGGTTCGCCAGCGCGATCAGATAGCCCTCGAGCGTTTCCGCGCGTTCTTCCGCCTTGCGCAATTCGAAACGCGTGCGTCGCAGCACGACTTCGCGCCGGTGCTCGATGTAGGCCTGGTTAGCAACTTTGAGTGGCAACAATTTTGGCCGGCCGTGATCGATTGCCAGCATGTGCACGGCGAAAGAGGATTCCATCGCGGTGTGCTTGTAGAGATTGTTAATTACGACCTTCGGATTTCCATCGCGCTTTAATTCAATCACCACTCGGGTGTTTTCGTCCGACTCGTCACGGATCGCGGTGATGTCGGAAAGAACTTTGTCGTTCACCAACTGCGCGATGCGCTCGACCAGCGTCGCGCGATTGACGTTGTAAGGAATTTCTGTGATCACGATCTGTTCGCGATTCCCCTTGAGTTCCTCCACGCCCGCTTTGCCGCGCACTTTCATGCTGCCGCGACCGTGCTCGAGATATTGGCGAACGCCGGCAGTTCCCAGGATGGCGCAGCCCGTCGGAAAATCCGGTCCCTTCACGAACTCCATCAGGCCATCAAGAGTGATATCGGGATCATCAATTTGCGCGCAGATCGAATCGATGACTTCGCCAAGATTGTGCGGCGGAATGTTTGTGGCCATGCCGACGGCAATGCCGGTGCCGCCGTTAACCAGAAGATTCGGAAAAGCGCTGGGAAAAACCGTCGGCTCGGTTCGGGTTTCGTCGTAGTTCGGAACGAAGTCCACCGTGTCCTTCTCCATGTCGGTCATGAGCGCAGCGCCGAGATGCGTCATGCGCGCTTCGGTGTAACGCATTGCGGCCGGCGGATCGCCTTCGACCGAACCGAAATTTCCCTGGCCGTCGATTAACGTGTCGCGCATCGCCCACGGCTGCGCCATGTGCACGAGCGTCGGATAAATCACCGCCTCGCCGTGCGGATGATAGTTACCGCTCGTGTCACCACAAATCTTTGCGCATTTACGATGCTGCCGATTCGGGAAGAGCGAGAGATCATGCATCGCGTAGAGGATTCTCCTTTGCGACGGCTTAAGCCCGTCGCGCGCGTCTGGTAGTGCCCGGGAAATAATCACCGACATCGAGTAATCGAGGAAAGATCTCGATACTTCTTCGGCGACGTTGATTGGCTCTATTTTTTCGTTGGCGTTATACACAAAATTTAATGACGAATGACGAATGGTCCGAGCCGGACTGGTGTTGAAGCACGAAGGAATGACAAATCGGTTCGCTCATGTTTCATTCGTGACTTCGTCATTTTAAACGTCCAAGTTTCGGACGTTTAATGCGTTGTCTTCGATGAACTGGCGGCGCGGCTCGACCACGTCGCCCATCAAAATCGTAAACATCTTGTCAGCCTCGACGGCGTTGTCTTCGTTGAGATCGACCTTGAGCAGTTTGCGTTTCTCCGGATTCATGGTCGTCTCGAACAATTCCTTGGCATTCATTTCGCCGAGACCTTTGAAGCGCTTGATTTGCACCCCGCGACGACCGATCTCCAAAATCTTTTGCAAAATTTCGGGAATGGAAAAAAGCGGATAGGAAATTGCGCGATCCCCTTCGCCTTCGATCAATTCAAAAATCGGGCGATCGCTCGCCGCATAATGATTAACCTTCAGCCCTTTGCGGGCGAGTTCGGCGATGATCTTCTGAATGGTGGTGGATTCGTGCAACTCGACCAGCTTGCCTCGCCGCCGGCCGCTCCCGTTCGTCTTCGCCGGCGCATCGAGCGGCAAAAGCTCCTGCTGCGTGTCAGTATCGAAAAGATTGAGGTCGGTGTTTTCCTGATGAAAACGCCGAACGGCCTTCTCGTCATTAAAGTAATGGACGCTCTCATCATTTCCCTCACGAACCTTGACGAGATAATTAGGTAGTTTTCCCGTTCTCAATTCGCGTTCCGCCAGAAAACTTTCGAAATCGCCTCCGTGCCGGCGAATGGCCTCACTCAACTTCGCCAGTTTCTCGAGTGATTCGAGAATGTCTTTGAGCTGCGCGGCCGTGACCTCCTTGTCATCAGCCAGGTTCTTTAGGCGGACGTCTTCGGCACCGAGTTTGATCAGAATTTTGTTCAGTTCGACGTCGTCCTCGACGTATTCCTCGCGTTTCTTGCGCTTAATCTGGTAAAGCGGCGGTTGCGCGATGTAAATTTTGCCGGACCGCACCAGCTCGGTCATTTGGCGATAGAAAAATGTTAGCAACAGCGTACGAATGTGTGAGCCGTCGACGTCCGCATCTGTCATGATAATGATCCGGCCGTAGCGTAATTTCGAAATGTCGAAGCTCGCTTCGTCTTTCGCGCTCGACGCACCGTCTTCTTTCGGTTTACCGATGCCGGTCCCGATGGCGGTAATCATCGACTGGATTTCGTTGTTCTTGAGAAATTGATCGATGCGTGCTTTCTCGACGTTAATCAGTTTGCCGCGGATCGGCAGGATGGCTTGGTAACGGCGATCCCGTCCTTGTTTGGCCGAGCCGCCAGCGGAATCGCCCTCGACGATGTAGAGCTCGGTCAATTCCGGATCGCGCTCCGAACAATCCGCCAGCTTGCCTGGTAACCCGCCGCCAGTGAGCGCACCTTTGCGAATGGTCTCGCGCGCTTTTCGCGCCGCTTCCCGCGCCCGCGCCGCGGTCAGCACTTTATCGAAAATACGCCGCGCAATCGGCGGGTTCTGATCGAAATAAGTCATCAACCCGTCATAAACAGCCGAGTTCACCACGCCATCGATCTCGGTGTTGACCAGCTTCACTTTCGTCTGCGATTCGAAACGCGGATTCGGAAGTTTAATGCTCAACACACAAACCAAACCCTCCCGAACGTCGTCGCCGGAAATGGATGGATCCTTGTCCTTGGTCAGGCTATTCGATCGCGCATATTGATTGATTGCTTTGGTCAGCGCGGTGCGAAAGCCAGTCAGATGCGTTCCACCGTCTGGATTCGGAATGGAATTGGCGAAACAAAGAATCTGATCGTTGTAGCTGTCGTTATATTGCAACACGCAATCGACAAAGGTCTCGTCACGTTGTCGCGAAATATTGATCGGTTTCGGATGAAGGACTTGTTTGTTCTCGCCCAGCTGCCGGACGAATTCGTCGATCCCGTGCTTGTAAAGAAACGTCTCCTTCTTGGGCGAATCGTCGCGCTCGTCCGTCAAGGCGATTTCGAGTCCGGGATTTAAGAACGCGAGTTCGCGCAATCGCGTAGCCAACCGCTCGAACTTAAATTCTGTCGTGATGGTGAAAATTGTCGGGTCCGGCAAAAATGTAATCAGCGTGCCGGTGTTCTTCTTGTTTTTGATTTCTCCGATAACACTGAGCTTCTCGGTCGTTTTGCCGCGCTCGAAGGCCATGTGGTAGACCTTGCCATCGCGCGTGACTTCGACCTTGAACCAATCAGAGAGCGCGTTGGTGCATTTCGCACCGACACCATGCAAGCCGCCGGAATATTTGTACGCCCCCTGACCGAATTTTCCGCCCGCGTGCAAATTGGTCAGTACCAACTCCACTGCCGGCATTTTCCATTTCGGGTGGATATCAACTGGAATGCCGCGGCCGTTGTCGCGGACCGAAACGCTCCCATCGACGTGTACCGTTACTTCAATCTTGTCGCAAAATCCCGCCAGATGTTCGTCGATCGAATTATCGACAACTTCGAAAACCATGTGATGCAGACCGCGTTCATCGGGATCGCCGATGTACATACCGGGTCGTTTCCGAACCGCTTCAAGTCCTTCGAGTTTATCGATCTGGGCGGCGTCGTACTTTTGTGTGCTGGCGATGCCAGCAGGGCGTACCGACGAGACAGATTTCACGGGCAAATCGTCGTCGGTTTTCGGCATAGAAGATGGTCGCGCGACCACAGATAAATATGGTAGCGGAAAACGGGCCTGTCACAACAAATATCTGGTAAAATTTCGGCTTGTCGAGCCCTAGGGCTTGAGCTTGCGGAGCCGAAAACGCCAGCATGTTGTGGTCGGCCGTTGCCTGTCGCCGGGTTGGTTTTGAATGGCTTGACCACTCGTTTCTCAAGTCGGAAAATGGCTGGAAAATCATGCGTTTTCAGACCCTTTTTGAAGGCCGGTGGATCTTCGCGATCCTGCTCATTCTGGCGATCACATGCGCGTTCCTCTCGTTGTTGCTGTCCCTTGTTTTCGTCGCGTTGATTCTCTACACCCTCGCTTTTTTTCGTGATCCAAATCGCTCCGATCCTTCCGATCAACGCGCGGTAGTTGCAGCGGCGGACGGGACCGTTGCTGATATTGAAGAAATCGATGAAAGAGAATTTCTGAAAGCGCGCACCAGACGCATCGGTATTTTCCTTTCCATCTTCGACGTGCACACCAATCGCGCGCCGGTTGCTGGCCGCATCGCTTTTCAGCAATTTCGCAAAGGTCTTTTCTTTGATGCGCGCCGGCCGGAATGCTCGGAAAAGAACGAAGCCATGACCTGGGCGTTTCAAAATCCGCGCGCCACCATTGTGGTGCGGCAATTAACCGGTGCGATTGCGCGACGAATTGTCGGCTGGGCTAAAGTGGGGGATGAAGTGAAACGCGGCGAACGTTTCGGGATGATTCGATTTGGATCGCGGACTGAAGTATATTTGCCGCTCGACGCCGAGATTTTGGTCAGAGTAGGCGATCACGTGAAGGGTGGCGCAAGCGTGATTGCACGATTGCCGGAATGAACGAGCATCCAAAAATTTACCTGCTGCCCAATTTGATGACGGCGGGCAACTTGTTCTGCGGATTCACCGCCACCCTCAAGATTGTTCAGGGTGCTCTCATTCAATGGTCCAGTCCGGATGAAGCAGCGACGCTTTTTCATGCTGCCGTCTGGTTCATTCTCGGTGCGTGCATTTTTGATGTGCTCGACGGCCGGCTTGCTCGCCTGGGGGGACAGGACAGCCCTTTCGGTCGCGAGTTCGATTCGCTCGCCGACATCGTTTCTTTTGGAGTAGCGCCGGCGCTGTTGGTTTATCGGATTGTTCTGATCAATTTTCCGCGTGTCGGCTGGATTGTTGCGTTCGTTTACCTTGTCTGCGGCGCGCTGCGTCTCGCCCGTTTTAATACCATGGCGGCTAATGGCGGGGAGAGAGACAAAACGGAATTCACCGGCTTTCCGATCCCAGCCGCTGCCGGGTTGATCGCTTCCATCACGTTTTTCATGCTCTGGTGGTTCGGGGAAAAGGAACACGACATCGGCCGTTGGAAATGGGTGCTTCCACCTTTAATGCTTTTTCTTTCCGTCATGATGTTTACCCGCTTGAGGTATCCGAGTTTCAAGGCGATCACCTGGCGCACCACGCGTTCACTTCCGCGATTCGCCGCCATCATTCTCATTTTGTTCTTTACCGCGCTGAACTACGAATGGATGCCAGCGATTCTGTTCCTCAGCTATTTGCTTTATGGCTTCCTGCGCCCGTGGGTATCGAAGCGGTGGCGGCGCGAGATTGAAGAAGAGATTGGCGAGGAATCCGAAAACGGCGAAGCAATCGAATTGTAGAACTAGGCTCGGTCAGCCTGTTCTTCTTCCGTCTTGTCTGTTCGAAGCCTTTCTGTTACACCGACGACGTGAAAACTCTGTTGGGGACTGCCCATGGGCAGAGCGATCCCTTCGCCCCGACGCACTGGAGTGTGATCGTCGCAGCTGGAAAGAGCCAGGCCGCACCAGAGGCCGCTAAAGACGCTCTGGCTCAGCTTTGCGAAACGTATTGGGCTCCGCTTTATACTTTCGTCCGCCGCCGGGGATATTCTCTGCACGATGCGCAGGATCTCACACACAAGGCTTCTTCGCCTACTTGATCGAAAACAAAATCTATACGCGGGTCGATCAGCAAAAAGGACGATTTCGTTCCTTCCTCCTTGCCTCCCTGAAAAATTTTCTGACCGATGCGCGAGACCGTGAGCACGCCTTGAAACGCGGCGGCGGACAGGAGTTTCTTCCATTAAATGAGGAGCAAATCGGGGCAGCAGAATCGCTTTTTCAAACTAACTCGAGCTCCGATGAATCCGGGAATGAAGAGCGCCTGTTCGAACGGAGTTGGGCCGAAGCACTCGCGGCAGCCGGGTTGGAGCGAGTGTCGGCAAGCTATAAAGTTGAAGGCAAGGAGAGACTCTTCGAGGAGTTGAAAATTTATCTTACCGGCGGAGTCGATCCATTGCCCTCTTATGCTGAACTTGCAACTCGGCTAGGTTTGGTTGCATCGAGCCTGCGCAGCCACGTCACGCGACTCAGAGCGCGTTATCGAGAGGCATTGCGGATCGAGGTACGTCGGACGGTGGAGACGGAAGCCGAAGTGGACGCGGAACTGCGTGAATTGCTGCGGGTGTTGACGTCATCCTGAAGGGCCGACTCACTGTGGCAACAACAGCCTCCGCTCAAGCCTGCTCGATTTGCGGAGAACCGTTAGGCGGACGCGGCAACTGCGTTGCTTGTTTATTGCGCGCCGGGCTCGATCAGGGGCAGACACAAGAGGAAGCCGCCTTCGCTTTCGAAGGATTCGAAATCAAACGGCGTGAAGATGGTTCTCTCTGGGAGTTGGGGCGAGGCGCGATGGGGGTTACTTATCGCGCGCTCGATAAATCGCTGCATCGCAACGTCGCATTGAAAGTCATCGATGCACCGGGGCAGGCAGCTGGATCGAGCACGGTGCAGGACCGGTTCCTCCGCGAAGCGCGCGCGGCCGCCGCCTTGCGCCATCCGAATGTAGCTGGCGTGTTCCAGTTCGGAACTTTATCCGACCGCTGTTATTACGCGATGGAGTTGGTAGAAGGGGAAACGCTGGAAACGCGTGTGCGCCGGGATGGTCCGCTGCCAGTGCACCTGGCCTTGGAGATCGCGATTCAGGTGACGCAGGCGCTTAGTGCCGCGGCTGCGCACGGTTTGGTTCATCGCGATTTGAAACCGGGGAATATCATGTTGGCACATGACCCGGCGGCGCCAGCCGCGATGCAAGCGAAGGTGATCGATTTCGGCCTGGCCAAAGCGACCGCCGATACACTTGGCGAAATGGATCTGACGCATGGCGGATTCGTCGGCACGCCCACATTCGCCAGTCCGGAACAATTCGAGGGCAGCGAGGTGGATCCGCGATCCGACATCTACTCGTTAGGAGCCACCCTGTGGTATGCGCTAACGGGCCTGACTCCATGTTCCGGTCGGACAATTGAGGCCATTCACAATTGTCAGAAGCATGCGGCGTTGCCGGTCGAACAACTTGTCGCGCGAAAAGTGCCAGCGCCGCTGATTGCGCTGTTGCGTCGTACCCTGGCAGCAGACCCGGCGCAACGGCCCGCCTCTGCCCGCGAGTTGATGGAGCTGTTACGATCTTTGCGGCGTAAACTAGCTCGGCACCGCACCGTTATTCTTGTCTCCCTGGGTCTGTTCCTTATCTGCGCGGCCGGCCTGACGAGTTATTTGTTGCAACGGCGACACGCTATGGCCGGCATGTTGCCGGAGAAATCCGTCGCTGTCTTGCCGTTTGAAAATCTGAGTAAGGGCGAAGCGAACGCAACAATGGAGCAGGTGGGGTCGGAAAAGAGCATCGCGGTATTGCCCTTTGAAAATTTGAGTGAGGACAAACAGAACGTCTTTTTCGCGGATGGACTCCAGGACGACGTGTTAACCAGTCTAGCGAAGATCGGCGATTTAAAGGTTATCAGCCGAACATCAGCGTCGCAGTACCCGTGGGACAAGCACGGCGCGGAACCTACGTGTCATTGCGCGCGAGCTTGGCGTGCAAAATATTCTGGAAGGCAGCGTGCGTCGCGAAGGGAACCGCGTGCTGGTGAACGTGCAGCTGATCGATGCGAGCGAAGACCGTCACCTTTGGGCCGAGCATTACGATCGCGCGCTCTCTGATTTGATCGGGCTCCAGGGAGAACTGGCAACCCAGATTGCTGCGACACTTAAGGCGAAGCTTGCTCCGGAAGAAAAGGCGCGGGTCGAGTCGAAAGTAACGGACAATCCAGAGGCCTATGTTCTTTATTTGAAGGCGCTGCAACGCGAAGGAATGGTGAATGCGAGCAGGGAAGACAAGATTGCGGCCGAGCAACTCTATATGCAGGCGACGACCATAGCGCCTACGTTCGCGCTGGCATACGCGCGGGCGTCGCTTCTCAACAGCGAACTTGCCGTACCCGCGGGGGAGGAGGATCCAGAACGCCAGGCGAAAGCGCGCGCCCAGGCAGACCAAGCGCTCCGTTTGGCGTCGAGGTTGGGCGAGGCGCACATGGCCTTGGGACTTTGCTTGTATTGGGGCGAGAAGGATTATTTCGCTGCGCTGATGGAATTTTCCCTGGCCGCGGCCGCGTCCCCCAATGACGCGGATATTCTCTATTACATCTCCGGGATTTACCGCCGGCAAGGGCGCTGGCGCGAATCGATCGCGAGCCTGCAACGCGCACAGGATTTGGATCCCCGCAACCACCGGATTGCCATCTTTGTCGCGCATAATTATCTGGTCGCGCGTGATTGGCCCGCTGCCACGGCAGCTTACAATCGCGCGCTGGAGATCGCGTCAGATTCAGCTGAGGCCAGGATTGGTTTGGCTTATCTGGAAGTTTTTCGAAACGGCACACCCGCTTCCGCGAGGACAATTCTCGCGAAAGTACCGGAGAGCGCGGATCCAAACGGGCGCATCACCGAAGCTCGCTGGGATTTCGCCATGCTCGAGCGAGATTTCGCGGCGGCCGAAGGAATTCTCGGGGAGGTTGCTTTGAAAACCTTCCCCGATGTAAACGGACTTCCCAAAAGTTTTTTCGAGGGACGCATAGCGCGCGCGCGGGGAGATACAGAAACGGCACAACGCTGCCTGCGAACAGTCACTTCAGCTTACGAGAGTTGGACGAGCAAGTCTTCGGACGCTCCTTCGAAACACGAAACGCTGGGATTGCTCTATGCCTATTTGGGCCGAAAGGAAGATGCCATCCGCGAAGGGCGCCTGGCTCTCAAGATGGAACCGGAAAGTCAGAACGCCTTTCACGGCGCCGCTCGCGCAGCCACGTTGGCATTAATCTATGCTCTCGTTGGCGAGGCAGATCAGGCAATTCCACTGATTGAGCGACTCCTCACCACTCCGGGTCCAGCGCAAACGCCGAATTTCCCCCAGAACATCACTGTCGCGGACCTGCGTCTGCGCTGGGAGTGGGATTCGCTCCGAAGCGATTCGCGCTTCCAAAAACTGATTACGGGGCCCGAGCCTAAGACAAACTACTAAGCTCCTTTCTTAGTCGATCCGCGTTTAACGCGGCCAAAGATCGAGTGGAAAAAGAGTGCTCGAGAATGGCGGATCTCACCAAATCCGCGGCAACGAATCGATCCGCTTTCGCCACGAATTACACTTTTTTTGCAGCGCCACGCACTTTTCTCCTTTGGAGATGATGAAGACCATTAGTTCAACGCAACCCCGAAAACATTACCTATGAATACTTCATCGAAATCCTCCTGCTTCATTGTTCGCATGCTGGTTACTGCCGTCCTGTTCGGCGCTTCGGCCAGCGCATTTGCGGACGTCGTACTTGATTGGAACGTCGCGATGACCTCCTACTCCGAATCGCTGCCGCCTCCGGGGATGCCTCCGTTTGTCGAGTCGCGCGTTTACGCGATGACCCACATCGCAATGCTGAAGGCGATCACCGGCAACGACGCCGCGGCCCAATCTTTCAACAAGATCGCCGCGGTCGCCCAAGCCGCACATGATGTGCTCGTCAACCAATTCCCCGGTGGAGCAGCCACTTTCGATAACCTGCTCGCCTCACAACTCGGTGCCATCCCGGATAGTGCCGCCAAACAAAGAGGGATACGATTGGGAGCTGTTGCCGCTGCCGGGCAGCTCGCATTTCGGGCGAACGACGGGTCCGCAAACGCAGAGGGTCCTTATACACCTGGCAAGCAGCCAGGAGATTATCAATTCACACCGCCATTTGATGGCCCCCCGTTTAACGGATACGCCGCGGTACCGAAATGGGGAGAGGTTAGGCCATTTGCCCTGAGCAGGGGAAGCCAGTTCCGTGCACCGCCGCCATATTCCGTCCGCGATCTCGAGTACACCTTCGATTTCAACGAGATCAAAGCGCTCGGCTCACAAAATAGTGCGAGCCGCACGGCCGATCAGACAAACCTCGCGCTGTTTTGGTATGAGAATTCATCATTCGGCTGGAACCGCGTCGCGCGCCTGCTTGTCGCCCAGCAAAATCACACCCTGCTCCAGCATGCCCGCCTTTTCGCTGCGCTCAACGCCGCCTTGGCTGACGCCTACATCGCATCGCTTGATTCGAAGTATGTATATAATTTCTGGCGCCCAATCACAGCTATCCGTCTAGCCAGCACCGATGGTAATCGACTTACGGTGGCCGATCAGGGCTGGGCGCCGTTGCTACTCACACCGCCAGTCCCCGATTATCCTTCCGCGCACGCTGCGGCCGGTGGCGCCGCTTCCGCCGTACTAATTTGGTTCTTCGGCGGCGACACGCATTCCTTTACGCTCACCAGTACGTTCCCGGTTCCTCCGCGCAAGTTCACTCGCATCTCGGACGCCGCGAAAGAGAACGCCGTCTCGCGCATGATGGTAGGAATCCATTTCCGTCTGGCATGCACCGTTGGCTACGAACAGGGACTTGAAGTTGGCCAGTGGGTCGTGCAGCGAGTCGTGGAAGGTACTCTGCCATGGGAGAAATAGTTTTGGATCGGCGAACTGGCGCGAATAGCCTTTCGAACGAAACATTGGTAAAGGAAAGATTCTTGCGACGCGTAGGCGCCCCCAGTCCGATGTAGCTGTCGCCGTCCCTGGCGGCAGAAGCCTCGCGTGAACATCATCCTGCCGCTGAGGACAGGCGGCAGCTACATCGCGTTTGTTCTTCGCGATAAACGCAAGCCAGAGGCTTACGCTACTTTTTATTCAACTCTGCCAGAATCTCGGGATCGCGGACGTCGGCCCACGCGCCTTCCAGCTCGAACGCTTGCACTTTTCTTCCAGATTGCGCCAGCGCACGGACGGCATCTGTCAGTTCGTATTCGCCGCGCGGTGATGGCTGTAGTTTTGCGGTCCACTCAAAAATGCTCGGCCGGAATGCATAAATTCCAGCGTTGTACCACGGGCTGGTGGCTTCGCTCGGCTTCGGCTTTTCCCGGATGTCGGTTACCTCCATTTGTTCGTTAACAAACACGGCGCCCCCTTTGCTCACGTCTTGATTTTGTTTCACGCTCACGATTGCCGCGACATCGTCCGGCAGTTCCACTAGCGATTTGTAATTTGCTCGATCGACTAGGATGTCGCCGTAACTCAACATGAACGGCGATTGACCGACGAAGTCGCGCGCGAGCTCGACGACGCGACCGGTCCCATCCTGAACAACCTGAGTCGCGTATTTGATCTGCAAGCCGAAGCAGGTGCCGTCGCCAAAATAATCTCGGACCGCTTCGGCGTGATAACCGACAATGATCAGGAAGTTCTTAACTCCGGCAGCGTGTAATCCTTCAACGATGTGCAGGAGCACCGGTTTGCCCCGGACTTTGATCATCGGTTTCGGAAGATCCGCTGTCAGGTCACGCATTCGTGTGCCGCGGCCCGCTGCGAGGAGGACAGCTTTTCTTATTAGTGTCATTCTGAGCGAAGCGTAGCGGAGTCGAAGCTGCAACGCAGCCGACAAAGTCGGCGCGGCCAGGCTTTCCATCCCGTAAAAGTCACCTTAACGATAGCGCACCGGGATCCCTCGACTTCGCCCGGGATGACCGTTTGATTCATTGCGAGTTGATTTAACCAGTGCCGTCGTGCAGCATCGCACCTTGTGTTAAAATTTCTCGGAAAGTATCGGGAAGCCGGACTGTTGCTGTTGCGGGCGAGCGTCGGGCTAATTTTCGTTCTTATTTGCGGACCGGTTCTTCTCTCGGGCGACCATCGCTGGGGGCAATTCGGCAGCGCCATGCGCGTTTTTAATTTTCACTCGCACTTGGACTGGTGGGGGTTTCTCGGAGCGCTCGCCGGGTCGGTTGGCGGAATCTTCATGATACTTGGGTTTGCCTTTCGCATCGGCATTCTTCTCGCCTTTTTGGTCGCCTTGGTAAACGCCATCAATGTTTCCCACCACGAACATGGCCTTTATCCCATCCTCGTTCCTATCGAAGCCGTGATTGTTCTGGTTTGTCTGTCTTTCATCGGCCCGGGGAAATACAGCGTGGACAAAGCGTAGTGAACAGTGACTCGTGATAAGCGAATCGACTCAATCACGAGCACTAATCGCCCTTCTTTTCCTTAATCAGTAATGCCGGCAGGTCCGCTTGTTTGATCAGTTCGGTGACTTTTGGTAGATCGTCCTGCTTGATCGCATTCCATTTTTTCAGTTGCTCATCGAGGCGTCCGTTGAGCAAGGCGAACACATCCAGCTGCGGCTTCGTTGGTTCGCGATCGCCGGCGTCAACCAAACGACTGAAGGTGTCGAATGCTTCATTCAGCATGCTGGGAAACGCGAGGTTTCCTTCCGATCCCTTCATGTTCACCTGAATCAATTGTTGCTCGACGTCGGACATTTTGCGTTCCATCGCGTCGGCCGCATCAAGCGCTGGTTTTACCTTGGGATCGTCGCCGAATTTCGTATGCAATAATTTAATTTGCGATTTCACATCGCGGATCTCATTAACCGCTTGGTGCAACTCGGATATGCGCGCAGTGACTTGCGTTGAAAGCTCAAACTGTTTGGGTAGTTCCGCCTCATGGTCTTTGGTTCGCGGGTCGATCACGAGATGGAGCGTTGCAGTTTGCGTCTTCCCGTTGGCCGTTAGCTTCACCTGATAATCGCCAGGCAAAGCCAGCGGTCCGCGCGGCCCGTTAGTCGAATAGAATGCGCCCGGAATTTGAATCGGCTCGTTGTAACGGAGGTCCCAGGCGAAACGATTCATTCCTTCGTTTGCCGGGAGCGTCTTGGGAGCTTCCACCCGATCGGGCCATTCCGGTGGCTGCTCATTCTCCTTTTTCTCCTTGCTCGACAGATGACGCACCACTTTGCCGTGCGCATCAAGAATATCGATCGTTACTTCATCCTTCGGTGCGGTCTTGAAATAGTAATCGATCATCGCACCCGAGGGTGGGTTGTCGCCGGCCGGCTGGCGCTTGTCGAATTCTTCCGGGTAATGCAATCGAACCGCGGTCTGCGGTTGATAAAGCAACATGTCTGCTGAGGCGCCCGGAGCGTTGAGCTGACGCAACGGCGTCAAATTATCGAGTACCCAGAAGGAGCGACCATGTGTGGCCACGACCAGATCATCATCTTTCACGACCAGATCGTGAATGGGTGATTGCGGCAGGTTCAATTGCAACGGCTGCCAGTGCGCGCCATCGTCTAACGAGAAATATACACCCAGCTCGGTGCCGGCATAAACGTAATCCTTTGCGTTTCGGATCCTCCCGCACACTGTGCACATAAGCGCCTTCTGGAATCCCGTTGACGATTGTGCTCCAGCTTTTTCCCAGATCGGCGGTTCTGAAAATGTAGGGCTTGAAATCATCCAGCCGGTGGCGGTCCACGGCGACGTAGGCCGTGGTAGCGTCATGAGGCGAGGCATCGATGATCGATACCGTGCTCCACTCCGGCATCTTTGGCGTAACGTTCGCCCAGTTTTTGCCGTCATCAGTCGTGACATGGACTAATCCGTCATCGGTTCCGGCCCAGATAGTTCCCTGTTTCTTCGGTGACTCCGCCAGCGCGAAAACGGTTCCGTAATATTCCACGCTGGTGATGTCATTGGTGAGCGGACCGCCGCTTGGCTGCTGTTTCGACTTGTCATTTTTCGTCAAATCGTTGCTGATCTGAGTCCAGCTCTTACCGTGATCGATGGATTTGAAAACGCATTCCCCCGCGGTGTAGATCACGTCTGGATTATGCGGTGAAAGAAAGAGCGGCGTCACCCATTGGAATCGGTGCACCAAATCACTTGCGCCGTGCCCGGACCTATCCATCGGCCACACGGTCACGTCCTGAGATTCCTTCCTGCTCTTGTCGTAACGGGTGATGTCGCCCTCGTTGTTGGAGTAAATGATATGCCAATCGCGCGGATCAGGGATGACGAATCCACATTCGCCGCCACCCGCGACGAACCAGTCCTGGGCCGTGATTACTCCTGACTCGCTCCGGCTCGCAATTCCTACATTGGAGTTATCCTGCTGCGCGCCATAAATGTGATAGGGATAGGCATTGTCGGTTGCGACGTGATAAAACTGTGCGGTCGGCTGGTTGTTTTGCGTCGTCCAGGTCTTCCCGCCATCCATCGAAATACTGACGCCGCCGTCGTTGGCGTTCCCAATCCGATTCGGATTGTCCGGGTCAATCCAGAGCCCGTGGTGATCTCCGTGACGCGCCGGCAGGAGAGTGAACGTCTTGGCGCCGTCGACGGACTTAAACGCGCCGGTGTTTAAGACGTAGACGGTGTCGGCAGATTTCGGGTCTGCGTAGATTTTGCTGAAGTACCAGGCCCGCTGACGAAACCGGCCGTCATCATTGATCTTTGTCCATTTTTCGCCACCATCGTCGGAGCGATAGATACCACCTTCTTTTGCTTCGATAATGGCATAAACGCGGTTCGAATCCGCGCCGGAAACGCTGATCCCGATTTTTCCAAGAATTCCATCTGGCAGTCCATTTCCCGTTAGTTGTTTCCAAGTGACGCCGTTGTCTTCCGATTTGTAGAGACCGCTGCCCGGTCCGCCGCTGGAGAAGAACCAGGGTTGCCGCCTTGCCTGCCAGAGTGCGGCGAAGACGACATTGGGATTGTGCGGATCGAAGACGACATCAATCCCACCGGTGTTCTCGTCTTTCGAGAGAACTTTTGCCCACGTTTTCCCGCCGTCGCTGGTTCGAAAAATTCCGCGTTCCTGATTGGGGCCGAAAGCGTGGCCGAGCGCGGCGACCAGAACAATATCGGGGTTGGTTGGATGAACGATGAGCGCGCCGATCTGGCGAGTATCGCGCAGCCCGATATTTTTCCAGTTCTTTCCCGCGTCAACCGACTTGTAAACGCCGGTGCCGTAGGTTGTGTTTCCGCGAATCGCGGCCTCGCCGGTGCCGACGTAGACGGTGTTGTGATCCGAAGGCGCAACCGCAATTGCGCCGATGGAAGAAATGTCCTGTTTATCGAAGAGCGGCGTCCAGTTCGCTCCGCCATCGACGGTTTTCCAAACTCCGCCTGCCACGGCACCGAAGTACCAGGTGTTGGGTTCTTCACGCACGCCTTCAATCGCGAGGGCGCGTCCGCCGCGAAATGGCCCCACCTGACGCCACTGCATCCCGGAGAAAAGCTTCGGGTCGATGTGCGGCGTTGCCGTGGGCGATGCGCTCGGCGAAGGGGATGACGCCGCACTGACGGTTCTCGCCAGTGCAAGAATAAGAAGAACGAAACAAGGACCACGCGAATTCATGACGCGTAAAGTCCAGACTTACGCGTCGGCTTCAACTGCAAAGGCGCTGGAAATCGGAGTTTGTGTTTTCTTTCGATGAGCGAGTTAAATGCGCTACTCTCGCCCGGGTGCAGCCATTGTTATAGACGCTGCGCGCAAATAGGCTGTGATGGCGTCTCGTTCGGAGGCGCTCAGATTCGCGCGACCGGACATCCGGGTAACGAGATGTGGCCATTGATCTGGCGAATGTTTGGTCACGGAGGGCAAAGTGTGACATTCCAGGCAACGTGAGATAAAGAGACTGCGGCCGTGTGACAGTGTTTGTGAATCGGCGCGATCGCGCCGGGCGTTGGCGACTAGCGCTGGCGAAATGGGTGGCGGCGGCGCGAATTCATTGAGGGCACAGCCGATTGGCAGCAACGCTACCAGGGTTAACGCAAACCACCCGTGGCGGTACGTCACAGAGAAAACCCGAAGATAAGGCGCACCTGATAATCGGGTTCGCCTTCGGTGCGGGTGGTTTGTGCCAGAGCGGTGACGGTAGCAAACCATCGATCGCCGCGATAGGAAACATTTGGGCCGATGAAGAAATTATTTTCCGCTTCGGAGCTGTGCCAGGCTGGCAAGAGAACCTCGTGTAACATTTCCGCGCCAACGGAAACCCTGGGGCTCAGTTCGTAACTCGCGCCTAGGGCTTGCTGGATTTCGCCGTTGCGCTCGCGCAGTCCTTCCTCGTCCCATTCCGCTTCCAATGTCAGGTTGTAAGCCACAATGAGCGGTCCAAAATTCTTCTGTGCGATTAGTTTTGTTTCCGATTCAAAAAAACGCCGACCGGCGCTGATTTCCTGGTAAAAAGAAATGCCAATCGGATCTGCAGCCGGATTCGTGAGATTGTAGATCAGTTCGAGTGATGAACTCTCGTAATGCGCACCGCGATCCTCGCGCGTGCGCGTGTAATCCCAGTTTGCGAGATAGATACTTGCCTGAAAGTGTTCTGTAATGCCGAACTCAAGCTCATTGCGAAAGAAAATATCGGTAAGGCCATTGCTAAATCGCGTGGTTGCCCAGTTCTCGCTTTCGATTGAACCCGGCGAAGAGGTGGGTGCTTCGTAAACAAAAGTGAAATGGCGTGCCCCGGCGAGCGCGATGGAGGGGAGCAAAACAAGGCAGAGAACGAAGTATCGCTTCATTCCGATTGTAATAGGCGAGTGGTCTACCGCACAACCTCGAGCGGTTTAACAACTGGTGCAGTGACGCTCACGCGTTTTGCTTCTGCAACCGAATCACTACCGGCAAGTGGGACAGTACCGAAACGTTTCGCGGCGAAATAGGAGCCAATGACGAGAAGCGCGGCTAGAAATTGGGCGGCCATCGTCTCGTAAGTCGGGAAAATCGCGAACCACAAACTCATCCAAGGTGGAATGGTTCCCTCGAGCCAGGGAATCGGCGTCGTCGAAATCCAGTTAGCGAGCTGCATTTCCTGGGCTTGTTCGCCGACCATGACCAAAAGAACTAGGCCGAGCAGGATGCCCGTGGTGATTAACATTTTGCGGTAGGGCAATCTCCGTTGCAGAACAAATGTCAGCAACGCGACCGTTCCGGTAAGCATAAGACCGAGCAGCGTTCCTTTGAGGACAACATCGCCGCCGAGTCGCAAATGATAGCTCTGGAGAAAAAGAACCACTTCAAAGCCTTCGCGATAGAGCGAAGTGAATCCGAGCAGGATTAAGCCCCAGCGCAGCCGCGAACTTGTGGTGGCAGGGTCGAGCAACGATTTGCGCCGCCGATTGTGCGCGCGAATCCAGCCACCCCAGTAAATCTTGTGAAAGAACCAGTTCATGATCACAAGCAGAACGACGACGGCGAGTAATCCGGTGGCAGCTTGCAGATGAAGGGCGGGAACGTTCTCACTCAACTGCTTCATGACGCTGACCGCGATGAACCACGTTGCGAGGGTGGCGAGAAATGCGATGGCCGCGCCCGACATCACCGGTCTGCGATAGATTAATCGTGGACCAGTCATGCTGGCGGTGACAGCAGCGAGGACAAGAATGCATTCCAGTCCCTCGCGGAAGACGAGGACACCGATATCGAGCGAAGCGACGGTGGCCGTGGTATTTGCATGGAGCGGATCGGGCACGCCTTGGGCAGCGATCCCCTGCCAGACGAAAATCGCGATAACAAACAGTGCGGCGAACGCCAAGCCAACGCGAACTCCCATTCTACTAGCCGGCCGGTTTTCTTGCGTGGCGCGCGAGGCGACTGTCACGTCAGTCTGGTGGCAAACTTCGCGTGCAAGCGCGCCCGGCATGCAGTGAACCTAACATATTGGACTTCGGCGCGCTGTCGCTCCGTTGCCATTTTTTAGCGGCTCGTTGTCCGGAGGATTTGCCCACGGAGAAGACGTGGCCACGGACTGGTGTTCCAGTGCCAGATTGTGATTTGGCTGGCGCGTCGTAAAATTCCAAGATGCGGAATCAGCGCGGTTTTACGCTCATGGAGGTTGTTATCGCCATCTTCATTTTGCTGCTCCTGGTCTTGCTTGCAGTTCCGAGCTTGAATGGGGTGCTGGCGGACAAACGGCTTCATCGCTCCCTCGATCGATTCAATGAACTGGTGCGGCAGGCGCATGAGCGCAGTCTGGCTGAACACCGCGCCTATTTAATTGTCTGGAATGATACATTTATCAGTTTGCAACCAGCAGCCTTTTTGAAAACCGAAGAGCATCAACCGATTGATACCATCCCGATCACGCGGCACGACCGATGGAGTCTCGAATTGCCGGCCGCGCTAATGAAAAAGGTGCCAGCGGAATGGATTTTTTGGGAATCGGGAGTGTGCGAGCCGGCCCGCATCCGGTTTGCTAGCAACGACGGAAGCTGGACCACGGAATATTCCGCATTGAGCGGGCTGGGAGAATTACTAACGTATGCCTCTCGTTAGGACGAGGCTCGCCGGGGATTGGGGGCATAGACTTCGAAGACTGTGCGCGAAACAGGCTTTAAGCCTGTTTCCGTCAGCAGGCCAAAAGCCCTCTCGGCGCAGAGGCAGGCATGCCTGTTTCCCTCGAAGTGGCGCGGTGGTGATAAGCTCGTTTCTCGAAAATCGGCTTTCGCACTCGCGGAAGTGATGCTTGGAGTGCTCATTTTTTCAATCGGGATCATTGCACTGGGGCGGACAGTAAGTAATTGCGTGAACGCGAGTGCGCTTAGCGCAGATGATGCGCGGGTGCGGGAGATCCTGGCCAATCGGATGGTAGAAATCGAAACTACGCCGGGCCAGCCGGATAAATCGAAGGAATTCAAAGTTGATACCGGATTTGGTATCGTAAAACTGGTGCAAAAGGCGGCTCCGCAGCAAATGCAAGAAGAAGACGGAACGGAGCTAACGGGAATTATTCGCGTGACCCTTACTGCGAACTGGCTTCGGGGGGGAGTCGACCAGTCGAAACAAATTGCGTTTTATGTTTATCGGCTCTGAAAAAAGATTCCCTCGTTGCTCCCGCATCCGCGAAATGCGTCTCTCCCAGTCGGAAAGGGGAGAAGAGGAGAACCAGCGTGGGTTTGGCGAACGGGTACAGGTGCGCGCGTTTACCCTGCTCGAGATCATGCTGGCAGTGATCGTTCTCGGAATGATGTCGCTGGTGATTTATCGTTTCGTACAAGCGAATGTGACGGCAATCCGGGTGACATCGGAAACGGAGGCGGTGACAGCGCGTTATGGTGGATTGCGCGAGCTGCTGACCCAGCACTTGCAAAGCCTGCCGCCCGGGGCCGGAGCCCTCGCGGGCGAACCGTTGAAGATTGAAGGACATGACCGGGATGAGCTGACTTGGTTTTGCTCGGCGGGTCCGGGAGTTTTGACTCGTTATGCGAGTGGCGATTATCAAGTTAGTTTGCGGCTGCGACGGCATGATGCCAAGAGCCAGCAGCTCGATCTTGGTCTCCTGCGCAAACCAAAAGATGATACGGCGGTTTCCAATGAACATGAAACGTGGGTGCGTTTGATCGATAACGTCGCCACTTTGCAAATTCGCTTTTTCGATTCGCGTTTGAACACCTGGGTGCAACGCTGGACCGATACCGTGACGCTGCCGCGTTTGGTCAAGGTAGTAATCGGTCGGTCAGACACGAAAGTTCCGACGGAGATTATCGTGCCGCTGGCACGAATGCCATTATGAGACTTTCGAAATCACGCGGCCTATTCGGCCGGCTCAGGGCTTCCAGCAGACCTTTGAAAAATTGTCCCTCACCTCAAACCTCTCCCAGCGGGAGAGGAGGTTTGCCCTCTCGTTTCTGGATAGCCGAATCGCCGAGCTATTCCTTGTCCCACTGGGAGAAGGTTAGGATGAGGGTTTCTCAACAGTCTCCTAGCAGGCTTAGGGTTTCCGGTGCGGCGCTGTTGCTTGCATTGTGGGCGCTGTTTTTGCTGGCGGCATTGGTGATGTCGTGGGCTTTGAACATTGATTCGCGTTTAAAAATTTCCGGAAGCGAAAATCGAATTTTGGAAGCGCAAGCGATGGCAGCATCGGGCGCAGAAGTCGCGATGGTTCCCACGATCAAACCGAATTCGCCGAATCTGCAGGGCCGCTTTGGGCCACGCCAGACCTACAGTGTGCGCATTACGGGCGAGGGCGGACGCCTGAACATCAATTGGCTGGTGGCCGGGGAAAACCCTGACCGGATCGAAATTCTGCGGCGCTATCTGGAAGGGAAAGGGATCGAATTGAACGAACGGGACCGAATGATCGATTGTCTCCTCGATTGGGTCGACCCGGACGATCTTGTTCGTTTGAATGGAGCAGAAGCGGAGGAAGGTTACCAACCAGCAAATGCGTTGTTGGTTCGCGTTGACGAGCTGAAAAAGGTGAAAGGTTGGGACGCCATTACTTCCACCCCGGGATGGGACGACGAATTTACCGTCAACAGCACCGGGCCGGTGGATGTGGCCTGGGCGCCGCGGGATGTCTTACGCGCGCTGCCGGGCTTTACCGATCAAATGGTGGAGCGTCTTCTCCAGCTGCGCGCAGGACCTGATGGCCAGGATGGCACGGCGGATGATACTGTCTTTAAAAATATGGATGAGGTTCGTGTGGCGCTGGGGCTTTCGCCAGAGCAATTTCAAAAGCTTAGCCCTTTCATCTCGTTCAGGGATTCTGTCCTACGAGTCGTTAGCACGGGCCGGTCGAGCGACATTACTCGGGTCATTCAACTCGTCTTCCGTCGCGCCGGCACCACTCCGCAGCTGATCACGTGGAAGGAATTTTAATGAGCGAGTTTTTTCTCGTTCCCGGCGCGGAAGGGTGGAATCTGATCAGTCGTCCCGCCGAGAATGGCAACTGGCGGGTGCGGGCGTTTCCTACTTTGGACGAAGCGGCGCAAACCCTGAGTAAAGATGACAGTGTCGTCCTGGCGCTGCCGGTCTCGGCGGTGTTGGCGCAACGGATGCGCCTGCCGAGCGTCGAGGGATCGGAATTACGAGAGATGGTTCGCATCCAGCTGGAGAAAGCACTCCCATTTTCCGCCGAGGAAGTAACTAGCGACTTCGAGGTCATTGAGCAAGAAAACGGCGAATGTGTCATTTCGGCGATCGCGGTGCAGAACCAGCGGCTGCAAGAACTCGCGGCCCCGTTGTTAAATCGCAGAGTCATTCCGCGCGCGGTCACGGTTTATGCGGCGCAACGCATCGCAACTCATGCCAAGAAAGGATGCGCGTTGTTCATCTATCCCGAATCGGGTGCGCTGGTCTCAGCGATCTCGGAAAACGGGAAGCTTAGTTTCGCACGTACGATTGACGGCGGGGTAGCCGCGCCGCTCGAGCTGGAGTTGCCGCAGTTAACCATGACGGCGGAATTACAGGGTATTAACGCGTCGTTCGAAAACGTCCTGGTGGACGAAAAATGCTTTAATCTGCGGGACAGGGTCGAGAGCGCGGTGGCAGCGCCGGCGGAATTGATGTCGATCGAGACGCCGCCGGCTTCGACTGCGCTAAACCTTCTTCCACAAGCGTGGCGCGACGAGCGGAAGCGTCAACTCCAGCGCGAACAATGGAAAAGGCGACTGGTGATTGCGGGTATGGTCTACGCCGCATTTGTCGGGCTCGCTCTTATTCAACTCGCGTATCTGAAATTCCGAATCCGGCAGCTGGACGCTCGGATTAAGCGGGATGAACCCCGGACCGTTTTCGTCCGTGCGGCGTCCAATAATTGGAAAGCCCTTGCGCCCGCCACGGATCCACATTTTTATCCAATCGAAGTCTTACTGCACCTGTTCGACAGCCTGCCGTCGCAGGATGTGCGTATTACCGCCTACAATCAATCGGCTCGCCAGATTTCGATTGAGGGCGAGGCCAATAAAGCGGCGCTGGCGTATCAGTTCGCGGAGAAGGTCAAAAAGCACCCTGATTTGCAAAATTTCAACTTCGACATGCAGTCGCCGCGGATTTTGCCGAACGACCACGCGCAATTTCGTCTGGAGGGACGGCCACGATGATCGCGCAAATCTTGCAACGAATGAACCGCCGCGAGCGCATCCTGGGGGGGGTAGTTGCGCTGGTAGTATGCTTCTTGGCCAACCTCTTTTTCTGGAGCTGGCTTTTTCGCGCCATTAGCGATTCGCGCCTGGAAGTTGCGAAGCGCAAGGCAACGCACAATGAACAGACGGTTTTGCTCCGGGAAAGCGATTTGTGGACGAACCGTGACAAATGGTTGCGCGAACACCAGCCGGCTTTTCATGGCGCGAGCGACGCCTCGGCCTTGCTTGACCAGCTGAAACAGGTCGCCGGCAAATACAGTGTGCTAATCGAGAACCCGGCTATTGGCCCCAGTGGAGGGACGGGCAATTATCAATCGGTTTCAGTGTCCATCGAGACGAAAAGCCAATGGCCCCCGCTGGTTCATTTTCTTTACGATGTGCAGGCGCCTGATGCGTTCATGGTTTTTGAGAGCGCAAATATTGCGATTGATTCGAGTGACCCGACGCAGATGCGTGGTAAATTTAAGATCGCGCGCTGGTACGCGCCCGCGACGGCAGTAAAATGAAAGCGAGCTTATTAGTTGCAATCAGTATCATGCCGGTCGTGGCGCTGGCGGATGATCCATTGCCCAAGCGCCCGGACTTTAATCATTACAAGGCGATGTTGGACCGTTCGCCGTTCGCCGTTGCTACGGTCGCGGTCCCGACAGCCACGCCCGATTTCGCAAAGGACCTTTTTGTGGCGAACGCAGCGCGTTCCGATGACGGGGGGTTTGTCACGGTCGCGTCGGCCACCGACAAGAATTTCAAGGAATATCTGACGACCAAAGGACAGAACGAACACGGATGGGGCATCAGCGATATCCAATGGTCGGATCAAATCGGGCAAACTAAAGTCACGATCACGAAGGACAGCAAATACGCGACGCTAACGTTCAATCAGGCGTTTCTTTCACAGGCGGCGCAGACCTCGAATCAACCGCAATTCAACGCAGTGCAGCCACCCTTTTTCCCGCCGGGAATGCCGGCGCCGCCGCAACCTTACCAGAAGCCCGCGCCAATACCGTCGCTCCCGCCATCCTATCAGCAACCGATAAGGCCGACTCCTCCCCAGCCCGGCCAGGTCCATCAGCGCGGAGTGATTCAACGAAATCCAACCCCAATTCCAACTCCAGTCGTGCCGGTACCGCAAGCGCCGACTCCGGACGATGAGGAGGAAGAATAAAGACCGCTATTGTCCCGGATCGTCGTCTGCGGTGTCTGGAATCCGATCGGGCCCGGCCGAATATAAATCGTATCTGGTGGGATTTTTCTGACCTGGGCACTTGTAAACGTAGGGGTCGCCCCAAGGATCGGTTGGAACTTGTTCCATGAATTGCTGCCAGCGCGCAGGCCGTGGATCGGTCGATGGAGCCGTTACCAAAGCCTGCAGGCCTTGTTCGGTCGTCGGATAAAATCCGTTGATTCCCTGGTAGGCGAGTAGCGAAGTTTTGATTGCCTGAATATCGCCCGCCACCCGGACTCGTTTTGCGATATCCACGTTCGGTGCCATGAACTTTATCGCCGCGGCCAACAGCAGAGCGATGATTGTCACCACGAGCATTATTTCGAGGAGGGTGAAGGCCTGTTCCTTTTTACGCATCAGCTCTTAGACACCTCACTGGCGATCTGGTTTCAAAATATAGTCAGACTTCTCCCAGAGATACTTCAGTTGAACCTGGGTGGCGCGAATCACGGCAGCTGAGGCATCTGGTCCGTTGACGATCGCGATGTTGTTCGTTCCGGAGTGTAGGGCGCTTGCCGGCACAATCTTCTGGGCTCGAAGCCAGCCCGTGTACTGGAATTGCATTTGGCTGACGATGCGATGCATTTCGCCGCGGTAACCGGGATCCGCCAGACCGGGCATGATTAGAAAAGCGGCCCCGACGTTTTGACCGTTCGCAATTACTTCCGGCGGTGAATCGATCCGCGGATTGGCGATTTCGAAAGTAATAAGGGCAAGCAGCGGTTGGGATTCGATGCCGAACTCGAAAACTGCGCCCTGCTCCGGCGTTGGACCAATGCGGATCAAATCGGCTGAAAGCGAGGCGGTGACAGTGCCGAATTCTTCCGAATCTTCCGTTGGCGCATGCAGTGGAAGTGTCGTGGCGAAAGGCTGGGGAACTGCATCCTGCGACCCGACGCTCGCGGTATGGGCCAGCTCGCTGGTGGTCATCCATTCCAAGTAGACGCCACGGACGCTGTTGCCATCGCCCGGCACCTCCACATCAACGGTGGTAACTCCGTGCATTGGGATCATGACCGATTCTGAACTCTCCAAATCAATGCCGACGCCGAGGGACCCAGACCGAAGGACTTGGGACCCGGACTCATCCCACGCCACGATTTCGGGGCGAGATGCGATTTGGTCGTTGAAGAAGAGGCGGAAGAAAAGAATGGCGGAATGACCGGACGGTCTCGCCAGCCGAATACGGAAAATGCTCCGTGTCGCCGGGTCAGTCTGCGTATCCGCGGGAGTGAACGTTACCCCTTCCACCCAATTCGGGACGTTCTGCACCGCGCCCGGTTTGGCGCTTTGGCGGAGGTCGATCCATGCATTACCGCTAACGGGTGCGACGATAGCATCAGCGGGAGTTCGCCCGTTAACCGAAGCCCCGTGGACTGCTTCTTGCGCGAGAAGAGCTCGCGTCGCTAGGATTAGCCACAACGTCAAAATTCGCTGACGCATCGAATTGGCCGCAATGCTATCTCAGCGCGCCCGAAACTGCAAACTCTGCGTCATGGAGAATACAGCGGAGAGAATGCTGTAAACGACAAAGCCAACGATGATTGCGATAATCACGATGATCACCGGCGCGATCAGGGACGAGGTTATGGTAACGGTGCGATCGAGTTCACGCTCGTAAACGTCGGCGATTGTCATCATGGTTTGGCCGAAGTGCCCCGTCTGCTCACCCACTGCCATCATGTCGGTGAGCAAGTCCGGAAACAAGTGTTGTCCCGCCAATGCGGCCGAAAGGTGCGCACCGTCGACGACCGCACGTCTGCCTTCCGTTAGCTTTTTTTCAATGTAACGGTTGTCTGCGATTTCGGCGACGAGATCAAGCGAACGCAACAGGGGAATGCCGTTTTCAGTCAGGGTCCCGAGCGTTCGCGAGAATTGTGCGTAGTAGCTGTGGCGGACGATGCGACCGTATCCCGGTATCCGCAGGCGGAATCGGTCCCATGTGGTTCGTCCCTCGTCGCTCCGGATAAAGGCCTTCCAACCGGCGAACGCGCCCAGGACAAGAAGAATCCCCAGCCACCAGTAGGTCGTAATGATGTGG
Organism: uncultured Verrucomicrobiae bacterium; assembly: GCA_963709435.1. Classification (GTDB taxonomy): domain Bacteria; phylum Verrucomicrobiota; class Verrucomicrobiia; order Chthoniobacterales; family UBA10450; genus AV69. Next base: position 420,398 of record CAVPWK010000005.1, read on the forward strand.
TGCACCTGCATCAGGATTCGCGTTGGCAAGGGAAGAGCTCCGCCATTTTGCGACATGAATTGCGTCAGTTGCGGGACCATGAAGGTAATGAAAACCGTGACGAGAGTCGCGCCCGCAAGGGTAAGGAATGCTGGATAAATCAGCGCCTGTTGCACTCGATCGCGCAAGCTTTTCTCCTGCATCAAGTGTTTCACCAGCCGCATCAGGATTTCCGGCAACGCGCCACTGGCCTCGCCGGCCGCGACCAGGTTCACATAAAGGGGCGGGAAAATTCGCGGGAATTCACGAAGGGCTTGCGAAAAGCTGCGGCCGTCGACCAGGGCCTGATGCAGAGTGCGAATCATCTGCTGCACGCGCGGATGCTTGAGACGTTTCCCCAAAACACCAAGGCCTTCATCCAGAGTCATGCCCGCTTGTTGCAAATGCGCCAGCTGTTCGGTGAAGACGAGCAACTGGCTGTGCGGGATCCTCAGGTTTTGCGCGGGAACGTCAGAGCGTTCGGACGGGCCGCGGTTAAAGATTTTCGGGACGAAGTTCCGCGGTGGCGTTGGCCCTGGCGCAATCGGTGCCGCTGTCATCACGGCATCGATGCGAATGGGAATGCAGTTCTGCTGCTCGATCTGGCGAATCGCGACACTGCGGTCGGGGCAGTTCAACACGCCCTCAACCAATCCGCCCTCCGCATTGCGCGCCTTGTAGGCAAAGTCCGGCATTATTTGCCACCTAGTTTATCGCGCCTCGCGCTTACAGTAAACCACCGGCAATGGTCATCCCGGACGAATCCGCCAATCCGACTCGAACCGAGGGATCCTGCGAAGTTAACCAACATTTCGCAACCGGGGCTCCTTCGACTTCGCCCGGGATTGACCGATTGTGGTAAACGTAAAGTTCTGTTCACAGAACCGGCTTCTCGTTACGCTGCTGAATTGATGAACACTTTGCGTGCAGCCATCGTTCCCGGCTTGATCGCCGGCGTTGTCTCGCTTTTCACCAGTTGGTTCTGGATGGGATTGGTTTTCCATCGTTACCAACGCGCTACTCCGGAAACGTGGGGACCGGAGGGGCCGCGGAACTACGCGCTTTCCAGCCTCGTGCGCGTGGGCTCGGCCATCGCCATTTCCTTTCTTTACGTATTGGTCGCGCGGTTTCGTGTCGACTTTTTCGCTGATGGAATAGCGGGAGCGCTGCGTTTTGCCGCGGTGATCTGGATCGCGCTCGCCGCGCCAGTGGCGATCGAGGCAGCCATCTACGTTCGTATGCACTCCATGGTGGTCGTGGGGCAGGTCCTCGATTGGCTAACTACGGCGATGCTCGCTTGCGCGATCACTTTTGTCTGGATCTCCGCCTGAAATTTCCATAAATCAGCCTCGGTTGGCACATTTGCTGCAATATCGATACATCGTGAAAGCGGTTTGTTTAAGTGTCCTGGTAGCGATGCTCGCTGTCGTCGGTAATGCCGGCGCCGTTATTCGTTCGCCCTTTCCGTCGCGGCCTTCGCCGCCCTATCAAGGCCGTTATATGATGATCGGCAACGATTCGATGATCGCCTTGCCCAAGCAGGTTAAGCCCGCCCCCTCGCGCTAATTTTTTTTGGACTGCGGTGGCAAGGGCGGCGGGAAACGGCTTTAGGCTCCATTCTTCGCGGAAAAAGCGCCGTCTTGCGTCGCCCTGCCGGCGCACTCCAAACGTCCCGTCTTCGAAGACGCTACCGGGTCCTTCTCCAGACTTATCCCGCTGCCAGCTTTTTGAAACGTGGATCGTCCCGTAAAGAGTCCCACTCCGGTTCGACTCGCAAGGTTCCCGGCGTTGGTCCATTCGGAATCCCAACCAACGATTGCAATTGCTGAATTGCGGTGTCCTTGTCGCCCAGCTTCGTGCTTACCGCCGCCAGCGTGGTCGCGAGGATCGGTCCATCGAACGAGTCACTGCTGATGGGCAACAGCTCGCTGGCGCGGGCTGCGGCGCGGAGTGCATCGTCTTTCTCTCCTAGTTGAGCGTGAATCATTGCCAGCATGGCGAGGCTTTTTGCGTCTTCTGAGCAGTGCGCTAAATCATCTGCTACGGCCTGTTTGGCCCGTTCGAACGCGGTGCGTGCTGTTGATGCATCGCCTCGTGCGTGCGCAATCAATCCAGCATACCAACTTTTCGGCACGATATACCCGTCGAGCGCTCCAGCCACTCCGCTCAAGCCTTCGTCATCGAGTTTTTCGTGCACGCAGGCCTCAAGCACACGTTCGGCCTCTGCCAAGTCACGCTCCATCAGACTGAGGCGGAGTGCGATCGTGCTGATGGCGCCACCGGGATCGAGATTGCGCGGGATTTTTCCCAAGAGGGAACGAAATGGAGCGGTAACGCCATCTCGAGACAACGCGATCGCACCAGGAGCAAGGATAAAAAAAGGCGCGGTCGGCGAGATAGAAAGCGCATTGCTCACGGCCCTCTCTGCCTTGGTATATTCATGAACGGCGAGATAGTTTACAAACAGCTCCCAGAGCACCAAAAGACTTCGCGGATCGCGGTCACGCGCCTGTTCCGTATTATTCAGCGCTTCCTGCCATTTTCCCTCGCGGCGCGCAATCGCTGCCGCAGTGATAAGCACATCGGCGTTGTTGGGAATGGCGCGAACGGCCGCCGTGACATGGGTTTTGGCGATATCGTAACGGCGGAAGCCATAGTAGTAGTAGAACGCTTTTGCCAGATGTGCTTCACCGAGGTCCGGCTGAAGTTTCAAGGCAGTTTCTGCAGCTGCGTTCGCTTTTTCCAAATGCGCCCTGCTTTTGTCGTAACCAAACCAATACACTTCGGAATGCAGGCGTGACTTCAATGAGTAGGCGAGCGCAAACGTCGGATCGCGTTCGACCGCTTCCTCGATTAATCGCAGCGCGTGTGCTCCTTTGTCGGGGGAATATCCGCTCCCCGCCCAGTGAAATAGCTCTCGCGCCCGGAGAAAGAGTTCGTAGGCCAGGATGTCCTGGGTGGGGTGGGTTTGCAGATTCGTTTTCTCACGTGCCGAAAGATTTGCCTGCAAGGCCTCGGTGATGCGTTGCGCCAATTCACTTTGCAGCGCGAATAGATCAGTGATCTCGCGGTCGAATGTTTCTCCCCAAAGGTGATCGTCACTTCGTGCATCGATCAACTGAGCATTGACCCGGATGCGATTACCGGCGCGGCGCGCGGTCCCTTCCAAAATATGTGCAACTCCAAGTGCCCGTCCGATCTCACGCAAATTACGCGCGCCACTCTTGAATTGCTGCACCGAGGTGCGGCTAATCACCTTGAGGTCCGCGACCTTTGCCAAACTGGAGAGTATGTCGTCGTGAACGCCGGCCGCGAAGTATTCGTTCGCTTTATCATCGCTCAGATTTTCGAATGGCAGAACCGCAATACTTTTTTCGGGAATATTTCGCGTCGTGGCAGCGCTGGCTCCCGTCGACGGGGACAAAGCTTGGTCGGCTTCATCGGTGCGCCTGATTCCCTGCGGCGTCAGATCAAATATCCACGACAAGATCAGGGCAATCGGAAATCCCAACACCAGCACGATTACGACCAGGCGCACCGCCCAGTTTGGAATTTCGAAGAAAGGAAAAACCTGGGTCGCGATTTGAATCAGCAACCAACCGCCGACCGCATAGGCAATGGCAACCCGATGGACCTTGCGACGCTTTAGTTCGGCAAAAAATGATTTCACGCGATCAGATCCAGGTTTTCCCCTCATTACAAGCTATCCGGCAAGTGAACGGTTGCGAACTCAAGCGATCGATGAAATACGAGGCAGAATGCGCAGGTCTTCAAGCGCCGATCCGCAGCACACGTCCGCATTTATCGCCGGCGTCGCCGCCTTCGGGACTTGGGGACTGGTGCCGATTTATTGGAAACTACTCAGCAAGATTCCGGCGCTGGAAATTCTCGCGCACCGGTTTGTCTGGACCATTGTCTTCCTCGGCGTGTTGCTCAGCTGGCAACGGCGCTGGCCGGAAGTGATGGCAAACCTTCGCTGCCGCCGCAGCGCACTGTTTTGTTTCGGCAGCGGAGTGATGGTTAGCGTGAACTGGCTCATCTTCATTTGGGCAGTTAACATCGGTCGCGTCCTCGAAACTAGTCTGGGCTATTTTATGACGCCACTGGTGAACGTGTTGCTCGGCGCCGTGATTTTGCGCGAGCGACTTAGCGCCTGGCAGATCGCGTCTATTTTTATCGCCGCTATCGGCGTCTCTGTTCTCGCCCTCGGATATGGCCATTTTCCGTCCATCGCCGTGGGGCTGTGTACCAGTTTCGGGTTATACGGATTGTTGCGAAAACAATCCCGTACGGCTGCCATTCCCGGACTCTTTTTGGAGACAATGTTTCTTCTGCCGCTGGCGATATTTTATCTTGCCCTTCTTGCCAGTCGCGGGGCCTTGATCTTTGGCCCCTCACATTTTTCCCTCTCCGCCATTCTAACGACAACTGGAATTGTCACCGCTATTCCATTGGTTTGGTTCGGTTACGCCGCGCGGCATTTGCGCCTGGTCACGATCGGTTTCCTTCAATATCTCTCCCCGAGCATTAGCTTCGTCCTCGGCCTTTTCGTTTATCACGAAACATTCACCCGGCAGCATTTCATTACTTTCCTGCTCATCTGGATTGCGCTCGTCCTTGTTACCGCAGAAGCGGTCTTGCGCTGGCGGGCAACGAAACGTATCGCCGCCGACGCCATAACCGAAACACCGCTGATCGAGCCCGGTATTTGACTTGACCTCAAAGAAGCAGAAGAAAGACAGGATGCTGAGGATTATGCAGGATAAAAAATAAAGGATGACGATGACGGCAGGTTTCTGATTGAATTCGTTGATCGGAACATCATGAACGGGGATCGAATCACTAGCCGAATCACGAGCGAAGAAAAGTCGACGCTTAGCAGTTATATCGGCCTCGGCATCCTGGTCGTGCTCGCGGCCGGGGGGATTTACCTGTATCTGCTGTCACACGAAGAAAAGAAAGAATTCACCGGTTTCGATCCGAAGCGTCCGGTACCGGACGACGCTACTTTGAAGAGGCGATTAAAGCCCGAGCAATATTTTGTGGTGCGCCAAAACGGTACCGAGACTGCTTTCCAAAATGAATTCTGGGAGAACCAGCGTCCCGGGCTCTACGCCGATGTCACTACCGGTGAACCGCTCTTCAGTTCGCTCGACAAGTTTGATAGCGGAACCGGTCGACCAACCTTTACCAAACCCATCTCGCCAGATCTTCTCGTTGAGACAGCGGACAATTCTCATGACATGCAACGCATCGAAGTCCGCGCCAAGCGAAGCAATGCCCACCTCGGTCATGTCTTTGCTGACCCAACTTCGCCGACCGGACGACGCTATGCCGTCAACTCAGCCGCGTTTCGTTTCATTCCGTTGGAGCAAATGAAGGCGGAAGATTACGAGAAATTCATCCCGCTGGTGGAGAAGAAATAGCTTTAGCGAGGGATCAATGTCGGAATCAATGTGGGGCTCAATGTAGCCCCGACAACCACTGGCAAATCGATTCTTCCCGTCGTATCCTCCCGCTTTGAATTGAAACAGGACGATATCGAATATGCGATTGAGAATACGCAGGTGATTCTCGCGCCGGAGCGGCAGATCGCGACCTTTGGCAACACCAGGTTTGAGTTTCATCTCATCTCCGAGCTGATGGACCGGGTCGATCAGGTCCGGATTCGCACCGGGCGGATCGAAGCAGAGCGCCCGAAAATTCTGAGCCCGGAATATTTTTGCCGAATGATGTTGGAAGGGTTCGGCGAAAAAGCGCAGGAATATGTCGACCGTTTACGCGAACAGGCACGTCAAATCGCGGTCTTGCGCTATGGATTTCAGTTTCGCAAATCTGGCGTCACGGAAGAAACCGTGAACGCATCATTGCAATCGGTTATCGACCGGACACGACGTGCGGTCGAGAATTCCGGTGACACCAACGGCGCGATTATTCAGGGAGTAGACGAAGCTTGGGAAGTTTGTCTGCTCAAGTTCACCATCGAAATGATCGAGCGCTCTGCCGGCGAGAATATCGGCGACTTCAAACGGCGTGGTTTGATTTGATGTAGCCACGGCGCTCTGTCGCCGTGTTTTGCAGAATGCGCCTCGACAGAGCGAGGCGCCTACGATTTTCGATACCGCTGCATTAACTCGAAGAAACGCAGCGTGTCACGCACCGGACTGATGCTGCTAACTTCATCGGAATAGATCGTGGTAATGGGAACGGACGCGATGCGATATCCCTTCCGGCTCGCGATGATCAGCATTTCGGTTTCGTATTCGAACCGACTGGCACCGCTCAAAACTTCGGGGATGATGTCGCGATGTAGCATGCGAAATCCGCATTGCGTGTCGGGAATTTGTTGCCCGCAAATGCGACTAATTCTGTTGCTCATATAACGGTTCACCATCCGGCGTAGCAACGGCATCGTTCTGGTGTCGCTCATTCGCGAGCCGATGAAGATTTTTGCGTCGGCCTCGGACGCGGTCGCGTCGACAAAACGCGAAATTTCTTCGGGCAAATGTTGACCATCGGCATCAAGAAGCACCACGTATTCGCTTCCGCGATCGAACCAATAACGCAGCCCGGTCTTGATCGATTCACCTTTGCCCCAATTCTGCGGATGAATAACAACATCGACTCCAGCGGCTCTGGCGCGGTCCGCAGTCGCGTCAGTTGATCCATCATCGACGACCAGAACATGTTCCAGTTGCGTTCGTGCGCGCTGTGCGACTTCGCCGACATGCTTCTGCTCCTGATATGCCGGAATCACCGCCGCGATCGTCGAGTTGTTCATTGTCACGTTCATTTGCCTGTCAGGTCGAGCGAAGTCGAGACATCTCTCGACATTTTAGCTTAGAGATTCCTCGACCTGCGCTCAGAATGACAAGAAACAGCGCGTTGAGTGCCAAGGGCGGACGCAACGAACAAAAGACTCTTCCAAACTGATGGAAGACTTGCGCTCAATGTCGCTGGATCGGCAGCCTATGGACCGTCGCCGCTGCAATCAGCGCATTTCAGTGCCTTACAAGCGCCGCTACAGCCTCTGTCTGCTAACGCACAACCGGATGAAAATCCGCTGCGTGATAGGAGCTGCGCACCAGCGGGCCGGACGCGACATGCTCGAAGCCTTTCTTGCGAGCGATTTCACCCAGGAATTCGAATTGTTCCGGCGTGACGTATTCCACCACTGGCAGGTGCTGCGGACTGGGCCGGAGATATTGCCCCATCGTTAGAACCTGCACGCCAACATCGCGGAGATCGTCCATCGTCTGAAACAACTCCGGTTCCGTCTCGCCCAGCCCAAGCATCACGCCGCTTTTTGTCACCACTTTTGGCGAAAGCTCTTTTGCCCGTTGCAGGACCCGCAAAGATGTCCGGTATTTTGCGCGTGAACGCACTATCGGCGTGAGGCGTTCGACCGTTTCCATGTTGTGATTGTAGATGTCCGGACCGGCGTCGAGCACAGTCCGGATGCACAAATCCTCGGCGTGAAAATCGGGCACCAGTACTTCGATGATAATTGTCGGGTCCATTTCGCGGATGGCGTTGATGGTGCGCGCGAAGTGCGCGGCACCACCATCCTTCAGGTCGTCGCGCGCGACCGCCGTAATGACAACATGTTTCAACTTCATTCGCCGCACTGCTTCGGCGACCCGTTGCGGCTCATCCTCTTCCAGGGCGAACGGTTTCGCCGTCGTCACCGCGCAAAATCCGCAGGCTCGCGTGCAGCGATCGCCCGCGATCATCATCGTCGCCGTGCCCTGACTCCAGCATTCCCATCGGTTCGGGCATTGCGCGCTCTCACAGACGGTGTGCAGTCGCAAATCTGAAATCAGCGCTTTGGTCGAAAAAAAGACAGGATTCGATGGCAACCGAACCTTGATCCAGGACGGCTTTTGCGCCTGGTGCAACGCCGGATCGATTTTCGCGCAGGACACGAATAAAGATTACAACGTTAAAAGGGTTAAAAAAGGCAAATTGCGGCCGACACGGCCGCCGCTACAACGCTCACAGCTTCGTTCTCCCGGTCAGTGCCTGATAAAGCGTGAGCTCGTCAGCCGACTCGAGACCACCGCCGGCAGGCAACCCGTGCGCGATGCGAGTTAGCCTTATCGGTTTTCCTTTCAGTATTTCGACCAGGTAATTCGTTGTCGCCTCGCCTTCGACATCGGCCGCCAGCGCGAAAATGATTTCCGAAAAATTCTCGCGTTCAATCCGATCCAACAGCTCTTGGATTCGCAAATCTTCCGGTCCGACGTGATCGAGCGGCGCGATCCGGCCGCCGAGTGCATGATACCGACCGCGAAATGCACTCGTTTTCTCCAGCGGCAGAATGTCGGTCGGTTGCTCGACCACGCAGAGAAGATCGGATGGGCGCGAATCGTCGCGGCAAATTTCGCACAGCTCCTCCGTGGCGAAAAAGCCGCAAAGTTTGCAGGGACGAATCTGTCCCCGCGTTTTTGAAATCGCGGCCGCGATCTGTTCCGGCTGATCATTGCGCGATTGAATCATCCACAGCGCGATGCGCTCGGCCGAACGCGGCCCGACTCCCGGCATTTGCCGCATTTGCGTGATCAAATCACGAATCGCCTCTGGATATTCCGTTCTTCTCAAAACCTAAAATTTATTCGCCCAGCTCGGGATGCGCGCAATAGTTCGGAACATAAGACCGTGCCCTGTGGGCCCAGCGGACATGATGTCAACGGGTTGCAAACCCGCTGGGCACACAGACTTGAAGTCTACGTTCCGAACCGCGCGGTATTTCAAGAGTTCCTCAGGATGCCGGCGATTCCATCAGATGCAGGGCGAGCGGTTCGAGACGGCGCAAATAAAGATTGAGGGGTGCATCCTCTTCGTTGTCTGGTCCACGCGCCTTTTGGAATTCGTTGTAGGCCTCGGCCCAGCGTTGCTCACGATACAAGACCACGCCGTTCCAAAACGAATCGCGTCTTGCCACTAACTCGCTCGGTGCGTCAGCGGTAAAAGCCAGCGGCTCATAAATTTCATGGCGTTCCTGCGTATTGACACCGCTGAGAAAATCGATGGGACGTGCAACGATGGCGTTGTTCGCAAGCTCAAACGTTCGCGGACCGATCAAGATTTTCGAACCATAAAAGCGATTCGCCACGCAAAAACGCCTCGCGAGCTCAATCGGCTCACCCAGGACAAAAATGTCCTGCTTCTCCTCCGTTGGTGCTGTGATCATCGAGCCCGAGCTTACGCCGATATGCGCTCCGGCAGTAACATTTTGGCCATTGTTGTCGCTCGAATTTTCTGCAAAAGCGCGCGAGAGATCGAACGCTGCGCGGACGGCCTTTTCTGCGTGATCTTCCAGTGCGCCGGGAAATCCAAAAACCGCAACGACTCCTTCGCCGTCTGCGGCATGCAAATACGCGCCAGCATCGCGCAACAGTTCAGCGGCGCGGGCAGTGAATTTCTCGCTCGCCTTCGTCACCACGCTGGGGTCGTCGTTATCCGCCATGTCGTATTTGTTGGCCAGATCGCAAACGACCACACTGGTATCGAAAACGCTCGCCGTGCCATCGAAATTGGTTTCGCCCGAGCGCAACCTCCCAATTTCGCTGCCCGAGAGTTTGCCGTTGAACAAGCTCAACGGAACGCCGGCGCGTTTCCGTCCTTCAAATGCGAGGTAAGCCAGCGCGGCGCCGTAACTGAGAGCGACCGCAATGATTGCTGGTAACGCGGCAAAGAAAACGTGATAGAGCGAGCAAACCCAGCTCAGCGCCAGCAGCTCCACGATGACTGCGAGAACGAGTATGGCGATACGGTGCCTGCGAGCGCTTGTGAGGACGATCCACGCCGTCGCGAGGCCAAGGAGCACGATCAAGCTGTATTGCCAGATGTTACCCATTTTGTGGGCCGGACCGTTCAATTTCTCGAGCCAGTTCCTTAGCGGCAGCTCGATCCCGGCGAACCATCCAACGGCGTGCGAAGTAATCGCGACCGTGGCGACGACAAACCCGATAATACCTGCGGAAATCAGTGAGCGTTTCATCGAGCTTCGTTCACCTGTTGCCTCGGGTAATAGGATTGCACCACCAGTTCACTGAGAAATTTGTCGGGCGCGTCTACCGCCACTATTGGCAAAATGAATTTATTCTGTCCGGAATTTTTGCGCACCAGGTTCAATCCGAAATGAAAATCGCGAAAGAGGTGCGCCGTCAAATCCGCCATCGACATTTTTTCAGCCCGGGCGCGTTCCACCAGTCGCCGCCGCGCCGCGTCTTCAAATGCGATCTCGAGATCGTGCTGCCGCCGGAATGATTCGCTAAAGAAATCGATCTGTTGATCGAGCACGACCGCTTCCTGTTTGTGACCTTCGGCCAGCAGGCGATCGAGAACGCGCTTTGGTTCTCGGACTAGTTCGGCCGTGACACGCAACTGGCTGATCCCGGAACCCGCCAGGTAAAACTTAAAATCGCGGAACAATTTCTCCCATACTGTCAGTAAACCGCGCGCACCGGTTTTCTCCATCGCTGCTGCGTTCGCAATCAGACGCAATGCTTCATCGTCGAAACTGATGGCAATGCCGTAGGCGCGAAAGGCGCGCTCATATTGCCGGAGCAAACTGCCTTCGGAATACTTCATGATGCTGAAGAGATCGTCCGCACTCAGTTCTTCGCAGACCACGCGCACCGGCAGGCGCCCAATGAATTCCGGCTCGAAACCAAACTCGATGAAATCCTGGGTGGTAACGAATTGGAAGAGTTCGTTGTCCATGACCCGAATGGGCTCGGCGCTAAATCCAATCCGGCCTTTGACCCGGCGCGAAACCTGTTCTTTCAAACGCTCGAACGCACCGCTAACGACAAATAGGATGTGCTGGGTGTTGATCGTTTGACGGCTCGCTTTCCCGCGCCTTTGAAATTCCAGCGCAGCCTGGATTTGTCCCTGCAAATCCATCGCGCTGCGCAACGGCACCTCCGTTTCTTCCATCAATTTAAGCAGCGTCGTCTGCACCCCGCGACCGCTGACGTCGCGCCCGATCATGTTGCCGGCCGAGGCGATCTTGTCGATCTCGTCGATGTAAATGATGCCGAACTGCGCCCGGTTCACATCACCATCGGCTTTGTGCACCAGTTCGCGCACCAAATCTTCTACATCACCGCCGACGTAACCGGTCTCGCTGAACTTGGTCGCGTCCGCCTTGACGAACGGGACCCTGATTAAGTCGGCAATGTGCTTGATCAGATATGTCTTCCCGACACCAGTCGGGCCGACAAGAATAACGTTTTGCTTGGCGTATTCAGTTTCGTTTGCGCCAGTGGCACTTTCCTTCTCCAGTCGCCGCACATGATTGACGTGGTTGTAATGATCGCAGACCGCGATCGATAGCACCTTCTTCGCTTCGTCTTGTTTGATCACGAAACGATCCAGATGCGCTTTGATGTCACGGGGCAGAAAATTGAACTCGAACTCTTTAGAGTCCTCCGGCGCTTTTTCCTCGGCGCCAGTCTCAGCCATGTCCGGCTGCGTGACGGTGGTGAACGCGACGCGATCGCCAAAGTTCGATTTCATGAAGTCGGCGAGCTTCGATTTCAATTCTTCCGGTGAAGGGAAAGACGGATTCTGTTCCATTTAATTGTGTAGCTGCAGAAAAAGGGTTCCGGAAATCTAACATCGGAACCATTCGTGTAAATTTGACTCTCAAACGGCCGATTTGTTCACCTCGGTATCGGTTCAGAGGAAATCGGACGTTTGCCCACCGCGGTACTTCTCCTAATATCGGCGTGAGCAATGTCGAAGCAATCACCATCTTGGTGGTGTACCGTCTTCATTATTGCGACGCTCGCAGGCGCGGGAATTCTAACAGCGATTTCGGTTCGTGATTTCCAGACGGCATCGCTGCCACCTGAGAATCGGCCAGTCCAATCCCAGATTTCCGGCTACGTGTCGTCAAATGCGTGCCGAAGTTGTCATGTCGAGAACTACGAAAGCTGGCATGGATCGTTTCATCGCACCATGACCCAGGTCGCCACGCCCGCTTCTCTCCTCGATGACGTGAGCAAGCTTGATTACACCTTCAACGGTCGCGAATACAAAGGAGAACGCCGCGGCGATAAATTCTTTGTTCGCATCCGACGGCAAGGGGGCGACTACGGCGAGCCACAGCAAGTCGTCCTGGTGACCGGCTCTCACAACTTGCAAATTCTTTGGTTGGAATCGGGCCAGGGCCGCACCTTGCAGCAGCTCCCCATTGCCTACATCGTCGCAGAAAAAATGTGGGCGCCCGTGGCGGAGACATTCCTGATCCCACCGCAGCTGAAGGAATACTATTCGCTCGGAGCATGGAATGGCGCCTGCATGGACTGCCATGTCACCCAGGGACAATCACGTTTTGTCGATGGTAACCGCTGGGATTCACAGGTCGCTGAGTTCGGAATTGCCTGCGAAGCTTGTCACAGCGAAGGACGCCAGCACATCGAAGCCAATCGTAATCCCATTCGGCGTTTCAAACTTCATCTCACGACCAAGACCGACCCGACAATTACCAATCCGTCGCGTTTGAAAGGAGCCGATTCGGCCCTCGATTGCGGTCAATGCCACAGCGTGTGGGCATTTAACAACATGTCGGACAAGATTGATTTCAATCGCCATGGCAGCGGCTTTCGTCCGGGCGCTCACGATCTCGCACAGCGTTTCGTCGTTCAGCCAAATTCATCCGAGCACAGCGAACAAAAGGATTTCATCCGCCAGTCTGAGCCGGACTTTTTCAGTAATCGATTCTGGGGCGACGGCATGATTCGGGTGACGGGAAGAGAATTCAATGGCGTTCAGTCGTCCCCCTGTTTCCGAGGCGGAGAATTCTCCTGCATTTCCTGCCACGAAATGCACCTCGATTCGCCCGGTCAAACCAGCATCCAAAAATGGGCGCACACCGCCCAGTTAAAACCGAAGATGGATTCCGACACGGCGTGTTTACAATGTCATCAAACGATGGCGACGAACATTACCGCGCATACTCATCATTCTGCGGATTCATCCGGGAGTCGGTGTTACAACTGTCACATGCCGCGGACGACTTTTGGTTTGCTGCGCGCGATCCGTAGTCATCAGGTTTCCTCACCGACGGTGAAGGAAAGTGTCGACTACGGGCGGCCAAATGCCTGCAATCTTTGTCACCTCGATCGGACGCTGGCGTGGACAGCGGAGAAACTGGGGACATGGTATCACCAGCCGGTGCCTCAACTTGCGCCGGACGATCAAAACATTGCGGCGGCCGTGCAGTGGATCTTGAAAGGCGACGCCGGCCAGCGCGCGTTGATCGCCTGGGGCATGGGTTGGGAGAGTGCGCAGCAAACCGCTGGGCGCGACTGGCTGTATCCCTATCTCATTTATACCCTGAATGATCCATATGCCGCGGTGCGATTTGACGCCTGGAAATCGCTTCAGACGTTACCCGGTTTCTCTGATTTTTCATTTACCTACACTGCGGCGGACGATTATCTCCGCGAGATAAGCACGCGCGCTTATGAAAAATGGCTGCGCGAAATCCGCGAGCGCAATGTGACCTACCGGCCGGAGACTGCATTGGATAGCGACGGCCGTTTCCAGCAGGATACTTTCCAGCGGCTACGAGGGGAGCGCGACGATAAACCAATTATTCTTGCAGAATGATGTCAGCTTCCGATCGAAATCTGCGGTTTGGCTGGTGGTCGCTGCTTGTCTTCTTATCGTTAGGTGGCGTGCTCGAGACTCTGCACGGTTTCAAAGTTGGTTGGTACGTCGACGTTGGTAATGAAATGCGCAGGCTCATGTTTACTTTGGCGCACGCTCACGGGACCGCCCTGGCGCTGGTCAATATCATCGCCGCCCTGACCGAGCGAAACGTTGAACACTTTAAGCTTCGAGCTTCAGTTTCGTTCTTTCTGATTTGGTCTGGTATCCTTTTCCCGTTAGGTTTTTTTCTGGGAGGAATTGTTACTTACGGCGGCGATCCAGGACTCGGTATCTGGCTGGTGCCCGTCGCCGCGCTGCTGTTGTTTTACAGTGTCCTGCGTATCGCTTTAGACGTGTCGAACCAGAAAAATCGCCCACGAAACACGCGAAATGACACAAAAAAAGAAAGGTAAATGGTACGGCATGGGAAACTTCTCTTTCTACAGCGAAAACCTTGGCTCGCGGTAAAGCCGTCTGAGAAATCGACGACTCGATAGCCATATGATGGCCGTCAGGGCCGAAGTTTCTAGCGATTGGCGGCGACTTGAGGCGAAGCAGCCTGCACCAAGATGTTGTTTAGATCGTCAAGGACCCGCTCGGGACCGACGTATTTACCGCGGACGTAACTGTCGCCCAGCACTTTGCCGGTCGCGTCGACGATGACCAGGTCGGGAATGCCATCGCCGGCGTATTTCTTCAGACTTGGAACATTGGCCAGCTTGGTGAATTCGATTGCGGTCCAGGGCATGCCTGCTTCGCGCATATAAGCGGCCATGTCTTCCGAGGATCGGTCGCTGCTAACGAAAATGATCTCAAACTCAGGATGTTCGCCTGCAATCTTATTGTAGTACTCGACGAGCTTGGGCGTAAATTTACGGCATGGCCCGCACCAATGCGCGGAAAAATAAAGCCCGTAGATTTTTTTCTGCGCCAGGTCGCTTTCATCCACTGAAACAAGATTGCCATTTTGGAAATGAACAAGATTGCCTTTGGCTACATCAGCGACCGCGTCCGGGCCCTGCTTAACGATTCGCGTGCGCTGTCTCAGCAATTGTTTCTGGTAAATCGCGTCGTTCTTCGTTGCCTGTTCGGTTATGAGCGCTCGCTCGCGGTCGTTCTCTTCCATTTTACGACGCGTTTTTTCTAGGTCTTCGTTCGGGACGGCAAATTTTCCACTCTCGATTGCTTCGAGAAGCTCAGGAGTGGCGCCGGCTTTGAGCAGCTGTTTTCGCTTTGCCACGTCGAACTCATCGGCGAAATGACGGGTCGTAAGTTCTGCTTCAATCGTGGGGATGGTGTAGCCTGAGCGGAGCATGAGACTGAGCTCGCTCGTCGTCAGCGGCAACAGTCCCGCTACTGCCAAGCCGACAGAGACAAAGAAACAAAAGGTAGCCTTGCGCACCCGGCCAATTTGAGCAGGTGGCTTGCCAGTGGTTTAGCGTTTCGTCTGGTCGAAAAATTTGCGCGCTTCACTGTAAGATGGCTTGGCTGAGGACGCTGCATTCAGGAGCTTTTGCGCTGCTTCTGTCTGACCAATGGCCCATGCAAAAACGCCGCAACGCCATTGGCGATCGGCATCATTGGCAAAGGAATTTGAGATCGTTAGCAGAGTTGGTGCTGCCACCTTCAGCCAGTCAGTTTCAGCGACGCCATACGGAACTTTAATTCTCAGCTTGCCGGCCGTCGCTCCCGCCACGCCACTGTACTGGGTATTATTTGCAACCACGGCACCGTTATAACCATGTGCGTTCAAATCATTAATCAACGTGGCTTTCCATTCCGCCAGCCAGTCGGCCACATTTTCATAGTTGCTTTGCGTTTGCCGCAGCGATGGCTCGGTCAAGCTTAACTTTCTAATCACCGCGGCTGCGCCAGCGAAATCGTATTTCGAAACCAGCTGCTGATACCTTTTCAAAGCAGTGGTCAGTTGCGGTGTCTCGCGCGCGAGCAAATCCCGACGCTGTTTTTCCTGCGCCGATTTGTTCGCTGCCTCCGCATTGCGCAGCCGTGCGGCCAGGGTCTTTTGTGAGAGCAGAGCCTCCGCCGAAATGGCGGTATTTTTTTTGTACTCTTTCGATCAGATCCTGCAAGCTACTCAGCGCCCTGGTCACCTCGGCTGTAGTTTTTGCGGACCCGTATTGCTCTCTCCATTTCAGAATATCGTGCGAATCGACCAGGTACTTTCGAGCGATCGGTTTGTATTCGTCGATCCACGACAAACTCTGCGGCGGTTGCGAGCCGACAAACGAGGTCAGCAGTGCTTCGGCGTCGGTAAAACGCCCAAGCTGAATGTCTATTAATCCTAACAAGAATAAGGCAAATGGCTTCGCTGCGTGGTCAGGAATATCAGACAATGCCACGGTACTACGTGCATTGGCCCGTTTCGCCGTATCGAGAAGGAATGTCCCCAGAGAGGGATCGACGAAATTGCTTGTGCCCGCATTCTCCACCTCGTGCAGCGCCTGGTGCATGAGCGAATCCTGCTGGTCCAGCAAAGCAGCGACGGCCTGATTGAGCAATGCCCAGTCATACATCGGTTGCTCGTTTTTGGTTTCCGATGCGAGACGGGCAAAGGTGGCGCGTGCCTTCGGATAGTTGCCGTCGACAATTTGCCGGCGCCCATCGTCGAACTCACGGTTGACGTTGAATGACGAAGTAGCGCTGGCGGTCGCTCCAGATTGGGGAGGAGCGTGATGGCGACTGAAGAAAATCCAACCGAACACTAAGAGCGCGAAAAGAGTCGCAGCCGCAATGGCGAGCGCTGCTTTTGCCCGCCACGGTTCGCTTTCGCCGCGAAGAATGCGTTTCGATTTTTGGAACGCTTGAATCACGGCATCGTGCGAATGGAAACGTAAACGCGGGTCCGGCGCGATCATTCTAGCTATGGCGCTGGCCGTTGGGTGCGAAACTTCTGGCGCCACATCTTTGAGTTTTAAAGGATTATTTTTCAGGGCACGCAAATCGGCCGCCGACGTCGTCTCGCCGTCGAAAGGCGGCCGTCCCGCAGCGGCGTGAAATAGAGTGGCGCCGAGGCTGTAAATATCGCTCCGAAAATCTTCCGGTTGATTGTTCAATCGTTCCGGCGCGACATAGTACGGTGTGCCCCAGATGGCGTCGCTGGTCTGCGCCTGCGTCTCCACAATTCCGGCAAGGCCGAAATCGCTGATCTTGGCCATCCCATCATCGTTAAACAAAATATTGGCCGGTTTGATGTCACGATGGATAAGACCCTTTTTGAACGCTGCGCGGAGGCCGCGCACGACTTCGATTCCGGTGCGAAGCACTTCCTCTTCCGTAAGCTTCTTTCTTTCGGCAATGAGATCATCGAGCGTCCCGCGTTCGACCAATTCCATCACCAAATAGTACTGGTCGTGATCGCGTCCGAACGAGAAAACCTGTACCACGTGCGGATGATTGACCGAGGCAGTGATCCGAGCCTCGTGCTGCAATTGATTGGCGTATTCCGGTCCGAGGTCTTTGCGCAAAAGTTTTAATGCCACATCGCGATCGAGCTGCATATCGTGTGCTTTGTAGACGGTTCCCATTCCGCCGGTGCCGAGGGTTTCGCGCAGCTCGAAATGATTGTAGAGTCGCGTGACCCGAACCCTCGCGCCACACTCGGGGCAGGGCACGCGCGAGAGCGGTTCGACGTCGATGATGCCGACCGTGGCGCCGCAGTTGGGGCACGAAACCGTGTCCGAATTGCTCATTTTTGCGATAGTAACATCGTCAATGACGCAGGAAAACCGCCGCGAATTTATCGTTACGGCAGAGGATGCCCGGAAGCGAGTGGATCGTTTTCTCGCGAAAACCGCCCGGGAATTTTCGCGTTCGCGAATCCAGGCACTTATCCGGCAAGGTCACGTAAGAGTAAACGGCAGCGTTCCGCGTGCGCGCGACATGGTCCGAACAGGCGACCGGATTGCTCTGGTTGAGCCGCCGATGGAAGCGATCGATCTGGTCCCGGAAAAGATCGCGCTCTCTGTGTTGTTTGAAGACGACGATCTGATCGTGATAAACAAACCACCGGGGATTTCGGTTCACCCTGGTGCCGGCCGCAAAAGCGGCACCTTGGTTAACGCTTTGCTGTCGCATTGCAAAGACCTTTCGGGTATCGGGGGGAAGGAGCGACCGGGCATTGTTCATCGATTGGATAAAGAAACGAGCGGTTGTCTGGTGGTGGCGAAGAATGATTTTGTGCACGTCGACCTCGCGCGGCAATTCGCGTCTCGCACGGTTGACAAGATCTACCTCGCGCTTGTTGCCGGGAAACTGCGGCGCGCTTCCGGAAGCATCGTCGCGCCGATTACGCGTCATCGTGTTCATCGCAAGAAGATGGCGATTGCGCGTGAAGGCGGGCGCATGGCGCGAACCGATTTCAAAGTCGTGCGTACGGGGCGAGAGGCGAGCCTGATTGAGTGCCGGTTGCACAGTGGTCGAACTCATCAGATTCGCGTCCATCTCCAGCATCTTGGATATCCGATTCTCGGTGATACGGTTTATGGTGGAAGACACGCCGGACAGTTCTCGCGGCAAATGTTGCATGCGTGGAAGCTTGGTTTCGAGCATCCACGGGGGAAAAGGCGGATGGATTTTGAAGCACCGCTGCCGGAAGATTTCGTGAAAGCAATCGGCGAAGTGATTGGCTAAGTGGCGACTGGACGCTGAAGACGCTGGAGCGCCATTACCGTCATCGCGAAAAGGACCGGCAACACGATCATGCCGCGCAACCACGGTTCGGCGTGCCAGGGAAGAGCAAACAGGCGTTCATTATAAAAAAGGTAATAGGCGAAAATCGTTACCGCTAGAAAGTGCCAGGCAAAAGCGCGCCGCCAAGTCGCGATCGGTAAAATCCAGACCAAATACCATGCGTGTAACACCGGCGCGAGAATAAGAGCCGCGCCCAGTGACCAAAGAATGCCGCGTCGCCAATTCCGGGCGAAAGCAAGCGCAATTGCTGCCGACACGATAAGGATGATTACATCGTAGCGATAATGTTGCTGGTGCCAGTTCGGTAAGATTGTGTCCTCGATCAGCCACCAAAATAAGTCGTTGAGCCGGCTGACGTGACCGAAATCGCCAAAAAGATCCGGCGGGAATGAAAAGTGAAATGCGAAGGCGAATGCGACTGGCACGGCAATGGCGGCCGTTAGCGCAATCGAGTAGCGGCGCAAGGCAAAGAAAGTTGGAACGAGCAAGACGCCGCAAATTGGCCGAAAAGTGATAGCGGCTCCAAGCGCAAACGCGGAACCAAGGGCAAATTTCCAACACGACAATGTCGCCTGCGCAAATCGCTCGAGACAAAAAACCAGCGCGATAATTGCCAGCAAGAGGATGCTATCGAAATGAGCGGCTCCGAAAAAACTGTAGGCAATGAGCGGATTCCAAGCGAACCAGGCCGCAGTTTGTTTGTCGAGTAGTCGCAGGAGGAGCGCGACTGCGAGGAGATCGGCGGCGCCGAAGATTAGTTTATAGGCGAGCGCATTGTCCGTGGCTGGGATGATGCGAAACAAAGCTTCGGCCCCGGGCGCAAATGCCGTCGGCGTATCGTTCCGCGGGATGCGCGCCAGATCCGGAATTTCCCCCGATAACTCTGAACTGTTGGGCGCAACATGGTACGGATTCAGGGCCGCCCGCTGAATCACTCCGTCCGCCTGAAAACGCCACATTTCGTTAGCCGGGGTCAATGGCAATGCCAACAAACGCAGCGCGACCGTTGCGACCCAAAAAATCCAACCTGCGTTTTGCTTGATCGTCTCAAATTCCGTGACCGCGATGAGATAAGCCAGCCCGCACAGAATTGCGCAGCAGACAAAGCGCACCGGCATCCATTCCAGCGTCCAGTCATCGAAGAAATTAAGCGAACCGAAGAGCAGCAACTCCGCGCCGAGCGCAATCCAAAATCGCAATTTCACCTCGGTCCGGTTGGATTAGGGTGGAAACGCGAACGCAAAATGCGACTCATGTTTAGGCGATAGGCTGCGAAATCGACCAGCTCGCGCACCCGCACCTTTAACCGGCGCGCTTGGAGGAACAGCGACAGCGCGAAAAGGACGTACGGAATGGCGAAGATCAACTGAACGTGTCCGCTTTTGAGAAAGTGATAGATGAGAAGGGTGAGAACAATCAGATTTACGGTTACGGTGGTAGTGACGTAGCGATATCGAAGCTGAACACGGGTCAGGCATTTCTCGCCACCGTGATATTCGGTAACCGTGCGCAAAATGATGCTCCACCAAAAGTTCCCATAAATCTGGATATCCCATTCCTGCCAGCCGGTATCGACGGAGTAGCGCCAGTTTTCATGATCAAGCAGCGCGAAAACTTCGCGTAAGAGATGGTGGCGATCTTTGCCTTCCTCATTCCAATAGGCGAGGCGGCCCCAGTTACTCCGAAATTTTTTGCCGACGGGAAACTTCTCGTGTTGCGCAATGACAAAACCGGGCGTGCGCTTGAAATGCAGCCAAGTGAAATAACGCGACCAGCCGCGGAAGAGCGGTTGCGCAAAAGCGAGAAACATCACCAGCAGCCGCGCGTGAATGGTATCGAAGCGCGGCTCGATTCGCGCCCGCACCATGTAAGAAAGGGCGACGCAGAGTGTGCCGCCGAACATCAAATACGGGACGATCCGCAGCGGAGGAATGAAGATGCCAACGCAAAAAAGCAAAATCGTGAGTGCGAACCATTCGATGCTGCTAAGATACGCGGCGACGTCGGATTGCGGACTGGGATAAATGGATTGGAAAAATCCGTCTGCGAAAATTCCATGATAAATTATCGGACGATTGATGAACCAGCTGAAGCGCGGCGTGCCGTAAATTTGTCCTCGCCACTTAGCCGTTCCGGTTGGTCCGAAAAAAATGAGATGTTTGAAGCGCAAGAGTGATTCGGCTTCGCCGTAACCTTCCTGTTGTTTGCGGAAGGCGCGCAGGGTGAAACGCCGATGATGCCAGACGATGGCAGTGGGACTAAACGCGATGACGCCGCCGCCTTGTTGCAGACGCCAGCAGAAATCAACGTCATCGCCGGCGGCGTGATATTCCGGATCAAAGCCGCCGACATTTTCAAAAGCCCAGCGCCAAAATGCCATGTTACAGCCCGGGATGTGTTCGGCGACCGTGTCGGTTAACAGAACGTGACTCGGTCCGCCGGGCGCGGCCGCGACACAGGCCTGAACCCAGGTTTTTGCCGGCGGCGGAACATTCGGTCCTCCTACGCCTGCGAAGTCGCCACTGGTGAGAGTGCCGATCAAGTAATAAAGCCAGTCAACGTCGGCCATGCAGTCGGCGTCGGTGTAAGCCAGCACTTCGCCGCGTGCAGCAGCGGCGCCGGTATTGCGTGCCGCGCTCAATCCACGGTTCGGCTGATGGATGTAGCGAATGTTCGGAAATTCAGCCGCAATCTGCGCAGTGTTGTCAGTAGACCCATCATCGACCAGAATGATCTCAAACTTCGGATAATTGATTTTGCCGAGTGACTCGAGACACGCGCGCAACGTTGTTGCGCCATTGTAAGAGCAAACGATGATTGACACAGATGGCGTTTGGTTGAGGTGGCGGTGCGGGAGGACGGCATCGTTTTGTCCGAGTTTTTCGCGCAGTAGATGCAGCGCTTTTTTTGGCTGTCGATCGCGAGTGACCAGTCCGAATGCCCAATCCGTGATTTCCTGCTCGCCGGTGTACCATTCGTCGGTCCACGAAAAGAAGATTGTGCCGGCCAGTCCGCATTTAATTACGCTATCGACATGCCAGCTCAGCATTTCCGCTTGCTCGTCCTGAGTGTGTCGGATCGTGTCCATCCCGAATTCGCCAAGGATAAGTGGACGCTCCTCGGTGAGATTTTGAAGTCGTAGGAGATAACGCTCGAAGTCGCGTTGATTGTGCAGGTAAACGTTGAAGCAAAAGAAATCGACGTTCTGCGGCAGCAAAAATTCGGTCGGAGGATACGTTGCGTAGGAAAACAGTGGGCGTGGATCCAGATTGCGACCGATGTTGATGAGATGCTCGACGAATTCGGTGACGCGACGCACACCCAGCCAGCGGACCATCTGCGGCGCGATTTCGTTGCCGACGAGGTAAGCGAGGATCGCGGGATGACCGGCGTGCATTTTGATGGCGTTTGAAACCGAGCGGATGATTTCACTTCGGACCGAACGTTCGGACAGAAATTCGATGTGCTTGGCCCATGGCAAAGTGATGAGCGCGCGCACTCCCGCTTCCGCGCAGGCATCGAGAAACCAGCGTGGCGGGCAATGATAAACGCGAGCAACGTTAAGTCCGGACTCCCGAATCTGGGCCAAGTCGCGCGCAGCTTGTTCTCGCGTCCCGAGGTAATTGCCCAACGCGTCAGGTTTGAACGGACCGTAGGTGACGCCCTTGACGAAGAATTTTCGATCGCCTTCGAAGAAAAATTTTGCGACAGCGCGGATTGGCTCCGCCGTAGTGGCGCTCACAGCGGCAGTTTCCTAGACCATCCCCTTGGTTGACGCAAAGCTTTCCTGTAGTGGCAGTCGTGTCGGCTGCTCGTGACGGATTGCAGGCGACACGCCTGCCTCTACAGGTCCGCTAATGTTTCACGTATTACTTTCGCCGTTTCGTCGATATCGGCGGCCGAATGCGCCGTCGAAATAAAATTCGTCTCAAATTGTGATGGCGCGAAATAGATGTCGCGCTCCAGACATGCATGAAAGAATTTCGCGAAACGTCGCGTATCGCTGCGTCGCGCGGAATCGAGATCGACGACCGGGCCGTTGGTGAAGAACAGGCAAAACATCGAACCGATCCGATGAAATGTTAGCGCAGCTTTTGAAATGACATCGCGAATGCCGTACTCTAATTGCGCACCGAGTTGCTCGAGCACTGTCCAGCCATCCATCCGTTCGAGCTCGCGCAGTTGTACCACCCCCGCTGCCATTGCCAGCGGATTTCCCGATAGTGTTCCCGCTTGGTAAACCGGTCCATCGGGCGAGAGACAATCCATGATCTCCGCGCCGCCACCAAAGGCGCCCACCGGCAGGCCGCCGCCGATAACTTTGCCGAGTGCCGTCAGATCCGGTCGGATTCCGTAGAATTCCTGCGCTCCGCCGCGCGCGACCCGAAAACCGGTCATGACTTCGTCAAAAATTAAAAGCGCGCCGTTTTTGGCGCATTCCTCCTGGAGTTGCTGAAGGAAGTCGTCGCGCGGGAAAAATAATCCGGCGTTTGCCGGCATCGGTTCGATAATCACGCCCGCGATCTGATCCTTGTTCTCGCGAAAAGCAGCCCGGACTGCTTCGATATCGTTGAATGGCAGGACAATTGTTTCATCCGCCACTGTTCGGGGAACGCCTGCACTGTCAGGCTGGCCGTGGGTAAGCGCGCCACTTCCCGCTTTAACCAGCAGCGAATCTGCGTGACCGTGGTAACAACCGGCGAACTTGACGATCTTGTCGCGTTTGGTGAATCCGCGCGCGAGTCGCAGACACGACATGGTCGCTTCCGTCCCGCTGTTCACCATTCGTACCTTTTCGATCGCGGGCATCCAATCGCAGATCAGCTCCGCCATCTCGACTTCAAGCGGATTGGGGATGCCAAAGCTCACGCCTCGCTGCGCCGCCTCGAACACTGCGCTAACGACTTTTGGATGGGCGTGCCCGAGAATCGCCGGCCCCCACGTTCCAACGTAGTCGATGAATTCGACGCCATCGACCGTCCAAATGCGGGAGCCTTGCGCCCGATCGACGAAAAACGGTATCCCACCCACGCCACGA
This sequence comes from uncultured Verrucomicrobiae bacterium, assembly GCA_963709435.1. Classification (GTDB taxonomy): domain Bacteria; phylum Verrucomicrobiota; class Verrucomicrobiia; order Chthoniobacterales; family UBA10450; genus AV69. The sequence continues at coordinate 443,832 of CAVPWK010000005.1, forward strand.
AAGGCGCGCACCGGCGAGTTCACCCCGCCTGGGATCCGTCTCTGCGCGCGATCGAAAAATTCGGCTGAGCTGCTGCTCATGGTGAAGAGGCGCTTATGGCAAGCGCCTATCTACCGGCCATCGGCGCTTGATACAAGCGCCGCTACATTGATATTGTCCGCTCGCACGTTGGCGGGGTAGCCAAGTGGTAAGGTCGCGGTCTGCAAAACCGCTATTCGCGGGTTCGATTCCCGCCCCCGCCTCCATACCAGACACAGGTTTGGTGGACAACCGAGTGACGCTTCAACGCTCGGGTCTGATTAACTCGCTCGCTTCCCGCCCGCTCGGTCTCACGGCCGCCCGTCTATGTCGCGGCTTGCCCAGCCGCTCCATCGGCCATCAGAACGTAAGTCGCGTGCGCACGGGCACAAAGATACTCGCGAAAGCCAATTTTTCACGTTCGCGGGATCCCGCGTGACGTCTTAATTCGGAAATTCCGAACCGATGTCGAGGCTTTTTGTCGCTCCGCCTCCAGGCCTGGTGATAAGTGATCAGTGATAGGTGACAGGCGAGGCGCCAAGATAGCTTATTGCTTGCAGCCGATTGAACCGCGTAAACGGCTCCGATGTCGGCGCCTTCGCGCGCTATTTTTTCCCTTCGAACAACGGGAGGAATTGGCCGTAGCCTTCTCTCCTTCAATTTTTCGACTGGGATGAAACGAACAGCGGCGGAGTTGATGCAATAACGCAATCCGCCGAAACCGGGACCATCATCGAAGACGTGATCGAGATGCGCATCACTTTTCGCATCGCGGACTTCGGCACGATCCACTCCCAAGTGCGGTCTGATTTATCGACGACATTTTCTTTCGCGAATTGGTTTGGCGAAACTGGGCCAGCCGGCGCCGCTGTCGAATTGTCGAGTGAAGTGAAAGTGGCTCGCCGGTAACGACATCAATGTAAATCCCGGGCGCGTGATTGGTCCAATGGGCGTCGTTGAAAGGAGCGCAGTGGCAAATTTCCATGTGCCGAAGGCGTGGTTTTGGCATCTCAACTGCTGTCTTCACTGTTTGAATGGTTGGGTCGCCGTTGCCGAGAAAAACTGAATGAAAAAAGGACTTCTGCTTTTAGCTACGCTCGGGTGTTCGATGTCCTGGGTCCCGACCTACGCCACTACCATCACGATCGATCTTGGGCCGCCCGGTCGGGTTACAGGCGAAAAGATCGTCAGCTTTAGCGGCTTGAATGATCTCCAGTTTCAGCGGGCAAACGCTCTCCTTGGATTTAGTCTTTAGCGGCAATGGCTTTGTTCGGCTTTTCAAGAGCACAAGCCCATCATTTCTTTTGCTTCCAATGCTGGACGTGTTCGGCGCGGGCACGATCAACGATCCAACCGGCAGCGGTTACCTGTTTGATGAGGCCGGGTAATCCAATTAGTTCGGTTACATCTTTCGGAGGCTCGGTCACCACTGACCCGGGTGGAGAAGCTTTTCGCCTTAGTCTTGGTGGTTTTTTTCCGCTTTTAGCCGGTGGAACTTTCCCGCCGGATATTTACGGCGCTCACCTTGACATCACCCTGCCGAATGCTTCGGCCTTCAACGTGACTGGTGGCGAACTCGGCTTGTTTCCGAATGCCTCACAGCCTGGGCATAATCATTTTCAAATCGGGGATGTGCCTGATTCAGGCTGCGCACTGTTTTTACTGTTTATCGCCGTCGTGCTGCTGTTTAGTCTCGACGCCGCTATGCGGCGATGCCGCGACGTCTGCTAGTCCTGGATGCCGCAACTAGCACGGGAAGTGTGCTGCGTGTCTATAGCCCAGCCGCGACGAACAATAGACTTGCGCTATTTTTTCCCTTCGAATAGCGGCAAGAATTGCCCGTAACCTTCTTCCTTCAATTTCTCGACCGGGATGAAACGAAGAGCGGCGGAGTTGATGCAATAACGCAATCCGCCGGGGCCGGGGCCATCATCGAAGACGTGGCCGAGATGGGCACTGCTTTTCGCGCCGCGGACTTCGGTCCGATCCATCCCAAGCGTGCGATCTGATTTCTCGACGACCTTCTCCTTTCCTATCGGTTTCGTGAAACTGGGCCAGCCGCTCCCGCTATCGAACTTATCCAATGAAGTGAAGAGCGGTTCGCCGGTCACAACATCCACGTAGATGCCTGCGGCGTGATTGTTCCAATAGGCATTATTGAATGGGGGCTCGGTCCCGCATTCCTGAGTGACGTGATACTGCTGCGGCGTCAGCTTTTTCTTCAGCTCTTCCGCGGAAGGTTTCGTTGTTGCCGCCGACGATCCACCTGTTGTCGTTTCCATTTTTTTCTCCTCCTGTCTTTGTGCGCCCGCGCGACTCAAAAAAGTCTGCGCGCCAATCAATCCCACCAGGACCATAACACAAATGATGAGCAAGAAACGCGAGCGCGGCTCCGGACGTTTGGGAAGGTTCAGCATAGACCAGCGAATGTTAGACAGCGCGATCAACTCGTCTGTTCACGTCCTGCTTCGGGCACCCGTATGTACGATCGAAAGAGCAACAGCCCGATCGGGGCGACTGATGCCGCGCAGGCAAAAATCAGCCACATTAGATCGGACCGTCGCGGTCCTGTCGCCGGGCAAAACATTGCCAGGAGCCAGCCGCTTGTGCCGACAAGCAATTTGCCAACGAGAAATGGAAGGTAGGCCAGCGAACCGTATGAAGCTTCTTGTCCGGGAGGCGCAATAGCCGCTGCATATTCGTAGACGCGTGGGGAATAAAAGGCTTCGCCGACGGAAAACACGGTTAGATACAGTGCCGACATGACGTAATACGGATGGATGGTGCCGTGTAATCGAAGATAGCCGTGTCCTAGCCAATCCCCGAATGCGCCATTCGCCAGCGGCTCGAACCAATTCGTCGGCAAGGCCATGACAAAGACACCCGCCGCGCAAATGGCGCCGCCAAATACGACCATGCGATAAGCGGAAAATTTTTGCGTGAGTGCGCCAACCACGGGTGCAAGGAAAATGATAATGATGGAGTTGATGCCGGCGATTTTCCCAACCGGCGCGTTCAACCCGAGTTCGCGGTCGCCAAACTTTGGGAAGACGTAATCCATCTGCAGAAAGATCGCTTTGAGAAAGCCGATGAGCAGAAAAAACACGAGCAGCCGGAAGAACGCCGACTGACCGAGCAGGCGTTTGAATAGATCGATCGTTTTTGCCGCGCTTGCGCGCACCGTCGCCAACATGGTGGGATGCGTGTCTCTTTGCCGTTCCTGGCGACGTCGCAGAAAATAAACTGTCGGAAAAAGCACGAGTTCGAGCGCTAGACTGACCATGAACAATTGCTGATGCGGGGTTGGTGCAAAGCCGAAAAAGCTCGGATGAAAATCGCTTCTCCGAACAAAATCAAAAACTACACCCGCGACCAAATACCCAACATTCATGATCGCGTAAATGAGTGAGAACGCGATCGAGCGTTGCTGTGTTGTAGAATACACTCGCGTCGCGGCAAGCAGCACAGGTGTTCCCAGCGCTTCGCCGATTGCGAGGGGCAAAACGCCGCAGAGAAGCGCAAGCGACGGTATGGTTGTCCCGATCATCACGCTGCGGGCAAACGTGCAGATGGCGATGCCGAGAAAGAATGTCCGCCGCAGCCCGATCGCATCGGTAAGCGATCCCGCGAGCAGCGTGAACACAGTCATCGCCGGCGCCCAGACCCAGCCGACCAAAGCTCCCGCGGCCTGATCGCTGAACCCGAGGTCTTTCGACAGCCAAAGCACCATCGTTTTGTTCGTGATCGAGTAAGCCGTGTAGATCAGGAACTTGATCAGGAAGGTCAGCCAGAGGTCGCGTTGCGCGCCTTTGAGGACAGTGAACTTCGCGATGAATCCTCGCAGTCCACCTTCGGCAGGCGGGTGCAGCAATTTCTTCGACGGCTGGGTTCTGTTCCGCGACTTTTGCCACAGGTTTGAGACACTTAATTCAGTTTCGACTCTCGATCTCGGTCATCCCGAGCGAAAATGCCAGTCCGGCTCCGACGTTCGACTCCGCTTCGCTCCGCTCAGGATGACAAGCTTAGGCTAGATCATGTTCTCGACGAAATCGCGACCGTCGAATTCCTTGAAGTCTTCTAGCTTTTCGCCGGTGCCGACGAATCGCGTCGGAATTCCAAGTTCGTCCTGAATCGCGACGACCACACCGCCCTTGCCGCTGCCGTCAAGTTTGGTTGCGATTAATCCGGTTAATCCGATGGCTTCGTGGAATTGTTTGGCTTGCGCGAGGGCGTTGCTGCCTGTGGTCGCGTCGATCGCGAGCAGGATTTCGTGCGGCGCATTCGGATCGTGTTTTGCCAGACTGCGTTTCACCTTCGCCAGCTCGGCCATCAAATTCGATTTTGTGTGCAATCGGCCCGCAGTGTCGGCAATGAGAAACTCGATGTCGCGTTTGTCGGCGGCCTGATACGCCTCGTAGCAGAGCGCGGCCGGGTCGGCGTTGTATTGTCCGTGAATCATTTCAACGCCGGTCCGTTCGGCCCAAATTCCCAGCTGCTCGATTGCCGCTGCGCGAAACGTATCGGCTGCGGCCAGTAAGACAGTGTGGCGTCTCGTTTTGAAAAAATGCGCCAGCTTCGCGGTTGATGTTGTTTTGCCGGTGCCGTTGACCCCGACAATCAAAATCACCTTTGGATGCGCGGGCAGGGGACGGATTGGTGGCGGATTGATCGGCAGAACGCGGCCAATTTGTTCGCGTGCTACTTCGCTGATGTCGTTTGCGGTAATGCGCGAGTGGGCATCGCGTTCCTGCAGCCGCTGGATGATCCGCAACGTCATCGGCACGCCGATATCGGAGCGAATCAGCGATTCCTCGAGTTCGTCCCAGTCGACCGGTTTGCCGGCGAATTTGTCGATGATGTTCTTAAAAAATTTCATTGCGAACGTTCGTCATTCCGAGCGTAGTCGAGGAATCCCGCTGCGAAACCTTTAAGGTAACTTCCGCGGGATCCCTCGGCTGGGCTCGGGATGACGGGCGGCGTCCACGCCGCGCAAGCTTCAAGCTTTCGCCACCGGATCCTGCGCTTCGGCTTCGCTCCGCTCAGGTTGACCAGCGTCTGCCTTAGGTTTCACCGCTTCCCGCGCCGGCCGTGTCAATTCCTTTCGAACCTGATCCAGAATGCCGTTAACGAAGCGGCCAGACTCGGCGCCGCCGAATTTTTTTGCGAGCTCGATAGCTTCGTTGATAGAGACGACGGGCGGAATGTCGTCTCGATACAACATTTCATAGATAGCGAGACGCAATACGTTGCGATCCACGGCGGCGATGCGACGAAATTCGTAGTTCTCGGCATAGCGTCGAATGCGCTCGTCGATTTGTTCGAGATGCGCGTTCATCCCATCAATCAACGGTTGGGCAAACTCCCGGACTCGCGGTTTGGTTGGAAGAAATTCCCAGAAGTCTTCCATTTTCTCCGGGCTGTCGCCGTGCTGCATGTCGCGCCAGAAATGATATTGCAGCGCCGCCTGGCGCGCCTCTCGTCGCCGTCCCATTGCTATTGTCGGGTGCGCAAGTCCGACATCACATTCGCGATCTCGATCGCGGCGCGGGCCGCCTCGGTGCCGCGATTAATTTTGTCTTCGAGACAACGTTCCTGCGCGTCGATTTCATTCGAGAAAGTATGCACGCAGTTAATCACCGGCACGCCGTAATCCAACGCAATACGCTGGAGCGCGTCCGTGACGGAACGCGAGATGTTGTCCGCGTGATTGGTCTTCCCCTTCAGCACCACGCCAATGGCAAGGATCACGTCCGCCCTCTTTTGTTGCGCCAGCTCGCGCACGACAATGGGAATCTCAAACGCACCGGGCACCCGATAGAGAGAGACCTTCGCCACCGACGTTTGTAATTCTCTGGCTGCGCGGTCGACCAAGCCCTCCACATACTTTGGATTGAATTGACTGGCGACGATGGCAAACGTGCGTTTCGCCGCAACCACGCGTGGTTTTGGTAAAACAAAGTGCGACACGCGAGGATTAGCTCGCTCGATCATAGTAAGTGACCCATCTTTTGCTTTTTGGTCTCCAGATATTTTTCGTTGTGCGGATTCGGCCGACTGCGGATGGGCACCTGTTCGATCATTTGAATTCCGTAGCCTTCCAGTCCGATTACCTTTTTCGGGTTATTGGTCAGAAAACGGAATTGGCGCACACCAAGATCGAACAAAATTTGCGCGCCCAATCCATAATCGCGCAAGTCCATGGGGAAACCAAGCCTGGCGTTGGCTTCGACAGTATCGAGGCCTTCCTCTTGTAGTTTATAGGCGTGAATTTTTGCGGCCAAACCAATGCCCCGACCCTCCTGGCGCATATAAACGAGAACGCCATCGCCTTCTTCGGAAATCTGGCGAAGCGCGGCATGCAACTGATTGCCGCAATCGCATCGGCGCGAGCCGAAGACGTCGCCGGTAAGACATTCGCTGTGTACCCGCACTAATGTCGGCTTGTTCGGTGAAATAGTCCCTTTGACCAGCGCAAGGTGATGCGAGCCGTCCAGTTTCGAACGATATAGATGCAGGTCGAAATCGCCGTAATCGGTCGGCATCTTTACGATTTGTTCGCGTTCGACCAGCTTTTCCCGCACCCGCCGATGCGCGATCAAACTTTGGATGGTGCAGATGCGCAGCCCATGTTTCTTGCGGAACCGCATCAATTCCGGCAGGCGTGCCATCGTCCCGTCGTCGTGCAGAATTTCACAGAGGACACCGGCGGGTTGGAGCCCGGCCATGGTCGCGAGATCGACCGCTGCTTCGGTGTGACCGGCGCGACGCAAGACGCCACCATCCTTCGCTCGCAAAGGAAAGACGTGTCCGGGTTGCACCAGGTCATTCGGCTCTGAGACTGGATTCGCGATGATCTGAATGGTTCTCGCCCGATCGTGTGCGCTGATCCCGGTAGTCACGCCATCCGCTGCATCGACGGAGACGGTGAAATCGGTCGAATACATCTCGCGATTTTCCGCTACCATGCGTTTCAGCCCGAGTTGTTCCGCGCGCGCGTTCGAGATTGGGACGCAAATCAAACCGCGCCCGTGGGTAGCCATGAAATTGACCGAGGCCGCGGTGACCTTTTCTGCTGCCATCACCAGGTCGCCCTCGTTCTCGCGATCGGCATCGTCCGTTACGATCACGACCTTGCCGGCCGCAATGTCGGCGACGACCTCGTCAACCGCGTCGAATTGAAACGTTTCCGATTCGGATTCGGTGATCATAGCAGACTAATAGGTTACCTTTGTCGTTAGAGATCGGCAAGAGGGGGAAGGGAGATTGGAGTAATGGAGTGCTGGGGTGGTGGAGCAAGGTAAACGACCAAGACCCCATTACCCCAGCCTTCCATTAGTCCATTTTCTTCGCGCTCGTCGCCACGATCGCCTCCGGCCGATACATATCTCGATTACTCCCTTGGAATTCTGCTTTTAGTTTGACTTGGAAATGTAAGAGATCCACCAGGTCCCAGCGCGTAAGCTTCCAATGCCCATCGGCGGCCGGCTTTTCGTGTTCAAAGCCAACAATGAAATGCACCGCGTCCTCTCGCACCTTGTTAGTTGCGACCTTGGGCTCGAAATAAAAAGTGCGGAACGAACTGTCGCGGCTCCCTACCGCGTAGAGTTTTGGATCGAGATAATAAACACGATGCGACTGTTGATCGATTAGCTCGAGGTCGGGGTAACCGGAACGTTGTGTTGCCCCAGCGGCTGTTTTCGGAAAATCGCAGCTAAATCCCGGCACTTTGTTCAAAAGCTCGCGCATCAGATCCTCAAAATGACTGCTCACCTCATTAATGCGCGGTATTCCCTGAATTACGCTATCAGGCACATTTAATTGCGTCATTACTTCATCGAGCACGCTGCTGATTTGTTTCAAAACTCGCCCGTCGGTTTCGTTCTTCGGGTTGAACGCGAGCACCCGCTTTCCCGTGGCATCGAAGATCACTTCACTAAACGGAATTCCACGCAGTTGGGCGTCTTCCTGCAGTAACCAAGGGATCAAGGCGTCAACCGCCGTCTTTTCAGTACTCGATGGAACTGTCGCCTTTTGGGCGTGAATGTCGGCTAGCGCGATTAAAATAGCTGCTATTCTAACGGCACTGGCGTGGCGTCTCATACGTAGCTTTGGAATGGAATAGTGGATTAATGGTTGTGAATGATCCTGCCGGTCCGCATCACTCCCGGCATTCCTCCGTTTTACAGCCCAATCGGGTGCCAGGCCGTCTTCATTTCCACAGTATCGAGAATCCAATACGGATTTTCCGCATCGCGCGCGAAGTAGTTTGCAACGTCGCGTCGAATGTAACGCTTGACGTTGATGGCGCTGCCGGCCTGTAATTCCGCGCCGATCCCTTCATCACCACTGCCGTCAACGATTGAGTTTACGTCCATGTGACTGGCGAAATGTGACGCGAGCTCGACGCGATCACCGGCGAGAAGATTGAAAACGCCGGAGGGAAGGTCACTCGTGGCGATGATTTCCGAAAAGGTGAGGGGAGCGAGCGCATTTGCGGCCGAAGCAAGGGCGACGACGGAGTTACCGCTGGCAATGATAGGCGCAATGATCGAAACCAATCCGAGCAAGGCCGGTTCGTCGGGTGTTAGCGCAATAACGACCCCAGTCGGCTCGGGGGTGGTAAAATTGAAATGCGAGGTGGCGACAGGATTTACCGAGCCAAGAACCTGCGAAAACTTGTCGGTCCAACCGGCGTAATACACCAGACGATCAATCGCAGCCGTGACTTCGCGACGCGCCCGGGTCGCGGACCTGTCCAACCGCGAAAGCTCGTTCTCCAATTCTCGGCGCCGCGTTTCCAACATTTCCGCCGCGCGATATAGAATCTGCCCGCGCAAATAAGCGCTGCATTTCGTCCAGCCTGCGAGGGCGTTCCGTGCCGCTCGCACCGCATCACGAAAATCCTTTCGCGATGCGCGACAGTAATTCGCCAGCACCTTGCCCTCCGCATCGCGCGCGGCGATGATCCGTCCGCTATCACCGCGCGCGAATTTTCCGCCGATGAAAAGCTTGTAGGTTTTCTGTGACTGCTAGCCGGGGCGTTTGTTTGGGCATAAACGTCAGGATTGCGCGGGTGCGGAAAAAAGAAAATGCTAAACATCAGGATGAAGCCAACCGACAAAATTTTTGTTGCTGGTCATAGCGGTTTGGTCGGCAGCGCGGTTGTCCGCCTGTTAAAGACGCGCGGTTTTGGCAACCTGATTACGCGGTCGCGGTCGGAAGTTGATTTGCGCGACGAACAAGCAGTGCGGGATTTGTTTACGGGCGAAAAACCCGAACTGGTGATTCTGGCAGCGGCGAGGGTCGGGGGAATCAAGGCCAATATTGACGCACCGGTCGAATTTTTGATCGAAAATCTCCAGATTCAAAACAACGTGATTCGGGCGGCGCACGAGGTGGGGGCGCGCAAACTTCTGTTTCTTGGCAGCTCGTGCATTTATCCCAAATTCGCTCCCCAGCCGATTCCGGAGAGCGCGCTTCTCGGCGGACCGCTTGAACCAACTAACGAAGCCTATGCCATTGCGAAAATTGCAGGGATAAAACTCTGCCAAGCTTTCGCGCGCGAGTACGGCGCAAATTTCATCTCGGTAATGCCGACAAATCTTTACGGTCCAGGTGACGATTTTGATCTCGAGACTTCACATGTGTTGGCCGCGTTGTTGCGCAAAGCACACGAGGCGAAAATGAGCGGGGCAGGGGAGATGATAGTTTGGGGAACAGGCACGCCGCGTCGCGAATTTCTGCACGTGGATGATTTGGCGGCGGCAGTTCTGTTTCTGATAGAGCACTACGATTCTTCCGAAATCATCAATGTTGGCTGCGGCCAGGACATTTCCATTCGTGAACTGGCGGAGTTAATCTGCGATGTGGTGGGCTTTCGAGGCGAACTGAAGTGGGACCGTTCAAAACCAGATGGCACACCACGCAAATTGCTCGACATTTCCAGGATCAAGAACCTTGGTTGGGAGCCAACGATTGCGTTGCGGGATGGAATCGCGCGGTTCTACGAATGGTTTCTCGATAATTACGTGCCGCAAACGATGGCGGGTGTGCGATGAAAAAATTGCGCGTTGGCGTCGTGGGCGTCGGTCACATTGGCAGCAATCACGCGCGCATCTATTCCGAACTGCCAAATGCCGAACTGATCGCGATTCTCGATATTGATCCGGCGCGAGCAGACGAAATTGGTGCCAAATACAAAACTAAAGCCGCGGCGTCGCTCAATGAATTCGCCGGAATGGTTGACGCTGCCTCGGTCGCCACCCCGACGAGCGCGCATTTTTTGATCGCGCGCGATTTGCTGGCGCGGGGCAAGCATTTGCTGATAGAGAAACCGATCACCGAAAAGACCAGCGACGCACGCGACCTGGCGCAGGTGGCTGCTGAAAAGAGGCTCGTCTTGCAGGTCGGCCACGTGGAACGGTTCAATCCCGTTTTGAGCGCGCTGGAACAGCGACTGACCCATCCGCGTTTCATCGAAGCGCATCGTCTTTCCCCATATCCGAATCGCAGCACGGAGATTGGTGTTGTGCTCGATCTCATGATTCACGATCTGGAAATCATTTTGCATTTGGTCAATTCGACGGTGGAAAACATCGATGCCGTAGGGGTGCCGGTGCTGAGTCGCGGCGAAGACATCGCCAACGCGCGGTTGCGTTTCGCCAGCGGATGCATCGCCAATGTCACTTCCAGCCGCATTAGCCCGGAAAAGATGCGGAAGATTCGGGTCTTCCAGGAAAACGCCTATTTGTCGTTAGATTACCAAGGCCAAACCGGCGAAATTTATCGCCGGGTAAACGGACAGATTGCGCGCGAGCCCGTCGCGATTGAAAAAGAAGAGCCGTTGCGGCAACAGCTCGCTTCTTTTGTCGATTGTGCGCTGACCGGTGGTGAACCGAGAGTCTCGGGCTCGCATGCTGCCGCCGCGCTCGAGCTCGCCGTCGAAATAACGCGGCGAATCGCGGCGAACTAAAATGTCCGACGCAACCATCTATTTTGTCGCCGGAGAACGGAGCGGTGATAATCACGGTGCCGCCTTGCTAAAGGCTCTGCGGGTCCGTGCGCCGAAGATGCAGTTTCTCGGGCGCGGCGGGCCCAAAATGCGCACCATTGCCGATGGTACGTTTCGGGATTGGATCGATGACACCGCCGTGGTCGGGTTATGGGAAGTGATCCGGCGTTATCCGTTTTTCCGAAAACAATTTCAGGCCACGATTGCGGAGATTGACGCGGCACGGCCAAGCGCGGTGGTGTTGATCGACTACCCCGGGTTCAATCTTCGACTTGCTCGTGCCCTGCGAGCGAAGTTTTCCGAGCTGAAAATTATTTATTACATCAGCCCGCAAGTCTGGGCTTGGAATCGGCGGCGCGTTTCGCAAATGGCACGGTCGATTGATTTGATGCTGTGTATCTTTCCATTTGAACCCGAGCTTTACGAAGAATCGGGCCTGCGCGCGATTTTTGTCGGCCACCCCATGACGTCGGTCATCCCGAGCGAAAACGCCACTCCGGCTCGGAGCGACGGATCCAGCGAGGAAACCTTTGAGCAAACGCCGCCGGATCCCTCGACTCCACTTCGGTCCGCCCGGGATGACAATCTGATTGGTTTATTTCCCGGCAGTCGTGAGCGCGAAGTGAAAAAGATTCTTCCGGTCATGCGCGAGGCGGCTGCAGAATTGGGTCATGAAAATCCTGATCTCCGTTTTGCCGTCTCGGCGGCATCGGATTCATTGGCGGAGTTGATCCGCGCTGATCTTTACGGCAAACACGCCACAGGAAAGTTTTGCATTGTTAAAGGTGAGGCTCGTCAGTTGATGGCGCGGGCGAATGTCGGAATGGTGGCGTCAGGAACCGCCACGCTCGAGGCCGTGTTGTCTCAACTGCCTTTTGTGCTGATTTATCGAGTAGCGTGGCTGACTTATTTGGCTGCGCGCCTGGTAGTGAAAATAAAATATTTGGGAATGCCGAACGTACTGGCGAATCGCGAGATTGTTCCCGAGTTCATCCAGCACAAGGCACAACCACGGGCCCTCGCCGCTGCGGTAGCGCGCTTGTTGACTGACAAATCAGAACGGGCGCGCATGCTCTCCGATTTTGCCGGCGTGGCGCAGAAGCTCGGCCGCGGAGAGGCTGGGGAAAATGCCGCTGATGCGATAATAACGGAGCTGCGTCGCGCTGGATGAGAACCATCTGGGACATCTCACGGCCGTTGACCAACGATCTCGCGCCATGGCCGGGCGACACACCGTTTCGATATGAGCTAAAGTGGTACCTGAGCGAAACATGTTCAGTCAATGTGGGCGCGGTGATCATGAGCGTGCACAACGGAACGCACGCGGACGCGCCGTTTCATTTCACCCGAAAAGGTGACACCATTGATTCGGTTTCTCTGGAAAACTACATCGGACCGGCGGTCGTGATCGACTTCGCGGAAAAGTTTTCGCGCAATCAGCCTTTCGTTGCAATTGCGGATTTGGAACACGCGCGCTCGCAAATCGCAGAAACGCGCCGGGTCCTGCTCAAGACGAATTGTTTCCGTGACTCGAGACGATTTCCAGATTGGATTCCGGTGCTCAAACCGGAGGCAATCGCATGGTTACGCGAGCTTGGTGTTGTCTTGCTCGGGGTCGATCTTCCTTCCGTCGACCCGATCGACGCGAAGGTTTTGGCGAATCATCATGCGCTTACCGCCGGAAATATTGCCATTGTTGAGTCGCTCGACCTGAGCGAGATCGAAGCAGGAGTTTATCAATTTGCCGCGTTGCCACTGAAAGTAGTGGGCGGGGACGCGGCACCGGCGCGCGCGTTGCTCTGGCGCGACTAGCCGATGAGCTGGGACCGGTTGTGCGAAGTCGAGTGTTCTGACTGGGAGCGGAAATGTGCGTCCGGCCCGGACGTTTCAAGCCGCCGGCTTTTGTATGGTTGAAGGCTGGAAAAACACGCGACTGCTGCTAATCGTTAGCTTCCTCACGGTTTCCCTGTTCGCCGTTTCAAACCTGCCCTGGACACTGGACGACTATGATCAGGCAAAACAGGCGTTCGTTTCTTACCAAATGATCGGCCAACAGCGCTGGCTTTATCAGACGACACCGCACGAAGGCATGGCCGGCAATCCAAGACGTCATTCGATTCATCATATCAACAGTAAACCACCGGCGGTTGCCTGGATTTCTGCGGGGCTTTATGAAATTGGCCGCTCATGGGATTTCGCGTGGCGTTTCCCTTCCTTCGCTGCCGGGGTCGCGCTCGCATTTTTGGTTTTTCGCAGCGCTCGAGCTTTTGGTGATTTGCCTGCGCTGATGGCGGTGGCGGCGTTTGGTCTGAATCTCTTGAGCGTGCGATTGGCGACCTTGGTTCGAACCGATATGCCGCTGGCACTAGCCACCTTTGCGGCCGGGCTATTGATGTTCGCAAAAATTCGCACGCGGACGCTCTGGAACATGCGCGATCGGATCGCGCTTTTCGTGGCCTTGACGGCAGCGATGTTTATTAAGGGGCCAGTCGTATGGGCCTTTGTTCTACCGGCGCTGGTTCTGTATCAATTGCGCAGGAGATGGCGTCCGGATTCTCCGAATGCATGGAGCGGATGGACTCCATGGATTGCTTCCTTCGCCTTGTTCTGTCTTTGGGTTATCGCCGGGATCCGTTTTATCGACGGATTTTATGAAGACGTTGTCTTAATCGAATTCGCCGGCCGTTTTCATGAAGGGATTCATCGGTCGCAACCGTTGCTTTTCTATATTCCGCACCTGCTGCAAAAATTTGCGCCCTGGAGTTTGCTTATCATCGGATTGCTCGTGGTGGGGTTGCGGAAGACGAAAGCGACGACCGGAAAATGGCTAGCCGGGCTTTCTCCGGAGATGTTCTTTCTGGTTGCCTGGGTCGTCGGCGGAATCGCAGTGATGTCGTTGATTCCATCGAAACGGGTGGATCGAATTTTTCCGGTCGTTCCAGCCCTTTGTCTTCTCCTGGCTGCGCAACTGAATGCGATCAATGTTGTTCGCGTTCGCCGACTGGCGACGTTCACCATTGTTTTCGCTGCGATTTTTACCGGTGCCTATTCGGGCATGCGAATGATCGACGGCTATCGCAACAATCACGATGCGCTGGTGAAGTTCGGCCGCGAAGTTCGACGGATCGCAGCCGCCGAACATCTGCGCTATGAAATTCTCCCCGCGCGCGATGAGGGTTTACTTTTGTATCTGCGGCGACCGCGTTTTTTCCGCGAGCCGCCCGTTGGTTGTAACGCTCTCGTCGTTCCGTTGGACGAGGAACCGTGGAGCTCAGGTCGTTTTTCTTACCGTGTCACAGTGGAAAAGAAGGGGGACGAGCCCTCCAGCTATGGATTCGTGGCGCCGCTGCCGCCTCACAGATAGACTCGACTTTCGCTGATAACGCCTTACTCTCGTTAGCTGGTGGAATTCCCAAAAGCTGAGCTCGAAACTTTGTGGGCGCCGTGGCGCTTTGAATACTTCGAGAAATCGAGTCCGGCCGATTTCCTGGCGGAGGCGGCGCGTGCCAGCGATGATGCTGCCCATCTTGTTCTGCTGCGCCGAAAGAATTCCTTCCTGATCATGAATCGATACCCCTACACCGTTGGACATTTGATGGCAGTGCCGTATCGAAAAGTGGGTGAACTGCGCGATCTCGGCGAGAATGAAATTGCCGAACTGATTTCGCTTGTTGTGCGCGGGCAGGAATTGTTGCGACAGGTGGTGAAAGCTCAGGGATTCAACATCGGGATCAACGTCGGCGAATGCGCTGGCGCAGGCATACCCGATCATCTCCATATTCACATCGTCCCGCGTTGGAGTGGCGACACAAATTTTATGCCGATGCTTGCCGGGCCGCGCGTCCTCTCGCAGGGATTGCAGGACCTTTATCAGAAGTTGCGAGCCGCAGCGGAAACACCTCCGGCTGAAGCGAAATGAATACCTGGATCGAAGGCCCATCGCCACGTGAGAAGAGAAGCATGGGATGCCTCGGCAAGGGTTGTTTGATTCTTACCTGCTTCATCATTTTCCTGATTATCGCCGGTGCCATCGGCTTGTATTTCGGATACAAGACCCATTCCGCGGTGTTGCGCAGTGTTCTTTGGGCGAAGAAAACGCACGTGCTGTCGCAGGAACCTTCGCCCGTGCCGCAGTTTGAAACCACCGAAGAAAGTGTCAGTACCGCAAAACAGAAATGGGAGGATTTCGAAAGCAATCGCGCTCAGCCGGCGCATATCGAATTAACAGCGGACGATCTAAACAATTTGATCGCGAACAATCGGCATGCTCGCGGCAAGGTTTTCGTGGCGATAGAAGGCAACCGCTTGCACATTCAAACGAGCGTGCCACTGGGCGAATACGTTGGGCGCGGTCGTTATTATTTGAATGGCGACATCGAGATTCAGAGCGATGGCCCGCAAACACTGGAAAACCCGCGGCTGAGCAGTATCACCATCAACAACGAGCCGATACCGCCGGACGTGCTTGACTGGAAATATCGTTCCCGGCCATTGCGGGAATACATTGGCGAATACCGAACAACTTATGGTGAGGGCACGATCGAAATTCGTGACGGCAAGATAATCATCGATAGGCGCTGATTCGGCAGGCAAGATGCCTGCCGGGCGAGGTCCGAGCCGGACTGGCGAATGGCTAGAAGCCTAACCTCCGTTACGGTTGCATGATCTCGCGCGCGAAAACATTGAGCTGACCATCTTCCTGTTTTCGCACTTCGGTAATTTCAAACGGACGAACTTCATCACGACTCACGATTGAACCCGGTTTCGGCGGGACATAACCTGCGGGATACTCAACAATGATCCGGGTGGAGTTTCCCCCGGCCAGAAGCATTACCGAATCCGGCATGCGCGAGCGCGGCCGTAAGACGGCTTTATTTGCATCCGCGAAATTCACCACAAATTGTCCTTGGAGATAAGTACGTTCCCCGGAAAGGCCGCGGATAGCCACCTGATTGAGGTCCGTTGTCGCAATGAGACGGCCCAGCGGCATTTTGCCGGGTGGATACGTTTTCCAATTCCCGCCACCTGCGGTCGATGCCAGAGTGGTTCCATCGGCCGGCTCATTGGGAATTGGGGTCGGACTCAACGTTTGCGACGGCTGCGTCGATAATGTTGGGGCTGGAGTGTTAGCTTTGGCGACTTGCATCGCCGTGGCGCTCGGTGTTGCCGTTGGCTTTTGATTCTTTGCGATTTTTCCGGCTTTCCCCGCCGGTGTTGGTTTCGTTGTCCTGGACGGCGGCGGTGGCGGCGTGACAGCCGGCGTTTCAATCGGCAACGCCGCTTCGACGCGGACAAGTTGGTTTTCGCTCGGCGGCGGTGTCCCGCTGGGCGAGATTCCCGGGATCGCGATTGTGCCAGGCGTCGCGGGTTCATGTTGCCGCAGTTGTGCGAATCGATCTTCGGCGGCATGCAATTCTTCGCGTTTAAAAAGCGGCCAACCAGCGGCGAGATTGAGATTTAGCGGGGGTTCCAGGCTAAACGTGCCAGTGCCGCGGGTAACGGTGTAAGTTCCATAAAGCAACGGCATCGCTGTGACCAGGATGCGCCCTTCGGCCGTCCGATCCGCGTGAATCACAGCCGAAATATCGTGTGATCGTTCGAGCTTGACCTCGAGACCGGGGGCGAGTGTTTGGCGCATCAACGGAACGTCACGGCGATCGGCCGGATAAACGTGTTCGAGCAGAACTTCGCCGTTATCAATCGCAGCAGCGAGCGCGACCATCCCGGAAGTGAAAATATCTGCCGAGCCGAGCTGGTGGACCTCGATGATGCGAAAGCGCCCGACCACGTAGGGGACGAGGCCGTGGACCTGTTGGAAATTGCGAATGTAATTGCGCGCCAGCTCGCTATTCGTCTGGGATAACTCCGCTTCGCCGAGGGGAGCGTAGCGGTCATGCAGTTGTTTCGGGTTAAGAAATTCACCCGCCGGCGCCGCAGTTAATTCGAACCGCCGCGGCGGATCAATACGATGCAGTTTTCTTAGCAGCCGATAACTATCGGGCCGTTCCGGTTGCCAAAAAATGTAGAAGCTTCCCAGCCAGGCGACAAAGGCGAAGCCGGTGAGAAGAAGAATCACCACCGTCCACGCGAAATAGTTCACTCGCTGCTGCGGCCGGCCATAGGGCGTCTCGTAGCGGAAAAATTCCTTTGCCATCAGAGAATACCACTCACTTTAGCGCGGGCGCGTCGGTTCGAACGAAGAACCGCAGCCGCAGGTTCGGGCCGCGTTTGGATTTACAATCTGAAAACCCGCCCCAGTCAGGGCGTCTTGATAATCCAGAGTTGAGCCGCGCAACAACCCGGCGCTCTCTTCGTCGACGAAAAACTTCACCCCATCCCGTTCGATGACGGAATCGCCGGGGCGAGCTTCTCCCAGAGTCATCTCGTATTGCAGACCGGAGCAACCGCCCTTTGCAATCCCGATGCGTAACCCTTTTCCCGCGGCTGCGCCCACGAGGGCTCGTAGCTGCCGCACCGCGCTGTCGGTAATCTCAATCATTCACTCAAGCAAACGTACGATCCACCCATTTTAAGTCAATCAGCACGCGCCTTGCCTTAACGGCGACAAAAACCGTAATCTTTCGGCATTGGTCCGAGCCGGACTGGCGTTGGCGGAGCGGCCCATCTACTTTGTACCACTCGAACCGTGGCGTCCTGAAGGATATTTCGGCTCTTAGACACAGTTCTCTGGCTGCGCATTAGATTTGGCAGGCGGAGCGCCTGCCCTACAATCAGAAGTCCCAATGAGCCGGATCAAACTTCTTCCCGAAACTGTCGCCAGCCAGGTTGCGGCTGGCGAAGTTGTGGAGCGGCCCGCTTCGGTGGTGAAGGAACTGGTCGAGAACAGCATCGATGCCGGTGCCCGCTCGATTGAGGTCGGGATTCAGCGCGGGGGAATGTCGCGCATTCGCGTTGTCGATGATGGGTGCGGAATGGATCGCGACGACGCTTTGCTGTCGCTTGAGCGGCATGCCACCAGCAAGATTGCGTCCGCGGCCGATCTCGCTGCCATCAGCACACTCGGTTTTCGCGGCGAAGCGTTGCCGAGCATCGCAAGTGTTTCGCGTTTCCGATTGACGACACGCGAGCCAGGCGCGGTCGCGGGCACTGAGATTCTGGTAAATGGCGGACGCATCGAGACGGTGCGCGATGGCGGTGAAGCGCCAGGAACGCAAGTCGAAGTGCGCTCGTTGTTTTACAATGTGCCGGCGAGGCGAAAATTTCTCCGTTCCGAAACGACGGAGACACGGAATATCGAGCACCAATTTTTTTTGCAGGCGCTGGCGCATCCTGCGATTGGCTTCAGCCTCGTCCGCGACGAAAAAGTTGCGCTGCAATTGCCGGTAACGACGTCGCTGGGCGATCGCATCCGTGACCTCTACGGTGCCGAATTTCTCAACGAGCTACTGGAGATTTCTGAGCGCGAACACCGTGGAGTCCGAGTTCGAGGCTCGATCGGGCGCGCCGGTATCAGTCGACAAACGCGCGCGCAACAATTCGTTTTTGTCAACGGGCGCGCAATCGACAGCGGTATTCTCGCTACTGCGCTGCGCGAGGGTTACCACACTGCTCTCATGCGTGGACAATTTCCGGTCACGTTCCTGTTTGTCGATCTCGACCCGCAGGATGTGGATGTGAATGTTCATCCGGCAAAACGCGAAGTGCGCTTTCGTGATCCGGCGAGGATTCGCGAAGCAATCGTCGAAGCGGTCCAGCGCACACTTGAACGTGGCCGTACTGATTGGCAGCGAAAATTCAGCGCGCCGATTCCAACGGCCGAAGCAACAACGGCGGCCACGATCGTTCCCGTCGAAGGTGCATCGTCCCGGGCTACGCCAACGATTGAGCGACCCATTCCGAGTACGCCTGAAATCAGTGCACGGAGTTCATCGCGGCAATCCGATGTTGTTGAAGCCTCAACGCCAACCGCGCCTGAGCAACCTCCGCTGCCGCAGTCGGCGTCTGGCGCTAGAGCCGATTCCCCGATTCACCGGCAGCCAATCGTCACGCCGCCTTATCTTGAGCCGGGAGCTGCACCAAAGGACGATCAGCAATTTCAAATCATCGGTGTACTCAACCGGCTTTACGTTTTGATGGAAAATTCCGACGGCCTCGTTCTCGTCGATCAGCATGCCGCGCATGAGCGCATTTTGTTCGAAGAATTGCGCCGGCGGATGGAGGAGCAAGGAGTGCCATCGCAGCGAATGCTCCTGCCGCAGATTTTTTCCCTGCCACCGCGCGACGCCGAATGGGTCGAACACAATGTCCCGACGCTGCAAAAAATGGGGATCGGGATCGAAAGCTTTGGGGCGAACAGTTTCCGCGTCGATACCCTGCCGGCGTTTTTGGAAATCGCAGACGCGGCTGAATTCTTGCGCCGGGTGATTGACGAATTGAAAACGACCAGCCGAAGCAGTTCACCGTTGCGTCTGGGCGAAGACATGATTGCGAAGACGGTCTGCCGCCACGCCGTCAAAGCCAACGATCCGTTGCGTTACCCCGAAATCGAAAAGCTGATCCGCGACCTCCTGGCCTGCGACTTGCCCTACTGCTGCCCCCACGGCCGGCCGACCATGATCCAAATCTCGAACGCCGAGCTGGAGAAGAAATTTGGGCGTAAAGTCTAGCTTTTCGCGCGAGCGCGCTGCAATTCTTAGAACAAGCTGTAGATAAACGGCGCGAGCGCCGATCCCTTTGCGAGGACAAGCGGTCTACCCAGTGCAACGAGGAAGAGCACCATGGCGTAATCCACAATCGAAAACTTCTCGCACTTTTTTATGGCGGCGCCGCCGGAGTAGCCGAGTATCCAATCGAGGGTTCGTATTAGCGCGGGCCCAGTGTTTCGCGAACGTGAGCCGCAAGTTCGCGCGTGTCTTTCTGATAGTCACCGCGACTGAAATATTTCTCGAGCCAGATATAGAGGCAGATAAAAAGATAACGGCTGCCCATTTCCTTGATTTTGAGCTTGGCAGTGCCGGTGCGGCGATTGCGCCAAGTGACGGGAATTACTGTCCAGGTGTAACCCCGCACGATTGCTTTTAACGGGATTTCGACAGTCAAATTGAAGTGAGGCGAGAGGAATGGACGGCAGCCGGCTATGACTTCACGACGGTAAGCTTTAAAGGCATTCGTAATATCGTTAGGTTTGATGCGGAAAAGGAAGCGGATAAAAAGGTTGGCGCAGCGGTTGATCCAAAGTTTTAGCCAGGGATAATCGACAACGCCGCCGCCTTTGACAAAACGACTGCCAAAGACGCAATCGTAGCCAGAATTAAGGACTTCCCAGTAACGCACGACATCGCGGCAATCATCGGATTCATCTGCCATCATCACAACAATGGCATCGCCGATGGCATGATCGAAGCCGAGAACAACAGCACGACCGAATCCGTGCGCATGGGAATTTTGAATTGGTCGCAAAGTTTCAACTCGCTTCCGAGTTTCAGTCAAAACATCCCAGGTATTATCGGTGCTGCCGTCGTCAACAACAATGATTTCATGGGGAACGTTGTGAAGGCGGAGTTCGACGTGAAGATGTTCGACCGTCGCAGCGATGCATTCGGCTTCATCGCGCGCGGGAATTACGACACTCAGAAGTTGAAGCGGTTGCTGCTGGGCAGGAAGACTGGTCACGGTGGAGAGGCAAGATCCAGCCAGTGCGGGTTGCGTTCGGCGTGGTTGGCAATTTCATCGAGAACGGATGGAAGATCGCGCTTGGGTCGCCAGTCAAACTCAGCGGTAGTTTGTGCGTTATCCATCACCAGCCATGGAACGTCGAAAGTGCGTGGCGTCGGATCCGACTCGATCGAATGGTTTCCGAAACGCTCCGCGCACCAATCAGTGAGCTGGGCTAGTGACATCGCGTTGGCCGCTCCACCGCCGACGTTGAAGATTCGCAGTTCATTTTCGATCGAATGTTCAAATTGCAATGAGACAAGCTCGGCTAGGTCATCAGGATGAAGCGCGTCTCTGACCTGCGGGCCGGAGCCATCAAAGCCGATATACCTTAGCGGACGTTTTTGGGCGTAGGCGTGGATCCAATAAGAAAAGATGCCTTGCTCAGCAGTTCCAAACTGGCCGGCGCCGGCGATTACGCCACACCGGTTAATCCACACCGGGAACGAAAAGCTGTGGTGATATTCCAAAGCCAGCGCTTCCGACGCCAGCTTTGTGCTGCCATAGAGTGAGACTGGAGGTAAAGTAGGGAATTCAGTCGTTAATCCATTGATCGAAGCTCCGACGGAGGGCTTGGCATTTTCATCCCATTCGAATGCTTCTTTGCCTTTTGTCAAAGGCAGTGCCGCAAGTGCCGGAATGGAATAGACCCGGCTGGTACTAAATAGGACCAACCCGGCTCCAATCCGCTTGCAGTATTCGAGTAGGTTCACCGTTCCATAGAGATTGTGTTCGATTACCTGGCGCGAACTGCTCCGATTATCGACTCCGGCGAGGACGCTGGGATTAGCCGCGGCATCAATCACCCAATCGACCGCAGGAAGGTTTTCGAAATCGGAAGCATTTCGAACATCGCCATGCTGAAAAGTAATTCCGCGTGAACGGAGAGTGGTGCGATTGGTTTCGCTCCCGGGACGGACGAGGTTATCGATCCCGATTATTTCGCACTTAGGCTCTCGTTCGCGAAACCAGTTTGCCAAGGAGCTACCGACAAAACCACAAATTCCTGTAATGAGGAGCCTCATCGCAGGGAATGACGATGCGCTTCCATTGCGGGTAAAACAAAATTATTTTTGAACTATTCCCTTGGGTGATCCGAACGGCAGCCCCGTCGCGGGATCTGTAGGCGGCGGCGTCGTGTTTTTTTGTGCAGCTGGACGACTTAGAAGTGGCCCTCGCGGTCATGGAGGAGTCAAAAAGGATGTCCGAGCTGCCCGCGGCGGGTCGGTAACCGGACTCGAGGTGAATGCTTGTAGGACTCTGGAGGTCTTGCGCTGTTGTCTCAACTGGCTACATCGCTTTTTGCAATTTAACGGTGTAACTATTTAACGATTCACCCTGCATTCAGTGAACGATTTTCTTCTGTCCATTTTACTCGGTATCGTCGAAGGGCTAACCGAATTTCTGCCGGTCAGTTCGACCGCGCATCTGCGAATCGTCGAGGCGCTGCTGCATCTCGATCTGCACGATGCCTACTGGAAGATGTACACAATTGTGATTCAGCTGGGAGCGATTCTGGCGTTGCCGGTTTATTTTTGGAATCGGATCCTGAAATTTCTCTCCACCTTTCCGCACGGAGAGAGCGGGAACCGCAATTTTTTCACTCATCCGCTCGGGCTCACTCTCATCGCGTTCGTTGTCACGGCGGTGCCGTCGTTTCTTTTGAAAAAGCAGATCGGACAAAACCTGGAGAATCTTTGGGTAATGGCGTGGGCGTTGTTCATCGGTGGGATTATCATGTGGCTCGTAGATACGTTTTGTCGCAATCCGCGCACTCTGCGAATGGAAGAAATGTCGTTGCCCCAGGCCGCTTGGATTGGTTTCGCGCAGATTGCGTCGGCGGTTTTTCCGGGAACCTCGCGCTCGATGTCAACCATCGCTGCTGGTCAATTGGTCGGGTTGAGCCGGAGCGCAGCGCTCGAATTTTCGTTTTTTCTTTCCATGCCAACGATGGTGGTCGCGACCGGCTACGATTTGCTCAAGACATTGCGTCACGGCAGCGACGAAACAGGACTCGCGCCGCTGGTCATGACCGGACACAATTGGGTTGTGCTCATAATTGGCGCAGTCGTTTCATTCGTCGTCGCGCTCGGTGTTGTCGCCTGGTTCATGAACTGGGTGCGGGCACGCGGGTTCACGCCCTTTGCCCTTTATCGGATCGTTTTGGCGGTGATATTGTTCGCGCTGTTAATGCGTGGTTTCAGTTAACGAAATGGCGACGACCGAAGTTATCCTGCCCGACTTGCAAAGCTGCGTCCTGTGCGAGGACGTGCGGCACGAGTTTAACGGAATGCAGACTTTGGTCGGCGTCATCAATATTGTGCCGGCTCCGCAATTACCGATCACCTGCATGCGGCTGTGCATTTGGTCGCGCTGGTGCAGCGGCGCGGGGAAGTTCAAGCAACAGTCGCGCATCATCGGCGTGGATGAGCAACAGGTTCTGGCGCAGGCCGAGGTGGAATTTGAGCTGAAGGAAATCGAAGGGCACGCCACGAACGTACATTACTTTGGCGGAGTTCAGTTCCAGCAATTCGGGTTGCACCACGTTGAGATTTATCTTCAGGACGAATTGCGATTGCGTTTTCCGTTGCCGGTCGTCCGAGTGGTGGCGAAGTAAAAGTGGCGGAACGCGCCTCCGCGTGTCCTTGGGCGCGGAAGTGCGTCCCTTCCAACTCGAAGCGGCGTTACGCTCGCCAGAGAAACAGGATCAAAATAATCAGCAGCAACAGCCCGCCACCGGGGAAGTAGCCCCAGCCCTGGCTGTAAGGCCAGGCCGGCAGCGCGCCGAGTAACAATAGAACCAGTATGATCAATAGGATGGTACGCATATTTTGTTGAACTAACTCTTAATCGCCCGACATGCCCAGAATGGTCTTGCGCCGTCCGCCATCCCTCTTATTCTTGGACGCAGTCCCGACTGCCTCGATGGAGCGCGTCGGGACAAAATTTTGCCCGAAACACCATGGCCAACACGATCCTGATCGGCGCGCAATGGGGTGACGAAGGGAAGGGGAAGATCATCGACTTCCTTACCGCCGACGCCGATGTCGTGGTGCGAAGCCAGGGCGGTAATAACGCGGGCCATACTGTTATTCATGGCGGGAAGAAATACATTTTGCATTTGATTCCATCTGGAATTCTGCGGCGCGGCAAAGTGTGTGTAATTGGTAACGGCGTCGTCGTTGATCCCGTTGCATTGGTAAGGGAGATCGATGGATTGCGAAACCTGGGAATCAAGATCGGCCGCAATCTGCTGGTGAGCGAGGCCGCGCACCTGGTCCTACCTTATCATCGAGCGTTGGACGAGCAGCGCGAGCTGCGCAAAGGCGTAACAAAAATCGGGACCACCAAACGTGGGATTGGTCCCGCCTATGGTGATAAGGCGGCGCGAACGGGCCTGCGAGTTTCCGATCTGATGCAGCCAACTCTGTTCTCGAAGAAGCTCGAAGCCAAGATGCGCGAGAACAATGCCATTTTGCGTGCCCTCGGCGCCGAACCGAATGATTTCCGGGAAGTGAACCGGGAATATTTGGCGGCGGGCGCAGCGCTGATGCCCTTTGTTGCGAACACGGTGGTTTACCTGCATCGGGCGTTGCAAAGCGGGCGCGAAATTTTATTTGAAGGCGCGCAAGGAACTTTTCTCGATATCGACCACGGAACCTATCCGTTCGTGACCTCATCGAATACCACGGCGGGCGGTGCTTGCACCGGTTCGGGTGTTCCGCCGCATCGGATGGACCGGGTCGTTGGCGTGATGAAGGCCTACACGACGCGCGTTGGAGAGGGGCCATTGCCTACGGAAGATGCGGGTTTTGCCAAACGACTGCACGAAATGGGGCGCGAATTTGGGGCGACGACGGGACGCGCCCGCCGCTGCGGCTGGTTCGATGCGGTGGCGACCCATTACGCCACCATGATCAACGGGATCGATGAACTCGCGATCACCAATCTCGATGGCCTCGATGAAGTGGATCCGATTTCGATTTGTGTCGGCTATCGTCTTAATGGAAAACGTCTCGACGTTCCACCGTGCGATTCCATGCAATGGAACAATTGCGAACCAATTTATGAAAGGATGCCAGGTTGGAACAAATCGACGCGATCCGCTCGAAAATGGTCCGACCTGCCGAAGGCAGGCACGCGATTACCTTAAACGAATTTCAGAATTAACCAGGGCGAAGCTAACAATCGTTAGTGTCGGGCCGACGCGGGCGGAAACAATTATGCTTTGAGAAATGACGAAAATCATTCCGCGACACATTGCCATCATCATGGATGGGAATGGTCGCTGGGCGAAGCAGCGTGGTTTGCCGCGAATTAAGGGGCACGAAAAAGGCGCGGACGCGGTGCGCGAATGCGTGGAAGGGTGCGGTGAACTGAAGGTAGAATATCTCACACTGTATGCTTTTTCGGCGGAAAACTGGCAACGGCCGAAGAGTGAAGTATTTGCGTTGATGCGGCTGCTCGAGAAATTTTTAAAAGATAAAACGCCAGAGCTGGTCGAGAAAAATGTGCGGCTCCAGGCAATCGGGCGGCTGACCGATTTGCCGGACAATTGTCAGAAACGATTGCACGAATCAATCAAACGCACCGCTGGGAACACCGGACTCACATTGATTCTTGCGCTGAGTTATGGCGGACGCGATGAGATCATCGACGGGATTCGGAGTTTGCTGCGCGAGGTTGAGGCGGGTCATATTGATCGGGCGATGATTAACCCGGAGATGTTCAGCAAACATTTGTATACACGGTATTATCCGGACCCGGATCTGTTGATTCGCACTTCAGGCGAGATGCGCATTTCAAATTTTTTACTCTGGCAGCTTTCCTACACAGAGATGTATGTGACGCCCAGGTTGTGGCCGGATTTCACCAGGAAAGATTTATTTGCGGCCGTAGAAGATTTCGCAAAGCGGCAAAGGCGCTACGGCGGGGTGTGAGGTTTCCTGTAGCCGCGGTCGTCGGCCGAGAGAGTCTGTAGCGGCGGTGTATGACCGCCGAGTCTTTCATGTTCGGCCGATCAGGCAGCGCCGCTACAACGAGCAGCAGCCGCGGCCAGCGACCGCGGCTACAGCAGCTCTTCGGCGATCGAATCAGCCAGCAATCTTCCTGCGCGTGTCAAGGAAACGCGACTCGTGTCGTGCCGAAGCAACCCGGCACGGCTTAGCGCATGAGTGCGATTGATCGAGATTGTATCGGCGGTGATTCCCTCCACCGTCCGCAACCCCAAGGCGATGCGCTCCGTCCGTTTCATTTCTGGAGTCAATCTTTCTACAGACGCGACCGGCGATTCGTTGGCAAACAAGCGACGCGCGTATTCATGATGATCAGCGACGTTCTGCCAGCGCTCGAAACCCCGCGTGGAGAATGCGCTCGGGCCAAGCCCCACATAATCTGCTCCGCGCCAGTACGCTTGATTGTGCTCGGAACGAAATGCCGGCCGCGCGTAGTTTGAGATTTCGTAGTGTTCGTAGCCCGCCCGTTCCAGCGTGGTCATCGCCATTTCGAGAAAACCGGCTTCCCTCTCTTCGTCCGCTGAAAATTCGCCGCGCTCGAATCGCGCGAGAAATTCCGTGTCCTCCTCATAGGTAAGGCAATAGGTGGAAATGTGCTCGGGCTCGAGCGCGATTGTTTTCTGCAAGGAGTCGTGCCACTGCCTTTCCGTTTGTCCGGGCAATGCAAACATGAGGTCGATGCTGATGTTGGAAAAGCCGGCGTCGCGAAAAATGCGAAACGACTCTTCCGCCTGCGCGGCGTTGTGCTCGCGACCGAGCAGGTTGAGCAAATTGTTGTCCCAACTCTGGACACCGAGACTGATGCGATTGACGCCAAATTTGTTCAGCAACGCAGCCTTACGCGCCGAGACGCTTCCGGGATTTGCCTCGATCGTCCACTCTCTTAGTTCCGAGAAATCGAGCCGCTGATGAAACGCGGCTAAGATAAATTCAAGTTGTGAAGTTTTTAGAGCAGTCGGCGTCCCGCCACCAAAATAAATAGTCGATGGCAACAAGGCGGCGGTGCCTTGAAGTTCACGTACGAGCGCCTCACAAAAGCGTCCGACCTCGACAGCATTTCCGCGCGTCTTGTAAAATGCGCAATATGGGCAAATGCGCGCGCAAAATGGAAAATGGACGTAGAGATGGCGAACCACGTCGGATGTGTGCGCCTCGTTCTCAGTCATCGGTGTGTGATCTCTATCATGTTCCGAACGACCAAGCCCGAACGAAGAATCAATGTCGAGCGATCGAAGTCCGAAACCGCTGGCGCTAATCCCGTTGTCATTTGGACCTCGTCATTGTTTCGGGCTTCGGTCCTTCCTCATTTTATCTCACCATCTTAAATCTCGCGGATTGGAGTGAGCTGAGCAACGTTTGGCTTATGAACGAACTGGAACTGCTAAAACCGGTTTCGCGTTCGTTTTATATTTCTATTCGGTTATTGCCCAGGGCGCTGCGGGAACCTGTCGCGCTGGGTTATCTTCTGGCGAGAACAAGCGACACAATTGCAGATGGCAATGCTATTGATGTCGAAAAACGAATTGAGCTGCTGGACCGGTTTGTCCGCGCGATTGCTGGAAAAGAGCAAGCGATGGGGAACGATCTCGCGCAGTTGCGTGGTTCCCCCGGCATGACCGACGGTGAGAACGTGCTACTCGGATCCGCCGACGAAATTTTGCAGTCACTGCAGAATCGTTCACCTGAAGATCAGCGTGATGTTCGTGAGTTGCTTGCTGTTATCACGCGCGGTCAGCGGCAGGATTTGACGCGATGGCGTGGAGGAGTCGCGGCTCTGGCTAATGCCGACGAGTTGCGCGAGTACACTTATCTCGTCGCTGGATGTGTGGGTGAATTTTGGACACGCGTTTGTTTTCGGAAAGTCCAGAGTTTCACCGCGCGAATGGAAGCCGATATGTTGGAACTGGGCAGGAAATATGGACGCGGATTACAACTGGTAAATGTTTTGCGCGATGCCGGTAGTGATTTGCGCGCGGGGCGCTGTTATTTTCCGGAAGACGAACTGCGCGATGCCGGTCTCGCCCCCGCCGACTTGTTGAATGCGCCGGCTGCGTTTCTGTCGATTTATCAGCGCTGGATCGCGGAAGCACGCGCTGGTTTGGACGCGGGCCTGGAGTATTCCATTGCCATCAATCCGCCGCGTGTGCGTGTCGCGACGGCGCTGCCGGCAACGATTGGCGTACGCACGCTTGAACTAATCGAGGAAAGCGGATTGGAGGCTTTGCGGACGCGGGTGAAAGTTCCCCGCAGTGAAGTACGCGGCATGATTGCATCGACCACGATCACGCTTGCAAGCCAAAGCCGATTGCGCAGGGCGAGAGCAAAGCTGTAACGGCGGTCTGTGTCCACCGAGATTAAATTTTCGGTGTGGAGGGACGTGCTTCCGCACGTCCGGGATGAGAAGAATCCGCAGACATCCCGGCGGCGAAGTAGGAATTTGCTTTATCCCTCATTTAAATTTCGAACGCAAAACGGGAATGCTTTTTTCGGGCGTTGCGGGCGCGACCTCCTGGACCGGTACTAGAATAGTTTTCGGCTCCGGTCCGGCGAGGATTTTCTGGAAACGCGAATTGCTTCGAAGCGAATCCCATTCCCAGCGCAGACGAAGCTCGGCGAGCGTGATGCTACCCGGATAATCCAGGTACGTGACTGCGCCGGGAGTGGAAAGGAGGCGCTCGATCAGTGTGATCGCCTGGTCCGGCTCGCCAATAAGCGCATAAACCAGCGCCAGATTGGCCGCGCAGCGGGGGCCGTGAAATGCGTTTTCGCTTTCTGGCTCGAGTTCGATAGCACGACGACTTTCTCGACTGGCATCCTCCTTCCTCTGCATGTAGGCGTAGAGTAATCCGAGTCGCGGCGTGACGCTTGCATCGTCGGGATCGTCCCGCACGCGCTTTTCGATAACCGGCGTCGCCGCGGCAAAATAGCGCTGGGCCAATTCGATGTCGCCGCGAGCGAGGGCGACGCAACCCTGGTAAAATGGTTTCGAAGCGTCAGGAAAATCTTCCAACGGAGAATCAGTCACAATCTTTTCCGCGATGGCATAATCTCGCTCCAGCATGGCCATGTCCCAGCGCGTCAAAGCCACCTCCCAATCAGAATCAAGGTTGGCTGGAATGTTTTGCAAAATTTTGCTCCCGGCAGCGGGATTGCTGTTTCGAAACACTTCGAGGTAAGCAAGGCCGACCTTGGCACCCGCGCCATCCGGCGCGATTTCGAGCGCGCGATTGTAACAGGCCGCAGCCGCAGGCCAGTCACGCACCCAAAGGTGATTGTTGCCGGCGACCATAGCGATGTGTCTGTTGCGGGGATCGAGGGACAGGGCGCGTTCGAAGCTTGCAACCGATTCGCGCCAGCGTCCCTGCCGCCGATAGATGCCACCAACGTAATTGTAGATCTCGGCGTTATTGGGAGAAGTTGCCGCGGCGACCTCGAACTCTTTAAGAGCTGCGTCGTAATTCTTCTCCCCAAAATAGAGGCAAAGACCTAAAGCCATATGCGCTTCGCCCAAGGTTGGCGATAAGCGCAGAGCTTCCTCCGCCTGGGCACGCGCTTTCGCCTTACGCGTTCGTTGATCGCCGCTCATTCCCGTGGCAACCCCGCTATTGACCATGGAAGCTTGCGCGTAAGCCAGGGCGAACCCTGGATCAAGTGCCGTGGCTTGCATGTAGAGTTGTTCCGCCGCGATTTCGTCTTCTGTCGACTAATTGATCGCTCCTTCCCGCCCAAGCGCGGTCAGGTAAAGCATGTAGGCCTCCGAGTTAGTAGTGGGTCTGGTATCAAGACGCGCCTCTTCTTCCGGAGCGAGTTTCGCTTTCAGAGCGGTCGCGATCTGTGTGGCGAGCTCACCTTGAAGACCAATCGAATCGGTAACGGTGCGGTCGTAACGCTCCGCCCAAAGGTGCCGGTCGTTGCGGGCGTCGATCAGTTGGACGTTGACGAGCACATGGTTGCCCGCCCGGCGTATGCTCCCCTCGAGAACATTCGCAACGCCTAGCGCCCGGCTAATCTCACGCATATTACGCCCGCCTGGGTTTTGATAACTCATCACACTCGTGCGGCTGATAACTTTCAGATCGTGAATCTGCGCGAGGCTCGTCAGCACGTCGTCTTGAATTCCGGCGGCAAAATAGGAGTTTTCTTTGCTGCCATTTAGGTTCTCGAATGGGAGCACGGCAATGCTTTTCTCGGGAATCGCATTTCCTGTTAAAGCTGCACTCTTTGCTTCTGGAGACAGTTGCGCTACAAGCGCGTCGAATCGCGGATCGCTGCGGAGTGAGTCCCAATCGGGATCGAGTTTCAAGTCGCCATAGTCGAGGCCCGGGTTTTGCGCGGCGAGCGTTTCGAGCTGCTCAAGGGCGAGTTCTTTCTCACCTGTCCAGGCGTAAATCTCGGCGAGCGCTCGGAGCAATCCGGGACTAGACCACGCATCTTGGGCCGAGAGTTTGCAAGCCTCCCGACCTTCTCGAATGGCTTCTTCTTTGCGTCCCAGCGCGGCGTCTACTCGGCCGAGCAAGCTCCAAGCCTGGGCACGATCAGGTTGTTCTCTTACGGTTTTTTCTAAACTGGCGCGCGCGGAGGTGAAAGCGATCGTTGCCTTCTCTTTGTCACCGAACAAACGTGCAGAGTAACCGACGAACCAGTCGTGCGGGCGAACGATATTACTTCCAACCGGAATTCCGTCTGGTGGAATGGCCGCGAGGGCACGTTCGAGTTCAGCGCGATCTCGCTCCATGCGCGCGCAGAACCACAAGTGATCCGCAATCTTCGGCGTAACCTTTGGGTTCTCGGCCAGGATGGCATTGAGCTCGGCGCGAAGCGGCCGAGTGTCAGCTCGTTCATTCAGCGGCTCGAAACCGTGCGCTGCGATCCGCGGGAGATAGTCCGGCGGGGAGAGTGCCGCGGCACGCTCGTACATTCGAGTCGCGTCGGAATAACGATGGAGACCCTCGTAGAGGAAACCACAATTCATCAGAGATTCCTGATCGCGCGGATCGAGCTCTACGGCACGCTCGAAATTTCTTATGGCTTCGCTCCAGCGGCCTTGGCGACGGTCGACAGCGCCGCTCCACAAATAAACTTTCGAACTGTTAGGCAGGCTGCGCCGGGCCAGCTCGAGTTCAGTCCGGGCGCGGTCGTAATCGGAAAAGCCGAGAAGCCAATATCCGGCGGTGGCGAGATGAAGCTCGCCGGCATCGGGTTGGAGCCGGGCAGCTTCGTCCAGTGCGTTTTTCGCCGTGTCACGACGCGCGGGAGTATGGTCGAAACCGGCATAATAGAGCCAGAGGTGCATTCGGCTCAGCGCACAGCGAGCGAGTAGAAAATTCGGGTCGCGGGCGATCGCCTGCTCGAGCAGGCGGATAGCTTCGTGGAGATCTTTTCCGTCAACATCGGCCAATTCTGCGCTCAGGGCTTTTTGGTAAAGTATGTTGGCTTCAAAATCCGTCGTTGGTGATTTTACGAGCGCCGCCTTTTCGCGTTCCGAAATCACGGCCCGAAGCTGATCTGCGATCGTTTTGGCAATCTGGCTCTGAATCCCAAAAACATCATTGAGATCGCCGTCGTAGGTTTGCGCCCAAAGATGAGTGTCACTGCGGGCATCGATCAGTTGGGCATTGACCCGCACCCGGTTAGCTGTGCGCTGGACACTGCCCTCGAGCAGATTGGCGACACCTAGTTGTTGACCTATCTCTCGCAGGTTGCGTTTCGTTACGTCCCTGTACGGCATCACGCTGGTACGGCTGATCACTTTCAGGTCCGCCACTTTCGCCAGGCTCGAGAGAATCTCGTCCTGCACCCCGTCGGTGAAGAAACCGTTCTCTGAATCCTTGCTCAGGTTTTGGAAAGGCAAAACTGCGATGCTTTTCTCGGGTGGCGGAAGATTCCTTGGCGGACTACCAAATTGCTCGCGCAACAGCCAAACCACCGCGATCGCAAGGAGCGCAGATGCGGTGGCTGCAGCAGCCAGAACTGGATTGCGTCGGGACCAGCGCCACAGTTGTGCGGGCGGGCGAATTGGCCGGGCGATAATTGGGCGTCCCTCCAGCCATCGCTCAAGATCTTCAGCCAGGGCACCTGCAGTTTTGTAGCGCGCTCTCGGGTCACGCTCCAGACATCGAGCGACAATCGTTTCCAGGTCGCGTCCAAGCAACGGAACGAAGGCACGCAATTTTGGTGCAGGCGTTGCCGCCGCCTGCCGAATTACGGAAAGCGCGTTTGCGCCAACAAAAGGTGGACGACTCGCCAGCAAATTGAACAGGACTGCACCGAGACTATAAATATCGGCCGCCGGACTAAAATCACCGCCTTCGGCTTGCTCGGGCGCGATATATCCCGGTGTCCCAAATGTCGTTAGCGTTCGGGTCAGATTACTTTCTTCGCTGAGCCATTTAGCCAGGCCGAAATCACTGACCATCGGCTCGCCCCGCGCATCGAGCAGAATGTTTCCGGGTTGAAGGTCGCGATGCAGAACTCCCTGCCCGTGCGCATAGTCGATCGCGCGTGCAACCTTGGCGATGAGTTGCACACATTGACGCGGCTCGTTCTGAAGAGCTGGAGCGACGGTGCGCAGGCTGCCACCAGTCGCCAGTTTCATGCTGAAGAAAGGAAGTCCCTCTTCACTTTCCCTAACCTCATAGATCGGCAAAATGTTCGGGTGATCGAGCGTGGCTGCGGTTTCGGCTTCGCGCCGGAAACGCGCCAGCGTCTCGTGCGAATCCGCGTGGTAGGTAAGCATCCGTTTTAACGCGACAATGCGCCGGGAATGTCGCTGCCGCGCTCGGTAGATGACACCCATCCCGCCGCGGCCGATCTCTTCGATAATTTCGTAATTGCCCAGCCGCCACTGTTTGTCGGGTACGTCCGCTTCAGCCAGCACCGTCTCGAAAGCTGCGATTGATTCTTGTTTTTCTTCTTCCAGCCCTTGCTTAAGACAGCAGGTCACGCACATCCCGTCGCCGAGTCGCGTCGTAGTGCCGCACTGCTCGCATTTGCTGGTGCCGGTTTCGAT
The DNA here is from genome assembly GCA_963709435.1 of uncultured Verrucomicrobiae bacterium. Lineage (GTDB taxonomy): Bacteria > Verrucomicrobiota > Verrucomicrobiia > Chthoniobacterales > UBA10450 > AV69. The sequence continues at coordinate 476,560 of CAVPWK010000005.1, forward strand.
GCCTGAAATCGACTGAGCGATTCGGTTCATGAAAGAAGGCTACAAAGTTAAAAAGTTAAATTGTTAAATCGTTAAACTATTGAAACCGGCTTAACGTTCGCCCGTAGGGTTCTAACGAATTTAATGATGCAACGTTCCGAAAATTTAAGGATTTAGCGATCAACCAACGTCATCTCCTGCCGCCAGCACCGCACATAAGTGCCGGATCTCATCGTCCACATCAGCTGGGTTATCGACGGTGTGGGCGACTTCATCGCGTAAGAGCCAACGGTAGCGTTGCCGCAGATTATGCAGCTGCTTTTTCACCATCGCTTCGGCAATCCCCAAACTGCTCGCGAGGCTCGCGTAGGACACGTCGCCGCGTTCCGAGGCCAAATGCCCGCTCAAGGCTTCAAACAATCGGAGGCGTCCTTTGCTTTCGCATTCCTCGCGCAGGCGCTGTAGCGCATGCTCCACCACGGTTGCAGCCCAACGCAGATCGAAAAGGCGTTCCGGCGGCAGCGAATCGAGCGTTTCCGCCGGTAGTGATAATTGTGACGGCGCCTCCGCCATCCACTCGTCCCATGAGACGAACTCGACTTTGCCACCTCGCTTGATTGCATCGCTTCTCTCTCGGGCGTGACTGAGAAAATTCTGCAGGGACTTGAGCAGAAATGAGCGGAATCGGCCGCGCGCCTGGTCGGCTTGTCTCAGCCAGTCGCTCTCCAGGATCATGACAAAAAAATCCTGCGTGAGATCCTGCGCTTCCTGTATCGAGTAACCGCGACGATTAACAAAAAGAAAGACCGGTCGCCAGTAAGTCCGGCAAAGTTCGGTCAGCGCTTCTCGCGCCTTTTGTTCATCGCTGTCCGAGTCGCTTGCCGAAAGAATGATGCTCCAGCGCGTCGTCGCAAACACACCCGCGCCGGTTTCGGCGCTCCCTTGGGCTGGTTGAATCACGACCGTCCAGAGTGACGGATCTCTGCTTACAAAACAAGCGTAAAAACCACGCGGGAAGCGCACGCGCCCTCGCCTGCGCCGGTCGGCGCCTCGCCGACCGGATTCCTGATTATTCCTGACAGGTTTGCGGCGAAGGCACCGCAAACAACACGCGAGGCGCGTGTGCTCCCCAATCCGTGAAAGAATTAATTCAGGAACTTCGTTCCCGCATTTCGTTAGAACCCTGTGAATCCAAACATTAAACCAAAAACAAACTACAACTATGAAAACGAAACTAATTCTGAAAAGGGCAATGAGTCGCCTGGTCTTCGCTGGCGCATTGATGAGCATTGTTGCGATGACCTTCGCCACCTCCGACAGGGCGCAGGCGCAGACTTCCCCGCAAACGTGCAGCGTGCGCACCCTGCACGGCTTGTATGTATTCGCCACCCATGGATGGAACATTGTCAACGGTGTTGCGGTACCGAAAGCCATTGTCGAAGACATCGATTTCAATGGAGATGGAACACTATCCAGTCCCTTCGCGACGGTCAGCCTAAATGGCTTTATCATCCACTCCAGCGGATCGGTAGGATCCTATACCGTCAATCCAGACTGCACAGGAACAATAACTTTTAGCCCAGGCCCAAGCTTTGACATCTTCGTCGATGCGAGGGGCGGAAAGCAGATTTGGATGATCCAGACTGGCCCAGCTGCAATGCCAGCAGTGTTTGAGGGAACGGCGGTAAGGGTCTCGCCTTAAGGTGCTGGCCATGAGAAAGCGCTTTGTAATCAATCCGGAGCTTCAGCCCCGGTTCCGGAACAACCGGGATGAGGGCTGCTCCTAACGAAATTCAAACAGGGAGGCACAATGAATTCTTCAGATGAGTCCGGTCCGATTCGAAACGTCCTAAAGTTGATTCGAATGACCATGTTCGTTGCAATATTGACTTTGCTTGCGCTAATGAGCAGCAATGGAGCGCGGGCAACGACGGTTCAGATACAGGTTGGCGGGGACGCTCCCGTTTTTACCCCTTCAAATGTATCGATTCAGGCGGGCGATACCGTGCAATGGGAATGGGCCCCTGGTCATAATCACAGCGTGACCTCTGGGACGAGCGGAAACGCCAACGGTTTGTTTGATTCCGGGATTCAGTCCGCTCCCTTCACCTTTTCCCGTACCTTTACAACCACCGGCACTTTCCCATATTTCTGCCAACCGCATTACCGGTTCGGAATGACTGGGTCGGTGACGGTGACGGCAGCAGTGGCTGGCGGGGTTTTGAGCAATATTTCCACGCGGCTCCGCGTCGGGACCGTTAACGATGTACTGATCGGAGGATTTGTGGTTGGCGGTACTGGGGCCAAACAATTGCTCCTGCGCGGGCTTGGTCCAACTTTGGCTCAATTCGGGGTAAGCGGAGCGTTAGCAGACCCAACGCTCGAACTCCGTAATTCCGGCGGCGGCCTCATTATTTCTAACGATAATTGGGGGACCGCGGCCAACGCGCTATCGATTCCGGCGAACATGAGGCCACCCAATTCGCTCGAGCCAGCCATTCTCACCAGTCTCAATCCCGGCTCTTACACGGCGATTGTGCGAGGAGTGAACAACACCACCGGGGTAGCGCTGGTGGAGGCCTATGACATGGCTACGACCGGTAGCTCGCACTTCATCAACATCTCGACCCGCGGTCTAGTGGAAACGGACCCAGACGTGATGATCGCGGGCGTCATCGTGCAGGCAAACAGCGAAAAAGTAATCGTGCGCGCACTTGGACCCACCCTGGCCAATTTCGGCATCACCAATCCTCTGGCGAATCCAACATTGGAATTGCATGATGCCAACGGCGGCTTGCTTGCTGCCAACGATAATTGGAAATCGACACAACAAAGCGAAATCACAGCCAGCGGTCACGCTCCGCCGAACGACTTGGAATCGGCTATCGTGCGCACTCTGACCCCTGGTAATTACACGGCCATTGTGCGGGGCGTAAACAACGCGACAGGAGTTGCGTTGGTCGAGGTCTATACCTTGCAGTAGCTGGGTTCTGCATGTGGAAAACGGTTATCTGCCGCGCGTGGATAATCCCAATTGGGATACTATGCCTGTGTCTGCTACCTTCTGCCGCCCTGGCCAAGCCACCTTATGGGTTGGATTCACGAGATCCGATCGGACCGTATTTAAACAACGTCCTGCCACCGACGGCAGATAAGTTCGAGCTTCCTTCTACTCTGTCGGCTACTGGTGCTTTCAGTGATGTTCGCAACCTCACCCCGGCGCCAGGAGTGATTCCGTTTACCGTTAATTCCCCCTTATGGTCTGATGGAGCAATTAAACAACGCTGGATCGCAGTCCCTAACGATGGTCCCCCTTATACCACAGACGAACAAATTCGTTTTGTTCCGGTCGGAGAATGGTTTTTCCCCAACGGGACCGTTTTCATCAAACATTTCGACCTCACCGTCAATGAGATCACTCGGGAAAAGAAACGGTTAGAAACGCGGCTATTGGTCCGCGACGGGAATGGTGCCGTGTATGGAGTAACCTATAAGTGGCGAGCGGATAACACGGATGCGGATTTGTTGGCAGGCGGTCTCGACGAGAATATCCCGATTACAACGGCCTCCGGGCAAACCCGCACCCAAACGTGGAGGTATCCCAGTCGTTTCGACTGTCTTTACTGTCACAACCAACCGGCGAATTATGTTCTTGGAGTAAAGACACACCAACTAAATGGTGATTTTACCTACCCGAGTACCCGGACGAGCGGACAATCAGTTGCGTACATTTCGTCATCTAGGGTTACTTAAACCCGCGCCGAGCGACTCAGACATCGCCACGTACCTGAAATCCGTAGCCGTTACCAACGCGACGGTGCCGATCGAATATCGAATGAGATCGTGGATAGACGCGAATTGCTCCCAGTGCCATCGCCCTGGGGGTTTTGGGCCTGGATATGATGCCCGTTTCTACACGCCATTAAGCCAACAAAATCTCATCAACTCTTTTGTAAAATTTCGCGATCTGGCAGGGTCCGAACTCTATCAGCGTGACAACTCTTTGGGTCTACTCCAGATGCCGCCTCTGGCCAAAAATGTCGTGCATCAGGACGCAATGGCAGTTTTGCGGCAGTGGATCGCCAGCCCGCTCGAGGTTCTTTCGGTCAATTTAGATCAGGATACCAATCACCTCGCAGTTCGATTCAACAGCCATGTAAACGCAGCTACTGCCGCGATCGCCGCCAACTACTCGTTGAAACCGGCCACGAATATTTTAGAAGCGGTAATGGGCCAGAAACCGGATACCGTGATCCTGACCGTCTCTTCTTTATTGGAAAACAGCAAATACGTCCTTACCACAACTGGTGTCCAGGATACTGCGCCATCAGCTAATACCATCTGGCTGGGAAGTCGCACCCCGTTTACGGCCAAGTTTCAAACCGTTGTCACGTCCAGCCGGCTCCGAAATGCTTCCGGTCGGGCTCGGATCGTCGCGGGCGATGAAGTCGCAATCGAAGGGTTTATCGTTCGGGGTGGCGGCGTCAGCAAGCGGGTCCTGATCCGCGCCAGGGGACCATCGCTTAGCTCCAGTGGAGTCGATACTGCGCTGGCAGATCCGGTCCTCGAATTCTACGATCGCAATGGAGCTGTCATCGCTACTAACGATAATTGGATGGATAATGCCAACCAACAGGAGATCATTGACAGTGGTCTCGCGCCCAGTTTGCCAAACGAATCGGTAATTCTAACAAAGGTTGCATCAGATGACACTGGCGTTCCGTACACCGCCGTTTTACGCGGAGCGAATGGCGCCACCGGAAATGGACTACTCGAGGTATATGATCTGGATCGCGGTCCCGCGCCGGCATTGGTTAACAGTTCTACCCGTGGTCTGCTTAGAGTTGGGGACGATGTTTTGATTGCCGGCCTCGTAATCGGCGATCAAAATAGTCTCACCAATTTGAAAATCGTAGTCCGCGCACTTGGACCTACTCTGGCCAGTTATGGCCTTGCCCATGCGCTAAGCGATCCGGCCCTGGTGCTCTACGATCGGAACGGCAATAAGATCGCCGGCAACGATAATTGGAAAGAAACTCAGGAAGCCGAAGTGCAAACAATCGGGATCGCACCGCGTTATGATTCTGAGTCGGCGCTGGTGATAACGCTGCCGCCAGGTGAGTACACCGCAGTGGTGCGAGGAGTGAACAACACGACAGGCGTGGCGTTGGTCGAAGTTTATGCGTTGCAGTAGCCGCGGTCGTTGGCCGCTGGAATCATCTGACGCGATCGATGTTCGGCGGTCATAGACCGCCGCTACAGAAGCAGCCGAGCTCAGAGAAAATAATTTCGTTGTCGCTCGCTGATCGGGCGCTCGAGTTTTTCCAGCACGGCCATCATGTCTTCCCAGACTTTGCGTTTCTCGGCGGGTGATTGGTTGCGCAGCAAGTACGATGGGTGATACGTGATCATGAGTGACGTGTCGTGATACGAGCGCCATGTGCCACGCAATTGACGCATCGCGCCGCGTGTTCCGAGTAAACCTTCCACCGCCGTCGCTCCGAGCGCGACCAAAACGCGTGGTTGAATAATTTCGATTTGCTCGATGAGATAGCCAATGCAGGTCGACATTTCTTTCGGCGTGGGAGGACGATTCCCGGGGGCGCCTTTCGGCATGTCGGGACGACATTTTAAAATATTCGCGATGTAAACCTCGTCCCGGCTCAGTCCCATTGTCTCGATGATGCGCGTGAGCAATTGACCGGCCCGCCCGACAAACGGTTCGCCGCGCGCATCTTCATCGGCGCCCGGCGCTTCGCCCACGAACATCAATTCCGCATCAGGATTTCCAACGCCGAAGACTGTTTGCGTGCGGGTGCGCGCGAGGTGCGGACATTTTGCGCAAACGCAAACGCGCTCCCGCACTTGGGTGAGCGCTGCGGCCTTGGCTGCGACATCGGTTTTTCTTGCAGACGACGCGTCCGCCTCTACACCGCCGAAGGGTGGGGCTTGCTCGAACAGTCGATTCAATGTCGCACGGGAAACTCGGAGCGGTTTCTCCTGTGAATCGCGAATCTTCTCGAGCCCTTCCAGGACGACGGAGAGCGCGGGTTGAAGCACGGCTGATCATTGCAACCTTCACCCGCGGGATCAAATCCTTTAATTGCGCAATCCACCCTTACAATTCATCAGGCTCGACAGAGTCTCGCCCTACCAATGCGGATCGATCGTGATTTCCTTGGTAGGGCGACGCTCTGCGGAGAGCCACGGCAACCGGACTGGCGATTAGGCTTGGAATGACAGATTTATTTGGTTCTGGGAATGAGGTACTCGACTGAGCGACTACGATTACGAGTTGCCGCGTGAGTTGATCGCGCAACACCCGCTGCCGCGTCGGGAAGATTCCCGCATGATGGTATTGCATCGCGACGAGCAGAAAATCGAACACGCTCGTTTTGTTGACCTGCAAAAATTTTTGCGCGACGGCGATCTGCTCGTTTTAAATGATTCGCGTGTTTTATCAGCGCGACATTTTTCCGATGATGGGAAGTTGGAGTTTCTGTTCCTGGAAAAAATTGCCGCGCGTCGGTGGAAAGCGTTGGTAAAACCTGGGCGCAGATTCGGGAGAAGCGCAGTCGCTTCCATTCAAGGTGTGCAAGCGAAGGCAGGAGGAATTTTTGCTGACGGATCGCGTGAGGTCGTCTTGGCCGAAGATCTCGATCTCCTGCATGGCGGGGCGATGCCATTGCCGCCTTACATAAAGAGGTCGGCGGTTATAGACCGCCGCTACACGGAAGAGGATACGGCGCGTTATCAAACGGTGTTTGCGAACTACGATGGCTCGCTGGCCGCGCCGACCGCCGGTCTGCATTTTACACCGGAGATTCTCGAAAAACTGCGCCATGTCTTCATTACTCTTCACGTCGGGACAGGGACCTTTCGCCCGGTCAAAAGCGAGGACATCACCCAACATCGAATGCATCCCGAGCGATTTTCAATTTCGCAGGATGCAGCCGTGGCTATTGCAAAGGCAGAGCGAATTGTTGCTGTCGGAACAACAACGGTGCGAGTCCTCGAATCGGTTCAACGCAAACTCGGAAATATTCAACCGATTGAAAGCGAGACGGACATCTTCATCTATCCACCGTTCCAGTTTCAACTGGTCGATGTTTTGCTAACAAATTTTCATCTACCGCGCTCGACGTTGTTAATGTTGATCAGCGCTTTGGCCGGTCGCGAGTTTATCCTGCGCGCTTATGAAGAAGCGGTGCGTACGCGATACCGATTTTTCAGTTACGGCGATTGCATGCTGATTCTGTGACTCTGTAGCGGCGGTCTATGACCGCCGATATTTTAGTTTTCGGCGCTCATAGAGCGCCGCTACAGAAGAGGACGAAAAAGACAAATGCCCATGCTTGTCATCCCGAGCGAAGTCGAGGGATCCCGAGGAAGTTACCCTTAAGGTAGCACGACGGGCTCCCTCGCTCACTCTCGGGATGACAGAAGTTAGCTCAAGGCTGGCGTTGGCGCGCAATTACCGATTATAAGAACAGCATGTCGACACCCGAAAAACCGAAAGGCGAATTGGTCATTCGCACCATTGCCATGCCGGCGGATACAAATCCCAATGGCGATGTTTTTGGCGGTTGGCTGATGTCGCAGATGGACCTCGGTAGCGGCATTCTCGCGTCGAAAACCGCAAAGGCTCGCGTCGTTACCGTGGCGATGGAGGGATTATCATTTCTGCAACCCGTCGGAGTAGGGGACACGGTGGCTTGTTATGCCTGGGTGGAAAAAATCGGGCGCACCTCGATGACCATTCCAGTCGAGGTTTGGGTCGAACGCTTCCGCGAACACGGCATTCAGGTGCTGGTCACACGCGGCGTCTTTATTTACGTGGCGGTGGACGACGCTGGCCGGCCAATTCCAGTACAGCGCGATGGCGCTTAATTCTGCGAGACCGCCGAGTCAGCGCTTGGGCTAACGGATTCTGGGCCAGCGCTGGTGGCCACAGTTGGGTCGCTTTCCATCTTCGGCGCCCGAATTTTCGGCGAAGACGAGAGCTTTCGTTGCAGTTTCATCCGGTTATAACTGGAATGCCGAATGTAACGAGCGTAGGCGGCCTGCTGGCGTCCGCTCTTTGTCATATAGGAACAGCCGCCGTCCGTCAATGCCAGCAGCGCAACAAGAAGTAGAGGCGCGATTTTTTTCACGAGGCCTTTGCCAGCTGCGGCTGTGGTTGTGCCTGCGGGGTGGGATGAACAGTTGCGATTTGCCCAATCCGTAACATCTCCGAAACGACCTGGTAGATCTTTAATTCGCAGACCGCATTTTGCCGAAACAACTCGTTGATCGTGAAGCGACGGTCGTCGGTGTAATTCCAAATCTTTTCCGCCAATGGCTTCAACTCTGCCTCTGCATCGTCCGGCCATTCAAACGCCGGAGCGAGCCTTTGCAATAGTGCGTTGGGGTCCGGCGCTGTTTTTCTTATGTTGTGAAACTCATCGCGATAGCGCATGGCCATGATGAGCATGTCGTTGGGAGATTGATTGATTTCGACCGATTGCAGGCACTCGGTAATCGGTTGGACCCCGGAAGCGAAAGAGAAACTTCCCGGAATATCGTCGCTGAGGAAAAGCTGCCAGAAGGCTTCCTCTCCGGTGAGCTGTTGGAATTGACCACTGCGAAGTGCGCCGCCTTGAAAGAAAAACGTGGCCATCCGTTCGTTGTGAGCATTCAACACTTCGAGTTCACCCGTTTGTCCGGAGCTAATGATGGTTTGATGGACGGTGATCAGATCGAAGTTGGCCAGGCTACCGCTCAACTTTTGCGGGCCGGTGGGAGCTTTGCCCGCCGCCCGCACGTGGTTGAGCCGAAGGGCCATTTGCTCGCATAGAAAGAGAAGGAACGAGGGGACGCGCTGCGAGATGGCGGCGAAATTCTCTCGATTGAAACATTGCAGACTACAAGTTTCCTGGGCTCGGGCGGAAGTTGAGCGCGGGGTTTTTCCGAGCGCATCGGCAACGCCGAAAATATCGCCGCGGGTGACGAAACTGCGCTCATCCGATTCGCCGGGGATGAGCTGGATCACTTCGACGACGCCGCGATTCACGCTATAGATCTCCTCGGCCAGGTCGCCGGTGGTGTAGATCAACTCGTTCTTCCGCAAGTGGCGGACATGGGACAATTCGCCGAGCGCCTTCAGCTCAATCGGCCGAAGCGTCGTACAAAAGGAGAAGAAGTCGCGACGGGGCACGTCGCTGGTTACAGCAGAAGTCGTGCAGAGCGAGGTACTAACTTTTAAGTCAAGTATTTTTTTGCCCTCGTGGCGTTGGCAATGAGGCTGGCTCGCGTTAAATCGAGTAGGTGCTTGCCTATCTCTTTGAGCGGTTCCCGAAATTCTCTCAAACCTTTTGCTATCGGGAGATTGCCGAACTTTTTCGACAGGGTATTCGGCCGGCAATTTTTTCGCTGCGGGCATCCGAACGTGGCCCGGAATTGAATTGGGATCCGGCAATCGTTTCAGGCGTGCATCAGTTACCCGAGGGCGACGCGTTTGCGCGATTGGCCGACGAGGCTTCGGCCAGCTTACCGCAAGCCGCTCGAAAAACTTTACACGAATGGCGCGGGAAAGATGATTCACTTCGCCTGCACCAAGCAGCTTACATCGGAGTACGGCTTCAGAAACTCGGCGTTCACCATCTTCATGTTCATTTCGCCGGCATGGCTGCGCGCACCGCTTTTTGGATCAAGAGATTCGTTGGGATCGAGTACAGCCTCACCGTTCATGCCAACGATATCTTTGTGCCCAACGATTTTGAGGTCGGACTCTCCCAAATTTTCTCAACGGCGAGCGCCATTATTGCGGTGAGCGATTTCGCCGCGAATCGACTGCGTGACCGTTTTTCGGACACCGCTTCGCGCATCCACCGGATCTATAATGGAATCGATTGTGACAGTTTCCAACCGGCGGAGCCGTCGCCGCTACCCCTGATTCTCTCCATTGGGCGGCTGATCAGCAAGAAAGGCTTTGATGTGCTAATCGACGCCTGCGCATCTTTGCGAAATAGTGGCCAGGAGTTTCGGTGCGAAATTATCGGGGATGGGCCGCTCTCGGCAGAATTGCAGGCCCGAATCGATCGCCAAGGTTTGAGCAAACAGGTTTTTCTTGCCGGGCCAAAACCTCAGGCCGAAATCGCCATGTGCTTAAGTAGAGCCACTCTCCTCGTCTTGCCATGCCGTGTTGATGCCGGTGGCTCGATGGACAACCTGCCTACCGTCGTTATGGAAGCGATGGCATCCGCCTTGCCGGTCGTTTCAACTGACGTGGGCGGCGTCGCGGAAATGGTTCGCGATGGCGAAACCGGATTGCTGGTGAGCCAAAATGATCCGGTTGCAACCGCCGAGGCAATTGCTCGGTTGATTGGCGATGTCGGGCTTGCACGATCATTTGGTCGGGAGGGTCGGAAACGCGCGGAAGAATTGTTTTCAATCGAGAAAAATGTGCGCGTCTTGCGAGAGATTCTTCTGCGGCCGTGTCGGCCGCAAGAATGAGATCGAAGGAATTGCACGCGACACGCGTGCCACCACAGCGGGCATGCTGTTACAGCAACGCGCGCACTTTCTCGACTGCGCGAAGGTAAACGCGGCGCTGCCCTCCTCGCATCAGCTCTTCACTCATCAATCTTACGGAATCGTTTTCTCCTGCCGGAAGGAGCTGACGTGCCGGAGTCTGATCCGATTTAGCGCGGCAGACTTCGAGCAGATCGCCACAGCGTGCGAGTGCGATCTCAAATTTTATGTCGCTCGAATGCGCGATGAAAGAGCCAATGGGTGCATCGCCATTTTCCTGCAAGTTGATCTGCACCGTTCTCCTCGTCGAATTTTCCAATTCGATACGATTTCTGCTCTTTCCATTCCGAATTTCCCAGCCCAATTGCGCGGCGAGCCAGCCGACAAAGAGAATCGCGGTTGAGCGAAAATTTTTCCCGAAAACAACCGTGCCGCTATCGATTTCCCGAAAATGATGATGCGAACTCGGATGATCGAAGAATTGAGCAAAGGCGACACGAAAATGAACGAGCCGGGTCCAGTTCAAATCACACAAGACGATCCGTTGTTTGGCTTCGCGCTGTGCCGTCTCGACCAGTCGCATTTGCGCGTTGAAGTCGCGCCAGGTTTGACTGTCGTAGATCAATCGATCGATCCATGACCAAAGCTGTGGATCCATTGGCTCGGCAAATTTGGATTGCCACCAGAGATAAAGTGGGAGATCGGAATCGAGCTGGGAAAAAACGATACTGGGCAGCAGCTTCGCCTTTGCGCCTTCGAGCAAGAATGAAATCTGTTCCGAGCAGACTTGTTTCGTGCCGGCGCGACCAACATGACAATGCGCGCTAATCCACGCCTCGATGCGATCATTTTTCGAGTGCGGATCGGCACCGATCACGATACCTCGGCAGGCATGATTCTCAGTGATTCGCGCCAGCAACTGTGTGTTTCGTGTAAGCGAATCAGGTTCTTCGCTGTAAACCGCGAGATTCATCATTGAGGCGCGTGTCATCGCGCCTTCGCCTTCATTCCAAAGTTTCTTCAGCTCGCGATCGATCCGATCGATCGCGACTGGAAGACCGACGGAGATGTTTTCAGCGATGGCAGACATTTAACCGCTCCCGTACCGTTTCATAGCCGTCTCCATGCGCGCCCATCGCGCGCGAGAAGCTCGTCGGCTTCCTCCGGTCCCCACGAACCGGCGGGATAAAACGTCAGTGGAGGTGCATCCTTGCTGATCCATGCATTTTCAATGGTGTCGATAAATGCCCAGGCCTCCTCGACTTCATCGCGGCGGGCGAAAAGGGTGGCGTCGCCGCTCATAGCATCGAGCAACAAGCGTTCGTACGCTTCCGGGCTGGCCTTGCCGAAACTCGTTCCGTAGTGAAAATCCATTTTCACTGGCTCGATGCGCAAACTTGTTCCCGGAATTTTTGCCATCATCCGCAGCGAAATTCCTTCATCAGGCTGGATGCGGATGACGAGCACATTTTGATCGTGCTCCATGCTATCGCGATTAAACAGAACCATGGGTGCTTTCTTAAAGTGCACGGAAATTTCGGTGGCGGATTTTGGGAGACGTTTCCCAACCCGCAAGTAGATCGGCACCTCCGACCAACGCCAGGTATCGAGAAGCAGGCGAAGCGCGACGTAGGTTTCGGTTTCAGAATTCGGGTTCACTCTTTCTTCTTCGCGGTAGGCCGGAACAGGTTCGGCGTTGATCGCGCCGGCGGTGTACTGGCCGCGCACAATCCATTTCGCGATTTCATCCGGGCGATAACGACGCAGCGAGCGCACGACCTTCACCTTTTCGTCGCGAATGCTGTCGGCGCTAAGATCGGTGGGCGCTTCCATCGCCACCAGGCAAAGCAATTGCAGCAAATGATTCTGCACCATATCGCGCAAGGCACCGGCGGTTTCATAGTAACCGGCACGCCCTTCGACGCCGAGGGTTTCGGCCGCGGTGATCTGGATGTGATCGATATAACGCGCGTTCCAGATCGGTTCAAAAATGGCGTTGGCAAAACGGAGAACCAGAATGTTCTGCGCGGTCTCCTTCCCGAGGAAGTGATCGATTCGATAGGTCTGATCTTCGGAAAAGGAATTGGATACGACCCGATTTAGCTCCTGCGCGGAAGCGAGATCGCGGCCAAACGGCTTTTCAATGATGACGCGTGCCCAGCTGCCTTCTTTTGCTTTGTTCAATCCCGCAGCTTTAAGATTTTTCAGGATGGGCTCGAATTGTTCCGGCGCCGCCGCGAAATAAAACAAACGATTGCCGCGCGTGCCGCGCTCTTCATCGAACTGATCGAGGCGTTTCCCCAGCGATTTGTATCCGGACTTGTCTTCGAACTCGCTCTGGTGGTAAAAAAGTGATTGCGAGAAAGTTTTCCAAATATCATCGCGGACCTCCTGCCGCGAAAACTGTCTTGTCGTTTCCTCGAGCTCGGTCCGAAACTGTTCATCGGTCTTGGGGCGCCGCGCGAAACCGACGACCGTCACTGCGGGCGGGAGCTCGCCATCAGCGGCGAGGTTATACACCGCCGGAATTAATTTGCGATGCGTCAGGTCGCCGGTAGCGCCGAAAATGACGATGGCGCACGGCTGTGGCACCGCTCGGGTGCTTAGGCCTTCACGCAGCGGATTTGGTTGATCAGTGCCATTTGTCATGTCGGGCGAACCATCTCCATTTCGTTAAATCGCTAAATTTTTGCATCGTTAAACTATATAACGATTCACGGTTACAGAGATTCCGCGACTTCGCTCGTAATAACAAGCAGGCGCCGCTGATCTTTCTTCCCAGAACCCTGGCCTAGCTTGGCAGCGGAAATCTGCGCGTCAGATCGCGCACTTTGCCGCGGACGCGTTCGAGCGCGGCGTCGTCGTCGCGGTTTTGCAATGCTTCCGCCACCAGATCCGCGATTTCGAGCATTTCCTCCTCGCGCATGCCGCGCGTGGTCACTGCCGGTGTACCGACGCGAATGCCGCCAGGTTTGAAAATCGGGTAGGTGTCGAAGGGAATTCCGTTCTTGTTCACGGTGATGCCGGCACGATCGAGAACTTCCTGGGCTTGTTTGCCGTTAATTTCTTTCGGACGCAGGTCAACCAGCATCAAATGATTGTCAGTCCCGCCGCTGACGATGCGGTAACCGTGCTTGGCCAGACCGGCGGCGAGCGCTTTCGCGTTGACCACAACCTGGCGCTGATAATCGCGGAATTGCGGCTGAAGCGCTTCGTGAAAACAAACCGCTTTTGCGGCAATGACGTGCATTAGCGGTCCGCCTTGAACGCCGGGAAAGACGGTCGCGTCGATTTGTTTCGCGAATTTCTCTTCGCACATCGCGATGCCGCCGCGCGGCCCACGCAAACTTTTGTGCGTCGTCGTGGTGACGAAATGTGCGTGCGGGATCGGACTCGGATGCTGACCGCCGGCGACGAGCCCCGCGATGTGCGCCATGTCGATGAAAAGAAATGCGCCGGCCGAATCGGCGATTTGCCTTAAGCGCGGGAAATCGATGATGCGCGGATACGCCGACGCGCCGGCAGTGATCATCGCCGGCTTCACTTCCTCGGCTTGTTTTTGCAGCGCATCGTAATCGATCCGCTCCGTCTTCTCGCTCACGCCGTATTGCGAGACGTTGTAAAACTTGCCGGAGAAATTCGCCGGATGTCCGTGCGTGAGATGTCCGCCATGCGCGAGATTCATGGCGAGGATTTTGTCGCCCGGTTTCAGAACCGAAAAATAAACGGCCATGTTTGCTTGCGCACCGCTATGCGGTTGCACGTTGACGTGCTCGCAATTGAATAGCCGCTTCGCGCGATCGATCGCGAGCTGCTCGACCGTATCGACGTTTTCACAGCCGCCGTACCAACGTTTCTTCGGCAAACCTTCGGCGTATTTGTTGGTCAGCACGCTCCCTTGCGCTTCCATCACCGCCCGGCTGGTGAAATTTTCCGACGCAATCAGTTCGATATTTTCGCGCTGCCGCCTTTCTTCCGCCTCTATCGCGTCAAAGACCTCCGGATCGACTTTGCGCAATCCGCCACTCGGAGCGCCGAGGATTGATGGAGTGGGATGCAAAATGTCGCTCACGAGATAAGTGGAAGCAGCGCCGCTTCGCCCGCCGGAGCGCACGACAACCTCGCTTTCTTCTACAAATGCAAGCACGCTCGGCAAGGCGTTTTTGATCGTTTCGGCGCAGCTATTGTAAACATCACGTCCAAGTCCAATGGGATCGGGGACATCACGCCAGCAGGTTGCACCCGCTTCTTCAAACTCACGCAGCAAGAAAGTCTTGTCGGCTGCATTTGGAAAAAGCATCTGGATCGCTTCCACATGTGCGCCAGTCATGGCGAAAATATGAGTGGCGCGTTCGACGAGCGCGCCGGTCAGGGGCTGGCTCCGCAGATTACTAATTTCAGCCCCTTCTTCCGCGCAGACGTCAACAGCGTGCGAGCTGGGCGGCTGTCCCCGGACCGCGTGCACTCCGGCGGAAGCCACTTCAATGTCCTTGCGATTTCCCAAGAGACGGCGAAAAAGACCTTCCGCAATGGGACTGCGACAAACATTACCGGTACAAACGAAAAGGACGCTTTTCACAAGATGCCGCCCCGCGAACCTGCCCGGGCGGTCAGGTACGTTCGCACAAAATTTTGCTAACACCACTCGCCTTACCTGAACGGCAATGAGAGCGGCATGGAAAAAATTGCGTTACCGGCTCGAGTACGTCGGTCTCCTGCTGGCGGCGAAGATCGTGCCGCTCTTTCCCCGGTCCGCCATCGCGGCGCTGGCGAAGATCGGTCGGTGCGGTCGCATCGGTTGTCGATCTGCGTGGCCGGCGCGTTGCCCTGGCCAATCTCGATTGCGCCTTTCCCGGGAAATATTCGACCGCCGAGAAACGCCGCATCATTTGCGAATCCTATCAGCATTTTGCCCAAACCATGCTCGACCTGATGTGGAGCCCGCGACTTACACCGGAAAATTTCCTCCGTTACATCGAATTTGAGGAATTCCCCGAGGTCGATCCGAATCAGAGTGGAATTGTTGTTTGTTATCATTACAGTAATTTCGAATGGGCCAGTCTGGGTTACGGGTTTCGTGGTCGTCCCAGCACCATCATCGCTCAGGAATTCAAGAACCCATTGCTCGATCCAATTTTCCGACGCTGGCGGGAGCAGTCGGGCCATGTCTTCAGTGCGCGCACGGGCGGAGTTCTTAGACTTTTCAAAACTCTGCGCCGTGGCGGCAATATCGCGATGCTGATTGATTTGACGGTTTTTCCCGGTCCGGCGGCTGTCGCTATTCGCTGTTTTGGACTGCACACCAGCGTTACTTCTGCGCATGCTTGGCTCCAACAACGCTCAGGGGCAGCTCTTATTCCCGCCCATTGCGAGCCGTTGCCGCGAGGACGCTACCGCGTTGTTTTTCATCCGCCGATTGATCTTGGCCCCAATGCCAGCCCACGTGAAATTGCACAAGCGTGCTGGGACTCCTTTGAGCCCGTTGTGCGCGAGAGGCCTGGCCCATATATGTGGATGTACAAACAATGGCGATATCGCGCGGAGAATCCCGACCGACCGTACCCGTTCTATTCCTGGCACAACGTGAAGTTCGAACGACTGATCGCGCGAAAATGAAATCGCCGTTTCGTGCTGGCGCGTGAGCAGATTTTTGGGACGCTAACCTCATGCCGGAATTGACTGCGGCTGAACAGGCCTGGCGTAGAGAGGCCGGAACCGTCTCTCTGCCGGAAGTTCATCGTAGTGTCCTGGTTCCGCCGAACGCATCCTTTTTGCGGAAGTTGTTCGCTTTTGCCGGTCCCGGATTTCTCGTCGCGGTCGGTTATATGGACCCAGGTAACTGGGCCACCGATCTGGCGGGCGGCGCCAAATTTGGCTACTCGCTGCTCGCCGTCATCATGATCTCCAATTTCATGGCGATCCTGCTTCAGCACCTCTGCATTAAACTTGGTGTCGTCACGGGTCGGGATTTGGCGCAAGCCTGCCGCGATCATTATCCCAGACCGCTCGTGTGGTTTCTTTGGGTGCTTTGCGAAATTGCCATTGCCGCATGCGATCTCGCGGAGGTGGTTGGCTCAGCGATTGCCTTGCAGTTGCTATTTGGGATTCCGCTGGTGTGGGGTTGCGTCATCACGGCCATGGACGTGCTCATTGTGCTCTTCCTCCAAAACAAAGGCTTTCGTTACATTGAGGCGCTCGTGTTCACCTTGATTATCACGATCGGTGGGTGTTTTGCGGCCGAACTAATTTTCTCCAAGCCAAGTCTCCCCGGAATTCTTTTCGGGTTCGTTCCAGGTCCGCGAATCGTGACCAATCAAGGGATGCTTTACGTCAGCATCGGCATTCTTGGCGCCACGGTAATGCCACACAATCTTTATCTCCACTCCTCGGTCGTGCAGACCCGGAAGTTTGAACCGACGCCGGCGGGGAAACGGGAGGCGATAAAGTTCGCGACCATCGATTCCACCGGCGCGTTGATGTTCGCCTTGTTTATTAACTCGGCCATTCTGATTTTGGCGGCGGCGGCATTTCATTGGTCGGGCCATCAGGATGTGGCGGAGATTCGCGATGCCTATCAACTGCTCAGTCCTTTGCTGGGCGTAGGCATGGCCAGCGGGTTATTCGCAATTGCGCTTCTGGCCTCGGGCCAAAACTCCACTCTTACCGGGACCCTGGCCGGCCAGATCGTGATGGAAGGTTTTCTCAACATCCGGATCAAACCGTGGCTGCGGCGATTGATTACCCGCCTCATTGCGATTGTTCCCGCGGTGCTCGTGATTGGTTTTGCCGGGGAGAGCAAGACGACCGAGTTGCTCGTCGCCAGTCAGGTGGTTCTGAGCATGCAACTTGGTTTTGCGGTCTGGCCGCTGATGCGTTTCACGAGCGAGAAAAAGAAACTCGGCGAGTTTACCAATAAACCGTGGCTGAAGATTCTCGGTTGGACGACGGCGATCATTATTATCACGCTCAACGCGAAGTTGCTCTTCGATACTTTCATGCCCGAGGCCGTGCTGAAAGCGGTTTATGGCGCTCTTGGTCTGTCGCCGGAGTAAATGACGAAATCCGAATGACGAACGACGAAATAAATCCGAATGAACAAGTCGGAAAATTCGGATGGAAACGAACACCGTCCTTCTATTTCCCTTTGTCATGCCTTCGACATCCGTCATCCGTCATTCGTCATTGTTAACGTGTATCAGCACATTCTCATTCCACTTGAAAACAGCGGTGCCGACGAAACCATCCTCGGTCACATCAAGCCGCTTGCGCGGATGACGGGAGCGAAACTTTTGTTGGTCCATGTTTCCGACGGCTGGGTGGCGCGCAATTTTGATCAGTTGAAACTGGCCGAAAGCGAAGAGATGAAACAGGACCGCGTGTATTTGGAAGAACGACAGCGCGAGTTGATCAATGATGGCTTTACCTGCGACGCCGTCCTGGCCCTTGGCGAACCCTCCGACGAGATTATTAAACTGGCCCGCGAAAAGGATGTTGACTTGATTGCCATGACCACCCACGGCCACCGTTTCATCAGCGACATTCTTTATGGCGCGACTGTGGACAAGGTGCGACATGCCGTGGATGTGCCGGTGTTGCTCTTAAAAGTGAGAAATTAGCGAGCCGAATTGGCGCCGGTCGTAAACGATTGGTTTCGGACTTTTAGTGCCCTAAAGGCGCAAGCGGACTTGCCCTGTTTTGTCGGTACGACTACTACAGACGCGCGTGAAAGTGCTTTTGCTGACTAATGAATATCCGCCGCATACCTACGGGGGTGCCGGCGTCCACGTCGAGTATTTGTCGCTTGAGCTCGCCCGGTTAATGGATGTGGAAGTCCGCTGTTTTGGCGACCAGAAGGGCAAATCTGGTCGCCTAACGATTCGTGGGTTTCAGTTGGACGATTCCCGGTTTCATTGTCCCAAGCCATTGCGTTCCACCCTTGGCGCCGTCCAGCGCTGCACTGCCTTTAACACTGCCGGAATCGATGCCCAGGTTGTGCATTGTCATACGTGGTACACCCACTGGGGTGGAATTCTGGCGCGAAAAAATTACGGAATACCGCTAGTCATCACGGTGCACTCACTCGAGCCGTTGCGGCCGTGGAAACGCGAACAGCTCGCAGGCGGTTACGATTTTTCACTCTGGGTCGAGAAGACCGCTCTGGAGATGGCAGACGCCGTCATCGCCGTTTCAAAAGAGACCAAGGCTGACATCGCACGGCTGTTCAATGTCAGAGATGAACGCTTGCACGTGATCTACAACGGCATCGATCTCGAGGAATATCGCCCGACCAAGTCGAACGATGCCCTGCGCAAGTTCGGAGTGGAATCGGAAAAACCTTACCTCCTCTTCGTCGGGCGTATTACCCGTCAGAAGGGAATTATCCATCTTGTCCATGCCATTGAGTTCATGGATAAAAATTTCCAGGTTGTGCTTTGCGCCGGCGCGCCTGATACGCCGGAAATTGCCCGGGAAATGAAGACCGCGGTGGAAAAGGCACGGCGTGCCCGCGACGGCATCATCTGGATTGATGAAATGCTCGATAAACGGAGCGTGATCCAACTTTATTCACACGCAGGGGTTTTCTGTTGTCCATCAATCTACGAACCGTTTGGCATTATTAACCTGGAAGCGATGGCGTGCGAAACGGCCGTTGTCGCCAGCAAAGTCGGTGGCATTAAGGAAGTGGTGATAGACGGTGAGACTGGTTTGCTTGTGCCGCTTGCGCAAATGAAGGAAAGCCCGTTCGAGCCGCTTCATCCGGAAAAATTTGCGCGTGATCTGGCGGTCAAAATTAACGAATTGATGCGAGACGAAAAGCTGCGGCTGCGCTTCGGCAAGGCTGGAAGGTTGAGAGCGGAAGCGAAATTCAGTTGGCGTGCGATCGCGAAAGAAACCAAAACGCTCTACGAATCGCTCGTTCGCGCTGGGATCAGGCAGGCGCAAACGACGTCTCCGATTGCCGCAGGTCCTTCGAAGTTGCGGTGAAGGCGACGCAAGTTACCGGCCTGGCAGCCGGGCGCGAATACCTGCGATTCTTTTTTGATCCGGTGGGAACTATTTGCCGGCTATATCGACGATATGGTTCGGTCACGGCACTCGGAAGGGTAAAGTTCAAACAACCGCGCGATCTTTTGCTCTTTGCCATCGGCCCGGAATTCAACCGGTTGTTGTTTAGCGATCCCAATTTGTTTCGACCGACTGGTCTGATCTTGCCGGGGCCTAGGAATTCGGCGCAACGTCGCGTCCGGTTTGGCCTCACCCGTATGATCGGCGATCAACACCGGCAACAACGGCAACTAGTGGCGCCGCCGTTTCATCGCTGTGCGGTGCAAGGTTATCACGACATCATGGTCGATGTCATGAACACCGAGATT
The DNA here is from genome assembly GCA_963709435.1 of uncultured Verrucomicrobiae bacterium. Taxonomy (GTDB): domain Bacteria; phylum Verrucomicrobiota; class Verrucomicrobiia; order Chthoniobacterales; family UBA10450; genus AV69. Next base: position 496,425 of record CAVPWK010000005.1, read on the forward strand.
GCAGAATGGAAAACCGGGATCGGTATTAACATTCATGAGAAAGTTCGCGCTCTGACTTTGCGTATTGCCAGCGCCGTTCTATTTAGTCGCGACCCGGCCGAGGCCTATCCGATTGGGCGAATGCTGGAGGATTGGGTGGAGCGCTGTTTTTCGATGGGCGTGTGGACCTATCCGCTGCCGGTTCCCGGGACGCCTTACCATGGAATGTTACGCCAGGCAGAACGAATCGAGAAGGCACTCCTGACGATGATTGCCCGCCGGCGCGCTCAGCCCGGTGCGCGGAGCGATGTGCTCTCGCTTCTCATGGAAGCGCGCGATAATGAGGGACGCGCCATGTCCGACACGGAGCTGATTGGCCAGGCGTCGATTCTTTTCATTGCCAGCTTCGAGACAACCACCAGCGCTCTGACCTGGAGTTTGTTTCTTCTCGCGCAACATCCGGCGGTTATGCACCAACTGATGGATGAAATCGAGTCGGTCCTTGACGATGCGCCGCCGCGTCTCGACCAGCTGCCGCAACTTCCGTTTTTGCATTGGGTGATTAAAGAGAGTATGCGCATTCTTCCACCAGTGCCTTATACCGTGCGCGTGGCACAGCAGCCATTAAAGGTTGGACCATTTGAAGTGCCACAGGAAACGCGGGTGATCGCCAGCCACTATCTTACCCATCATTTACCAGATCTGTATCCAGAGCCGGAACGATTTCGTCCGGAACGTTGGCGCAATATTAATCCAACGCAGTATGAATATCTGCCGTTCAACGCTGGCCCTCGTATCTGCATCGGCGGCGCCTTCGCCACTCAGGTCCTAAAGATTTCGCTGGCGATGATTTTGCAGCGCTTCCGATTTACCGTTGTGCCTGGAACGCGGATCAATCGCATCGTGGCCATTTCCATGAATCCGCGTCACGGCCTGCCGATGATCGTCGCGAAGAAAGACCGAAATTATTCCGTCAGCGAAGTACGCGGACAAATCCGGGAAATGGTTGATTTTTCCGCAAACGGAGCGGGTTAATTAATCCGCGCCGCTGATGAAGAAGAATGTCCTTACCGGTCCGCCTGCGGCGCGAGAATACGTTCACTTTTTCCGCGATCCGGTCGGGTGCATGCGCAAGCTGCAGCAAAAGTACGGAAGCCTCGTCGCCCTTGGGCCGATTGCGTTTGGCGAACCGACAAAGCTGCACGTCCTCGCTATTGGACCCGAATTCAATCGCCAGGTTCTTGGTGATCCCGGGAAATTTCGAACCACCGGTCAATTCATTCACGGCCCGGACAATTCTGCGCAGCGCCGGATACGTTTTGGCCTCACGCGGATGAATGGTCCGCAGCACAAGCAGCAACGCCAGCTGATCCTGCCGCCGTTTCATAAGAAAGCGGTCGCCGGTTATCACGATCTCACGGTTGAGCTCGCGCAGGAAGTGATAGGGCAATGGAAACCAGGCCGACGCGATGTTTACGCCGATATGCGCGCGGTGACATTGCGAATCGCCAGTGCGGTGCTTTTCGGGCACGAAGCGACTGATGCCTATCGCATTGGACATTTGCTGGAGGTTTGGGCGCGTCGCAACTTTTCCGCTCCGGTCTGGTTCTTTCCGGTCGACATTCCCGGGACGCCGTATCATCGGCTGCTGAAACATGCCGAATTGGTTGAGCAGGAAATCCTTCGGTTGATCGAAAAACGCCGGCGCGATCCGTCCGATCGCACCGATGTGCTTTCAATCCTGATTCAAGCGCGCGATGATGAAAATCGTGGCATGACCGACATGGAGCTGGTGGGTCAGGCGACGATTCTCTTCGGCGCAAGTTTTGAGACTACCGCCAGCACGTTGACGTGGACTGTGTTCCTTCTCGCGCAACATCCCAACATCATGCATGAACTGATGGATGAGCTTGACCGCGTGCTCGGTGGCGATGCGCCCACCCGCGAACAACTCCCGCAGCTTTCTTTTCTCGATCGCGTCATCAAGGAAAGCATGCGGATCTTGCCACCAGTGCCCTTCACTATCCGCGCCGCTGATGAAGATCAGATCCCGATGGGTTCACTGACGCTCAGCCATGGGGCGCGTGTAATTTGCAGCCATTTTCTCACCCATCATTTGGCGGGAATTTATCCGGAACCGGAACTTTTTCGCCCCGATCGCTGGCGCAAGATCGATCCGACACAATATGAATACATGCCGTTTAGTGCCGGGCCACGCGCATGCGTCGGCGCAATGTTTGCCATTCAGGTTTTGAAGGTTTCGCTCGCCATCATGCTGCAAAGGTTTCGCTTCACGATCGTGCGGGGCGCGCAAATCGACCGGGTTGTGCGCATCACGATGAACCCGCGTTACGGCATGCCGATGGCACTACATGAGAACGATCGGCGGTATGAAAGCAACGAAGTGCGCGGTCAAATTCACGAAATGGTAGCGCTGCCAGGATAGAGGAGTGTCTGGCGATCGAATGCGGTTGTGATCTCTTCCTCTTCCGCTACCTCTTAATCTTCTTTCTAGAGAGAAGAGGAAGCGAGAGGTCATAATGCGCGGTGATGAGATCCGTTCTCAATTTCAGCGCGCAAATCACTCTCCCTCGAACCGTTCCGCGAAAGTATCCCAGCTTAGCTGCTTTGAAAGTTTTCCTTTGTGCGGCCGCCAGCGCAACCCACCCACGGTGACGGTAAGGGTGCCAAGCTTGCGCCGGTTCTTTTTCCACTTTTCCCACACTTCAAATTTTACTCCCGGCTTACCAATGGCCACGTGCTCCTTCATTGTTGCCGTCACCCATTTTGTGGGCCGGCCTTGCTGGCGGCCTTTCATAATTCGTCAAGTAATTTCTGACTAACGATAAACAGGATTATGGAAGAACAGGAAGCAAATTCGTGGTGAAGTCTTTTCTCCAAAAGCCGATTGTTGATTGAGTGACGCTCTTTTGGTGGAGGATTCCACGCGGCTTCGCGCGTTGTCATCCTGAACCGCATCAGACAACGTCAGTCCGGCTCGGACTGAGGGACCTCTGATTTGGTCGCACGCCTTACTTGGGTAGTACTTTGACCAACTGGGAGATCCCTCGCGTTCGCTCGGGATGACGGCGCGCTGGAGAAGACACCGCCAGAATGAAAATGTCGGTCGGATGACAGAAGGCGCGCTGGATGGCAATTTGCGCCGTGTTTGTCGATCGCATCAAAATTTTTGCACAAGCCGGAAAAGGCGGGCGGGGGTGTGTCAGCTTTCGACGTGAGAAATTTGTGCCCAAGGGCGGACCTGATGGAGGCGACGGCGGGCGGGGTGGCGACGTTATCCTCAGAGCCGATCAACATACCGACCATCTGGCCCACCTCTTCTACGAGCCTATTATTAAGGCGAAAAATGGCGGACACGGTCGCGGGAAAAAGATGCATGGCAAAAATGCGCCGAACAAAATCGTCAAGGTTCCGGTTGGAACGATCATTTACCAACTGCAGTTATCCGATGAGCGATCAACTGACCAAGCCGCATTCCGCAATCCGCAATCCACAATTCCTCAGCTCGCTGATCTAAGCCGCGATGGTAAGGAGTTTCTGCTCTGTAAGGGAGGCGTCCGGTGGGAAAGGTAACGTGCATTTTAAAAGCTCGCGCAACCGCGCTCCGCGCGAGTATACCGATGGAGGCGAGGGTGAGAGCGGACATTTTCTTTTCGAGTTGCGTTCCATCGCGGATGCGGCGCTTGTAGGATATCCCAACGCTGGCAAGTCGACATTAATCCGACAAATTTCCGCCGCTCGGTCGAAGGTTGCTCCTTATCCATTTACTACTTTGCATCCCGTGATCGGTATGGTGGAGCTCGGTGATTACCGGCGGGCAACTGTTGCCGACATTCCCGGTTTAATTGAAGGGGCACATCGGAACCTTGGACTTGGTCATGATTTTCTTCGGCACATTACCCGTTGTCGTTTGTTGGTTTTTATCCTCGACATGGCTGCGAGCGAAGGGCGCAGTCCGATTGCCGATCTGGAATCGCTGCGCCGCGAAGTTAGTCTCTATGATCCGCGTTTGTCGGAACGACCGTGGTTTGTCGTGGCTAACAAGATGGACTTGCCGGAGGCGGCGAAGAATTTGCGCGACTTCGAAAAACGGTTCCCGGACCGCGCGATTGTGCCGATTTCGGCAAAAAGAGGCGACGGAATGAGCGAGCTCAAACGATTGTTGAAAGAATGGATCGATCAAGGTCCGAAACCAGTTGATCCAGGATTGGAGCCGACAACAATTAACCATTAGACAAGAGGGGCGAGTTCGCAGACACTCAGCGGTCTTCCATGGCTAAACTTATCGTTGCCAGTTATTGCACGACCTTTTTGAAGCCGGAGATGCTGCACATTTACCGGCAGGTGACATCTGTTCGACGCTACCAGACCTTCGTTATGACAAAGAAGGTCGAGCACCCCAGACGCTTTCGCTTTGACGACATCGAACGAATTCCGCGACCACACCGCAATTTACTGCGCCACGGGTGGATGAAGTTCGTCGAACGTCGCCCGCCGCTCATTTATCGCGGCGAATATCAGATCCTCGTTTCCATTCTCGGCCGGCGTGGTGCCGATATGATGCACATTTATTTTGGGCACACCGGTGTGCATCTGCTGCCATTCATCCGCGCATGGAACAAGCCTTGCCTGGTCTCTTTTCATGGCGCTGACGTCGCGACTAAGCAGAACGTGGAGAATTATCCCGGAAAACTGCGCGTTCTCTTCGATTCAGTCCCGGTCGTGCTGGCCCGTTCCCGGTCGCTCGCGGACAGGTTGATCGGATTCGGTTGTCCGCGGGAAAAGATTCGGATTAATCGTACTGGGATTCCGCTCCACGAATTCTCCGTCGTGCGGCGGGAATTTCCGGCTGACGGTCGCTGGCAAATTCTGCAGGCTTGCCGATTGATCGACAAAAAAGGCGTCGGATCGGCCATTCGTGCCTTCGCTGTTTTCGTAAGGGAATTCCCGAATTCTGAATTCATCATTGCCGGGAAGGGGCCGTTGCAGGAGGATTTGCAAACCTTGGCGCGACAACTCGGCGTTGAAGGGAAGGTGCATTTCTGCGGTTTTCTCAGCCAGCCGGATCTGCGCGAACTGTACGCCCGGAGCCACATTTTCATTCATCCGAGCGAAACCCAGCCAGATCAGGATCAGGAAGGCGTGCCGAATTCGGTTCTCGAAGCTATGGCAACGGGCTTGCCCGTGATCGCGACGCGCCACGGCGGGATTCCCGAAGCTGTGACGGAAAACTTTAATGGTTTTCTCAGCGACGAGCGCGATACCGAAAGTCTTGGCCGCTCGATGGTGGCGTTGGCGAATTCACCTGAAATATATGGGCGTTTTAGTGCCGCCGCCCACCAGGCGGTGAGGGAAAATTTCGATCAGGAAATGACGATCCGCGAACTGGAACGGATTTACGAAGAAGTATGTGACAGGGGTGTGGCGCGCGAACCGAGGCTGGGAGAGGTAGCATTGCCAGCGCCGTTGATCGAACGCGCGGTCGCGAAATAACTTGTCATTCGCGGAAAAGCGGCTTTGATATGCGCGGCAAGCGCCCAGGGTCGAGCGCGAGACTGTTACGGCTGGTCTCCCTCCAGGCAAATCGGGTTTTCGTTTGCTGCAAACACACTCAATGTTTTCGTACCGCTGTTTTTATCGGATCAAGCTGATTGCTCTTGGCGCGCTCGGTGCCCTGATTGCGCCTGCAATGACGCTGGCGGCCGAATCGGCCGAACACGAAACCCTTTCACTCAAGGCCGCGCCTCTTTTCCAAATCGGAAGCTTTTCCGTTACCAATTCAATGCTCGTGTCCTGGGTGGTAGCAGTGGCGGTGATCGTCTTTGCGCAAATCGCAACCCGAAATATCAGGATCGTCCCGACTGGTGTGCAAAACTTTTGGGAATGGCTGGTGGAGGGCCTCTATAATTTTCTCGAGGGGATCATCGGCAGCGAGCTAGTAAAGAAAACATTCTGGTTTTTTGCCACTATCTTCATTTTCATTTTATTCACCAACTGGGCGGGTCTGATTCCGGGAGTCGGGACGGTGGGTTGGGGACATGTCGATCCGGCGAGCGGCGCTTTTCAAATTGATCGCCCCTTGTTTCGTGGCGCCAACGCCGATCTCAACATGACCTCGGCGATGGCCGTTATTTTCTTTGTTCTCTGGCTTATTTGGGCACTTCAGGCGAATGGTATCGGAGGATTCCTGATGCACCTGTTTGGCCCGAAGGGTGAGACGTCCGGCGTTCTTAAAATATTGATGGTTGTCGTTTTCTTTCTGGTCGGTTGGCTGGAAATCATCGGGATTCTTTTCAGGCCGATTTCGCTCAGCTTTCGTTTGTTTGGAAATATTTACGCGGGCGAAAGTATTCTCGACGTGATGTCGCACATGGTCCCATATTTGGCCTGGCTGCTTCCTATTCCCTTTTACTTTTTGGAAATCCTGGTGGGATTCGTCCAGGCCCTGGTCTTTATGTTATTGACCGCTGTTTTCACCCTCTTGATTGCGCAACATAGCCCCGGAGAAGAGGCACACTAAAATATCAGCGGTCTCAGGGGAGATCGCTAAATTAACCAAATACAAAAAACTATGATACTACCACTACTAGCAGAAATCGGCGGAAGCATTCACGTCGGCCTGGCGGCGATGGGCGTCGGCATCGGCATTGGTTTGACTGGCCTGGGAATGACGACAGCCGTTGGGCGGAATCCCGGAGCCTTCACGCCTGTTCTTGTGCACGCAATTCTCGCGATCGCATTAACGGAAGCGATCGTCTTCTACGCCCTTTTCCTGGTCAAGTAAGAGATAGGAGATCCACGTGGATGCGTTTGCACCGGCGGGACACTTTTAGTTTATGAATGCGATATTCCTGGCGACAAATCTCAGCGACACTGCGCGGGAGACAGGAGAAGCCTTTGGCTGGGATCCCAAGCTCTTCTTTTCGCAGGTAATCAGCTTCATCATCGTCGCCTATTTGTTGAAGCGGTTCGCCTACAAGCCGATCCTTGCGGTGCTGGAACAACGGCGACAACAGATTGCCCAGGCGAACTTGAATGCGGAGAAGATCAAGCAACAGCTGGCCGAGGCAGAGCAGCGTTATTCGGAAATTTTGGCCAAGGGTAATGCCGAAGCGCAAAAGATGATCGAGGAAGCGCGCACTAGTGCTTCGCACCTGGCCGATCGCAAACAACAGGAGGCAATCGCAGCGGCGGAACAGATCGTAGCCAAGGCGCGCGAAGCCAGTGTCATTGAGCACGAGCGCACCATGGCGCAACTAAAACGCGAACTCGGCCGGCTGGTGGTAGACACGACCGCCAAAGTCACTGGTAAAGTCCTGACCCCGGAAGATCAGCGACGGCTGCAGGAAGAAGCGGCACGCACGCTTTCCGCCTAGCGCAAAGAAACGCACGATGCAGGTCAAAAAGGAAGTCCGCCAAATCGCGCGTGAAATGTTGCGCTCGAGTTTCACTGATAGTCAGCTCGATCGCGGGCGGATCGCTTCGGTCGTCGATTCTCTTTTGGCAAAGAAACCGCGGAGCTACCTCAAGATCCTTGAATATTACAGACGCCTGCTTCGCCTCGAGACGGAGAAACGTCATGCACGGATTGAGACGGCGATGGCACTGGAGCCGCAGAGCGTCTCGCAAATTTCGCTAAACCTGGCCCGGCGCTACGGAGCCGATTTAACCACGGAATTTGTCGTCAACCCGGAATTGCTCGGGGGAATGCGGATTCGCGTTGGGAGCGACGTCTGGGACAGTAGCGTGCGTAACCGCCTGGAAAGACTTCAACAACAACTTTGAAATACCTAACGAGATATGAGTAGCATCCTTGAAGAAATCGAAACAAAAATAGCCGGTCTGAAAACCTCGACCACGAAAAGTAATGTCGGGATTGTCCGGGAAGCCGGTGACGGCGTCGCTCGCATCGAAGGATTAAGCGATGTCATGCTCAATGAGATGATCGAATTTCCCGGAGGCGTCTTCGGACTGGCGCTCAATCTTGAGGAGACTGAAGTGGGTGCAATTTTGCTCGGTGACCCGACCAAGATCTCTGAAGGCGACGAAGCAAAGACAACCGGGCGTCTGCTCTCTGTTCCCGTTGGAAAGGGACTGCTCGGTCGCGTTGTTAACACCCTGGGGGAACCGCTCGATGGCAAGGGCGATGTTAAATCGGAAACATTTTATCCGCTGGAAAAAGTTGCGCCCGGGGTAATCAAACGCCGCAGCGTCAGCCAGCCGGTGCAGACCGGCATTATGGCAATCGATGCCATGATCCCGATTGGCCGCGGGCAGCGTGAATTGATTATCGGCGATCGCGCCACTGGCAAAACGACAATCTGCGTCGATACCATTATCAGTCAGGCTCGTTTGAACAAGGCGGCGGAGGATTCGAAGGATAAGGATTATCGGCCTCTCTATTGCATCTACGTTGCCATTGGACAGAAAAATTCCAATGTCGCACGCGTCCTCGCGGTTTTGGAAAAAGAGGATGCGATGCGGTATACCACAATTATTTCCGCGCCGGCCTCCGACAGCGCGACTAATCAATATCTAGCCCCGTTCGCGGGTGCGTCCATGGGGGAATGGTTCATGGATAACGGAATGGATGCGCTGATTATCTATGACGATTTGTCGAAACACGCCGTAGCCTATCGCCAAGTCTCGTTAGTTCTGAAGCGGCCGTCCGGGCGCGAAGCTTATCCGGGCGATGTCTTTTATTTGCACTCGCGTTTGCTCGAACGCGCCGCCCGCGTCAGCGATGACTATGGCGGCGGCTCGCTGACGGCGCTTCCGATCATCGAAACGCAGGCCGGCGACGTCTCAGCGTATATCCCGACCAATGTCATCTCCATCACCGACGGTCAGATTTATCTTGAGACCGATCTCTTTTATCAGGGCGTCCGGCCCGCCATTTCGGTGGGACTGTCAGTCAGCCGTGTCGGTTCCGCTGCGCAAATCAAAGCCATCAAACAAGTCGCCGGTAAAGTGAAGCTCGATCTGGCGCAGTTCCGCGAGCTCGCGGCCTTCGCTCAGTTCGGTTCGGATTTGGATGCAGCAACAAAAGCGCGACTCGATCGCGGGCAACGCATCGTCGAGTTATTCAAACAGGTCCAATATCATCCGCTGCCGGTTGAGCTACAGGTAGCGGTAATGTGGGCGATGCAAAACGGATTTATCGATCCGGTGCCAGTGGAGCGGGTGAAAGAATTCCAAAACAAACTTCAGGATTTTCTGGAAACGCGCAAGGAGTCACTCCTGACTTCGATTCGGCAGAAGAAGCAGCTCGATGCCGAGCTCGAAGCAAACTTGAAATCGGCTCTCGAGGAATTCGTTGCCGGCAAACCGATTGGTTAACAAAAATTAGAGAATGGCCTTGAAACCACTCCGCAATCTCTAATGGCGAACACCCAGGATATTCGGCGCCGGATCAAATCGATTCGCAATACCGCGCAGATCACCAAGGCGATGCAAATGGTGGCAGCCTCGAAGATGCGTAAAGCACAGCAGCATGCGCTGGCGGGACGTCCCTACGCGGCATTAATGAACAAAGTCCTGGTCTCGCTCCAGCAACGCACGGATCCCAGACTGCATCCATTGCTTAATGTGCGGGAGGTGAAAAAGGAACTGGTCATCGTGATCAGCACCGATAAGGGGTTGGCTGGTGCCCTCAATACCAATTTGCTGCGCGAGGCCGCGCGATTTGAAGCGAGCAAGGCGGGCTACGTTGTGGCTGGCCGAAAAGCACGACAGTTCCTCGCCAGAACAAAGCGCGAACTCCTCGCTGATTTTGAATTGAAGGACGCCCCGACCTTCGTTGAAACCAAACCGATTGCCAACTTCGCGATCGAAAAATTTCTCGCTCGAGAAGTCGACAAAGTTTCTGTGGTCTACACCCACTTTATTAACACAATTAATCAGCGACCGACGATAGAGACTCTGCTGCCGATTGAGCACGGTCAGCTTCCAAAGGATGAGTCGGCGCCTACCAGTGACCCGTTGCTCGGATATATTTTTGAACCAAATGCGGAGGGGGTCTTGGAGTCAATGTTGCCGTATTATGTGCAATATCAGATTTTCCAGATGGTCCTCGATGCGCGCGCTTCCGAGCATAGTGCACGAATGGTCGCGATGAAGAACGCGACGGACAACGCGCATCAGTTCATCAAGGACCTCACGCTTGAGTATAACAAAATGCGACAGGCAAGTATTACGAACGAGTTGCTCGAAATCGCAACCGCGCAGATGGCGCTCGGCTAGTAACTAACGAGATTTATGAATACAGGAAATATTGTTCAGGTCATCGGCCCGGTGGTCGACGTGGAGTTTGGCAGTGGCACGCAGTTGCCGAAAATCTACAACGCGCTCGAAATCGAGTACGAAGTCAATGGCAACCCGACCAAACTGACGCTCGAAGTGCAACAGCATCTCGGTGAAAACTGGGTCCGGTCGATTGCCATGTCAGGGACCGAAGGGCTAAAGCGCGGGATGAAAGTAAGCGACACTGGTGGCCCCATCACCGTGCCAGTAGGCGAGGGCACTCTGGGACGCGTCTTCAATGTTACCGGCGATCCGGTCGATAACAAAGGCCCGGTTAAGTTCGCAAAACGGTATCCTATTCATCGGCCCGCGCCGTCGCTCACAGATCAAGACGTTAAAGCGCAGGTTCTTGAGACCGGAATTAAAGTAATCGACTTGATCTGCCCGTTTACCAAGGGTGGCAAAGCGGGCTCCTTCGGCGGCGCCGGCGTCGGCAAAACGGTCGTCATTCTCGAGTTGATCCACAACATCGCCAAAGGGCATGGCGGATTTTCCGTCTTCGCCGGTGTGGGGGAACGGACACGCGAGGGCAATGATCTTTATGTCGAAATGAGCGAAGCCGGCGTGATCGATCAAAAGGACCTCAGCAAATCCAAAGTCGCGCTGGTTTACGGGCAGATGAACGAGCCGCCTGGAGCCCGTCTGCGAGTTGCCCTCTCCGCTCTCGCGATGACGGAGTATTTCCGCGACGAAAAAAATCAGGATGTGCTTTTGTTTATCGATAACATCTTTCGCTTCTCTCAAGCAGGCTCCGAAGTGTCTGCCTTACTCGGACGCACGCCGAGCGCGGTCGGTTATCAACCAACGCTCGCGGCCGAGATGGGTGATTTGCAGGAACGCATCACCTCGACCAAGAACGGATCGATAACTTCGGTGCAGGCAGTTTATGTTCCGGCCGACGATCTGACCGATCCGGCGCCGGCGAATACCTTCGCGCATCTTGATTCCACCATTGTGCTGGAGCGTTCGATCGCCGAGCTCGGGATTTATCCGGCAGTCGATCCACTGGCTTCCACCTCGAAAGCATTGGCGCCAGACGTGGTGGGTGAGGAGCATTATGCGGTCGCGCGTGGTGTTCAGAAAGTGCTGCAACGTTACAAGGATTTGCAGGATATCATTGCTATCCTGGGAATGGATGAGTTGTCGCCAGAAGACAAGCTTACTGTTTACCGTGCGCGTAAAATTCAACGTTTCCTTAGCCAGCCGTTCCACGTCGCAGAAGTTTTTACCGGTCACAAGGGCCAGTATGTTCCGATTGCCGAAACGGTGCGCGGATTTAAAGAAATTCTCGACGGCAAACACGACGATGTGCCAGAAACAAACTTTTATATGAAGGGCGGAATTGATCAGATCAAAGAAGGTTAAAATAGTCGGAATGATAAAATGGATGAAATAACGCCAACCTTTTGCGATTCTTCCTGTCTCTCCGTTTGTAACGTTGTAACTCTGGTAACTTTTTAACGTTTACGGCATGTCTACTCTGCGACTGGAAATTGTAACACCGGAAACAACCGCCTATTCCGAGGATGTCGAAATGGTGACGCTTCCGGGTTCGGAAGGTGAATTGGGTGTTTATCCAAAGCACGTGCCGGTGCTGACGATTCTAAGACCGGGAGAGGTGCGTGTGGTAAAGGACAAACGGACTACTTCGTTGGCCGTCGGAGAAGGTTTCATTGAAATTACCCCCGAACGTGTTTCTGTCTTGACTGACATGGCGTTGGAAGCCCAGGTAATCGATGAGGCTGCCGCGGAGAAGGCTGTCGCCCGCGCTCAAGCCGCGATGAAAGAAGATCACACCGCCGAGGAGGTCGCAGCCATCCAGGCATCAATGCAAAAAGCGCTCGCGCAGTTGCACGTTAAGCGTCGGCGCCATTCGTAGGCTTTTTCTGCGCGAACTTGCACGCGCCCACTCAACTCGCCATCATCGCCGGCAACGGCATCTATCCGCGGGAACTCGCTCGCGCAGCACGAACAGCAGGCGTGCAGAAGATTTTCGCCATTGCTTTCGAAGGTGAGACAGATGCGACACTAGCCGAACTGGTCGACGAGATTTGTTGGCTGCGGGTAGGCCAGCTAAGCCGCATGCTGGCCGGCTTGCGGGATAGCAAAATCAGCAGCGCAATTATGGCAGGCCAAATTGCACCCCGAAATTTGTTCGATCTTCACCCCGACTGGCGTGCTTTGCTTTTGCTCGCAAAACTAAAACGCCGCAACGCCGAATCAATCTTTCGCGCCATTGCCGGCGAGCTCGAAAAAATCGGTGTCACGCTCCTGCCGGCAACGACATTCCTGGACGATTTTCTTGTAACGAAGGATTTGATTGCAGGACCGAAGCTCTCGCGTCGTGAAGAGTCGGACGTTGATTTCGGCTGGGAGATTGCGCAAAAAATCGCAGCGCTTGATATTGGACAGACCGTAATTGCAAAAAACGGAACCATCCTCGCGGTTGAAGGATTTGAAGGAACAAATGAGACCATACGACGCGGCGGCGTGTTGGGAGGACGCGGTGCCGTCATGATCAAGGTCGCCAAACCGAATCAAGACATGCGTTTCGATGTTCCGGTGATAGGCGTTGAAACAATCTCCATTGGGGCTGAGGCCAGGATTCGAGTAATTGCACTGGAAGCAGGCCGCACCTTGTTATTGGAAAAAGACGAAGTGATTCTCGCCGCCCAGCGCGCGAGAATTACGGTGCTCGGCCGCTAGCTATAAATCTTGCCAGGTGCACTGGCTGAGAAGGAATCGCCGTGCCATCTCATGGAAGTCTTTCTCGATGGATTTCGGAGGGGCGGCCTGCAGCATTCGATGTACCCAAAAACCGTCCAATTTTGTCGTGCCGCGGTCTCTATGACTCTTCTCACTCTGCACTGCATAGTAAGGAGCACGTTGACAGGGGGTTAAGCTCTTCATGGCATTTTGGAGTTTGGCTGGGTGCGTTAGGCAAATTCAGCCCGTTTTTCCCGCCTCCAAAGTACTACAAAAGGGCATACGGGATGCTGCAATTTCCAGACAATGATCCTCGCGCGCCCCACGCGTCATCAAGCTGGCGTCACACTTGTCGAAACCGTTGTTGCGGCGGCGCTTGTCGGGGTATTTTTTGCCGCCATTTTCGAGGTAAACGCCATTTGCCTGCGTTACATCGACGCCAGTAAAGAAGCTGTTGCCGCGGTGCACGGTGTCCAGGACCGCATCGAAGGGTTGCGCAACCTGGCTTTTACCGACCTCACCTCGCCAACCTACATGATGAACGCACAGGCGACGCCATCGCCCTTGGGGCCGCGTCCCATCTCATTGGTTTATCCTTCTAATTCGTCTGACCTCGCGGCTCGAGTCACGGAAGAAGTGACGGTAAGCGCCTATCCCAGCGGGAGCCCAAGCATTACTTACACTAGATTACCGGGAGTCGCTGTTTCTCCGAGCGCTTCCCCGGATACTACGGGAGACTTCAGCAGCACGACCTTGGTAAAGGTAAAGGTAAAATATGCTTGGAATGCCGCCTTCGCCCAACGTCAGCAGCAGGAAGAGGCTGAGACACTGATTGCAGCAGGAACTAAAAAATGAAATCAGGCTACAACGGACGGCAGGGCTTCACCCTGATCGAAATGCTGCTCGCCGTATCCGTTGGCTCCCTCATGCTGGCCGCGATCGTGGCTGCTTCGGTCTGCCTGCAAAAGAGTTTCAATGCGGTCGACGATTACTTTGACTCGCATTTGCAGCAGGTCCGCATCATCGACTACCTAAGCAGAGATGTAAAACGCGCCTACATTGTCACTTCGAGCACATCTCCTCAGACAGTCACTTGTATCCTGCCAAACTACCTGGTTGATAATGGCGGTAACCAGCCGACGCGTGCCACACCTACGCTTTCTCTCGTTGGGAACAAGATTGTAGCCAACTATCAGGCTACGACCGTCAATAATGTTAAAATAACTCAGGGTTCGGCAAACATTAGCTGCCCGGGATTATCACTGATCTCTACTCATTTTACGTCCACCAACGTCGGTCAATCCATAATCGGTACCGGTATACCGGCCGGAACGACCCTCCAGAGTGTTTCTGGTTGCGTCCTGGGCAATTGCGGTCAGGCCACCATGTCGAACGCAGCGTCTGCAACAAACCTCGGTGCCACCGTTACCATAGGGTCGCTCACCAATGTTGTTTACTCGGTCGTCAACCAAACGATTCGGCGAAGGGAAAATGGCGCCATTACTAGCATTGCGGCGAGCGCCGATAATTTGATTCCAGCTACCAGCGACATCGAGCTCCTCAACACTGAGTTTATCCAATCGACTGTCACCTTTTTGCCGATTTTCGCCAAAGGGCATCCGGGTTTTTACAATGATGAGCGTGCCGGTACCACGGTCTTTTCTCTCTCCTATCTTCGCAACAGGCGGAGAGGCGATGGTTAGTTCAATTAACGAAATGAAGATACAAGCTCAACGCGGAAATGACGGAAACATTCTTCTATGCGCGCTCTGCACGATTGTCATTATTTCGCTAATTGGAGCCAATGTTTTGATCAATTGCACCACGCGTTACAACGTCACCGCCAAGCAACTTAAGGGATGGAAGGAGGCCCTCTACGCGGCGGAAGCAGGTGGCGACGCCGGATTTGATGAAGTCCGAAAAGCTCTTGATCCTATTAATCTGCCTTTTACTGCCGACGGCTGGACAACGGCGCCTTCCCCTGCCCCGACTCCGGGGCCTGCTTGGACCAAAACCATCAGTGGCTTCGGGCAGGGAGGTAACCTTTCAACAACGGTAACGATCGACAAACTCACTGATAGCACGGGAACCATTCCAAGCATTACCCCTTATTATCGAATTCGCGCAATCGGAACTGCCAGACTCTATGGTTTGCCGCGAGTTGGCTTGTCTGACCAGTTTTTTACCGGCGCCTCCAATTTCGTGGCGAACTCCGCGAGTCGCGGTGTAGGTGATACCCTTCTACGCAAAATTGATTTCAAGCACGACCACTTCAAGGCTACCTATGGCGACGGCGATGGGCACAATCCAAGTTTGTCATCCGTCGCCAATCCTCAAATTGCACGACGTATTGAGTTAGTCGCTGTTCCGAAGTTCTACGCGTTCAGCGGTGCTTTGCGAGTCACCAATCAATTCGATGGGCCTGATAGTGGCGGTAATATCGACAGCTATAATTCTGCAAACCTCACGAATCCCAATCCAAGTTACCCCAAAGTAGTAAATAACGACATCCCCGGGGCGGGCGTCACCTCTTACTATGGGCCGACCCCATCCACCCTAACCTATCTTGCAGATGCGCATGATGGAGACGTGTCTGTCGGCACCTCGACCTTCGCAGAAGGCGGCCCCATCTGGGGCGACGTGACCACAAACGGTGGTAACGTCACCCATTCGGGTTATCAAATTAGCGGAACTATTGATAACAGTGTGCCATTCACAATTCCGCCGGTAAAGGCACCCGACACTACAGGCTTTGCCACCGCCAATGGAGGAGCGGACATCACGGCTACAAGCGCGGACCCAAACGTTCCAACCGGCTTTGTCTACGCATCACTGACGGCACCCGTTACGATAAAGAATGGCAACGCCAGCAATGTCCTCACTCCCTATGCTTTCGCGAAGATCGTTGTCAACGGTGATATCACGGGCAAAATCACTGTCGCGCGGGGCGTTACTGCGCAGATTTTCTTTACCGGGAATCTGCGCGTGAAAGCGGGGGATCTCGATAACCAGAATGTGGATGAAGGTAAATTGATTCCTGGCTCGGGCGATGATTACACCGTGAGCCGGGTTGCTCACATGCAGTTTTACGGAATTAATCCTGCCGCTGGTGTTATTCAGACAATTGAAATCACTCCATCTGGGAATGTTTACGCGACTTTTTATGCACCGAGTGCTGATATCAGCATAACCGGCGATCACGACATCTTCGGCGCGATGGTTGGACGTAGTTTCAGCGGTAACGGAGGCATCGGCTTCCACTATGACAAGAAACTGAACGGTATCAGTATTAGTGGCGTGGTGACGGATTATCAGATCGCAAGCTACGTGGAAGACGTTCGCTGATTATCAGGCGTAGACTGGAGCCTAGGGGATTCGAACCCCTGACCTCCTCAATGCCATTGAGGCGCTCTACCAACTGAGCTAAGACCCCGTGAAAGAACTCGTGATTGTCGATTGCCGACTGCCGATTTGCAAGCTGCACTGCCGTCAAAGAGAAGGTTGTCGACCCGTCACTGGCGAGCGCTTTTCCGGGGCTTCAGTGCTTCAATCAATTTCGCGCGCGATGCCTGCAGGCGACGCACCATCACCTGGCTCATTCGCTTGAATAACTCGTGACCAAGAGTGAGATCATCCTTGCACAGCTGGTGAAGAACGTCGCCGCTGAAAAACAGTAAGGTAGTCGGTTGGATGGCACGCGCATCGTAATGCCATAAATACGGCGGGAAAAGCCATGACCAGCCGAGCGGTTCCCCAGCATGTATGGAATCGGTCGAGATGGCGCCGTGTTCGAACACGGATCCTTCAATCGCAACCGCACCGTTCTCAACTAAATAGAACCCATTTGCCGCTTCACCTGCTCGGAAAATGATTTCATCTTTTGAAAATTCTTTTCGTGAAGCGGCAGTTGTCAGAACTTCGAGGTGATGCGGGCTCATTCCGATTAGGAATGGATGCGCCGCCAGCCAGGTACCGACCGATTCGTTCCATGCCTTGAACCTGCCCGCCATTGCGTGCCTGGCTCTCCCGTTCTTGGGAAAAATCAACCCTTAATTGTCCATCTGCGTTTATCATTTGCCTCAGCCAGTGAGGATGACAGTCTAATCACGGCGGCTAATCGATGAAAGATCACGTTTTCACTCTCGGAATCGAAGAAGAATTTCAGATCGTCGATCCGGAGACGCGCGAGCTGCGTTCGCACATCCAGGAAATCATCGCCGGCGGCAAAATCATTTTGAAAGAGCGGGTCAAGCCGGAGATGCATCAGTCCGTCGTCGAGTTGGGCACAGAGATTTGCAGCGATGCCTCGTGCGCGCGGCAGCAAGTGATCGAGCTGCGCAGTGAGCTGGCCACGTTGGCGGCGCGCGATGGGCTCAAGATCGCTTCGGCCGGGACCCATCCGTTTTCGCATTGGATGGATCAGCTCATCACGGCGGATGAGCGCTACGCCACCATCGTCAAAGACATGCAACAGATTGCGCGCGCCAATCTCATCTTCGGTCTGCACGTGCACGTGTGCATTCCGGACCGCGAGGAAGGAATCGATATTATGAATCAAGCGCGCTATTTCCTGCCCCACCTCTATGCCCTGTCAGTTAACTCGCCCTTTTGGTTAGGACAGAACACAGGCCTGAAAGCGTATCGACAGATGATTTTCGAGCGTTTCCCGCGCACAGGAATTCCCGATGCATTCGAAAGTCTATCCGAATACGAGGATTATCTGGCGCTGCTTGTCACGACCAACTGTATCGATAATGCGAAGAAAATTTGGTGGGACATCCGACTCCATCCTTTTTTCAATACCATCGAATTTCGGATTTGCGATGCGCAATCGCGCGTCGATGACACCATCGCGCTGGCAGCGTTGATGCAAGCCATCGTCCTTAAATTGCAAAAGCTCCGCCGCTACAACGTCACTTTTCGCAGTTATCCCCGTCGTTTGATCGACGAGAATCGGTGGCGCGCTTCGCGCTATGGTATTGATGGGAAACTGATCGATTTCGGCCGCAAATGCGAAATGGACGAACGGGAATTACTGCATGAGATGCTCGAGTTCGTTGCCCCGGAAATAGATGAACTAGGCAATCATGCCGAGATTGCGCACATCGAAAAAATCATGCGCGAAGGGACCGGCGCGGATCGGCAATTGGCAGTCTGGGAGCAGACGCACGAGATCAAAGCAGTCGTTGATCACATCGTCAGGGAAACCTACGAAGGACTCAACGTGGAAGTCAGGGACTGCGCCTGAATCAGGAGACGACCTCGTCCGGATCTTGAGACGTAATCCTGCATTGATTACAACAGCGTGCTATTCGAAATACTTAGCGATTTCCGGTTTGCCGTGCGCTTATTAACTTCTGGCGCGCGGCTTGCAGCCTTCGCAGCATTACGACGCTCATCCGTTTAAACAACTCGAAGCCGAGAGAGTGATCTTTCTCGCAGTATTCGCGCAAAATTGTGCCGTAAAAGAAAATGGCGTCGGTCTCTTCCAAGGCCCGCGCCGTGAAATGCCAGGCGTAAGGGGGAAAAAGCCATGACCACCCGAGCAGATCTCCATCGTGTATCTCATCGATTCGAACAGGCTCGCCCAAGGTCGACGATTCCAAGCCGACCTTGCCACGAACAATGAGATAGAAGCGGTTCGCGGCCTCACCTTCGCGAAAGATGACGCCGCCGGCGTGGAAATGGGAACGCATCGCGCAGTCGGCGAGCAATCGAACATGCCGGTCGCCCATGCCAATGAGAAACGGGTGTGCGGCGACCTCTTTTTCAAGCTGAACGCGTTCTGGAGCAATCCTCTTTTCTTCGTCTTCGTTCATATCGCGATTTCCTGGCTTTCTTCGATGACAGTGGCGACTCAAACTCACAAGTGCGTGATGTCCAAATGCCAATCCGTCCCATCGGTAACATGAATGTCGCCATTGGGCCGATGGGTATAGGTGATTTTGTCAATCTGAACTCGCGAGGGGAGAATGTTTACGATGACCGCCTCGTTTAGCGAGACCACGCGCGTACGCAGCTGTTCTCGCCGGACAAATTGGCTGTTGGTCGAATCCATGGCGAAGAGATAACCCTTCACCCGCATGATTGTGCCCTCATGACTTTCCACTGTGCCGACGAAATGACGCTGAGCGTCCTCGCGGAAAAGTTGCCGATGAATAATGTGAACGTACTCGCCAGTATTAATAATCATAGATTTGTTGAAATTGCGGCTGTGTTAAATCCAAGCTTTGATCGAATGGCATAATTACTTCCTCCGGGTCTAAACTTCCACATGTGCGCGACGTTATGATGAAGGCTTGCAGGTAAAGCACTGCGCATTTTTTCGGAAAATTTCATTGCCGCCAGTGCCAGCAGCTGGACTTTTCATGAAAAATCACCCCTCATCGAACAATGAACGAAGCCGATTATTCGGGCTCGGCGGACAAGGTCGCCCCTGAACCCGTAAGTCGCCGCTCCTTTCTTGGTGTATTGCTGGGCTTCGGTACGGTGGTGATGGGCGCGGCTCTTTCCGTTCCGCTGATCCGATTCGCGCTGCATCCACTGCTCACCAAGACAACAGATATTGGATGGTCGGATGTTGGGAAGATCGACGAGTTCGCTTCGCTCACCGTACCGCTGAAAAAGCTAATCACGGTCGAACAGCGCGATGGCTGGCGCAAAATTGTTTCCGAGAAAGCAGTTTACGTTTTGCCGATGAAGGACGGCGTCTTGCGAGTCTTGTCGCCGATCTGCCCGCATCTGGGCTGTTCGATTCCGTGGGTGGAGGCCAAGAACCAATTTATCTGTCCATGTCACACGGCCATCTTCGCCCTCGATGGCGCCCGTGTTTCCGGCCCTGCTCCACGACCAATGGACGATCTCGAAAGCAAGATCGACAACGGCATGTTAAAAGTGCGCTACCAATATTTCCGTCAGCTCATTCCGACAAAGGAAGTTCTCGCCTAAAAGGAACGCGATATGGCTGGCACGCAAAAGCCTGACGGAAAACCGACTGGTCAGCGTTTGGGCCGATGGCAACGCACCTACGATTGGTTCGACCGTCGTACGGGAATCGGATCGTTGATGCACGAAGCGCTCGATGAACCGATCCCTGGCGGCGCGCGTTGGGCTTATGTTTTTGGGTCGGTCCTGCTCTTTCTGTTTATTTCTCAAACGGTCACTGGAATATTTCTTTCACTTTATTATGCGCCGACGGCCGATCACGCCCACACGACCGTGGCTTATATTGTTAAAGAAGTAACCGGCGGATCCTTTTTGCGTAGCCTGCATGCCTACGGCTCGAGTGCGGTTGTCATCGTCTTGCTTCTTCATCTGACCCAGACGTTTCTTTATGGCGCATACAAAGGCCGGCGCGAAGTTCTCTGGATTTCTGGTTGCGCTCTTTTTGGCCTGATGCTGGCCATGGCTTTCACCGGCTACTTATTGCCCTGGGACCAGAAAGCATTCTTTGCCACAACCGTCGGAACCAACATGGCGAGCGAAGTTCCCTGGATTGGTTCCACACTCAAACGCTTGATGCGGGGCGGGAATGAGATGGGAACATTGACGTTGTCGCGATTTTTTGTCGCTCACGTTTTCCTGCTGCCGGCAGCGATCCTCGGGTTAGTAGCGGCCCACGTTTACCTTTTCCGCAAAGCAGGGGCGGCTGGCCCGCCCAGCGAAGATCCCATCGCCCCCCGACTCCCGACGGAGCGGTTTTATCCGCGACAGGTGTTGATGGATACGGCGGTAGCGCTGCTCATGATCTGTGTGCTTGGATTGCTGTCACATTTTTATCCGACAGAGCTGGGGCCGAAGGCAAACCCGGCTGATACTCAATACGTTCCGCGTCCCGAATGGTACTACCTGCCGATTTTCCAATGGCTAAAATACTTTAAGGGCCCGCTCGCCGTTGTAGGAATCGTCGTCATTCCCGCGTTGACCGCGATCCTGATGATTGCGCTTCCTTTTATCGATCGGCGTTTGGAACGGCGACCGTGGAAGCGTCCGGTGGCAATCGGCATTTACCTCGCAATTCTGGCAACGCTTATCACCTTCGGATTGCTGAGCAAACGCGAGGATCGTCTCGATCCGGCGATCGCGAAACAGGTGGCCAAACAAAACGAGGAAACCGAGCAGTTCATGCGCCAACCGTTTGAACCAGAGGCGGCCGCGAGTTCGCTGTCCGCGCCGGTCATCACCGTGCTCGATCCGCTCGCCGCGGCCGGCAAAAAAATATACGACAGCGAATCCTGTGATGCGTGCCACGGCGAAAATGGTGTGGGAACGGCTGCTGCACCCAAGCTCGTCGGCGCGACCGCGCAGAAACCGCCGGAAGAAATATCCAAACTTTTGCGGCATCCGACAGCGAAAATGCTCGAGGGTGAGATGAAACCGGTCGATATCAGCGACGACGATTTGAAGGCGCTTGTCGCCTACATCAAAAGCTTGAAATAAGCAGCCGGGAGGGAAGCGAAAGCGCTCCGCTAAATCCTGAGATCGGCTGAGATTACTTCCGCGAGATCAGTTTGCCTCGTGCGGCCTGGAGACGCCGCACTATTACTTCGGTGGTGCGTTTAAAAAGTTCGTTACTAAGGGTAAGATCCTCGTCCCGATGCTGCCGCAGCATTATCCCAGAAAGACAAATTGCAGTGCATGCCTCCGTGGCGCGCGCATCAAAATGCCAGAGGTAGGGCGAGAAAAGCCACGACCATCCTAATGGTTCGCCAGCCGAGACAGTGTCGATAACGACCCGTTCCCCATCGCTCGTTTTTCCCTCGAGCACAACGGTTCCAGTGTCGATTAAATAAAATCCATTTGCCGGATCGCCCTCGAGAAAGATGATCTGGCCCGCGTCGAACTCCGTTGGCATTGCGCAAAGAGCGAGGAGCTCAAGATGATGTCGACTCATGCCCTTGAGGAAGGGATGAGCAGCCAATCGCTGTTCAATATCTGGGTAGCGGATGGAGCGCGGTTCGCCCCTTAGTTTATCGGCCTCACTCTGTGCAAGTCGCCATACCTTGGACCCATTCGACAATACTTTGGTCGGTCGCGGACGAAT
This sequence comes from uncultured Verrucomicrobiae bacterium, assembly GCA_963709435.1. Taxonomy (GTDB): domain Bacteria; phylum Verrucomicrobiota; class Verrucomicrobiia; order Chthoniobacterales; family UBA10450; genus AV69. Next base: position 518,476 of record CAVPWK010000005.1, read on the forward strand.
CGAAATATAGGTTGGTCGGATCAGATCGAAGTTTACAAATCGTTGCGTCGGAAACTGGCGGAACTCTCCTTCTGATTTCAAATAATCGAGCGCAGCGGCCATCCCAATTTCCCCAGCCAATTCCATTTTTTGAGAATCCGTCAACGCCAACACCTTAACGTGTTTCTTATCACCATACGACGTGAGCGTTGTGTCGTTGATCTCGATGATCAGATTTGCGGTTGCTTGCGGGCTAGCGTGAGCGCGAGCGTCGAGTGCAAAGGCGATGTGAGCGAAAAAGCAATGCGGTTTCGTAACCGGGAAAGAGGCTCGCTCTCTGGTGCGCCCCCGTTTCACCTTCTCTGTCCTCTTCAAGAGACTAAAATGACAAGCGGCAGCACCGCACGCCCGTTACCATTTCGATCTTGCGCGATTATTTTTTCAGCGTCCGGACGTAGGCAACGAGCGCTTTGATCTCGTCGTCGGTCAGCTTGCCGGCAAACGCCTTCATCGTTGTTTTGCCGTTTTCCTTCACCCCTTCCTTGATGGACTGGGTCGCTTTGGCGTCACTGAACCCAGCCTGAACTTTCGGATCGGTCAGGTCCTTGGCGCTCACTTGCTTCCCCATCTTGGTGTCGGCGCGCCCGTCCTTTCCGTGGCACTGCGCGCAGTTTGCATCCCAAAGTGCTTTCGCATCCGCAGCGTTCATCGACCCGGTCGATGCGATGAACAGGCTAATTGTTAGGCTAACGATCATTCTCATTTTGGATCCTTTTGTTATTCTGCTGTGACTTTTACTGCTACTTTCGACGAAATAAACTCCGGAACTCTCTCTGTTCTGCGTGAAGCGGTCGTTCCGAAGCTGCGCCATCGCTCCAGAGGTATTGCGGCCACGGCCATTAATGCAAGCTGGCTGGCGATGAAGCCACAGAGCCAGGGAAATGCTTTTTGCATGAAGCCGTACGAATGCAGACCGACGCCGAGCATGTTCACGCCAAACCACGAGAAACTTGTGACCACATTGCCGAAAATTGCCATGGTCATGAGCCCGCGCTGACGGATGAACCCGCCCCAGCGCGCGTGCAGAATGATCGCGCACCACAGCACGATCAGGACAGCGCCGTTCTCCTTTGGATCCCAACCCCAAAACCGTCCCCACGATTGATCGGCCCAGATGCCGCCCAGCACGGTGCCGACAAAGCTAAACAGTGTCGCGAAACAAACCACGCCGTAAGTCATGCGGGCGAGCGAATCGGCGGTGTCCTTTTTCAGAGAACGCGTGAAGACACCGCGCACGATGTAGATGATAGCGAGCATGCCCGCGAGAAACATCGCGGAATAACCGGTCGTGATCGCGACCACGTGAGTGGCGAGCCAGATGTTGGTGTCGAGGACGGCCTGTAACATCTCGAGGGTGTCGCCATTGCCAGCGAGATGGTGTGCGATGATCAGGGTGATGAAACCGATTGCACCGGCACAGGCCGCGCCAATGCCGTCGCGAAAGATGCGTTCGAGAATCAGCGCCACGATGACTGCGCCCCAGCCGATGAAGATGGCCGAGGAATAAAGATTAGTAACCGGTGGGCGTTCCTGAAGATACATCCGCGAGACCAGCCCAAAGGTGTGGACGGCCAGTGCGAGGAGCAGGAGATAAAACGCGGCACGATTCAGCGGCCGCTGCCACGCCAGCCAGGAAATGCAGGCCAGCAGAAACGCGAGCACATACAACGTCATGCTGTGGGTGAACGGATCGACTGCGTTGAAGAAAAATTCGTAACGGGCGCGTCTCACCCCCGTCGGTTGCAGTTGCGCAATGCGATCGGCCAAACGATCGACTGTTTGATCAAACGCCGCGCTATTGCCGGTTCGGTAAGCGTCTCCTAACGAGGCGTATAATTTTACGATGGGATCGATTCCGCGCGCGGCGATCGATTGCATGATGGCATGGCCAACCGAGCCCCAGTCGCCGGATCCGGATGGCGGCGGCACCGCCAGCAAATACGCCATGTCGGCCAATCGCTCGTATCCCTGCATCACTTCGGCTATTCGATCGAGCTGTGCCTGATCAAAGCTCGCTCCGGTTTGTCGTGCGCGCGCAGCCCTGGCGGCCTCCGGAATTGCCTGCTCGAACGCCTGCAACTCAGCCGCGAAATCTTCTGCGCCTTCCGGCTGCACACTGTTCTTCAATCGCTGATAGAGAACTAGTGCGTTTCGCAAATTCAGAATCGCGCTTTGATAAGCTGAACGTTCGACGGCCTGAAGTTTTTCAGCCTGCTCACCTTGTTCGTCGATTTGTTTCAGGAACGGAGTCAGCTGGGCGAAACTGAAATACTTGCGGTCGCTTTGTTGCCAACCGAACAAGCCGAGCACATCCGCATTCTGAATAACGAACGCTGGATACTGATCTGCGACCGGCGCGTTAAATAGCGTGTCGGCCAGCCATTTCATTGCGCTGATTTGCCGGCCGTCGTCGCGACGGAGTGTTTCTTTGGTTCGAATGATCAGGAGCGAGTTGCGGGCAACGGTATCGAGCGGCTTAACCCGGCCCCCTACCAGCACCGGAATTTTGCCGAAGCCAGCAAGATCCAGATCATCGTGCGATTTCTTCGCCGGAACGAAACTGGCGCCGATCCAGAATGCCGCCAGAACGAAAGCGATAGCGGGGAAAAAGCGTCTCATCCCAAGGCTCTCCTTCGTCGGGCAAAGCCAACGAGATGATAGCCGAATTGCACGAGCAGTCCGGCAGCGACGATGATGCAGGCCACGTAGGGGGCGAGAAAACTCGGATTATGCACAACTTGCAGGATCGTTGCGGAATCGTCTTTCTGAAAACCAGCCTGGTAATAGGTCTCGCCGCGATATCGCAACGGATGATTCATATATATAAGGACATCGCGGTTGAGCGACCGTTCCGGATCAATCAGCGCGATCTGGCTGGCGAAGTTTTTCGGGATTTCAGTGCCGGCGTACCTTTCGTGGGTGAATTTCTGCAGGGTGACGCTGTAAGGCTTGTAATATCGCGCCGGTCGCATCGTTAGCTGCCAGGTTTTTCCCATCCAGGAAAATTTTTGCGGTGCGCCGAGTTCATCCGAAACCAACCATGTTCCTAACGATTCCTGTACGCCTCCGGCGTGATCGGTTGGAATGATTTCGATCGCGGCCGTAACGACGTTCTGGTCGTCCGGAGCGGTTGCAGGCGGCATCGGTTGCACCATGGCTTGCGCCCCTGGCCCACGATTGGCGAGCGGCTGGACATTTGCGTCTCCCTCGCTGATTACCTGCAGCCGTGAGTTCTGGAAAAAATTCCTGACCACAATCTGGAAGGGCAGACCCGGATGCCGGATGCTGTGGTTACGTTGCAAAACTGATTCCGGAATGGCGGTGACTTGATCGAAGTCGGGATTGGTGGTGTCAATAACCGCGAGTTCGTCGTGTCTTGTGTCTTCGGAATAATTTTTGGTCTCGCCGTTAGCGAGTCGCATGTGACTTTCGACTGCGAACAGATCGGTGAATAAACCGCCCGCGAGCATGATAATAAGACCGGCGTGAGTGAGATGGATGCCAAGTTTGCGCCAGGCCCACCGAAAACGTTTCGCGTGCGCGGCGATCAAATTGACGAGCAAGACTGCACCGATGAGATGCCCGCCAGGAAAAATGGGAAACTTGAGTCCGTGACTTTCCGGGGGCCACCAAACCAAGAAACTTTGGAAGTAGCGCTGCTGCGCCTCGTGAATTCCGAGATGAACCTGTGCCAACGTGCCGGCAAAGATCAGCGCCATGCCGGCGGCCAGACACACGATCGTTAACTTCAGCGACGTGATAAGATCAACAAGCTTGCGTAGCATTTCTCTTAAAAGCGAATCGATTGAATGAACTTCACGAAATTTGATTTCTCCTTTTCCACCGCCGCCGACGGACCGGTAAGCTTGACGAACCATGCTCGTCCGTCGTGACGTGTCCACGCCGCCAGCATACGCGAATTAGTTCCGGCGATGTCGACGCTGGAAAAGTTTTCCGTGGCAGTTTTTAGCGGGATTATAACCGCACTTAGTGCGCTCTCATTCGCCGGTGTCAGGCCAATCTGTTTCCGCCAGCGGTTGACATTATCGAGATCGTTTCCGCCATCGCCCGGAAACGTGACAATAGAGATGTCAATCTTGCCGCCGGTATCGTCAGCTGAAGCAAAACTCGCGTAACGCATGGCAGAGGCAGGGGCAGGCGACCAGCCCGCGGGAACTTCCCATTTGATCTCTGGCTTGTCCGCTGTCGGCGCATCCGCCTGGAGCATGGATTGATCCCTGCCAGTATCACTGCGGACTGCGCTGATCCACTTCAAAAAATTTGGTTTCTCGATGCCGACCAAGTCGGCATTTCCGCGCATTTTGTAGAACGATGTCTTACCTTCGTTTGGTGCGATCGCGGCCACGATGCGCCCATCCTTGCTGGGGTCGCCGTTCTCCGGCTGCCCACTGATATCGATAATATCGACGTCACCGCTCGGGGTGTGCAGTTTTTGGATCAGAGCGGGCAATTTATCAGCCGTAATCGGTGATTCTGCCAGTTGTCCAAGCCAGCGGTTCACGTTATCGAGCACATTGCCCGCGGCCGCTCCGAGACTAACCAACGAAATATCGGCGAGCGCGCCATTGTCACCGTGGACGAGAAAACTGGCCTGGCGCATTTGCGACAACGGCTGTGGTTCCCAATTTGGAGGGACTGCGCCGTTGTTGGCCGGTGCGGGCACGCGTTCGACGGTCGATTTTACGGGTGCGTTAGTAGAGGCGATGGCATCTTTTTCCATCGGGGCTGATTCACCGGGCGGTTTGACGAGGCGATAAACTTTGATCTGGTCATCGCTCCGATCACAACCGCACAAAAACGTCGCGACCGTGAGAAAGACGACGGACGCTCGCACCACCAGACCCATTCCGCGATTAAAATCGGTATTGCAAGCTAGAATAGATGGAATGCGCTCGGTAATTGTTATGGCCGCCAGAGGTCGCATCTCTGTAATCATAATATCCGTATCTCAGGAGCAAGCGCGTTTGCTTGGTTAATTGGCGAGTGATCGTGGCTGAGACGGTGTACTCTGTTGCACCCAGGCCGTAGGGCACGGCAACGGCAGCATTCTTAAAGTGATCATTGGCGCAGTAGAATGAAAAGTCGGTGTAAAAGTTAGTTTTATCGTCGATGATATAGCCGGCACCGCTGCTCACTGTCCAAAAGTCGTTCCTAAAGTTCGTTACCGTTGGACTCGCGTTGGGTACCAAATTGATGTCGTTCGCGGGGGTATCCGTTTGGTTGAGCGCATAAGAAAAATTCGCTTGCAGATAAAACCGGGCCAGCGGGTTCCAGTTAAGTGCCTCGCTGATCACATGCTTTTTAATTTCGCCGGTCTGCAGTTCCGCCAACAATTCTCCGTCTGAAAATACCTCCCACTGGCCATCAATGTTCGTGTGCACAAAATCGTACCGTGTAACGAAAGAAAGTGCACCAAGCCAAGCCGGGACCTTCGGCCGGAATGTGATTCGAACATTTAGATCGTCGGTATTCCAGTCCTGGTTAATCAATCTCGGGAAGGAAGCGGTGATAATATCGTCATGATAGGAAGCAATTTGATGATAGTACTGCCCCGACAGATTTAATCTCATCGTGGGATACCAGTTGGCGCCGATAGTGTACTTTTGGCCGAGCGAGTTCGTATTCTTATCCAGAGGTACGTCTTCATCTATGTTCTGGTTTTCATTAACGTGGCCGTATTCCTCTTCCCATTCGCCTTGGGCGTAGAAAACCCAATCCTTGATACCCGTGTAGCGCAGCTCCAGTCTCTGAGCGAAGCGGTCGTAATCTGCCAACCTCGCGCCAAAGCCCAGCTCTGGAGGCCCATAGTGGAATCCACCCGCCGGATTCGTCGGACTAAACGGTGCCGTGTTTCGCACGGGCTCCTCCGCAAGAAAAGTCGAATCGGTGTCCAGGTTCTCATGAGTATAGCGGAAGCCCGTCAAAACAGTGAGATTCTCCAACGGCACCCAATAAAGGTTGGCATTAAACAAATTCTCCTTGACCTGGGCGGTTCCGGCCAGGTCGATGAAGGCATGGTCACGCTGACCAAGCGTTGGAACAGGCTCTCCGAATGCGGAATCGAAATGCGTACCGAAGATGCGAGTGCCCGAGAGATCGTTTTGTAACGTCGTGTAGGAGTAGCCAGCGGTAAACCAGAGCGAATCGCTAAATCGAGTCACAGTGATCCCGTGCCCGCTGAACAAATCCACATCGTCCTTTTGGTGCTGAGTAACGAAACGCTGACCGCCGGGTACTACTCCGACCTGACCTGCATTCCGCTCCATGTTTAACGAGTCATCATTCTCGTTGTGCTCGTAACGCATCCCCAGCAGGACGTCGGTGTTTCCGATCGTCTTCGATGCCTCAAACGAGACTATGTCCCGCGTTTCATCGATGTCGCGAAATGAGGGAACAATTTTTCGCGTGGGACTAACTGCAAGCCCGGTCAGAGTCGTATCGCCCCAAGTGGTCGAATCTTTCTGGCCATCGCGGAACTCATGCGAGTAACGTATCGTTATTTCGGGCCAATTTGGTACACGCAAGCCCAGCTCAATCCACGCGTCCCCTCGATCGATGTGCATTTCCGGAAACGCGGGCGGGAAAAACGTGCCGCCATCGTGCGGAAAGAACCCGCCGTTCCCGTCGTACCAACTGCGAAATTCGGTAAAGCCGGCCTTAATGTAACCGAGCTTTGGCTTCGACAATTGCACTTGTATGTCGTAATCGTTGGTATCCCAGATTGCGTGACCGTCAACAGTAAGGGTCGTGTCTTTGCCAAAAGTCTGTTCGTAATGCAGATCCTGAATGCCGCCGTAAGGCTGATCACCCGGCAGCCTGTGTTCTTGCTCGAACTGCGCGCGGTCGCCACTCGTTATCACTCCGCCAATGCCGAGTTCGATCCAATTCTTGTACCTCTGGGGCCTCTTCTGTTGTCACCGCTTTTCCATCGGTGGTTTCGCCGGCGCGAACCGCGGCGGCGGCACAAGTTCCTGCGCAAACCAGCACAAGGAATCTGTGAGATACGTTCATAAGGTCGACGTCAGTATCTAAGAAGTGGGGTTACGTTAGAGCCGTGCGGTTCCTCATGGCAGCCGGCTGACCAGCAGGTCCCTTGCGGCAGGAAGTTGGAGTGATCGACATCTCCGATAAAAATATGCCCGGGCTCTTTTTGTTCCTGGAAATGGCATTTCAGACACAGCGTCTGGTTTCGTTCGTTTAGCAGTCGCTGATTGACGGAGCCGTGAGGTGAATGACAGACCACACAACCTTGCCGCACCGCCTCGTGCTCGTAAACAAAGGGGCCGCGTTGGGCGGTATGGCACTCAAAGCAAGTCTCGTTTCGGCTCAAGAAAGCAAGGCCGCCGCCTTTGAGCACTTGTTGAACATTGGTCCCGCCACCCTTGATGGCAATACCGACGTGCGGGTTGTGGCAATCGGCGCAGCTCATTTTGCCTTCCAGCACCGGATGGTGGTGAGGCAACTGAAATTGCGCCCGCACTTCCAAGTGACATTGGAAACAAGTTTCCGGCGACTTACGCGGATTGATGATCGTGTGCGCTGCGCCGCCGCTTTTAACGTGTAAGCTTCCCGGCCCATGACACGATTCGCAGCCGACGTTCTTCGCGTTTTCTCCTTTCGTCATCAGCCGGGCGTGCGTTGCGGTGCGAAAGTTGCGCACAATGTCTTCGTGGCAGGTCCGGCATTCCTCTGAGCCGACAAATTCCGCGCCGGGAATACTCGGCGGCGCGAGAATAGCACGGTTCGTTTCAAGAGAGCTGCAGGAAAGCAGAACTACGGTCAGCGCGACACCACCCCCGACCGCCCACCAAAGTTTTTCAAGGTTGCGGTAGGCCCATCGAGTTAGCCTCGAATGCAGCACGACAGTCGCAGTCTTACGAGAACGTGTTGAGCTGACTACGCATTTTTACGGAATATTATTTTGTTTTGGGTTTGACATTCCCCTCACTCGTTTCGGCTCTTTCGCGAGGGACGGCGGTATTGAGTCGGCGATTTGCCCGAGAGTTTCTTAAAAACACGGTTGAACTGCGACAAGGATTGAAACCCGACCGCAAACGCAATTTCGCTTATTCGGCGGTCGCCATTTTCCAGAAGATCGCATGCTTTTTCGAAGCGGACGCGCGCTACATACTCGACAAAGTTTACCCCGGTTACATTTTTGAATTTCTCGCTCAAATAATTCCCGCTGATGTTGACCGCTTGCGCTACTTTGGTCAGCGACAGCTCCTCGCTCGAATGTTCTTCGATGAATTTTCGTGCTCTCCAAATCTCAACCGGCTCCGCCCGATTTCCGTTTTGTAATCTTACTTTTTTGGAATCATCCGTGGGCGACATCTTCACCACCCCCAAACCAGTCAACGCTGATTGGAGTGAGGCCGCTCACCATCTCTTGCCGAGTGCTTATCTTATTTTGGGATGGCGGAAACGTTTAGTCCGTTCTCGCCAGAGCAATTTTTGCAAAGAGAAAGCCAAGCAATGCGAAGCGGATTGCGGCGTAATCGCTAGTCTGAAGAAAAGCCAGAAAAACTTATGGAAGAGAATCGAAGGGGGTGAATACGAATGCAATATTTAATCATAGCTGGTGTCCTCTCGATGATGGCGCTGTATGCGCTAATCATTGCCCGATGTTTAAAAGAACCGGAATGGCGATAGCGTAAGAGACTCGAGTCTTCAGCGCTCTTCTCGGATTCTATTCCGCGGATCTTTGCGCGTAGCCAATCGATGCGCGGGTGACGTAGCTCCTTGACTTAGTCTTGTGGCGATAAAACCCGGGCTTTGATTTGATCGGACAGCCCGGCATTTGCAATCCACGCACTGGCGTTCGTTGGGTCGGCCTCAAACCAAGCTTGTAGGGCTGCTACGGTCTCCGTGTTGCGCATACTCACGTCGCTGATTGTGGCAGCCCATTGCACCGCGCCTTGCGGGTCGGCAGAAACGATTCGACTTGCGAAAGCGGCCACTGCTGCATCCCGTGAAGAATCCGAGGGAAGAGTCTGGAGCCAAGTCGCCGCTGCGGTGGGGTCAGTTTTTGCCCAGCGATTCATCACGTTGGCAAAAAGTTGATCGCGTGTTTCGGCATCGGGAAACGAAGCTGCCCAGGCGCTCGCGGCCTGCGGATCGGCGCCGACCCACTGCGAAACAAGTGAGCTCGCGGCCAGGGGCTGCATATCACCAGGAAGGCGCGATACCATTTCGGCCGCGCTACCAGGATCATCTTCAGCGACCACGGAGACAAGACCGGGCAGAACGGCGTCGCGGGCGGTTGCCTCTGACAAATTTTGAGCCCAAGCAAACGCGGCGGCGGGATTGCTTTGTGCCCACTGGTAAGAAATCTTTGCCAGCAGATTCTGGCGTGTATCTCCGGTGCTGTTGTGCACTGCAAACTCCGCTGCTGTCTGCGGATCTGTCTCGCTCCACTGCCCGACACAGGTCTCAAGCGCCTTTTGGCGTGTACTTTCGTCCGGAAGTTTCTCGATCCAACTCAGCGCCGTTTGCGGATCGGAGTTGGTGAGTTGTCGCGCGATTGCCGTTATCACCAGGTCCTTTGTCTCACCAGGCGATAGTGCAGCAGCGTAAGCCGCGGCGGCGGTCGAGTCTTTCTCCGCCCATTGCTGCGCGATATCTGCAATCGCTTGGTCGCGACCACTGCCGGTCGGCAAGCCGAGGGCTGCTTTGGCCGCCCGTTCCGGATCAGTACCTGCCCAGCGGGAGAGAATATTTTGCATGGCATTCTCGCGCCCTTGGCCAACAGGCAAACCATTGGCCCAAGCGTAAGCTGCTTCCGCATTCTGCTCAGACCATCGAGAGCCAACAACTTGCAGTGCCATGTCGCGAATCGGGCCACTTGGCAATTGCAATGCGACCTGTCCCGCCGTAACCGGATCAGCACTGGCCCAACCGCTGAAGATTGGTGAATAGAGCGCTGCGGTTTGGTCGGCCGCTGGCAGAGCTTGCACAAAATTGAGTGCGCCTTGCGGATCTTTTTCGACGAGAGCTGAAACCAGAGATAGCAGGGCTCCGTTGCGTTCCGAACCCGGCGGCGTTTGAGTTACCCATGCCATCGCCGCTGCCGAGTCGTGTTCCGCCAGGTGCAACGACCTCGGCAACAAGCCCCCTTTTCCGCGCGTTCGGTCTGGGCTAATCAGCGCCCTCGGATCGCCTTCCGCCCAGCGCGTAATGAGCATCGACATAAACGTATTTCTTTCACGCGGATTGGGCAGGTGTTGGATTGCGTCGATCACTAGCCGCACATCTTTCGGGTCAAGGTTCTCGATCAATTCGTTAACTTCGCTGTAGATCTGCCGGTTTCCCGGATGGGCTGCGGCGTTTTCTATCGCAACAATAATATTTTCCGATAAGGACGCGGCTGGATCGAACTGGTTTGGCGCAGAAATGGATAGAGTTGGCGAAGTGCGTTCTGACGAGCGTGTCGAAATTTCGTTTGCCGCACTCAGAGCCGGCGCTGAATGCCTCACCGATCTCGGCATTGCGTAATGGCCAACGATCACTCCAGCGACGAAAGTAGCTGATGTGACTACTGCGAAGATAGGATGCTTCATAGAAGAACCTCCAAAACTAACGGTTTCAAGATACGAGGGCGGCGCACGCCAGCTGCATGCGCCCTCCTTCGCAATGCCCCGCATTCTTGCTGCGATTATTAGCCGCCACCTCCGCTGCAGCGGCGGGTGGTAAATGTGACGGTGTCAAATCTTACCATGCCCTGCGCGTTTACCATACGCACCCTCGCGGTAATCCTTCTTTCATCGGGGTAGTTATGGGTCACGTTCGGATTAGAGTTTAGCGCTGTGTCAAAAGTGCCATTATTTGTGAAATCCCAGCGATACTTGGCTGGCTGGGCTGGGCTGACCGTGGCCGACAAAGTTACCTGAACGACGTCTCCGTTCAGGCAAGTCTGTTTCACCACAAAGGCAGTGACAGTTAGCGCTTGTGCGGCCGGCGCAGCCAGCGCACTTAACATCAGACCGAGGCCTGCTACCCCGATCCATTTAAACCATCGGTTTCGTTTCATAGCTTATTTTCTCCTGTTTTGTTGTGTTGAAATTCGAAGTCTCTTCGAATGTGCAGGCAGGGTAACCACGTTTTTTTGTCGGGAAACTGGAGAAAGTTAACAGAGTTGTTACCTGTCGGAAATAACCCTAGGGCAGTCCACCACTGGACGAACTAGCCGCCCTCGCTGTGTTTCTCGTTGCGTGAAGCTTGGCAACAAGCAGTTTGTCGAAAGACTTACCCTCGGCTTCGATCCAAGGAACGGCCGGGCAGGAGACATCCTAGAGCGCACTACTTCGTAATGCTCTTGCTCAGGACACTGTTGGTTTTGTCGAAGGCGTAACCGGTTTTTGTGATGTTGTTGATTCTGAGCGTGTACGTTCCGCGACCGCCCTTCGTAATAAAGTTGCTGCCGCCGGTGGTGTTGGAACTCGCGGTTTGGCTCTGTGTCGTGCCGTTAGGCTTGGTCCAAGTTGCAGCCACGGTCGCACCGGGCACGGCCGCGCCACTCGCGTCTTTAACGGCGACGATTCCGTTCACGCTGACCTGGTTGTTCTTCATCAGCGTGCCGGAGAGGTTGATGCTCGTGCTGCGCAACGCGGTGGTGGGTGTAGGCGTCGGTGTGGGTGTCGGGGAAGTGCCGTTGCTGGCGTTAAGAGAGTAGACGAATGAACGGCTGGTATTGTTGTCGCCTGTCGCTGTCGCGGTCATGACGTATGCAGTCTGGCCGTCGGCGGTGAATCGCGCGCGCGCACTGACGAATTGATTGAAACCGAATGTCCCAAGCGCGGAATTAAAGACGGTCGGGTCTTCCGCCGGCAAGGTGACGCGCCAGAGTTCATGCCCGTCCTTGGCGCTGGCGGAGAGAATGAAGCCGGCGTGATCGAGCGTGTCGGCGCTTCCCATGATGAGTTGAGTATTAAGGGAATCAACGATCGGGCCTGCGAGGTAGCTGGTGCTGGTGACGTGCCAGCGTTGTGAGCCATTGGGGTTGAGCGCAAAAAGCTGGCTCAGATTCTGCACGAAGTAGTGGGTGCCGTCGCTCCCAATGTCGGCCGGCGTGAAGACATTGTACGGGTACGGCGTTGGGAATGACCATAACGCGATGCCATTGGGCGTGTAAGCCGAAAGCACCGTGTGCACACTTCCATCAGGACCGACGACCGGCTGCAGACCGGGTTTAAGTTGGGACACTAGACCGCTCGAATTCGTGAACACTGGAGTGCCGTCAAGCCGCACGGCGCGGAGATGGTTGTTCGCGTAGAAGTAAAGTTGCTGACTGCTGCCGTTCGGGCCGAAAACAATTTCGCCGTAATCAACAATTGGTCGAGCGTAACTCTCGGGTAGGTGCCAGCGCAGGACGCCCGCCGGCGTGAGGGAGAACACTCCGGGACCTTCCGTGCCGACGGAGTAAATATTTCCATCCGGTCCCACCGAGACGCCGAGGCAGATCATTGCGCGTGGATTCTGCACGAAGCTCCACTTGGCTGAGCCGTCAGTGTTGAATGCGTTGATGAAACTCTCCGAGGCAACGTAAATCGTTCCATCTGGGCCGACCGCGACGCCTTTGTCTCCGGCACCGCGCACAAGCCATTTCAGTCCTCCATCTGGCGCGAGCGCGTAGAGATGGAAAAACGCATCAATTGCGTAGACGGTCTTATCGGGGCCGACGGCCGCTCGCACTTCCGAGTAAGGGCCATCCATGCGGAAGCGCCAGTTCACATGGCTGGCCGCCGCTGGACGGGTCGTAACGGCAAGCGATTTGGTGTTGCTGGCACCCGCGGCAGTAACAACTTTTACGGCAAGCGTGGCCAGCGCCGCACTTTCTGGAACGTAGGCGACGATGCGTGTGCTGCTCCAATCCGCCACCGGCGCGGGAATCCCGCCAATAAACACCGTTCCATCGCTGCCGAAGTTACTCCCGAAAATTTCGAGAAACCCACTTCGCGGCAGTGTGTTCGCGGACAAGCTGTCGATAACCCCTGCGCCGGTTACCGCGCCGTAAAGATAAAACGACACATCCGCATTCACGTTAAGGTTGAGATTGTCGCCGTGATGCCACGCTTCACCGACCGCGTTATTGCGGAAATAAAATGCCTGCCCGAGCGCCGCATTAATATTGGCGCTCCACCAGTACCAATAGTTGATGACTGGTTGGACGGACAAAAAATGCCGGCCGGTCGCAGGGAAGGCTGGCGACAGGGTCGCGTCGATCGCGCCGGAGAGGTGATCGAATGTCACATTGGGATCGACCGCCGCGAGAAAGTATTCGCGTTGAAGCGCGCCTGGTTTGTTGTCTGCCCCGTACTGGTAGAAGCGAACATACACGCCCTGAAAATTAACCGCCCCCCAGATGAAGCCGCTGGCGTAAACGCGATCGATGTTTGCGACCACATTGAAATCATCCGCGATCTCGCTGTTAACACCGCTAGGAGACCACAACTGGCTTGGGCCGTAGGTGGATTGGCCATCGGCGTTTTGTGAAAATAACAATTCGCTTGCCGCGGGCGAAGGGCTGCACATCCAAAGCGAGGCAGCGAGCAGCGTGAGTAGAACTGGCGCTTTCGTTTTCATGCCCGAAGCCTCCGCCCCATTGTCGGCGATTGCTGATCGCCGATTGTTCTTCTTTAGGCAGATATTGCCCTTACCCGCCAGCAGATCTGAACTGCCTACTTCTCTGCGCAGAAGCGAACTCCAAATGTTTCGCATGATTCTCATAGCTATTACCTCACGGTTGTGCGAACGAATCCCATCGTTTGCGAGTTACCTGGCGGGAAGAGAGTGAGGTGCTTAACTTGAGACGCCTAACAGACTTAACGCACCCCCTCAATTGGCGTGATTGGCGCAGCCGTCTAATACTTTATTAGTTGGTAGGTTATAGCCTGCGGTTATAGCTCAATGGAGATGCTGAGCGCACCGACGTATTAAACCCAATCTGCTTGGAATGGAATGAATCGAAATCTGTCCCAGAATGGCAAACTAGAATCTTCTGGGTAGCAATGTAATCTGCGATTGGGTTTAGAAGACTGCTACGCTCGCACCAGTCTAGTTTTAGAAACGCTGTCAACACCTCGACAGGAATCAGCATCGAAATCAGTCGACCAGCAGCACTGAGCTTGTTAGCGATGATTTCCCAGTATTTTATTGGCGGCATGATGCCAGAGCCGGCTAATCCCGTGCAACAGCCTCAAACGATCATCGAGATTCGGCCATATCGAGGGGGCTGGCAGTGCTTTGAAGAACCGGGGGTTCAGCCGTATCGGACCGTGGAAACGCGAAGCAGAGTGCTAGCGACTATGAGAAAGGCCGCGCAAAGTTTGGGACGCGGAGATTCGGGTGTCCAATCAAGACGGGTCAATCGCACGGGTCACGAAACTCTTATGCCGCCTTGACGCGCTGATCGCGCGTGCCGAGGTGCTCGCGAAATTCGGTTGGCGATTGGCCGAAGACGCGTTTGAACATGCGGTTGAACTGCGTGAGCGATTGAAAACCGACGTCGTAGGCGATCTCGCTGATCCGACGGCTCGGATTCAGTAGCTGCGTCTTTGCGTCCTCCAGCCGCACCCGCGTAACATAATCGGTAAATTTAAGGCCGGTGGTCCTCTTGAAGACTTTGCAGAAATGAAACACGCTCGCGCCCGACGCCTGGGCCACGGTTGCTAATGAAAGGTGCTCCATTTTGTGCTGCCGGATGTATTCGCGCGCTTTGCACACCAGCGGTGGCTCGGCGTTTTGTTTTTCGAGCGTGATTTGGTTAATCAAGGCCGAGAGTTGCTCGGCGAAAAATGTGAGGAGACGCACTGTCGCGCCATATTTTTCCTTTGGGATAATCGGCGTTGTCTCCCATGCCTTGCGGATGCGGCCGCTGAACGGCACACCACATTCGCTCAACTTCGCCGCCGCCCTTTTTCGATCCGACTGAATGGCCGAACGGCGCAAAACTTGTCCGATACGAAGAAACCCAATCGTTTTGTCTCCGAGTCGAACCGGCACTGCTGTTTCCGTTAGGCCGAACGGGCAAGTCTCGGTGCAGGCCTTCGTGCCAGTATGTCGAACAATCTCGGCGTGTGACTGCAAACAAACGGCCAACGTTTTGGGCCGTCGCGCGAGCAGGGCGCAGAACGGGTTCTCGTTCGTCTTTTGGTGATGCTCCAGTTGCCAATATTCGAGTGGTCTCAGCGCTAAGGGCAAGCCGGTCGCCTTGGTGAAGACGTTCTCGTAGTCGCGAAACAACCGCGACCGCCGCAACATGTCGATCAATTGTTTATTCTTATTGTCGTTTACGGTCGCAGTATCGGGCATGGAAGCAGATCTTAGGAGCTTCCGTCGGCCGCCAAAACCCGTCAATGCCAATCCCGCTGATCCGGGATCAGCAAAATTCGTGTTCTTTCTCGCGCACCACCAGCACAGGGCAAGGCGCGGCACGCACTACTCGTTCGGCTGTGCTTCCGATGCAGAAGTGTTTCAAACCGGTGTAACCGTGCGTGGCCATCACGATAAGATCGACATCGAACTCTTTGGCTGCATCGACGATTTCGTGCGAAGCGATTCCTTGCCGCGTCATTGCGCGCACCGTGCTGACTCCTTTTTGGCGGGCCGAAACTTCCAGAGCTTTCAAAGCTCTTGCCGCGTCAGACCAACCTGTGTCCTCGACCGGCAACCGCATCGGGAGGCCTTCAAATGCAAATGGCACGATTGGTTCGAGAATGTGAAGCAGCGTCACTTCGGCACCGAATTCACGGGCGAAGCGCAGCGCGTACTTCAAACCTTTCTCGGATGCCGGAGAGAAGTCTGTCGGCGCGAGTATTTTTTTAATCGCGATTGGCGCATGTCCGTTGCTGCTGCCGTTGCTGACACGCTTCTGTGATTTTCTTGCCGGCCTAACGGGGATTATCTCTGCTTTCATGGCCGCACTTTGACGCAAGCGAAGGAAATCTGCTTCGCGGCAGTTGCGAAGATGTGTGCGTTTTTTGCGCGGATAATTTAAAACAGCGCCGCAATTTCCGCCCAGCCAAAGCCAAATCGCGGTAAGCCGATTCGTGGCGCGATCTTATGCTTTTTGCACAAGGAAAAATTATGAACTACGTGATCGCGTTTGCCACCAGTGCCATGCTTGGGCTCTACGTCGTTATCATTCGGCAATGCCTCAGGAATCCTGAGTGGTAAACAAATCGGTCGACGGCGTCGGGCGGTTGCGAGTGGCGGAAAATGAAATGCCAAGACTACGCATTTTTGCGGGAAATGTGCCGCGACCGCGACTCTTTCACCGGCCGGTTAATAGCCTTCGTTCGCTTCTTGTGTTCCGCGCGAAACTGAGTAGGGGATTTGCGCGTAAGCTTTTTGAAAACCCGATTGAATTGTGATAACGACTGGAAGCCGACCGCGAACGCGATTTCGCTGATTCGGAGATTTGAATTTCGCAGGAGATCGCGCGCTTTCGCGGTCCGCGTTTGGCCAACGTAGCGAACAAAATTTATCCCAGTAACCTCCTTAAATTTCTCGCTCAGGTAATTCGCACTTAAGTTCACCGACTTCGCGACTTCCGTCAGCGAAAGTTCCCCGTCCGAATGATCGCGGATTAGTTTGCGCGCTTTCCAAATTTCAACCGGCTCGGCCCGGTCTCCGCTTCCGGTGACGAACTGCGAGTTGTCCTTTCTTAGCGGCATGGCAATCATCACACCGCAGCAGACGGCAGCGAGAACGAGCCCGCTTACCCTTGGTTGGCAAAGGCGCGTCCGATTTTGCGCCACCGACAAACTTGCGCGCAGGCACGGCGAACAATTTTGGCGAAGCAAAAGCCAAAGAATGGAGAGCACTCCTCCAGGCGGGCGCTAACCTGAAATCGAAAGGAACACTTTATGAAAAGAAACGTTGTTTTGGTTTTGGATGCCGATGCAGATACGGCCCGCGCCGTCGCAAGCGCCGCTGCAACTCGCGATTGCGATCTGCGTTTCGTGCAGACCTCAAAAGAGTTTTTCCATTTCTGCAGGGAAGATTTCGGAAATGTCATTGCCATCATTCTGGAAATGGACCCGGGGATGCATGGAATGGCGATCCTGGAGGCCTCGGACGTGTGCGAAAACAGTCCGCCCATCATTGTTGTTTCCGCACTGGAAGAACATCGCCTGGGCCCGGTCGTGCAACGACATGGCGCGATGGCCTGCCTGGGAAAACCTCTAAGTTTCACGCGGCTGGCGCGCGCGCTCGATCAAGCGATGGAGAGCGCAGTCGCACCTCGCTGCGATCTTTGGGGGCATCCGATCAATTGCGCATGCACTCGCCGCAGTGTGAGCGTCGTTCAACACTTCACCGGAGCGTATTAACCAAACAAAACTATGGAATACGTAATCGTGTTTACCACCGCCGCGATGATCGCGTTGTAAGGTTCCTACTTGGGAAAAATTGCGTTTAGCAAGAGCTGGAGCAAAAAACATTCGCAGGATTGTTTTGGGGTTGGTATTTCTCATTGGCCTAACAAAGGCGACCAGCAGCAGCCCCCGAAGAGATGAATGTCCGCAACCGTTTGCCCAGACTGCAGCAGATACGCCCCCGTCAGAAGTTGCAGGCTTAAAACTTCCCATCACGATGAAAGATCGCGCGTAACAATGGCGAGACCGCTTCTCTGATAAAGCCATAGTTAGAGAGACGATGAGCGACGGGCCGCAACTTGTGCTGATGGATCAAAAACAAGCCGGAACGCCAAAGTTGAGGCATCAACCGCCGACCAGCAGATTTTGGGAATCCGTCACCATTCTCCACCGCCGTAGGACGACCGTCATTGCTGTCCTCGCGACTCTGGCAATCTTGGTTCACCTTGTCCTTCGCTTCGTCTTACGTACGCCTGCGGGAATGCAGCAGATGCCGCTTCTGGCAACGCTCGTTTTCGGCGGTATTCCTCTTGTTTACGAACTAACGAGAAATCTTCTACGCCGCGAATTCGGCTCTGATCTCCTTGCCGGAATTTCCATTGTTACTTCTGTTCTTCTCCACGAATACCTCGCTGGCTCGCTTGTTGTCTTAATGCTCTCCGGCGGCGAAGCGCTGGAAAACTACGCGTTGCGGAATGCATCTTCGGTTTTGCGCGCTTTGGCGAAACGGATGCCTGCCATTGCCCATCGGAAAAGAGATTCTGTGATCGTCGACGTGGCATTGGATGAAATCGCCGTGGGCGACACTCTGGTGGTTTATCCGCACGATATCTGTCCCGTTGACGGGACGGTCATCGACGGCCATGGCGTCATGAACGAAGCGTTCCTAACGGGCGAGCCGTTTGAGATCACCAAGGCACCTGGTTCTACTGTTATCTCCGGCGCAGTTAATGGTGAATCCGCTCTCACCATTACGGCCACACGTCGCGCCGTCGATTCGCGCTACGCCAAAATCATGGAGGTGATGCGCGAGTCCGAACAAAACCAGCCGCACTTGCGCCGACTCGGAGATCAGTTGGGCGCGATCTATACTCCGGTAGCGGTCACCATTGCCGTGCTGGCTTGGGTCGTCAGCGGTGAAGCTGTGCGTTTCCTCGCTGTGCTCGTCATCGCCACACCTTGCCCATTGCTTATCGCCATTCCCGTCGCGATCATCGGCTCCGTTTCCCTGGCCGCGCGACGCTCGATCGTCGTGAAGAATCCCGCCGTTCTCGAACAAATCACCGAATGCCGCACCGCGATTTTCGACAAAACGGGAACACTAACCTATGGCGAGCCGAAGTTAACCGAGCAGCTCATCGCTCCGGGTTTCGCCCAAAAAGAGGTGCTGACACTGGCAGCCAGTCTCGAGCTTTACTCAAAGCATCCATTGGCCCGAGCGATCCTGGCCGCGGCCAAAGCGGAACGGTTTCACCTCCAACAGGCGTCTCACGTAAGTGAACCTCCTGGTCAGGGACTTCGAGGAACTGTCGGCGGTCACGACATTCAAATCACCAGCCGCGGCAAGCTGCTTTCGCAGAAGACGCCGGGTGCCGAGCATCTTCCGCCGATCGCCAGTGGTCTCGAGTGTATCGTCGTAATCGATGGCAAGTTTGCCGCGACTCTTCGACTGCGCGACGCGCCGCGTGTCGAAGGACGCTCCTTTATTCAACATCTCGGCCCGAAACATCAGTTCCAACGTATCATGATCCTTTCCGGCGATCGCGAATCGGAAGTGCGTTATCTCGCCGAGCAGGTCGGCATTACCGAAATTCATGCGGAACAAAGCCCGGAACAAAAACTAGCAATCGTTAGGCAGGAAACGGCGGCGGCGAAAACTCTCTACGTCGGTGACGGCATCAACGACGCGCCGGCTATGATGGCCGCTACGGTAGGAATGGCTGTCGGGCAGAACAGCGATGTGACCGCGGAAGCGGCTGACGTTGTCGCCATGGAAAACTCGCTCAAGAAAGTAGATGAATTCATGCATATCAGTCGGCGGATGCGTTCCATCGCCTTACAGAGCGCGGTGGGGGGAATGTTGCTAAGCGTAGGCGGTATGATGTTCGCCGCCGCCGGCTTCTTAGCTCCCGTAGCGGGAGCGATCAGTCAAGAAATCATCGACGTGTTGGCCGTGCTTAACGCCCTGCGTGCTGCGTTCCCGCCAAAAGTGATTTCAGATATGGCAGAACCGACCTAACGACCAATGGACATCCCGCGATTGGAACGAAAAACACAGATGAGCCGAACCCTGCAACCGTTCCAACGATCTCGGAGAAGAACGCGATAAGAAAAAGAGGGAAACGAACATTGAAGTGGCGTTGCTGGACGTTGATTGAGCAAGCGCCCGAGAGAAAACAAGAAATGACCAGCCTTTAGCAAAACAAGTTGAGCAGCGAACTCAGATTGTTCGTAATTGAGACGTGAAAATGGCAACAGCTTCGAAAAACTTCTCTGCTCGCGGAAAATCTGCGAAAAGTGCGCCGCAAACCAAGCTGCAGATCCATAATGTTCTGGTACCGATCGATTTTTCCGAGCCTTCGCTTTCGGCAGTCGAATTTGCGTTGCCTCTGGCCAAGAAATTCGGCGCCGATCTGCACCTCGCCCATGTCTTCGAACCTGACTACCCAATCACGAGCATGGTAGCTCTGCCGCTGATCGTTCCTGAAATCGAAGTGGGCCGGAGAGTACGCCGCCGCTTGAAAGAGGTGGCGAAGAAATTTTCTGTGGAGCTAAGGCCGGGAAATATCCATGCAGCCAAGGGAAGGCCGTTTGTTGAGATTTGCCGAATTGCCCGCGAGCACGCCATCGACCTAATCGTAATCGCAACGCGCGGAAATACTGGCTTAAAGCATCTCGTGCTTGGAAGCACCGCTGAGCGAGTTGTCCGGTATTCACATTGTCCAGTGCTCGTCTTCCGCGCCGTCGATCGAAAGAAAACCACCAGGCGTAATGGTCACACGCAAGCTGAGGTGAAGTTCGACAAGATTCTTGTGCCGGTCGACTTCTCCGATTGCTCAACCAAAGGCGTCGACTACGCAAAGCGCTTGGCGAGGCAGTTTGGGTCCAAGCTCATGCTCGTCAATTCGGTCGCAATTCAATATTGGATCACGAACGACGAATACACGCGTTACGATTTGCCGCTACTGACACAACAGAGCGAAAAGATCGCGCGTGAGCAAATGCAAGAGCTTGTTCAACAGCTCCGAGCCGACGGGCTGGAAGTAAGCTCCTGCGTCGAGATCGGACACGCCGGCTTGGAAATCTGTGCAAGTGCCGAGCGTGAACGCGTCGACGTAATCGTTACCTCAACCCACGGCACCACCGGACTGAAGCACGTGTTGCTGGGTAGCACCGCCGAATACGTCGTCCGTCATGCGCCCGGTCCTGTTCTGGTCGTGCCGAGCCACGAACGCATACCGCCGACTTCGGGAAAGCTGAGAAAATGAAATCCTTGCTGAGAATAAGCCTGGTTATCGTTTTTCTGACCGGCAACGTTCTTGCCGCACCTACGCCGGAGAATTTGGCAACGGCAACGCAGCCGTTCACCTACGAAAACATCGTTTCCTTTTTCAAACAGGCGCACCTGCACCCGACCGAGGTACAAAAACGCTGCACCATCTTTTTCGAGGGCAGATGGAAGAATGCGAACGTCTACAATTATTGCGTCATCCTAGTCGAGAATTCCGATGAGGACGTTCAGGTCACATTCTACCTGACCGATGCGCACGAAATGAATTGGGTCACGGAATTACTCGATGCTCCATTTTTCACCCGGGCCGAGACAGAAAAACTGTTTGAACTGATGAATTCTAATCGAGATGTCAGCGGCAAAACGATTGGGCGCTTCCAGGTCGATTTTCATCGTTGGGAACCGCGGCACGCGCAGATTTTGGTATTCAGTTTCACTCCGGTGCGGCGGTGAGGCGGGGAACTAGGACCGATAGGATTCTGTTCTCACCGCGCACACGTGTTTCGGTAGATGCGGGCGAGAATTGGAATCGGCACGCCCAGAAAATACAGCAACGCGATTGTCCCGTAGGTAAGAGTTAAACGCCACGGGCCGATGTCTTCGTAACGACGCGGACTGCTGATCAGGGGGGATGAGATAATTGCGGTGCGACCGCGCCGCCGAAGTTTGCGGAAAAATTCCGCATCTTCCATTAGCGGCAGTTCGGGGAATCCGCCGATGTCTCGAAAGACAGTGCGCCGGCAAAAGAACCCGTGGTCGCCGAAACGCATCTGCAGAACCAACCCCGCGTAGTGCGCTAAGGAATCGGTTAAACGATAGACAAAACGCCTGCTTGGAATGCGGATTCGAAAGAAACCTCCGACGACTTCAGGATCACGAAAAACGTCGTAGATTTTTCGAACGCAATCGGCTGGCACTTCGGTGTCGGCATGCAGGAACCAGAAGATGTCACCCGACGCCGCGGCGGCACCAGTGTTCATTTGTAGCGCTCGACCGCGAGGCGACCGTAAACATTGATCGCAACGATTTCGTGCAAGCTCAAACGTGCCGTCGCTGCTGCCACCATCGACGACGATGATCTCCACATCGCCAGCTCGTTCTCGTAGAGATTTGAGAGATTGCTGGATCGTCGAGGCTTCGTTGAGCGCGGGAATGATGATGGATATGACCCGCGTGCGCATGATGCCCGTCTGAGCATTGCCAATTTCTTGTTTCATTAAAAGGATGAGCGCTCTAGCGTGGGCTGTCTTTAGCGCGCCAGTTCTTCAGATTCCGCTCAGGACCCGCCGTGCAGTGGCACTACAGCATCGAATCGGAGATTTCGCGCACTGTAATTGCCACTGCCTTTTCTGTGGTACCTTCTTGTTGTAATTTCCTGCAAACTGACAAGGTGAATCGTTTCTCCGAAGCACTGATCGCGCATTTCTTATCTTTGCGTCACACCAAAACCGAAGTGTTGCAGGTCAACGTCGGGAAGCTCTGCAATCTCACCTGCGTGCATTGCCACGTGAATGCCGGTCCGAAACGCAAAGAAATCATGACCCGCGAGACGATTGATCGTGTCATCGAATGGTTCGCGCGCACCGAAATTGCCACCATTGATCTTACCGGTGGCGCGCCCGAAATGATTCCGGATTTTCGCTATTTCATCGAGCGAGTGAAAGCACTCTCTCGGTCGCGTCACGTCATCGACCGCTGCAATCTCACCATTCTGCTCGAGTCCGGTTACAAGGATCTCCCCCAATTTCTTGCCAATCACGAAGTGGAGATCATTGCGTCCATGCCGTGTTACACTCCCGACAATGTAAACGCGCAGCGCGGCGAAGGCGTGTTCGACGCCAGCATCAAGGCCTTGCAGGTCTTAAACTCGTTAGGTTATGGGACGCATCTTCCTCTTCATCTCGTCTACAATCCGGTCGGTGCGTTTCTGCCCGGTCCGCAGGCGGAGTTGGAGGCCGATTACAAACGCGAGTTAAAGGAACATTTCGGGATAATTTTCAACAGTCTCTACACCATCACCAACCTGCCGATCGCCCGGTTCGCTTCCTATCTTCGTCACAACAACAAGCTGGAAGAATACATGCAGTTGCTCCTCGGCAATTTTAATCCGGCGACTGTTTCCGGCTTGATGTGTCGCAACACCATCAGCGTGAGCTGGACCGGCGAAGTCTTCGACTGCGATTTCAATCAGATGCTGAACATGAACTGGCGCGACGGAAACGGTGTGCTTCATCTCTGGGACATCGATCCCGCGATGGTGGAGAATCGCGAAATCCTCACCGGCAGCCATTGCTTTGGTTGCACCGCCGGCGCCGGCTCCAGCTGCGGCGGCGCGCTCGTGTAAGGCGCGAGGCGATTTTGGTCGCGCAGATTAAATTTGAGGTTCATCCGGAAACCAGGAATGGAGATACAAAAGGGAGGAGGAAAATGGCTATTTCGGCCGCAGCGGGAACCGGCGCTGGGTGATTTTAGTTTATCGCAGATTGGCTTTCTGACATTCCAACAATCTGCGAAATCTGCGGATTCAATCTTTACTTCATTGTAATGCGTTCCCATTCCTGCCACCGCTCCATTCCGGCGAACATCGGAACCGAATCGGAAACCTTGAGGTCGCGGAGTAAGCGGAAGTATTTGCCGAAAATTTCTGCCGCTTGTTCCTTGTTGATCGGATAAGGCGGCGGCTCGGGCTCGCTTCCGTAAAAAAAGATGCCGATAAGTCTTCCGCCCGGTCGCAGTAATTCGGCGATGCGTTTGGCGTATCGTGACCATCTCCGTGGATGCATGGCGCAGAAAAAAGTGCGTTCGTAGACAAGATCAAAGCATCTTCCGAAATCCGATTTGAAAAAATCTGCGCGCATAATTTTGCCGTCAAAGTTCCCGAGCGCTTTCTTCGTTTCACCAAGGGCAACCGTTGAAAAGTCAATGGCGGTAACTTCGAATCCGGCATCAGCAAAAGCTTTGATCACACCGTGGTCGGTTCCGCAGCCA
Organism: uncultured Verrucomicrobiae bacterium; assembly: GCA_963709435.1. GTDB lineage: Bacteria > Verrucomicrobiota > Verrucomicrobiia > Chthoniobacterales > UBA10450 > AV69. The sequence continues at coordinate 542,410 of CAVPWK010000005.1, forward strand.
GGAATGAGGACTCGTCCTGGTGCGCGTGTTCTCTTCAGAAAAGAGCGTAGCGTGGCCGGAATTTTGTGCAGGACCCATGGGGTTTCAGCCGAAGCGTAGCGCTGGTTCCAGAAGGCTGGCACAGCGCTATCGGCGGATTTCTTCATTGGATGGTTTTGTCGGCCCCGGTTGTTAGGAAGACAACAATTTGTTCATCAGGGCGATCAAGCTTCAACTCCTTCGGGCGTCAGATTTTGTCATCCAGATATTCCGAGCGGATTTTCGGCTTGCTTTTAGTTCATTTCGCGCAGGAAATTAGGAGCATGAAGACGTACGCGAAAATTCTGTTTTCGATTCTGGCGGCGGCAATTTGCACGAGCGCGTTTGCGGCCGAACCTACGCCGCAGAGCTGCAAGAAGAGCGGCAAGAACTGCCCGATGAACGATAACAAGGCCTGCAACTGCGGGAAGAATTGCAGTTGCTAAGATTGTAGCGACCTGTGATATCGGCCTTCCCCCCGCAGGCTACCGAGGAAAACCAATTGTTGAGGCAGGACGGTTAGCAGCCGAAGCGTTACGCCGAAGCCTCTCGTCGGATATGGCCTGCCGCTCGAGTTTCGGAATGGCGTTGCTATGAGCGCTCTAACTAATTATGGAAAATCCATAGCCGACGAAACTGACCGAGTTTATTTCCCGCCGCTTGCGATCTAAGGCTGCGCAGTCTTTCGCCAACTTCCGGAGCCGACTACGGTAATCCTGCTTACTCTTCTGATCCGCAGCGATGTTGTTCGCCTACGTTCCTCGCTGACGTCGCGGCGCGTTGTAGTCACGGTAATCTGTCGCCTCGAAGCGCCTCCCTGGGGCGAGTGAGAAGTCGCGTCAACGATGAATCGTGCGCGGGACCGCACGAGAGGTCCACCGGGAAGGGGTGTGGCGGTGCTACCGCGGCGAGCAGGGGACTTCTGTCGTTACGCGCCCGACAAATATTAAAATTTTCTTATTTCCGGTCAATTTAATGGTTGCGGAGCCAACGGAATTTCGTATCGCGACCAATAGGGGAATTCTCAAGGGATTCTGGAATCGATGGCAAATATGGCGAAGTAGTTCGTCTATCCATCACGGCAGCAACAATTAACCCGCACTAATTATAAACACCATGCGAACAGCCACATTACTATTATTTCCACTCGTCGTAGCTTCCGCTTCCGCTGAAGTTGGAATTGCATCTCATTACCCTGGAGACAGGGGCATTAACTATGACCCGGACGTGCTCTTTGCAGATGATTTCGAGAGTTACACGTCCCCGAGTGCAACTCAGGAGTAACTGGCAAGCGGCGTGGCTACAAGTTACCGAATCTTCGAATCGCCACCGAGGTCGGAGAACCACTATGCCGGCGACAAAAGGCATTGGAAATTGAGCTACCGATAAGCACAAGCCCAGATTGGCGAATTCGCCAAGAAGAATGCTGGTTCGACGCACAGGATATAGCTTTTCATGCGTGCTTACACCAAGTTTGACGCAGGCTACGAGGTTCACCGGGGGCCCGAATCACGACGGTCTGCGCATGATCGGGCAATTATCCCGGCCCGGGATCAAGGCCGCCAGCGGATGGGACAGGCTTCTTTCTTTTCCTGCTGCAGAACGACATCCTAGAACGCACACCTTGCGGGCGAAACCATCTCCCGGCTACGCGCACATCTACGCTTATTGGCCGAAGCAGCGTGAGCGTTCGGCGATCATTGGTATCCTAGACGGCTCTTGCCTGCCTTACAGCCCGAAGCTCGGCGCTGACGGGAAAGTGATCGGCAATCAGGGCGAATGGCTCGCTTTCCCAACGCAATACCCAGACTTCGTTCCGATGCCGAACGTGTTGCCGCAGCGCGGGCAGGTGGTTCTGCTACGAGCTGATGGACAAAGCTGAACACGCCGGGCGCGAAAACGGTGAAGTGAAAATACTGGTATAACGGCAAGGTAGTGGGCGATCTTCACGAGACCTGAACTTGCGTTCGCTCGAGCAGCACGTTCAAGATCGACGAGGCCAAGCATCGGGCTTGCAGGCAAAGCACTCCGAGCGGGTCAACAAGAAATGGTACGACAACGTCGTGGTAGCAAAGAAATACATCGGGCCTATGACTCCCCTTCGACCTTAATATTCCCTATTCCAAGGAGCGGGGGATGACATGCTGACGTATGATGGGTCAGCCGGACAGATCGCGGCGACTACATCGACGGGGGAACGTTTTCCGCTCAGCTCATTATCTGAAAACGTTCCATTAACTGCTCGCGGATTTCCATTGCTAGCTTTGGGTTCAGGCGCTGAAGTACCTTTTGTCGGCGTTGCGGTTCCATTGCTGCCAGTTCGCGCACGAGTTTATCGCGCGTTTTCCGTTTCGCGTAACTACTCAATCCGATCCCGATCGCGAGCACGCCCGAGATTGTCCAAACGGTAATGTCAGTTCCAGTGATCATTGGTAACTCGGCCCCATTTCCTTAGACTGGGAAAGACTCTAAAATCCGCAGATTACACAGATTTACGCAGATTTTTTTGAATGAAAAGAGCAGTAGGACCGGCAAAAATCCAATCCGCGTAAATCGGCGAAATCTGCGGACGAACTAACTAATTTCAGTTCCTCGTTGGCGGGTTGAGTGACGGAGGGACGCGCTTCCCCGCGTCCCGGAACATGCGGAAGCCTGTTCCGCCCGCCCGTTTGCTCTTTCCAGAGCGATCCATAGGGTGAAATGCTCGTGGAAAATGATCAGGAAAAAAATCCCGAACCAAAGAGAAAATGGTGGCGTCGCGTTTGGATTACGCTTGCCGTCTTTCTTGCCCTGTTGCTGATTTTCCATCGGCCGATCCTGCTCGGCGCGATTCACTGGTTCGCTGTTCATCGCCTCGCCAAAGAGAATCTGAAGCTCGATTTTCGGGCCGAAGGAAATGTCTTTACCGGGCTGACGATTCGGAATCTCCACGTCACTCCGACGGGGCCGGCTGCAATCGAAGTTGCCGACGCGGAATATCTTCATGCCGAATACAGTTTGTTTTCGCTGCTCCGGGGTCACGCCGACTTTCTCAACTCGATCGAGGCGCGAAACGCGCACGTGGTGATCGATCCGGCGAAAGTGCGAGTGAAAGTTGCGCCGCGCCCGCATGAGAAGGTCACGTTACCTGCGGTTTTTCCAGAGCGAGCGCGGCTGGAAAATGTATCTATGATCGTGCGCGATCCGGCGCACGATTTCATTGCCGAGAATGTTTCGCTCGATTTGAACCCGCGCGCCCCAGGTTCTCTGAGCATAACTCTGTTGCAGTTGGCGACAGGCGAAAAGTGGACACGCGTGACCGGCGCGACCAGTTACGAGAATCGCAATCTGACCCTGCGCGACGTGGTCTTGAATGAGCAAACGCGGTTCCAGCTGATCAACGTAGATGCCTCGAAAATTCGCCAGCACACAATAGCGTTGCGTGGGGTGGGGACGCTCGACGGCGCCCCGGTTGATTTGCAGGCATCGCTGACCGAGCAGGCGCGGTCGCTCTTCATAAAATCGCACGCTACAACGCGGGATTTATCCATTTCGTCTGCGAAGAAGCTCGGATTGTTCGCGGACGCGCCTGTGCAGGGCGATATCGAGACTTTTACTTTCGATTTTGTTGGGTTGCTGCGCTCGCCGAAAACGTGGGCGGCATCGGGGGATGGAATTGTCCGCAATTTGCAAGTCGCGGGCGCGACTTTCGATCGAGCAACGGCGCACATTTCCGCTCACGATGGAGTGGCCACGGCGGAACCGATCGAGCTGACACGCGCCGGAACGGGACTGCAAGTTCACGGGACCGTTCAGCTGCCGGAAGAGGCCGACGATCTTGGACGTAGCCCGGCCAAGTTTGAAATCGTCAGCAATGATCTCGATCTCGCGCCCATCACGTCGGCGATGGAAAATCCGTTAACCGGTCACGGGCAGATCAACGGAACACTGGAAGTCCGCGATCAACAAATGCAGGCCGCGCTTCGCGTGGGGACGGGAGCAATCAGCAGTCGTGATTTCAGCTTGGAAAAGCTTGAGGCAGCAGTTACCGCGAAAAAAAACCTGCGAGTACAAAAAAAAGATGCCCCGTGGTTTGAGGGTATGCGTGTCGATATGAGTGTCGTGCTCTCAGCTGCCCGGCACAACGAGTTTGCCGTCGATACCGTTTCCGCTCACCTCGAGCAAAACGGCGACCTCGTTAATATCAACAATCTTACCGTTCAGCGCGGACCCAACCAGATCGCGGGCAGCGGCTCGGTGCGCCTGCTTGCTGACGAGAAAGACTTCACCAAACAACCGGCAGCGATCCAATTCTCGATCAACGCTCCCCAAACCGGCGATTTTTGGAACGGGAATTCGCCTAATCGCGTCACTGGCGTGTTCAATGCCTCCGGTAGTGTGCGATGGAATGGCGCAATCGCGGACGGTTGGTTCAATGTTTACGGAACGAACTTGCAGGCCCGAAACTTATCTGTCCCGCAACTGAGCGGCGTGGGATCAATCTGGCAAACCACGGTTTTTCTGAATGATTTGACTGCCAGTCTGAATCAGCGCGATTTCGTGAGTGGGCAGGGGATGCTCGATTTGCGCGGCGAAAGAAAATTCGCCGGCAAACTAGCCATCGATATCGCGGATTTGAACACGCTGAAGCCGTTGCTGGAGGCCAGTGGAAACAAAACAGAGATGGGCGGTTCATTCACGATGAATTGGAATGGGCACGGTTCACTCACAAAGCTAACGGAAATTGGATCGCTCAAGCTCGATTGGAAGAACGGCCGGCTCGGTAACATGAAGGCGATGACTGCGAACATCGACGCGACTTATTCGCAGGCAGGGCTCGAGGTTCCAACCTTCTTTATCGGAAGCGATCGGATGGATTTCCAGGCGATCGTTTCCGCCAAAGGCGAGACGCTCGAGATTTCGAAAATCCAGCTCGACCAGGGGCAGGCGAAATACGCCACCGGTTACGCATCCGTCCCATTCATTTGGAAAAATGTCGGCACAAATCAGCCCGTTTTTCCGCGCGACGGAAAGGTGAACGCAACCTTTGATTCAGCGAATCTCGATCTCAAGAAATTGTTCGATGACTTCGGGATGGAGCCGATGGCGTCCGGATTTTTGTCGATCAAACTGCAGGCGGGCGGCACCCTCGCGGATTTGCAGGCGCATCTCGATGTCGAGGGTCGGGATTTGCGCAACCCCAAGCTGACGAACCTTGATCCGGCGACGTTTCGTCTGTCGGCCGATGCCGCCGGAAAAAAAATCAATGTTACGGGGGAATTGAAGCAATCGAAGATTCAGCCCGTCAGTATTGCCGCGACGATGCCATTCGATGCCGGAAAAATCCTGAGCACGCGTTCGTTTGACGAAAACACGCCGCTGCAGGCGACGGTGCGGATGCCGCGAAGCTCTGTGAATTTCTTGCGGCAATTCATTCCTGCGGTTGAGCAGCTCGACGGCGATCTGGCGTTTGATGTCGCGATCGGCGGGACCATTGCGCGTCCGGAATTCACCGGCAGCGGCGATATCACGATCAATGCCGCACGATTTACCGACGCGACGTTGCCGGCGTTGCACGGGTTTCAATCGCGGCTGCTTTTCCGGGGCAACACGCTGACGCTGGAAAGATTCCGCGGCGATCTCGCCGGCGGACCGTTCACGCTCGGCGGCCGGGTTGTTTTCACCAAGCTGACGGAACCGAACATGGACGTTGACCTGCGTGCCGAGAGCGTGCTGATTGCGCGCAACGATTCGCTGACCGCGCGCGCCGATGCGAATTTGAAAGTAACCGGCCCGGTGACGAGCGCGACGGTGAAAGGAAATGTCGCCCTCACGAATAGCCATTTTCTCAAGGACATCGATTTGATTCCGATCGGATTGCCCGGCCGGCCCGCGCCGGAACCGATGGAGAACCGCCCGGATTATTCGATTAAGACCCCGCCAATGCGTGATTGGAAATTCGATATTGCGATCACAACCAAGGACCCATTTTCCATTCGCGGGAATCTCGCCAACGGCGGTGCCCTCATTGATTTGCATTTGGGCGGGACCGGTGGGCGCCCGGAATTAAAAGGCACGGTCAAATTGCAGAATGTGGAAGCGACCCTGCCGTTTAGCCGCCTCGATGTGACCAACGGGTTTCTTTATTTTGATCCGAGCGATTCGTTCAATCCGAGGATCGATCTGCAAGGCAGATCATTGATCCGCGATTACACGGTGCGGGTTTATGTTTATGGAGACTCGCTTTCCCCCCAGGCGATTTTTACCAGCGAACCACCGCTACCGCAGGAAGAAATTATATCGCTGCTCGCGACCGGCACCACGCGCCAGGAGTTAACTGGAAGCGGCAACGTCCTGGCCGGTCGTGCTGCCATGCTGGTGGTGCAGCAGCTTTACCGCAAAATTTTCAAAAAAGGCCAGCCCACACAGAGCAATTCCGTTTTCGATCGTTTGCAGGTCGACGTCGGCACCGTCGACCCGCGCACCGGGCGCGAGCAAGCCACGGCACGGTTCAAAGTTAACGAGAATTGGGTGCTTGTCGGCGACATTGGAGTTGGAGGAGATTTTCGCGGTCAAGTGAAATACCTCATCCGATTCCATTGAAATGGGACGTGCGTTTTTCTTGCTCGGCCTGACCGCGATGATCGGCGCACCAAATCTTTGGGGACAACGCGCCGTGGATGTGAAGCGGCCAGAAGAACGTGCGCGCGAGCAGAAAGTCGTCGAGCGCGAGGAGAAGAAAAAAGCGAAAAGCACGGACTTGGAAATTCGCGGCGCGACCGCTTTCAAGGAAAATGAGTTGCGCACGGCGCTGAAGGAACAGATTGCGACCATTCACGATTTCGGATTAACCGCGGCCCGGGCCGACGATGCCGCGTTTTTTCTGGAATTGTTTTACCGGAAACACGGCTACGCCCGAGTCGACGTCCACTACCGGATCGAGGGCGGGTCGCGGTTGCTGCTGGAAATTACGGAAGGGCCGCAGGTAATTTTGAGCGCGATCAATTTCTCCGGTAACAATCATGTTCCGGCGGAAACACTTTTTGATTACGCCGTCGGTCCAACACGGGAGCGTTATTCACGATTACAAAGGGAATTACCCTTTGTCGCGACCGACGCGCAGGAAGGGGCGGACCTGGTGCACCGCTATTACATAAGCCAGGGATATTTGGACGCGGTGGTTGATCCGCCACAATACCAATTCCGCGCCGACGGCGCGCGGGCAGAGGTAACCATTCCCGTCCACGAGGGTCGCCAGTATTTTTTCGGCGATCTGATTTTTCACGGACACACCATTTACGATCCGGAAACATTGCGGGGCCAGATGCTCGATCTGCTTTCGCAACCATACACCGACCACCGGGTAGATGACATTTCACGGCGGCTTCAGGCTTACTTCAAAGCGCGCGGGTATTACGCAGTCAAAGTAGATGCGACCGGAGAACCGGAACAGGCCGCGGGCGGTCACGTGCCCGTGATTGTCACGCTTTCACCGGGTCCGGTTTACAAATTTGATGGCGTGAATGTGACCGGTCTGCGGCGGCTCCGGCCGAGTTATGTACGTAATCGTTTTGCCTCGCTCGAGGGCAAAAACTACAGCCCGGATGTGCTCGACGAAAAATTCCGCGAGCTGATGCGGACCGGGCTGTTCAATGTTCTCCAGATCAATCCCCAGCCCGAGGCCGGAAATTATCTTCGGCTCGATATTTCCGCTGAGGAAGCGAAGGCGAAAGAGTTCGGGTTTTCGATCGGCTACGGGACATACGTCGGCGGAATTGTCGGGCTCAGCTTTGCCGACAGAGATCTTTTTGGTTATGGCCGGCCTCTGACCACGTCGATTGAGATTTCAGAGCGCGGATACAAGGGAGAAATACTATGGGACGATCCCCATTTTTTTGAAAGCGACGTCGAACTGAAGGTTCGATTGAGTGCGTTTACGTTTGATTTCGACGGTTATTCCAAGTTTGAAATCGGAGCCCGGACAGAATTCTCCTACAATATTACGAAACAATATCAGGTCGGTGTTTTCGGCTCGGAGCGGCGTGTCGAAATTGTGAGTAACGACATCAAGGACAAATTCATCGGCGACACCAAGTATTTTGTGAGTTCGATTGGCTTGTTTCACACCCTCGATTTGCGCGACAGTCCGGTCGTGCCCAGTCGTGGTCTGATCCTCGGTCAGACTTTCGAGCTCGCCGCTAACGCCATCGGAAGCGACATCGAATTGTTTCGCACCACCGCGCGCGCCAGTTACTTCATTCCGGTTGGCAAAACTTTGCTGGAGGTCGGCGCCCGCGCCGGATTGGTTCGGCCGCTGGAGGAAAGCACCAGCGACATCAACGCGATTCCGATCGACGAACGTTTCTTCAACGGTGGCAGCACTTCTGTGCGCAGCTTCGGCGAACGCGATCTCGGGCCGCATGATCACAGAGGCCACCCGCTTGGCGGGGAATTTTATACCATCTTTAATGTCGAATATACCTTTCCGCTTTACGGAGAATTACAGGGCGCGGTTTTTGTCGATGCCGGAAACTTGCTTCCCGAAGCAGATAATCCCGGTTTCAGCGACATGCGCTATGGAATCGGTGCGGGTTTACGCTACAAACTACCCATCGGCCCGATCCGGCTCGATTATGGCGTGAATCCAGACCCACGTGAACATGAAGATTTCGGCGCGTTTCACTTTAGTTTTGGATTTGCGTTTTGAGATATGCAAGGTCATTCCGAGCGAAGTAAAGCGAAGCAGAACGCAGTCGAGGAATCCCGTGGCGGAACCTTAAAGGCGGCGCGACGGGATCCCTCCGCGTCGCTGCGCTCTGGTCGGGATGACAAAGCGTCACTTGGCGACACGCCACCAAAAGAATTCCGCGAGCAGTTGCATCGGCTGGCCGATTGGATTGCTGATTACCGCGCAAACATAGAACAACTGCGCGTGTCGCCAGATGCGACGCCCGGATCGATTGGGCGGGCGTTACCTTCTGAGCCACCGGATGCAGCAGAATCATTCGAGAAAATTCTTGCCGACATCGATCGCATCATTGTCCCAGGAATGGTGCATTGGGGCCACCCCAGCTTTCTAGCCTATTTTGGATGGACAGTGACCGGACCATCTATTCTGGGCGAGATCCTTACGGCGCCACTCAACGTCAATGCCATGACGTGGCGCACATCGCCCGCCGCGACGGAACTGGAGACGGTTGTGATCGGTTGGTTGCGCCAATGGATGGGATTGCCGGCAGAATTCGGCGGCGTGATTTATGACACGGCGTCTGTTGGGGTGATGCACGCACTCGCCGTCGCCCGCGAAGAAGCGGCACCTTCTACCCGGAAACTTGGTCTAACGAGTCGTGGACTGCCGCGCTTCCGCATTTATACCTCTGACCAGGCGCATAGCTCGGCGGAGAAAGCCGCGATCGCGCTCGGGTTGGGCGAGGAAAATGTCGTGCGGGTGGCCAGCGATTCTGATTTTCGGATGGATGTCAGCGCGTTGCGTGAAGCTGTAACCCGGGACCTCGCTGAAAAGCTTAAACCGCTGGCCGTAATCGCGACTGTCGGCACGACATCAACAGCCAGCGTCGATCCGATTCCTGAGATCGCGAAGGTTTGCCGCAAAAATAATATCTGGCTGCACATTGACGGCGCCTATGGCGGCGGATTCGCATTGCTCCCGGAATTCAAGAGCCTGACCGAAGGATGGGCGGACGCCGATTCGATCGTGATCAATCCGCACAAGACTCTTTTCGTGCCGTTGGATTTCAGTGTTCTCTATGTCCGTAACATCGAACGGCTGCGAAAGGTGTTTACCCTGGTGCCGGAATATTTGCGCGGCGATACCATCGAGGCGGAGAAAAATTACATGGACTACGGCATCCAGCTTGGCCGCAGGTTCCGCGCGCTGAAGGCGTGGGTGATCTGGCGGTCGTTCGGGCGCGAAGGAATGGTGGCATTCATGCGCGAGCATTTGCGGCTGGCACGTTTGTTCGGGGAATGGGTGAAGGGGTCGAGCGATTTTGAATTGTCCGCGCCCATCAGTATGGGCGTAGTCTGTTTTCGATTTGTCGCCGGGCCGGGATCGTCAATCCCGGATACAAAAGTAGACACCTTGAATTCGAAAATCGTGGAACAGGTCAACGAATCCGGCAACGCCTACCTCACTCAAACCAAGCTGCGCGGGCGTACCGTCATCCGCATCGGCCTGGGTAACGTCCTAACGACTGAGAGACATTTGGCGGATGCCTGGGACTTGATTCGGAAAACCGCGCACTCGCTTTAATAGAAGTTAGCCATCCTGGCTGACTCGGATGATCGCAACGGGCTGGAAGGCCGTCGGCCGAGGTCCGAGCCGGACTGGCGAGTGGCTGGAAGCCTAACTTCCGGCACCACCCGTCCAGAAACCATTTGGCGGACGCGCAAGCTACCGTAAGTTTGCGCCCACTCGAGCGCTCCAATGATCAACGTATTCCGCAAACACCAAAAATGGCTCATGATCGTAATCGCGATCCTGGCGATGCCATTCTGTCTTTATTTTGTCAGGACCGATTGGTGGACCGCGCTTCACGGAGAGCCAGGAGCGACAAAGCTTTATGGCCAAACGATACCTCGTTTGGAACTTGATCGAGGCGGACGCTTGTTCGACCTCGCACGTATGCTGGGAATGAATGATTTTCTTAACGACATTCTGGCGCAATGGCGTCCCCAACGCGCGAAGACACAATCGGAAGCGGAGCGCGAGGCCGGTGAGGAATTTGCCATCGATTTGATGATTCTGCGTCATGAAGCCGGTGCCCTCGGTATTCGTCCAACTACGAGCGAGATCGCGTCGGTCGTCAGTAAGATGCGCGCCTTCCGCGGCGATGCCGGCGGGTTCGATCCAAAAAAGTACAACGACATTGTGGAGAACGCGCTGGGACCACGTGGGTTTGGCGAGGCGCAGATTGAAGAATTAGCCGCAGATCAGGTTCGTCTCGAGCGAGTGAAAGAACTGATTAGCACCGGCGTAGTGGTGTCGGCATCCGAGAGCAAAAGGAATTTCGACCAGGTCTATTCGAAATTTGAGGTAGGTGTAGTGCGCTTTAAGACGAGCGATTTCGCCAATGAGGTCAAAATTTCCGACGACGAGATCGCCAAGTACTATGAAAGCGCCAAGGAACAGCTCAAGAGCGAGGAAAAGCGCAAAGTGCAATTCGTTGCTCTGACCTTATCGGAGCCGGAAAAGAAACTAACGGGAAAAGAACGGGTTGACGCGTTGCAAAAACTTTCGGACAAGGCAAATGACGTTGCGCAGGCCCTGGCGGAGAAAGGGGCAGATTTTGGCGCAGTCGCGGGCAAGTTCCAGTTGCCGGTCAAGATGACTGGCGAGTTCACACAAGCGGCGCCTGATCCGGCGCTAAAACAGGATCCGCAATTGAGCCAGAGCGCGTTTCAGCTTTCCAATGAAGAACCAACCAGCGAACCAATCCAGGTCGCGGACGGATTTTACATTCTGCATCTGGCTGCGATCACTCCAGCGAGACCCCTGACACTGGAAGAAGCGAAGCCGAAGATTATCGAGTCGCTCAAAGCGAGAAAGGAGCGCGAATTGGTTACCATTCGCGCCGCGAACGTCGCGCACGATTTGGGCGAAGCGCTGAAAGCGGGCGACTCCATTTCGAAGGCGGCGGAAAAATTGAAGATAAAGCTGGAAAAGCTTCCGCCGTTTACGCTAGCCGATGAACTGGAGCCGAAAGCTTCTCCCGCGCCCGAGCAAAGCCCTGATCTTCCCAGGATTATGAATGCGATCGCCGATTTGCATGCGAATGAAGTGAGCGATCCGCTTCCAACTGCAGATGGGGCCGTGGTTGCAGTAGTGGAAAAGCGCGATCCGCCGGATTCGGCACAGGCGGCAGCGAATCGAGCGTCGCTGGATGAACGCCTCCTGCGAGGAAAGCGTGAGATAATTTTCTCCGAATGGTTGCGGGAACGTCGGCAGGCCGCGGGAATTCAGTCCGCCGCTCTGAGTTGAGGTGAGATGGAATCGCGCGACGAATTATTCGACGACGCGAATGGTGACCTCGCCGTCGGCGAATTGGAAAGCGCAGTCCAAAAGTATGGGCGCTGCGTCGAGATGGATCCGGAGTTTTTCGATGGCTGGCACGCGCTCGGGATGGCACTCATGAAAATTGGCCGTTTTCCTGAGGCAATCGAGGCGGGAAAACGCGCTACCGAGTTGCGTCCGAATGATCAGATCGCCTGGACCAGCCTGTCCCTTTTTTATAATCGCAACGGCGACATCAAGGAAGCCGAGGCCGCGGGGACGAAGGCCAAGATTCTCTCCTGGGGTGGGAAGATCGGTGAGAAGTGATTAGTGAGAGGTGATAATTCGTGCCCAGCGCCTGTAGCGGCAGCCGTGTCGGCTGCAGAAGCACGCGACACGCGTGCCACCACAGGACAGTTACCAAAATACTCACGATAGAGTAATGGAGTAATGCTGTTCGATTCTCACTACTACGAATCATTTCTCACTTCTCACCATTCACCGTTCTGAATGGCTGCTGGCAAGACCGCTGCGCATGCGCCAGGCCGGGTCGAGCTTCTCGGCAATCACACTGATTACAACGAAGGCGTAGTGCTGGGCGCAGCGATTGATCGCGGGATTAACGTCGCCGGGAGCCGTCGTGATGATGGAATGATTCAAATTCATTCGCATGATTTCGGAAAAGTTGAGATTCCGCTTTCTGAATTGCGTCCGCGCAGCGAAGACCGCTGGGTAAATTATGCGCTTGGTGTTGTTCGTGAGTTGATCGATTTAGGTGTGCCGGTGACCGGATTTCACGCGGAAGTCACCGGCGATGTCCCGATCGGCGCGGGATTGTCCAGCTCCGCGGCGTTTGAGCTCGCGACCGCGCTCTTTCTCCTCAAACTGTTTCCACGGAAGTTGGCACGACTGGAAATCGCGAAAGCGTGTCAGCGCGCAGAGCATCGCTATGTCGGCGTGCAATCGGGCTTACTCGATCAGGTGATTGCACTTTTTGGCCGGGCAAATCACGCCGTTTTCTTTGATTGCCGCAGCGAGGAGATTCTCGCCGTCCCATTTCCGCCGGGTCTTGCGCTCATCGTGGCGGAATCTGGAAAAGAGCGCGCCCTGGCGAGCGGCGAATACAATTTGCGCAGAGAAGAAACGCACGCGGCTGCTCGCGTTCTTGGTGTGCCCGCCCTGCGCGACGTCACGTCAGCTGATCTCGCTCGCCGGAGCGATCTGCCCGACCTCGTTCGGCGCCGTGCCGCGCACGTTGTGGGAGAGAACGAGCGTGTCTGGCGGGCAGTAAAGTTGCTCGAAGCGGGCGATGGTATCGGCTTTGGCAAGCTGATGACCGAGTCGCACGAAAGCTCGCGTCAGAATTTTGAAAACAGCACGCCCGAGCTCGATCTTCTTGTGTCCATCGCGCAGAAGCTGCCAGGCGTTCTCGGCGCCCGGCTTACCGGCGCAGGCTTCGGCGGCGCAACCGTGACTTTGTGCGAGCGCGAACTGGCGCAAAAAATTGCGACGGCATTATCCGAACGATACGCGGCGGAAAGCGGAATTACGCCGCGCGTGTTCGTTTGCGGCATCGCGGACGGCGCCACCTGATTCTTACAAGCCTGTAGCGGCAGCCGTGTCGGCTGCAGAAGCACGCGGCACGCGTGCCACCACAGGAATGAGCGGGCTGATGGAGTAGGGGGGGAGAGTCCGATTTAACGCTTTAACCGTTCAACGCTTCAACGCGACGAAGCGCAGCATAGTCACTTCTCACTGCTGACTCGTGATTTAATCACGAGTCAGCTGCGGTCCTTCAATCCGTGCGCGCCGGATTCTTCGGCGCAATGGACGCAACAATAAATTTTACCCCCGGCTTCAACACCATGGCCGATGACTTTGCAATCACAATGCGGACAGGTGGGCGCCAGCATATGAATCGCGCACTCGAAGCTGTCGAAGGTGTGCGTTTTTCCGCCGGCTGATACCTGAAATGATTTGTCGTAATCGTTGCCGCAGACATCGCATTTCGCCATAACGTCTCCTTTGTTGTTTAACTCAGTTTCGCGTGTGGGCGGGCGAATGGTCGCGTGGCGCACCATAAGGTGATTGTGGCCACGGCGCTCTGTCTGCCGCACCGGAGCCGCGCGAAGGCGGGTGGCCGTGAATGCGCCTTGGCTGAGCGAGGCCGGCTACAATCCGCCAGTCCGGCTCGGACTCACCAAATATTCACCTTCTTGTCCGCCGCCCGCACCATCGGAGAACCGTCCGGGATGTCGAAAGCCTTTTGGAATTCCACCAGGTTCGAAAGCGGACCGTTGACGCGATAACGCGCGGGCGAATGCGGATTGGTGTTCACCTGCAATTTCAAATCTTCATCGCGCTGTTTCGATTTCCAAATCGTGGCGAAAGAAAGAAAGAAACGTTGCTCAGGCGTGAAGCCGTCGATTTTCTGCTGGCGCGCGGAAGGATTTTTGTCCAGGGCTTTTTGTAACGCGGCATAAGCCAGCTTCACACCGCCAATGTCCGCGATGTTTTCGCCCTGCGTTAGCTCGCCGTTCAGGTGCATGCCTGGTAGCGGCTCGTATTCCGAGTACTGATCCACCACGGCCTTGCGGCGCTTGTTGTATTCTTCTGCCGACTTCGGCGTCCACCAGTCGCGCAAATTGCCGGCAGCATCGTATTGGCGGCCCTGATCATCGAAGCCGTGCGTCATTTCATGCCCGATGACAGCGCCGATGCCGCCGTAATTAATCGCGTCGTCTGCCTTCGCGTTGAAGAATGGCGGCTGCAAAATCCCGGCAGGAAAAACGATCTCGTTGTTCACCGGATTGTAATACGCATTCACTGTCGGAGGAGTCATGCTCCACTCCGTGCGATCGGTCGGTTTGTTGATCTTTTTCAGGTCGCGGTTGAATTCAAAATTTTCCGCCCGCATTGTGTTGAGTGCGAAGGGGCCTCGATCAATCTTGACCAGGGAATAATCGCGCCACTTGTCGGGATAACCAATCTTCACCGTCATCGCCGCCAGCTTCTTCAGCGCTTCCTGTTTGGTCGGCTCGTCCATCCACTCCAGCGTCTTGATCCGATCGCTCAACGCTTCCTTCAAGTTGTTGATCAACTCGAGCGCGCGCGCTTTTGCTTCCGGCGGGAAATAATCGGCGACGTAAAGTTTCCCGAGTGCTTCGCCAATTTCGCCGTCCGTCGAAATGACCACGCGCTTCCAGCGCGGCTTGATTTGCTTGGTTCCGCGTAATGTCATTTCTTTGAAATTGAAATCTTCGTCGACGAAATCTTTCGAAAGTTCGGCCGCAGCCGCGTTAATCAGGTGCCAGCGCAGATACGTCTTCCAATCGTCGATTGAAGTGGACTTGAACACCTCGTTAGCCGCTTTGAAGAAATCGGGCTGATGCACGTTGATGTCGCCCGGCTCGTCCAGTTTGATTTCCTTGAAATACTCGGCCCAATCCCAGTCGGGCATGAGTCTCTGCAGGTCCGCCTTCGGCATCTTGTTGTAATTCTTCTGCGGATTGCGCAACTCCACGCGGGTGCGGGACGCTTCGGCGAGTTTCGTTTCGAGCGCCATGATTTTCCTGGCGTCTTCGCCCGCTTTTGCCGCCGGCTCGCCTAACAATGTTAACATCTTGGTCACATGCGCGACGTACTTCTCGCGCTTATCCTTCATGTCGGCGTCCGGCTTCGTGTAGTAATCGCGATCGGGCATGCCGAGTCCGCCCTGCACCGCGTTCGCGATCGTCATCGTGCTGTTCTTATCGTCAATCCCGGAACCGAAACCGAAGAGCGCAGTGACGCCTATTGAATGGAGATGCGCGATTTCTCTGAGCACATCTTTTCGATCCTTGATGCTGTCGATTTTAGCTAGCTCGTCGTGCAACGGCTTTATTCGCATCTGATCAATCGTCTTCTCATCCATGCCGCTGGCGTAATAGTCACCAACTTTCTGCACTTCCGGCGCAATGGTATCGCCCGTCCGGCTCGGACTCGCATCGACCGTTGCCTTGGATGCTTTCTCGGCGATTTCATGGAGCGCATCGTTATTCTTTTCGATCAACTGATTAAAGCTTCCCCAGCGCGAGTATTCCGGCGGAATCTCCGTGCGTTTGATCCAACCGCCGTTGGCATACATGAAGAAGTCGTCTGACGGCTTCACCGAGGTATCCATGTTCGCGGTATCGATTGGCGGCGCGTTTTTGTTGTCTGGTGTCGGCGTGGTTGTCTCGCCCTGAGTCTTGGCGGCGGGACTGGCAACCGGTGGTTCGGTTTGCGCAAGAACGCTCGCAGCCGTGAACAAGCTCAAGAGTAGACACGTAATGTTTCGCATCGGGCAACGAAAGGCGAGGACGCCGGTGTTGTCCAACGCCAACGAAACTGCTGTGCGTATTAGTCCGTCATCCCGAGCGTCAGTCGAGGGATCCCGGTGCGTCAGCTTTAAGGTAACTTCAACGGACTCCCTCGGCTGAGGGCTGGAACAACGGGGTGGCGGTGCTAAAAGACCACGCGAAAACTGAGGAAAGTGCGATTATAATTAAAACGCGAGAGCGAAGACGAAAGACAACTCTCGTGCTTTACTGCTTGGAAATGTGTATTTTACGCCCAGATGAACCCTCATCGATCGGCAGCGATGGCATCTATCCTGCACCTTCTCGAGGACGATGAACCTGCGACGCCTTACTATATATGCGATCTGCGCCGGCTTTTGCGCCAGCCGGCTCATGGCCGCAGTGGAGTGGCAGGTCATGAAAGTGAATGGCCGCGATTTCCTCAGCGTCGACAATATCGCGAAGTTCTATGGCTTCCCCAACCCGATAGTTGACGGCAAGAATATCAAGCTCAGCAGCGACAAAAACGAATTGCAATTTCGCGTCGACAGCCGCGAGATGCTGGTGAATGGCGTGCGGAATTGGCTGAGCTTTCCCGTGTTCGTCCACGACGGAAAGGTTCTTGTTTCCCGCATTGATCTGGCAAAAACAATCGAACCGCAATTGCGTCCGAATATGATCAAGAATCTCGGCCGCGTGCAAACGATCGTGCTCGATCCCGGTCACGGCGGCTTCGATAAGGGCGCGATTAGCGGTTATGGTTACGAAAAGGATTACGCGCTGGATTTGGCGCGGCTGCTTCGCCCCTTGCTTCAGGCAAAGGGTTTTCGCGTGATCATGACCCGGGAGAGCGATGTCTTCGTGCCGTTAGAAGTGCGCGCGCAAATCGCTAACGCTACCCACGATTCAATTTTCGTTAGCCTGCATTTCAACGCCACTGATCACGACCCGATGGCGAGCGGATTCGAAATTTATTCGCTCACCCCGCGCGGCGCGCCTTCCACCTACGAGGATTGGCTTACCCATATGTCGATCAACATTCAAAATGGTACTGAAGCCGATGCCGCCAGCGTCGAGCTGTCCAGTTGCATTTATCATTCGCTCATCGGGCACATCGGCGAATTCGATCGCGGAATTAAACGCGCCCGCTTCGCTGTCTTGCGTCTGACCAAAATTCCGGCAGTCCTGGTCGAAAGCGGTTTTCTGACCGAGCGCGGCGAGAGCCGGTTGATTGCAAAGCCGGAATGGCGAAAAAGACTGGCTGATGCGATCTGCACCGGGATCGATAACTTTCGGACGCTGGCTGAAAACAAAAAGCGCCCGCTTATTGTCGCCGATTATCGCCGGGAAAAATCTGGCGCCGTTGCACCGGAGAAAGAATCGGTGGTGAATCCGGAAGCTCCGCCAACTTTGTCACTCGACATGTTGTATTCTGAGTCGCCTCGGGAAGATTTCGTTCCGATCCAAACACCGACACCATCACCGATCGGCACCGCCCCGGCCGAGCCGTAATTTTCACGCGTTGCCACAACTGTCGCCGCGGTCGTCGGCCGCGGTTCTTCCGCTTTAACGTTTCAACTGTTCAACCCTTCAACGGGGAGTTGCCTCTACTAGATCAAAGCTGCTCGAGCTGGTAACCACTTTTGTGGAGGAGCGCGATAAGGCCATTCGGGCCTAACATGGGGCCTGCTCCCACGACAATCGAGATCGGCTTGCCGCTATTAAACTCCGCTTTGATGCGCGGAACCCATTTTATGTTTCGGTAATCGAGCAACCTGACATACTCGCCGGGATTCAAGTTGCCAAAGCGTGCCATGTTTTCCCGCACACCGGCGATTCGCGCTGCCATTGTCGCCCGGGTCATCTACTACCTTGTCGGCGGCAGAAGCGAACGATGCGCTGCTCAGAAACGGCGATGTGATCAACGAAAAAGTAACGTACTTCATGGAAATCCGGTGCTACTCCAGCGCATAGACTTCCAGCAGGGCGTTGCCGGTGGTGTTATTAACTCCAGTGAGGATGGCGGTGTAGTTACCAGGCGCCAGCGTTCTTACGATGGCGGATTCGAGATCGTTAGGTGGCGCATTGCCGGTCGCCTGAATTTCGGCCTGCTGGGTCGCCTTCCAGTTGTCGTTTGTCGCCACTACTACGTCCTGGTTTTGCGCATTGCGAGTGTGCAAAGAAAGAACTGGGTTTGCCAGGGCATTGCTCACCCCGAACTGAGTCAAGGTCGGGCCGAGTGCTCGGATCAAGACCTTCTGGCTGTCGGGTCCCTTGACCACAAAACCGCCAATCATGACGCCAGGACCAGTCTGGACAAAACTGCGAGTGGAAATATTGGAAAAGAGCGAGCCGGCGGTCGGATCTAGATCGTAGCCTTCCACCAGGGCCACGCCACTGCTGCCAGCTGCCCCGCGCACAATCGCGGTATAGTTACCAGGCGCGAGTGAAACCAGAACGGCGGCTTCCAAGCTATCGGGAGGACGGAGGTTGGCTGGAAGTGAACTGGCATTGCTCGCCTGCTGCCAGTTATCGTTTGTCGCCACGACGACGTCCTGGTTCTGGGCGTTGCGTGTGTGAAGCTCGAGAATTGGATTAGCCAGAGCGTTCGCAATCCCAAAGTTGCGCAACGTCGGACCGAGCGCGCGCAAGAGCACTTGCTTGTTCCCGCCACCGGTCACGACGATCCCCACGATCATCACCTTGTCGTCGGTCTGCACTAACGCCCGCGTGGAGATATTCCCGAGCGCATGCGGAATGGCGCCGCCAGATTCGAATGCCCCAATGTCTGGCAGCCCGTTCCGAACATAGCCGCGCTGGTCGCGGGAAGGAGCGCCGCTGCCGGCGTTGATCGCAGGGCTGCCGCTCAGCAAGGCCATGGTTTTGGTAGCGCCGCCGTTGTCCTGCAATGGGCCGAGTCTGGCGTCTATCGGTGCCATGATCGAGCCAACGCGATCATGATTTACTCCATTGATCAGTCCTGTGCTGGCGTCGCCTATCGCAATCAGGTTAAAACCTTGCGAGCTGAAAGGTCCAAACAGATCGTGGCCAAGAGCGGACGAGGCGTTGCCAACGATGAGATCATTTTGGAGGGTAGTCCCACCTGTTTCGTCCTCAAAAATACCGCCGCCTTCAGCGTTTCCGGGAGGTCCGTGGCTGAGGAAGCCTTTG
Source organism: uncultured Verrucomicrobiae bacterium (assembly GCA_963709435.1). GTDB lineage: Bacteria > Verrucomicrobiota > Verrucomicrobiia > Chthoniobacterales > UBA10450 > AV69. The sequence continues at coordinate 561,910 of CAVPWK010000005.1, forward strand.
CCGCCTCCGCCACCGACCGCTGTGTTACTACTCACCGTGCAACTAAAAACGGTTAGATCGTCAGCGTTGTAGATAGCGCCGCCCAGAGCATCGCCACCAGCGGCCCCTTCGCCGGCGGTGCCATCCCCGGCCCCGCCACCCGCAGCTTGGTTCCCGGCCAGAGTGCAGTTGGAGACAATGGCAGCACCCATGTTGTAAAAGGCGCCACCCTGGCCCGGCCCGCCCGGAAGGCCGAACGGGGGAAAGGCTCCGCCATAGCCGCCTCTGGCCAGGTTGTTGCTAAACGTACAGCCCACCAATGTGGCCTGGCCGCGATTATAAACGCCCCCTCCGAGGCCGGGTGCACCCGCTTTTCCATAGGCAGCATTGAAGGCGAAAGCACAGTTGCCAAGATAGAGGCTGGACTGGGCAGTAACATAGATGCCAGCGCCATAACTCGCGGAGTTTTCGCTAAAGCTGCTGTTGGTGATGGTGACGGAAGGGCCGTCAACTACCTGAATCGCGCCGCCAAAAGTGCTGTTATTAGGATCAAAGGAAGTGTTCCGATGAAAGTTGCATCGCGTGATTGCTGCGGTAGCGCTTAACGAGCTCACCTTGACTGCGGACCCTCCCTGGTTGGAGGCGAATTCGCTGTCGGCAAGGTTCAACGGCCCCGAGCTATAGATGGCGCTGCCGCCTAAACTTGGCGTGTGGTTATCGATAAACCTGGCATGGCTGGTGTTCAGCGTGCCCAGGTTGCGGATCGCCCCGCCATCCTGAAACCCCGGAGTAGAAGAGTTGCTACTTCCACGGCTAATGGTGATATTCCTCAGGGTAAGCGTGCCGACGACCTGGATGATTCGCGCCGTGTAATGACCATCCAGCTCAATATTGTTGCCACCATCAATCGTGACGTTTCCGGTGATGGACGGCAGCTGCGTCGTGACATCGATCTTGGTCCCAGGTCCGCAGGTAAAGGTAACGGTCCCGCCTCCGGTGCCTTGCACGTCGAGAATCTTTTGCTGCAACTGCGCCTCCGTGCTGCAGTCGGTCACAACCTGATTAATGGCCCAAACGAACGGCGCGCTGGCCAGGAGGAACAATGCGAGAAAAAGACGAGTCAGATGTTTCATTGTTTAAATTCGGTTAGTTCAGTGCGTACACTTCTACTAAAGCGTTACCGGTCACATTGTTAGTTCCGCTGAGGATGGCGGTGTAATTGCCAGGAGTTAGCGTAGCCAGGATGGCAGATTCGGTATCGTTGGGCGGCGCCAGGCCAGTACTCTGGATCTGAGCTTGCTGTGTACTTTTCCAGTTATCGTTCGCCAGGACACGGGTACCTTGGGCATTGCGCAGATCGAGGAAGGGGTTCGCCAGAACGTTGGGCACGTTGAAGGGCGGCTGTGCCAAAGTGGGTCCTAGTCCGCGGACGACAACCTGCTGGTTATCTGGTCCCTGGACAATAACGCCTGCGATCATGACGTTGTTTCCCGTCTGCACAAAGCCGCGGGTCGAGATGTTACCGAATTGGCTCGAAACCGTGGGGTCCAGATCGTATCCTTCAATCAAGGCAACGCCGGTGCCGTTGTTAGCTCCGCGCACAATCGCGGTATAGTTACCCGGGTTTAGCGTGGTCAGGATGGCTGCCTCCTTATCGTCGGGTGGCGCGTAACCACTCCCGCGAACGTCATCGACGTTCGCGGCGGCGGTCCAATTGTCGTTAGAAGTAATAAGCGCGCCATTCGCGGCCCGAAGCTCGAGGGTAGGATTGGCGAGCGCGCCGGAAATGTTGAAAGGGGCTCGTCCTAAGGTCGGACCCAGGGCGCGCAAGAGGACGCGTTTTGGGCTGCTTCCGCTGGCGATTAGTCCGGCAATCATGACATTGTTACCTGTGCCGACAAAGCCGCGGGTGGAGATGTTGTTCAAGGCATGCAGCCTTAAGTTACCCGGCGCATAATTGTGGCCGGAGTCGAATGTGAAGAAGACGCCGGCGGGGCCGCTTAGGAAAACCTGCGTAACCACATCCGTGGTTCCTTCCGCCTGCGAATAGAACGAGCGGGAGCCGTCGGCGTTCTGAAAGGCGCCCGCGTATCCGGCAGCGTTGGCGGTGTTTTGTGCCGACAAAACCAAGTGGTGTCCGACCGCGGTGTTAAAGGAATAGGAGGTAACGCTATTCTGCAAGTAGAGCGCTCCGTCCAGCTCGGCGAGCGTCTGTTCATCAAATAAATTGACGTAGCCACTTGAGTCGACTCCCGCGTTCTCCCCGTTTGGATACTGGTTGTTAAATGGAGCTATCCCGGTGGGCTCACTCAAAACGTTTAGGCTGCGACTTACCGCAATGACTTTGATTACTACCGGTGTCCCCACCGGCAGAGTATTCGAGGCGACGACCCCGTTGTCGCTAAAGCCAAGAATGAGATGCGAAACGACCTCGGCGTGTCCGTCGTTATTGATGTGGCTGAATTGAGTATCGACCGATTCCGGCATTGCCTGTAGCACGAAATGTATTGAATCGATAAACGAGCCGTAGTTGACCTTACCCTCACCCGTCAGGGTCGCGGCATAATGGAAGAATCCGGTAGTGTCGGTTAGATTGCCGTTCTCATTCAGCGTGACTTTTTTTCCCGTCCCGTCAGGCGCGATTAGAGGCGAAAAGAATTTGCGACCAAACGGACCTGAGGTTTGTGCCAGCCCGTACCAGCCGGTCCCAGTTGCGTCTAGACTGATACCAGCCGCCTCGATCTGAGGAACGAGGTTTAACAGAATAACGGCAAGTAAAAAAACCGTTTGCCGCCACGGGTCTGCGAGGCGCGGCTCTGCCGGAATATCCTCGAAAACCGGTTTCATCTTTTTCACCGTATCTGCCGATGTTCTTTCACAAATGCGACCGCATTGCCGTCTGACCGCACGTTCTACCGTAAGTCTGAGCTTCATCTTTTTATTTATGGCTGAATCAGTGTCTCTTTATTGCTTAGGAGTAACGCTGGTCTGCCCAGTTCGATTTTGTTTGCACACTCTTTGCAGACCGGCCTTAAGCGCATTGATCTGCTTCTGCTGTACGAGATCTCTCGACTCCTGCTTTGCTAGCATCATTTTCAGTTCTTCTACTTTCCGATGCTCTTTCAGGAACTCGTTGAGCAGCATGGCGTTGACGGCTTCGTAACGCACGGTGCTGATTTTGCCATCCTCATCGTGCACGACCAGATCGGGATTAATGTTCTCCACCTGTTCGGCAATGAGACCGAACTGCGGGATCTTGTCGGGGTCGAGTTCTTCCTTGTAGCGAAACGTGACTGGTTTGAGTTTTAGGAGAGCTTCGCTGGCCTGGTCCATCGGCTTGATGTCATCCTTGAAGCGGGCGGAAGACTGGATGGTGCCAAGCTGGCCTTGCGAGTTAACGATGACGCCGACGCCGCTGGCAACGGTCTTGCCGCTAATGCCACCGATAAAGGTTTTCTTCTGAGTCGTCTTGCCGATGCGGGTCGTATTAGCTTCTCCGGCGGTTCCGAGGACGCTAGCTCCGATGACGATGTTGTTACTGCCGCTGGTGAGGTTGAGACCGGCCTGGTAACCGAGAGCGACATTGTTGAAGCCGCTCGTGTTATAGTAGAGCGCCTGTGTGCCGGTGGCAGCATTGTTGACGCCCGAGGTATTGCTATAGAGCGTCTGCCAGCCATCGGCCACGTTACTGTTGCCGCTGTTGTTCGAGTGGAGAGAATCCACTCCGGTGGCGGTGTTGGAGCCGCCGAGGTTGAAGAGGAGGGCGCTGTTGCCGATGGCCGTGTTCTGCCCGCCAGTCTGGTTAGATTGGAGCGCGCCGGCCCCGAGGGCGGTGTTAGAGTTACCGGTGGTGTTGGAATAAAGGGCCTGGGTGCCGCTCGCCGTGTTGTAGATGCCGGAATGGTTGGAGTAGAGCGCCTGCCAGCCATCGGCCACGTTGCCACCGCCATCGACATTATAATGCATTGCCTGGAAGCCGGTGGCGGTGTTGTAGCTGCCCGCGTTACCGAAACCGCCCCCCTCGAGTGCTCCGCTTCCGATCGCGGTATTTTGTGTGCCGGTAGAACTATTGACTAAAGCTTGCCAGCCGATGCCTGTGTTGTCGCCGGCCCTAGTGTATGCCAGTGCACCGGCGCCCACCGCGGTATTTCGCTCGCCTGCTATATTTCTGTACAAGGCCAACGTACCGACAGCCGTATTATAGGTACCTGTCGTATTGTTGAATAGTGCCGAGTCACCGAATGCCGAATTGTAGGAACCTGTGGTCAAACTACGGAGAGCGTTTGTACCGTAGGCCGTGTTGACACTCTGCGCTCGTGCTCCCGCAATGGATGTCACCACTGCGAGGGACACGAGAGCCCCGACGAGAGAGCGCCGGGCGATTACGCCAATGGCTGAATAATTGGACAGGGAGGGAATTTTAGAATGTGGGAATGGAACAGAAGGTTGAGTTACGTTTTTCATGGTTCTTGTTTGATTGTTAAAGCGGTAAGGGGTTGAGAGGTCGGGGGGCGTGAACGCCCGGTTGTCCACAAGGGTTCAGGAGGTTCGGCAGGCTGGATTTTGCGTTCATTAAGATTTGCCTCTACCCGCTAACGCGCAGCCGTTCACAAAATCACGCCAACCTTTTTGGTTTGGCGTCAAGCCGGTTTGGGAAATGGGCGGGCGGCCTTGCGAGGTAATGCGACCGTTCCGGTTGCGTTGGCCGGGCAAAAAATCTGGCGTCGCCGCACCGGAGAAGGGATCGGTGATGAATCCGGAAGCGCCGCCAACTTTGTCGTTCGACATGTTGTATTCTGAGGCGCCTCGGGAAGATTTCGTTCCGATCCAAACGCCGACACCATCCCCGATCGGCACCGCCCCCGCCGAGCCGTGATTTTTTAGACGGGATTCGCAGGGTTATCGGGAACGAGTTGATCCGCAGATTCCCGTCTTCCCGATTGGTTGATGTAGCGGCGGGCGTGTCGCCCGCAAGTTAGTTGTAGCCGCGGTCGTCGGCCGCGATTCTTCCACTTTCAGGCTTTAACTCTTCAGCTCTTCAACGCCTTCAGGACAACGTCCCTGGCATTGACTACGCTGCGAACGTTGATTGCGTATCGCAGATCCTGCGACGCGCGTCTTTCTGTTGTTCTGTCGAGGTAGAGAAAACGCAACTTTAGTGAAAAATAATCTCGACCCCGCAGCGTGCTTCCGGGAGACTCTCTTGATGAAACCGTTTCCACTTCTCCTGCCAGCGCTCGTATTTGCGATCCTTGCCCCAACCGCCTTCGCCGGCACTATCGCGAATAACGGCGCACCTGACCAGTGGTTGGGCTCTTTTAGCGACTATGATCAGGGCCAGCAGTCCGGCGATAACTTTACTCTGGGCACATCGGCGACGGCAACGCAGATTCAGTGGTGGGGCTTTTACCTATCCGGGAACACACCCCCGGCGCAGGATAACTTCACCATCGGCTTCTTCAAAATCACCGCCGGCGTTCCATCCAGCGTTCCACTCTTTTCCTATCTGGTCGGCAATGCCGTCGGAAGAGCAGACTCAGGTCTGAATACGACGGCTTTCGGGAGTGACCTCGATATCTTTAGTTACAACGCGCTCATTCCTAGTTCGTCGTTCCTCCCGGGAAGTTACTTACTCTCCATCGTCAACAACACCGCTGCCGATACGGATGACGAGTGGGCTTGGGCCTCGTCCGAGTCTAGCGGGACGGGCATGGAGTGGTACCGCAACGCTGATGCAGACCCTTGGATCGATTCTTCCAGATACGAATTCGCCTTCAATATCACTGGCACCGTGCCTGAGAGGGGAAGCAGCGTGGTCCTCCTGGCGCTCGGACTCATCAGCATTCTTCCTCTCCGCCGTCGCCTGGCGTTGCGAGTTCCGCGTTGACCTCCGGCTGTTCGGTTTTATCCTACTCTTGAAATAGCGGGGGAGCCGAGTGGCTGAGAGTCCAGCCCCAGTTTTGCTGATTGTTTGGTTGCTGACGGCGTGATCGGCAAAACTGGAGCTGGAGACCCCTTGAACCTGATGCGGGTAATTCCGCCGAAGGGAGGTGCGATCCGCACAGGCAGTTTCTCAGCCATCCGTCTTCTTCGCCTGGCTTTATGAAAGAACCGGTCATATCCACAGATTCCATCGATCCCGATTACACAGATTCAGAAGAAACCAATCTGCGTAAATCCCCGGCAAGCGGTAGCCCCCCTGCGAAGGCTGCTACGCAGTCTGCGGATCAATCATCCTCTCTGCCGAATTCCCGGAAGGTTTATATCAGCGGCAAAATTCATCCCGACATCCGCGTTCCGCTCCGCGAGATCAGTCTCGCCCCGACCAAGTCAATCAACGGCGAACTCGAGACTAACGAACCAGTTCGCGTCTACGACACCAGCGGACCGTGGGGCGACACCGGTTTCGACGGTGACGTAGAAAAGGGGTTGCCAGCATTGCGCGCCGATTGGATTCGCGCGCGCGGCGACGTCGAAGAGTGTGAAGGGCGCCCCGTTACACCGATCGATGATGGTTATCTTTCCGACGCCCACGCGCGGCATGGGAACGGAATTAAGAAGGATGAATTAAGAATTAAGAAGCCGCTGCCAAGAAAACCGTTGCGTGCGAGCGCTGGTCATCCCGTGACGCAGCTTTGGTACGCGCGTCAGGGAATCATTACGCCCGGAGATGGAATTCATTGCGATTCGGGAAAACCACCGAATCGCAAGTAAGAAGGATGAATTAAGAATTAAGAAAGACGGCAATGGCAGCGACTCCGAACTTCATAATTCTTCCTTCTTAAATCATACTTTCGCTCGCAATCATCTCGCGCATCAGCATCGCGGAGTAAGTTTCGGCGCAAACATTCCGCAAGAAATCACCCCGGAGTTTGTGCGTGACGAAGTCGCGCGCGGACGCGCGATCATTCCGGCAAACATCAATCACCCCGAGTCCGAGCCGATGATTATCGGCCGCAATTTTTTGGTGAAAATCAACGCCAACATCGGCAACAGCGCGGTGGCGTCGTCGATCGAAGAGGAAGTCGAGAAGATGCGCTGGGCGACGAAATGGGGCGCCGACACCGTGATGGATCTTTCCACCGGCAAAAACATTCACGCCACGCGCGAATGGATCATTCGCAACAGTCCCGTGCCCATCGGCACCGTGCCGATTTATCAGGCACTGGAAAAAGTCGGCGGCCGCGCCGAGGAACTGACCTGGGAGATTTATCGCGACACCCTCATCGAACAGGCGGAGCAGGGCGTCGATTACTTCACCGTCCATGCAGGGGTACTATTAAGGTACATCCCGCTGACCGCCCGGCGCGCCACCGGCATCGTCTCGCGCGGCGGTTCGATCATGGCCAAGTGGTGCCTGGCGCATCACCAGGAAAGTTTTCTCTACACCCATTGGGACGAAATCTGCGAGATCATGGCCGCGTACGACGTCAGTTTTTCCATCGGCGACGGCCTGCGGCCAGGCAGTATTGCTGACGCAAATGATGAAGCCCAGTTCGCCGAGTTATACACGCAAGGCGAGCTGACCCAGCGCGCCTGGAAACAACACGTGCAGGTGATGAACGAAGGCCCGGGCCACATCCCGATGCACATGATCAAGGAGAACATGGAGAAACAACTCGCGTGGTGTGACGAAGCGCCGTTTTACACCCTGGGTCCGCTCACCACCGACATCGCGCCAGGCTACGATCACATCACCAGCGCGATCGGTGCGGCCATGATCGGCTGGTACGGCTGCGCCATGCTTTGTTACGTCACGCCTAAAGAACATCTCGGTTTACCGAACAAGAAAGATGTGAAAGACGGCGTCATCGCCTACAAGATCGCCGCTCATGCCGCCGACCTGGCCAAAGGGCATCCCGGCGCGCAATACCGTGACAATGCTATTAGTAAGGCGCGCTTCGAATTCCGTTGGGAAGACCAATTCAACCTCTCGTTAGATCCAGAAACCGCGCGCGAGTTCCACGATGAAACCCTTCCCGCAGAGGGCGCCAAGACCGCGCACTTCTGCAGTATGTGTGGCCCTCACTTTTGTTCCATGCGAATTACTGAGGATGTTCGCCGTTACGCTGAGGAACAACAACTGTCTGACGAAGATGCGCTAAAGGCCGGCATGGAACAAAAAGCCCGCGAGTTCAAAGAAGCGGGTGCCGAGATTTACTCCAAGGCATAGACCTTGCATGATGCGGAAGATATTGTTGGGCGCGCTGATTTCTGTGCCGATATTTTATTATTTCGCCCTGATTGCTGGGGCAGCCACTTATCCCGGCTACAGCCACGTCACCCGTTATGCCAGCTAGCTCGGAGCCGCTGATGCACCGCATCCGGCGCTGTTCAACATTCCAATCATTATCGGGGGCGTCGCGGCGTTACTAGGCGCGTTCGGCCTGGCGTTAGCGCTTCGGGACTTAAGCGGCCGATCGACTTGGGCGATGGCGGCCGGCATTGCGCTCGCGCTTTGGGGGATGTCGATGGTGATGGGCGGCATGTTCCCGATGCCGAACAATCTCCATGGCGGCTTCGGTCTCGGTTTGCTGGGACCTCTGGTGCCAGTCTTCGCGCTGCACGCACTGCGAAACGTGCCGGATACCAGAGGAATGAAGATGTTCCTCACGTTCATCTTTGTTGGCTCGATCATCGTTCTGGCAATCATGTTCGGCGCAGGCCATCTAGTGACGCGCCGAAACGTCGGCATCTGGCAGCGGATAAATACCGGCATCTCGATTCCATGGCTGGCGGCGCTCGGACTTTGGTTGTTAGCGCGGACGAAGCAGCCATCCAAAGCGTGGTAGGCGCGGCTTGACATTACCCCGCGCGTCGAGCGACCAGCCTTCGGTCCGAGCCGGACTGGGATTAAAGCTACGGCTTGGCAGGCGAGAAAGGTGGCAAATCTTCTCCCTTTTTGAGAGAGTCTCATTCAATCATATTGCCTTGCGAAATATCGAACATCATAGGAGCGCCGGATGAACTTTCTCAAACGCCGTTTTGCCAAGGCTCCGGAAGGAACGGCCGCGCTGTTCTTCATTCAGATCTTTTCGACGCTCGGTTTTGCCGTCTTCTATTCGACCCTGGTTCTCTACGCGACGAAGCATCTACATCTCAACACCAAAGTGGCGACCACGTTGATGGGTGTGTTCGGCGCTTTCAATTACGGCCTGCACCTGTTCGGCGGTTACCTTGGCGGCCGCTTTCTTTCGAACCGCAACCTGTTTGTCGGCGGGATGGCCCTGCAGGTGATCGGCTGCGCCTGCACCTCCACCGGCACGCTTCCGCTGTTCTATGTCGGTCTCGCACTTTTCCTCACTGGCAGTGGTCTAAACGTCACCTGCATCAACATGATGCTCACCCAGCGCTTCACTCCGGAGGATCCGCGCCGCGAAACCGCTTTTCTCTGGAACTACGCCGGCATGAACATCGGCTTCTTCGTCGGGTTCAGCGCCGCCGGCTACTTCCAAGCCACCGAGAGCTACTCGAGTCTCTTCATCTTCGCCACGATTGGCAACTTCATGGCCATCATTCTCGCCTTCATCAACTGGAAGACGCTTACGGACCGCAATACGCCGTTGCTCGACAAGACGCTGAACCAATTCCGCATGCGTCAGTTCGCCGGCATCGGTATTGTGATCGGGCTCGTTCCCGTCGTGTGGTTCATGCTCCAGCGGCCAAGCGGGACCGAGACTATCATGAAGGCGATCTCTGGCATGGTCGCGCTGACGCTCATTTACCTCACGGTTCGCCACTCCGATCGCCGCGAACGGCGGAACATGACGGCCTACCTGATTTTGACAATCGGTTCGCTCATGTTCTGGTCGCTCTACCAGATGGCGCCGAGCGGCCTGCAGCTGTTCGCGGTCAACAACGTGGACCTGATGGTCGGTCCCGTAAGGATTCAACCGCAGTGGATCCAGAACATTAACACCGTTTGCATCGTGGTCGGCGGACCGCTACTCGCGGCGTTCTTCACCCGGATGCGCGCGCGTGGGTGGAACATCGACATCCCGAAACAGTTCGCAACATCGCTGCTTTTGATGGCGGTCGCTTTTCTCATTCTTCCCCTCGGCATCAAGCTGGCCGGCACCGACGGGAAGAGCGCGTTCGTGTGGTTGTTCTGGAGTTATGTGCTGCAAAGCATCGGTGAACTGCTCATCTCTCCCATCGGCTACGCAATGATCGGCAAGCTCGCGCCGCGGCAATATCAAGGCATCATGATGGGCAGCTGGATGCTCGTGACCGGTCTCGCGTCACTCTTCGCCGGCGATTTTTCAGGCATGATCCCCGAGCCGGCCGGCACCACGGCGATTGCCACCAACCCCGGCTACGCGAAACTTTTCGCCGAGCTTGGCGCCGGCAGCCTCGCGGTCGGTATTGCGCTTGTCGTGTTGAATCCGTTTTTGCGCAAGCTGATCACCGACAAGGCCGAGACGCCGCCCGCAGAAATGCCCGTGACTGCTTGCCCGGCGTAATGGAGCGAATGGGATGAGCGACATAGAAGGGTCCGAGCCGGACTGGCATAAGTGCGAGGGTAGGAGCGAGTGTGCGTCGGGCAGTGAGCGACTTCAAAAGCCGGGTTATCTTTACGGGCTGGTAAGTAGCCAGGAGTCAGCGGCGGGGATGCGGTCCCTCGGTATCTGTCCCCGCAGCTTTAACGGTACTTCCGCTAGAACGAACAGCTGTCTCAATCTTCTTTTCTGTCGTGATCAAGGGATCGTAGGTGACAAACAGCGCGTCCTTTTCTACTTTGACGTTGCTCACACCCTTCAACGCTGTGACAGCATCGGTGATTTGCTTCTCGCTGTTTGCGTCGCCGAGCTGTTCGATCTCCAGGCGAGCTACCATTGGCTCACTCAAGGCGGAGTTTTCCGGATCGGTTGGATTGCTCATCGGTTCAACATAGGTGTTTTGTGCCAAAAATTTGTGGTTCCTTACTCCGACATCCTCGCCCGAGGCGGAGCAACATTCCACACCGACTTGCGAATCACCAAATCAAGAAGTTCCTTTTAGATATTAGAGGAGGCTCTTGCTTAAGAGGACCATCATTCTTGCCGCTTTCGTGGGTTGCCTGACGGCCATCGCCCAGACGCCGGAACGCAAAGTTGTAAACAACAACATCCTTATCTCGGATCACGATCCGAAAGTACGGATCGAGTTGCCTAAATCGGTGTGGTACGTCGGGGTCGACCGGTTTGTCTTACTGGATATTGCCGATTGCGAACTGTATGCCTTTGTCGAGGTCGATGATCAGAAAAATGTGCAGCGACTCTACTGGATCCAATTCGAAGATTATCTTCCGAGTAAACCAGAGTTGCATCATCACTATGAGTCGCCTCGACGCATGACGCTCGGCGGCTTCCGTTTTTATGTTGATACCTGGGTCAAGCGGACCAACGAAAACATCACGGCAGGCTCGGATGAAGATCACATCATGGCGTTAATTTTAAGCCGGGGATACAAAATGCCGGCCGGGATGATATCGGTGCGCCTTGTTCATTTATTGGATGAACAAAAACGCAAGGAGTTAATGATCATCTACAGCGAAAACCTAACAGGATTCGAGGCTGCCGATCTTAAGAAAGGCGGTAAAGCAGAGAATCTCTGGCTGAGTCTCGAGGATGATTTGCTCGTGCGCGCGAGACAAGAAATCAAGATTGAGGCAACAAGTCCCAAAGGTTGATGGTTGAGGGTTGACGGTTGAGGGGTAGCACGCGCGTCTCCTCCGGGGAGCACAGGCTGCCAGCCTGTTGGTTTTGGCCGCTGGCCAAAACAATCTTTTACCTAACCAATGAAGAAACGGCGCAGTTCGGCGCTCATGGATTGGGAGCGGTTTTCGGCATCACGCCGATCTTTTGCGCGAAGGCGATGAAGCGCGGATCGTCCTTGTAGGCGCGCAGGAAAGGATTGTAGAGCAGTTCGGTCACACCGGCGTCGTGCGTGGTCCAGGCGTGCTCCAGCCACTCGAACATCTTCTCCGGCTCCTTGCGCAGGGCATAGAGGCTGGCGATCTGGTTGCCGCCGTCGTCGGCGTCTTCATCGATCATTTTTTTCAGCGCTGCGTCGGCCTCGGGCCGGTTGCCGTTGGCAAACTGGGCCAGCGCCAGTGCGTAAGTGCGCCAGAAGGGATCGGTTTCCTGCTTCGCCAATTCCACGGCGGGGCCGGGTTTCCCGCGTAGAATCTGAATCACGGCCAGCTTGTAGTAATTCCCGGCGGCCCGCGGCTGCAACTCGATGCCCTTGCGCAGCGCCGCCTCGGCCTCGTCATACCGGCCGAGCGCGGTGAGATTGGTCGCGAGGCCGACGTGGGATGCGGCGCGTAACGGGTCGAGCGCAATCGCTTGCTGCTTGAGCGCGACCGCTTCGTCAAGCCTGCCGAGCACGGCAATCAGGGTGGCGAGAATGCTTGTCACGGCGGCATTCTGCGGTGCGAGTTCGAGAGCGCGGCGGTATTCCGCTTCGGCAGCGGCGAAATTGAAATCGTTGTTCATCAGAACCAAGCCTTGCGCCAAATGCGAGTCGGCGAGATTCGGATCCAGATCGAGTGATCGCTTCGCTGAGGCACGGGCTTTTGCGATCGCCTCTTGTCCTTCCTTACCGACGTAGTTGTTCACCAGACTCCCCGCCGCGCTCGATAGCTTCGCGTAGGCAAGCGCATAACGCGGGTCGAGCCGGATCGCCTCTTCGTAGTAGCCGATCGCTTTGCGCGTATCCTCGCCAGTGCGGCGATTAAAATAGAAATTTCCCTGCAAGAGCGCATTGTAGGCCTCGATATTCGGGTTGGAAGGCGTGGCCACGGTGGCCAACTGCGCGGTCTGCCCGTTGTGGCCGAGCAGCGCGACCTTGAGCTCCTTCGCCACCGCCCCCGCAATCTCCGATTGTACCGCGAAGATGTCCTTTAGTTCCCGGTCATAGGTTTCCGACCAGACATTGGCGCCATCGCCGGATTTGATCAGTGCCACTGCGATGCGCACCCGATCGGCCGACTTACGCACGCTGCCTTCGAGCAGATAATAGACGCCGAGCTTTTCGCCGATCGCCTTGCTGTCGTCAGTCTTGCCTTTGAACTGAAAAGACGAGGTGCGACCGACGACCTTGAGGTCGTGCAAACGCGAGAGCGAAGAGATGAATTCTTCCGACATGCCGTCGGAGAAATACTCGTTAGCCGGATCGCCGGTGGAATTTACCATCGGCAGCACGGCGATCGATTTTTCGAGAATGGCGACGCCCTTCGGTCGATGCGTCAAATAGTAAACTCCGCTTGTCACAAGGATCGCGGCCAGCACAAGGGCGGCGATCGATCCGAAACTGCGCCGCGCCAGTTTTTGCTTCGTCTGTTGAAACTTCTGTGGGACCGCGACGTTGCCCAACGGCTCGGCGTAGAGATTGACCAGGTGGAGGCGGACTCCGTGCTTGACCTCGCATTCACCCAAATCGCGCAGACGCGGCGCCCATTGGCGGTATTGCACCAGATCATCCGCCACGTGCTGCGAGAGAAGAATGTGCCCCGCGTCGCCGCAATCCATCACGCGTTGCGCCATGTTGATGCCGGCGCCGGCGATGTTGGTGCGCCCGCTCACGTCAGTCACCTCGCTCACCGGTCCGCTGTGAATGCCCATCCGCACGGGAAGTTCTGGGTGTTTCTGAAGCGCTTCCGCAATTTCGAGCGCGCAGCGGCCCGGTTCTTCTGCGCTATGGCGAAAGACCAGCGCCATTCCATCACCGGTCGGCAGCCTAACGAGTTGTTCGTCGCTTGAATCGCGCACCTGCGCTGTCCCGAGCACGATCGACGTTAGCTGTCCGAGGCGCTCTTTCTGTTCTTCGATCAAGAGCTTTGAGTAACCGACGATGTCGATGAAGAGGACGTGCCCGATCTCGAATTTCGAATCGATCGCTTCTCCAGCCTGCGCACTCATGGATTGGGGGCGGTTTTCGGCATCACTCCAACTTTTTGCGCGAAGGCGATGAACCGCGGGTCGTCCTTGTAGGCGCGCAGGAAAGGAGTGATCAGCAGTTCGAATACACCGCCGTCGTGCGTCGTCCACGCGTGCTCCAGCCACTCGAACATCTTCTCCGGCTCCTTGCGCAGGGCATAGACGTTGGCGATCTGGCTGCCGGCATCGTCGGCGTCTTCGTCGATCAGTTTTTTCAGCGCCGCGTCGGCCTCGGCCCGGTCGCCGTGGGCAAAGTGAGCCAGCGCCAGTGCGTGCGAATAAACGCGAATAGGATCGGGCACTTACAAACTCCTCTACTCTATACACCTCATTCTGTAACAGCAATTCGTGTCTATTAGCGCCTGCCGCGCCGTAGGCTTGTGCGAAGGCGGGTGCATTCGCGCTTTTATTTTGCACGGCGGTTAACCACGAATGGACCCGCCACGGCGGGCAGGCTGCGAATAAACACTAATAAGACCGTCGCCCGGGTCTCTCTCTGTAACAGTAATTCGCGTCTATTAGCGTGCATTCGCGGTCTTATTTAACTGCGCAGTTCGGCGTTCAGGGCTTGGGACGGTTTTCGGTATCACCCCGATCTTTTGCCCAAAGGCGATGAAGCGCGGGTCGTCCTTGTCGGCGCGCAGGAAAGGCTCGGTCAGCAGCTCGGTCACACCCGCGTCGTGCGTGGTCCAGGCGTGCTACAGCCAATCTTATTGGATTGGCCCAAAGTCCTACAGTCGGGCTAACCATCGCCGAACTATTATTCCAGAAATACATGGCCTTATGCCTGACAATTTGACTGACGATTCGGAACCTTTGTCGGCTTCCATTCTATGAAGCTCAAGTTCTATGGTACGCGGGGATCCATTCCCATTTCCGATGCCGGCTTTCAGCAATTCGGTGGCAACACCACGTGCCTCCAAATCACGTTCACCGACACGAACCGCGTCGCTATTATTGACGCGGGCACGGGACTGAGGAATCTGGGCAGAGACCTCCGCGCTATCGGCCACCAGCAGGAACAAATCTTTATCGCGTTCACGCACTTTCACTGGGACCACATTCAGGGCTTTCCTTTCTTTGCCCCGGCTTATGATCCCAAACAGAAAATCACGCTCCTAACGCTGGGTCGGGACCAGACCGTTCGCAATTTGCGGGAGATTTTCGAAGTCCAAATGCAGGCAGAATATTTCCCGGTGCAATTGGATCACATGGGGGCCAATTTCGAGTTCCTGCAAATCGCTGATGCCAGCAAACACTTCACCGGCATCAACAATGTGGCAACCGTGGTTACCGCTCAAAGGCACAACCATCCCGGCGGAGCGTATAGTTTCCGGATCGAGCGAAATGGGAAAGCGCTCGTCGTGTGCACGGATGTCGAGCATGGCGAGGAGATCGATCCGCGGCTGGTGGAGTTGGCGCGTGGCGCGGACTTGCTGGTCCATGACGCGCAGTATACCGCCGAGGAACTGCAGAAACACCGCGGATGGGGACACAGCAGCTTCGACCAAGCCATGCAACTTGCGGAAATAGCTGGCGTGAAGCGACTGGCCCTCACGCATCATGACCCCGAGCATGACGACGATTTTCTCAACCGCATCGAAAAATTGTGTGTCGAACGGTTCTCGAACACGGTAATTGCCCGCGAAGGAATGGAAATCCCGATCTAGGAGGCAACCTGAGGCACGAGATTGCGAATCCTTGAAAAGATAGCTCGCTTTGGCGCCATCGCGCTCGCAGTGCTGTTCATTTGCGTGAGCGTCGTCGGCATCTTCGGCGCGTGGTTCGTTAGTGGCAAAGCGAGCGACATCGCGCTGAAAGGATTCGGCGTCATCGAAATCGGCGTCGGGGCGGTGGATGCTGGAGTTGGGCGTGTCGACGAGCTTATCGCGACAAGCCGGACGGAAGTGCGGCAGGCCGCCGAGACCATCAAGAGCGTCGGCGCACAAGCGGTATCGAACAGTCCCGTGCTCAATGCGCTGAACGAGCGCTTGGAGACGAGCCTGGCACCGCGCATCGCGCAGATGCGGGACAACCTGGCGCCTGTCCGCGGTGCAGTCGCGAAGATCGATAACGCGGTGAGCTTCCTGAGTTCTTTCCCCATGCTAGCTGAGCGCGCGCCTCGGCTGGCCACCTTGGACGAAAGTTTCGATCGGCTTGAAGCGCTCTCCGCCGATGCAACGCAACTGCGTAGCACTCTGCGGGAGCTTGCGAACGCGCGAACTACCGGCATCGCCCCTGAGACCGTCGCAACGCTCAACGGACTCGCGGAGCGCATCGACAACCGACTCGGACAGGTGCACGCGAAGGTGCAGTCGGTGCGCGCGGATGTCGACGCGTTGAAGGTTCGGATCGAGAAGAAGAAATCGCGGCTGCTCTTCGTCTTCAATCTGCTGGCGCTGCTCTCGACGTTAATGCTGGCCTGGGTCATCTACACACAGATCGTTGTTTTCCAGCATCACTGGGTGCGTGTGCGGCGGAAGAAAGTTGAGAGCGTAAAGCTCCGTGGGAGCCACGCTCCTTTACGGAGTTGAGAGAAAGAACGTGGATATCCGGCGAGGCGTTTACCTGGCCGCTGTGTTCACCGGCCTGGGGAACACACCCACCCGGGGCGGCCTCGTGTCCTCGTTATTCCACAGAATCAAGTTTCCTGAACCATTTCCGATTGCGGTGAACCTGTAGGTTCGGCCGGCTCGCACGTTGACGATTGTTGGCGGACGTTCCCACCATATCGGACGCGGAGTCGCCAGCGCCGATAAGACGTGGTGCCCGGGTTTCAGGAACACTTCATAGGTACCACCATATGGTATGCCGCCAACCACGATGTCATCGACATATACCTGGACGAAGACGAACTTGCCCGTGGTTGGGATCCGATAGACGATTATACGAGCAGTCCCTCCGTCCGAGGCCGTGCCGAAAGTGGCTCGCGTACCTGCCCCCGCATATCCGGCGACACACAAAAAGCACGCCATGGCTAAGAAAAGCGTGCGGCGGCAATTGTAGTTCATATGGTTTTGTCCCTCCATTCAAAGATTTTCGTGCTGCCAACATACCCGACAAAGTTTTGTTCGGCCATCAAGCATTAGCAGGATTTTTTGCTCCCACTTGCGATGGAGTTGTGAATCTCTCTCGCGGGGTGGAAGCGCGCGGACAAAAGCGGATTTCTGACCGCGTAAAGCTGCGCCACGCCGCCGATCTGCAGCGACGAGCGATGGGCTATTCGCTGGATAGCCCGCCAAGGTTAATTCTGTTGTTTGAACAACACTTGTCTCTCGACGCTCCAGCGGATAATTGATTGCGCATGTTTTACCGCTCGCGATCGATGTTTTTCGTTCCGGTTCTGATGTGCCTGACGTTGCTTGTGTTTCGCGGCCTGTCTCAGGCGCAAACGGCAACAATGAAGGCGGTGGTCATTCACTCTTATGGCGGGCCGGACGTGCTGAAGGTTGAAGATGTTCCGCGACTCGTCCCAAAAGAAGACGAGATACTCGTTCGCGTCATTGCGGCGTCGGTGAATCCGGTCGACGTAGCGATCCGCAAGGGCTACCTGGCCGAATTGATCGGTAACAAGTTTCCGTTAATTCTCGGGATGGACGGATCCGGTATCGTCGAGAAAACCGGAGCGAAGATCACCAAATTCAAAGAGGGCGATCCGGTTTATGCTTTTTTCACGCTCGCGAGCGAAGGCGGATACGCGGAGTTCGTTACCGCGAAGGAGAACGAAGTTGCATCCAAACCGAAAGCAGTGACCTACACGCAAGCCGCTGCTGTTCCAGCGGCGGGCTCCACCGCGTGGCAGGTATTGGTCGATGTGGCAAAGTTAGGCGCGGGACAGACTCTCCTGATTCATGGCGGTTCCGGTGGCGTCGGACATCTTGCCATTCAGATCGCCAAGGCGCGTGCTGCAAAGGTGATCGCCACCGCTTCCACCACCAATCAGGACTTTATCAAAAAGATGGGTGCCGATGTTGCGGTTGATTACACGAAAACAAAATTCGAAGAAGTGGCCAAAGATGTCGATGTCGTCCTCGACATGGTTGGGGGCGAAACTTTGAAGCGCTCCTACGGCGTTGTGAAGAAGGGAGGAATCATCGTTTCGATCGCGGATGATGTGGATCAAAAAGAACTCGATGCGCACGGCATTCGCGGTGTGGCGTTTCGCTGCGAACCGAAAGCAGAGTGTGCTCGAAGATCTCGCTAAGTTGATTGATGCGAAGAAAATCACGCCGGTTGTTTCGCAGACTTTTCCGTTGTCCGAGGTCGCAAAGGCGCAGGAGCAAATCGCTACCAGCCACACCCGTGGCAAAATCGTCCTCCAAATTGCCGACGAACCAAAGAGCTGACGACTCTCCGAATAGGCAGGAATTTCTCGCGGCCTTCGGCGTCTTCACGCGGCCGTTATGCCGACCGTTTATATCAATACTTAGTTCTGACCCCTTTCTATCCCCGGAAGTTTACGATCTCAATTGGCTCCGAGTTGCCGAAGTCGCCGGGGCACAGTTCGTAGTTATCTTCCAAGCCGCGGTGCGTTAACCTTCCGCACGCCCATGGCATCCGAAACATCCGGCCAACTGCGACGCGTTCTGGGGCTTGGTTTCGGCCTCGCGGTAAGCGTCGGCGGCACCATCGGCGTAGGTATTCTTCGCACACCCGGTCTGATCGCGGAGCAGTTCCAATCACCGTTTGCGATTCTTCTTCTCTGGATTGCTGGAGGGATATACACCCTGCTCGGCGCGAGTTGTTTGACTGAGTTGGGGGTCATGCTGCCAGAAGCCGGCGGTTTTTATACTTATGTACGCCGCGCCTTCGGCAATACAGCAGGATTTGCTGTTGGATGGACCGACTGGCTGATGTACTGCTCGATCCTCGGATATCTGTCGATAGCCATTGCCGAGTTCGTCGGGACATTTGGTTTGGTCCCCGGCAGCGCCGTTCGATTCCTGGGTGTTGCAATCCTTGTCGGCATTGTATTGCTGCAGTGGCTGGGAATCCGCGTCAGTAGCCGATTTCAAGAAGTTACGACGTCATTGAAGTGTATTGCGTTCCTGGCTCTCATTGGAATGTGTCTCCTCGTACGGGCGCGTGAAGGCGCATCGGCCGGCGCGGCGCCGTCGGTAACAATCAACGGAGTAGTCATCGCGTTGCAGGCGATCGTCATTACTTACGGTGGATGGCAAAGCCCCTTGTATTTCATGGAGGAAGATCGCAATCCAGCGCGCAATCTTCCGAGAACGATGATCCTCGGTGTCTTATCGGTGATCGGGATTTACCTGCTGGTTAATATCGGACTGTTAAGAGTGCTGCCCATGTCGGAGCTGGCGGGCGCAACATTACCAGCGGCCGATGCCGCAAAGATCATCGCGGGCGCGCAAGGGCGAAACCTTATCACGATTTTGTCAGTGCTTTCGCTCGTGCCCTTGTTAAATGCGGTCATGATGATGGGCACACGAATCGTATTTGCTCTGGGACGAGACCGGCTCTTTTGGTCGCGCACATCGACCGTAAACGCGGGCGGCACGCCGGGTTTTGCCATGCTCTTAACCACCGCGATCGCTCTCGGCCTGATCGCAACTGGGACATTTCAGCGGCTGATCGCAATGACGTCCTTTTTCTTGATGGTCAACTACTGCCTTTGTTGCCTCGCTCTCATCGTCCTGCGACGCCGAGAACCGGAGTTGCGACGACTGTATAGGGCCTGGGGTTACCCTTGGTCGGTTTGGATCGTCATCATCGGTGCTGTGATCTTCTTGATTGCGATGTTAATCGGAGACTTGGTTAACGGACTAGCGGCGGTTGGATTGCTGGCTGCCGGCCTAATCGGACGCGCGCTGTTCGTGCGGTCGGCCACTCCCATTTAAGGCATTTCTGGCTTGTCCACACGTACACGTAGTACATCGCACCGTGTTCTACCGCCGAGAGCCGCGTGAGGCGAAGCCTTTTACGCGGTCGAGCAGCCGCGGCGCTTTCATTTTTTCGGTCCAGGCAGCGTAAAAGGCTTTGCCTCACGCGGCTGAGTCGTGATCGATGCGCGTTAAATTTTGACAGCGCTTCATCAACTGCGGCGCTTCATTTTTCGGTCCAAGCTGCGAATGCCAGCGCAGCGTCTCGACCTCTTAAAGAGCGGCGCATCGGTGCGCAGGGTCGCGAGTAGATTTTTGCTATCGCTTGTGGCGTGTTGCGTTGATACGCTTCTTTTTCGGAGGAGGAAACATCAGCATGCTTCATCTACTTTGGTATATCATCGTTGGTTTGATCGCCGGGTTCGTCGCCAAATCGGTTATGCACCTGCACATGACGCTTCTCTGGACGACCGTGCTCGGTCTCGTCGGCTCAATTCTGGGTGGATTCATAACCCACCTGTTCGACCGTCCGAAACCCGAGGCGAATTATCATCCGGCCGGAATTATTGTTTCGATACTCTTCGCCTTGCTGGTGTTGTGGCTCCTAAGCAAGTTCCCCATATTCTCGGCGGATCAAATTTGATCACACGCCCTCCCTGTCCGGCAGTCATGAGTCGCGGTCGGCGGTCGGCAGTCAGATTCGACTTTCCGCGATTCGAGCCGCAGCCTTTTGGCAACGCTCGAGTCAGCCGCGGCGCTTTCATTTTTTCGGTCCAGGCCGCGAATGCCGGCGTCGCACCGCGCCAGCGCAGCGTCTCGACCTTCTTAAAGAGCGGCGCATCGGTGCGCAGGGTCGCGAGTTTCTTGAAGAGCAGCGCGAGATCGCGCTGTTCGCCGAGAACGTTTGACGGAAAGTTTTCGATCTGACCGTAGCGGTTCAAAAGCTGGGCGGCGGTCCTGGCGCCGATCCCAGGGATGCCGGGGTAGCCGTCGGCCGCATCGCCCACGAGCGCGAGCAGGTCCGGAATGAGCTGTGGGCTGACGCCGAACTTTTCGCGTATCCCAGCCGCATCGCGAATCGTTTTGCGCCGGCCGTCGATCTGCACCACGCGCGTACCTCGCACGCATTGCGCCAGATCCTTATCGGGCGTCCAGATGGCGACTTTCTGGACCTTTTTGTCCTTCGACGCGAGATGCGCGGCCGAAGCGAGCGCATCATCGGCTTCGAGCTCGATCATCGGCCAGACGACAACGCCCATCGCCGCAAGCGCCTCCTCGAGCGGATGGAATTGCGCGAGCAGCGCGGGCTCGATGCCGTCGCCGGTCTTGTAGTCCGCCCAAAGCCGATTGCGAAACGACTCGATCACGTGGTCGGTGGCGACGCCGAGATGCGTCGCGCCGCTCTCAATTAACTGCAGCACGGTTTGGAGCACACCGACCACTGCGCCGTAGGGCCGATCCACGCCCTTGGTGAAGCGGCGCAGCCCATAGAAATGCCGGAACA
This sequence comes from uncultured Verrucomicrobiae bacterium, assembly GCA_963709435.1. Classification (GTDB taxonomy): domain Bacteria; phylum Verrucomicrobiota; class Verrucomicrobiia; order Chthoniobacterales; family UBA10450; genus AV69. The sequence continues at coordinate 583,158 of CAVPWK010000005.1, forward strand.
GCTCGTAAGTCCCGTCGATGAGATGCACCACGTAAAAGCGTTCGCTCACGTGGCTGGAAGCGAGAGGCATAAAAGGCTTCGCCTCACGCGGTTGATCAGTGGAGCGTCGGGGCATCATGATCGTAACCGCGGGCGCGCGGGGAATAGTTTCAAGTAGTGGCGTAACTGAGCGCGCAGCAAACACCGTCCGGCCCCGCTTTTCAGGAATTTTTCCCGGCCTTCGGCGTCTTCGCGCTCTGTGTACGCTTCATAATAAATAAGCTTCCATGGACCTCGTGATTTCGTGGCGAATGCAGCGCCTCGGGTATGTTCCGCCAGCCGCCTCTTCAAATCCGTCGAGAAACCGATGTAGAAGCCGGAGTCGCTCTCCGATCGCAACACGTACACATAAAACACACTCCGAGAGTAGGCCGTTCAGGCCGCGTGAAGCGAAGCTTTTTACGCGGTTCCGTCGATTAGATGAACGATCATTTTGGGTCAGTGTCCGCGGAAAAAGTAGACCTCCTGCGTTGCACTTCTGGAAGCATATCTTTTGGAATCACTGCTGACTTGAGTTCTCAAGCGCCTTTTAGTCTTGTTGGCTTCTGTTCGTGTTGAGTTATGAAAAGGAAAGTATGAATCGCCGCGCATTTATTGTCGCTGCGGCCAGTTGGGGGGCGGCGGCCGCATGGGGTTGGCCGGTACCGCGCCGTTCCCAAACTGCCTGGCGTGAACGCCGCCAATTTTTTCCGGAAGGCGTCGCTTCCGGCGATCCCGATAGCAACAGCGTTTTGTTTTGGACGCGCTATCCAAGCTCCGGCAAACCAGCTCAATTGACTCTCGAGGTTGCCGAAGACGAGTTGTTCGAGCGCGTGGCTGCAAGCGCGCCGGTGACGGTTTCGGCGGAAGCAGATTGGACCTGTCGCGTGCTAGTGGGAGGCCTGAAGCCGGCGCGGGTTTATTGGTATCGCTTTAGCGACAGCGGCGGCAATGGCAGTCGCATCGGCCGTACTGTTACTGCGCCGGACAACGACGATTCTCGCAATGTCCGGTTCGCCTTCGTCAGTTGCCAGAACGCGAATCAAGGCGCGCAAAACGCGTATCGGCGCATGATCTTCGAAGACCTGCGCGCGCCCGAAAACGAGCGGCTCGATTTCGTTCTGCACCTGGGCGATTTCATTTACGAGATCGTCTGGTATCCGGAAGATCGTCCGCAGGGCATGTACGATCGAAAATTGCGCGACATCGTTCGCTACGAGCATGGTGAGAAGATTCACGATTTTCACATCCCGACGACGTTGGATGACTATCGCGCCGTTTACCGCGCCTATCTTCACGATCCCGATTTGCAGGATGCGCGGGCGCGTTGGCCCTTCGTCTGCATGTGGGATAACCACGAATATAGCTGGCTCGGCTGGCAGGGCCTTCAGGTGTTTGATGGAAAAGTGCGGCCGGCGCAGACCAAGAAAGTGGCTGCGAATCAGGCCTGGTTCGAGTATCAGCCGGCGCGGATCGTAAAACCGAGCGGGGCGGGGCTGGATGAATTTAAACCTCCGAAAGTGGTCGATGCGCCGATTGAGAAGTTCGATGAACATGGACTCGGGCAGGAGCCTAACAATCTTGCGGCGATAAATAGCCTGGTGGGTTATCGCGCGCTCCGCTTCGGCCGGAATGTCGAACTGATCATCACCGATCAGCGCAGTTACCGTTCCGAGGAACCAAGCGGGCTACCTGGTGCGGAGAAACTTTCCAGCGATGACTTTCCTTTTTTCACTTCCGAGGAAGCGCTCAAGATTCTGGACGCGGGCCGCGCCTACAACAACGCGCCCGAGTCGATTCGCTTCGGCCAGAACGAAGTGGAGAATTTCAGGCGCAACTCGCCTCCGCAAACCATTTTGGGCGCGAGACAAAAGGAGTGGTTCATCCAGAAACTGCGCGCCTCCAAAGCGACTTGGAAGATTTGGGGGAACTCGATCGGGACCCTGGAGATGCGCGCCGATCTGCAAAACTTGCCCGGCACTTTCGGGAAGCAGTGGCCCGCGTCGGGATACGCTTGCACACCCAATGGGGATTGGGCGTGTGCCTATGCCGAGCGCGCGGAGATTTACGACGCCGTGCAGCGAGCCGGCATCACTGGATTTTCGATCGTGGCAGGCGATCGCCACAGCTTTTGGGCGGGCTTGGCCGCCAAAGCGCTTCCGCCCGATCGGTTCGAGCCGGTGGGAATAGCTTTCATCACCGGTTCCATTTCAGCACCGGGCCTTGCCGAAGCGATGGAGCACAAAATAGACAAGGCCGTTGCCGTGCGTCCGCTCCTTCTCGCAGACGTTGCCGGCGAGGAAAAGCCAAGGCCGCTGATCAATATGCTGGTGCATCACGGAGTTCGTTCCTGCTTGGAGTATGCGAAAAGCGGCGATCTGCAAAAAGCACGTGCGCTTTCCAATCCCGAACTGGCCCCTCATCTTTCTTTCGTCGATTTGGGCGGTCACGGATATGCGGCGGTAAAAGTTACACCGGACGCTTTCGAGACCGAGTTCGTCTGTATTCCCAGGCCACTTGAGCGAAGCCCGGGTGCGGACGGTGGTCCGCTTAACTACCGCGTCCGGCATCGCGCGAAACTGTGGAGAAAAGGCGAAAAACCGGCCCTCGTGCAGCAGGTCGTAGAAGGAAATGCAGATCTGAGTGTTTGACCGCAGATTACGCAGGCAGCGACGAAACGGGGGGTTCGCGACCGCAACACATAAACATAAAACATCCACTCTCTTTCTACCGCGACAGCCGCGTGAGGCGAAGCCTTTTACGCGGTCATTTTCGATTCTGAAGCAACTTCTCGGGGAAGTGGGCGTTCTGCTCACGTCGCAGAATACGCCGCTGACGCCATCGTAACATCGGGCTCGGATTCCTCGGATCCCAGCCTTTCGGATTCGGCAGGACTGCCGCCAGCATGGCCGACTGTTCCCGCGTAAGACCACGCGCGTTGACGCCGAAATAATGCTGCGAGGCTGCTTCGACCCCGTAGATCCCGCGCCCCATCTCGATCACGTTTGCATACAGCTCCAGGATGCGCCGCTTCGGCAACAGCATTTCCATCCAGATCGTGTAGTACGATTCCAGTCCTTTCCTGATCCAGGAGCGGCCCTGCCAGAGGAAGATCGACCGGGCGCATTGGTTCGTGATCGTGGACGCTCCACGAACCGGTTTCCCTTTCCGCTCCGCTTCTTTCACCGCGAGGTCCATCTCCTTCCAGTCAAAGCCCTCGTGCTGGAAGAATCGCTGATCTTCCGAAATCCAAAGGTGCTCCAGGAACATCTCCGGAATCTGCGGCAGATCGATCCAGCGGTAGAGGAGCGGACGCTTAGGCCTGCTCGAGAACATCGCGCCGCCCTGCTCGATCAACATCGGCAGCGTCAACGGAGGATTGATGAATCGCACCACCGCCACCTGCATCGCCGGGACAAGGAGCAAAACCACGAGCAGGACCAGAATCCATTTTCTTAGGCCACGTGAGGCAAAACCTTTTACGCGGTTCCCGAGACCGCGTGGGGCGAACCCCTTTACGCGGCGTTTCTTTGCTTTCGGCGCTGGCATCTTCGCCAAGAGACCGCTGGGGAGAACTGAGCGCAACCCGTTGTCATGACCTCGCGGATTTTCGCAAACGCACAGAATGCGCGACGTTGCTCGCCCGTGAGCGATATTCCGATTACCGAGAAGCTCCTCCTCAATGCAGGGGGATGGCAGGCGATGAAGCCTGCGCGCGAGTTGCTCAAAAGCGGCCGCGTCTCCGAGGCTAAATACGAGCCGCCGTTGTTGAGCGGTTACGTGCGCGAAGGTGCGAAGAATTATCGCTCCGGCTTGCGAATCAAAAGCGCAATCGACATCGAGAATCTTTGCAGCTGCTGGGAGTCTCGCTCGGCGGGGAAAATTTGTGCGCACTCGGTCGCGGTGGGCTTGGGCTATCTGAATCCGCCGGCCGCTGTAGTCGCCGCGCCTAACGAGCCGACGATGCCCGAAGCTCCGGCGGGTCCACGGTTCGTCGCGGCTGATTCGGCTGACGCTGCCCTAACGACACTGCACGTGATCCTGCCGCCTAACTTCACGGGTGCATGGCAGAAAGGGCAGATCATGATTGTCGTCGAAGCGGAAGTTTCTCGAAACCGCACGCTCGTCTCCGCGCTCCCCAAGAAGAACACGTTTGCAGTCGACGACGCCGATCTCGCGCTGATCGAAGGCTTGCGCGCGTTACCGGCGATTTTCGAGAGCGGCATGGCGACCTTGTCACGCGACGCATTCCTGCGGCTGCTTCTCGCGTTGCAGAATCATCCGCGGGTCACTTTCGGCAAAGCGACGCGGGCGACGATCTCTTCGGCCGCGCTGCGTCCCGAGCTTCTGGTCGAGTCGCGCGGCGAGGGGATATCGGTGAGAGCGAATTTTCCGGCGGGCCGCGGGAGGAAGATCGATCACGAGCACGAGCACGAGCAGGAGCACGAGGAGAAGCCTTTGCTTCTTTGGAACGCGACCGATGCGTGGCTGCTGCAGAACAATGAATTCGTTCGCTGCGGCGAAGCGTTGCCGGCCGGCTCGACGCATCTGATCGAGCGGCCGTTGCTGCTCGATGGCGATCGCGCGTTGCATTTCCTCGCATTCGATCTGCCGCGGCTGCGCGATGCATTCGACGTGCGCGCCGGTGACGGCGTTCGCCTGCCGGAGATCGCAACGGCCAATTCCCGCCTTTGAGCTACGGCTGGCCGGCACGCTCTTCAGCGTCACGGGTGAATTGATGTGTAGCTACGGCGACCGCGCGCCGATCAAAGCGTTGGTCAACGCACAGGATCAATTCGTTTTTCGTGATCCACAAAATACCGATCGAGTGCTGATGCGGAATCTCGACGCGGAGAACGCGGCGATCGAGCGGCTCGAGCAGATTGGCTTCGCCCGAACCGACGCCGGCGGCTTCGTGCTGCACGGTCAGCCCAATATTGTCCGGTTTTTCGCGACCGATTATTCGAGACTGCAGTGCGACTGGAAGGTGAAACTTACCGCGCAGGTCGAGAAGTGGAGCGGCGAGATTGAACGGGTCACGCCGAAGCTCGAGATTGTGGGCTCGGGTCAGGATTGGTTCGAAGTGCGTTACTCGCTTACGACGCCCGGCGGCGAAGTGTTTTCGAACGCAGACATCCAACGGCTGCTTCGCTCCGGCCAATCGCAAACGCGATTAAAGAATGGCCACATTGCTGTGATCGACACTGCGGGCCTGGAGGATTTCGAGCAAGTGATACGCGATTGCGATCCGGCGCAGACGCAGCCCGGGCTTTACCGCATCAACCGCGCCCACGCAACGTATGTCGAACAAACGGCGCGCGAGCTTGGCTCCGCCGTCGCCGATCGTCGCGAAGCATTGAAGAAGTTCATCACCGGCCGCGACGCGTCTCCGGATGCGAAGACAAAACTCGGTCCGCTCGCGGAAAAATTGCGCGAGTATCAAGGTGTCGGTTTCGAATGGCTCACGCGCCTCGCGGCAAATAATCTCGGTGGCATTCTCGCGGACGAGATGGGCCTTGGTAAAACGGTGCAGACGCTCGCGTTTCTTCGCGCACATCAGGGCAGTGGTCCTGCCCTCGTCGTTTGCCCGACATCCCTGGTAACAAACTGGGAGAATGAAGCGCGGAAGTTTACTCCCGAACTCGAGACGCTCGTGCTCGAAGGCGCCGATCGCGCCGCGCGTTTCAAATCGATCGCACACGTCGACATGGTCATCACGAGCTACGCACTGTTACGACGCGACATCGACGCATTGCGCGAAATCAACTTTTCCACCGCCGTACTCGACGAAGCGCAGCACATCAAGAACCCGGAGACGCAAAACGCTCAGGCCGCGTTCGCCCTCCGCGCGAAGCATCGCTTCGTGCTGACTGGTACCCCGATGGAAAATTCGGTGCGCGATCTTTGGTCCATCATGAACTTCGCGCTGCCTGGCTATCTCGGGAATCGTAACGACTTCCGCGAGCGCTACGAATTACCGATCGCACGTGGCTCCGCGCCGGATGTGCAACGCCGGCTCGCGCGTCGGCTCCAGCCGTTCCTGCTTCGCCGAAGGAAACGCGACGTTGCGAAGGATTTGCCCGAGAAAATTGAGCAGGTCGTGCCTTGCAGCCTAACGAGTCATCAACGCGCTGCCTATGACGCGCTACTGCGCGAAATCCAGGAGGGTCTCGGCAGTTCCGGCAAGAATGTGAACGCCGGTGCACAACGAATGAAGATGCTCACGGGTCTGCTCCGTTTGCGCCAGGTCTGCTGCGATCTGCGGCTCGTCGGCATCGATAAGGGAGAGACCTCGGCAAAGCTGGACCTGCTCGACGAACTCCTCGAGGAAGCAATCGACGGTGAACATCGCGTGCTCGTCTTCAGTCAGTTCGTCTCAATGCTGCATCTCGTCCGCGAACGCCTGGAGAAGCTCGAGATTCCATTCTGCTATCTCGATGGCTCTACCAAACAGCGGCAGGAAGTCGTGGATAGCTTCCAGAGCGATTCCGCGATTCCCGTCTTCCTGATCAGTCTGAAAGCTGGCGGCGTCGGGCTGAATCTTTCCGCCGCCGACACCGTCATTCATTTCGATCCGTGGTGGAATCCAGCGGTCGAGGCGCAAGCCACCGACCGCGCCCATCGCATCGGGCAAACCCGAGTCGTCACCGCCTACAAGCTGATCACTCGCGACACGGTCGAAGAAAAAATCTTGCGCCTGCAGGAGAAAAAACGCGCCGCGATCGACGCCGCCATCGACAGCGAGGAACCGCTCATGACCGGCCTCACCACCGAAGAACTCGAAGAGTTGCTCGCGTAGGCCAAAGGGATCAGTTGCGTCGCAGGATACGTGAACAACGTTGGACAAGATGAGCTCGAAGCAAAGCAGGAATTAAGAAGGAAGAGTTAAGAACCGGGCCCGTTGGCGACCCGTACGTTTTCTAAAAGTGCACGCCCACGTATTCCCACATCTGGTGATTCCAGCGAGGCCAGTCGTGGCCGCCTTCCGGGCTCCAGTCGTCCAGATGACGAGCGATGCCGCGGTTCCGAAGCACCTCCGACATTCGGTAGGTGGTCCGCTGTTCTCCCATGGACTACAGCCGGTCACGAGCCGGATGTCGCAACTGGTGTATTGATGGAGAAACCACGGGTCATGCTCGCTGAAGGCAGTCGCCAGGGTCACTTCTTTGGTTTCGCCTTCTTCACCGCGGACGTCTTGGCGCCCTTCTTTGCGCTGCTCTTTCCCTTGCCCATGAGCGCCCTCGCCGCCTGGTAATTGGCCATGTGCTCTTCCACGGACTGGCCCGTACCAAGCAGGCTCTCGACAATTCACTATCTGAAACCGGTATCGCTATTCGGTTTTCAGAAAGTGTGTACCTCTTTCGTAGCCCTGGCACTTGTTATTCCGGCCCAAGCGAATCTGTGAAACAGAGTGTCCACCGCTTTCGCTGAAAGCGGTCGACCGTTGCGGAGCCAGGAGTTGAGAAAACCAATGAATGCTCCCGCGAGCGCATGCGCGACGAGATCTGAGCTCGCAACGGCGGTTGATCCATCGCGCGGGCGCTGCGGTTGGGTCTTTTCGCGTTCAGCTAGTTGTCTCAGCCGAAGTTCGATCCCACGTGCGAAGTGTTCCACCGCCAAATCGAAAAAATCCTGCAACCGTTCTGAACGCGCCAGAGCTCCGCGGATCTCTTCCGCCTCACCAACATGAGCGAAAAACTCGTGCACCGGTGCAATCCGATTTGATTGTTCACTTCGAACAACCAACAGCATCGCCATTCTTTCCAGGAATTCGTCCATGTCGGAAAGAAGAAGGTCGACCTTGTCATCATAATGGGCGTAAAAGGCGGACCGGCTTACCCCCGCCAGCTCGACCACGTCCTGGACGGAGATTTTTTCGAGCGGCCGTTGTTCCATTAATTTGCGCAACGCCTGCCCGAGTCGGGCACGAGTTCGGCCGACGCGGCGATCGACCCGGCGCTTTACCGACTTAGCAGGCCTTTCAACTTTTCGGACATTCGGCATCGATTTGTACGGAATCGTATGGGCAACCGCTATCTAACGGTTGCAGTTGAATTCTGTCATGCGTAAGCCTCGATCTGCAAACAAATGAAACAGAGGTATTCATTATGAAAATCAAGATAGCAGTGATGATGTGCGCCGCGCTCGGACTACCAGGCGTTATTTTCGGTCAACACCACGCGCCACCGGCGACGCCAACCGCCGAACAGTCGATCACAGGAGATTGGGTTATCCATTTCCAAGCGGGACATGAGAGCGTTTCGGGGAGCTTACATCTTCAGGCGGATGGTGAACGGCTCGCCGGCACGGTTGAGACTGGTCATACTGGACCGGGAACAGTTGAAAATGGAAAGTGGAGCAAGCAAAAACTCGAGGCGACTTTGGTTTTCAAAAAACATGAGTCGGTTGTCTTGGAAGGCGAGTTGAAAAGTAATGGGACGCTCGCGGGGAATTACACTACCGAAGGACGAACCGAAACGTGGCAGGCCGAGCGCAAGTCGGCCACGGCTTTGAATTCAAGCAGCGGAGTCTATGCACAATACGAAGCGTTGATCGGAACCTGGGACGTGACTGCGCCGGACGGTGGTCCCTCTTTTGCCGTGCAACGATTCACCTGGGGGCCGGGCCACTCTTATATATGGTATGCGGGCAGTTTCATCGGGCCGGGTGGCAAGGAAGATCCGCACTTCGAAGGAATGTTGGTCTGGAATGGTGTCCACAAGAACCTCGATATGCTCCTCACCATGGATCTGAAATCGGGTCGAGCGCAGGAGCAAGGAACCTTCAACGTTGCTCCGGACGGAACGATCGTGCGTGAGATAACCGGAGTCTTTTCGGAAGGCGTTGCGCCGATTGGCGAAGCAAAGGTCGGCCCAGATGGCATGAGCAAACATTTTCGTCAGACCTATAGACCTGACGGGACGGACAAGTTTCTCACTTCGGTAATGCGAGAAACAAACGACGGAAGCTGGGTAGCAACGTTTCCGGGAAGCGAGAAGCTAGTTATGAAAAAGAAAAAAACGAGCGGATGAACCGCAATCTCACAAGGGAAGATGATCAAAATCGCTGCCGAAAACCTGGTCGACCTTGGCTGTTGACGCATCTCGCGTGATGCGGTCGCCAACAGACTTGGTCCAAGCATCAAGAGGCTTGGTCCGGTACGGTTCCCGCCTGGTACTTCAATGATCGGCGGTCAGAAGTCAGGTAGTGTCCGACAGGGCGATTGTCATATCGCACACGCTGCGCCAACTTTTCGCTTCGCGTAAGACTTCCGCGTCCTTTGGCGCGGTCCACTTCCACTCGCCGAGCCTCGTGTCGAGAGCCAGGGCCGCCGCCAACGCCTCATCGGCCTAACGAGTGGGCGCGATCCCAGGCGGCTTTGGCCAGGCGGGCAATGATCGCATCCCGCGTGTCATCATTGGCGGCGGAATCGGAGACGAATGCGGCCACGGCCAGGTGTCGGCCATCGGGCAGAGTGATAATGCCGATGTCGTTGGTCGCAGAGGTGATGCCGTTGCGAGTGCCGCCGGTGCCGGTCTTGTGTGCGACTACGGTTCCAGCAGGCAATTCGCCTTTGAGGCGTTTCGCGCCCGGGATGGCTTCGGTCATCAACTTCAGCAGCAGGGCTTGGCTCTCCCGCGAGAGGCCACGCTGAGATTGCAAGGCCACGAGGAGGGCCAGCGCGCCTTTGGGAGTCGCCCAGTTTCGATACTGCGTTTCCCAGTCGCGGCCGATTTCCTTCTCAGAGTTAACAACCTGGATGTCCGGCACCTGAATTTCCTCCAGGAAGGCCATGACACTGCCCGGACCGCCGATGAGTTTCATGAGCACATCGCTGGTGCTGCCATCGCTCTCGCAAATGGTGTAGCGGAGAAGTTCCGCGATGGTCAGCTCGGTACCGTCCGGATATTTATCGCGCACCGGGCTATACATTCCCGTTCGCACGAAATCGCTCGGCTCGACCTTCACTTGCTGATCGAGCTTCAGCTCTCCGCGATCAACGCGCTGCAAGACCGCCATCGAGATCGGCAGCTTGTAAACGCTATGCATCGGGAAATGCTCGTCGCCGTGCAGGTCCGCCGTTTCGCCCGACTCGAGGAGCTGGGCCGCGACGCCGACGCGCCCTTTCGCCGCGGGAGCAATCTTTTCGAATTGACTTGGCAAGCCAGGGAAAGGGAGCGCGGCGGCGAGAGTGGCAGCAAAAAAGAGATGTCTCATCCTCGCTGGACGCTAGCTAGGGAATTGCGTTTTCAACAACGGTCAGAGCTTACTATCGATTGTTCGCCGCGATGAACAGGATCGCGAAGCTCGTCGGGTTGGCGGGCGTACTTGCTTCTGGCGAAGCATGGACTTTTCGCTGAAGGCAGTCGGCAGGGTCACTTCTTTGATTTCGATGACGGCCACCTGTTGTTGACCGACATGGCCGGGGTAAAGTTCGGGTAATGATTCGCGCACGCTTAGCTGAACGCGTTAGTCGCGGACGGGCGGTGACAGTCCCCGGCAGGGATCAGCTGGAGATTGTTTGGATCGAGCAGGCTCCGCTGCGAGCCAGTGCAGCAGGCGAATGCACCGACATGATGGCACGGTTGGAGCAAGCGCGACTTTGCTGGCATCAGTTTGAACGGCAGGATAAGCCCGCGTTCGTTCGTCTGCGCGGCGAAAAGCCCGCGAGCCCGGAAGAAACGACGAGACGTTTAACGACTATCGACGGCGGCGCATTGGCATGATCGCTGCAGATGGCTCGTTCGCGTGATGAAGTCCAGGAAGCGGCGGCGGTGACGTTGCCGGATGAGAAACTTTCGCTGAAGCGCTCAGCGATTTCGAACATCGGCACGCACAACGCCTGTCGCACCGGACAGATTCGTGGTATGCCCGCAAGGTACAAGGTTCTGCGGTCGCGAGTGCAGCGGCAATGAAGCATGACCTCGCGGGAACGCCTTCTCCGGACATCGATGGGCGACAGCGGAAACGCTGAAACTCTGAAAAGCTGAAACGCTGAATCCGCCGCGGACACGCGCGCAACGGTGCGCGACGGGTGCTGCCCACGAGACAGTGTATCCGTCCTTCTTAAGAATGTTGGCGACGGCTTCCCATCCGGAACCATCGGCGAATGCGCCATGCACAAGAACAATATTCTTCACCGGCGCCGATTTGCTTGTTTGTGCGATCAGCGGGCTGCCAAACATCGGTGGCAAAACCAAGACAATTAGAGCTGGAAGCAAGCGAGTTTTCATAATCAACCCTGGGCAGATTTAACTCGTCGGGCAAGGCTATTTTCGTATCGCGGGGCACGCCGAGCTGAATCACCGTCTCTGTGAGCTCCGTGTACTCGGTTGATCTGTTCTTCGAACAATCCGCGACACCCGAGTAATCCGGAGGTTCCGGTTCTTACGGTGTAGATCAAAGTAGGGCGTCGCCTAGTTCTCAAATCTTGGACGATTGGACCGTTGATTTAATGCGGCAAGGCATTCTATTGCTACTTCCGCAGCAGCGTATCAATGGGTTGAATGCGAGTCTTTTCGGGCGTGCAGGTTAACACTAACGCGATGGTCAGAGGTAACACGGAGGATAACAATGAAAATACTGATGGTATTGACGTCACACGATCGACTGGGTAACACGGGCCGCCCCACTGGGTTCTGGCTGGAAGAATTCGCTGCGCCGTACTTTGTTTTTAGGGATGCCGGTGTCGAACTAACACTCGCCTCTCCGAAAGGCGGTCAGCCACCGATTGATCCAAAGAGTGATCTGCCGGAAAATCAAACACCCGCGATGACGCGGTTTAAAAAAGATCCGGCGGGACAAAAAGCTCTCGCTAACACGGTCAAGCTTTCGAGCGTGAAATCAGAAGATTTCGACACCGTATTCTACCCTGGTGGACATGGCCCGATGTGGGATCTTGCCGAAGACCCCGTTTCCATTGCCCTGCTCGAATCGTTTTACAATTCGGGCAAGCCAATCGCGCTGGTCTGTCACTCGCCTGGTGTGCTTCGCCATGTCACCTACAAAGGCGAACCTTTGGTAAAGGGAAAGCGTGTAACCGGCTTTACCAATGGCGAGGAGGAAGAGGTGAAGCTGACCAAGGTTGTGCCGTTCCTGGTCGAAGATGAACTGCTACGGCTTGGTGCCATCTTTGAGAAGAAGGCGGACTGGCAGCCTTTTTCCATCACTGACGGCCGCCTCATTACTGGCCAGAATCCTGCGTCGTCGACGTCGGCAGCTCAGGCGCTTCTAAAACTCATGACTGGATCGGAATTGGAGTCGTCAATGAACAGCGTACAAATCGAACAGAAGAGCTATGAGATGCCCCCTCGAGAGGGGATCAGCATCGCGCATTTTCTCACCGTCGCCGACATCGAGCGATCGGCTCGCTACTATGAAAAGGTCTTCGGTGGTCGAATTCTGAGCCTGGGTGACGGCAACGCGCCTGGGTACCTTCAGCTTGCGAATATCTGGATGATTCTGAACGTTGGAGGTGGGCCGACTCCGGATAAGCCGACGGTAACGCTCAGCGTCCCCGACCCGAATCACATCAACAGCTTTATGAATTTCCGCGTGGCGGATATTCAAGCGTGCTATGAATTATGGAAAAGTCGAGGAGCCGAATTCATCACCGAGCCGATCCCAAAATACGGCGAGACGCGCTGCTACATCCGCGATCCTGACGGTTACATTATCGAGGTCGGACAGAGCACTGACCTTACGTACGGTTAACGCTCGGTCGGGATGGGATGCGGATTTAAGCGCTTACGGAAGCAAAATCGGAATTGAAGATAGAAGGGAATCAATATGAATTACTTCCAGTCTATCTCGGAACACAATAAAGACCTGGCCGCGCAGCGGTCTGCTGCGGGCACTCTTATGCCTTCACTTCCGCAGGCGTTGCCGAATGTAAAAGTGATCATCATCGGTTGCGCTGATATGCGTGTTGATCCGGCTCACGTGCTTCTAACGAGGCCTTGTCATGCTCACTTTTCGCTGAAGGCAGTCGCCACGATCACTTCTTTGGTTTCGCGTTGTATCTCGATCGCTCCCGCGATGCTCGACCGCTACCTCGCGGCTTAACCGGCCATGTCGCTCATCCCCTTCGCTCCATTCTTCACTGCGGACTTACCTCCCGAAAAGCTGAAACGCTGAAATTCTGCCATAACGAATCGCGAATCGACCGCATCCGGAAGGCCGGCAATTGCCTTGTGTCCCCGTCCGGCGAGAGGACCGAAAACAGCGTTTGCCCCAAACTCCGTTTCCGATCAAGATTGAGCCCTGTGATCGCTAAAAAAATCTTCCTCAATGAATCGGGCAACATTTAAAAGGCAAATTACTTTCCGAAAACTCCTGATTAGTTTCGCCTTTGGCCTCCTGACAATCATAAGCCTCGTTGTCCCGATTGAAGCAGCTCCTCCTCACAAGGCGTCTGAGGTTGAGGCGAACGCTACCGTCACCCCCACGCCTACGCCCACCGCCGCGCCGACACCTCATTTCAAACCGGAGTCCAGCAACAGTTCAGGTAGCGTGACGGTCGAAGGCAGCCGCATCGATTATCAGGCCGTGGCAGGGACGATTGTCGTCCATCCCAAAGGCTGGGATGACGCGGCGAAGCCTGAAGAACAAAAGGCCAAGGAGAACGAAGACGACTCTCAGGATGACAAGGAGTCCAAGAATCCGACAGCAGAAGCGTCGATGTTCTACGTGGCCTACACGAAGCAGAACACGGAGCCCGAGAAACGGCCGATCACCTTTCTCTTCAACGGTGGGCCCGGCTCCTCGAGCGTCTGGCTGCACATGGGCGCTTTTGGGCCCCGGCGAGTGGTTACCGCGGATAACTCACATACGCCGGCCGCACCCTATCAGGTGGTGAACAACGATTTCAGCCTGTTGGACGCCAGCGATCTGGTGTTTGTGGACGCTCCCGGCACCGGGTTCAGTCGCATCGCCGGGAAGAACAAAGAAAAAGAGTTCTACGGGGTAGATCAGGACGCGCACGCGTTTGCGGAATTCATCGTCGCCTATCTCAGCAAATACGGGCGCTGGAATTCTCCGAAATATCTCTTCGGTGAAAGCTACGGCACACCGCGCTCCGCCGTGCTGGCAAACTTGCTTGAGCAAGATTACAAGCTCGATTTGAACGGAGTCATGCTGCTTTCGCAGATTCTTAACTTCGACCTGAGTGTGGATGAACCCGAAAACAATCCCGGAGTTGACCTGCCGTATGTCGTAGCCCTGCCGACCTACGCAGCTTCGGCCTGGTACCATCACAAGTTACCCGGGCCGAATGCCCCCACCGGGTTAGAACCTTTCCTCAAGGAAGTGGAGGATTTCGCTACAAAGGATTACGCGCACGCGTTGGCGGAGGGAACGACCCTGTCGAAAGCCGAGCGCCAGGCCATCGCTGAAAAGCTACATGCGTATACCGGCCTGCCCGTGAGCTACATCCTGAAGGCTAACTTGCGCATCGATGGCGGCGAGTTCGAAAAGAATCTCCAGGACGATGCGGACACGACCACGGGCCGGCTCGATACGCGCTTTTCGGGACCCACCATGGACCCGCTAAGCAAGGAGGCCGATTACGATCCGCAGTCCGCCGCCATCAGCTCCGCCTATGTCTCGGCTTTCAACGATTACGTAAGGAAGACTTTGAAGTTTGGTCAGGACAAAATGTATCGGCCCTCAGCCGAGTTGTGGAAGAGCTGGGATTTTAAACACCAGCCGCCGGGGGCGGAACGGCCACTGCAGCAGGCGACTAACACCATGCCAGACTTAGCCACCGCCATGAAATACAATCCGGACCTCAGAATTTTTCTAACCGGCGGCTACTTTGATCTGGCCACACCGTTTTATGAGGGCTGGTACGAGATGCACCAACTGCGGATCCCGGAGCGGCTCCAGGATCACATCGAATATCATTACTATCAGTCGGGCCACATGGTGTACGCCAACCAGGAATCGCTCAAGGCCCTCCACGATGACACGGCCGCGTTCATCCACTCGACCGATCATCTGGGCAAAAAGTCAAATTAAAGTCAGTCCTAACAATCACGGCTTACCGCCAAAAGTTACGTGATCATCGAGATCGAGTAGGTCGAACCAGGTCTTCACGTCTTCCCGAATCGGATTAAATTTTTTCATGCGATCGGCGAACATCTCGAGTGTTTCGACATCGCTATCCGGTCCGCGCTCGGAAAAGTAGGCGCTCCATTGCTGGATTTCCCACGGAGTGCGCTTGTTAGGCGCGTTCTCCTGGATCCAGGCCAGCATTTCGCCATCGCCCTTGCCGGTGGCGAGCTCGGCTTTCAGGGCTTCGGGCGTGATTCCAGTAAACCGGAACCAATGATAATCGCCTGGATTGTTGTATTTAAATTCTCCAGCAGTTCCGGCGAGGTCGGCGCGTCCCTTATCAAGGATGCGCGGAAGAACAACGTAACCGCCTAACCGGACCCGCGGACTGCGCGGCGGGCGCTGAGTCAAATTCGGGGCATGATCCAATTTTGTAGCCATGTGCGAACATATCAATGGACAAGTGAGGAGCAAAGTAGTTGACCAGTGACAAGCAGAAAAGGCTGAGAAGTTGAACTGTTGAGTAGTTAAGTAGGAAGTTCAAAGCATGAGCAGAGCGTTCATTAAAGAGGATGTCGATCCTCCGGAGAGGAGCGGACGGAAGCGATCGGCGTCAGGGTTGCCGCCGGGCGCGACCAATTACATCACGGCCCGTGGCGCGACGCGTTTGCGCGATGAACTAGATAAACTTCGCGGAGCAAAGGTGAAGAATGACCGCGTCGGCGAACTGGAACAAATTCTCGTGTCGATCCAGGTAATCGCTCCGCCGGAAACAGCTTCGAACAGCGTCACCTTCGGCGTAACAGTCACGGTAAAAGATAAAAAGGGCCGGACTGAAACCTATACGATCGTCGGCGTCGACGAGCTCGATTTCGAATCGGATGCGGTTAGTTGGATTTCGCCGATCGGCAAAGCACTTCTCGCCTCGGACATTGGCGATTGGATCACGCTCGACGACGGACGAAGCGCAAAGATCGTGAAGATTGAGTATCGCTGAAAGGGCCAAGCGGTTGAGAGTTGAGGGAATGGTAAGCGGTTGAGGGTTGAGAGTTCCTCCTTCGCTAAAACTACGGCGGACAGGTGAGAGTTGAGGGACGGAAGTGACGCCCGTTGCCAAGGCTATGGCGGGGGCAGGCGTGTGACGACCGACGCACAAGCTGTTTTGAGATTCTTCAATAAGCTGATTATTTCGGGGCGGATCCGACCTTATTTGCCAGGTTTATGATTGAGGAGACGCCAAAAAACACTCCGCATCTCGTCCGCGCCCTCAAATTGCGCGATCTCATTCTGTTTAACCTGGTTGCCGTCCTCGGTCTCCGGCATCTCGGAACAACGGCGAAATTCGGTCCCGGCTCGTTGCTGATGTGGTTGATCGCCGCTGTGTTCTTCTTCATCCCGCAGGGACTGGCGGTGATCGAGCTCTCATCACGTTTTCCAAAAGAAGGCGGCATCTATTTCTGGACGAAACGCGCCCTGGGCGAAGGTAATGGCTTTTTGTGTGGCTGGTGTTACTGGATCAACAACGTTCTTTATTACCCGAACCTGCTGATCTCGTCTGCGGTCGTCGCGACTTTTATCTTCGGAGAACGTGCCAGCGGATTGAGCGACAGTTGGGCCTATGTGCTGCCGGTGACGCTCGGCTCGCTCTGGATCGCGACCGTGATCAACATCCTCGGTACCGGCACGGGCAAATGGTTGCAAAACTTCGGTGGCGTCGGGACGTACGTCCCCGGGCTCATTCTGATCTTGTTAGGGATCTACGGCGTGACGACCGCTCCTCCGGCCAATCATTTCAGCCGCGCAACGTTGATCCCCGATCTGAATAATCTCTCGGCGTTGAACCTGCTGGCTTCGATCGCGTTCGCCTTTGCCGGGCTTGAATTGGCTTCGACGATGGGTGACGAAGTCGAAAATCCGCGGCGCAATCTGCCTCGTTCAATTTTCATCTCTGCGCCGTTGATCGCCGTCGTCTACGTTCTCGGAACAGCGGCAGTGCTGTGGCGCCTGCCGAGCAACGAGGTCAACGTAGTTTCCGGCTTTCTACAGGCGATCAAAGCTGGAGCCGATAGGATTTCGCCGGCGCTGGGTTGGATCGTTCCGCTCTGCGCGGCGCTTTACGCCATCGGTAATCTCGGTGGCGTGGGCGCCTGGCTGATCGGACCGGCGCGGATGGCGTTCGTGATCGGGCTGGACCGCTACTTCCCGAAAGCTTTCGGAGTGGTGCACCCGCGCTGGCACACGCCGTATGTCGCGATCCTGGTTCAGGCGACGCTCGGAACGATCTTTCTATTGGTCTCGGTGTTAGGTAAAGGCACGAGCGTCGAGGACGTTTATCTGATCCTGCTGGATACACAGATTCTGATTTACTTCATTCCCTACCTTTACTTGTTCATCGTCTTTTTGATTCATCGCCGGCGCGGCGAGAACGCCAGTGACGTTGTGCTGGCTCCTGGTGGGTCGATCGGCGCATGGCTCACCGGCTTGAGCGGTATAATCGTTACCTTGTTTGCCATGATCATCGCGACAGTCCCTCCGCCGGATATGGCAGACTCTCTTTTGTTTCGATTAAAGGTCATTGGTGGAGCGTTCGGATTCATTCTCATCGGCGGATTGATCTACTGGCGCGCTCGTTTGAAGGGCGCCAAAGTCCGCGAAGTTCCGGTGTGAAGTCGCACCGATGTCGCGAAGTGGCATGAAGCCGCAGTTTCGGCCAAAGACAGAGCCGGGAAAGGAAGAAGGATGAAGGAAGCCGTAACGGATGCGCAGCAACGGCTGGGCTTTCCATTAAGAAGTGAATTAAGAAGTTTTCGCTCGCTTCAGGATGGTGACGAAAATCGCTGTCAGCTCTTCGCACTCTTGTCGCAGAGGTGCGAGCTTTTCCACGTCGAGAGCATTTGCCGAAACGGCGCTTATGACGCGACATTAGCCACGTGGCGGCGAAAGCAATTCATCCCAATGTCCGGATGGGTCATGTGCATTTGAAAGTGGCGGACTTGGAACGCGCGCTTGGATTTTATCGTGATGTGCTTGGGTTTGAACTGACGCAGCGCTTCGGATCGTCGGCCGCATTTCTCTCCGCGGGTGGGTATCATCATCACATCGGATTGAACACTTGGGAGAGTGAAGGTGGCCGGCCTCCAGCCGAGGGAACGACCGGGCTTTATCATCTGGCGATTCTTTATCCGACGCGGGCAGAACTGGGCGACGCACTGCGACGATTGCAGAAGGCAGGCGTTCCGCTCGAAGGAGCGTCGGATCATGGCGTGAGTGAAGCACTCTATTTGCGCGATCCGGATGGTAACGGCGTGGAACTGTATTGGGACCGGCCCAAGGAAGAATGGCCGCGCACATCGGACGGGCTCGCGATGTATACGCGGCCACTGGATCTGGCTTCGTTGTCGGCGGCGGGCGGTGAAGATGTCACGAGAGGGACTAACTAGACGCGGGAAGGGAAAGGTACGTACCCTATTCTAAAGGATCAACGCGGTGTGCATCGTGGAGACTGTGCGCGGGCAGCGCGAGCACGCACGCAAATGTTCCGGCGCTCACCGCAATCATCAGCAGCAAGCCCAGGCGAAATCCACCTACGGTCGCGGCCAAAACAAACGTGCTGACGCCGAGTGCAGCACCGACCTGCCGGATAAATTGCTGGCTGGTGGTCGCGCTACCCATGCGGGCAACCGGGACGCTATTCTGCACCACGACAGTGAGTGCGGGCGAGAGTAGTCCCATTCCGGCGCCTGCGATTAGCGCCGCAGCGATGACCCAGCCGAGTCCATGTTCGAATGCCACCATGAAAAAGAGTAGTCCCAGAATATGCACAATGATTCCAATCACACTTGGAAGTCGTTCTCCTATTCGATGGACTAACCGTCCAGCGGTGAACGAAAACGTGCTCCATCCGATGGTGAACGCGCCAACTACCAAGCCTACGAACGCGCGATTCTCATGAAACACAGCATTGGTTTCGAGCGGCAGATAAGCGCTAAGGCCAAAGCCGCTGAAGAAGGCGAGGAACGATGAAGAAATCGACGATGCGTAGCCGGCATGATGAAAGAAAGTCAACGGCAGAATCGGATGCGGCGTTCGTCCCTCATGCCAGACAAAGATGGCAAGCAGAATGATTCCGGCGCCAACGAGCGCGGCCTGCATCAGTCCGATTTGTCCCTCACCGAGATCGACAAACGCCCACATCAGGCAACTGCCGCCGGCGCCGGCGAGAAGCGCACCGGCAAAATCGAATCGACCGACGCTATGCCCAACGCTCTCGTGCATTCCGGCGATGACGAGGAACGCAGCCACAATTGCAATCGGCACGTTGATCAGGAAAGCCCAGCGCCATGAAACGTGCGTCACGATCAGTGTTCCGAGGAGTGGTCCGGCTACACTCGCGATCGCCCATGCGCTGCTGGCCGCGCCCAGCGCCCTGCCGCGTTTGTTAGGCGGATAAACAACTCCGAGCAGAACAAACGGAAGCGTCGCAACGGCTCCCGCTCCGATGCCCTGGATGGCGCGAGCGCCGATGAACTCCATCATTGTGCGCGCGATCGCGCAGAGTCCGCTCCCGACCGTGAACGCGACAATGCCGACGAGATACGTGCGCCGGCGTCCCCATCGATCCGACCCCGGTCCCCAGATCGGCATCGATACCGCCGCGGCGAGCATGTAAGCCGCAAATGTCCACGCGTACAGGTGCGCACCGCCAAGCTCAGGCAACGCCACCGGCATGACCGTGCTGACGATCGTGTTGTCGAGACCGGCAAGAATGATCGTGAACAACACACCGAGCAAGACCAGCACGCCGCTCTGCCCGGAGGAATCCACCTTTGAGGTTCCGATCTGAGATTGTTTTTCCGCGCGCTTCAGCGATTGGCTATCATCGTTTTTATGTCATCCGTCAATCCGCGGAAACGGTAAGGCGCGAGCTAACGGATGTTAGATTCCCGCATGAATCACGCTGAGGAAAAATGGCGGAACGTGAAAAGACAATGGAGTCGTATCCTCGAAAAAGTAAGAAGGAAGAAGGTCGCCGCTGTTGCGGCAATCTAGATTCGGGGACTGACTCGCCGAACTAGCGGGAGCGTAATTAAAAATTAAGAAGTTCTGGCCTTAACCGCCGCTCGATTTTCACGCTGGCGATGGCGCGATTTCACCGAGCTCAGGCTTTATGCGCGATCGAAGATAAGGATGTTTGGCACGCGCTGATCCACGAGGTGCCGGGTCATGGTCAGGGTCTTGAGGTCGGGCGAGATGGTTATCTCACGAGTTTCCACAATCTTGCCTTTGAGTTTTTTGGTTAACTCGATGGAGTGATCGCCGAGGCGGCGCGCGGATGTGGCGGGGCCTGCAGCGGGACTGGCGCCCGCCGGCGGATATTCCTTTCCATCGAACTTCACGTTGTTCGCTGGCCCGCCCCCGGAAATGATGAAAGAAAGGCCGTCGCCCTCGTAAGGACGAATTTCCATTTCATACACTGAATCAGGTTTTTCTTCGGTGGTTTCCCAAGTGCCCGGGATGCCGGAGTTGCCGGCGCTGCTCTCCGCGCGTTTGTAAACCAGGTCGACGCGCGACGTCGAACCATCCGGCTGGTTGCCAATGAACGTGTCGGTGAGCGCTTTGCCGTCGTCGGAAAGCTTCCAATTCGCGGTGAGCAGGGTGCGGCCGGCTTGCTTACGCACGATTTTCCAGTTGCCGGGCGCTTCAACGGTAATGGAAATGGTGCTGCCAAGAATTCCGGGCTGGTCGGTGCCATCCGCCACCAGGGTCTCGGTGTCGCCGATACCGGCAAAGGTGAGGGTGTAGCGGTTTGCGCCTGCGGGTGCGATCGTCATTTGGTCCGCGAGTTTGCTCTTGGAGAGGTTGAGCTTCCATTTGCCGATGAAAGGTTCATCGGCGGCGCGGGACAGCGGTGCAGCGCCGACGCACAGGACGGCGATGGTTGCGAGTGAGATCGTAGTTGATTTCATAGAGCTTTCTTTCTTGGGCGGTTAACGATGAGACATCCAGAAACTTGATGCTGTTCAAGGATGAACGGTTCGGAAGAAGTGACGTGTGACGCGTGACGTGTGAAGAAGTTGAGATGTTGAGGGGTTTAGGAGCTGACGGGTTGGAAGCGGCGCAGCGCGTGCTCGCAGCCGGAAGCTATTTCTTGGCTGGGATCTCGTCGTACATATTGCGGAAGATCCTCCACGAACCGTCTGACTGTTTCTTCCAGACAAGTAGGTCCTTGCCGTGGAAATGGATCTGCTTCTCCTTCCTGGTCGCGTCACCTTCGAAAACGGAGGCGGCGATGGCGATGTCACCAGCCAACTGGAAGCTATTCCAATCGCTCTTGAGCGTGAACGGCACGAAGTCCGGGTTAGCGAAAAGCTTCTTGTAATACTCGCCGATCGCGGCTTTACCCATCACCGCCTCCTCCGATTGGGGCATGAGGACAGCGTTGTCGTCATAAAGATTCGTCATTGCGGCGGTGTCTTTCTTATTTGCGGCGGCGATTGATTCCCGGTAGCGGTGCTCGACCGCGGCTTTAACCCTGGCTTCTTCACTGTCCTGGGCGAGGACCGCCGCGCAGAGGATGAACATCGTTGTGAGCGAGATTATTAGTTTGTGCATCCTGGTTAGACACTCACTCTCCTAATCTGTTGAGGGGAAAAATGTGGGGAAACGGCGAGCGGCAAGGCACTCAAGAAGGCCAGGGAAAGGAAACTGGGGTCGTATCTAAACGTTAATCATTTAATGAATTAACGAATCAGCGAATTAGCGATTTCGGGGAAACAAAAGCAGCCGGCATTCTCAGGTTGGAGATTAGAGCGGCCACGCGGGAAAGTTGAGCGTTGATTGTTGATGGTTATCACTTGGGTTTCGCTTTCTTCACTGCGGACTTCTTTGCGCTGCTGCCCGGCTGGCGAACCCTTTCGGAGTTTCCCTTGCCTAGGAGCGCCCTCGCCGCCTGGTAATTGGCCATGTGCTCCTCCGCGGACACGCGCGCAACGGTGCGGCCGACCACGTCGAGAGCCAGGTCCTCCAACGATTTGAAGCGGACGCAACCTTTACCCATGTCGAGCTTCTTGCCGCTCTTCTTGTATTCGCTGGTGAACCAGGTTGAGAGAGTGGGATGACCGAAGAACCCATCTCATAAATAGGGAACGGTTGCGTTGCCAGAGATTGGCCGTGGCGGCAAGGCGCGAGGAGGGAGAATATCCTTCATGGATCTTTGACCGACGAGCAACGCCGTCGCCGCGGCCCAAGATCGCAACCCTTTGGGCGAAGACCTGGCGGGCGAAGGGCGGCGTTGCTCCTCAGTCACAGAACACTTTGGCTATGCTCCTTCGTCCCGCCTGGCCCTCCGCCCGTCAGACCTTCGCGCAACCGTTCCCTATTTGTGAGATGGGTTCTCAAAGCACAGGAAATGCAGCACCATGCCCGACTTCTGCGATGCGAGCGCAACAAATGACAACGGTTCGCAGGGCGCGAACTTTACGGCGGGAGGCTGTGAGCTCTTTGCGAATCAGTCTAGGGCAGCCGGCGAGTCGGTTCGGGAAACCGAGGCACTTTGGGATTCTCGCCATAGCCCGCCGGATACACGGACAGCGGGACGTACCAGCCGATCATCCCGAACTGCATGCCCTCCTCATATCCGTCCGGCAGGTTCTCATTGATCGCCTTGCGCACGGCGCTGAGCGCGGCGCGGCGATCCGCGGGGAGTGCGGCGAGGTATTGGGCCACGGTGGAAGCTGTCATGTTGGCGACGATACCCGGTGAACTGTGCGGCGAGCAAGCCTCATGACCGCACCGCCACTCTGCCTCTCTTCACGACGATGCTGGACTGCGGTCGTCGTTTCATCATCCGCGATGGTTGATAGTTGAGTGGGCCGGCAAAGCCGAGGATGTTTCACCTGTTGTTCATTTTCCTGGCAACTCTCTTACTCTCGCTTCCGGCCTTCGGCTCGGACGTGTCGGGAACGGTTCCGTTCATTTTTGATGACAATCGCGTTTTTGCCGAGCTGACATTCGTCAGGCCGGACGGGACGCTTCGAAACGCCGTCGCGTTTGTAGATTTGGGAACGCCGCGAATGGTGATCGACCAGAAGTTAGCGAAGGAACTCCAACCTGATCAAAATAAACCGCTGCGGTTGCGGGTTGGAAATCTGGAAATACCAATCGAATCGTCCGCGTTTGAGACCGATACCGGGTTGGGTTTCACCGGTCGCGATGGAAAACGAACCATTCCGGTGGAAACGATTCTGCCAGGCAGCTTGCTGAAAAATTATCAGGTGGTTTTCGATTACGCGAAGCGAACGCTAACGATCGCGCAGACTGATACGCTCGAAGGCAAGGGTGAGGGCGTGCCCTGCCGGGTGAACGAAAAGACGGGACTGATTTCTGTTACTGGTGCGATTGCGGAACATCCCTATGCGTTAGCGATTGACTGCGGCTCGGCCTACTCGTGGATTCGATACGACGTCGCGGAACAATGGGTAAAAGCGCATCCGGATTGGAAGCGAGGAACGGGCGCGGTTGGTGAAGCCAACATGCAAACCAGAACAGATGGCGCCGAGGCGAAGGCAACGATTTTGCGGTTGCCCGAGATCAGGTTCGGGTCGCTGCAACTCAAGCAGATCGGCGCGCTTGGAATTTCAGCGGAAGCGCCTCCGATTCCTCCAGCGCCCGGAGAGAGCGCGGTTGAGGGAGATTTTTTCGATTGGTATTCGAAGAAGGCTCCGGAACCGGTGATCGGCTGGATCGGTGGTAACGTGCTCAAGGGTTTTCGGGTGATGATCGATTTTCCCCGGCGCATCATTTATTGGGAGCAGCAAACGGAGCTTGATCCGCATGATCTCGACCAAGTGGGTGTAACGTTGGAGAAACGGGACGCCGGTTACTTCATCGCTGGAATTGCGCAGAAAGATGGGAAGCCAACCGCGGATGCGGTTCGAGTCGGTGACAGGTTAATTCAGGTGGATGATCTTCAAGTGAGCAGTGCAACCCGCGGCGCGATCTTTGCCGCTTTGCACGGCAGACCCGGCAGTGTTCGAACGCTTGTGGTGGAACGAGATGGCAAACGCCTGAACGTGGCGGCGAAAATCACCGCGTTTTAAGAATGTTATCTAAAAAGATGGGGTCGCGTCTAGCTCAACGGTAATGGAGGCGGATGAGATATGGTTTTTCTCCAAGCACGACCACGAACAAATTATCGTAGTCGCTATCGGGTATGTTGACCGGTTCCGATATCCCAAGCGCTTTGATTACGTCCGGGATGGTGTTGCCGTGACCGACAACTAACGAATTGGCAGTGGATGTGCGCAGCTTCGCGACGAGCGCAGCCTGGTTTTCGGACGGCAAGGTCGTGACCGTCAGGCCGAGCGCCTTGGCTAGTGGCGCGGCCGTTTGCTGCGTACGCTTGAACTCGGTCGTGTAGATGACGCTGATCTTTGAATCCTTCAGCATGTTGGCCAACGCTTCGGCGCGGGCGCGACCGGCTTCGGATAATTCCGCGTCTTTGCTATCGTCGGCCTTTTCGGCGTGGCGGACGATGAAAACAGTTGATTGGCTAAAGGAGCTGGAGAGTGCCAGGCCGACGAGGAAACAACAGAGCACGAAACACTTCTTCATGGAGCAATCTTATCATGAACCTCGAGAAGTGGATGAGAGCCGCTTTTTTGGGCCAGTGTCTCTTGCTTTCCGTTTTCCTAGCCACACGGTACCTGTATTGCGCTCGTCAATCCGCTAGTGCATGAACCTTCCTACCGAAACTGAGAAACTCTTCAGTGCTTTGCGACAATCAGCGAAGCCGAAACCGGTGAGTGCGATCGAAAACCTCATCAAGGACGCGCCGGATCGCGAGGTTTGCCGTGTCAACGCCCTCGCCTTTGCTACCAGGCACGGGCTCGATGAAGACGATGTGATCGGGGCTTTCCTGCACGGCGCGCGACTCGGCCTTTTTGATATGTCGTGGAACGTCCTTTGTCCCGCTTGCGGCGGCATTCTCGATTCGGGCGCGACGCTTAAGACTGTAAGACAAGCCGAATACAGGTGCGTCCTTTGCGCTCGTGGGCGTGAACCGACGCTTGACGAAATGGTCGAGGTCACATTCACCATCAGCCCGCGGGTGCGGAGAATCGCGGCGCACGATCCCGGGACACTGCCCTGGATGGAATACTATAGACAGATCTTTTGGAGTTCAGGCGTCGATTTGCCCGATGACGAGACATTCGCGAAGTGGGTTAAGGAAACGACTCTCGACAGCCGCGAGCTTTCACCTGGCGAAAAGGTGGTGCTCTCGCTCCAGTTGCCTGAAGGAGAGGTGGACATGTTCGATCCGGTCCTTCACATGTCGCAACATCTTGAGGTGAAGGGCGAGCCTGCGCGTCAAAGCCAATCGCTCTCCTTCGTTATGACCAGGGATCACACACCGGAGGAGAGTGTTCAGATGCGCCCCGGCCCTGTGACGCTGACGTTGGAAAACCGTTCAACTGTCCGCACCTTGCCGGCTGTTTGGGTCGTTAGCGATAAGATTCACGATTTCATTAACAAGCGTCGGCCTTTCCTGACCGCGAAACGTCTTCTAACCAATCAAACCTTCCGTGATATTTATCGTACCGATGCGCTGGACGTGGATCAGAGGCTCAAGATTACCAGTCTCACCTTTCTGTTTACCGACCTCAAAGGGTCAACGGAACTTTACGAACGAGTTGGAGATCTGGCTGCCTACGATTTGGTGCGCGCTCACTTTCGGATCTTGAATGAAATCGTGGCGGCGCAAAGCGGCGCCGTGGTAAAGACAATCGGCGATGCCGTGATGGCGACGTTCCCGACGCCGGACCGAGCGATGGCGGCTGCGCTGAAGATGCGAGAAGCGTTGAAGGACTTGAAAGACGAGTTGCTGCTTAAGATCGGCATTCACGAGGGACCTTGTCTGGCTGTTTCGCTGAACGATCGACAGGATTACTTCGGACGGACGGTAAACATCGCATCTCGCGTTCAAGGACTCGCGACGTCGCGCTCCATCTTTGCGACGAGACGGGTAGTTACTGACAGCGAAGCCTCGAAGCTGTTGCAATCAAACGGGCTCGCTGCGACGGCGGAGAAGCGCTCACTCCGCGGCATCGCCAAGCAGGTCGAGATTTTCGAAATACCCTAAGGAGCCTTTATCACTTCCCCGCAAATGCCTTCTGTAGCTTTGCGAGATCGAGCTTCTTCATCTGCCACACCTCGTGCGTCACCCGTTGCAGCCCGGCTGGCATCCTTCACCCATTCGGCGAAAAACTTTGCCGGTATTACTTGCCAGGAGAGTCCGTACTTGTCCGCGACCCATCCGCATTCCACTTCCTTCCCGCCGCCAGCGGTGAGTTTCTCCCAGTAATAATCGATCTCTTCCTGCGTGTCGCAGTTGATCACGAACGAGACGGCTTCGGTGAACTTGAACTCCGGTCCGCCGTTCAAGGCGGTGAACTCCTGGCCATTCAGCTCGAACGAAACCGTCATGACCTGGCCTTTCTTTTCGGGAAATTCTTCGCCCGTGTAATGCGTGATCTGCTTGACCTTCGAATTCTTGAACACCGAGACGTAGAAATTTGCCGCTTCTTCCGCCTGATTATCGAACCACAACATTGGAGTAATTCTTTGCATGCTTCATATTGCGCGCGACGAGACGCAGTGCAAAGTCCGAGGTGCGAGGTCCGAGCCGGACCGGCGTTGCACTGGCATTGGACTGGCCTATCCGTGATCAGTGCAAATAATCAGCGACCCAACTGACAATCGGGCCATGTTGGCGAATCGGGAGCGTTCAGTGGGCTCATGGGTGCGGGCACGGGCACGGTTGGATCAAGCACGCCGATGCGCTTGTTAACCCAATGCGTCTGGTAGGCCCAGGCGGGCAGCGGCGCGGCCTTCGTCGTGCATGACCAGTTGTTGAAGTGGAGGTTTACCAGATAAAAGTGCCGCTTCAGTTTCCGTAACACCTCGACAATTTTCGGATCGTCGTATCCGTGCATCTCCATCGAGATTTGTGGAATCGACGCCAGCAGTTCGTCAGGCGTCGCGAGGAGCGCATCCCATTCTGCGCCTTCAATGTCCATTTTGATGATCACGCGTTGAGCGGTCTGCCCATTTTTTCGGATCTGGTTTTCCAATGTGTCGAAGAATCGGGAAGCTCTGGAACCGGTCCGATCTCCTACGCACTCATTATGAAACACCAGGGTGCCGCCGCTGCAGAGTGGGCGTGCGGGATCAAAACAATCGTATTCATGGACCGGCACGTGATACCGGCGTGACACCTCGCATCCCCAGTCATCGTTACTGCCAACGCCGTAGGAATAGGCCGCATCGATCGGCTCGATCAGATTTTCGCACATCAGGTATCCGCCATCATTCGCGCTGCCGAAGCGTTTCAGCGTGCAGTTTTTCAATGCGACCGGCTGAAGCTCGGCCAGAATGGTCTCGCGCAGCCTGCGCCTGCTGCGCGCTTCGCGCACGAGATCAGCAACGATGAGAGCGGCGAGCGCGAGAGCGACAATGACAAATAAGAGGCTAATTGAGCGATGTTTCACCAGTGAAGCGGACTGAGGAGCTTACTATCAATAGTTTGTGATCACTTGCTACTTAGCTGGCTGTGCTTGTCTGGCCAGAGCGGTCTCGCGGGGAAGTTGAGGGTGATAGTGATAGTTGAGAGCGTAAAGCTCCGTGGGAGCCACGCTCCTTTACGGAGTTGAGAGATCGGGTACTTTACCGCACTGCAAATGGCTCTATCAGAGTGAGTCCGAGGTGCGAGCTCACCACGGCGAGTCTTCGACCGGACTGGCATTGGACTGGCGGATGGGATGGTCAGCCGGTGAAGAATTGGGCTGAAGTGCTGGAAAAATTTCTTGGCCCCGGATTTCATCCGGGCGAAGAGAGCGACATGAACGGTCATGTTTTCTCGGCGGGCGAATCGCTGAACGTATTCACTCCGCATAATGACGCGAACGACCCGCTCGTCTTCGATAAATCCAATCCGCTCTGGGTGAAATTGAACCAGGATCGGAGCCGTGTCACGGTCGAGATCTGTTACTGCTCCACACTCGGTGAATGCTGGACCTTCGCAGCGGCGGGTCGACACCGAGCAAAACGACCGGGGGCTGTTCGGTCGCGTCGGGGATTATTTTTCAGCTATAATCAGGAAGGTTAAAAGAGTTCAACCCCAACCTGAAAAGTCACCATGGGAACAATTGACCTGGCCAGGATTCGCGAAGCGCACGCGCGGATCCGGCCCCACATTCATCGCACCCCGGTCCTGACCAGCTCGCGATTCGACGCGGCGACGGGCGCTTCACTGTTTTTTAAATGCGAAAACTTCCAGAGAGTCGGCGCGTTCAAGGCGCGCGGCGCGACCAATGCCGTCTTCGCGCTCGATGACGAGACCGCGAAGCGCGGCGTGGCTACGCATTCATCGGGCAATCACGCCCAGGCATTGGCCCGCGCTGCCGGATTAAGAAAAATCCCGGCGCACATCGTCATGCCGTCGAATTCGTCCAAAGTGAAGATTGGCGCCGTCGAAGGCTACAGCGCCCGGATAACCTTGTGTGAGCCTAACGATGCCGCGCGCGAGGCAGCCTGCGCCGATATCATTGCGAACACCGGCGCCACCCTGATCCATCCATTCGAGAACGAAGATGTCATCGCCGGGCAGGGCACGGCTGCGCTCGAATTGCTCGAAGAAGTCAACGATCTCGACATTGTCTTGTGTCCAGTCGGCGGAGGCGGATTACTCGCGGGCACCGGTCTGGCGGCGAAATCGCTGCGGCCCAAGATTAAAGTGATCGCCGCTGAACCTGAAAATGTAGACGACGCCGCGCAATCGTTTCGGGCGAAGAAACGGCTGGTCACGGAAAAGAAATTCACGATCGCCGACGGTTTGCGCACCAATGTCGGCGCGCCGAACTTCGAAATCATCCAGGGCCACGTCGACGACATAGTGACGGTAGGTGAGGAAGCCATTATTGAAGCGATGCGCGCGATCTGGCAGACGATGAAGATCATCGTCGAACCGTCCGCGGCCGTTCCCTTCGCGGCCATTCTGGAAAGGAAAGTCGCCCTCACCGGTCGACGCGTTGGCATCATTCTTACCGGCGGCAATGTCGATCTGGATGCACTGCCGTGGGGAAAGCAGAAAGGGAACGGTCTGAGCTATTGACATTCGTGGTGATTGCCCACGCCACTAAAAATGATGACTGACACCTGTTGCGGACAAGTTCAGCGTTGTGCGGACAGGTGCTGACCAGGGTTCGTTAGCGGTTGGTAGAAGCGCAGCGCTTCGATGTCACTGTTGAGCTCGCGCAACGGGTAGAACCCTTTCGCGGCACCACCGCCGGGGTCACGCACGAGATAATCAAACCCATCCTTGCCTGCGACGACTACAAAGTGTGTGACGCCATTGGCTAGCCGAACCCGCACGATCACGGGATTGCCGTGGGCGAGATTCGAATCGATCAGCTGATAAGACGGCAAATCTTCGTAGACGTGTCGAACACGATCTGGCGCCAACCACGCCGCGCGGTCCCAGTAAAGCCAGCCGCGCTCAGTATATCCATCGACGGCTGTGAGAAACCAGTTCAACTGCTGCGGATCGGTCTCGATACCATAGAACTTGAATACCATCGCTGCGGCTGCGACAGCGCAGCCCTCTCCGCCAAGCGTACCGTTGTCCGGAACACCACCGATAGGATCATCGCTCCAGCGTTCGTCGGATTGGCGGAATGATGGCACTGGCAGCTCAACGCGATGAAAGAAGTAACGTCCCCCGCGCGGCCAAAGTGGTCGTTTCCAATTCCAGTCGATGTACAGACCGGCACCGGCGGCGATTAAAAACAGGATAAGAATGAAGAACAGGCGCTTCATGACAAAAATGGCAAGTGACGGTGACGAGAGAAACTACCATCTCGGTAAACAATGATCACGTGGAGTTGAACCCTCAAAAAAAATTGGTAACGAATTGCCGCGGGGTTTGTCACATAATCATGGCGTGGGCTGGGGCTGGTGTCGGATGGGGTCGGACGCGTACTTTCACGTCGGAGCAGACCTTGGTGCGCGATCGCGCGCTGGAGCGTTATCAACCGCAGTTTGACGGACTGCGAGCGCTCGCGGTCCTCACGGTCATGGTCGATCATTTCAGCGCGGACGTTCCGAATTTCCCGTTGCCGGACTGGATCCGTCTTGGCGCAACCGGTGTCCGCCTCTTTTTGGTCCTGAGCGGTTACTTTATTACTGCCTCACTGCGGCGCGCGCGAGATCGAATGGACGGGGGCGAGTTATCGGCCGGTAAGACGATCGCTACATTTTACTGGCGGCGCTTGCTTCGCATTGGCCCGGCCTATTTTGTGTTCGCGGCGATTGCGTTACTGCTCAATTTCGGCGCAATCCGTCACTATTGGCCGTGGGTTTTCACCGGCACGGTGGATTGGCTGATTGCCTGGAACAATGAATGGCCATTGGCAATCTCGCATCTCTGGTCAATTTGCGTGCAGGAGCAATTCTATTTGTTTTGGCCGCTGCTTATTTTGCTGCTGCCGCGCAGATGGGTGCTGTCCGCAATTATTGCGGTCGCGTTTGCCGGCATTGTTTTTCGAATCGGCTGCGTGATTTTTTCAGTCCCGATGATTGCCCGATGGGTGTTGCCGTTCGGTAGTCTCGACTCGCTCGCAGCCGGCGCGGCACTGGGCTGGTGTGGCGGGCGACTGAGGGCATCGCGCGGCGGTTGGCTGCTCGCGTTGCTCTGTTTGTCGATGTTAACTATGGCTGCGGTCTTGCGAAACAGCGACCCGGCGAAACTGAGATCGGTCCTGGTCGAACCGCTCGAGGCCTGTGCGTTTGTGATTTTGGTTGCGCGGACGGCGACAGGTTTCGATGGAAACATCGCGCGCTTCCTGAGTAATGCCGGTCTCGTGTTTGCCGGACGAATCAGCTACGGACTCTACATCTACCACGTCCTGGTGGCGATGGTTTTCAATCGCTGGATACCGTCCCAAATACGATTCCTGATTACGATACCATCTCTGCGTTTGCTCGTGTTTGGGATTGCTACGCTATTCACTGCGGCGTTGTCGTGGCGATTTTTGGAACAACCCATAAACAGGCTGCGTGGCGAAAAAACGAGACAAGCTCTCGATCCGATTCCGCATGGAAGTTGGGAGCGGGAATGCGCGACGAGTTCTCAACCTCCACCGACCCTGATCCTCGGTGCGGATTCATCCGGATAAATCAGCAGAAACTAACCGCGAATGGACCACGGGCAGGCCGAATAAACACGAATAGGGTCCGGTCTGTAACAGCAATTCGCGTCTATTAGCCTGCATTCGCGGTTTTGTTTTGCATGGCAGTTCCGCGCTCATGGCCAGTCTCATTTGGCGGGCTGGGTTCGAGCTGAAAAATCCATCGACGGTCATAAGCGAAACAACAGTTTGATCTCGCACTCTTCGCCTTTAGCGCTTCGCTCGATGTGGTCGGCATGGAGGCCGGAAAGATAGCCGCTTAGGCCGCTGACAAAGCTCTGCTCCTCCACAAGATCCACTCTTGGCCGCGCATCGGGAAGATTCGGCAAGTTGCCCGTGTAGTTGAGCGTCACCCTGATGTCGAAGCTATCGCTCCCGACCTGAATACGCACGGGCCCCTGGGTTTTGGCGGCCACGTGCTCTATAGCCTGATCCACGACTTCGCGCACGCGCCGGGCGTCCGCGGCAGGAATGTTCCACTCGGACGCTTGCTGGCCAAAAAATGAGTTGAAAGAGGCCGCGGTCAGCGGGGTTCCGTCGGCACCCAGGCGCAACTGGCCATAGCGCCAGGTTCCCAGCAAAAAAAGCGCATTGAGAGCAGTGGAAACCACCACCGCCACGGTAATTTCAGATCCCGTAAACTGGCGCGTCCAGGATGGCAAAGATTTATAGAATTCCGGAAAAAACAGAACCGACAACGCGGATAACAAAGAGAGACCGATAATTAACGTGGCGCGCAGGGTAATGGGTCGGCTTACTACGAGCTGGATCCCGGCGACAAACATCAGTGATCCGTTGAAAAATAACGCCGCTGCCATCACGGGCCGGGGCATATTGACAATCAGGCTCGCGAACTGCGGCAAGCACGAAAGGGCGACCAGCCAGCCGGCGATGGGCCACGCGACGATCCGGCTCGTGACGCCGGTGATTTTCTCGATGCCGACCAGGCTCGGACTAGCGCTCATTCCGGGGGCGGCCAACGCGCCGCCGATTGCACAGCCGATCCCGTCGGCGATTACACCTCCGGAGATACTTTCCATGTCAGGACGGCGCCATGCCGCATCGTTCATCTGCTGGCACGTAGTCAGTACTCCGACGACGCGCAGACCGGAGGCGAGACCGGCAATGGCAAAAGGCAACATCAAGGACGGTTCAAAGCGATAGGAGAGAAATCGTGGATTCGGCAGCGCAAAGAAAGGACTGCGGGCCAATTCAGTAGAGAACTCTTGCGGAAAAACTTGCAGGAGGGCCGCGACGCCGTAACCGAGGAGAATTCCGATCAGCACGCAGAGCAGTTTGGGTAGCCCATTTCCCCACACGGCAAGGGCGATCATGGTCAGAAGCACTAACAGCGCGGTGAGAAACATATCGTTGACGCGCGGATCGTGCATCACCTTGGGATCGAAGAGGACGCCAAGTCCGATTTTGCCCAACTCAATTCCTACCGCAATAATCACCACGCCGGAAACTACGGCTGGGAAGAATTTGCGCAGGCTGTTGAGCAGCCCGCCCACCGCGACCTCGCACCCGCCGGCGAAGATCACCATGCCGCATACCACAGGAAATCCAAAAACCGACGCGGCCAGCATGGCCGACGGCAGATAAATTGCAGAAACCACGGGAGGGCAGAGGTAGCCCGAGCCGATTGGCCCCAGACGCAAGCTTTGCAAGACAGTCAGAAACGCCACTGCGATCATCGCCAGACCCATGGCATTGCGCGCAGCTTCTTGCGGGAGCTTTGCTGCTTCCGCCACCAGCGCCACCATGACCAAGTACGGACAGATCACCGCGACATGTTGAAAGCCGATTGTGATCAACGGTACCGCTGGCGGTTTTTCATCTCGGGCATAGATCAGGTCTTTGGGTCGTTCAGCCATTTTTTTAAGGCAATAAACCCGGGGCGCCCATTGCGCGGCAGGCGTCGAGAGGCAACGACACTCTCTAAGGCGTGATCGCTTGAAGGGTCAAGCCTAACATCGTAGAACCAGCCGATCGTTTCTTAATCCTTGAATATTTTTGCGTCGCCCTGAGCCAGAGCTGACGTCTCCAGCGGCAAAGATCCCCGGGAGACCGGTTTCGCGCGGGCTGGGTTCGAGCCGAAAAGCTGCAAAAAGTGAGGGACTGATCCCCACTTGCTCTATGAACTTGCGCTTAAGTTAGGGCGCTGTTCGCCTTTATGGTGGCGCTGCCGACGAGGCTGGCGTTTTCGTCCATGGCCAGGCGCGGCGATTCGATGTCGCCCTGTAGACTGGCACCGGCTCGCAATGCGCAGCGTTCGGCCGCGAGGACGTTCCCCTCCACCGCGCCCTGGATAGTGACGAATCCGGCCCGGATGTCGCCGATCACCGTGGCGTGGGTACCAATGGTTAACTTCCCGTTTGAGGTAATGTTTCCTTCCACCTCGCCATCGATCACCAATTCGCTGCTGAATTTTACGTCTCCCGTGATCGAAACGCCGCTGGATATCCTGTTGGGAGCGGAATCGTAACCGGATTGATGAGTTTCTTTGGAGGCTGGGAGTGTCGAGCTAGTTTTTGGGTTGGATCCGAACATATATATATAGGTACTCTGTTTTTTGATTGCCTTGAACCCGCTTTTACGCGCGGGAGTGATAGTGCATACAGCAAATCGTGTTCCTGCGCTTTGACGGAACCGGGTTTACTGGTCGGAAAACTGCTCCGTATAGTTGCGTGCACCTTCTCGCTCTAGCGATGGCAGCCGGCCGCGGTGACTCCGTTGCGCCCTTGTTGCGATGGACGCTTTCGGCATTGCTCATGAGTTTCATCATGGGATGGGTGGCGCGAAGCCGCATGCGACCGCGGCCAGTTCGTTCCGAGCGGCAACTGCGACATCCAATCAGCACGCTCATCATTGGACTCGCGGGCTTTCTCTTGTTTGCCGCGATCGCTGTGGTCTCGAATTTGTTTGCCAACGCCACAACCTCCTGGTGGACAACAGGAATCTTTGTTGGCTTCGCGCTCATGGCGCTGCCGATTACCGGCGATTACTTTGCCGCACGGCACGAGGTCTCAGAAGAAGGTCTGCGCTACGGAAGGCTGATCGGTTCCGGTGGACTTCTGCGCTGGGACGAAGTGAAGAGCGTCCGCTACAGCCCAGGCATGAAATGGTTTCGCCTCGAATCGCAGTCTGGCGTGGTGGTCCGTCTATCCGTCATGTTGATGGGACTGCCGGTCTTCGCGACGCTACTTCTCGCGCGTGCGCGGTCGGACGCGATCGATCCGGAGACCCGATTGATTTTGCAGGCTACGGCTGAAGGCAATCCACCATCGGTCTGGTCACAAACCGATTGCGAAACTACTTACTCGACGCGTTCCAGTCGGAGCATTGAATGACCTGGCGTCTAATTACTTTCCTATTTAGGTGTTGGCCGGTGCGTTCATTTTCAGGCGGCCTAATTTCGTTAGCGGTTAGCTTATGACAGTGCACGCGCTCAACTGCGCAAAATGATTTCGGGGTTCAGCTCGGCGACGAGATAGCGACCTCTGGCGTCGCCTTATTTATCCTGTGTCTTCGGTTTTCTCTTCGCAGAGTTTTTGGAAGCGCGGATCATTCCACGATCGGCCTTTGGATTCGTCGCTGCGTCTGTGACGAGTTTACGCATGGCATCAAGAGCAGTTTGCGTGGCAATAGCGGCATCGCTCCACGCTTTGGCGCGTTCTTTGGCCGACCGAACGGCACCGTCAAGCTTCTTGTCTTTTTCAGTCTTGCGTCGTTCACGCCGTACGAATAGCTCGTCGAGATGTTCTTCCACGAATGCAGACAAAAAATCCTCAACAGAAACTGCCTCGCTGCGCGAATTGGGGCCCGGATCGCACAACTGGCGAAGTAAATGATCCGATTCCTCAGACAAACTAATCGAATACTGCATCAATGGAATAGAAGAGCGTTATTTGATTTTACCCTTAGTTAATGTAAAAAGTCCGGGCCAGCAAACTCATATCATCATATCGGGCCGGGACGAAGTTGTGGCCGTAAGAAGCGTGCAATTGCTACGTCGGGAGTTTCCAGTGTTGCTTTTGATGGGTCACAGAAAATGTGACGATTCTGTATTCGGCTATAAACTAAGCGGTAGAGCAATGATTTTCCCGTTTGGAGTGCAGTTTCATGCAGAGCAGCGGCTCGTTGTATGGCGGCCGCGGGGCACTTTGAACGAAAAGGAACTTAGCGATGTTGTAGCTGCTCTCGGCCAACTTGAAGGGCAATTTGGTGCGCCCTTTAATCGCTTCGCCGATTTAGCTCGTGTCGACGCAGTTAATATCAACTATGAATATGTCTTTACGGTGTCCCTGTATCGCAGCTTTGCATATGGACATCGTCCGCCGATTAAATCAGCGATTCTCGCCATCGATCCGACACTGGTTGATTACGGAAGGCTGCACGCCTTAGTGACGCGAGACTCATCCATCAATGTGCGCGTTTTCCCGGACGACCGCCCTGCGATTGCGCTATGGCTCGGCGTGCCGGTTGAGTTGGTTACCGTAGACCCGACCTCAAGCAGTGTGGCCTAACGCGCGAATACCACAGTGCGATTATTAAAATGTGGCTCGACTATGAATTCGCTTGCCGCGCACAATTAAAAAAAGGATACGAACGGGCGTGGGTCGCGCCGAAGGCATGATAAGAAGAGTCGGCTCAAAAAGCGTTTGCGCGGGAATCAGATGTTTTCGGTCAGAACGCTTCAGCCTTTTTTTTTCTCGTCGAGGGGATGCTGTAATTCGTGCAGTCCCCAAAGAAGGAGCAGGGCCAGGTTGTAACAAACGAATAAAAGCCTACCCGGGCCCTCGGCGCTTTGTAAACACATATAACCCAGCGCCAGCACAATCAGCATGAGTAAGCGGGAAATCCATTTCATAATCCCGAGCTTTTACCGACGTATTCCAGCCTCGTTCTCGTCTTGCTGCGTTTGCCACTCTCGGGCTTCGTCGGCGCTAATGGACCAGTCGGCCTGGTCGGCGTTGTTGTCGGTCGGCTTTTCCATGTTTCCAAGTATCCTAATTTCCATGATTTCTGTAAAGGACCAAGATGATCTGGTTGCCTTCAGAAAAGGGCCTCGAATCGCAGTCTGGCGTGGTGGTCCGTCTATCCGTCATGTTGATGGGACTGCCGGTCTTCGCGACGCTACTTCTCGCGCGTGCGCGGTCGGACGCGATCGATCCGGAGACCCGATTGATTTTGCAGGCTACGGCTGAAGGCAATCCACCATCGGTCTGGTCACAAACCGATTGCGAAACTACTTACTCGACGCGTTCCAGTCGGAGCATTGAATGACCTGGCGTCTAATTACTTTCCTATTTAGGTGTTGGCCGGTGCGTTCATTTTCAGGCGGCCTAATTTCGTTAGCGGTTAGCTTATGACAGTGCACGCGCTCAACCTGCGCAAACTGATTTCGGGTTTCAGCTCTGCGACGAAATTGCTGACCTCTGGTGTCGCCTTATTTATCCAACGTCTTCGGTTTCTCTTCGCAGAGTTTTTGGAAGCGCGGATCGTTTCGAAGCGGATCGAACATCGGATCGAGGCGGAGCAGCGCGGGGGTTTCCGATGCGCTGCCATTCGGCAAGCTGTGGTATGGCGAGCCAAACGCGATCAACAACGCAGTCAACTGCGCCGGAGGCGAGCGCTTCGAAAAGGCGTCGAAAAGCCTCGACAAACCCAAGGACTGAACCAAAAATCGCCCACTAATGAAAAAGCAATTCATTCTTTATTGCGTGGGACTGATGGCGGTTGCCCCTCTTTGTTTCGGTCAAGCGACTCGCTCACCTTCGGCCAAGTCAGATGCCCGAGAAACGGCGATTAGCGATTTGGAAATATCCGCCTGGGAGGCATATAAAGGCAAACAGGCTGATGCGCTTAAGAAATATTACGCCACCGATTACTGCGGCGTTTATGCCGAGGGATTCAAGACCGTGGATAAGGAAGTGGCGGATATGGAGAAGACCGATCTACGTGACTACTCGCTCGCGGATACCAAAGTAGCATTCCCGGAAGCTAAGGTCGCAGTTATAACCTACAAGGTTACAATGCATAGCACCTTCGCAGGGCAGGACGCCTCGGGGACATATAACAGCGCGAGTGTATGGATTAAGCGCAGCGGAAAGTGGCTCACTGTGTTTCACACTGAAACGAAGGCCCAATAAATTTACCTGGGTGTGAGCGACTAGAACAATCGAAGTAGTCTAGCATCTAAGCCCGATGCGAGCACTTTACGAAATGCACCCCGTGCAGCGACAAGCGCGTCGTCGATCTCATCTCCGATGCGCTCCCATTCGGTCGCCTGTGGTACTTGGAAGCGAGCAACGCAATCGACTACGCGAAATTTCGCAGCCGCTCACATGATGCCGTGATCCGCGTTTACGATGAAGCGGGCAATGTGATCGAGACGCCGGAGCACGCGGCTGACTTCAAAGAGGCGTGATGTTTCCCCGCAAGGCACAAAAGAAACCACGAACTTGTAAACATTTGCTGGGACGTTTCAACTCAGTGAAGAAGTTCCGGGCGTTCACGGCCTCTTTTCTTCGCAGAGTTTTTGGAAGCGCGGATCATTCCGGAGCGGATCGAACATTGGATCGAGCCGGAGCAGCGCGGGAGTAAGCGGGATGCTCGGCCAACTGCGCCACCGTACGGTATCGAGAGTAGTTTCTGTAAAGCGGCGATGGCACGGTCGGGTTCGCCCGTCTGCGCGGACACGCGGGCGAGAATCTCGATCGGACCGGGACCAGTCAGCGCGTCTTTCTCGATCGGGACTCGCGGCCATGGCCCTTCTCGGCGAGAGCCAACGCGGCGGCCTTGTCACCAAGACCCATATTGGTCAGCGCGAGATCACCAATGAGACTATAATTTTCCGGCTGTTCTTTGAGGAAAGATTCCAGTTCGCTGCGCGCCTGTCGCCAACTTTCCTGGGCGGCGGCATGGTCGCCGGCGACTTCTTGCGCCCAGCCTAACCAAAAGCGCAGTTCGCCATTGATGTAACCCAACGCTGGATCAGGCTTGGCCAGTATTTCCTTTAGCCGAGGGATCGATTGGCGCAGGGCGGCGCTCCAGGATCGCTTGGTAAACTTGTGTTTCCAACGCGCTGGTGTCGTCGGCGTTCGGATGCAGCGGAGCGAGGAGTGCCGCGGCCCGCGGCAGATCGCCCTCGGCTTGTGCGATAGCTGCCTTAAACACGAGGGTATCGACGTCGTCCGGTGTGATATTGAGAACCTGATCAAGCTTTCGCAGTGCTTCGGGGAAACGACGAAGGTCGATATAGGAAAGCGCGTGCTGGGTGAGTAGGTGAACGTTGCGCGGGTCGAGCCGCTCGGCTTCGTTGAAGTAGGCCTCGCTCTGGTCCCACTGGCCTCGCCTCCGCGCGACATAGGCCAGCGATTCAGGAATCCGGCTGCTATTGGGCAGAAGCGGACGTGCTTGCTCAAAGTAACGCACCGCCGTGTCGTAATCTTTTAGGCAGGCGTAGTGGTAATAGCCCTTGGCCAATACGGCCTCGCCGAGATTGGGCTGAAGAGTGAGCGCGGTTTCAGCTGCCTGTCGTGCCTCTTCACGCAGGGCGACCGTTGGTTGAAGATTCTGTGTGAGTAGCCGATCGCATCCACGTATGACAGCAGCGCCCAGGCAAGGGCGAACTTCGGGTCCAACCGCACCGCTTCTTTCAGATATTTCTGTGCGCCAAGGGCGTTGGCGGGTGTGTTTGCCGTTTTCAGAGTATAAGCCAGACCACGCAGGTAGGCATCGTAAGCCTCAGGATTGTCTGTCGGTTTGGCGGCGATGACTTGCTCTTCCTGACCGGTGAGTTTCGCTCGCAACTGCTCGGCGATGGCTTTGGCCACTTCACTCTCGACCGAAAAGATGTCGGTCAGTTTGCGATCAAAGGTATCGGCCCAAAGATGGGAATCATTGGCTGCTTTGATTAGCTGCACGTTCACCCGCACGGAGTCGCCGCTCTTTTGCACGCTCCCTTCCAGGATGTGGGCCACGCCAAGTTGCTTTGCAATCTCGGGAAGATTGCCCGGCTCGCTCTGATATTGCTGCGTGGAAGTGCGCGAGATGACTTTCAGATCAGCAATCTTCGCCAAGCGAGTCAGAATTTCGTCCTGGATGCCGTCGGCAAAGTAGGCGTTGTCTGTGATCGTCGCTCAGGTTTTCAAACGGAAGCACCGCGATGCTCTTTTCGGGAATACCTGAAATGCTCGCGGCCCGACTGGCGACCGACGTAGAGTGGCGGAACAGCAGAAATCCGCCTAAGGCAAGCGCAGCCAGGATTATCAGGGCGGCGGCGATAATCCAGCTTCGGCCGCGGCTTCGCTTCTCACCGAATGCCGGCATCGCTGCTTTCTGACGCGCCTGCCGAAATTTCTGCGGCACTTCGGGATTGCCGAGTTCCTCGGTGTAAAGATTGACCACCGACACATGCGCACCGTGTTTGACCTCGGTCTCACCAAGGTCATGCAGATGCCTCTTCCAGTGGCCGAGTTGTTCCAGGTCTTCCGCCACGTGCTTCGAGAGCAGGATGTGACCGGTATCGCCGCAATCCATCACCCGCTGGGCAACATTAATTCCGGCCCCGGCAATGTTGGCCCGACCGCTTACATCCACGACGCCGCTGACCGCGCCACTATGCACACCCATGCGCAGTTTGAGTTCGGGATGTTCCTTCAGCGCGCGGCTGATTTCGAGCGCGCATTCAACCGGGGCTTCGGGTGTATTGTAAAATACCAGGGCCATCCCGTCGCCCGTAGGAATCGTGATCAGCCGATTATTGGCTTCCGCTTTGTGAAACTGCTCAGTGCCGCGTACAATCTCGTTGAGTATTTCGAGCAACCGGCGCTGCTGATCGACCAGCAGCTTGGAGTAGCCGACGATGTCGATGAAGAGCACATAGGCGATCTCCAATTCGATCTCTTTTTTAATTTCAGCGGGCATTCAGGAAGTGACCTTGCACTACGCGAGCTTCATTAATTTGCTGTTGGTGCAAGTGTCGAGGGTAAAGCCGGAGATTATCGCACAATTCTGCGCAAATACGCCTCATTCTTTCGGCGCAGCGAGGCGACGATTTGCTCGAAGCGCGGATCGCCGCGGAGCGGGTCCCAGAACGGGAGCAGTTTTAAGGCGCCGTAGCTCAGCATGACGATGCGTCGGGAGCACGCAGTCCAGCTTCCAGTTGCTGCAAGGCAAGCTCCTTCTCGCCCGCCCACGCTGCGGTGATGGCGAAGTATTGAAGGACGCGACTGCCGTTGTTGACATCTTTTTCCAGCGGCGTGAGCGCGATCGCTCGACGGCCTTCGTCCAAGGCCAGGTCTTTCCGCCCAAGAGCAGCGTCGATTAAGCCGAGGACGCAGAGCGCCGGGCCGTAGTCCGGCTGCGCCTGCACGATCTTCTCCTGCTGGGCGCGAGCCGCTTCAAACGCAGTGCGCGCTCTTGCCTCATCTTTGGTCATGCGCGCCAGCAGGCCTTCACCGAAGCTGCGGCTCAGAACAATCGAGGGGCTCGCCCCAGCAGTCGTTGTCGCCCATCGCGACGAGTGCGCGTTCGGCCGCAGCCGGATCGCTGTTTCGCCAATTGGCACTGGCCATTAAGGATTTACTCACTCAGATGTAGGCTTTTCCCGATGGAAAAAGGTGTAATCATTACTGAGATCGCGTCATGAGCTGGGTCACACTGCTTTGGTCGATGCAGAGCGCGTTTTGTTTCGCGCTGGCGTGGATCTATTTGCTGATGTCGCTCCAGCAGCGGCAGAGGTGGGACCATTGGCTGTTTTCGTGCTGCGCCATGGCGGCTGGAGCGAACGATTCTAGGCCAACGCGCAAACTCGGTCGCGGCTTCTCGAATTTCTTCTTGGCGCCGGCTGAAGTTTTCGTGAGCGTTACAACAGTCGCTCGAGGCCGACGTAGAGATAAGATGATTCGCTGAGGCGGTCAGGCGATGCAATCGCGACCTTTTTCCAAGCTGCCAGTAATTGGTATTTTAACAGTTGTCTACTTCATCGCCGGCAAGTTCGGATTGCTGCTGGCATCTTTGCACGCAAGTGCATCGCCGGTGTGGCCGGCAGCGGGAATTGCGCTCGCGACATTGCTCGTGCTCGGTTACCGAGCCTGGCCTGCAATTTTTGTGGGTGCATTTCTGGTGAACGTTACCACTGCGGGCAATGTCGCCACATCGCTCGCCATCGCGAGCGGCAACACGCTCGAAGCGGTGTGCGGTGCCTGGCTGGTGAATCGGTTCGCCGGCGGCACAACCGTCTTCGATCGTCCGCAAGGTGTTGTTAAGTTCGCGCTCGCAGCGGTGGTTAGCACAGTTATCGGTCCAGCTTTTGGGGTGACCAGTCTTGCATTTGGTGGATTTGCCGATTGGGCCAATTTTGGCGCGATCTGGCTGACGTGGTGGCTGGGCGACACAACGGGCGATCTTCTGATCGCTCCATTGATTATTCTCTGGAGCACCCCACCAAAGCGGCGTTGGAACAGGAAGGAAGTGGTTGAAGTGGGCATCCTCCTACTGCTGTTGTTCGTCCTCAGCGAAGCGGTCTTTTGCGGATGGCTTACAATTTCGGCCAGGAACTATCCAATCGCATTCATCTCCCTACCGATTGTGATTTGGACGGCCTTCCGCTTCACGCAGCGCGAAACCGCTACGGGCATCTTCATCCTCTCAGCGATCGCGATTTGGGGCACAATGCATGGTTTTGGGCCATTTGCCGGGGAAACAGAAAACCAGTCGCTTCTTGCTCTGCAATCCTGGACGGCTGTGCTCGCCATTACTGCGATGGCGCTTTCGGCCGGCATGGCGGAACGCGAGCGGGCTGCGGAGGCGCTGCGGGAAAGCGAAGCGAGCATGAGCCTCGCGGCCAACGCGGCGAACCTCGGTCTGTGGGTTTGGAACATCCCGAGTGGTGAGGAACGTTGGGTAACCGAGAAATGGAGACAGTTGTTCGGCTTTGCGGATTCCGAGCCAGTAACGTTTGACCGATTCCTCGAGGTCGTGCACCCCGGCGATTCCGAACGCGTGAAGCAAGTTGTGCAGCACATATTGGAGCACGGTGGCGAGTACGAAGTCGAATATCGCATCACCCGGCCGGACGGAAGCATACGCTGGATCGCCACTCATGGCAGGGTCGAGTTAGACGAACGTGGCAAACCGGTCTTAGCGCGCGGCGTGTCGCGCGACGTCACCGAGCGGAAGATAGCGGAGGAGGAGTTGCGTGAGAGCGAAGCACGTTTTCGCACGGTAGCCAACGCCGCGCCCGTAATGATCTGGATGTCAGGCCCAGACAAACTTTGCACCTTCTTTAACAAAGGGTGGCTTGACTTTACCGGCCGAAGTCTGGAGCAGGAGCTTGGTAATGGATGGGCAGAAGGCGTTCACCGGGAAGACATAGATCGCTGCCTCGACGTTTACCAAAATTCTTTCAATGCGCGCGAATCGTTTACAATGGAGTATCGCTTGCGGCGAAGTGACGGTGAATACCGCTGGCTTCTGGATAGTGGAACGCCGCGCTTTGCGTCCGATGGCGCGTTCCTCGGTTACATCGGCTCATGCATTGACATTACTGAGCGGAAGGCGGCGGAAGAGGAGGCGCGCCGCCGTCGGGAGCAGGTCGAACTTCTTGGCCGGGTCAGTTTGCTTGGCGAGATGACTGCTTCTCTCGCGCACGAATTAGACCAACCGCTTGCGGCGATCCTGAGCAACGCCACCGCCGCGATGCAATACCTCGAACAGGGCAAGCTCGACCCCGAACAACTACAGGAGATTCTTACCGATGTGGTGGGGGACGGTCGCCGCGCCCATGACATCATGCATAATGTGCGGAGTGCGATTAAGAAGGGCAGCGCGATTCGCGGGCGGATCAATTTGAACGACGTGGTGAAAGCCGTCACGCACATGGTTCACCTGGACGCCGCCGCACACTTCTGCAAAGTGGAAATGTCCCTGGCGCGAAATTTGCCGGCCATCGAAGGCGATCCCAGCCAGATTCAGCAGGTGTTGATTAATCTCGTTCGTAACGCCTTCGATGCGATGCGTGACACGCCGCCGAGCGGCCGGAAGGTGGAGATTGCCACGACCTACAATGGCGACGGCACGATCTGCGTCGCCGTGCGCGACTATGGTTCCGGGATTCCAGAGCCAACGCTGGAGCGGCTTTTCGAGCAATTCTTCACCACGAAAGAGGAAGGTCTTGGAATGGGTCTTGCCATCGTGCGCTCGATCGTCGAAGCACATGGGGGAAGCATTGCAGCCGAAAACGCCGATGGAGGCGGCGCGCGTTTCCATTTTCGTCTGCCGACTAAGGATGGGATGCCACAATGATGACTCCAACTGCAACGGTGTTCGTGATCGATGACCATGAAGCGGTGCGAAAAGTCACCCTCTGCCTTCTCATCTAATCTGGTTAGGTGTACCCGTGGCAGCCTGAATCACTCGGATGCCAACGACAATCCCTAGCACACCGCAGCGACAATGAGCCATCCCGGAGCATTC
This sequence comes from uncultured Verrucomicrobiae bacterium, assembly GCA_963709435.1. Lineage (GTDB taxonomy): Bacteria > Verrucomicrobiota > Verrucomicrobiia > Chthoniobacterales > UBA10450 > AV69. The sequence continues at coordinate 626,960 of CAVPWK010000005.1, forward strand.
AAAGCGTGCCGGAGTTTCTCCTGCGTGTTCATCACGATCGGGCCTTACTTGGCGACGGGCTCATCGAGCGGCCTTCCCGACACGGTGCCTCGGTCCGGTTTCATATGACGAATGTAGGTTAACTTGTTAACTGGCAAGAGCGACGGCGGTGTCAACGATCCACTCCAACGGTCGCGGCTGAAAATGCAGTTCGCGTTTTGCCTTGGCATTCGAGACGCCTCGCATCTGAGTCCCGTAGTAAACCGCATCCGCACCACTCGCTTTCAGAGCATCCTCAACCGATACCTGCGGCGGTGGTGGAGCATTCAGCCATCGAGCAAAGGCAGGGAGCCATTCGCGCACCGCTAAAGGTCGATCATTCGCAATCAGATAAATCCCAGGATTGCCTTGCTCTGCTGCCGCGACGGTGGCAATCGCCGCGTCCTCAATGTGCAACCACGACCAGACGCCTTCGCCATTCCCGACGATCGGGAACTGTTGCTGTCGCACCTGTTGGGCAACATCGCCATCGGGGTTGAACCAGGTGCCGGGTCCATAGAAGAAACCATAACGCAGGGCAATCCCTTCCATGTTTGGATTTCCTAGTAAGCGATGCTCAAGCTCAGTTATCTCGCGGGCACTTGCTGCAACCGCAGGCGAGGCATCCAATGCCAGGGGCGTATCTTCATCTGCCAATCCAGGACCAGGAATCGCATAGAACGCGACTGACTGCCTCAGGTAACGCCGCACACCCGCTGCTTGCGCGGCTGCCAGCACATTCGCGCCCCCTTCCAAACGAATGCGATTGTTGAGGGCGGCGGCGGCGTTCATTGACTCACGGGTGTAGGTTCTGGGTAGGGCGGTGAGTTGTTCAATCACGACTTCAGGCTGAGCGCGACTGACAACGGCTTTGATCGCATCGGTATCAAATACATCGGCGATCGCCGGTTCTATGCCTTGTTCCACTAAAGCCTGAGCTTTTTCTGGAGAACGGGTCAGAGCAACTAGAGCGTGTCCTTTGGCGAGCAATTCCGCGATCAGCGGACGACCGATCGCTCCCGTTCCCCCTGCAACAAAAATCTTCATCTGTGAACCTCGTGTTGAAGTATGGAACTATTCATGAATCAGACAAACATTAACGCTGAGCCAATGCTGCCGCTACTGAGGGCTCGGCGTGGTGTTCCGGAACATGGCCCAGATTATTTTGCCGCTTTCGTTTTCGATCCTGACGGACATCGTATTGAGGCAGTTGTCGACGCCAGGGTCTAACCAGATTTAGATGAGAAGGCAGGGAGTGCCGAGCGCGTTGGCGTTTGGGTAAACTCCTGGCCTTATGAGAGAACAGAACGAACGCAGTAGGATAACGATTGGATTGGATCTGGGAGATCGGCGCCACCGGTTTTGTGCGCTGGACGGGAAGGGTCAGGTGATTGAAGAAGGCACGCTCAGCAATAAGCGCGAGTCGTTAGGGGAGCTGAGTAGGCGTTACCGGAGAGCGCTGGTGGTAATGGAAGCGGGATGTCACAGTCCGTGGATTAGCCTAGGCCCAAGTTTCATCAGATTGGACTGCCGCCGTACTACGAGCGCAACGTCCAATCGAAATCCACTTCCTCCGTTCGCGGGGTTGCCTTGTCGCTTTTGCCGCCGTTCGCCGCGCCGCCTTTGGGGTCGGTCTTCGGTTTCAGATCGCGCACAGCGAGTGCGCGTTTCTTTTCCGTTGGCTTCGGCTCGCTCATTTCGTCAGGCATGGTCGAATCTGATAGTGTTCGGTTCCGATTTGTTCGCTCAAAGATCAATGGCCTAAAGAGTCCGACAGTCTCTGTTGATACTTGTTCACCTCTTTGTTACAACTATCGCGCGCGCGCCGTAAATGCGCGCAAATTGGTAGAAAAATCGTGCACCGGGAGGTCAGGCCAGTGACGTTACCGCGTGCATTTACTTATCCGGTGTCTTCGGTTTGTCTTCGCAGAGTTTTTGGAAGCGCGGATCATTCCGGAGCGGATCGAACATCGGATCGAGCCGGAGCAGCGCGGGAGTGAGCGGCACGTTTGAAGCCAGCGGCCACCGCGTAGGGTATCGAAAGTAGTTTCTGTAAAGCGGCGATGGCGCGGTCGGGTTCTCCCATCTGCGCCGCCACGCGGGCAAGGATCTCGATCGGAACAGGGCCATTCAGCGCGTCTTTCTCGATCGGGACGGCGGCCATCGCCTTCTCGACGAAAGCGAACGCGGCGGCCTTGTCACCAAGGCCCATATTGGTCAGCGCGAGATCACCCATGAGATTATAATTTTCCGGCTGTTCTTTGAGGAAAGGTTCCAGTTCGCTGCGCGCCTGTCGCCAGCTTTCCTGGGCGGCGGCATGATCACCGCCGACTTCCTGCGCCCAGCCTAACCAAAAGCGCAGTTCGCCATTGAAATAACCCAACGCCGGATCAGGCTTGGCTAGTATCTCCTTTAACCGAGGGATCATTGGTGCAGGGCGGCGCTCCAGGATCGCTTGGTAAACTTGTGTTTCCAACGCGGAGGTGTCGTCGGCGTTCGGATGGAGCGGAGCGAGCAGCTGCAGCCGCCCGCGGCAGATCGCCCTCGGCTTGTGCAATAGCGGCCTTGGAGCGCGAGCGTATCCGACGTCGTCTGGTGTGATATTGAGAACCTGATCAAGCTTTCGCAGCGCTTCGGGAAACGACGAAGGTCGATATAGGAAAGCGCGTGCTGGGTGAGTAGGTAGACGTTGCGCGGGTCGAGCCGCTCGGCTTCGTTGAAGTACGACTCGCTCCGGTCCCACTGGCCTCGTCTCCGCTCGACATAGGCCAGCGATTCAGGAATCCGGCTGCTATTGGGCAGGAACTGACGTGCTTGCTCAAAGTAACGCACCGCCGTGTCGTAATCCTTCAGGCAGGCGTAGTGGTAATAGCCCTTGGCACAATAGCGCCTCGCCGAGATTGGGCTGAAGAGTGAGCGCGGTGTCGGCTGCCTGCCGGGCCTCTTCACGGAGGGCGACCGTTGGTTGAAGAGTCAGTGTGCGGTAGCCGCGCGCATCATGTATGAGAGCAGCGCCCAAGCAAGGGCGAATTTCGGGTCCAACCGCACCGCTTCTCTGAGATATTTCTGTGCGCCAAGGGAGTTGGCGGGTGTGCTTGCGGTTTTCAGTGTATAAGCCAGCCCGCGCAGGTAGGCATCGTAGGCCTCAGGATTGTCCGTCGGTTTGGCGGCGATGACTTGTTCTTCCTGACCGGTGAGCTTCGCTCGCAACTGGTCGGCGATGGCTTTGGCCACGTCACTCTCAACCGAAAAGATGTCGGTTAGTTTGCGATCAAAGGTATCGGCCCAAAGATGGGAATCATTGGCCGCTTTGATTAACTGAACGTTCACGCGCACGGCGTCGCCGCTCTTCTGCACGCTTCCTTCCAGGATGTGGGCGACACCAAGCTGTCTGGCGATCTCAGGCAGGTTGTCGGGCGCGCTTTTGTAATGTTGCGTCGATGTGCGCGAGATGACCTTGAGATCAGCAATCTTCGCTAAGCGCGTCAGAATCTCGTCCTGGATGCCGTCGGCAAAGTAGGCGTTCTCTTTGTCTTCACTCAGGTTTTCGAACGGAAGGACGGCGATGCTTTTTTCGGGAATGGATGGCGTAGCGACGGCGGAATTTCCAGATGCCGTTTTCCCTCCGGACCCGACTCGATGAAACCACAGCATGGCACCGCCGATCAGCGCGGCGAGAAGGAGTATTCCGATGACAATTTCGTGCCACGGCAATCGTGCTGACGTGACACGGTCTTTTCCAATTTCGGTCCTCGGAATTCCCGGTTTGGTTTCCCACGGCAACACAATCCGAAACAGATCCATCGGCACCGAAATGTTCTTTAACTCGGTAGGCGCGAGCTTCTCAAAACGCGCCTCCAACGCGTTGCGAATCTGGCGTTCCACGTCCATCGAGACACAGATCCCGCCCGGTTCCGCCACCGGCTCGATCCGCGAAGCGATGTTCACTCCATCGCCATAAACGTCGCCACCGCGATGCACTACGTCGCCAATGTGAACTCCGATTTTAAGCTCGATGCGTCGATCAGGCGCGATATCGGCGTTGCGCTTGGCCAGTGTTCGCTGGATTTCGATCGCGCATTGCGCTGCTTCCAACGCGCTCCCGAATTCGACCAGGAACGCGTCCCCAATCGTTTTTATTTCAGTGCCGTTAAACCGCGGGAAGACTTCCCGAAGCAACCGGCGGTGTTCCTCCAACAATTCCTGGGCCAGCTTTTCATCGCGCTGGCTCAAGGCGCTATAGCCCACCATGTCGGTGAACATGATGGCGGCCAGTTTGCGTTGTTCCTCAGCGCTCATCTCAGCTGGTCGGCGGCCAGGCCCACTGCAACCATGAAGAGGACGTGAGCCATTTCCAAATGCAGATCGGCTTTACGGTCAGACAACATATCCTGTCAGGCAGACGAACCCATCGCGGACATAGTCGCAATTATCCCATTGAAGGTCGAGAGTAAAACCCGTCCTTCCGTAACGGCTGCGAATTGCAATCGCCAACCGGAAATCTAAAATCGGAGATCGCACCGTCCCCGTAGTTCAACGGAAAGAACAAGGGTTTCCTAAGACGAAAGTGGCGTTTTATCACACTTCGTCAGCGATTGTCTCAGTTATCAGACTGCTGGTTAGTAGATCACAAGGACCCGGTTGGCTTCGCGAAAGAAATTCGTGTGCCCGTCCCCGAGCGCATGAAAAGACGAAGGTCGTCGCGCGAAAGGGTCGCCGAATCGGGCCTTTCAGCCCGGCTGCCCGAAAAGTTCGCTAGTTTTTAGCTGTTTCTCAAACTTCCGCTTCCGCGTCCCCCGAAAATAATCGCCAGCCCGAGCAGGATGACTGCGACCGGCACAAGCGGCGCGCTGGTGATGTAGGTGATCAGGACGAAGATGATCGCGATGACGGCGAGGATTGTTCCGATGTTGTAATTCATAGTTTTTCTATCGTGTGTTTGCCGACGCTACGGTGTGAGCCAACGCCGTGCAGATTGTGCGGTGGGGCTCAGGTCGCGTAGAATACCACAACTCGAATCCGTTAGTCGAGAAACAAAGACCCTGCGCTAGTGGGAACGGGCCTCTTGCCGTAAGTGAGTCGTAATGTCTACAAATTTCCTATACGCCCATGCGTACTGCGGTATCTCGGCTCGCGACATTGGTACCCATGTCTCTAAAGTTTGTAATGCCTCTAAGATGTGCGCGATGTCGGACTTAATTTGTGTGACTTCTTCCCGAAGCTTTTTGAGTTCTTTCGCATCTTCGGTGACGGCGGTCTCGTGGTGCTCGACGGCGTGCTCAATTTTGCCACTACCCTTCACCTCCTTCACGGGCTTCAAATCCCTCACTCTGCCCTGCTGCTTCTTGCTCTTGGTTCTTTTTAGTGTCCTTCGCATTTTCGTTCCCCCCTTTGGTTGCTCCACTTATGGGATCGCACGTGTCCGGCTGCCAGGCTGCCACTAGATTAATTGAAACGGTAATAGCACCCAATTTCTGCCGCTTTCAATCGCTGGGCCTTATACCAGCGATGGAAATGGGCGTGACCGATCACGTCTTGAGTTTGGAGGAAGTAGTTCCCTCATGATCCATACCGCCTAGAACACTGTTGGCGGTGTGCAGACCCAGTGCTGCGTAAAGAGAGGTTGTCTTCGGGGTGCAAAACCGATTGTGAGCACGCACCAGTGATACTGCCGGGGCGAAAACGGATTCGCTTAGAGCCCTCGTCTGCCTTGAATCAGGTTAATAACGAGCACAACGACGGCAATCACGAGCAGAAGATGGATCAGAGCGCCGCCAACGTGACCGATAAAGCCCAGAAGCCAGAGCACCACTAGGATGACAATTATGGTCCAGAGCATGGATGTTTCTTTCGGTTACGTTAAACTTTCGTCGGCCTATTTATCCACCGTTTTATTCATTTGCGAAGATTTTTCAGACACTCAGCCGTGATTCGTTCGCTCGGCATTGATTTGTCGCGAGTGACTGCGGCCAGCGTGTGTGATCACCGCTTAGGCCACGAGCACCCTCGGCGAACCCGCACTATCGCGACGCTGGATTTCCTCCATCACGTCCTCGGCGGTGACTTCCAGCAGGCGTTTTTCGCGTTCGCTCATTCGGCGTGGTTTGATATCGAGGATGCAGAGAGAGCCAATTGGAAGGTTGTTGCTGCGGAGCGGAACGCCGGCGTAAAAGCGCAGGCCGCGCTCTTTTAATAAGGGGTTGTTTGCAAATCTTCGGTCGCGTGAAAGGTCTTCGACCACGAGTAATTCGTCGTTCGCGATCACATGGCCGCAGACCGAAAGTTCGCGCGACGTCTGCTGCGTTTCGGCGATTTCTTCGGGCAGCCCGACTTGCGATTTAAACCACTGATGATCGCGATCGATGAACGTAATAAGCGCAATCGGCACCTCAAAAATGCGCGCCAGTTTTTTCGTAATGCGGTCGAAAACTTCTTCACGCGTGCCATCTGCCAGATGCAAACGAGCCAGCTCTTCGAGACGGTTTTCCTCGTTGTCCGGGATCGCGCCGGGGATCATCTCATCGGCAAGCGAAACGGAAAACTTTGCGAGCTGCACTACTGCTTCGGCGAGGGACAGCACCACTTCGTCCGCGCCGGAAGACCGCAGCCGCTCTCCCGCGCCAGCCATGTTTTCGGTCGCACCCCAGATTCCGACCACGATCTTCACGTGTGGCAATTGAGCGCGAAGTTTCGCGCTGAGATGGCGCGCATGGATCAGGGTGGAGGGTGCGACAACCGAGATGCAAATCGCTTCGGGATCCGACTTCGCCGCCATCTCGAGGAGCTCGCCACTGCTGAGCGCGGCCGATGCGTTCTCGGCATCGAAACCCTGTTGTTGAAGCAGCTGCACGAGCATCGCTCCCGCGAGTTCATCACGGTAGGCCCGAGCCGGCACGCAAAGCACGCGGCACCTGGAACTGGAGAGAGGGAAAGGCGTGTGTTCGGCGACCTCCTTGTCCGCTTCTAACTGCGACTTCGATGGCGGCGCCGAGCCGAGATCTTCGATCAGATCGTGGATGTGACGATGAATCGCGGAACGTTGTTCGGGGCCCAGTTCGTCGCGTTGCGCGTCCATTTCCGCGAGCGTGACTGTCGGGATCAGAACGGAATCGTAAAGAGAAGTGAGTGAATTTGATTTCACGTAAGATTCCGCGAGGTCGTTCGCTTCATCCAAACCGAACGCGAGCAGTCGGTGATAACATTCCTCGTGCGGAGCGAGTGCTCGCTCTTCACTGAGAAGCACGCTCAAGAATTGCAACTTCGGCACGTGCCGGCCCATCACGGCAACGCACACTGTTAGCGGGATCGCCAGGACGAGACCGATTGGTCCCCAAAGCCACGTCCAGAAAACCGCCGCGATGATCAGCGCGATGGACGAGACGCCGGTGCGGGATCCGTAGAGCCACGGCTCGAGCGCGTTGAAGTTAATCAATTCGAGCACGACGAAAAGACCGAGCGTCAGAAGCGGACTGAGCCAGCTCGTGGAAACTGCAAACGAAATCAGCACAGGAACCGCGGCCGCGATCCACACTCCCACGTACGGCACGAATCGCATGATCGCCGCGAACGCGCCCCAGAGCGCAGCGTTCGGCACGCCGATGAAGTAGAGTCCGATCGCAATGCACGAGCCAAAACTCACGTTCACCAGAAGCTGCATTATAAGGTAACGGGCGACGCGGCTCCCGGCGTCGTCCATAGCCCGCGTGGTCGCGCTGATCCGGCCTTGGCCGATCAAGCGGATCATTCGGCCGCGCAGGTCCTCACGCTTTAACAGCATGAAGATGACGAGGACGAAAACGAGGCCGGCCGTTCCGAGCGGTCCGAGCATTCCGGTCGCGGTGGTTTGCAGGATTTGCGGAAGACGGCTTTGCGATTCGACGATCCGAACCGGCATTGGCTGTTGACCCGCAGGCACGTTGCGAGAGCGCGCGGTCGTAGTGGCTTTTGTTTCCGGCATCGGACCGGTCGCATTCGCCGGCGGCTCCAACGAGTCTGGTGATTGCTTTTGCAGCTCGGAAACGCTGTGCGAAAAGCGGCCAAACGCGCCGCCGGTGGGAAGTCGGATCGCGTTCAATCTCTTGTCGATGTTCGTCTGGTAATCGGGAAGCTTCGCTGCGAGGTCGACCAGTTGACGCGTTAACAGCCAACCGGCTCCGCCGACAACACTGAAGAGCATCGCCACGACGATCAGAACAGCCGCGATACGTCCGATCCAGCGTTCAATGTAGCCGACCAGCGGTGCAAGCAGGAAGGTCAACATCGCGGCAAGCGCGAGCGGGATAAGTAGTTGGCGTCCGACGTAAAGAATCGTAACGACGAACGCCGTCAGCAGAATCGCCCAGGTTCCTATGGACGCCGCGGTAGCGGCATTCTTCGTCGCTCGCATGGCATATCATCCGTCGTCCACAGTGCGGCTTCTCGCAAATGCGCGGCAGGTAGCCCGCGCACCGCAGCTCCGTTCTTCTAGGGCAAGAAAATGTCTTCGGATCCCGTAGCAATCCAGACAGAGGAAAGTGACGGATGTACAGCGACGCCGACTTGTAGACAGTACCAGTCACGCGTACAGCGCGTTTACGCGTCGTGAACTATATCTAGCCTTGAGCTAAAACAGGCCGAGCACTTTGAGGACGATAATGATAACGACAATAACTCCGATGATGTAGAAGATGTTTCTGTTCACGGATCGTGCATAACACGTCGCTGTTCCCAGCGGCAAGCAAGATAGTCGCTTGTGTGATTTCCGTCGTCCTTTCGGACTTGGGGGGAACTGTTTTGGCTGGGATTGCCCTGAATGCTGCGGGTGCGTTTATCAATATCCGATTGGCCGCTTCAGCTTTTTGGAATTGCTCGGACAAGCGAACAATCCCGTTGAGTTCATCAACTCTGCCGTGTTGTTCGTTAACTGAGAGTTTCGAGTAGCCGACGATGTCGAGGAAGAGAACGTGCGCGATCTCAAGCTCGATCTTCTTTTTAACCTCAGCGGGCATACGGGTTCATCTAGACATGTTCGCCAACGACGAGACTCTCAACAACGCTCTCGGTCGTCGAGATCAATGATTGCGAATGGAGGGTCAATTCTCCCCTGAACCTCTGAACCAAGTATCACAAAAACTCCTCCAATTTCTGCTGCTCCTTGCGAGGCAGAAAAATTGAAAATTGCTGTCTCACGAAACAAAAGGTTTGTGTAACTGTTCCGTAGGAGGAAAGCATGATGAAGTCAGAATCGATACAAGTTTTCGACTCGCAAGGCGAAGCATATAAGCGGGCGTTCCAAATCTTTCTCGACCACACCGATCAGAAGCGGAACGCCAAACGGTTCCTCCAGAAACTCGTCGATGGCCTCCCGAACCGAAACGTTTTTATCGACGCCGGCGCCGGAAACGGGGAGGTGACCAAGGCCTTCGCCGGCGCCTTTTGTCATACAATCGCCATCGAACCGAATCCGCATCTGTTGAAGCAACTCAAACAAGTCATTCCGCAAGCCGAAGCCATCGCAGCGCCGATTCTTGCTGCTGATCCAAAGGCGCAAGGCGACTTCGTCCTCTGTTCACATACGCTCTATTACATTCCTGCGGAAGAGTGGCTCGCCCATCTCGATCGGCTCGTCTCGTGGATGTCGCCGGCCGGCGTGACCGTCGTTGTCGTGCAGAACCACGATACCGCTTGCATGGCGATGCTCGATCATTTCTTCGGGCACCGGTTCGATTTGCACCAGCTCGCTCAAGCGTTTCGCGAGAAACATGGCGACCGCTATGATGTCGTCAATTACTCTTGATCCAGCGCACGTCGAGACGAGAGAGCTGGCTTCGGCTTACGCCATCGCCGAATTTATGCTCAACCTGCTACCCATCAGCCGGCCACCAGCCCGCCAGGATGTCGAAGATTATCTGGCTAAACACTGCCTGAACGACGGCACCTATCGCCTCTCCGTCCACCAGGATTTTCTGCAGATACGCGAACGTGGCGTTCGATCCTCAATGCCACGAACGTGACGTTCGATCCTGAAGACGCGCTCGCCGCGGCTACTTCCCCTCGGCATTCGACGGTACGGCGGTGATCGATATCAAGTCAGCATCCACTCGTGCGGCGGGATGAACGGCCACCGTGAGGCGGCAAGGATAGTTGATAGTTGAGGGCTGAGAGTTGAGAGGAGAAAGGCATGAAAGCGATTCAAGGTTATCATCTGATCAAGCCGGAAGATTTACACTGGCGACCGTCCAACCTGATGAAGATCCCGAACGCGGATTATCTGGAGCGCACCGGGAGCGAGAATCTCGGCGCGCGGCTCTGGCGATTACCCCCAAAAAGCGCGAACACGCTGCACAAACATATTCAATCCGAGGAGTTTTATTTCGTGCTTGAGGGCGTGGGCCGGATGCGCGTGGGGGACGAAACGTTGACCGTGCCGAAGTACGGCGGCGTGCTCGTCGGGCCGAAAGACTTGCGCCAGGTGTTCAACGACACGGACACCGAGGTTCTCTGGCTCATTATCGGTGCCCCGGAAGAACTTGAATTCCTGCAAGGCTCGAAATCCAAAATGGATCTCTCGCTTATCTATCCGGTTGATCCGAAGCAGTTGCCGAAGGAATTAGCCGGCGTAGAATGGCCGCCCAGTTAATTGAGAGTTGAGAGTTGGTGGTTGAGAGTGGAAGAGAGGTCGAGGGATTGAGAAGTTGAAGGGGATAAATTCTGTTGGCTTGGTGTTCTCTTCGGTTGGTCGTAGCGAAATCATAACTTTAATTTCGCACCGAAGTTTCGACAGTTTCTCTCAGCGCCAAGTACGGTAGGCGTCTCCGCAAAAAGAGCTCCACCTGACCCGCTTTCCGCCGGGCAACCAGCGATCAAAGGGCCGCTCGCACAACTTGAGATCTTCGAAGGCTCTCACGCAGGTTCCCTATGACATTATTATGAGAGACAAGACATTAGAAACCAAAAACGAACATATGAAAATAGTCGTCCTTGGGGGCACCGGGCTCATCGGAAGCAAAGTAGTGAACCTCCTTCGTGCAGGCGGCCACGAAGTCGTTGCGGCATCTCCTTCGCAGGGCATTAATTCGATTACCGGAGAAGGTTTAACTGAGGCGCTAAGCGGAGCGCAGGTGGTCGTGGACGTGACGAATTCTCCTTCGTTCGAAGACAAGGCCGTTCTGGAGTTTTTCGAAACTTCGACCCGCAACGTGCTCGCAGCCGAGGCGAAGACCGGCGTGCGTCACCACGTCGCGCTCTCTATCGTCGGTAGCGAGCGGGCCAACGACACATAATTGTGACGTGACAACTGGACGCTGAAGCTCACAGTCGGTCAGGGCGATCATGCCACGGGGCGGCACATCTCCAAGTGCAACTCAACCGAAAGGAAACTCAGTATGCCATACGTCACAGTGGGAAAAGAAAACGGAGCTAACATCGACATCTATTATAAAGACTGGGGCAGCGGGCAGCCGATTGTGTTCAGTCACGGCTGGCCTCTCTCGGCGGATGATTGGGACCCGCAGATGCTTTTTTTCCTTAGCAAAGGTTACCGCGTGATTGCGACTGATCGGCGCGGACATGGTCGCTCGACTCAAACCGGTGGCGGACACGACATGGACCACTATGCCGACGATCTGAAGGCCGTCACCGATCATCTCAACCTGAAAGATGCGATTCACGTCGGCCATTCGACCGGAGGCGGCCAGGTGGTGCGTTATCTCGGCCGTCATGGCGACAAGAATGTGGCGAAGGCGGCGATCATCAGCGCCGTGCCGCCGCTGATGGTGAAGACTCCGGCCAATCCGTTAGGCACGCCCAAATCGGTGTTCGACGATCTCCAAGCCCAGCTCGCGGCCAACCGGGCCAAGTTCTATTACGATCTGCCGGCCGGTCCGTTCTACGGCTTCAATCGTCCCGGCGTGAAAACGATCGAGCCTCTCGTTTGGAATTGGTGGCGCCAAGGCATGATGGGCGGCGCCAAGGCGGGTTATGACGGCATCGTCGCCTTCTCGCAGACCGACTTCACGGAGGATCTGAAGAAGATCTCGGTACCGGTTCTGGTCATGCATAGCGAGGACGACCAGATCGTGCCCTATCAGGCTGCCGGTCCACTCTCAGCCAAGCTCCTGAAAAACGGCACGCTGAAGACATACAAAGATCTGCCTCACGGCATGATCACGACGCAAGCCGACGTCATCAACGCCGATCTGCTCGCGTTCTTCAAAGGTTAAGCCGAACTTAGAATCCGAAAGCTTTGAGCCAAACAAATCCTTCGAGTAACAAACGCATATGAGTAACAAAATGAAGATCGTGGTTATTGGCGGCACCGGCCTCATTGGATCAAAGGTCGTAAACATTCTTCGCCAACGTGGTCATGAGGTGGTGGCGGCATCACCCTCGAGCGGCGTGAACACGCTCACGGGTGAAGGATTAGCTGAAGCGCTAACAGGAGCTCAGGTGGTCGTTGATGTGGCGAACTCACCTTCCTTCGAAGACAAGCCTGCTTTGGACTTCTTCGAAACGTCAGGTCGCAATCTTCTTGCCGCGGAAAAGGCCGCGGGTGTGAAGCATCATGTGGCGCTGTCGGTAGTCGGCACCGATCGCCTGACTGGAAGTGGTCCCGGTTCCTTGAGCGGTTACTTCCGCGCGAAGATGGCCCAGGAAAATCTGATCAAAGCTTCCGGGATTCCGTTTACGATCGTGCACGCAACGCAGTTCTTCGAGTTCGTGAAGAGCATCGCTCAATCGTCAACCGGCGGTTCAGCGATTCGGTTATCATCAGTCCTGATGCAGCCAATCGTTTCGGATGATGTCGCTGCCGCGGTAACGGAGGTAGCCATTGGGCAACCGATTAATGGCATGATTGAAATAGCTGGCCCCGATCGGATCCGGCAGGATGAACTCGTTAGGCAGTATCTAACTGCAACGGGCGACGCGCGGAAGGTGGTCACCGACGACAATACCGGCTACTTCGGCATAGCGGTGAACGATCAAAGCCTCCTTCCTGGAGATAATCCCCGCCTCGGCCCAACGCATTACAACGACTGGCTCTCAAAGAAAAGCTGAAACGCCGAAACGCTGAGTGCAAAACTAAACCTCAACCGACAGAGATTAGCCAATTCAAACCGATGAACACAGACAAGCTTAAACAACTGGCTCGCGATTTAAGGAAAACACCACCGCACAGCCCGCGTGACACGCTCGGCGGATTCGTCATTGCCGCACGGATGCTCGACAAAGCTCGGGCCGATCTGCTCGGCATCAATGGCGAGTACAACTTCTATCCATGTGGTCTAGGCGCTTACTTTTGGAAGTTCACCGGCCTGGACGCGATGAATTTCAAGGACTTTGTTGCCACCGGCGCGACTGACGAAGAAGTCGATCACTGGATCCGTCAGAACACGACGCAGAAAGATCCCACTGCGATTATCAAATGGAATAACGAGATGCGTTGCCTTCGGCTTTGCGATCTTTCGCAACAGGTCCAGGAGTATTTTGAGACTTACATTCCGCAGTTTTGTCATCCGCCAAGTAAAGTGAAGTTTTTCTTCGATGTTTACGACGTTGAAGAAAGAGTACTTTAGCTATCAAGAAGAACCAAACCAAAGGAACATCACAATGAAACAATCCGAACTTCAGAATCAGTCGGGCTGTTGCGCCTGACACTTATTGTTTGCGCACTGGTGGCCACAGTCGGCGTGCGCTCGGGGATAGCCGATGACAAAGGCGCAAAGGCTACGGTCGTTTACGACCACGTTCTGCCGAATGTGCCTGGCAAAAGTATGAAGGGTATTCTGGTCGAATATGGTCCCGGCGAAGGGTCGCCAGCCCACATCCATCCGAAGTCTGCTTTCACCTATGCAACCGTTCTCGAAGGAGCGGTCCGAACCTCGGTCAATGATGGGCCGGCCGTTGTTTATAAAGCCGGACAGAACTTCGCCGAGATGCCTGGTGATCGACACAGTGTTGATGAGAATGCGAGCAAGACCGAACCTGCCAAGATGCTGGCCGTGATGGTGGTGGATACGGACACGAAAGAACCACTGTTAACGCCAATCCACGACCACAAATGAGGCAGCTCTTTGAGGGTTCTGGTCCAACGAAAAAATCTCAACGAACCGAGACCTTCCCTCCATTCACGAGCTTGACGTCTGGTGTGATGACGACGGAATCACCGTCTTTCAATCCTTGCCTCACTTCGATTCCGGTTTCCGTAGTTAAGCCGCAAACGACGCTGACCCGTCGAACAATTCCTTCGCGAACAGTCCAGACATAAGCTTCGCCCTCATCGTGCCTGACGGCACTTTTGGGAACTGTTATAACCGGTTCCAGTTTTCCCGGCGACCTGATTTCCAAAAAACTTACCTTGACGCTCATCTCCGGCTTGATGATCTGCAAATCCGGCCGAGCGATCTGGACCTCGATTTTGACCGTGCCCTTCTGGCGGTCGGCTGCGGGATAAACCTTCACCAAAGCTGCATCAAATTGCTTGTCGGGATACGAGTCTAACACAACAACTACCGGCGAACCGATACCCACCTTCGCAATATCAGCCTCATTGATGTCCACTTCGGCTCGCATATCATCCGTGTCAGCCAATTGGGCGATGTCAGTCGAGCCTCCGCCCGCCTCAATCTGACCGCCAAAATTGATGGTGTCGCCCAGTTCCCGATATTTCTTCAAGACAATGCCGTTGATAGGCGAACTGATGACGCACTGGTTCACATTGAATTTGGCGTAATCGACTGCCGCCTCATCACGTTCAAGTTCGGCTTGCCCAACTCCTGCGGCGGTGATTGCAGTTTCAAAGTCATCCTTCGAAATAGCACCAGTCTTGATCAGGTAGCGCGCGCGGTCGGCTTTGTCCTGAAGGAGATGAAGGTTGGCTTTGGCAACGTCTCGACTAGCGATAGCCTGGCGCAGTTGCGCCTGATAGTCCCGATCATCAATTCGCGCCAGAACATCACCAGCTTTGATGTGCTGCCCCTCCTCGATGGGTTCTTCCACAATCTGTCCCAGGACTTTTGTGCCGATAATGATGTATTTGTGGCGGGTGACTATATAACCAGAGCCTGTCAACAGCACGCTGGACTGGCGGTCCGTCCTCGCCACTACCATCATCGTTTGCACTGTGGGCGACCGGCCAACCGTCTTGGCGTAAATGACATAGCTTGCAGCCCCAAGAACTGTTAGGAGCAACATCAGGATCGCAATTGAAACCAACCGACTGCGCTTGCGGCGCGGTTGCTCCTGCGGGCGCACAATGCGCAGTGTTTCCAGTTCGTGATTCGTTTGCATGGCTTCGATGGCCATGACTCAGTTCCTTCTCAAAGCGTTGACTACACTCACGCGCATGGCCTGTCGCGCCGGCAGCCAGCCGCCCAATGCGCCAATAACAATCGCAAACACGAGCGCTTGAATCGCGATAACGGGGGTTACATGAAAATTAAACGCAAGGGTTGGCGCCGAAACGGCGCCGCCATTGAACTTGGTCGAGAGTCCGTTGACAGGCAGGGCGAGAATCACTCCGATGATGCCGGCCGCGAACGCCAGCGCTGAAGACTCCGCAAGGAACGATGTCATGATGGCTAGCGGGCTGAATCCCAATGCCCGCAACGTCCCGATTTCAGTCGTCCGCGCCGCCACCGCCGCGTACATCGTATTCATTGCAGCAAAAATGGCAGCGAAAGCCATGATTCCCGCCACCAACAATCCGAGCGCCCGCAGGTTGGCGGCTATTCCCGATTGCTCCTTGTAATACTCTGACTCCGTCTTGGCTTGCAGGTTGATGCGTGGATCATCGGCACATCGCTGAATCAGCGAGTGAACATCCGCGCCGGGAACGAGCTTGAGACGGATGCTGTTGAAACTCGAACCTCTCCGGGAATCCTCCTGCAAGCTATGCAGGTCGCCCCAAACCTCCGATTCAAACGAACTTCCGCCGGACTCAAAAACGCCCACCACTTTCCAAATGCGTCTGCCAACTTTCAGGTCCGCCCCCAATGAACAGCCCGGGTATCGATTCAAAATCAATTTGCCGATGATGACTTCATTCAGTCCAGGCGCAAACATTCGACCGGCGATAATTCGCACTTTTTCATGGGTTTGGGTGCTCACGGGCAGCACTCCGCGAATGGGAAGGTTGTCCAAAGTGTCGCCGGCGGGCATAAACACCTGTTCGGCGAGTTCGGGCGAAACAAGCGGATTTCCCGCGCCATCGCGTTTGATGGCCGGTAGAAATTTGAGCGCGTCCAACTGGTCGAGCGTGATAAACGAATTGGCCTCTGAGTCCGCGCCGCGTCCGATAAGAATCATGTTGTCCGGCGAACTGCTATCCTTGATCGCGGAGTCGAGACCTCCGACAATCGCCATTCCCGCAACGAAGACGCCGACGACGATGGCAATCGCACCTACGGTCATTGAATTGGACACGCGACGGATGAGCAGGCTCCGGCGATTGTATTTGAAGGGAATGGCCATATTAATCCACCAGTCTGAGGGTCTCAACGATGCTGCGTTTCGCGGCTGCACGCGCGGGAACATACGCGCTAAACAAACCGATAAGCGCCGCCACGCCCAGGGTCTCCGCCAACACAAAAGGAGGAACATGCAATGAGACAAAAGGGCCAAGGGCATCAGCGTTGAACGCGAAAACCTTGAACAGTCCAAACGCCACCCCGCAACCAATCGCTCCTCCCAATAAAGCAACAATCAACGATTCGCCCACAAGCAGACTCAAGATCACCCCCGAGGGAAATCCTATCGAGCGCATTACTGCGATTTCGCTGCGACGCTCGCGAATGGACATCGCCGCCGTGTTTGCCGCGACCAGCCCAATTGCCACGACGGCC
Source organism: uncultured Verrucomicrobiae bacterium (assembly GCA_963709435.1). Lineage (GTDB taxonomy): Bacteria > Verrucomicrobiota > Verrucomicrobiia > Chthoniobacterales > UBA10450 > AV69. The sequence continues at coordinate 643,798 of CAVPWK010000005.1, forward strand.
ACCAGGCCGACAAACTCGGCCAGTTTCATAAAAATACGGTAGCGACCCAGAATGCTGCCCAATGCCGCTGCTTCAGAAGCGCTTCGTGTTTCTGCCGCAGAATTGGCGAATTGGTTATCAAGCGCGGCACAAACTTCAGGAACCACCCTTGAATCATCCACCCGAACCCAAAATTCATGCGCGATTCCAGGGTTACCGGCGGCTTCCTCAAAATAGTCTAGTCGGAAGATTAAGAAGCTTGGAACGGGTCCCTTGTCGATAGTACCGACAATAGTCAAAGTAACATTGAATGGATATACGGTTCCCCGGAGTTGGATTTGCTGACCGACATGGAGATTGAAGCGGCGCATTGTGCCTTGCGCGACCAGACAGGCGGTCTTGATCTTTTTGAACTCGTCCACGCCGGTGAGACCCCAATCGGACCACATGTCAATCTCCTTCGCTTCCGTAGCAACACTTGGAAATTGATCGCTGACCTCATGGTAAATGCCGCCGTAAATCACGAGCGGTGCAACGGCAACGACATGGGGAATCGTGGCAATTTTGGACTTGTAAGCTACGGGCAGAGGATAACCCAATCCCATCTTGGTGCGGCAGAGGATGCGAACGGAGGAGGTTGTATCAGCGAGCATCTGGTTGGCAAAAGTTGGCAGACTCACCAGCACCGAGAAGATAAAGAGCGATACCGCAATCGAAAGAATCGTGAGGATAGTTCTTCGTTTGGTGCGGAGCAGGTTTTTGAAAATCAGCGTCAGATATTTCGTCATATTTCCTTGCTCCGGTTATGCCGAAATCTGGAGCGCAGCAGTCGCTTTTGCAGATACACCGCCTTTTTCCGCTCCGGTGAATACTCCCTTGTCCAAGCGGTAAACGGCATCCACGAAACGCTCGGAACGCGGGTCGTGGGTGACCATCACAATAGTCTTGTCAAACTGTGTCTTGAGTTGCGTCAGCAGGATTAGGATTTCCTCTGCAGACTTTGCGTCCAAATCGCCCGTTGGTTCATCTGCAACCAGAATGGTCGGATCGGTCACGATTGCACGCGCAATGGCCACACGTTGCTCCTGCCCACCCGAAAGTTGACGCGGATAATGTCCCATGCGTTCAGCGAGACCGACCGCTTTGAGGGCGGATTCGACATGCGTCTTTCGGTCCGCTTTGCTCAAATGCGTCAGAAGCAGAGGCAGTTCAACATTCTCGAAGGCCGTCAATACGGGAATGAGATTATAAAACTGAAATACCAATCCAATATGACGCGCTCTCCACGCGGCAATTTCGCGTTCGTTCATGGTGGAAATTTCTTCGCCCCCGACCGCCACGCGCCCGGAAGTCGCGTGATCAATTCCGGTGACCAAATTCAGCAGTGTCGTCTTGCCGGAGCCAGATGGCCCCATGATCGCCACAAACGATTTGCGGGGAATGTCGAGGGTCACATCATCCAGCGCGCGCACCTCGAATTCATCGCGCTTGTAGGTACGAGTCACATGGTCAAGCGTGACAGCGCTGGATTCTTCTGTGGTTATGTCGTCAGTTGCATTCATGTTTGAGTGCTTTCATCGAGTCATTTAATTTCTTCTGCTTCTTCTCCGAAACGTGTAGGTGAATTTCGGTGGCCTTTGCGTTCTGACTCAGGCGCCAACGGCCGAAATGGCCGTGGCCCCGCCGTCGATCAGGAAGTCTGCCCCGACGACGTACGCAGAATCGTCCGACGCGAGGTAAACTGCCAGCTTCGCGATTTCCACCGGATCGGCCAGCCGCTTGCTCGGATTGTTTGTCCGCAGCAACCCCTTGACCGCATCGCCCTGCTCTTCGCCTGGGAAACGACCGAACATCGCCGTGTCAGTCGGGCCTGGGCTTAGGGTGTTCACGCGAATCCCGCGGTCCACGAGCTCGGAGCTGAGGATCCGAGCGAGATTGACGACTGCGGCCTTGCAGGGCGAGACGGTCGAGGTCGTCGGCCATCCCCTTCGCGCAGTAACGGACGCATTGATGATGACAGATGAGCCTTGCCTCAGTAGCGGCAACGCCTTTTGAATTGTGAAGTAGGCCCCCTTGAAGTTGGAGCCTATCACCCGGTCGAAGCTTTGCTCCGTCACCTCTTCGAACGGCAGGAATTCACTGTGACCTGCATTGACGAAGATGCCGTCCAGGTGACCGAACTCCCGCTTGATCGTGGTGAACATCGCGTCGAGGTCCGCGAGATTGCTGACATCCGCGCGAACGGCAAGACTTCCGGCGCCAAGCGTCTCTTGAGCCGCCTTCAGCGTCTTCTCATTCAAGCCGCAGATGGCGACGCGCGCGCCCTCTCTGTCGAATTCCTGCGCTGCGGCCAACCCGATCCCGCTGTTGCCGCCGGTGATAAGAATATTCTTGTTCGTTAGTCTATTCATTGTCGTCACTCCTTCTCTTTGTTTCTTTGATTTGTAGTTGCTGCGATTGAAATTGGAACGGACAGACTGGTCGGTATGATATGATGCATAAAAAAGAATCCCTAAGGTTTCAAGCTGTCCAGATAATCGAAAAGAGCATGGCTCGTTTGCAACAGCAGCGCCTCGTCCTGGGTGTTTTTGGCCGTACCGGCCATGCCCGCTTGCGCCGCCACGATGAACGCCGCCACTTTCGGCGGAGAAACGTCTTTTCTCACTTTGCCTGCCTTGATCCCGCGGTCGAACGCGGCCGCCATGGTCTCTCGCCATGCGACATAGATCTTCTCCAGCGCCTGGCGGAATTTTTCATCAAGGGGTGACATCTCTTGCGCCAGATTATTCAGCGGACAGCCATGCACCAGCCCGCCATTGGCAATCTCCCTTTTGGCGCCTTGGCGAAAGATGCGCTTCAAATCGGTAATTGGATCGGTCGAATTGGCGAGAGGATCGGACCATTGCTGCTTGAAACGCGGATGAATGACCTCCCGCACAACCGCGTATCCCAAATCTTTTTTGCCCTTGAAGTGATGAAACACTGCGCCTTTGGTCGTACCCGCTTCATCAACGATGCGATTGAGGCTACCGCCCTGGAATCCGTTTTTGTAAAATTCGTCGAAAGCGGCATCGAGGATTCTTTGTCGCGTGTTTTCGGGAGACCTCTTGGTGGTTGTCGTTTTCATTGTGCTAGTATTAATCAATATCATGGCGTATTTCAGATTCGGTCGGGGAGCCGCGTCGTTACCTCCTGGAGTCGTTTCTTTGATTTGTAGTTGCTGCGATTGAAATTGGAACGGACAGACTGGTCGGTATGATATGATGCATAAAAAAGGATCCCTAAGGTTTCAAGCTGTCCAAATAATCGAAAAGAGCCTGGCTCGTTTGCAAGAGCAGCGCCTCGTCCTGGGAATTTTTGGCCGTACCGGCCATGCCCGCTTGCGCCGCCACAATGAACGCCGCCACTTTCCGCGGAGAAACGTCTTTTCTCACTTTGCCTGCCTTGATCCCGCGGGCGAACGCGGCCGCCACGGTCTCTCGCCACGCGACGTAGGTGTTCTCCAGCGACTTGCGGAATTTTACATCAAGGGGCGACATCTCTTGCGCCAGATTATTCAGCGGACAGCCATGCACCAGCCCGGCGTTGGCAACCGCCCTTTTGGCGCCTTGGCGAAAGATGCGCTTCAAATCGGTAATTGGATCGGTCGAATTGGCGAGAGGATCGGACCATTGCTGCGTGAAATCCGGATGAATGACCTCCCGCACAACCGCGAATCCCAAATCTTTTTTGCCCTTGAAGTGATGAAAGAGCGCGCCTTTAGTCGTGCCCGCTTCATCAACGATCCGATTGAGACTACCGCCTTGGAATCCGTTTTTGTAAAATTCGTTGAAAGCAGCCTGGAGGATTTTTCCTCGCGTGTTTTCTGGCGTTCTGGTGTTGGTCGCTTTCATTCGATATTCGAAGATACAGACCAGTCGGTATGTGTCAATGCTCAAATTTTCTCTTCGAATGTTGGCCATACAATCGGAAACTGACCGAGAATGACTCAGGCCGAGAAAACGCATTCTTACAAAAAGGAAACGGCTTTGACGAAGCCTCGCGTGGTGATCATCGGCGGCGGTTTTGGCGGACTCTGCGCAGCACGCGGGTTAGTCGGCGCTCGCGTCGGTATCGCTCCGGCGGCGGTTTCTTCGCTGCCGATGAATTCCAAATGGATCACCGGAGAAACGGGCTTCTCATTTCGGGCGGCCTACGTTAGATTGTACAGGCAAACGGTTCAGCAACAGGAAAGGGAAACGAAGACATGAAAACAAAATTGTTCGGCGTCGTCCTTGTTGCGAGCGCGGTCACAATTGCTCAAGCAAACCCAGAAGGTGTTCCCGCAGCGAAAGGGGCATCTCACAGGAGCGCAGTTGCACCTAATGGCTCGGCGATTCTCGCTCCGACGCGGCCCAGTGGTGTTTCATCGTTCGGGTCGACGCCGATGCGGTCACAGGGCAGTAGACCGGTTTATTCAGGCCAACGCTCTCCCTCATTTGGGATGCGTTCGTTACCATCGTCCGCGTATCGGCGCCCTGTCTATTCGAGTCGAGGTTCGTTCACGCGCTCGGGTCCATACACCGTGGCAACTATCCCGCAAGGCAATCGAGTCGCGCCATTCGCCAATCGCAGAAATCCAGCTGTCGCACGCGTGTGGAACCAGCGAAACACCGGAACGCAGTTCCAGAATGGAAACAATCTACGAAACGCGAACAATCTGCGGAATGGAAACAATCTGCGGAACGCAAACAATTTCCGAAATGGAAACAATCCGCGGAACGCAAACAATCTGCGAAACAGAAACAATCATCTGCGTCGTGACTGGCAGAGACACGTTTTCGCGCAGCGTTCAGGGGATTGGCATCGCGATTGGAACCGCAATTGCGACCATTGGTGGAATGGTCACCGATGCTCGTTCATTAATGGAACGTGGGTGATCTTCAATCTGGGATTTTCTCCGTGGTGGCCTGCGTACTACCCGGACGATTACTACTACGACTATGGCTTTCCGAATGATGGCTACGGCTCGTCGACCTACGGTTATGGTTATCCGCATTCGTACAATTACGATCCCGGATACGACAACTCCGGCGATTACCAGGGGCAGATGTATTACGATCAAAACAGCTATCCCGACCAATCGCAGGGCTACTACGATTCCGGTGTTTACCAAACTCAAGCGTACGACGATCCGAATGGCTACAGCGATGAATCGCAATCAGACGATTCGATCATCGTCGCAGCGCAGGAGCGACTGGCTCGCCAAGGGTACTATCGCGGCGAGACAGACGGTGTGCTCAGCGCTGAGATGCAGAAAGCCGTCAGGCGTTATCAAAGCACCAACGGCTTGCGCCAGACTGGCTACCTCGACAGCGACACCCTCGCGGTAATGGGATTAACCAAAACCACGAGCTACTAAAATTTGAGATCGGCCAATGTGTTGGCCCGATAAATGAGGCCGGGCGGCGTCGAAGCACCAAAACCATGGCGTAACTCAGTTAGGCGCAATTTTGGATACAGCAACCAATGTGTCATGCACATCAGATGATCAAAGGCAGCGAAATTCGAAAGGCAGACCACCCGATCGAACCGCTCTTGCTCGACCGTTGGTCGCCGCGTGCGATGTCGGGCGAAGAAATTTCGCATGAGGAATTGATGCGGCTCTTCGAAGCGGCGCGCTGGGCGCCGTCATCATTCAATACGCAGCAATGGCGCGCGCTTTATGCGCGTCGCGGTACGGAGCACTGGCAGACGTTCTTCGATCTGCTCGTCGATGCGAACAAGGCGTGGGCAAAGAACGCAGCCGTTCTTGTCGTCTTCATTTCACGAAGGAATTTCGATCATAACGACGAGCCGTCAGTCACGCATTCGTACGACTGTGGAGCAGCGTGGGAGAATTTCGCGTTGCAAGGCTTCCACCAGGGTCTGGTTGTGCATGGGATGCAAGGATTCGATTACGATCGGGCGGGCAAGGAACTGCGGATCCCGGACGAATTCCAAGTCGAAGCGATGGCCGCCGTCGGAAGGCCAGGTCCGAAAGAATTACTTCCTGAAAAATTGCAGGCGCGCGAAAGCCCAAATGATCGGCGGAAACTTTCCGAAAGCGTTTTCGAGGGGCCGTTTCAGGCTGGCAAATAACGTGTGCAAAATTTTATGGCACCTCGTTACCACAGTCGCTTACGAGCGAAAGCATGCCCTGAACCAGATTTGAGATAGCGCTCGAAAGCTTCGGCCTTGGCTCGGTCAGTAAATGCAATGTAAACGGTCAGCTTCCACGGCTTGAATTTTGATGTATGCGACGATTTTCCTGCGTTGTGTTCTCGGAGACGCTGTTCAAGATTAGTTGTTATTCCGACATACCGCTCACGTGCTGCAGAAAGACTCTCAATGAGATAGATATAATACATCGGCCCTCCTTCGCTGAAGCTTCGGAGGGCATCCTGTTTCGCGCAATGAACCGTGCCCAATCCTGCGAAGCGCATTAGCGCGAAGCAGGATGCAGGCTCGCGAGAGTCCGAATGACCGACGGAAACTTTCTGACAGCGTTTTCGAAGGACCGTTCAAGCCTAAATAATTTCGGCCTAACGACCGACCCGTTGAGCTGCGTATTAGCTCTTCTCGTCGGTCGCACACGTGGCGTTGCTCCAATCCAAAACAGCGCAGTGACTGCGCTTGCCGCGGCGAGCGCGGCACCAATCACCATCACCCAGCGAAATCCGAACACGAAAGATTCATCGATTGCGCGACGGATTAGCTGGTGCATTTCGGGGTTCACATTTTCAGGAATGTCGATAGCCGCGAGCTTTATCGATTGAGTTTGCAGCGATTGCGCGACTGACGCCGGCAAATTCGTAGTGCTCAATCTGTGATCCAGATTTGTTTTGAACACATGGATCATCACGACTCCAAGAACTGCAATCGCGACGAGACTCGCCGTGCGCGCGACGGCGTTGTTCACTCCCGATGCGGTCCCAGCGCGGTTTTGCCCGATCGAGCTCATAACGGTCGTGGTCAGCGGCGCTACCGTGATTGCCATGCCTAATCCCAGAACAACCGCCGGCGGAAAAAAATTTGTCCAGTAATTGCCGCCAATTCCCGGCAGCAGGAAAAGCAAATAACCAACGGCTGTAATGACGGGCCCAACGACAAGTGGAAGTTTTGGACCGTAACGCGCAACAAGTCCGCCGGACCAACGCGAAAGGAACGACATGATCAGTATGAACGGCAACAGCGCCGCGCCAGCGGAAGTCGGTGGGTACCGCTGAACCTGAATCAAATTCAACGGCAGGAAAAAGAGTGTTCCGCCAAGCGCAGCATAGAGCAGAAATGTTAAGAGATTCGTTCCAGCGAATGTCCGCGAGCGAAACAATGTCAGCGGCAACATCGGATGCGAAAGGCGAGATTCGACGAAGAAAAACAGAATCAAAACGACAATGCCTGCCGTCAACGCCATGATCACTGAGCGATCGTTAAAACCGACTTGGGCCGATTCGATCAATCCGTAAACCAGCGCGCCCAAACCGAGTGCTGCCAAAATTGCGCCTAACCAGTCGACACGACTGCTTTCTCTATCCGTGTTTTCTGCGACGTGGCGGAGCGAGATCAATATCACAACCAGTGCGATCGGAAGATTGATGAAAAACACGGCGCGCCATGAAACGTGCTCGATCAGCCATCCGCCGAAAACCGGCCCAACTCCGGTAGTGATTGCGCTGAAGCCCGACCATAATCCAATTGCGCGTCCGCGTTCTTGCTCGGAGAAAGAATTGCTGATGATCGCAAGGCTGCCCGGGACAAGAAGTGCCGCGCCGAATCCTTGAAACGCGCGGGCCACGATCAATTGGTGAATGTTCCCGACGAGACCGCATGCGGCTGATGCAACCGCGAAGATCGCAACACCGAGCAAAAAGATGCGACGACGACCGTAATGATCGCCTAACGAGCCGCCGACCAGCAGCAACGCAGAGAGAAAAAGCGCGTACGATTCGACTACCCATTGCACATCTGTGGCGGTGGCATTGAGATTCGTTTGCAGGGCGGGCAACGCCACGTTCACGACCGTGCCATCGATAAACGCCATGCTCGAAGCGAGAATGGTTGCGGCGAGAATCCAACGACCGCGAGTTTTCGAGCATGGCGCCGCCGCCGGGCCAGATCGAATTATGTTCTCGTCACAGGCGTCTTGAAGCACGACCGGCATGTTTGTGGATACGGCAAAACCACAGGTTCCGGCAAGTTCCTCCCCTCTCCGTCCGCAATTTTAGTGTCCGTCCCGCGTCACGCGATAACGGCGATTACTCACAGCACCACGGTTCCGCGCAATATTTCCACGGCATAGCCACCGACGCGGACATTGCTAACGCGTCCCCCTTCCCGCGTTGCCCGGACATGCATTTCGCTTGGGCGACGGCACTCGACGCCTTGCCGAATCACCACCTGCTCATCACTTTTTGCGACGCCGTGTTGAACCATCCAACTGGCAGCGCAGCCTGCCGCTGATCCCGTGGCCGGGTCTTCGCCACCGTAAAAAAACATTCGTGCTCGAGCTTCGAGCCGGCCTTCGCGCCGCTCAGGACAAAGAAAGTAGAAAAAGTTCGCGCCCGTTTTCTTCAGAAACTCCGCCGCCTGAATGTAACTAAACTTTAGATCCGAGAGCGTCTGTCGATTGCGGAATGGCACGATCGTGAACGTCAATCCTGTCGAGACCGGTTGGATCGGCCATTCCGAAGAAATTTCGTCAACCGCGATTCCGATGACGCGCGCAACGTCGTCTCGCGAAAGTGGAGTTCCAAATTCAGGATCGCGCTGGCGCATTTCACCGAATACCTGACCGTCCACTCGATCACCGCCGGCGTTCTCGGAATTCGCAGTGAAGCGCACGGGAATTTTTCCGGCTTTCAAGTCGAGAGTGATTTCGGCGGGCTTCTTGGATTCCGACGCATACAAATACAGCGCTGTGCCGAGCGTCGGATGCCCGGCAAACGGCAATTCCTGCTCGACCGTGAAGATGCGGACTTTCTTTCCTTCCCGAGCTTCAGTGGCGGCATCGCGCGGGAAAATGAAAGTCGTTTCCGAAAGATTCATCTCGCGCGCCAAGGCTTGCATCTCGGCGTCAGTCAACTCGCCAGCGTCAGGAAAGATCGCCAGCGGATTACCCGAAAGCGGCGTCTGCGTGAATACATCAAGCTGAACGAATTCGTAAGTGCGCGCCGGCATGAGTCAGATTTGGATTGTGTTGAGTCGCGCGTAAGTTTCGCAGGTGACTGACGACGAGCAAGACGAACAGTTCTATCGCGATACTGAAAGCATCGCGTTTCCAAAACTGAACGATCATCAGCTTTCGCTACTTGAGCCTTTGGGCGAACGCCGCGTGATGAAACGCGGCGAGGTGCTGTTCAAGGCCGGGCAACGTGATCTCGGACTAGCAATTGTTTTGCGCGGCGAACTCGAAGCGTTCGAGACGCGCGACGACACCGAATATAACCTGGCTAACGCGCGCGAGCGTGATTTCATGGGCGACGTATCGATGCTCCAGGGCACGTCGATCCTCGGTTCGTCCAGAGTCAAATCGGATGAGGCCGAGATCCTCCTCATTCCGGCGGCCGAACTTCGGCGCGCGCTGGCGGAAATTCCCGCCGTGAGCAAGACGATCGTCGATGCGTTGATCATGCGACGACGCCGGCTTCGTCGCGATCGCGAATTTGCAGGCATGCGTGTTCTGGCCAGCCGCAACGCGCGCGATGGACATCAGCTCGATGATTTTCTCGACAAGAATCGCATCCCGCATCGGCTGATAGAATTTGAGAGCGAACAGGGCGAAGCATTGAGCAAACGTTTTCACCTAACGACTCGCGATTTGCCGGTCTTGATCACTCCGGCCGGTGCGCGCTTGCGCAAGCCGTCGTTGCGCGAAGTTGCCCGGGAAGCCGGCTTGCTGCGGTCGCTCACGGAAGAAAATGAGACCGAAGTTTCTTGCGATCTCGCAATCGTTGGCGCTGGACCGGCCGGCCTGGCCGCAGCGGTATATGCCGCGTCCGAGGGATTGAAGACGGTCGTTGTAGAAAGTTATGCGCCGGGTGGACAAGCCGGTTCCTCGTCACTCATTGAAAACTTCTTTGGATTCCCGACCGGCATTGGTGGCGGCGAATTAACCTGGCTGGCTCAGCTTCAGGCCTACCGGTTCGGCGCGAAATTTTCCACACCAGCCCAGGCCCTCTCCCTGCAGTACCACCCTGATGGCGAGTACCGTGCATGCCTCGAGACGGAAGGTTGTGGTGCGGCGCTCCGCGCAAAAGCTGTCCTGATTACCACTGGCGCCGATTATGGCCGGCTCGAAGCCGAGGGCCGCGAACAATTCGAAGGTGTCGGCGTTTATTACGCTGCCACCGCGCTGGAGGGTCAGCTTTGTCGCAACGAAACTGTTGTTGTCGCTGGCAGCGGCAACTCAGCCGGCCAGGCAGCGATGTTCCTTTCCGACGGCGCGGCCAAGGTACTACTTGTCGTTAGGGGAAACAACATTGCCAGCAAGATGTCGGACTATCTTTCGCGTCGGGTGCAGGCCCAGGAAAACATTGAGATTCTCTACAACACTGAGATCCGCAAAATGTCCGGCGGAAAAAAGCTGGAACAAATCGAACTGGAAAATACCAAGACAGGCGAACGCCGAGTTGTGCGGACGCCGGCCGTTTTTTCCATGATCGGCGCCCGCCCATGCACAGATTGGTTGCCAGCGGAAATTGAGCGGGACGAAAAAGGATTCGTCAAAACTGGTAGCGACGTCGCAGAAGCACCAGCGTGGCGCGAAAACAAACGCCGCCCCGCTCCGCTTGAAACGAGTCTCCCCGGAATCTTTGCAGCTGGCGACGTCCGCTCTGGATCAGTGAAGCGTTGCGCAGCGGCTGTCGGCGAAGGCGGAATGGCCGTCGCCGGAATCCATCTGAGCCTCGCATCCCGACGTAACGCATCAGTGAACGCAACATCATCACACTAATCGATCATGAGTACCCGAGGGTGTTCTCATCTGGATGCGATCGCGATTGAGTCGATCAAGCAGCCGCATCGTCGCGAATGCGAAGAATGCGTAAAGATCGGTTCCTACTGGGTGCATCTGCGGACGTGCCAGACGTGTGGAGTCACGCTGTGCTGCGACAGCTCGCCGAATCAGCACGCCAGCAAACACGCGCACGCTAGTGGACATCCGGTGATCGCGTCGGCGCAACCGGGCGAGCATTGGTTGTACTGCTATCCAGATGAGGCCTTCGCCGAATATTGAGCGACGATTGCGTGCTTTTTTGATCCGCTACGGTACAAAGTTAGTAATAGATTCATAGTAGCCGCTAATTGTCAGTCGTTTAGGTAATCACGAATCGCTTCGGTCTTCTGTCGCCTCTCCCCTTGCTCAAGGGGAGAGGATAAAGGTGAGGGGTCGTTCCCCAATACGTCAATTACTCCAGAGCTAACCCTCACCCGCCCCTCTCCCTTGCAAAGGGCGAGGCGGCCTTGCGGCCAAAACTGACACGTGAGCCGTACTACAGTGGAATTTCGCAGCTGGAAATAAGCATTGACACCTGAGACGCCGCCCCTCATACCTGCACGGAAATAAACAAAGAGCAGACGCGCCTCTAATACAGCTGGCCTCAGTTGCCTGCGCGGATCTCAAACAAAGGGCGCGTTCAACCCCAAAACAGAAAGAGACATCACCATCATGAAATCCACCATTACCATTGTCGCCATCACATTGTTTGGCTTGTTACCAGCTACATTTGTTCACGGACAGACGGCACCAAAAGCGGCCGCGAGTGGAAAGCAGGCGGCGACTGCCGGGGCTGGCAAACGCACCGATGTTTATCACGTCCATTTCGCAAAAGCGGCCCTCGGTAAGGCAACGCAATTGGGTGATTGGCTCAAGACGCCGGATCCGACTAACCCAATGCCCGATCATTTTGTTGTCCTTCGCCACCAGGACGGCGACGCATGGGACTATGTGGTCATTACGCATCTCGGCCCAAAAGCGACCGTCGAAGCTGCGGGAACGGCTGTGCCTCCGGACAAACGCGACTTGGGTGCGTGGCACACTGATACGTTCGTGAACGGTCCTTCATGGGAAGAATTCACGCGCGCCATGGGCATTGACGCCGACTCGAAGGCGAAGACGACGGGTTCAGTTTACTCTGTCTCTTATTATCGTCCTGCCCCCGGCCATCGCGAGCAATTGGAAAAAATGCTTGGCGAAGTGTCGAGCGCGCCAGGCGACACCACAGCCGGCAACGTGTTTATGCAGCACCTGGAAGGCGCCGATTGGACCTTCCTCACCATTGCTCGATACAATTCGTGGGACGATTTTGCCAAAGGTGAGAAAAGCAGCGTGGCAGACACAACAAAGAAGGACAGCCCATGGTCGCGTTTGCGTGATCACACCGATTTTCACACCGACACGCTCACCGATCGCATAGCGCCGTAAGGCAAATAAATTGTAGCGTTCTTGTGGAACGCTTCGGCGTCTGACACAGACGCCTAACACAATCCGTTTGCGACAGGCGGTTGACACAACCGCCTCTACAACGCACGCGGCGCAGCTAGGGCGGGCAGTCCCCTGCCCGCCGAAACGATCGCGCGCACAGGAGTGACGCGCCTTACCTGAAACTTCGGGCATTTGACCCCTCAGCATTCGGATTTCAGCATCGCTATCGCGGCAGCGGTAATTATTGCGTTCCTTGATTACGATCATGAGCAGGATCACCAGTTCACTTAACATATCCACGCATCATGATGCGTTAATTTGTTCCTTGATCGGCAAGCGAAACGCCGTTTAGTTGCCGGACATTATGGCGACAAACGGGGTTCATCCTCTGGAAGCATTGTTGGGCGAGCGGATCGTCGTGCTTGATGGCGCAATGGGAACAATGATCCAGCAATGCAAATTGTCGGAAGCGGATTACCGCGGCGAACGGTTCCGCGATTGGCAAGGCAAAGATCTCAAAGGCAGCCTGGAGCTATTGAACCTGACGCAGCCTCACGTGATCGGGGAAATTCATTCCGATTACCTCAAAGCCGGCGCGGATATCATTGAAACGAACACCTTCAGCGGAACAACAATCGGCTCGCACGATTTCCTATTTCAAGGCGAACCAACACAGGGCCGCAAAGACCAGGAATTCTTTCAGCGCGTGATCGACGATGCCGGTCTTCGTGCGCTAGTTCAGGAAATCAATTTCGAAGCGGCGCGGATCGCGCGTCAAGCTGCGGACCGCGTCGCGAATGAAACCGGCCAGCGGCGATTTGTTGGCGGATCAATGGGGCCCCTTCCAGTCGCTGGCTCCATTTCACCTGACGTAAACGATCCGGCATTTCGCGCGGTCTCGTTCGATCAGCTACGCCAAACTTATTTCGATCAAGCGAAAGCGCTGCTCGAAGGTGGTGTCGATCTTCTCATCGTCGAAACCATTTTCGACACGCTCAACGGCAAGGCTGCGTTGTTCGCCATCACCGATGCGTTGGCAGAAACCGGCCGCAGTGTGCCGTTGATGGTCTCGGGCACCGTGATCGACAAATCCGGACGGAATTTGAGCGGCCAAACCGTGGAAGCGTTCCTTGTTTCAATCGCGCACGCGCGACCGCTCATCCTCGGTTTGAACTGCGCGCTGGGTCCGGATGAGATGGAACCATTCATCGAAGAACTTTCACGGATCGCGCCGTTTTACGTCGGCGCGTATCCAAATGCAGGATTGCCGGATCCGCTTTCGCCTACCGGATTTCCTGAAACTCCAGAATCGTTTGCACCCAAACTTGTATCGTGGGTGGCAAACGGCTGGCTGAATATGGTGGGCGGCTGCTGCGGGACGACCCCGGAACACATCCGCGCAATCGCGGATCGCGTCCGCGACTGCAAGCCACGCGACCTAAACTGTAGGGCGTCCGCCACGACGGACGCTGTTCCAAAAGAGAATGGCGTCTGACATAAACGCCTTGGAATTGTCCGGGCTCGAGCCGCTAAAGATCACGCCGGAGTTTGGTTTCGCTGTGATCGGCGAGCGCACGAACATCACGGGTTCGCCAAAGTTTTCGAAGCTGATTCTGGCCGGCGATTTCGATGGTGCGCTGACTGTCGCGCGTCAGCAGGTGCAGGGCGGCGCGAACCTGCTCGACGTAAACATGGACGAAGGGATGATCGATTCGGAAGCGGCGATGGTTCGCTTCCTGAATTTGATAGGCAGCGAGCCGGAAATCGCGCGCATCCCTATCGTGATCGACAGCTCGAAGTGGAGCGTCATCGAAGCCGGACTCAAATGTGTCCAGGGCAAAGCCGTCGTGAACTCAATCAGCCTGAAAAACGGCGAAGAAGAATTTCTGCGCCATGCACAACTGATCAGGCGATACGGCGCAGCCGCCATCGTGATGGCGTTCGATGAGAAAGGCCAGGCCGACACCTTCCAGCGCAAAAGCGAAATCTGCGCGCGCGCCTACAATCTGTTGACGCAAAAGGCGGGATTTCCCGCAAACGATATCATTTTCGATCCAAATGTTCTGACAGTCGCGACGGGTCTCGACGAGCACCGCAATTACGCCGTCGATTTCATTGAAGCGACGCGCTGGATCAAAAAAAACCTGCCAGGTGCACGCGTCAGTGGCGGCATCAGCAATATTTCGTTTTCGTTTCGCGGCAACAACACCGTACGCGAAGCGATGCACGCCGCTTTTCTTTACCACGCAATTCGTGCTGGCTTGGATATGGCGATCGTGAACGCCGGGCAACTGGCAGTTTACGAAGAAATCGAACCCGAGCTGCGGGAACGCGTCGAAGACGTGCTATTGAATCGCCGCGACGACGCAACCGAACGCATGATTGAGTTTGCCGAACGCGTAAAGGCGAAAGGTAAAGCGCCGGTCGCCGACGAAATGTGGAGAAAGCAGGCTGTCGAAGAGCGCCTGAAACACGCATTGGTTAAAGGCATCGTTGATCATATCGACGTCGACACTGAGGAAGCGCGCCAAAAATGCAAGCGGCCCCTCGACGTGATTGAAGGTCCGCTCATGGCTGGAATGAGCGTGGTCGGCGACTTGTTCGGATCGGGGAAAATGTTTCTACCGCAGGTCGTGAAGAGTGCCCGCGTCATGAAAAAAGCTGTGGCCTATCTGATGCCGTTCATGGAAGCAGAAAAATCCGCCGACGCGAAGCCGCAGGGGCGCATCGTCATGGCGACTGTAAAGGGCGACGTGCACGACATTGGCAAGAACATCGTGGGCGTGGTTCTGCAATGTAATAACTACGACGTGATCGATCTCGGCGTGATGGTTCCCGCGGCGAAGATCCTGGAAACAGCGCGCGAGAAAAAGGCGGACGCGATCGGCTTAAGCGGTCTAATCACGCCATCGCTGGACGAGATGGTGCACGTTGCGCAGGAGATGGAGCGAGAAGGGTTTCGGTTGCCGCTTCTGATCGGCGGTGCCACGACCAGCCGGGCCCACACCGCGGTCAAAATCGCGCCGCATTATCGCGCCAGCACTGTGCACGTGCTCGACGCGTCGCGCGCGGTAGGCGTGGTGAACTCGTTGCTCAATGAGCAACTGAAATCGGACTTCGATAGAAAAACGCGCGAAGACTACGAGCGCTTGCGCCGGGAACACGCAGCAAAAACGGAAGGGAAAAAGCTGCTGACGCTTGAGCAGGCGCGCGCCAATCGAACACCGATCGATTGGCGCAGCTATGTGCCGCCGAAACCCGAATTTCTCGGAGTGCGTGTTTATGTTCCGGGGAAAATATCGATCGCGTGCGCGATCTGATCGAATACATCGACTGGTCGCCGTTTTTTCATGCGTGGGAATTGCGTGGCCGTTACCCGGCGATCTTCGATGACCCAAAGATGGGCAAACAAGCGCGTGAACTTTTCGATGATACGCAGGAACTCCTCGAGCGCATTGCAGCGAAAAATCTCCTGATCCCGCGCGGCGTTTACGCTTTGTGGCCCGCAAACGCCGTCGGCGACGACGTTCATGTCTACGCTGATGACGCCCGCACTGAAAAAATCGCCACGTTTTATTTTCTGCGTCAGCAAATGCAAAAGCCGGCCGGCACAATTCAATCATTGTCTCGCGGATTACATTGCGCCTGCAAGCTCTCAACTCTCAACTCTCAACCATCAACTCGCAGATCATCTCGGCGGATTCGCGGTCTCAATTCATGGCGCGGATGAGCTTGCCGAGGAGTTCAAGCGTCAGCACGACGATTACAGCGCGATCATGACCAAAGCTTTAGCGGACCGGTTAGCTGAAGCGTTTGCCGAATATCTGCATAAAGAAGCACGCATCGCGTGGGGATTTGGGCGTGACGAACAATTGTCGAATGCTGATCTGATCCGTGAAAAATATCGCGGCATCCGGCCCGCCGCCGGTTATCCAGCCTGTCCCGATCACGCCGAGAAACGAACGCTCTTTGATTTGCTCGATGCCGAGAACAACACAGGGATCAAACTGACGGAGTCGTTTGCGATGCATCCCGGCGCCAGCGTGAGCGGGCTCTATTTTTCGCATCCGGATTCGAAATATTTCGGGGTCGGGCAGATCGGACGCGATCAAGCAGTTGATTACGCGGCCCGGCGAAACGAAGCCGTGGCCGCAGTGGAAAAACGGCTCGCGCCAAATTTGGGGTAGAACGTTGGACACGAAAGAAGAAGAGCGATTGGCGAGGCCGCCAATCGCAGGTCGCCGCGGCGACCGCTCCCCAGATGCGCGAGAACAGAATCCGTGGTAAACAACACGCTGCATATTCGGGGCGTAGCTTAGCTTGGTAGAGCGCGTGGTTTGGGACCACGAGGTCGGAGGTTCAAATCCTCTCGCCCCGACATCATCCATTCGTAAATGATGTTCTACTGCTATGTCATACGAAGCCGAAAGACAGGACGACGGTATATTGGTTCCTGCGAGGATTTGAATGAGCGAATTCGCCGTCATAACGCCGGTGACTCCAAAGCGACTAAGCATGGAGTGCCGTGGGTCTTAGTCCACAGCGAAGGTTTTGCTACCCGCGCCGAAGCAAGCCGACGCGAACGATATTACAAGACTGGACGAGGCAGGGACCAACTCGATAGATTACGGTAGAGCGGTCGCCGCGGCGACAGGTCGGAGGTTCAAATCCTCTCGCCCCGATGTTTACTCCCGGCATGCGCAAAGCGCACGAAGAATACGTTGAACGCGAACGCAAGCGTTACCGACGGCAGCGCCGCGAGTACACAAAGGGCGAGCGATCTCAGCTGAGGGGTGAAGTCGCATCGCCTTCACTCACGAAACTCATCGAATCCAATGAGCGCTGAGGCCTCTTGAACGACTACCTATCCAAGCAGCGCAAGCAGCCCACATCTCGAATCGCTGGAGTAAACTGCTCGCTTGCTTAATCGCTCACGCTGGCCGCGTGCGCTCGGACGCAGCGCGAATTGGCGATACTACGGAATCGTTGTCACGGCAGACGGTCACGACCTGAACGAGCTACTTGTGAGCAATGGACTGGCGCGAATTTACGGGACGCGAACACCGTTACCGGATGGTCGCGATTCGCGGACATATCTGGCGCATCTGCATGAGCTGGAGAACGAAGCGAGGGCAGCGAAGCGCGGTGCATGGGGCAAAGTGCATTAATGACCGAGTCCGTTCACTTTGTCATTGCCGTGTGGAGAGCCGTCGTCAACGGCCGGTAGACGTTGCAGATGCTTTTCAAGTCACACCCACCAAGATAGAATGCCGCGCACAGAGTGAATCCACCGAAATTTTTGACCGAACTGAAGCGGCGAAATGTTTACCGCGCAGCGGTCGCTTACGGAGTCGTCGCATGGTTTCTCACGCAGCTCACGACGCAGGTCTTCCCGTTTTTTGAAATTCCTAATTCCGCAGTGCGTTT
>CAVPWK010000006.1:0-333675 GCA_963709435.1 uncultured Verrucomicrobiae bacterium
AAGACAGCACTCAAGGGCGAGGTCGAGTTCGAATGGAAAATCCCAAAATGGAGCAATGCAATCGAACGCGATCGCGCTCGCACTTACTTCCAGGCTTATTCGGCCGCTTGCGCGCTCCACTTCCTCGATAAAGCACTGAAGGAAGTGTACGCCGGCCGCACGGCAACGTTTACACCATTCAAAGTTCCGGACGAAGCAATCGGGTGCGGGTTCCATGAAGCTGTGCGCGGGGTCCTGTCGCATCACTTGGTCATCGAAAGGGAAAATCGCGAACTACCATCCGTATCCGCCAACGCCGTGGAATGCGAATCCGCGCGATGTTTACGGCACGCCCGGACCGTACGAAGACGCGGTGCAGAATACGCCGATCTTTGAGGAGAACGGGCCGGACAAATTCAAGGGCATCGATATCATGCGCGCGGTGCGCAGCTTCGATCCCTGTTTGCCGTGCGGCGTGCACATGTATCTCGGGAACGGCAAGGTCCTAAAACAGAAACACACGCCGACCTGCATTTGCCGGTCTGGCTCGCTAACTGTGGCTAACGAAAGCGCGTTACAGGTGACGCTGGAAGCATCGCCAGACGAAATCTACGACATTGAGTTGGAGCACAGCCTGCTCAAGCGAACGCGAAACTCGCGGTCGAAAATCGCGCTTTGTTGGATCGACACGGAATCACCGCCATTGATTTCATGGGCGCGATCGGATCGGGCAAAACGACGTTAATCACAAAACTGGTCGAGCGGCTAAAAGGTCGACTCGGCGTAGCGGTGTTCAATGGCGATGCGACCACGAGCGACGATGCCGATGCGATTGCGAAACAGAATGTGCCGGTGGTGCAGATCGCAACGATCAACGGCTGCCATCTCGACGCGAATCTTGCTCGGAAAAGGCCTGCGCAAGATCGGGCTGGCCAATTTGAAACTGATCTTCATCGAGAATATTGGGAACCTGATCTGTCCGGCGGAGTTTCCGCTCGGTTCCAAAGCGCGCGTTGTTGTAGTGAGCGTGACGGAAGGTCCCTGGATGGTGCGCAAACATCCGCACATGTTCCTGGGCGCCGAGATCGTCGTCATTAATAAAATCGATCTCGCCCAAGCGATGGAAGTGAGTGTGGAAGACCTCGTCGACGACGTTCACAAGCTCAAGCCGGACATCAAAGTGATTCCGACCAGTACCAAGACCGGCGCGGGTCTCGATGAATTCGAGAAAGCGCTCCTCGCGGTCTGATGGGGGCGAGCCGATGCATGAGCTTTCCATTGCATCGGGCCTCGTCGAAAAACTTCTCGATTTTTCCGAGAAAAACCCTGACAAAAAAATTATTGAGGTTCGGCTCGCGGTCGGAGAACTCAGCCACATCGAAGAGGAACAGCTGCGGTTCTGCTACGAGGCAATCACGACGGAGACCGCCCTGGAAGGGTCCAAGCTGGAAATCGAAAAGATCGACGCCATGGTGAATTGTCCACACTGTCTTTATCGGGGGCGTCCGAAGTATTGGGACGGCGCGCTATCCGGCATTCCGGTCGCAACCCTAGAGTGTCCGGCTTGCGGAAAAACTACGGAAGCGACCGACGGACAGGAGTGCGCCATCAAATCGCTCCGCTTCACCGAGGCCAGCCCGATCGCATCATGATGACGCTTCTTTCCATTCTCCTACTCGGCTTCTTTCTCGGAATGCGGCACGCCACCGACTCCGATCATGTTGTCGCCGTCACAACTATCGTTAGTCGCCAGCACACTGTTGGAAGCGCGGCGCTCACCGGGATTTTTTGGGGTATCGGCCACAGCCTCACCCTGCTTGTTGTCGGCGGCGCGATTATCTTTTTCAGCATCGTCATTCCGGAGCGGCTGGGGTTGAGCCTGGAGTTTTGCGTGGCCTTAATGCTTGTCCTGCTCGGCGTTGTGAATCTCCGAGTCGCCATGCGATCTATGCGCGTCGATCCGGTTCTCGCTGCCGAAGAACATGAGCATGTCCATCGGCACGGCGATTACGTGCACACGCACGCTCACGGCCACGAATCAGGTAATCACGGTCACAGCGAGGATTCGGTGCCACCGGCGCGCCTGGATCGGATTTTCGGTCGGTTGAAATGGTATGGCGCGATCCGGCCAATTGTAATCGGCGTCGTTCATGGGCTCGCTGGTTCGGCGGCAGTCGCGCTTCTTGTCCTGCCCATTATTCAGCGACCCACCTGGGCCCTGGCTTACCTCATCGTTTTTGGCCTCGGCACCGTCACGGGCATGATGTTGATGACGGCGACGATCGCGGTGCCCATCGCCTACACTGCTCGTCTTAGTTTCTTAAATCGCCACTTCGGGACAGCGGCAGGTGTGCTAAGCCTGGGATTCGGTCTGTTTCTGGGGTATCAAATTGGATTCGTAGACGGTCTCTTCACGCATTAACGTTCCTCGTCTCGCCATGATTCGCGAGCGGATCAGGATCGTTGTGCGCGGTGCCGTCCAAGGGGTGGGTTTTCGCCCTTTTGTTTATCGACTTGCGACGGAGCTTCAGCTCGACGGTTGGGTCTTAAACTCCGCTCAAGGCGTTTTCATTGAAGGAGAAGGCCCCCGCGATTCGTTAAACTGCTTTCTGTTGCGGTTGGAAAAAGAAAAACCGCCCCGCGCTTCCATTCAAAGTTTGGAATCTTCCTTCCTGGATTCGGTTAATTACAGCGGATTCGAGATCCGCGAGAGCCAAGAGAGTGGCGGAAAGACCGTGCTCATTCTCCCGGACATCGCCACTTGTGCCGACTGTGTCAGCGAGATTTTCGATCCCGCTAACCGTCGCTTTCGTTATCCCTTCACCAACTGCACCAATTGCGGTCCGCGCTTCACCATTATCGAAGCGCTGCCTTACGATCGTGTCCACACATCGATGAAGAAATTCCAGATGTGTGCCGACTGCGAGCGCGAATATCATGAGCCGCGCGACCGGCGTTTTCACGCACAACCCAACGCGTGTTCGCGGTGCGGCCCTCAGCTGCAATTATGGGATTCTGCCGGCCAAACCATCGCATCCAAAGAAGACGCGCTTCGCCAGGTAGTGGAATCCGTGCGAGCAGGAAAAATCATCGCACTCAAAGGTCTCGGAGGATTCCAGCTGATTGTCGATGCCGCGAACGAAAGGAGTGTCGTCCAACTGCGCGAGCGCAAACATCGCGAAGAGAAACCGTTTGCGGTGATGGTACCGTCGCTGGCCACAGCGCACGACCTTTGTCGCATCTCTGAGCTGGATGAACGGTTATTGCTTTCGCCGGAATCGCCCATTGTCCTGCTCGCGAGGAAAAGTAACGCGCGCCTCGCGCCGTCGGTTGCTCCGGGAAATCCAAACCTTGGGGTGATGTTGCCCTACACTCCACTCCATCATTTGCTGCTGCATTCGTTAGGCATTCCGGTCGTCGCAACGAGTGGTAACTTGAGCGATGAGCCGATCTGCATCGACGAGGAGGACGCGCTCGAGCGCCTACGCGGAATCGCCGATGTATTTTTGGTTCACGATCGCGCAATCGTCCGTCATATGGACGACTCAATCGCGCGCATCATAGCAGGACGGGAAATCGTCACGCGGCGAGCGCGTGGTTATGCGCCGCTGCCGGTGCAGCTAACGCAACCCGTCCCGTCAGTTCTCGCTCTCGGCGCCCATTTGAAGAATACCGTCGCGCTGAGCCTCGGCTCGAACGTTTTTGTCAGCCAGCATATCGGTGATTTGGCAACGGAGCAGGCCTACACTGCTTTCGTTAGATCGGCGGCCGATCTGCCTCAGCTCTACGAGACGAGGATCGATGCTGTCGCTTGCGACTTGCATCCCGATTACCTGTCGAGCAGACACGCTCTTCAATTTTCCGTTCCCATTCGTCACGTGCAGCATCATTGGGCGCACATCGTCTCGTGCATGGCGGAGAATGAGCTCAACCCGCCGCTCCTTGGTGTTTCGTGGGACGGGACTGGTTACGGCGGCGACGGCACGATTTGGGGCGGAGAATTCCTACGGGCTGACGCAAACGGATTCACCCGCGTCGGACATTTGCGGCGGTTTCGACTGCCTGGTGGCGAGGCGGCGGTCAAAGAGCCGCGCCGCAGCGCCGTCGGTCTTCTTTACGAAATCTTCGGCAACCAACTTTGGAGTCATAATGATTTACTCACTGCGTTCGATCGCAGCGAGCTCCCACTAATTCGTCAAATGCTCGAGAAAGGTGTGAATGCGCCGGTCACTTCCAGTGCGGGGCGCTTGTTCGATGCAGTGGCAGGTCTGATCGGTCTGCGGTTACGCGCCAGCTTCGAAGGCCAGGCTGCGATGGAGTTGGAGTTTGCCGCCCACGAGAGGGTTGACGATAAGTATTCCTTTACCCTGCACCAGGAATCCCCCTTTGTGATCGATTGGCAGCCAGCAATTTTGGAAATCATCGACGATCTACGCGCGGGCGAGACGCGCGGGATGATTTCGGCAAAATTTCACAATATGCTCGCCGAAATGATCGTAGCGGTGGCGCGAAAAATCGGGCAGGAGAAAGTGGTCTTAAGCGGAGGCTGCTTCCAAAATCGCTTGCTCACCGAGCGTACAATCGATCGGCTCACCGCAGAAAACTTCCGTCCTTACTGGCATCAACGAATCCCTCCAAATGACGGCGGGATATCGCTCGGGCAGGTTGTTGCCGCTACCATGTACGGAAATCCTAAGCGTGCCGGAATCTGATGAACCTCCTTTACGCCCAAATCGTGGAGATTTTCCTCGAAGACGAGATGCGGATGGCGCGAATCAAAGCCGGGGGAGCCGTCAAAAAAGTCTCGCTAGATTTACTGACAGATGTGAGCTGTGGTGATACGGTCTTGCTGTGCGATGGCGTCGCCATCAGTAAGGTGCGACCAGCCGCCGCCGTGGAGAATAAGGATGTGTCTGGCGATTCCCGGTAAACTGATTGAAATCGCCCCCGACGCACAGGGCGTCAGGATGGGTAAGGCGAATTTCGGCGGAATCGTAAAACAAGTCTGCCTAGAATACACCCCCGAGGTGACGATTGGCGATTATGTCCTGGTCCATGTCGGTTTCGCGCTCAGCAAAGTTAATGAAGAAGAGGCTTCGCGAACATACAAAGCGCTCGAGGAACTTCAGCAGTTGGGCGAGCTCGATGTGCCGGATGTAGACGATCCGGAAGCGGATCCCTTTCCGGAGTCGCCGCCCGCGCACATCAGGCCGGCCGCATAACCGCGCCATGAAATATCTCGACGAATACCGGAGCGAAGATATCGCGAAGAGGATCGTCGCCGAGATTAACCGCACCGTCACCCGGCCATGGGTCTTGATGGAAGTCTGTGGCGGACAAACTCACAGCATCGTGAAGTATGGGATCGATCGCTTGCTGCCCAGTCAGGTTGAGCTCGTCCACGGGCCCGGTTGCCCGGTTTGTGTCACGTCGCTGGAGATGATCGACAAGGCGCATGCGATCGCGCAGCGGCCCGACGTAATTTTTTGCTCGTTCGGCGACATGCTGCGTGTCCCCGGTTCGGAGTCCGACCTGCTGGTGCTCAAATCACGTGGTGCCGATATCCGCATCGTGTATTCGCCAATCGATTGTTTGAAGATCGCGCGGGCTAATCCCGACAAGAAGGTCGTTTTCTTCGCCATCGGATTCGAGACCACTGCGCCAAGCAACGCAATGTCGGTCTTTCAGGCAAAGAAACAGGGCGTGAAGAACTTTTCCGTGCTCGTCTCGCACGTCCTCGTGCCGCCTTCGATCGCTTCCATTCTGCAATCGCCGCAAAACCGGGTCCAAGGTTTTCTCGGTCCTGGTCACGTCTGTACGGTCATGGGTTTTCGCGAATACGAGCCGCTCGCGGAACGTTTCCGAGTTCCGATCGTCATTACCGGATTCGAACCGATCGATATTCTGCAGGGGGCGCTAATGACGTTACGCCAGCTCGAAGCTGGAACGCACACGGTGGAAAATCAGTATCCGCGGGTGGTCAGTCGTGACGGGAACCGCGTCGCGCAAGATCTGGTCAACAACGTCTTCGAAGTTTGCGATCGCAAATGGCGTGGCGTCGGATCAATCCCGAAAAGCGGCTACAAACTCCGTTACGAATTTCGCGATCACGATGCCGAACGAATATTCGACGTGAAGGAAATCGACACCCAGGAGCCGGCGAATTGCATCAGCGGCCTTGTCCTCCGTGGCGTCAAAAAACCGCACGACTGCGCCTGCTTCGGGAAACAATGCACGCCGGAAACTCCGCTTGGCGCGACCATGGTCTCCGCCGAAGGAGCGTGCGCCGCCTACTACGCCTACGGTCGTCATTTGGAGATGTCGAAAAATACCGGGGCGAGCTCCGGCAATGGCGATCGTAAGAACCCGACCCCCACCGCGGAAGTAGTATCGCCATGAATCAAGGGCTCATCGAAGCTCGCCCCTCCACCATCGACAAAACGGCGGAAAGTTTCCGGGACAAGATCCTGCGTAAATGCGGCGAGAGCGTCGAAATGAAAGAGAAATTTTTCGAGAAGTACGCCGGTGAAATTGAGGAATTGAGCAAGGAGATGGCGAAGCGTTTCGCCCAGGGCAATAAACTGTTGACCATGGGAAACGGCGGCAGCCTTTGTGATGCTTTGCACTTTGCCGTCGAGTTTACACACCCGATTATTGAGAAGCGCGCAGCGTTTCCCGCGGTCTCCCTCATGACCGACATCGCCACAATGACTGCAATTGGCAACGACGCTGATTTTTCACGCGTATTTGTTGATCAACTGCGCCTGCTCGGTCAACCGGGCGACATGCTGTTGGCAGTCAGCACGAGCGGCAAATCGCCGAACCTGATTTACGCGCTCGAAGAAGCGCACCGTCGAGGCTTGCTCACCATCGCCTGGTCGGGCAAAGACGGCGGCCGCTTTCCTGATTTGGCCGATTATTCATTCATCGTTCCGTCATTCAGCATTCACCGCATCCAGGAAGTGCACGCCACTCTGGTGCACGTTTTGTGGGACCTGATTCACATCGCCCTCGGCGCCGAGGATGTGATTTAGAATGACCACGCACGAGGCGTCATTTTTGCATTCGTCCTTCGTCATTGATTCGGGCTTCGTCATTCGGATTTCGTCATTATCCTAGGGTCGTGGACGAGCCTTCGCTTCTTACCGCCTCCTGCCCAATCCCAATCACAAATTACAACGAGATCGTTCTTGCTCATGGCAGCGGTGGAAAGTTGAGCCATCAGCTCATGGAGAAAATGGTGCTCCCGCAATTCCGGAACGAATTGCTCGAGCCCTTGCACGATGGAGCAATTTTCTCGATCGGCGGTCAGCGCGTGGCTTTCAGCACCGATTCCTACGTGGTGAGCCCGATCTTTTTTCCGGGCGGTGACATCGGAAAGCTCGCCGTCCACGGAACAGTCAACGATCTCGCGATGTGCGGTGCGCGTCCGCTCTATCTTTCGGTCGGATTTATTCTCGAAGAAGGCACACCGATGGAGGATTTCTGGCGCGTTGTGCAATCGATGCGCGAGGCCGCTGCTAATGCCGGTGTGATGTTAGTCACGGGCGATACCAAAGTGGTGGATCGCGGGAAAGCCGATAAAATTTTCATTAACACCTCAGGCATCGGCGCAATTCCGGAAGGCATTAACATCGCTCCGAGCCGTGCGCAGCCCAACGACAAAATCATTCTCAGTGGAGCAATGGCGGTGCACGGGATTGCAATCATGTCCACGCGCGAGGGGCTCGAGTTCGAGAGTGAGATCGCGAGCGACACTGCGCCACTCAATGGTCTCGTCGAAACAATCCTGGCCGCGAACAAGGACGTTCATGTTCTGCGCGACCCTACGCGCGGAGGAATTACGAGTGCGCTAACTGAAATCGCGCAAGCCGCCAAAGTTGGAATGCTGCTCAACGAAGATGCCATTCCCATCAGTGAGGAAGTGAAAGGCGCGTGTGAAATTCTCGGCTTGGATCCGCTCTATGTCGCCAACGAAGGAAAACTCCTCGCCATCACCGCTGCGTCGAAGGCGGATCGCGTCCTCGCCGCCATGCAGTCCCATCCACTGGGCCGTGAAGCAGCGATTATTGGTGAGGTAACCGACGATCATCCCGGTTTCGTTATGATGAAGACACGGGTCGGCGGAAAACGAGTGGTCGATATGCTGTCGGGCGAACAACTACCTCGCATTTGCTAAACGTCGCCGCCTGCATGGGCGACGGAACTTAACCGAGAAGACCCGGCGAAAAGTCTCATTTAATCTCACGCGCTTCCAGTCGCATTTTCCCTCTAGCGGGACCATGAGCAGATTATCAGTTAGATGAGTAGGAGCGTTTTTGGCAATGACAAAAACCCGAAAAGTTGAACCGTAGCATCGAGGAAGCTGCCTAAAGATGATAGCATCCTGTTACCTATCGTTTCTTTGTGGCGCTGCCGCCTTTTGGGCGCTTCAATAGAAGACTAATTAGGAATGAAACTCTTATCTGTGAACGTGGGCCTTCCACGCGAGGTGGAATGGAACCGACGGACCATTCGGACGTCGATCTTCAAAGCACCCGTCTCCGGCCGGGTGCAGGTTAGGAAGCTGAACTTGGATGGCGACGAGCAATCTGACTTGACGGTGCACGGAGGAGTCGACAAGGCGGTTTACGTGTACCCGTCGGAGCACTACACATTCTGGCGCAATGAACTTCCAAACACCGACCTAGATTGGGGGGTTTTCGGCGAAAACTTTACCACACAAGGCGCGCTCGACGACAAAGCCGTTCGTATCGGCGACCGGTTTCGCATCGGCTCGGCAGTGTTTGTTGTAACTCAACCTCGCATGCCGTGCTTCAAACTAGGTATTCGCTTCGGCCGCGTAGACATAATTAAGCGTTTTCTGCACAGCGGTCGCAATGGCTTCTACCTTGCCGTTGCCGAGGAGGGAGAAGTCGCGGCTGGTGATTCTATTGAGCTACTGAGGCGCGATGAGAACGGGGTCACCGTCGCGGACATTGTTGAGCTGTACACCGCGGACGCCGCGAAACAGGACCTTCTGCAGCGGGTGAGCGAGTTAGCCGCGCTCCCTGAGAACTGGCGAGCTTACTTTCGCAAGCGACTCTGGAAACCGGATGCTTAGTTCACGAAAACGGGGAAGTTCTTCCGTGCGATCTGACATAATCCCTGGATCTCCGTTCCCGGACTTCGAACTTTTCGATCACACCGGGAAACGCCGGAAGCTTTCCGAACTACAAGGACAAGATCCAATGATTGTCGTTCTCAGCCGCGGAGCTTTTTGTCCGAAGGATCGGCGTCAACACGAAGAGTCTGCTTCAGCTACATCGGGAAATGGACGTTGGCTATTGCCGGTTGATCACGATCAGCACCGATAACATCACTGAGACTAATGAATTCCGGACTGGAGTGGGTGCGCATTGGCCTTTTCTTTCCGATCCGCGCCGCGTTGTGCAAAAGGACCTCGATATTGCCGAGTACACGGACCCCACTCACAATCCGATGATTCCGCACACGATCGTGCTCGAGCCGGGTTTAGTGATTTACAAAGTCTACATGGGCTACTGGTTCTTTGCGCGGCCGACCGCGGAGGAATTGCGTCAGGACCTGCGAGCGGTGATCAAGAAATGCCGGCCTGATTGGGACATCACAGCGCCAGAAATGAAGGCCGCGTGGCAGCAGGGGCGAAAGGAACTCTTTTATCCGTACAGAAAAACATTCGCCGAAACGATCCGCGAACAGGAATAGAAGGAGTTATGGTAACACCAAGAATCGACAAAATTGGACCGGTGGACATGAAACTCGAAGTGGTGGTAATCGGCGTTTCTGACGTCGATCGCGCGAAAGCGTTCTACGAGAAACTCGGCTGGCGACTCGACGCCGATTTCGCAAAGGGTGATGAGTTCCGCGTGATTCAGTTCACACCGCACAACTCGCAGGCCTCGATCATCTTCGGCAAAGGAGTGCCGTCTCCGAAGCCTGGCTCGGTGCAAAGCCTCACCCTCGCTGTAGAGGAAATCAACGCCGCCCGCGACGACTTGATCGCCCACGGGGCAAAAGTGAGCGAGGTCTTCCAATACGCTGGTGGTCCCTTTAACAACACAGGGAAGAGTCCACACGTCAGCGGTCACGATCCACAAGGTCGGTCCTACTTCTCGTTTGCGTCGTTCGAGGACCCAGACGGCAACGGCTATTTGCTCCAAGAAATTCAGACGAGACTTCCCGGCCGCGAATGGAAATCTACAGGAGCAGGAGCCATGGACGTCGCAAGTCTTGCACAACTCCTTCACGAAACGGAGGAGCACCATGGCCAATACGAGAAGACCCACGCGAAACACAATTGGTGGGACTGGTATGCGGGTTACCTCAACGCGCGTTTGAACGGCAGCAATCCGGATCACGCCGCCGCCGCAGCCGATCGCTACATGGAACAAGTCTTACATGTCCCGCCACTATGAAAACAGCCTTTCCTTTGCGGAGTCGCGCTTATGACTGCTTTTACTACTCTTGGCCAATCAAAGCCCTCGCAGCACGTTTATGAACTGCGCATCTATCACGTTAACGAGAAAGCCACATAGTTCGGGTATCTTTCTCGCCCCAAATCTAAAGAAAATTAACGAGCACCTCGGAGGTTTCTTTCGGCCTTTCCTCCAAAATCCAATGACCCGTGTTGGGCAAGACAATTACAGTGACGTTGTCGGCGACGAGTTTCATTTGTGCACCGAGTTCGTTGCCAAGCGACTTCTCTCCGCCGATCGACAATACCGGCATGGCTAGTTTCGTTTGCGACAGTTGAGCGAAGTCTTTCGCCAGCCGGGGCCACGATGCGAAATACGTCCACGCCGCGCGCATTCGACCGGGCTTCGCATAAGCCTCGGTGTAAACTTTGCGATCCGTTTCCGGGATCGACCGCGTTTTGTCGGCGGCGAGCACATTCCAGAAGTATTCGAAGTAAGTTCGTTCCCGCCCCTGCACTAGCTTTTCGGGATACTCCCCGTTGAAACGAAAATGCCAGATGTCTGGTGCGTTGTAGATCGGTTCCCAGCCCGGGACGCCGGGAAGAAACGCATCCATCACCGCGAGCTTCTCGGTCTCGTTAGGAAATTGCGCTGCGTACGCGTAGGCGACCATCAATCCGATGTCGTGGCCGACCACGCGTGCCTTCTCGATCTTCAGCGAGCGAACGAGATCATGGATTTGTTTCGCGGCGGTGACCATGTCGATCTGGTTGTCTGCCGGAATCGATGAATCACCGATGCCAGGTAAATCCGGCGCGATAACGGTGAATTTCTCCGACAGTTTGGGAATGAGTGGGCGCCACATCCGCGAAGTTTCTGCGAACCCGTGCAACAAAATTACTGTCGACCGTTCCTTCCCTGCGGTCAGATAATGCAACTGAACATTATCGATCTTCGCGTCACGCGCGCTGATTTGCTCGGCGGCCTGAATGGAGTTGGCGCAGAAAAGGACAATGCTGAAAATTACTGAGGACGTTTGCATGAGGCCAAGTATTTGCGCGGCGCCGCAAATAGCCGAGCCTTTTCTCGATTACCACTTCGCCATCGCGAACGACAAAATCGCGTCCTTGATCATCGATTCATAATCGAATCGCCGACTGACCCGCAATATCAACTTCCGCAGCGGCGGAATCTGATCAATATTTTCACCGCCCTGAATACGTTATGAACGGTTTCTTCGAGGAATTGAAGCGGCGCAAAGTCTATCGTGTGGCGATCGCCTACATCGTTGCGGGCTGGGCGCTCGCGCAGGGTCTCGCTCAAGTTCTTCCGCTTTTTGAAATTTCGAGCTCGGTGATCCGCGTGGTAATCGTTCTGTTGCTGATCGGGTTTCCAGTTGCGCTTGTGCTGGCGTGGGTATTCGACGTTACACCACAGGGAATTCGCGCCACGCCAAAAGCGTCGCCCGGAACACACCGGCGTCGCAACATCATCGCGCTCGCGACCGCGGGAATTGTCATTTCCGCCGCCGCCGGCTTCTTTTTGTTGCCGCGCGCCGCGGCGCACAAGATCGACAAGTCGATTGCCGTCCTGCCATTTCAAAACCTGAGCGACGAAAAAGAGAACGCCTATTTCGCCGACGGCGTGCAGGACGACGTCCTGACGAATCTTTCCAAGATTAGTGATCTCAAGGTTATCTCACGCATGTCCGTCATGTCTTATCGGGGCGACAGTGCGCGCAACGCGCGCGAAATTGGCAAAGCGCTGGGTGTTGGCACGCTGCTGGAAGGCAGTGTGCGTCGTATGGGCAATCGCGTGCGAGTCAGCGTGCAGTTGATCGACGCGGAGAACGACAGACACCTTTGGGCCGAAGATTACGACCGCGATTTAACCGACGTCTTCGCCATTCAAACCGACCTGGCGCGAAAAATTGCCTCCGCCCTGGAGGCGAAACTTTCTCCGAATGAAAACGCACGGCTCGATCGCCCGCCGACCAAGGATTCGGATGCTTACCTGCTCTATGTTCAGGCGCATGATTACGCGAACCGGCCAGATCGTCTCCGCGAGACTTCATTAAAAGCCCAGGAGCTTTACGAGCAAACGATCAAGCTCGATCCGAATTCTGCTCTCGCTTTTGCCGGTCTCTCGACAGTTGAAAGCTGGATGTATCACAGTTACGAGCCGACTGCGGCCCGTCGGGAAAACGCGCGTCGTAATGCCAATGAAGCGCTGCGATTGCAACCCGATCTTCCTGAGGGACACCTCGCTCTCGGTTACTCATACTATTATGGTGATCGTGACTATCAGCGCGCGCTCACCGAGTTTGAGATCGCAAAGCGTGACCTTCCAAACGAAGCCGATGCCTACTCGGCTATCGCCGCTATTCAGCGACGTCAGGGCAAATGGGCTGAATCCACCGCCAATTTCGAAAAATCGACGTCTCTCGATCCCAAGAACGCAAGCGTTCTTTTTAATTTTGCCATCAACTACATGGCTCAGCGCGACTTTGAAACCGCTGACAAGCTTTTTGATCGGGCAATTGCTGCTGACCCGCACTCGTTTGGCGCGCACGGAATGAAATCAGGCATGGCCATCGCATGGAAGGGCGACGTCGGCTTTGCCGCAAATCAATTGGCCTCAATCCCTCCCGAATTCGATCCAGACGGCCTCGTTACGGCAGCGCGGATATGGGTTCTAACCCTGCAAAGGAAGTTTGCCGAAGCTCTTCAAGTAGTACAGCAATTTGGGGGAGAGACATTGATTTACCCAGAGAGAGGCCCTTGCCCGAAATCTTTCCTGGAAGGAGATCTTTATCTGCGTCTGGGCGATAAAGAAAAAGCACAGGCGGCTTTCGAGCGCGCCAGAATTGTAGCAGAGCGACTTGTGCGTGACGCGCCCGACGATCCCGGTCGCCACGCGCAGCTCGGCGCTGTGCTTGCAGGGTTGGGCAAGAAAGAAGACGCGGTCAACGAAGGCAGGAAAGCGGTCGAATTGTTACCGGAATCTCAAGACGCTTTCGATGGTCCTCAGGCGACCGCTGCGCTCGCGGAAATCTATGCTTGCGTCGGAGAACATGACGAGGCACTTCGCCTCCTCGATCATTTACTCACCGTTCCGAACGGCCTCACCGTTCCAACGCTCAAAGTCGATCCCATTTGGGATCCGCTGCGTAAGGATCCGCGTTTTCAAGCTTTGATCGACAAGTACGGATCGAAGGGCTGATAGGCTCAACGCGATGAAGACGGTCCCGGCCTCTGGCTGAACGGGGAAGCGTTGTTGGTCTAAGTCGCTGCTTTGGGAGCGCTCAAGCTTTTACTGTAGAACCCAGAGCGGTCGAAGCAGCAAGGGCGTCGCTTCCCGGCGATGAGCATCGAGCAGGCATTTTTGATCCGACGCGTGCGAGTCTCTGGCTGCTTGGCGGAGGTGATCCACTGGATCCAATCTCTGCGCGCCATGGGAGTGATGTCCGACCACAATGCTCGCGCCTTCGGGGCGGCGGCCGCGAGAGCTTTTCTCAGATCTGCCGGCACCGTCGGTTCCGGTTCCTCTGCCGCCGGCACGATCTCGAGAGTGACAACATCGCCTGCGTCTGCACCCGCAGCTTTGCTCAGCTTTCGGTCAACTCTGAGCCAATGACTTTTTCGACCGTCTGGCTCCAGGGTGGCTTGGAAAGAGAAACCATTGAGGGTGCCTTCGATCGCCGTTATGCCGCGCGAGGGGAGCTTGGCACTGGCGTTCTTTGGCAGGATGAGAAAGGTCCATGAGTCGGCCTTCGCGCACGCCGCCGGCCGCAAGAGTTTCGCTTTGAAACGAACCGAGGTTTTGGTCATTTGCTTGGTATCGTCCGCAGATTACGCAGATTTCCGTTCAGGAAATGCCGCGAAGGCAATCTGCGCAATCTGTTTAAATCTGTGGATCACCGCGGCGCCGCTTCGCTCATTGCTTAGGAGCTTGCATTGCCGGGCGGATGCTCGTTGAACCACTGGGCGATGCCTGGCATGCGTGTTTCGAATCCGCCAGGGATAGACAGATTAAGCACCCCGGCTCGGACGTCGCCTCGGTTTTCAAAGTCGTGAGTAACTCCTCCAGGTATAAGCACGAAAGAGTTAGGGGTGGCATCGATCCACTCTTTATCCGCGAGTATGCTCATCGTTCCTTCAATGACGTAGAACACGTCGTCGTCGGGATGAGAGTGAGGACCTGGCCCTTTGGTATGAGGCTCGAGCCACCACTCTGAAATTGAGTATCGAGAATCTGATTCCACCTCATCTGCTTTGAAGACGGCACTGATTCGGCCCATTGGATAGAAGCGACCTTCACCCGGACCTAAGACAATAGGTTTGCGAGTGGTCGCCGCCGCGGGGCTTCTTGGATCTTCGTTGCTGGTCATTCGCGAGACTTCTAACGAAACATAAGGCCAGCGATCCAGCACATTCAGGTAAAGCTAAATACTTGCGACATTTTATTCGGCCGAAGTCACTTTCTTCGCACAAAGTAAACCTGGCCGAGCCCCAGTAGCAAACCCGCCGAGACTTGTTCCCTGTTGGCGGGAACGCAGTTTGAATCAATGTTGTGAAATGCCTGATCGCGACTGCGCACACCGGCATTCGGCGGAACACGATCCGCAATGCCATTCACATGTCCCGCAGAGTTTCGGGACGGCGTTTATAGTGGGAACCGCGCTGAATGCCGGTTACGTCGTTGTTCAATTGATTTTCGGATTCTTCGCTCATTCACTCGCGCTTATCGCAGACGCCGGTCACAATTTCGGCGACGTCGTAGCGTTGCTGCTCGCCTGGGGTGCAACGTATCTGGCGTCGACACCATCAACCGCGCGTCGGACCTACGGACTCGGGCGATCTTCCATCCTTGCAGCACTCGCGAACTCTGTCTTGTTGCTGATCGCGGTCGGCGGAATCACCTGGGAAGCAATTCGCCGATTTTCGGATCCCGGTGAAGTCGGTGGCAAAACGGTGATCATCGTTGCGGCAATCGGAATCGTCATCAACGGAATCACGGCGCGATTATTTTTCGCCGGGCGCGAGCGTGATCTGAATATTAGAGGCGCATTTCTTCACATGGCGGCAGACGCAGCTGTCTCGGCCGGTGTCGTAATTGCGGGTCTGCTGATTCTCCTGACAGGGATGCGCTGGATTGATCCGGTGGCGAGCCTGATTATCAATGCGGTGATTGTTTGGGGAACCTGGGGTTTGCTCAGCGACTCACTCGCGATGGCTCTCGACCTGGTGCCGGCGAATGTCGATCCAAATGCAGTTCGCAAATATCTGGAAGGGCTGGATGGCGTCACCGCCGTGCATGATTTGCACATCTGGCCGCTGAGCACCACGCGAACGGCGCTAACCGTTCATCTGGAAATGCCTAACGCAGCCGGTGGCGACGTGTTTCTGCATCAGGTCTGTGAACGCCTGCATGCCGAATTCCAAATCGAGCATTCGACCATTCAGATTGAACAAAACGCCGAAGCGTGCGCGCTGGCACCGGACCCAAGTTCGCTCCCTCGCTAAGCCACGTTTGCCGGCGCGCCGCAATTTCAGGCAACAATTCGCAGCCTGCGCTCCTCCGAATCCCGGAGCCGCTCTGAAAGAAACGATTGCTCAGAGGTCAGCTCCGTAAGCTTGAGTGCTTTGCGAAAATTATCGATCGCGGCCTGGAAATGGTTCAGCTGTTTCTCGAACTCGCCAACCACGGCGTACAACAGATAATACGAACGCAACTGGTCGCCATTCTCAATGGCTTCAACCGCTTCAATACCGGCTGCCGGCCCATGAACATTCGCCACCGCAACGGTGCGATTGAGCGCAACGATCGGCGAATTGTCGAGCTCCAACAGCTGGTCGTACAAAGAAAGAATCTTTCGCCAATCGGTCGATTCATAATTTGTCGCTGCGCAATGACACGCCGCGATTCCAGCCTGGAGATGATACGTGCTGACTTCTTCGCCGGCGGCGGACTTGCTCAAATGGAACATGCCCCTTGCGATCATCGTCTGGTCCCAGGTCGAACGGTCCTGTTCTTTGAGCCGCAGAATATTGCCTTCAGAATCCGTTCGAGCGGGCAGGCGCGCGGCACTAAGCAACATCAGCGCGATCAACGCGTGCGTGCGCGGTCGATTTCCGGTTGGATGTTCCGCCAGCAAGGAGGCCAACCGGATCGCCTCCTGACAAAGTTCTTCCCTGATCAAATGATCGCCACTGGATGCTTTGTAGCCTTCGTTGAAAAGCAGGTAGAGCGTTTGCAAGACGCCGTCGAGCCGGTTCGACAATTCATCGCCGGCCGGAATTTCAAAGGGAATGTGAAGTTCGCGAATCCTCTGCCGCGCTCGCGTCAGGCGTTTCGCAATGGCCGCTTCGCTGGTTAAGAACGCCTTGGCAATTTCGCCGACACCAAATCCGCAAAGAACCTTAAGCGCCAACGCCGTCTGCGCTTCCGGCGGCAACAGCGGATGACAACACGCAAACATTAATCGCAGGCGGCCGTCTCTGATCTCGTTCTCGAACATTGGCGATTCGCTTGATTCCGACGGCCACTGCTCCATGAAGGCGATGATCTGCGGTTCCTTCTCGTGAAACAATTTTTCCCGGCGAATCAAATCGAGCGCGAGGTTTTTGGCCGTCTGAGTGAGCCAGGCGGCCGGATTTTTAGGAACACCCGTGTAAGACCAGGTCCGCAATGCCCGGATAAGCGATTCCTGAACGACATCTTCCGCCAGCTGCAACCGATCGATCCCGAAAATTCCCGTCAGGATCGAGATCAATTTTCCAGCTTCGTGACGAAAGAGGTCGTCCGTCAGGCGAGAGATCTCGCTGGCTGGCAACGAACTGTTATCTGGAATGTCGCTCATGCGGATCTTATCAAAAGGCTAGGATCAGCAAAAACGAATAAACACATCCGTTTATCTGTGTTCATCCGTGGCTTTTTGTTGGTTAGCTATTTGTGATCGTACGCTTTCTTCAGCGTCGGGATGTCGATCCTATCCATTTGCAGCATCGCGTGCATGACGCGTTTTGCTTTCGAGGTGTCCTTGTCTGCCAGCATTTCGATTAAGACCGTCGGCACCACCTGCCATGACAACCCGAATTTGTCCTTCAGCCAACCACAGCGACTTTCCTCTCCGCCGGCGGAAAGCTTTTTCCAAAAGTAATCGACTTCCTCCTGGCTCTCGCAGTTCACGACAAACGAAATGGCTTCCGTGAACTTGAACATGGGACCGCCGTTAAGCGCGACGAATTCCTGCCCCTCCAGCTCGAAGTCAACCGTCATGACCGAGCCGGCAGGGCGCCCCGTTGGCCCAGCTGCTTCCTCATCGTAGCGAGTAATCTTTCCAATCTTCGAGTTCTTAAAAATCGAGGTGTAAAATTTTGCCGCCTCTTCGGCCTTGTCTTCGAACCATAGGAACGGCGTGATTTTTTGTGTGATTTTAGTCGTCATATTTTTGGTTTTCCTTTCCGGGGAGCGCACGCGCCTCGCGTGCTGTGTTCCGCGCCCTTCGCGGAACACTGTCCGTTGTTTTTTATTCCCGTCGAGGAGCGACCGGCGTGGCACCGGTCATAACACGGTCCGAGCCGGACTGGCATACGGCGCGTGCGCTCCTAATCGGGAAGTTATGCGTTCGCACCGGCAAGCTGCCCTGGAGAATACTCCATGGCGCGTTGCTTGATAGAACAGACATCGGCCACCGGACGAACTTCGACGACGGCGCCATATTCCAGACCGGGACATTGCCGGGCGATCTCGATTGCTTCGTTTTCGTCGGCGACGTGCAGGTAGAAATACCCACCAATCGCCTCCTTCGACTCGGCGAATGGCCCGTCGGCCACCGTGCGACCCTGCTTGCCCGAGACAACTTTACCTTCTTCTTCCAAAGGGTGACCCCCAAGGCATTTTCCCTCTGCCTTCAGGCGCTCGAACCAGGCCATCCAGTCGGCCACGACTTTTTGAATTTGCGCAGGCGAAAGGCCTCTGTCCCAGACATTGCCGCGAAACAGCAGGAGGTAATCGGCTGTCGCTTCTGATGATGTGTTCATAATAGTTCCTTTCTTTTCAGTTAATCTTTAACTCAAGTCTTCACGCGGCGGCCGCGACCAACAATTCCTCAGCGGCTCGAACTGTCGCCCGCCGAACTAGTTCCGGGTGACGTTGGAATATGGGACACTCCGCGAGGATCGGCCGCACTTCAACGCTGATGCCGTAGCGCAGCGTCGGCATCGACTGCGCGATCTCGACGACGTCGTTCAGGCTGTCGGCTTGCATCACAAGATAACCGCCCACCGCTTCCTTGGTTTCCGTGAAGGGCCCGTCCACCACGAACCGACCGTCCGTGCCGGAGATTACCCGGCCCTGGCCGCCGAGCGGCTGCGCTCCTTTGATCTTGCCGCGTTCGTTCAGTCCCTCGAACCACGCCATTACTTTGTCCATGGCGTCTTGCAGCTCATCCGTGGACAAACCTCTATCCCAATGCGGCCCTCGGAAGAGCAGCATGTATTCACCTGTCGTTGTTTCTGTGTTCATAAATATTTTTGCCGGTTGTCGCTGTTACGACGAACGAGCGATTCAGTTTAGGACAACTATTTTGCTCCTTCGTCCGCCTCCCAGAGAGCAAATTGATTGTTCTCGGTATCACTGCACACGACGAAATAGCCCATCTGCGGCACCGCGGTTTTCGGCATACAGATCTTGCCACCGAGTTTCTCCACCTTCGCCGCCGCTTTATCCACCGAGGGCACAGCAACATAGTTCGTGATAGTGTGATGGGGAAACTGGCGCTCCATCATGCCGCCATTGCGCGAGGCATCGTCGGCCCCCGTATCGATGAGCCAGTACGGTTTTGTCGTTGGCCCCGGAAACTTGTCGACCTTCCAGCCGAACAGTTTGCTGTAGAACGTTCGTGCACGCTCGACATCATCTGCCGGGATCTCAAACCAGACGATATTCGGCAAGACGCCGTTGCTCTGTTGATTCTTGGGTTTGGTTTCTGTTTGTGTGCTCATAGGTTTTTGTTCGTTTCAATATTACGACGAACGAGCCCCGGGCTTTAGGACACTTTTTTGAAAAATTTTCGCTCCGGCTTTTTCAGCGAGATCAGCCACTTCGCTAGTCCGAGCAAGCTGATCAAAAACCAAAAGACCTCGATCAAGAACGCCGATGCGTTGAACTTGAAGACAAGGGAAAACATAATCAGCAACGAACCCACGGCGTTGAGCAGCGAAAAGCTCAATGACGAACTGGGAAGTTTATCGAGTTGCAGAAGTAGATAGGCAATCACAATCAGTAAAACGCCAATAAATCCTCCCAGGTCGAACAAATCGAAGCTCACAGTCGCTACTCCTTCCCGCCGGAATGATGCGCGATCAACCGTTAATTCACGCCGCTTCGGTTTGTTCGATTACGGAAAAAATGTTGCCCCGGATCTTGTTGCGCCGGCGAGATGCAACGCCACTCAACATAGCGTGCTTCTCCCGATTAATTGTTCGTGCCGGCCAAATTTATAAATCAGGAGACGAGCACTTCTCGCCGCGAGAAACAAAATTACTCCGACGCACAGAACCAGAACCGATACTCGCAAATATATTGCGACCGAGATCGACAGCCCAATTCCGGTCCAAAGCGCGATTGTACGCAGCCAGGCACATTGGGCATTTTGGAATCAGGACGAGAATCGCGCCTGGAACAATCCAGCCGAAGAAATCGATAGCGCGCTGAACAATTGAACCACAGCCGCCGCGGTTGCAGCTATAGAATTTAAGCGATTTATCCTTCGTTGTTGCTTTAAGCGGCTGATTGATGCGCCGCAGCCTAAATCGTCGATTAGTTGGCGTCGTCGTCTTTCAAAGAAGCTCGGTAAGCGCGAAGCTGCACCAGGCCGGGTGTATCGGAATCCGGGTTTGGTTCGTCATGCCAGATCCACCACTCGTAGGGCGGCGTCTGCGGATAACCCTTCGGCGAGTCTTCCCATTCCTCCTGACGCCCAAGAGCGGTGATGTCCAGGTAGTTCCAGGTGTTTCCCATCTGTTCGTCGCCGCGGCTGTTGACAAAGTAGGTGCGAAAAACACGGTCGCCGTCCCGGATAAATGCGTTCGTGCCGTGCCACTC
Source organism: uncultured Verrucomicrobiae bacterium (assembly GCA_963709435.1). GTDB lineage: Bacteria > Verrucomicrobiota > Verrucomicrobiia > Chthoniobacterales > UBA10450 > AV69. The sequence continues at coordinate 20,526 of CAVPWK010000006.1, forward strand.
GTCCACCCCAAAGTCTTTGTCGAATTCGTCGGTGATCGTGTACCAGGTGATGAACTCCCAGCCCATCCGCGCCTTCAAGCGCCTGATGTCCTTCTGCGGAGCCCGCGACGCGAACACAAGCGTGGTGTTGCGCGCGTTCAGATGGGCGGGGTGAGCCACCTGATCTGCCACCATGGAGCAGCCGACGCATGCATGTTCGGGCCAGCCTTTCACGCCGGGCTCGAAGAACGCGCGGTAAACGACCAGCTGACGACGGCCGTCGAACAGATCGAGCAGGGTCGCCTTGCCATGGGGCCCGTCGAATTTGTACTCCTTCTCCACCGCCAGCCATGGCATCCGCCGACGTTCTGCGGCCAATGCGTCACGGGCATGGGTCAACTCCTTCTCCTTCGCCAGCAGTTTTTGGCGTGCCGCCTCCCACTCTTTCGCCGACACCACTTTCGGTCTTTTCACTTCCGATGTTACTGTTTGTGTGCTCATGTTTTTGTCTTCCGTTCCTCAATAGTACAACGAACGGGCACAACAGTTCTGGACGCATATTTCTGTCAGCGAATCGGCTGGCTGGGCATTTTATTTCCAATCTCAACCTTTAAAATTCGAGACAAAAACGAGCTATCCTACCGACATGGCGGCTGTTTTGAAATCAACAATACCGAGCGATCCAGCTAACAGCTGCCCGTTCCACTCGACCAATGGGTGTCTCGATTTCGAAGACCTCGTTGTACACGCTACCATATAATATATGGGCAGATAGAATAGCGCTGCCCAGGACCAGCTTTCAGCTTCCGACCTTGAAAGATACATCCACCCGAGCACGATACGCGGTCACCTTGCCATTCTCGACCGTCATGTCCAGTTTCACGATTTCCCCGACGCGCAAATCGCGCAGCGTTTCCCCGGCGGTTTCCACCGCATTCTTCGCGGCGTCCTCCCACGATTTCGCGCTTGTGCCAACCAGCTCCACTACCTTGTAAACTGAATCGCCATTCTTCTTGGCCATAATTTTTTCCTTTCTATGAATTGATCGCAGGCGGGCGCCTGTGCGACATCAATACCACCTCGCAATCCTTGCCCGGGTCAAGCCGATTTTGTCAGGGGCACCAGCAGCCCCCGACTTCTGATTTGGACTAATGGCAGCGGCGGCGGCAGAGTTCCGCGATTAATCCTTCAGCATGACATCTACCGAATTCTCCCGTGTCATGATAGCGGCGACGGCTGCGTTCCTTGCCGGAGGAATCAATTCCGTCGCAGGCGGTGGCACGCTGATTTCCTTTCCTGCGCTTGTCTGGCTTGGACTGCCGTCGATTACAGCCAATGCAACCAGCACCGTGGCAATCTGGCCGGGTTCACTGGGCAGCATATGGGGATTCCGGTCGGAATTCGGACAAGTTGCGCCAAGATTGAAATGGCTCTCGATCTCGAGTCTGATTGGCGGCGCCCTGGGGGCAATTCTGCTTCGGTCGACACCGGCTGCACTTTTCGAGTGGCTGGTGCCATTTCTCATTCTTTTTGCCACCATCCTGTTCATTGCTGAAACTCCGATTCAGAAAAAACTTCGCGAACGGAGTGGCACCAATGGCATCGGGATGGCAGCGGCATTAATTATGACTTTGTTCGTAGCAATTTATGGCGGCTATTTCGGCGCAGGGATGAGCATTATGATGCTCTCTTCCCTCAGCTTTGTGGGGATGACCGATATTCTTCAGAGGAACGCACTGACGAGTCTGTTTTCGTTGTGTGTGAACGGGGTCGCTGCGACCTTATTCATCTCGTTAGGAATGGTAGACTGGCACTATGTGCTTCCGATGGCGATTGCAGCGATAGTTGGCGGTTACGGCGCGGCAGGCCTGGCCAGACGAGTCGGGCATGTTGCCATCCGGCGGTTCGTGATCGTTGTCGGGCTCGCGGTATCGCTAATTCTTTTGGTTCGACTGTTTTAAGCGGAGATGCCCCTAATTTGAACTGTAGTCACGGTGCTCTGTCGCCGTGTCGATGGGACGCCCTCACTTCGCGGTCGCGACGCGCAAACCTAAAACGACAAAGAGCGCGCCGGCGGTTCGATTGAGCCATTGCTGGAGCGCCTGGCTTTGACGTAACCTCTCGCTCCAGGCTGAGGCAAACCAGGCGAGAATCAGGCACCAGATTGTTCCGGTGGTGACAAAGGTGAGCCCGAGCGCAACAAATGCCACGACTTTGGTATGCGAGAGCGGGTCGATGAACTGCGGAAGAAAGGCGAGAAAAAGAGTGCCACTTTCGGATTCAGGATGTTTGTCAAAATGCCCTGACGAAACGCGGCAAGGGTAGTGCGCCGGCGAAAATTAGCGGGCAGACTCAAATGCTTCCCGCGATCGAGCAGCATCTTAATTCCGAGAAAGATGAGATAAACGCCACCAAGCAGTTTGATTGCAACGAACGCGAACGCTGATGTTGCGAGAATCGCCGAAAGCCCGAGCGCCGCGGCACAAGTGTGGAAAATACTCCCAACGCCGATTCCGAGCGCCGACGCGACACCAGCATCGCGGCCTTGCGGGTTGCTACGCCCCAGGATGTAAGCCGTGTCGGGACCGGGCGTCAGGTTGAGAAGGATCCCCGCTGCCAGAAATAAACCGAAGTTATGGATGCCGAACATGATCATCCGCGCCGAGGCGCCTTTTACATTCCGCGTAGAGCGCATCGTAAACGATAAATTCGCGTTTCAGAATTTCGTGATCGCTCAAACCGAGCGCGCCAAATCCGTGGGCAATCCAGCGCAATCCATCACCGGCTGGATGTGGATTTCGCGGATGCGAATCGGCGGCGCGCACGATTTCACCGAGCAAAAGGAGCGCCGGATCGGACAGTTTGTATTTCTTGAGGATTGAATTGAACGAAACGTCTTCGCCGTGATGACCAAGCTCGCAATTCGGAACATCGAACACGATCCCGTTATCGATCCCGGACCAATCGGTCTCCTGCGGGAGAAAAATGAACTCCGCCTCTTGGTCGATGAAGTTGCGGATCAGCCACGGACAAGCGACTCGATCGACCTTAATCTTCTCGCGCGTGATCCATTTCATCGTCAGGCGGCAAAGCTAAACCGATTGTCGCTCGTGCCAGCGATTGCTTTTTCATAAACGGTCGCAGCTGCAATTGCGTCTTCAATCGCCACGCCGGTGCTATCAAAAACAATAATTTCATCGGGGCGAGTGCGGCCTGGTTTGCGGCCAGCAACAATTTCCGATAACTCGGCATAAACATTGCCCCGCTCCATTAAGCCGGCCGCGACTGCATGGTGCGTGTCGCCAATCGTACAGGCTTGGTCCACGCTGTCCGCGACCACTTTGACCGCAGCCATCAGTGCCGGATCGATTTCCTGTTTGTCTTCCGCATCCGCGCCAACAGCAGCGATAAACGTGCCCGCCCTTACCTCTTCCTGGCACACGAAAAATCGATGGGACGGCGTGCACGTAACCACTAGGTCGCTTTGCAGGATAGCCTTTGCTAAATCTCGAACCGGCTCAATCTCGCATTTGATCGACAATTTCGCGGCGAAATTTCTCGCCACCTCTTCGTTCAGATCGTGCGCGAAAATCCTTTCCAACGGAAGGACCCCGCAGAGAGCACGAAGTTGCGCAGCCGCTTGCCGGCCACATCCGCAGATCGTCGCCGCGCGACTATTCTTTCGTGCGAGATATTTTGCCGCCACCGCCGTTGCAGCCGCTGTTCGCTTGATCGTGATTTCCACTGAATCGAGGACGGCGAGGGTGGCGCCATTGTTCGCGGCGAAGACCACGATCACGCCTTGGATCGTTGGCAAACCAAATGACGCGCCGTTTTCCGGGAAGTTGGTGTTGAGTTTCGCGACGATGTAGCCGGGATCGCCTGGAAGAGCGCCGGCCTTAACATGCAAACCACCGCGCGGGGTTTTAACTCCAAGAATTCCCGGCGTGCGAATTTTTCCTTCGCCCTGCCAGCGAAAGACGTTTTCCACCGCCTCGATGCATTCGGTCAAGCTTAGCAGTTCCTCGACGTCGCTTCGACTCAGCAAGAGCGTTCCCTCAATTTGCATCCAGCCCTCCGACAAGATCGGCAATGTTGTCGCCGGGTTTCGCTTCCATTGGAGCTTGACCACGTCTAAAAATCCGCGCGCCAGTTTCGCCTTTTAATGTAACAGCACCTTTTTCGCAGAGTAGCCACGCGCCTTCACGCATGCCGACGACTGGTGTTTCGTTTTCTTCGAGGAACTGGAGAATCCGTTCCTCCTGCGTTTCGCCCATGTGCGTTGACGCCGGATCCGGGTTCAGATAATGCGGGCTGATCTGAAACGGAACCAGGCCTAACGCATCGAACGAGCGCGGCTGGACAATCGGCATGTCCTTGGTGGTTTTGATCGTGGGCCCGGCCACGTTCGCGCCCGCGCTGCTGCCGATGTAAGGATTTCCTCCCCTGACGCACCTGCGAACCGGTTCGAGCAAATCAAAATCCTGCAGCGCTTTTAACAGGCGAAAAGTATTTCCGCCGCCAATAAAGATTGCGTCCGTCTCCTCAATCGCACGCTTCGGATCGCTGACTTGATGAACGGACTGGAGAGTAAAACCCATTTTGGCAAAGCGCGCCTGCGCTTTCGCGGCGTAAGCCTCGCGATCAAACAAAGCGAAGGGGAAAAATAAAGCCGATTTATTCGGACCGAGGAAACCTTTGATCTCCTGTTCGACGTGATCCAGATAATCGCGTCCGTAAACAGTCGAGTTGCTAATCAATAATATGCGCGCGACCCGATCCATGTTGTTATATGTATAACATCGCCGTATAGCTGTATTGCAAGCTCAAAATGCACGTTACGGGCACTTGCGACTACTTTTGTTATGGGCTTGCAACGGCTTAAGCAATCGCCTCCGTCGCAATCCTCTTCGGCAGATCAATGATGTTCTTGCTGCGCAAATAGTCGCGCACTCATTTGCTTAGAATCTGCAAGCCGACATAGGCCATCGCTCGTATATCGCCGACGATGTCGCGTCCGCCGGCAAATAGGAAATTGACATGCTCACTCAACTTCCACGCGCCGCCGAGGTTGAACGCCACATCGGCACGACTGCCGCGTTCCTTTGATGAATTGCCGAAAAACTCCGCGCCGAGCGTCAGTCGCTCGTTGATTTCACGCTCGAGCACTGCGCCTGCATAAAAGTAATTGCGCGTTTCGCTAGCGGTCTGCCACCAAAAACCGACATTGCCGTAGACCGTCCATTTGTCCCAACTTTTCTGCGCAACCACTGGGAACACAAACGCAGACCGACCCTCGCCGAGTCCGCGCGCGCGATCCCCGGTCGGTAGCAGTACCCTGGGGATAGACACCAAGCTGAAATTTCGATTGTTCGTTGTTGAGGAAACGCCACTTCACGCCGACGAGGAGGTCACCCGCGCCAGCTCTCGTTCCATCGCCATCGTCATGAACGACTGAGATGGGGATCTCCAATTTGAGTTGCAGATTGGGCAATCCGTAATTGAGATCGAACAACGGCGAATCCATCTCCGTTTTACCCGGACTCCGTTCAAGGATAAACGGGACATTGATTTCCCAACCGCCGGGCGGAGGCGGCTCTGGATCGTCGGTAACAAACGGTGGGCCGGCTTGCGCCGAAGCAAGCGCCAGCAGCAAACCGATGCCAAGTATGAGGCCGCGAATTTTCAATCAGCCGATAAGCTTTCGACAGATTACTTGATCTGGTAAGACCGAATCTCCGCCGACTGGCTACCGTGACGCGGGATCGCGACGAATAGAGTGTCCCGCTCCGGTACAAGAAGTCCGGTGCGCGCGCCATTCACTGTGTCGATCGCGCCAACAGTTTTGTAACGGTTCGGGTCCGATTGTTCGATGATCTCGATCTTGCCCGCGCCGCAGATCGCGTAAATGCGATGGCGTTTACTGTCGTAAAAAACATCGTCGGGATCGCCGGAAACGCTGACGCTCGCGACAGCCTTACCTGATTCCGTGTCGAGCACGATTAGTTTTGGCGGAACTCTGTAGCCGACAAACAATCGATGATCAGCTTCATCCAGGGTCATCGGAAAATTCCCAAATGCACCCGGTGCCCAGGTCGCAATCACTTCGCCTTTCTCCCGATCGACCACCGCGACATGACGAGCACCGGGGACGTTGACGAAAATACGATGACCCTGTTTCTCGAGCTCGAATGCTTCCGGATGGGCCCCGAGCTTGATCGATCCGATTTCTTTTCCATCGGTTGCGTCAAGAGTTGCGATCCCGCCGCTGCCAAAGCCCACATAAACTCGCTTCGTCGCGGAATCGTAGCGCACGTTGTCGGCGTCATCCTTAAGATCGATTTTACCGCGCAGCTGAAAATCCTTGCCATCATAGATGTTGCACACCCCACCGCTATCGTTGGTGACAAACAAGCGACCGGAAGCATAAGCGACACCCTGGGGCGATCCCAGACCGCTGATGGTGTGAACCCGCGTGCCTTGATGCAGATCAATCACCTCGACGGTGTTGTTCCCGAGCGCGCAAACAAACAATCGTTCGCCCGCATCATCGAAAGCGAGATGATCGATCCGCCCTTCGACTCCAGGCAACGGAATCGTCTGCTGCAACTGCAATAGCGCACCATTGTGTTCGCCTGTCGCGACAGCGGTTTGACCAATCAGTAGCGCTGTCGCTACGGCGAAAAAATGGCTGCGCGGCAAACGTCCGAAAGATTGCTTCAAAATTGTTTCTTTAGTTTTGCGCCTCGGTGCTGACTCCGCTCAACCCGCTCGCGAGCAAGGCATCCTGGATCTCGCGTGCGAGCTGTTTGGCCGGGCCGCGTCCCCAGTAGTGGAAAAACAGAATGCGCGGTTGTTCATGCGTCATGTGTGAATGAATCGCCACGATGTCGACCCCGTTTCGGCGAAGAGACTTGAGCGCGGTTTGCAATTGATCCTCCTCGACCGCGAAATCGCCGTCGACCAGGGCGTTATCATCGGTTCCGGCAAACGCGGCCCAGGTGTTGACTCCAATGTCATTGCCGATCTCCAATTCATGCATCTTCGCTTTGTGACCAATGCTGTACTTCACCATTCCATCCTTGACTTCGCCTTGCAGACCAAAGATTTCGTTCAAAGGGCCGGGGCTAATTGAGCTTTTCTCAGCTAACGATTTTTGGGTGAAAGAATCTTTAGGTTTCGGATCGGCTGCGCGGATTTCTTTGATCTTGTCATAGACTTTGCGAACGGCCATCGCCAGCTTCTCCACACTGTCCTGGCCTTCGAGGTGCATGAAGTAGACCTTCGGTTGGTCGAAGAAAAAGTGATTGTGCAGCGCCGTCACGCTCAGGCCCTGGTCAAACGCGACCGACATGACCGGGTTCACTTCGTCTTCGAATAGAACGGTATCGCCCATCATCAAGGCCCGCTCGTTTCCGCCGGTAAACCCGGCCCAAGTGCCGAGTCCCATAAAAGGCGGCATCGCCCACCCATCGACCACGACTTTCACGTCGCTGCGTGGAAAACTGACTTTGTAGACGCCTTCCTTCTCGTTAAGCTTGCCTTTGAGGCCGGTAATCGCGTCGATCTTTGCGGTGTCGAGCGCGGCCGTTGCCGTGCCGATCACGGCGCAGCAAAGGGCCGCTGTTAGAAAAAGTTTTTTCATTTCAGTCGTGGTGGGTTCTTGTTGTCTTTAGTCGTTTCGCGTACAAAACGGGAGGCAGATGTAATTGCAAATACAATTTGCAATACGTATTTCATTTGGCAGCGTGAGGTCAGATGAAGCCCAGCTCGTGGCTCTTGCTTCTCTTCAGTCTCCCGACCAAGCGCAAGACCGAGCGGGTTGCCGTCTGGCGTCGGCTGAAAAAAATGGGCGCAGTGCAGCTGAAGACCTCGACCTACCTGCTGCCGGACGAACCAGCCCAATATGAGCAATTTCAATGGCTGGCACAGCAGATTCGCGATTACGGCGGCGATTCCACACTGGTTCGCGCGCAGGAGATCGAAGGTTTGACGAGAGATGCGGTTGTTTCACTGTTCAACACGGCGCGTGAGGCGGAATATGTCGATCTTAAAAAGGCGCTGCAAAATTTTATTTCGCGCCGGCGAAAACTGGATGCGGAATTGGCCGTAGTTGAGTTGGAGCGGTTAACTAAGCAATTCCGTGAGCTTCGACAGATTGATTTCTTCGACAGTGCGCGCGGACACGAAGCGGCGATGTTGCTCCGCCGCGCTGAAGGACCGCGGCATGCGCGAAAACTTCAACTCTTGGATGCGAAGCAATATCGCGGGAAAACATGGCTCACTCGTCCGCGACCGGAGATCGACCGGGTCGGTTCTGCCTGGTTGATCTCCAAGTTTATCGATCCCAAGGCAAAGTTCGTTTTTGCGCCGAGTGCCCAGAGCGTTCCTGGCGCAATTCCTTTCGACATGCTGGACGCCGAATTTTCACATCACGGCAATAACTGCACGTTCGAGACGCTTGTAAAACGTTTCGCCCTCGCTGACAAAGCCCTTGCGAGAATTGCGGAGATGATTCATGACGCCGATTTGGACGACGCAAAATTTCAGCGCGTCGAATGCGTGGGAATCGATCGCGTGCTCAAAGGGTGGGCAAAACAGGGTCTGGCTGACGAAGAAATTCTGCGTCAGGGCTTTGAATGTTTTGACGCGCTTTACGCATTCCTGCAACGCCGATGAACTTGCAGGCAACACCCGTCGAACTCGATCGCCGAGCGGCCCCGAGTTTTGCTGAAGCATTCAAATTCTGGCTGAAGCTCGGTTTCATCTCCTTCGGCGGCCCGACCGGTCAGATCGCCATCATGCAGACGGAACTGGTGGAAAAGAAAAAGTGGATCAGCCAGTCGCGCTTTCTGCACGCGCTGAACTTCTGCATGTTGCTACCAGGTCCGGAAGCGCAACAACTGGCAATCTACATTGGCTGGCTCCTTCACAAAACCTGGGGCGGTATCGTCGCCGGCGCATTCTTTGTCATACCGTCGATTTTTATTCTCTGGACGCTGAGTTTCATCTACGCCGCCTACGGCAACATCCCGTGGATCGCAGCGATTTTTTATGGACTCAAGCCTGCCGTGACTGCGATCGTGCTAACGGCGGTCATTCGCATCGGGAGAAAAGCCCTCAAAAACGAAGTGATGTGGATTCTGGCAGCACTCGCTTTCGTCGCGATTTACTTTTTCAAGGCGCCGTTTCCCGCGATCGTCCTTAGCGCTGGTGTGATTGGATTTCTCGGCGGGTTATTTTGGAAAACAAAATTCGAAAACGTATCCAAACAAGACCACGAATCGGCACTATCCGTCATCAGTGATGAACAGGAATCGCCGCCGCATACGCGACCTAGCCTGACGCGTGCGTTCCGTGTCTCGATCCTATGGCTCACCCTATGGTTCACGCCGATACTGATCGTCGGTTCTCTCCGCGGCTGGGATAGCACGCTGTTCAAGCAAGGCCTGTTTTTTAGCAAGGCGGCGGTGGTGACCTTCGGCGGCGCGTACGCCGTGCTGCCGTACGTTGCCCAACAGGCGGTGTATCACGGCTGGATTAAACCCGGACAGATGATGGACGGACTCGGTCTGGCAGAAACGACGCCGGGCCCGCTGATCATGGTCCTGCAATTCGTCGGCTTTATGGGCGCGTGGCATCATCCCGAAGGCTTGCCGCCGCTAGTCGCTGCTACGGTTGGCGCGCTTATCACAACCTGGGTCACATTCACACCGTGCTTTCTTTGGATTTTTCTGGGCGGTCCTCATATCGAACAACTGCGCGGCAACGCCAGATTAACGAGTGCGCTCACCGCCATTACGGCCGCGATTGTCGGTGTCGTGCTCAACCTCGCCGTTTGGTTTGCTCTGCATGTTTTCTTTCCCGCCGGCGGCACCGTCGATTGGTTTGCAATTTTGCTTTGTGCCGCCGCCTCTGTCGCCATGCTGCGCTACAAGATCGATATCATCCCTATCGTAATCGGCGCTGGAATTCTCGGTCTACTTTACAAGTCTCTGCACGGCTTTAGTTGACCTGTCACGGTACGTTCCGAAGTTCCGGCCCGGTATGGTCCGCGTCGAAGCGGCAGCAAACATCGCGCTGAGGAATCCGCTTCTCCACTGCGCGCCTTGCTCGCGAAAGCATTCGGAGTCGGACGCTGGGGGTTCGGCCTTGGGTGTTCGATGTTTCTTCTTCTCCCGCTTATTGCGGCTGCGGGACGATGCGGAGATAGGGCTTCGGCGCTTTCCAGCCTTTCGGATAACGCTTTTTCGCTTCGTCGTCGGAGACCGAACCGGCGATGATGACGTCCTCACCTGGCTTCCAGTTGACCGGAGTAGCCACCTGGTGCTTCGCGGTCAGTTGAAGCGAGTCGATTACCCGCAGCACCTCGTCGAAGTTCCGTCCCGTTGTCATCGGATAAACCAGGATAAGTTTGATCTTTTTGTCCGGGCCGACGACATAAACGTTGCGCACGGTTGCGTTATCGGCCGGCTTGCGCTGCTTGGCATCACCAGCGACGTCGGCCGGAAGCATGTTGTACAACTTTGACACTTTGAAGTCAGCGTCGCCGATAATCGGGTAGTTCGGGGCGTGTCCCTGTGTCTCCTCGATGTCTTTCGCCCACCCCTCATGATCGCCGGTCGAATCGACCGACAATCCGATAACCTTCACGTTTCTGCTCTCGAACTCCGGCTTTATCCTGGCCATATAGCCGAGCTCGGTCGTACAGACCGGCGTGAAGTCCTTCGGGTGGGAAAACAGGATAGCCCAGGAATTGCCGATCCAGTCATGAAAGCGTATCCGACCCTGGGTCGTTTCCGCCTCGAAATCCGGTGCCGTCTCGCCGATTTTCATTAATTCTGTTCCTTTCTGTTGAGTGAACCCACATTCATTTCAAACCCATGAGCAAAAGTCAATCCGGCGTGTTTAGCTTATTACCGCGGTTTCAATTCATCAACCAATAGGATAAGACTCGCGTGTTATCACAAACACGAGATTCGGAGCCAGGGTGCCATCACGCGCGGGAAGATGCTTTTTCTTTAGAAATCTGGCTCCGATTTTCTCGAGCGCTTTTTGCGATCGAAGATTCTTTTCTCCAACCACGAAGAGGACGCGATCGACGAACTGAAAGGCGTGATCGAGCATCAGTCGCTTCAATTCGCGATTATAGGTTCCGCCCCAGAAGTGGCGTTCTAGAAAAGTCCAGCCCACCTCGACTTCGGTGTTCTTTGGATCAAGATTGCAATATCTCGAGCTGCCAATGATCCGGCTGGATTTGCGTTCGACGATGGCGAAGGCGCCCTTGGATTCGAGCGCGCCATCAAAAAATTCCTGAAAGACTTCTCGCTTGTGCCGGTCGCTTTCCGGATGCTGCTCCCAAATCAGCGGGTCGCTTGCCGCGAAAAATAGCGCGTCGAAGTCGTCCGGCCGGAGCGGGCGCAACTCCATCAGATCACCGGTCAGCGTTGGTTGAAGATCAATTATTTCTTTTTCCATTGTGCGCTCCCGAGTAGCGGCAGGACGAAGGGGTTTGCCAGAATGTCGATGATGCAACCGGCGAGGACGACCAGACCGAACCGTTGCGGCGGCGGAAAATCAGATAAGACGAAGATGGCGTAGCCAGCAGCGATGATGACGTCGGAGTAAACGATGCCGCGCCATTGTTCTTCGCGCGCAGCTACCCAAGCCGCCCAACCTCTTGTGCCGTTCGCCTCGGCGCGGCGAACGCCAAAGACAAGATGAATCATGGAAGCGATTGCGATGCCGATGCAGACAACGGTGGCCGGCGCCGAAATCACGTCAACCGGTACATGGAACCAGCCAATGCCACCGAGCATCCACAACGGCACCAGCGTTAGACTCGAGATCATCGCCAAAGCGCCCCGCACGGTGGGTAACAATCCATGCAATAATAAGATCATGATCGCCAGCATGACCCATTGCGCGCTAAACCAAGGCGGTTTTGTCGGTATGGAAGAACATTATCCGATTTAACGCGGTGGCGAATGAGAGTGTGAAACGTCGGATTTATGGGAACCATTTTAAAAGTCGATCGACTTTGCGAATTTACGCCGAGTGAGTTGCGTCAATTACGCGCCCTGAAAACTCCGGCTGGCGTGCAGCGTTTTCTCGACAGCCTTCCCTACCACCTGGCTGATACCGCCTGGTCTCCGCGCAAAGTTTTGCGCGAACGCACCGCGCATTGCCTCGAAGGCGCAATCTTCGGCGCAGCCGCGCTGCGCGTCCTCGGTTTTCCTCCGCTTCTCTGGGACCTCGAAGCCGTTAACGATACCGACCACGTGCTCGCGATTTTCAAGGCGCGCGGTTGCTGGGGCGCGGTGGCAAAGTCCAACTTCACCGGCTGCCGTTATCGTGAACCGGTCTATCGCACCCTGCGCGAGCTAGCGATGAGTTATTTCAACATTTACGTCAATCTACGGAGCGAACGAACCCTGCGCCGCTACTCGCAACCGGTTGACCTTTCGCGCTTTGATCGTCGCCACTGGATGACTTCCGAGCGCAGTATCTGGTTTATCGCAGAACACCTTTGCACCATTCCGCACACCCCGTTGCTCACGCCGGCGCAATCACGCAAGCTAACGAGAATTGATAAATGCACGCGTGCCGCCGAGATGCTGGGGCACGTTAGCAAATAAATTAAGCGTTGGATTACGCTTCGACCTCCCCGGGAAGGCTTTCGGGGTTTGGCCCACAGCCAAGATGACGGTGTCACGCCGTTTGACCGACAGCGGGCAACACGGCTAGCGTACTGGGTGTCGCGTTTCTTTGCGGTTTTGCTTGGCGTATTGCTTGGCTCCGCGGCTGCCCGGGCGGAATGGCCGATCCCAGCCGCTGATGGCACCCTCTGGCAGTATGTGCTGACTCGCGAAGGCGAGGATCGACCGGGAACGCTGACGCGGCAGGTTTTCGCACCAAAGAATCCAGCCGGGCAAAATGCCTTGCGAATCGAAACCGCGGTTAATGGCGCGACTCATTCGACCGAGTTTTTGAAGAACGAAGGCAAAACTATTTTGGCAATCGCTTTTCGAAACGCGAATGGAGAGACCCAGACTTTTGATCCGCCCGTAACAATCTTACCCGGTAATCTGAACTTCGGGGCGGTATGGAATTATCGTGGCCCAGTCGCTGGACTCGATCTCAACTTGCCGCTGAAAATTGTCGGTGAAGGCGAGATCGAAGTGCCGGCTGGAAAATTTCACGCCCTCCATTTTCTCGGAGAGAAAAATGACGGCTTACTCACCGTCGCCGATTTTTGGTTTGTCCGCGGCGTTGGCTCGATCAAAGAGGTGGTAACGCAGCGGGGCCCGAGTGGCGACCTTCTTAGCCGCAACACCATCGAGCTCGCTAAATTGCCGGCGCCGTCGCAGACCAAGCCGGAGCTAAAAAAACTGGAGGCCTCGGTTTCCACCAGCAGCGACGGTGATCCGCTCGGCGTTGTTTCCGCCGACGCCTTGCAAATCGTGGCACGTTGGCGCGGTCATGGGCTTCGGAAAAATGCAAAGATCCGCGCGGTTTGGATCGCGCAGGACACCGGCGTCGCACCGGTCGATTTCAAAGTCGACGAAGCAACCGCCGTTGCTCCCATCAGCAACGCCTTCGGTAAGTTCACTCTTTCCCGCCCGTCCGATGGCTGGGCAACGGGAAAATATCGCGTAGAGTTTTATGTCGACGATGAACTTATCGACACGGTTGATTTGACCATAACCCCCTCTGAGCCACGGGCGTGGTCGCCGCAAGATTTTTGAATCCAAAAGGGACGATATCTGCGTCCAACTACTAAATACGATTCTATGAAGACGAAACTTTTTGTCGCGTGTCTTCTTTTCGCACTCGCCGGATGCGACTTCGGTGGCATTCGCGGCAACGGGCACATGATTACGCAAGACCGAAAGCTTGACCCCTTTATCAACGTCGACGCTGGCGGGGCTTTTCGGATCGAGTGGCATAGCGGACCGCCAGCTGTCTCAGTCACGATGGACGAAAACCTGATGCAGTACCTCGAGATCGAGGTGAGAGACAGGGTCCTGCACGTCCGAACTACGCGTTATATCCGGCCGAGTCATTCGATCAAGGTAGCGCTTACGAGCAACGCGCTGGAAGGTGCAAGCTTTAGCGGGGCCTCACAATTAACCGCGCATCAGCTGACTGGTTCCAAGTTCTATCTCGAAACAACCGGCGCATCGAAGGCGACACTCGATGGAACAGTCGATGAACTAATCGCAAACCTGACCGGCGCGAGCGATCTGCGGGCGGAATCTTTGCAAACGAAAACGGCCCAAGTTTCCGTCACCGGTGCGGGCGACGCGCGAATCGCCGTGAGCGACACTCTCAAGGTCTCCATTACTGGGGCGGGTAAAGTTGAATACATCGGCAATCCGCCGCATATCGAACGCGACATCACCGGCGCCGGTTCAATCAGGCCCCGCGGAGGCGGCCTCTCTTCTGGCCCGGCCGTACTCGGTCGCAGCCACGATAGTTCAGAATCGCCTCAGCCAAATCCGAAGTAGTCCCAAAGAATCCGCTAAGAGTTTCAAGCCCCGGCACCATTTCAATCGGAAACCGCGGGAAGTAACCGCCGTGTTATCATCCCGAGCGACAGCCGAGGGATCCCGTTGCGAAATTCAAAGCTAACTTCCACGGGATCCCTCGGTCCGGAGCCGGACTGGCGTTTTTCGCTCGGGATGACCGAATCGCAGCTCGGGTTACCACGAGTGATCGCTAACCAACCTATCAACCAATCGTGGCAAAGCGATTCCTGCTGGCTCGCGAATCAGCTGCGTTGCGAATGCACTCAGCACTGTCGGATCCGGATTCACCTCGATTAGCTGTCCGGCCTGACCTCGCGCGCGCATGGCCCAATCAATGATATAACCGAACGCCGCCGTCGTTCCGGCAACGATCAGGACGTCGCATAATGCGCGAGCGAGATAGTTCTCCACGCGCTCGATTTTTCGCGCGTCCAGTTGTTCGCCAAACCAAATCACGCCAGGTCGCATCAACGCGCCGCAGACTCCGCACTTCGGCAATTCATCTCGCTCATGCTCATACTCATACTCGAGTTCGCGCCAGCGAGACTCGCAACGCGAGCACCGTGTCTCAAAAATATCGCCGTGAATCTGGACGATTTTGTCCCGTGACAAGCGTTGCCCGTCTGATTCTGCTCGGAGATGCAGATCATCAACGTTCTGAGTTACGAGCAGGAATTCGCCCGCATGCGCCGCTAGTTTCGCGATCGCCTGATGCGCAGGATTCGGTTGTGCATTGCGAATCCGTTGCCGGCGTTCGCGATACCATTCCCAAACCAGCTTTGGATTTTTCGCGAAGGCGTCCGGTGTAGCCAGTTTCGCCGGATCCAGGTTTCGCCAATACCCATCCTTCCCGCGAAACGTCGGAATCCCGCTCTCCGCCGACACTCCAGCACCGGTGATGACAAGCACGCGCATAGAGGAAATGACGAATGCCGAATTATTGTAGGGCAAGCGCACCGCTTGCCAACCAGGGCGAAGCGCCGGCCCTAGAAAATCTGATCTCTGGCTTCTGTCCCTTGTCCTTCTACCTTCGTTCTATTCCCAGCCGATCTGGCGGCCTCTGTTCTGTTCTTCCAGCCAGCTTTGCAGCGGCTTGAAGTATTCGGCCATTGCGCGTGTGGAAATATCTTCCCCGGTCGCTTCCTTCAACACTTTGCGCCAATCTTCGGTAGCGCCTTTCTTTAGAATATTGTTCAACCAAGTCCCGACTTCCTTGTTGTCGGCGTAGTTACACGATTGCGGTTGTTGATGCAGGATTTTTCGCGCGATGTAATCGTGTAGTTGAAACTTAAATACGGTAGCGAAGGCGTAGTTATAATAGTAGGCGGGATTATCGTTGATGTGCGTCTTGGTCGCGGCGTCACACCATTCTTCGCCACGCGGCGAAGGCGGCTCGATCCCCTGCATGTCGCCAACGTATTTCCACCAGCGCGCATTCCATTGATCCACCGGCAAGTTATGCGCATAGATATCGGCCTCCCAGTGCGGCATCGTGCCGCAGGAGAAATAAATAAACGGGATCGCGCGGGCCAGGGCGTCATCGAGCAGAAAAGCGTTCGTGTCGGGCTTGAAATCCTTCGGCAAAATTCCACGCGACTGCAGATACGGGACCTGACTTGAAGCCAGTGAAATCAATTCGCCCACACCCTCGTGAAATCCGGGGGCAGCGCCCGTCCTCAGCAAATAGGGAACTTCCGGCCGGGTATAGGCTTTAAAGTAATATCCGTGACCAAGTTCATGGTGGGCGGTGAAAAACCAGCGTGCATTCGGCTCAATGCTCTGGAGGGACCGGATGTCGTTCTCCAAATCGATGTGCGAGCAGGAAGCATGAGTGTTTTTCTTGCGCTTCGAATCCGGTGGCACCGGATACAGGTCCGATTTCTTCCAGAAACTTTCAGGTAAGGGCGAAAATCCCAAGCCGGTGTAGAATTGTTCTGCCGTCTTGATGATCCACTCCGCGTTGCGGCCCTCGAAGTACTTGTCGATGTTGGCGGCCTCGACCAGGTCCGGCCACTCCTGCGCCCATCGGTTGTTGATCCAATGCGCCGGAATCTTTTTTGGCACGGGCTGATGATATTTCTCAGCCAGCTTATACTTCGTCCAGGTATGCAATTGCAGATAGAGCGGACGCAGCGTCGCCATCCAGTCGTCCAGCATTTTCAACATCTCGTCCGTCTTCATTCCGTAGCTAACCACTTCTAACGAGAAATAGTCAGAGTACTTCATCTCTTTGGCGACGCCGTTCCGAAGATCGCGCAAGACAACAAGATTCGGTTTCAGCGCCGGACCGGATTCCTTCGACGCTTCCCAGACGGCCTTGCGTTCTGCCAGATCGGTACTCTTCTCGAGTTTATTGTCGATGTCGTTGGCCGTTATCTTCTGACCGTTGAGCTTGAACTCGAAACGATTGAGGATCGAAGCCTGCTTGGTTTCGGCCTCCACCCGTTTTGCAACCAGATCCGGATTGGTCATCGGACCTTCGGCCGCGTACAGGAGCAGTTGTTTCAACTGCCGAACGCTGAGTGGCGTAAGTTCTTTTTCATGGGTAAGCAGATCGCGCGCTTCGGCGATGATAGCAGGGTTGCCATTGAAGGCAGCGAAAGCTTTACCAGTGGCCTCGACGGCGGCGTCGTGCTCCCGCGTGACATCGGTGACCGCAAGCCACTGTGCTTCGGCGTTGACGTGAAAAAGCGCCTGAAATCCGGCGTTCGCCAGCTTCAGGAAACGATCGGCGCGTTCTTGAACCGGCGAAGCGGCGAGCGCGATCGACGGGAGCAGGGCAAAAAGGAATGCTGAAAGAATTTTGCGATGCATATCGGCAGCCTAATCGAAGCCGGTCAAGTGTGAAGCCCACTCTTCCTGAATCGCGCCCGGGAAGCCGCCGCTCACTGAAAGATCGGCAGGTCTGCGCCGGCCTGGTGCGGGCGAACCTCGCGTTCCAGCGAGCGCAAGGAAAAAGAATTGAAGGAATTCGGCCCCGAGGGGGTCAAAGATAGAATAACCATGAAAACGCAAAACCTTATCGCAGCAGGAATAATCAGCGCTGGCCTCACCTTCAGCGCGACGGCCCAGGCGCATCACGAAGAAACGCAGGTCGAGATGAAGGACGTGCCGGCGGCGGTCCAGACCACCATTAAGGATAAAGCTGGCAGCGATCAAATCCTTCGCATCGAAAAAGAAACTCGCAAAGGCAAGGAGTGTTACGAGGCAATCGTAAACAAGGACGGCAAGGAAACGGCCATCCGAGTCGATACGAGCGGCAAGTACGTCGGCACTCATGATGAGAAGGCCGAGCACGAAAAAGCCGAGAAGGCAGAGAAACACTAATACCAATCAATAGCGTGGCGGTTCTGGAGTGTTCACCCACTCCAGAACCAAAGCCTGACCTTGTCCTCAGTGCACACGCGGCACGCGGACAGCGTGGATAAAAAGGGGAAGCATTTTCGCCGCACCCCGGCGTCATCGCGAGCGTTAGTTCAGGGATCCCGCCATGAAAGCTGTAAGGTAGCGCATCGAGATCCCTCGACTGACGCTCGGGATGACCTTATGAAGTTAAGGTTTTCGCTGGAGCTAAAATGCTTCTCTAAGTAGCAAAGGAAATGATTCTCTTTATTCGCATCGGAGCTGTGCTCTGCTTTCTCGCCGTGGCGCTTGGTGCATTTGGGGCGCACGCGTTTAAATCGATCATCGAGCGCAATGCGATGGTCGACGTTTGGAACAAGGCGGTGTTCTATCATTTTATCCATGCGATCGCGATTTTCGTCCTTGCCTTTTCCGGCACGACCCAGCGCGGCGCCTCGTGGTTATTTTGTGCCGGGATTTTTCTCTTCAGCGGGAGTTTGTATGCGATGGCGTTGACCAACTTGCGCTGGCTCGGAGCAATCACCCCACTGGGCGGACTATGCTTTCTCGCCGGTTGGGCCTGGCTGTTTCTGGCGCCGCGGCCCTAACGAATCACGGACACCACGCCGGCCCGTCTTTCCGACACGCCGGTCGATTGGCTTCCTGATTGCTTGTTACGGCAGCTGTTTACCGTTAAAATCAACCGGCGATGATTCAGTCTTTCGTTAATTCGCAGCGCCTCGTGGCCACGGCCGCCGCGTTTATCCTCACCTATTTCGTGGTGCTCAGCCTCGGCCGTTTTCTCAAACGACGCGCTCGCGTTCCCCTTGGGTTCTTCTTCCAAATTTTCTGTCTCACCCTCGCCTTCTACGCGGCCATTACCGTTTACGGCGTTCAGGCCGATTGGCGCAATCACGTCGGCGCCGCCCTCGTCCTCCTCAGCCCGGCTCTCGTCGTCGCCTTCGTTAATCACTATCTCTGGGATCTCTATTTCGAGAAGAAACGGCAGACACCCGTTCCCCACATTCTGCGGGACATGTTGGCGTTCCTCGTCTTTCTCGTCGCTCTCCTGCTTGTCCTCAGCTTTGGTTATCATGCCGAAACCCAGCTTAAGGGCCTCGTCTTCGGCTCGAGCGTCATCGCGATTATCCTCGGCATCGCCGGACAAAACCTCCTCGGGGCACTCATCGCCGGGATCCAATTGCAAATTAGCCGGCCCTATCGTGTGGGCGACTGGTTGCAGGTCAATGAACGCTTCGCCGAAGTCATGGAGATCAACTGGCGTTCCACCCGTCTGCGCACTAACGACGGCATCTATCTCGACATTCCCAACAACGAAATCGTCCGGCAGACCATCGTTAATCTGCATTACCCGACCCAGGTGCACGCCATGCGCATTCGTGTCGGCGTTGACTACAAGGTTCCGCCCAGTCGCGTGAAGGAGGCTCTCATGCGCGCGACGAAAAACGCCGAACTCGTGCTCAGAGACCCGCCGCCGAAGATCTTTCTCGTCGATTTCGCCGATCATGCTGTCGTCTATGAGATCAAGTTTTACATGGGCAATCACGCTGCGATCAACGAAGTCAACGACGCCATTCGCACCAACGTCTGGTACGAACTGAAACGTCAGCAAATTTCCATTCCCTATCCGATTCGAACGCTGCACCTGGAACGCCGACCCAGGGACATAGGCACGGAAGATCACGAACAAGCGCGCGCGATATTGCGCGGAGAACCTCTTTTCCAATGTCTGGACGAGGAACAACTCGAGGCCCTTTTGCAGCGTTCGCGTCTCAATCATTTTGGCCGGAGCGAACGCGTCATCGAAGAAGGCGCCGAGGGCGATTCCATGTTCGTGCTCCTGCGCGGAAGCGCCAACGTCTCGGTGTCGAAAAATGGTTCGGCCATTCGCGTCGGCACATTGCACTCCGGTGAGTGCTTCGGCGAAATGTCACTCCTGACTGGTGAACGTCGGACTGCTACTGTTCGCGCGGCGGCAGATTGCTACGTCTTGGAGATTAGCAAGTCGACCATGGCCGAAGTGATTCGCCAGGCACCCGAGTGCCTCAATCAGCTTAGCGAGTTACTGGCAAAGCGAAAAATGGAGACCGAAGGTATTATTAAGGACGCTCATGTCGCTCAAGGCGAGGAGGCGAAACAACGCGAATACAGCGCCACATTTCTCCGGCGTCTTCGCACATTTTTTGAGCTCTGATCCCGCGCCGACTTGTTTTGGTTGATGCACCTTACACCCCTTCTGGCACAGACTTAGCTAGATGAGCCATTCGATGGGACGAGAACCATACCGGATTATCGTGGTAGAAGACCACGCCAGCACGGCCGAGGCCTTACAAAAGTTTCTCACTACCATTGGTTACAAGGTATACATTGCCCCCGATATCGCGTCGGCACGCGCTTTGGCAAAAGCGATCGAATTCGACGTGCTGCTTAGCGACCTTCGTCTGCCCGACGGCACCGGATGGGACTTGATGGAGGAGCTGAGCGCAACGAAACCGGTTCGCGGAATCGCGATCAGCGGCCATAATACGGACACGGATATCGAAAGAAGTCGGAAGGTGGGTTTTCTAGACCACATCGCGAAACCGCTAGTCGCCGAAGAGCTCACTGCAGCGATTGAGCGCGCGGTCGCCAAGCCGCGCCAAGCGGCAGCCGGGCATTAATTCCGTAGAGTGGTCCTAACCCCACGACCGTGGGGTATTTGAGGTCTCTCCCTCGTCGAAGAACCTTCTTCGGCACGAAATATGAACTGAGATCTCCGAGAATGGTTTACCGTGTAATTACAGCTATTGCAGCCACTTACGTTTCCTGAGACTCACAGACGCGAAACGCGAAAAGCCCGGAGGGAAAGAAATTCTTGTAGAATTACCATAAATGTCATATCAATAAGAAATGACGGATTTGGCCCGCGTGTCCCTGGCGCTATCTCTCGCCGCACTCCTTAGCCCCGTTACCGCACCCCCAACCAACGCCGTTCTCGTCGAAGACCTTGGCGTCCGCAAGGGCAGACCCGTGCACATCGCCCTCTCCACCGGTTTCAATGGTGTCGTAGGTGCCGGAATCAAATCACTCCGCGTCGATGGCGCACTTATGGACGGATTTTGTATCGATCCTTTCACCAGAGCTCTAAGCTCTTCTTCGGGCTACAGCTTTGTCCCCTTAACTCAGGCGCCAGAGGCTCCCTGGACCTTGACCGCCAGCGAGGCCACTCAAATCAGCGACCTCTGGGCAATGTTCTATTCGCCCGACATGAAGAAAAAGAAGGCGGCCGGCCTGCAAATCGCCATCTGGGAAATTGTCGGCGGTGATGACTTCACCGCTATCGGGAAGAGTTATGGCGCTAAGAAAATGTTAGCGGCATTGGGTGGTTTTACCGGACAGGGCACTGATCTCATTGCTCTCACCGGTCCCGGCCAGGATTACGTTATTCCGACTCCGCCGGGCCGCGGTGGAGAAGGCCCCCCGACTCCGACCCCCGGCCCTTCTCCTCCCCCGACCAAAGTCCCAGATGGCGGTTCGACATTCCCCCTGTTCGCTACCGCGATTCTGGCTCTTCTGGCGCTCAATGCATCCTGCGTTCCGGCACTCGTGCGGGTGCGAGTGCCACGCGATCGGATGCCGGCGAAAAGACCGTAGGCCCCTGCCTGCCTACGGGAATGTGTGAGGGCGTCCGCGTCAGCGGGCGCCCTGCCGTTTAAAGTAACAAATTCTGAATTTTCGAAGAATGAAGACTCGCTTCCGTCGTGCGATCTCAAAAACTCAGCACTGCATATCCCTGGTTCTGGTAATGGATCAGGACCAGCAACGCGTCGGCTGCCAATGTTACATCCGGCGTGAGGCTTTGCGGAGCAATCTTTTCGGCCGCGAGATATTGCCCACAGACGAAAAACTCTACGCCGCTTTTTTTCATCTCCGCAATCGCTTTCAGGTTTGGATTGCTCGTGCCAAACCTCGCTTTGTAATGCGGCTCATCCAAAATGCCGTTGACCGCTGGGCCATGGAATACGACAGCAAACTTCGCGTTCGCTAACGGGACGTTCGTAGCTGCCAACGCGTTCAATTCCGACCCGGCCATGTTTACCGCAGGCAACAAATCCATCGGCTTTTGCGCTGCCTGCGTCGCATCAAAGACTGCGCGGTAGGTACCATTCTTGGTCGGCGCCAAAACGGCATTTGGAATCTCCACGTACCCATCCGCGCCAGAAACGGCCGGTGCTTTGGGCGATGGCCATTGCGCCGACGTGACCGCGACCGTTGAAAGCAGTATAAGAAGCATTTTCATAATTGATTAATCGCTAACGATTTTGAGCAAAAGATACAAGCCGTCTTGCTGTCCATTGTGGGACAATTTCGAGTGAGGAACCGAAATCAATCGCGAGTCGGAACGCAGCCACAATCAGCAAGACGATCGCAACGGCACGCAGAGTAATTGCAAGATATCGGCGATTCACTTACTACGCAGGTTCGCAGAGCTCCCTTTCAACGCTCCCTCGGTCGGCGGTTTCACAACGGTTTCCCACGTCTGGCGGCGCAGAAATAAACGATGGCGAGGATTAGGCCACCGCCGCCCGCAAATCCAAGTCGCCATTGCCCATCGCGAAAAGCCAGAAAGGCGCACGCAACGCTGGCGCCTATTAGCAGAAATGCGATCGCAAACAGGATCACCTTTTCAAATGGGCGGAACTTCCCTAATCGCAACATAAAGCAGGATTGTTCCAGAAAAACGCTGAATACCCAACGTGCAATATACAACACTCGATCATCCAGCATCCAGAATCGCTATCGCGCTCCGACTCGATGATGACCATGAGCGTGAAAGGAAGAATCCCGGGTTGCCACCGGGCCATTCCTGCTTAATGTCCCCCGCTTTCACCGGGTATGACTCTTCCTCTTGCCTTTGATATCCTTCAGTCGGGCGTGCGTTTATCGCTTATCTGCGCCGTCATCGGACTGGGCTGCGCCTTTTTGCTCATTGCCGTCATTTTGCGCTCTTCGCCTGGCAATGAACGCATGCGACAGATTTCGGGCGCGGTTCAGGAAGGAGCGAAGGCGTACCTGAATCGACAGGTGATGACGATCAGCGTGATCGCGGTAGTCATCTTCCTTTTACTCTTTCTCTTTAAAGATCATCCGACGGCATTTGGTTTCCTGCTGGGGGCGTTTTGCTCGCTCGCGGCCGGTTACATCGGGATGCGCATCGCGGTACTGGCAAATGCCCGGGTTACCCAGGCCGCAACGCAAGCCCGGACCCGCGCTCTGCGAGTTGCATTCAATGGCGGCGCGGTCACCGGCTTGCTTGTCGTCGGTTTGGCGCTGCTAGCAGTGGGAATATTTTATCATTTTGCGCGCAATATGGTGGGACCCGACATGGCTGTGCGTAGTCTGATCGGGTTGGCATTGGGCGCGAGTTTGATCAGCGTGTTCGCCCGACTTGGTGGGGGGATTTACACCAAGGCCGCTGATGTCGGTGCCGATCTCGTCGGTAAAATTGAAGCTGGCCTCGAAGAAGACGATCCGCGCAACCCCGCTACGATCGCGGATAACGTCGGCGACAATGTGGGCGATTGCGCAGGAATGGCGGCCGACGTTTTTGAAACCTACGCCGTGAGCTTGATCGGCGCGATTTTAGTAGGGGTGTTGACGGTCGCAAACGCACCTGCGGCTATTGTCTATCCGTTCGTTCTCGGCGGAATTTCAGTGTTGGGCGCGATCTGCGGCATCTTATTCGTCAACTTCGGTGGCGGTAAACCGGCGAGCGTGTTGATGGGCGCAGTCGGAATGAGCGCATTGGTCTCGGCCATTCTTTTCTGGCCGGCGACGCATCAGCTTTTCCCGAACGGAGTGGAGATCGCCGGTAAAATGCGGTCGTCCACCGATCTCTATTACGCTTCACTCATTGGCCTAATCATGACTGGCGTCGTGGTCGTGATCACGAATTACTACACTTCGATGCGTTACCGGCCGGTACAAAAGATCGCGCGTGCATCAGAGACCGGGCATGCCACCAACATCATTGCGGGGCTGGCCGTCGGCCAGCACGCTACCGCGTTGCCGGTCGGATTTATCGGCATCGCGATTCTACTTAGCTACAATTTCGCCGGTCTTTATGGCATCGCCGTCGCTGTGATGTCGATGTTGTCGATGGCTGGAATTATTATTTCACTCGATGCCTTCGGTCCGATCACCGACAACGCCGGCGGCATCGCCGTCATGAGCAATCTTGGCAAAGAAGTGCGCGCGGCTACAGACGAACTGGATGCTGTCGGCAACACAATGAAAGCGGTGACGAAAGGTTATGCCATTGCCTCGGCGGGATTGGCGGCGCTGGTTCTCTTCGGTTCCTATGTGGAAGAACTTAAGGCGCACATCGGCCAAACATATAATTTCCAATTCTCGTTAACGGAACCAAAAGTAATCATCGGCCTGTTCATCGGCGGACTGCTTCCGTTCATCTTCACGGCCTTTAGCATGGACGCGGTCGGCAAGGCCGCGGGCGCGGTGGTGCGCGAAGTGCGACGACAATTGCAGGCACACCCCGGGATTTTGCGCGGTGAAGAGACGCCCGAATACGGAACGTGTGTGGACATCGTCACGAAAGCGGCGTTGCGCGAAATGATTGTGCCGGCGCTGTTGCCGCTGGTGTTTGTGATTCTGGTGGCGGTGATTCCGCAGCTTGGTCCAGTCGTGTTGGGTGGCGTTCTGGTCGGCACAATTGTGACTGGATTGTTCGTGGCCATTGCCATGACCAGCAGCGGCGGCGCCTGGGATAACGCCAAGAAATTTATCGAAGAAGGCCATTACGGCGGCAAAGGCTCCCCCGCCCACGCCGCAGCAGTAACCGGCGACACGGTCGGCGATCCTTACAAGGACACCGCCGGCCCCGCGATCAATCCAATGATCAAGGTGGTCAACATCGTTGCTATCCTCATCATTCCGATTTTCTTTTAATTCTCTGCCGATCAGGTAGGTTCCGTAGCTATGGCAACGGAAGCGCGTGATTTTGAGATCGTTTCGACGACGCATACGCCGGCGTTGCAAAAGATGCTGGCTAAACCGGACGCGGCGGCCAATCCGTTCAAGATCGTAATCGATCCGAAGGTGCGCATGGATTTGCGGAGGGCATTGATCGATCTGATCGATTATCACGACGAGGCCTTGGCGGAACATTTCGCCGACGGCAAACTCGCGCTCGAGTCCTACAAGGAATACATCGAGCTGTTTGCGCGCAGCTTGAAGGAAACAATGGAGAGTCGCGAAGGCGTTTCCTATTTGCTGCGCTCGGTCGGGTTCGATGTGCGACCGGATGAAATCAATCTCGATCCAGAATTGCGTTGGAAAAAGGGCAAGCCCGGCGCGTTTGGATCGAGTTTGTTGTAGGGTCCGAGGCGGACTGGCGATTGCACGCGAGACGCGCTCGCTAGCCAGAAGACAAAACGAGCATTAAGAAAAAAGAATTGGGAACAATTCCGCGATCAACAGTTTGGTCCCCCCGGGCGAACCAGCAGACGCTCAGTGTCAGCGCAATTGGAACCAACGCGATCGTCCAAATGACGATGATCGGATGCCACACGGGCGAATTCCAAACCGAAGACTACCGCGCCCGCAACAATTCCAAAAAACACTGACAACGAACTCGGAAGCGTAACAACCGGCTGCGAAACATTTTCAATTTGCGTGAGTGCAAGCCTGCGTGCGGCGTAAACGAAGGTAAGCACTGGCACAATCCACCCATAGGAATAATTGGGATTCCGGCGCCAGTATTCCGCGCAGCTCCAGATCGCCCAGATCCACAGCACCAGCAGCAGTGCCCAGAGCTGAGGCTCCTCCTCGATCCAGCCGAAGTGCGTCTTTCTCTTTGCCGACATGTTATAAGGCGCGACAATGGTACCGCCGTAGCGATGGCCGATTAGCTGATCTCCGTCTCGTTCCCAAACCTCGAGTTTGGGGACGCACACCGCCTCCCGAAACTATGTTTTGGGGGGCAAAGCTGAACAGAAAAACCAAGTTTTTGGGAAATTTGGAATGTCTGTATAGCGGACACGGCGAGAAAACAAGGAGCGCGCAAGCGAATCCCCGGCACCCCTTTGGCGGGCTCGAAGTCGAAGGCTTCGCCAAACAACGACAGAGTTGCGAGCAAGAAAGGATCTAACGACTTTCAGACTTTGTGTCGCCCCACTTTTTCTTTTCAAATGTCTTTCGCCCCGAGCCGACCTCGAACATCTCAAACTCAGTTGGGTTCTGCCGGTAATATTTCTGGTGGTAATCTTCTGCCGGCCAGAATTTCATGGTTGGCAGAATCTCAGTGACGATCGGCTTATCGAACCGGCCGGAGGCTGCCAGTTTTGCCTTTGATGCTTCGGCAATTTTTCGCTCCTCATCGTTCTGCACAAAGATTGCGGCGCGATAACTCGGGCCAATATCCGTAAACTGGCCATCCAACTGCGTGGGATTGATCTGCCGCCAGTAAATATCGAGCAGCTGATCCAAGGTAATCTTCGCCGGATCGTACGTGATTTCAATCGACTCGCGATAATTCGTCTTCTCGGAACCGACCAGCTCGTAGGTCGGGTTCGGCTCGGTCCCGCCGCAATACCCGACAACCGTTTTGATCACGCCCGGCGCCTTATCGAACGCTGGTTGGATGCACCAAAAGCAGCCGCCGGCAAAGACCGCGGTGCGCGTTTGCGGACTGGGATCGGCCAAAAGCGAAGACGCGAGGAACAGAACGATAAAGGTAGCCAGCCATTTCATCGCCAATTAGACAGCGCGGTTGCGCGAACGTTCGCTCTGCTACGTTTGTTTATGCGGGGTCGAACCGAATTGCGGGAAGACGAAGCGTTAGTCGAATATATTCCCGCGTCGCTGACGGAGCCGCTAAATTGGGGCGAAATCTTCCCGCGTAGCGCGCCGATCGAAATTGATCTTGGTTGCGGTGACGGCGCCTTTCTCATGGCTATGGCACGCGCAAATTCGGAGCACAATTTTCTCGGGATCGAACGCTTGCTCGGTCGAGTAAGTAAGGTTTGCCGCAAGGCTGCCCGCGAAGATTTGAAAAATGCGCGCGTGCTCCGAATCGGGGTCGCCTACGCGTTATCCAACTTGCTACCCGCTGACTCGATTACAGCGTTTCATCTCTTATTTCCCGATCCCTGGCCGAAACGGCGGCACCATCGCCGGCGCGCTTTCACCACGGAATTTTTGTCCTGTATCCAGCGCACGCTCATTGGTGGCGGCTTATTCCACGTCGCCACTGATCACGCGGATTACTTTCATCAAATCGAACGTGTAATCGCTGCCACCGAATCTTTCGTCGTTTCGGCAGAGCAATATGATTTCCCACTTACGACCTTCGAACAGAAATTCCTCATTCGCGGACTTTCGATTCAACGTTTGCTACTCCGAAAAGCTTCACCCGTTAAGTAAGACCGCGCCGTCCAGTCTTTGCCGCGAAACTGGATCTCGACAGCGCCGGTCCGGTCCTGGCGGAAAAGCTTAATGCCTCGCCGCGCGATTTCACTCGACCATTCCATGGTGATTTGTTCAGCAACAGGAGATTCGCGGGAAGTTGCGATGATAAGTTTTGGTTTTACCCCGTCGAGAAATTCGGGTGTGCCGGAATCGCCGGAGTGATGCTGACCCTTGATCAGGATGTCGCTCTTCAAATCTTTGCCGCTTCCCAGCAGAGTTGCCTCTGCCTCCGCTCCGGCGTCGGATTCGAAAAGCACACGTATTTGTTCATTAATGACCAGCTGCCCAATCAGCGGCGCATCGTCGGCTGATCGAATTTTGATATTCGGCGGCGGATAAAGGATTTCTGCGTGCAGGTCCCGTCCGAGCAAGAGCGAATCGCCCCGAAATAGCAGTCGCGGTTTTGGTTTCCCGGGCGCGTCCCGGAAATGGCGCTGGGCGCTCGAACGAACATCGAGCGGATTATCGTAAATCTCCCGCGGGCCGAAATCCTCGATGGTCTCGAGGGCCGCGCCGATATGGTGGGCGTCTCCGTGGGTCAGCAACATCCCCTGCAGGCAATTGACGCCACGGCTGTGGAGGAACGATTTCAGGGTACGCTCGTAGCTGCGTTCGCCACCGCAATCAATCAACCAGTCGTAGCCATTGGCGCGGATGTGCGCGGCCCCGCCCGTTCCTTCATCCAGAGCCGTGATCAGGATCGGCGTGTGCGATTCCGTGAAGCGCGCCAAGTAAAAATGTCCCGCCGGGAGCAGGGCAAAGAAATGGACCAGGCCGAGTACGACATGCGACATCAGCCAATTGGCATTGTTGAAAATGATAGACAGTCCGGATGAAATCGGCGCGGCGATGAGCGACAACATCGCAAGCGCCAGAACGACGTACACGATCGGTCCCACCACAAGGTTGGCGACGAGTGAGACGGGCGTGATGAGGTAAAAATACCAATAGATCAGCGGCAGCGAACCAATCCAGGCGGCAAGCGAAACGGACGCACCACGCGCGAGCTTGCGTCCCACTCTGATACAGAATCGCTGTGCGCGACTCAACAGGGCACGCGGCAGGAACGGATCGGGTGCAACGACTCGTCCAAAGCGAACAAACATGCGGTCGGCCAGAAGCACGATTGCGCCTACCACCGCGAAGGAGAGTTGAAATCCGCTCGTAAAAAGTTGATTTGAATCGAAAAGCAAAATCAGGAATGCCGCCGCAGCCAGGCTGTTTAGAGCGAGAACTTTTCGATCGAAGAAAATGCCGCCGAGCAGAAGCGCGCTCATGACAGCGGCGCGCACACTTGCGGTGTGCAAGCCGGTAATGGCGGCGTAGAAGAAGAGCAAAGGAATGATCAAGGCCGTCGCGGTTTTGCGCGGCAGACGCAACACCATCGCAACCGTCCAGAGCAATCGAGCGACGATGCCAACGTGCAGACCGGCAACGGCAAAAAGATGGAGTGTACCGGTTTGTTGGAACGGCTCTTCGATATCATCGCGTGTTTGATGACGCAGCCCGAGGGCAGTTCCGCAAATCAGTCCTACTACGTCCGGCGAGTTTTCGATGTCCCGGCTAAGGATGCGTTGCATCCATTCGCGTGAGTGCGCTGCCGCACGCAGCACCGAAAATCCGCCGCCCGTCGCCAGAATCCGACCATTCTCCGGGTAGCGGACGATAAACAGACTCTTCACATCGCGTCGCGCCAGATACGCACGCATGTCGAATTCGCCCGGATTTCGTGGCACCTCGATTGGCTGAAACGTTCCAAAAAGCGCAAGTTCGTCGCCGATGTTTGGTCGGCCCCGCCAGCGAACGAAAACCGTCGCGTCGGTGCGAACATCCTGGTTCTCAATTTTCGCGCCGCGCAGTTTCAGAAGAAAAGTGGCGTTTCCATTCGCTTCGATTTTTGGCTCAGTTGTGACGATGCCGGTCAAATTTGCCGGGCGCGGCTGTTGACCGGCGATTTGCGCGAGCGCGTCCGCAGGCGTGTTGGTGATGCGCGCGCTATGCAGGACGAAAAATGTCGCGCCGACGACGGCAAAGACCAATGGCGCAAAACGCCAGCGCCATGCGGCTAGTGCGCCGGCAATCGCGATTAAGAAAATCGAGACCGTGATTGCCGGAAAATAATCGGCGACAACGATGCCGATAGTCGCAGCCAGGACCAGACCGACAAATGGCTGCCGCATCAGGCCGTGGTCAGTTAATCGGTCACGACGAGATCAAGTTTGACGTCGTGGGACTCGAGGGGAAGCGATTCGACAATCTGAAAACGAAACGCGATGCCAATCTTGATTGCAGGCACGGCGCGATGCGCGAGGAAGCGGTCGAAAAAACCAAACCCACGTCCTATCCTGGCGCCGTCGCGCGTAAATGCGATTCCGGGGACAAGAACAAGATCGATCGGACCAAATATCGCTACGTCATGTTGACCGCGCGCCGTTGGCAAAATAGCAATGATTTCACTGCCGCGCCGCTGCAAATCTGAGATCAACGGGGTAATCTCCGGCTCGTATCTAAACGGTTCGAACACGACCACCACGCGAGCTTGCTTCCAAACCGGCAACTCCAGCACGTGGTTGCAGATTTGTAATGAACGACCGCGCCGGTCTTCCGGGTCCAAAGCCTGCAGCTCCTCCTGCATTCCTGCACGCAGCGTTTCCTTGGATTCCGCTTTGTTCATCGTGGCAATGGTTTGAACTGTGCTCACGAGCTTATATGGTTCCTAGCGGGTGCCGATTCCTTTTTCAAAAAAAACGCAGGTGGTGCGACAGGCCGCCGCGGATGGCGCGGCGACGAAAAAATCGACGCGCGTGACCCTCAAGCCGGGGAACGACTGGCACCGCCGGAATTTTTTGGCCGAGGTCCTCATTCCGTCTTTTTTTACCAAACGTTCCGGCGAAAGGACTATCCCGCGTTTTCCCAAAATCCGGCCGGGTCAATTTTGCATCACCTGGATTGGGCATGCCTCGTTTCTCATTCAGACTCACGATCGCAATATTTTAGTCGACCCGAACTGGGCGAAATGGCTGAAGGTAATCAAGCGGTTGAAGCAGCCGGGCATCGAACTGCATCATTTGCCGGAAATCGATCTGGTGCTGGTAACGCACGCCCACTTCGATCATCTGGACCGGCGCACCTTGCGGCGAATTGCTTCTGACCAACCCATCGTTGTGCCGGTCGGCGTCGGCACCCTCGTTCACGACCTTGGATTCCATATCGTGCACGAGCTGGACTACTGGCAGAGCGTGCCCCTCGACGGCCTGCAAATTTCGCTCACACCCTGCCATCACTGGGGCGCGCGGTTTCTCGCTGATCTTCATCGCGGATTTGGCGGTTTTGTGATCCAGGTAAATGGCCGCTCGATCTTTCACTGCGGCGACAGCGCTTATTTCCCGGGATTTAAGGAAATCGGTGAACGCCATGACATCGAAATCGCGCTGCTCCCAATCGGAGCCTATGATCCGCCGAGTGGGCGAGAAGTTCATATGAATCCCGAGGAAGCGGTGCAGGCTTTCCTGGAATTGCACGCGAAGAAACTGGTACCGATGCACTACGGCACGTTCCGTCTCGGCTACGAGCCGTTAGATGAGCCGCTCACCCGCCTGCTCGCGCGCGCAAAAGAGGCCGGCATCCATGACGACGTCCTGGTGATGACGGAAGGCCAGCCGATCGTAATTTAAGCTGGTGATTAGCGATTTGTGACTGACGAATGGCGTTGCCCTGACGGGGCAGGGCAGAACCAAGGAGCGGCTGTTTCCCCCGCGACTGCGGGACCGTCTATTGGTAAGTCAGCGGCTCGCGGCCGCGGCACACTAGGAGATCGGCAACTACAAACGGCTGCTCCTTGTCAGACGACGTATCGATGAAATCGGACCCGATCACTGTTCACCGATCACCGATCACATCCCGCTATACCTTCGGTGCGATACTCGCAGCAGCGGTCACTATTCTCTTCTGCCTTGTACTCCTCGTGCACGATCCGCTCATTTTTTGGAACGACGACTACGAAATCTCAGTTCTACCGGTCTTTGCCGATATGGCCCGCGCGTGGGATCACGGCGAGTTCCCACTCCTCAGCCCCTTCTCCTGGGTCTGCGGAAACCTCGCCGGTGAATTTCAATACGGCGTTTTTTCGATTTTCATTAACGCGTTGATTGTTTGCGTTTGGAAACTGCCTCTAACTTTTCCGCAACAGGCAGCCGCAGTTTCCATCGCCCATTTGGCCGTGCTCAGCGCCGGTGCATTCCTGCTCGCGCGTGACCGGCAACTATCAATCCCAGTGTCGATTTTTGTCGCTCTGGTCGCGTCGCTCAACGGCTGGATTATTTGCTGGGGTGCAAGCGATTGGTTTGGCGCACTCGGCGCATTCACCTGGCTGCCATGGGCGTGGTGGGCTGCGGAGCGGGCCGTGAATCCTATGCGTTCAAGGTGGCGTTTCCTCTGGCCGGCTCCGTTCGTTTACCTGCTCATTACCGGCGGATTTCCCTACACCGTTCTGATGTTGGTCCTAATCCTAGTGTGGTTGACATTGCGCAGCCTCTTTGAGGTAGGGACGGTTCAGCCGAACCCTTCGCAACGCCATTCCGGCTTCGGATCGATTGAGGTCACTCGCCCCTACTTGAAGCAGCTAACGAGAATTTGGCCGCTGTTTGTCGGCGTGATTCTCGGTCTCGGTCTTGCCGCGCCGGCGTGGCTGGCGTTGCTTGATTACGTCCACGGTTCCGCACGACAGTCGCTCGATCCCACCGCCCACTGGCAATGGCTCGTTCCCTGGAACGCGTGGCCGGGGCTGATTCTTCCTTTGTGGACCGTAGATTGGTCCAACTTTTTAACCAAGCTCGAGCCACATCGTGCGGCCGAACTGGCGTGCGGCTTGATCGCACCGGCGGCGTTGCTCGCCGGCTTGGTGGTCAACGGCCGCGCCCTTCTGAAAAAGATCGGCTGGGAACTGGCTCTTCTGCTTGTTGTTTTTTTCCTCGCCATGCTACCCACAGCCGGCGTTTTTCGTTGGAGTTTCCGCTGGCTCCCACTCTTCCATTTCGTCCTCGCTCTTTGTACCGCTGAAGCCCTCGCATCATTCTCGCAAAAACAACGACGTTTTGCCGCGTTCCTCCTGCTCCTTATCATACTCCTACTCTTGTTCATCAGCATCGTCGCAAAAACCGACGGCGAACATCTCTTCCCGCTCGCCTGGATTTACCTCGGTCTCGCGCTCGTCTGGCTGACCGTCGAATCGACAGAATTTCATTTGGTGCGCGAATGGACACCGACAGCGATCACCTTCATCGCGCTTCTCACAACCTACTTCTGCATTCCACCAAACTGCGGCGTTCCAAAATACAACCTTGCCCAATCCTTGTTAGAATCTCACCCACTTGATCCGCAACGTCTTTACCTCAGCGTCTATCCGCCGCCCGAGACACTCTATCGCACGGAAACAAGACCCGCGCCGATTGGACAAACGGTCCGGATTGGCAGCACTTCGATGTGGGGCGGCCTGCGTCTCGTTAATGGCTACAGCCCGATCCGACCTGCTGGCGTCGCCCGCGAAATGGCCAGCGCCATTCATGGCGAAGTCGATCCGAACCTGGCCGAATGGCTCCTGCAGCATCAAGCGAACGAAGATGGCTTGCTGCAACGCATCGGCATTGACGGAATTGTGGTAGCCAGGGAATTCAATTTCGCTCCGCAGCCAGCCAGCGAATGGCAGTTAGTGACAGAGAACGACGAGGGCCGTGTTTTTCATCGCCAGGGCGAACCGATACCAGTCGTCCGTTCGGTAAATTTCTTCGGGAAAAATTCCATCGCACGGATCACTGACATCGCCGCAAGACGAAATTGTGTGAGCGTCTCCGTCGATGTTCCCGTGGGAGGACATCCTGCGTTGATCGCCTTCTCGCGTCCGTTCTTTCCGGGTTATCGCGCACGAATCAATGGGAGCAACCTTGCGGTCTTTTCAGAGCGCAACCTGATTCCATTGGTCGAAATTCCAGCAGGAATGCACGGACGTATAACACTTTTTTACCGACCGAATTGGCTTCTCTATGGCGGAGGAATCGCGATTACATCAGCGATCATCTGGATTACGTGCGTCCTTTGCGCGCTACGACGTGGCGTTCACACTGGAAGTTAGGCTTCCAGCCTGACTCGGACGACGGACATCTTGCCCGTCGATAAAATCCACACTACGACATGTCGCAAGCCAAACTTAATCCGCGTCTCGTTAGGTTCGAGCCGTTGGAATGCGATCGCGGTTAATCCCGCCCGAGTGAAGTACAGAATACCATTGTCGCGCATCTATTTTCCTGTCATGTCGAGCGAAGTCGAGACATCTCTAACTCCTTTTAGTCATCAAAATCAAAGTTAGACCTAGTAGACGCAGATAGGAGCCAGCTTCGCGGCATCCCGGGAATTACGAGCAAACCCTCCCGCAAACTAAATACTTAGAGATTTCTTTACTCCGGTCGGAATGACAAAGCGCGTTCGCGCCTTCCGAATCACGGAATCGTGATCCATTCGTTGCGAGCGCGGGAATCGGCCACAGCTTGGACTACTTTCATGTAACGCAGCCCATCTTCGAAGGTCGGATATGGCCGATCGTGACCGCCTGCTTTGACAGCATCGAGGAAGTCGTTTTCCACGTTCCATTCGCGGGCAAGTTCTTTCGGCACTTTCACTTCCTGCAATGTGCGGTCCCCCACGCGCCCGGCTTCGATCACATCGGCGGTAAAATCGTAAACCAGCGTTCCGGCAGAGCCGTAGACTTCCAGCTTGTCGCCGGTCGCGTGTGCGTGGATGCCGCTGAACTCGAGCACGCCTTCCGCGCCGTTGGCAAAATGGCAAAGCACCGAAAGTGCATCGGGAACGATGACGTTGTAGCCTTCTCTATCCGGATACAAAATTTTCCCGCGCGCAAACAAGCCGTCGATGTCGCCGAACCACCGGTGCAACACTTCGACGTAAATCCCCAACGTCATAACGTTGAGTCCGCTGATCTCGATGCGCTGCCGCCAGTGCGCCGGCGCGCTCGCGTTCAAATAATTGCCATGAAAACTTTGCAGCTTGATAGCGTGAATTTGCCCGAGAAAATTTTCGGCGAGCAGTTTTTTCACAACCAGATCACTCCGTAATCCATAGGGCGGCGGACATAGCATCGTCACTTGCTTGGGGAATCGACGCGAGGCCGCCAGCATTTCTTCGGCTTCGGCACGATCGTTCGACATCCGTGCTTGACAAAAAACGTGTTTGCCTGCTTCGAGCGCCGAAATTGTAACGGCGGAATGCATATACGGCGGGGTGCCGATCCAGACGATGTCGATATCAGGCAGGGCCACCAGAGCGGGCCAGTTCGCGATCGGGACCGCGCCGGGCACGTTTTCCTGACAAAATTTCTCCGCGCTTTCGTAGGTAGAATTTGAAACGGCCGCGATTTCGACGTCATGACGGCGCTTGAACCCGGGCAAGTGCCTCTGCTTCACAATGCTGCCGGCACCGACGATGCCGATTCGTAATTTGCGGTTGCCGTTTCGACTCATTAGTTCCTCCCGTAGAACAATCTTTGACCACAACACAGGCATCCTGTTCAACCTAGAAATTTAACCTGTAGCACAGGCGTCCCACCTGTGGGGTCGACGAGCATCTTGCCCGTTGATGAGACATTAATCACTTGCGGGCGAATGCCCGTGCTACGGCCCAAGAATCGCTTGACCGGCACGGGGTCGCATTGCAGCTTACGCCCCCATTCAAATCCGGGCGATTGAGTCGATCGCTCCTACCTTTCCGTCTATGTCTAAGATTTGCAGTATTACCGGGTCTCGGGTCACGCGCGGCAGCGTCATTCATCGCCGTGGTATGGCGAAGAAAAAAGGCGGCGTCGGGCGGCACGTGACCAAGAATGTGCGACGCGAATTTCATCCCAACCTGCACGAGCACCGCATCTGGGTACCCGAGATTAAGAAGTTCGTCCGTATTCGGGTGACGGCGCGCGGGCTCAAGACGATCAACAAAAACGGAGCATATCGCGCGTTGAAAAAGGCCGGCGTCATCGCGGCCTGACGACAGGATCGGCGGCCAGGTCAGGCGCAATGCAATTGACCATACTGAAATCGAAAATTCACCGCGCGACGGTAACAGGCGCGAGTTTGCATTATGAAGGCAGCCTTACCATTTCCTCAGATCTGGCTGGATTAGTTGATCTCCGCGAATATGAAAAGATTCTCGTTGGCAACT
This sequence comes from uncultured Verrucomicrobiae bacterium, assembly GCA_963709435.1. Lineage (GTDB taxonomy): Bacteria > Verrucomicrobiota > Verrucomicrobiia > Chthoniobacterales > UBA10450 > AV69. The sequence goes on from CAVPWK010000006.1 coordinate 56,087, forward strand.
TAAATAACGGCGAACGGTTCGAGACCTACGTCATTTACGGCGAGCCGAAGAAAGGTCTAATCGAGCTGAACGGCGCAACCGCGCATCTGGGAAAAATTGGAGATCGGGTTACGATTATGAATTTCGGGAGCTACTCCGCCGAAGAAGCAGCGAAACATCAGCCGCGGATTCTTGTCCTCGATGAAAAGAACCGTGTGGTGCGGCAGGAAGGGATCGAGCCGGAGCTCAAAGTGGTTGGGGAGTAACGCACTCGTTATCCCGAGCGAATGCGGGGATCTCACAATTGGTCAGCCACGTCCGGACACTCGTGAGATCCCTCGGTCCGAGCCGGAGGGGCGTTATCTGCGCGGCTCGGGATGACGCGCGATGGGTTTTGAGCAATCGTTAGCTACTCGTCTCGCCCGGGATTGCCTCGACTCTGCTCGAGATAACCGGTGAAGCGGCTGCGGGTTCAGTATCGGTAATTGCCATTTCCGCAGGAACCGCTGCCAGTCCCGCGAGAGTCTCTGGCGTTTCCGATGTAGTGGCCGCCTGTGGCGGTCCGGCTGCGCCTTCGCCAGCTTCCTTCTTTGGTGGTTTGGCTCGGGGCAAGTCGAGCGAGCCGTCGTTGAATTCAATGACGTGGCCCTCTCGAATCATCCAGTGCAGATCGGACGCGAGGGACAATTTCGTTTTCTCGGCTTGGGCCGATTCTATCTCCGGCGCGATCAATTTCTCGGCCAGCTCTTTGCGATTAATTCGCGGCGAAGCTTTAAGCGTTTCCAGAATCTGACGGACCGAATCCGAGACCGCCGATTCGTCGATTGGCTTTAACCGAATAGGCGAAACGAAAAGCATTCCTTTACGATGACGAAAAATTTGCAGTCCGGTGCCGCGAAACCGGCCGGCCAGCTCCTGCATCATGCTTGAAGGCGAGCGGACCTCCGCCGACCAGGCATTCTCGATCAGACGCGCGATTCCGCGCTCCGGCAAGCGTCGACTGGTGACGCCGTCGATCTCGGCTTCCGGTGTCTCAGTAATGAGAGCGGGCAAATATTTCTCGCGAAAATGGCGCTCCGCCTCAGCCTCAGTGTTGAAAGTCTGAGCCGGTTCTTCCTGGCGAGTGACGAACGTGGTCACCTTGCGCGCTTCTTCCTTCCATTGCCCGACCAGCGCAGGATCGCTGACGTTTTCGATCTGCCGTTGGAAATCGAGAAAACTCATGCGCCGGCTGAAGCGTTGCTCAAAAAGGCGGCGGAGTTGCGGCTGGTAGCTGTGGTGGTTGGTCGGCCCGAGCAAGATTCCGGTAGTACGTTCGCGCGCGACGCTATTAAAGTCACCCTTGATTGGATCGTTCAAAGTCACCTTAGTCTCGTAGAATTTTTCTCGCATCAGGCGAAAGGCAGAGTCCTCGAGCGCGGTGCGATTTGTCGATATTGCGTTAGATTCGCCGAGACGGAAAAGTGGACGCGCGTCCCTCGTCTTCACCCTAACGTGGTAACGCTCGGGTTTCTGCAAGAACAGGCGAGCCAGCGCGTAAACAGAATACGCGACCGTACCAGATTTAATTTGGGCTGCGACATTCTCGAACGCCGCTGCTTGCGGAAGAAAATGAACATCGAGCTGTGGCAACGGCGGCGGAGCAGGCGCCTCGCGCCGCGCCGAAAAATCGCGAGAACGTTTCCTATCTCTGCGGTCCGGCACACCGCGCTCGTCGCGCGAGCGCCGATCACGCCGGTCGCGGTTTTTTTGTTCGCGAGTGGGATGATCACGCCGCCGCTCGCCACCGCGAGGCCACGGTTCCTGGCCTTCTTCCCACTCGGCATGCCGCGGAGCAGACCAATCTTCCTTCACCCATGCGGGAAGGAACTTCAGGTCAATCAGATCAAGCGGTTCGCCGGCCGATGGCACGCTTCTCATGTACTGCATCACATCGAGAAGTAAACCAAACAAGGTTTAGTAATGATCAATGACGGATGGCGAAGTACAAGGCGGTCTTCTTCAATGTCGGCGCGAACTCGACGCCGCGACATCTTTGCGCCTGTCGAGATGCTGAGATCCCTTCCACATTCTCATTGACAAGAATTTGAATTGTTTTACTTGCCAACGTGTTCAGCCCGCGTTATCGCGGCGGACGGAACAAACCGAATTTTTATGGCCGACAAATCAATCGAAGAGAAGGTTAAGGACATCATCGTCGAACAACTGGGCGTTAACCCCGAGCAGGTCACGCCGCAGGCTTCGTTCATCGAGGATTTGGGGGCGGACTCACTCGACATCGTGGAGTTGGTGATGGCGTTTGAGGAGGAATTTTCGGTGGAAGTTCCCGATGAGGACGCCGAGAAATTGCAAACAGTCGGCGACGTCATCAAATACATCCAGGAACGGGCGAAGCCGAAGGAAGGGTAGAAACCCCTCGCGGCCTGATATTAAAGCTTCGGCTGCTTGCGCCAATGGCGCTAGTCAAAAGCAGTCCCTTGTCATTTAGCGACAAGACGGCGATGCCACGTGTTTTTGGTTGCGCCGCGCCTGTGCAATCACAGTGTAGAGAGTGCAGTACCTAACCGAACCGCTATTTCACGTCGGCAGCAATTACATTACCGCCGCCGGCCTGATTGCTTTTACGGTCTTCTTTGGAGCCGGATTATCGCTGGCAAAGCTGTTTCAAAGTGAGCTATTCCGCCGTTTTCTCACCCGACTCAAACTCGGCAAGAATTTCGTCTCTATCATCCCGACGATCTTCAGCCTTGCCACGCTGATTTTTTTTGCTGTCACCGCAACTAACGCGGCCGGCATTCCGCTGGCCTGGAATCAACCGTTGCCTGGGATCTCGCTCACGCTCGTCCAGATTTTCCTGCTCGTCGCTCTCCTCCTCGGAGTCTTTTGGGTATCGGCGCGGACAAAATCATTTCTCTTTAACCGCTTCCTCGTAAACAGCGGCCTGGATCGGTCGCTGCAGTACGCCGTCTCGCAAATCGTCAGCAATATCGTCCTCGTTGTTGGCCTCTTCGTTGTCCTGGACAACGCCGGCATTCACCTTGCCACTCTCACCGTTTTTGCCGGCGCGGTCGGTGTCGGTATCGGCTTTGGGCTGCAAAATATCGCCAGCAATTTCATCAGCGGCCTTGTCATTTTGGCAGAACGACCGATCACCATCGGCGATCGTGTGGAGGTCGCGGGTGTCGCCGGTCAAGTGCAGCAAATTCGCGCGCGCAGCACCGTCATTCTCACCAACGACAACATCACCATGATCGTGCCGAACACGAAGTTCATCGATTCGCCGGTCACGAATTGGACTTACGGCGACCCGCGAGTGCGGTTTCGCGTTCCGGTAGGCGTCGCCTACGGCAGCGATTTGGACAAAGTGCGAGATGCTCTTATCGAAGTCGCGCGGGAGGATTCCCATGTCCTGGACGAGCCGGAGCCAACGGTATTTTTGGAGACGTTCGGCGAAAGTTCGATCAATTTGGAACTGGTAGTCTGGAGTCGGGAAATGAGTTATCGGCCCCGCCGATTCCGCAGCGATCTGAATTTTGCGATCGCGCGGAAGTTACGCGAAGCCGGCATTGAGATTCCAAGTCCACAGCGCGACATCAATTTCCGCGAAGGATTCGTCCGGGTCGAACTGACAGGGCCGCAGAAAAAGCCGGAGCGCGCGGTGGCGGAGGGTGCGTAAGAGGTGACAACATTTGCCTTCAAAGACGGGAGCGCTGCCGTCGTTTCACGAGGCGAACTCCAGCAGTACGAAGACTGGCGTAAGGCTTTCCGGGATTGCTGCAAGGATCATCGCTTCTATGAAATCATCGAAGACACGCTGGCGAACGATTTCGAGTACCAATATCTAATCCTGCGAGATTTCGCCGGCAACGTCCGCGGCATTCAGCCTTTCTTTTTCGTCCAGCAAAATCTGGTCGAAGGAATTCCCGGCGGGGTCCGACACCTGGTTGACTCGGTTCGCAAAAAGTTTCCAAAGTTTCTAACGATGCGTGTACTAATGGTCGGCTGTGCCGCCGGTGAAGGCCATCTCGGTGCCCTCGTTTCGAAGGATTCAGTCTGGATCGCTGAAGCGTTGCACGCCTGTCTCCCGCAGGTCGCGCGTGCGGCCAAGGCCTCACTGATTGTTCTCAAAGATTTCTCTTCCAAATACCGCGATGCGCTCGCTGGATTTTCAGGCAATGGGTTTACCCGCGTACCGAGCATGCCGATGACCCGGCTGGCGCTGAATTTTCGCGACTTTGACGACTATCTCGCACATTTGAGCTATGGCACACGCAAAAGTTTGCGACGAAAATTTCGCAAAACCGAACGCGCTGCCAAAATCGATCTCGAAATCGTTAGCGATATCACGCCATATCTGGACGAGGTCTACCCGCTTTACCTGGCGGTGCACGAGCGGTCGCCGATGAAATTCGAAAAGCTGACCAAGGAATACCTGGCAAAGCTCAGTCAGCTCATGCCGGAACGTGTCCACTTTTTTATCTGGCGACTCGATCGACGCATTATTGCTTTCAGCATTTGCATGGTGCACGACGGCACGATCTACGACGAATATCTCGGCCTGGACTATTCCGTCGCGCTCGATTTGCATCTCTATTTTTACACCCTGCGCGACATTCTGCGCTGGGCGATCGATCACCGCCTGACCTTCTATTGCAGCAGCCCGCTCAACTATGATCCGAAGCTGCATCTCGGCTGCAATCTGGCACCGCTCGATCTCTACGTTAGACACACTCAGCCCCTGTTGAATCCAATTTTCAGTCGCGTGGTGAAGTTGCTTGAGCCGACGCGACACGATCCCGTGCTGCCGAAATTCGCCAACGCCGCCGAACTTTACGGATGACGACTCAGCTTGCGTGCACGTCATCCGACACGCGTATCCTGAATCGAAGCTTACCCTGTCGCGCGGCCATGTGCTCGTCTTTGAGCACGCTCGCCATGTGCCAATGAGATTTTGGGAACGCGGTTTTTCCGACAGCTGGAAAGATTTCCAATACTACGACTTGATCGAGCAGACGATGAGGTGCGGTTTTGATTACCGGTATCTGCTTGTGTTTGATGAAAATGATCGGCCGCTCGCCCTGCAACCACTCCTTCTTGCCAGTCAGGATCTCGCTATCTCCGCAGGTGCGAGCGTTGCGCGATTTGTCGCAAGATTGCGCACGCACTGGCCGCACTTTTTAAAAAGCCGCGTAGCGTTGGCGGGCTGTCTCGTAGGAGACGGAAAAATGGGCACCATGGAATCGGATGAAACTGCGGCTCCGCTCGTCGCCGAAGCCGTCGAAAAGTATGCAGGCAGCGTTGGAGTTAGACTGGTAGGGTTTAAGGACTTCCCCGCGAGGACGCGTTCCGCTTTTTCCAGTCTCAATCAGGCGGGCTACGTCCGTGTAACTGGATTTCCACCACTAATTCTCGATCTCAATTTCGCTTCCTTCGAAGAGTACGCGACGAAGCAACTAAGCCGAGCGACCCGGAGAAATTTGCGTCGAAAATTTCGTGCCGCTGACGGTGCCTCGCCTGCGATTACTTTCGAAGTCTGGACTGACGCCGAGCAGATCATCGACGAAATTTATCCGCTCTACCTTGCGGTGGCGGAGACCAGCGCGATCCAGTTCGAGATTTTCACTCGCGAATACTTTCTCGAGGCGGGTCGCAGCGCGCCCGGAAAATTCCGCTATTTCATCTGGCGCCAGGGCCCGCGTGCGGTGGCATTCAGCTTTTGCACCATCTGGAATGGAACGCTCTACGACAATGATATCGGGTTGGACTACTCGGTCGCATATGAACTGAATCTGTATTACGTCACCTTTCGTGATCTACTGAATTGGGCGCTGGCTAACGGGCTGCGTCGCTATGCCAGTGCGCCGTTTAATTATGATCCGAAGCTGCGTTTGCGACTCGAACCGCAGGGGGTGGATGTTTACGTGAAACACACGTCGCCCTGGCTTAACCCGTTTATCAAAGCATTCGCTCGCGTTTTCGAACCAGCTCGCACCGATCCAGTGCTGCGGCGCCACCTGCATCTTTTCCGATGATTCAAAAAACCAAGGAGCTTTTGCTCAATCCGTGGTTTCAGCTTTGTCTCACCGTGCTCTTAGTCACAACTTCGGAACTCTTCCTTAAGCGAGGCGCCGTCGAAGCCCCACGTTTGCCGGCAGAAGTGAACTGGACCGGCGTTTCCGGCCTCGCCTCGGCCAATGTCTGGTACGGGATTTTGTTCGTGATCGCGAGTTTCATCAGCTGGCTTTACGTCCTCCGTTTCATTCCGCTGACCATCGCCTACCCGCTCTCCAATTTTGTTCACGTGCTGATCCCGTTAAGCTCGTGGTTTTTTCTCGATGAAATCATTTCCACCCAGCGCTGGTGTGGGATCGCGCTGGTTTTGATAGGAGTTCTTATCGTGGCTAAACCGGTTGCACGAATGGAGGAAAAATTGTGAACTTGCTTTCGGCACTACTCATTTTCGTTGCGCTGATTCTTTACATTCTCGGCCAACTCTTCCTCAAGCATGCGATGGAAAGCGATCTTCGCAGTCGGCGATTTACGAGATTTTTTGTTGCTGGCCTCGTCGCTATGACGATTTCGTTTTTTATAACTCTGGGGTTGCTCCAGCACTTCGACCTTAGTTACCTCTACCCCTTTCAGGGATTGAGCGTGGTCATTATCAGCATTTTGGCGGCGGTGATTTTGCGGGAAAAATTAACACCGCGTCTTTTTTTTGGCGCGGCGTTGATCAGTGGTGGCGTCGTGCTGGTGTCGCTGAGTTAAGGATGGGTCGATCCCTTGCCCGATGTCATAGACATTGGCGGCGAAGACGCCGCGTTTTGTTCTTAAACGCCGGTGCGAGCCGCACTGGCGGATGACGGAACGTGCCGATCCACCTGTGTTTGATTCCCTACGCCTGCGACGTTAACGCCGGCCAGAGCACCTCGAACGTGCGCTGATTAAGCGCACGAATCTTGTCCGCCGGTGGAAAATTCAACTTTGGATGATCCATTTTCGACGCGAATCGTTGCTTCCTTCGCGCGTAAGCCGGCGGAGAATAGGCGCCGCACATGTCTCCGCCCAAGATATGAGCGTGGTGCCTCAGCGTCTCCAGTCCCCACCTAACATCATCGAGATCGAACCTTCCGCTTTCCCAATTTGTGCAGGAGTAATCCGGCGCCAAACAATCCAGATCGATTGTAATGTATATGTTCGAGCCGATCAGTTCGCTCGCGAATTTTTCAAATTGTTCCCGCCAATTTTTGCGCAAAATCGCGCCCCGGCGTTTTTGTTCACTCGGCGACCGATCGTCCGCCCACGGATGCACGGTCAGCGTCCCGGAACGTTCCGCTTTACGATTGCCGAAAAGTTGGTGCGGCCACCAGCACTCGAAATTTCCGCAGCCCCAAATCGCGGCATGCCTGACGTGCGGCAGCTCCAGCGCGCGATTGATCCAGCCGCCGCAACACCAGCGCGGCGGGCGAACATCCCAGTCCGGATGATTGTCGAACGAAACGAGCGTGATCGGTTCGTGCATTCTTCGAAGCCACAGCGCAGTCAGATGATGAAAGTCGCCCGAACCGTAGAGAATAAATTTGCCGAGGCGCGGCCCGATCTCGCGATAAAATTGTTCAACGGCTCGTGGCGAAGTGGAAAAACGCAGGCGCGGTCCCCACTTCGTTGCATCAATCCTCGGCAAATCGTCTGCGATCTCGCGCCAGGCATTATCGAGATCGAGATGAACTTCACTTAGGTCCATCACAGCTGCACTAATTAATCCCTGGAAGTAGTGAAGATCAACGCTCGAACGCGCCATCTAATGACTTCCGGACGCGCAAACAGGGCGGGCGCTGCGATGACAAAAAGGAACGATGCGATCGAACAACAGCGAAAAACCACCGGAACGCGATCTTTTCTGTCGGATTCGCGATAGTTTTCGTCATTTTGCGCGCAAAGCGTCCGCGGTGCTGGGTTCGGCGTGGGCGTTTATCGGCGCTCTTGTAATCATCGGCGTATGGGGATTGACCGGGCCGATGTTCCACTTTTCCGATACCTGGCAGCTGATTATCAACACCGGCACGACCATCGTCACCTTTCTGATGGTGTTCCTTATTCAGAACACGCAGAACCGCGATGCCAAGGCAATGCATCTGAAGCTGGATGAATTGATTCGCGCCGTTGTGGGCGCGCGCAATCGACTGGTTGATCTGGAGGCGCTCTCTGATGAGGAGCTGAAGAAGTTGGAAGATCAGTTCAAAAATCTGCGGGCGCGGGCCCAGCGCATGCCGGAGGTGGAAGTGGAAGAAGTAGAGTCCTCTGCCGAGTCGGCCAACAGCGCCTAATAGTTGAACCGCGGCCGGGCAAAATGCCAAGGAGCGGCTGTTTCTATGCCAGTCCGGCTCGGCCTGCCGACCGTCATCAATGCGACTGTTAAGTCGCCTGACTCGTTCTATTTGGTTTTGGGCGCTTAGAAATCGCTCTAATTTGGTCGGCAGTTGGAAACAGCCGCTCCTTGACGTGCTACGTTTTCTTTGCTTCGCCAGTGCGGAGGAAAACTTTGCCGCTCGGGCACAGGTCGAAGACTTCGCAGTTTGCGCAATCGGGTTTGCGCGCGAAACAGCGACGGCGCCCGTGCCAGATCAGCCAATGACTCCAAAGCGTCCAATCCTGCCTCGGCACAATCTTCATCAAATCCTGTTCGATTTTTTCAGCATCCTTATGTCTCGTTAGCTTAAAACGTTGCGACAGCCGAATAACGTGGGTATCGACGACAATCCCTTCGTTCTTGGCAAAAGCGTTGCCGAGCACAACGTTCGCCGTTTTTCGTCCGACACCGGGCAATGCACACAATTCCTCCATCGTATCCGGAACTCTGCCATCGTGCGTCGCCACGATGGCCTGGCAGGCGCCGAGAATGCTTTTGGTTTTGCTTCGGAAAAAACCAGTTGAGCGAATTTCGCTCTCAAATGTTGCGGGTTTTGCCTGCGCGAATGCTCGTGCGTCGCGATATTTTTTGAATAGCGCGGGCGTGACCATGTTTACGCGCTTGTCCGTACATTGCGCACTTAAGATTGTTGCAATCAAAAGCTGTAATGGGTCTTTGAAATCGAGTTCGCAATGTGCGTCGGGGTAAACTTTGCGGAATCGCCGGGCCAAAGCGGAGGCGCGTTCACGGGACGTCATTGCAAGCGAAACATAGGCATTCCTGCCTGTGCGCCCAGCCGGTTTTTAACCGCCTGAAACCAATAATTCCAAACGAAGACGAAACCGGCTATAAGCCTGTTTGGCGCACAGGCTGCATGCCTATGTTCCAGCGTGCGCCCAGAACGAGGGCAGCAGCTTCGCGCCTGGTCATCGCGTTTCGATCGGCTCGCGAGGAATAAGTTTGCCGCGCACGCGCGAGACCAGTATTCGGCCGCGACGCCAGACGCGGCGCGCCCAGGCGAATTCGCTGGCGAGAATAGCGACGCCCAGTGGGACAACGATAAATGCCGGCCCAGGCAGAACGATCATGGCCAGTCCGATTAATACCACGCTGAATCCAATCGCGCCGATGAGAAATCGGCGCAATGCCGGTCGGCCGTCGAGTCCGAAGCGCGCGATCCATTTTTGAAGCCAACGATTCATTCCTTAATCGTGCGCTATCGCGCGACGAATTCTGTCAGCCGTTGTTCGAAATGCGGCGGCACGTGAGCGGTGATCAGGGCGTTTTCGCCTTCATATTGCACCTCAAGGACATGGCCTACGCGATGAAGTTCCGCGATGACATTTGATTCGCTCAGCGGGATCCGGAAATACGAACGCAACCGCCAGGCACCGAGGGCCGCTTGCAAAGCTTCGACAAAATGATCGATACCCCGCCCGGTCTTGGCGGAAATCGCGACGCTTCCGGAAAATCGCCGACAATAAATCGAGGCCAGCTCCGGGTTTTCCAGCAAATCGATCTTGTTGAAAACGATCAGTGTTTGTTTGCCAAAGGCGTCGAGTTCCTTGATCACGCTATCGACCGCCGCCATCTGTTCGTCTACCCGAGAATGACTGAGATCTGCCACGTGAATAAGCAAATCGGCTTCGCTGACTTCCTCGAGCGTAGCCTTGAAGGATTCGATCAAAGTATGCGGCAGCTTGCGCAAGAACCCTACCGTATCGGTCAACAGGACGCGTTGTTTGTTAGGAAGGGCGAAACTACGTGTTGTTGGATCAAGCGTGGCAAAGAGTTTATCGACCGCGAGGACATCGGCGCCGGTCATCAAATTTAACAGGGTCGATTTCCCAGCATTGGTATAACCCACAACTGCTGCCACCGGCCATTGATGTCGCTTTCGGCCTTGCCGCTGCACACTGCGCACTTTGCGCACGCCTTCCAGTTCGCGCTCAAGGCGCGCGATCCGTTCCTGCACCCGGCGACGATCGACTTCCAATTGTGTCTCGCCCGGTCCGCGGGTTCCAATTCCGCCGGTCTGGCGGGAAAGGTGATGCCACATTCTCGTTAGACGCGGCAACAGATATTGCAATTGCGCCAGCTCAATTTGCAGCCGGCCCTCGCGACTCCGCGCCCGCTGCGCAAAAATGTCGAGAATCAGCTGGGTGCGGTCGAGCACCTTGCGCGAGAAGAGATTTTCCAGGTTGCGTCCCTGCGCGGGTGAAAGCTCGTCGTTGAAAATCACCGAAGTGACGCGCTGGCTTTGCACTGAGTCCCTGATCGCTTCGGCTTTTCCTTTGCCGATATAAAACGGCGCCGTCGGCCTGGGCAGTTTTTGAGTCACGGTGTCGACCACTTCAGCGCCCGCCGAGCTGGCGAGTTCGCGCAATTCCTCCATCGAATCGCGCAGGTCCCATTTGGAGACGCCATCCTGCTCGAGGCCGATGAGCAACGCGCGTTCTGCTTGCCTCTTCGGTTTGGTCTCGATCATTCCTCGGCGCGACGAAAGATTCGCGTGATCGCGCGGACTGCTTCCCGATGTGAAAACGGTGTCAAATTCAGCTGTGGAAAGGTAGTTTGATGGCGGAACCAGGTCAACTGACGCTTGGCGTAGCGGCGGGTCGCCTGTTGAATTTTCACAATGCATTCTGCGCGTGAAACCTGGCCGGCGAGCAAGGCGCGAATTTCCTTTAATCCAAGGGCGTTAGCTCCCGTTGGACCAATATCCTGCAGCGCTCGCACTTCTTCTTCGACTCCCTCTCGAAACATCACGTTCACTCGCTCATTAATTCGCTGGTAGAGATCGTCGCGGTCGCGCAGAAGAACGACGCCTATTAACTCGTCATCCCGAGCGCCAGCCGAGGGATCCCGAGGCGTTACCTTAAAGCTCTCGCGGCGGGATCCCTCGACTTTGCTCAGGATGACCGAAGTGGAAGTTGCGATCTCAATCGCGCGGATTACGCGACGCGGATTTTTCAAATCGGTGCGTACCGCGAGCTGCGGATTCAAATCCCTTAGGCGCAGACCCAATTCCTCCAGGGAAAGCGCACTCAATTCCTCGCGTAGTCTCGGATCCGGCGGTGGCACCTCATCGAATCCATGGGTGATCGCTTTCAGGTAAAGCCCGCTCCCTCCGACGATGATCGCGTTCTTGCTGCGCGAACGGATATCCGCCAGAGCCGCGCACGCCAGTTCGCCAAATCTTACCGCCGACATTGTCTCGGCTAACGAGACTTGGCCAAGCAAGTGGTGCCGAACCTGACGTTGTGCTTCCGAATCCGGTTTCGCCGTAAGAATATCGAGGCCGCGATAGATCTGAAAGGCATCCGCATTAATGATTTCGGCATCGAATTGTTCGGCAAGCTCGATCGCGAGCGAAGTTTTCCCGACGGCAGTGGGACCAACGATGAAGAAGGTATCGTTCACGACAGGGACCGGTTATTTATCGGCCAGCCTTATAAACGCCCAACGCCCAATATTAAAACAAATCGGGAGACGAGCTTGAGGCCACGTCTCCCGATTGAATCCGAATCAACAATTAGTTCCGCGAATGGTCGGTCGATTTCGCCCCGCTCACGACCAGCTTGCGGCCGAGGAACTCCTTGTCGTGAAGTTCGGTCACGGCCCGCTTCGCTTCTTCCACGGTTTGCATTTGCACGAATGCAAAACCCTTCGAGCGCTGGTTGTGTTTGTAGCTCACAACCTCGGCGGTTTGGACGTGGCCGACGCCGTTGAACAGCTCGAACAAGTCGCTCTCCGTCGCATCGAATGACAGGTTTCCCACATAGAGCCGCGGTGAGGTAACCTCGATCGGCTCCGGTTTACGCGGGCTGCGTGTCTGCTGGCGCAATTGGGATCCATTGCGTTGTTCGCCCTTTTCGGGCGGTGCAAAAAAACCCGCGATTCTGGACCAGAATCCCTTCTTCTGTGGCGCAGCTTTGGCGTCGGACCGACGCCCCTGGCCATCGCCGCCGTGGCGGCGGGGACGACCGCGCCGGTGGCGCGACCTCCCGGACGTATAAGATTTCATGTTTATTTTTTATGAATTTCTGATGATTACTCGGGCGAAGCGCATCGAGGGATGCACGGCCAGCAGCGCGCGAACTTCGCGAGGTCCATTCAAGTCGATGAGCCCTCGCCGCCGGAAACTTCGCCTCATGTTGCCGGTCCGGCCTTGATCCAAATCGCGTGACATTCAGCCAACGAAACAGGGGACATGCGAGCGTACGCATCATAAGTTCCAAAATCTGAGTCGTCGGATGCGGGCGGATCAAAGCCTTGCCGGCACCGTTAACGGCTCCATTATCGACTGCCTGGCTGGGATTGCAAGCACCCGCTTATTTATTGCGTGGTCCGAGCAATTTGTCCCTGACGGAGTAATAACGGGACTTGAAATACTGCTTCGGACGTTCCTGCCGGATCGGTCTGGCCCAATGGTGCAACAAACTCGCGTGCGAGCTTCGCGGAGTATACCCAAACTGCGGCATCAGTTCCCGGCAATGCCATTCTACCCAGCCAATTTCATCCGCCGACAATTCGTTTTGCCAACTGCCCGCCCGTTCCCCGCTTACGCGAGTGAATTCGCGCTCAGTCGCCGAGTTTCCTGCCCAGAATTTTCCTGCCTTTGTCGGCGTTAAGACGACATTACGATCAAACGAGATTTCCAGGAAATCGCAGACCCCTTGCATCGGCGGCGCCGGATCGGCGACCAAATCTTCGTAACGAATTACGATGCCAGAAATTTCCTTTCGTTCCGCGCGCAAGCCAAGTTGGGCGGCCTGGAGCCAATGGGAGACACAATAGTAAACCGAAAACTCCCGGGTTTTCCGCGTCTTCTCAAGCGCGATCTGCGCGGCCAGGATCGCCCGCGGGTCGCGCATGGTTATCAAAAATTTCGTCTGCGGAAAACGCTCCAAAATCTGCGGAATGAAACGGCGATTGGCTGGCGTTTTTTCCACCCAGCGCACGATCGAGTCGAGCGGAATCCCTAGAATCTCGGCATACGTCTCCATCAACAATACCAGCAAATCTTTGTCTGAATTATTCGGGTTGAACGCAGCAGCCTCGAAGCGTTCGCGGAACTGCCCTGTCGGAAAGTGGCCGTAATCCGTTTTTTCCCACTCCGACGGTCCGCCGAAAAGGACGCGAGACAGGGCTTCTTTGGTCAGATAATCAACCTGTGCCCGGCGGCCGAATTTCTCGTATTTATTAAGAGCGGTCGGGAAATAGGCGGTTTCCTCGGGCAAGACGAGCAGCTGTGGAGTGCCCATCGAGCAGGGCGATGAGCAGAGTTGTCCCCGATTTGGCCTGGCCCGCGGCAAAAGAGGCGCGCTGCGCAAATGGCAGATTCATTGTTGCTGAGCTCGAAGCCATTCAACGAACTTCGGCAAACCGTCGCGCAATTTCGTGGTCGGGTTGTAACCGAGGAGCCGCCGCGCTTTCGAAATATCGGCGTACGTCAGCGGCACGTCACCCGGCTGTTCCGGCAACTGATTGATCTTTGCCTTTTTTCCAACCGCGGTTTCGATCACTTCAATCAGATCCTTCAACGCCACGGTTTCGCTTTCCCCGAGATTAAAAATGTCCCACCTCGGGCCGTCGTAATTCAGCGCCGCAACCACGCCTTGAATAATGTCGTCAATGTAAGTGTAATCGCGCCGAGTCGTGCCATCGCCGAATTGATCGATGGGCTGGCCGGCCAAAATCTTGCGAGTGAATTGATGGATCGCCAGATCGGGACGTTGCCGCGTCCCGTAAACCGTAAAAAAACGCAGCGCCACTACTCGCATCTGGTAGAGGTGCGAAAACGTCGAGCAAAGGAATTCGCCCGCTATTTTGGTGGCGGCATACGGACTGATGGTTTGGGTAAGATGAAAATCCTCTGAAAACGGAACGTCCTTGCAGACTCCGTAAACCGACGAGCTGGATGCAAAAATGAAACGCTCGATTCCGGCCGTGCGAGCTGCATCGAGCAAATGCAGCGTCCCGTTTACGTTGGCATCATAATAAAGCTGCGGCTGAGCAATGGAGGGACGCACCCCGGCGCGCGCCGCCAAATGCGTGATGGCATCGAATTTCTCCCGATGAAACAGGCCACGCACGGAATTGTTGTCGCGCAGATCCATCTGAAAAACCGGCGCATCATTTTTCACCTCGGCGATGTTGCCATGTTTGATTCGCGGATCGTAAAAATCGTTGAAGTCATCGAGAATCGCGACGCCATACCCGAGCGCGAGTAGTTTCTCGACCAGATGCGAACCAATAAATCCTGCGCCGCCCGTGACGAGAATCCGCATGAGGCGAGCTTAGTTTCGCACAAGACGCTTGCCAACCGAAGCCGCCACTCTTTTCTGTCATTCCGAGCGCAGTCGAGGAATCTCTGACTATTCTGCTGATAAAAATAGAGATGTCTCGACTTCGCTCGACATGACAAGCTGTCCGACTCGTACTCCCATTCCTACTGCGTTCGTGAGCGATAAATGAAACGCGTCGTCCTTTGCCTGGCCTTGTTTGTTCTCGGCGCACTCGCAGCCCTGATCTGGCGCCTCGCGCCTGAGGTCACTCGTCCCACCCATCTCGACCCGGCACTTCAAGTTCCTTCGCCCTTCGAACTCGCGTCGCTTCCGGTGGCGACGCGCTTTGATTTCCCCCTCGGCAGCGAGCATGGTGCCCTCACGTATAACGCCCAGCGTTTCACCGAAAATCATCATCTCGGTGATGATCTTAACGGTATCGGCGGTGAAAATTCCGACCTCGGTGATCCGATTTACGCCGTGGCGAATGGCCGTGTTTTGCTGGCGCGCGATGGCGGACCGGGCTGGGGCAACGTTATCATTGTTTTACACGCGATCGACGAGAATGGCACCCGTCGTTACGTCCAATCCTGTTACGGCCATTGTCAGGAAATATTGGTCCACGCTGGCGACGATGTGCGCCGCGGCCAGAAAATCGCGACCGTCGGAACTGCCGGCGGCCAATATTTCGCCCATCTGCATTTTGAAATGCGCGAGTTCATGACGCCATTTATCGGACCAGGTTATCGGGAGAATACTGCCGGCTGGCTAAATCCCACCGAGTTCATCGCCAAACATCGTGGCGCGCCAGAGGATGATGTGGGGCGGACAAAACAGTAGTCATCCCGAGCGCAAGTCGAAGGATCCCGCCGCGAGGGCTTTAAGGTAACTTCATCGGGATCCCTCGACTCCGCTCGGGATGACAGTGCTATAACGACGGATTTGCCAGCAACAGGTAAGCCCAATTCAGCGCCAGCAGGGCGATAACCGAGCCGCGAATAAATTTCCTCTCGCCCGGGTTTACTTGCGCGACGCGCAGGCGCGGCGTGCGCATGACGATGGTCGCAAAGGCGTAGACATTGAACAGCGACAATCCGCAATAACAAAGGAATGCGAGCGGGTTCCATTGAAATGCCGCGAAAAAATGCGCGTGGAAAAATGCAATCGCCGATCGGGTTGCGCCGCAAGTGAGGCAGGGACGGCCGGTGAGCGCGTGAAAGAAACAGATCGGCCAGGGCAATTTCAACGCCAGCCACGTTGCCGCCAGCGCCAGGCCGCCTGAAGAAACACTCAACCAGATCAGCTCATGATTCGTCTCGCCCGGGGCGAGTGGCCGGCGAACAATTTGCACAGGGGCCCTCGCTCAGTGATGACCCCACGCGGCAAGCCCGCCGACCATAAACAAAAAGACGAGCATAAGCCCACAGCAAACGACCAGCGGAAGAAAAATCGCCAGCACCGCCCGGCCGGTATCGGTTTCGTGCGCGCGCGCCAGGCCAATGCAATTCACCACGATTCCCCACACCGCCGCGATAAACCCACCGCAAACCGGAATCAATTGCAGCACGCCCGTTGATCCTTGCGTAAATGCCAGGACGCGAAACGTCGTTTCAAACGGTTGGTTCGCTCCTCCGACAATCATTAAGCAGAGATGAACAATGCCAGCCCCAATAAACAAGACGATGACGATGCCGAGTGGAATAAGGACAATGAACCCGATAGAACCGATACCCATGCCAGCCATCACGCCGAGCGCATTCCGCTGTCCCGCAAACACTCCGAATGAGTGCAAAAGAAGCGAAAACAGGAATGCCACGATCGCGCCCACGCTACCGCCAACGACTCCATAAATGAGCGGCTCGCCGAAGCCGCCTTCGCGTTTCATAACGGTGAACGCTTCCGCTGGTCGGGTCAGAACCATTTGCAGCGTTTCGATAAACGCGGTGAAAAATCCTTTTTGCTGCCGGTCATCCCAAGGCAAACCGGAGCGAGCGCCCGGCTGCTGTCAAGGGAGGAATTGACCCAAAACTCGTGGCCTGCGGCTGCGGCGGAGCCGCAGCGCCCGCCGCTGGAATGTCTTGCGCGAATTCGGAAATTTGTGCCAGTGGTTGCCACGTTGCCATGCCGTCACGCCAGCCGAGATCAGTGCCAAGAAAACGTCCACTCCGAAGTCCAGTTCGAACATCTTCTTCCGAAAACGTGCCGAGACTCGTGCCGCTGCGATTGATATGAAATGTTGCCATGCCCTCGCCTTTTAGTGACCCGCGAGCGCAAAGTCAATGCGCTCCAGTAAATAGACCGGAGTCACAAAGGTAACACGATCAGATAAGAAGAGCCTGTCTCCCTTTCTTTAATCCTGTCTAACCCTTCCCGTCATCCAGCGCTCTCCAGCAGTACCACGCCAGCGCCGAACGATATGGCGCAAATCGCTGTCCGTGTTTCACCATTTGCTTCGGCGTCGGCAATTTTCGTTTGCCGAAAATTTTGGCGAACCCTTTGCGCACCCCATAATCGTGTACCGGCCAGATATCCGGACGCCCCAGGTCAAAGAGCAACAACATTTCTACCGTCCAACGCCCGATCCCGCGCACCTGAATCAACCGCTCGACAATTTCGTCGTCGGTCATTTTGCCCATCGCGCGCGCCGTCGGCACCGTGCCGTCGATCGTTTTCGCCGCCAAATCTTTCAGCGCCGCGACCTTACTGCGCGACAAACCGGCGGCGCGCAATGCTTCATCCGGCGTTTCCAGCACCAACTTCGGGTCGAGAAATTTTCGATTTGGAAAAATTGCGCGCACCCGCTTCCAAATGGTAGCAGCCGCTTTACCGCTCAGTTGCTGGTAAGCGATCGATTCGGCCAGCGCGTCAAACGGACGCACTTTCGAGTTCGGCTCGATACTGTAGCGAGCGCGAACGCGAGATCAACAGTGCCAATCGTTTATCGCTTGCGGAAAGGTGGC
Organism: uncultured Verrucomicrobiae bacterium; assembly: GCA_963709435.1. GTDB lineage: Bacteria > Verrucomicrobiota > Verrucomicrobiia > Chthoniobacterales > UBA10450 > AV69. Next base: position 73,723 of record CAVPWK010000006.1, read on the forward strand.
GATGCGCTTCGTCATGATTCATGGGCACAAAGTAAATGACGAAGCTCGAATGACGAACTTAATGACTGTAGAGGCAGCCGTGTCGGCTGCATGCTGCAGGCGACACGCCTGCCACCACAGCAATTCCTCGGTCGCCAGCCGTAGTCCCGCGACTGCGGGACGGAGGCGGGTCATTCGTCATTTGATTGTCCGATTGTCATTCGTTCTTGCTGGCTAATCTGTTTTCGATTTCGTGTTCAGCATGGCAACCACTCAACTCACTTACTTCGGGCACTCGGGTTTCAAGCTACAAATACCGTCTGGAAAGGTTTTGCTGATCGATCCGTGGCTGAAAAATCCCTTGTTCAAAGAAGGCGAGGACGAGCTGAAGAAACTCGATCGCGTAGATGTGATCTGCATCACCCACGGCCACTTCGATCATGTCGGTGATGCCGTAGAAATCGCCGGCAAAACGAAGGCAAAACTCCTTTGCACGTTCGATCTCGCGATTGCGTTACGAAACGCGCTCGGTTTTCCGGGAGAAGATTCCTCGCTCGTCGGGCATCTCGGCGGCGAAGTTCACGTGCTTGATGGTGAAGTGACCGCCCGTTTTGTTCCCGCGTGGCATGGCGCGGCGATTATGCCAAATGAAAAGTCGCCGCCAATCTATGGCGGAACACCGAGCGGCGTTGTCTTGTCGATTCGGAACGGCCCCACCATTTATCATACCGGCGACACCGATTTGTTTTCCGACATGGCATTGGTTCCACTCGAGCGACCTATCGATTGGATGCTCGTATGCATGGGCGGGCATTTTACCATGGGACCGGCGCGTGCGGCACGAGCTGTCGAATTGGTAAAGGCGAAATCTGTCATCCCAATTCACTTTGCAACCTTCCCGGTTCTTACAGGCACGCCCGAACTGCTGGCCGACGAATTAGAAAAACTCGGCTCAAAGGCGCAGGTGCGCGCAATGAAACCAGGCGAGATGATTCCGTTATCGAACTGACGCGCAATCGAACGCCCGAGCAGGTTCGAATTTCAAAGAAAAAATGGAGCACCAGGGCATGTTCAATTTTGGTAATGGCAAAACACTGATCGACCTCATTCCCGACGGTTTATCACACACGGCTACTTCCTTCGTCGAGTGACTCAAGATCAAAGTAACACGGAGGTTTCAGGCTTTGCGTCGTGCTATCGACAACATCGAGCTTCATCATTCGCTTGCGACAGGTTCTGCGCGCAACAAACGGCGGCCCTCGACCAACTGCCAGAGAATTAGAGCCGGGATACCGACGAGCAAGTCGCGGAAGCGCGCTAAAAGGGATATGGCGAAGGCAGTTTCGCCGGGGACGCCTAGAAGATTGCCGATGACGAGATAACCGCTTTCCTGTACCCCAAGCTGGCCGGGGACAGGAAAGGCCGCCGATTTCACCGTCATCGCCATGCTTTGTAGAATGACCGCATTCCAGACGGTCGCATGCAGGCCAAGAGCAGCTAACGCGATATAGATTTCGCCAGAGCTACCAATGAGCGAAACCATCGTGACAATGCAGCAGTTGATGACACCGCGTCGTCGGCCATAAAGTTCGCGCACGGTCTGGTCGAGCGTTTCGCCACTTTGCACGAACGAGCTCCATTCTTTGGATTTCACCAGGCGGGTGATGATCACGCTGACAAAACGAAACATGCCGAGTCGTTGGGCAACATAGAAGCCGGCAATGGCAAGGACTCCCAGAACGGCTCCGATCAATGTTGGACCGACCAAACTGCTGCGTCCAGTAGCGTGGACCAGCAAGACTAGACCGAGCAGGGTGAACGCAATTTGGGTAACAACGCCCAGCGTGACATCAACGATCACACTGGCCGCGGCCGCAGCCATTGGGGTGCCGGTAATGGTGGCGAGCCGCGCACGGACAATATCGCCGCCAACCGCGGCCGAAGGAATCAGATTGCTGATCGATTCACCGATCCAGCGCATCCAGAACAAACTTTGCAGGCGTGGGCGAATTGCTTTTGGAAAAAGGACGTACCAGGCAGTGGCATCGAGAAAGATTGGGATGAAATGAAACGCGGCGATGCCGACTACGGCCCAGCCGGCGGTCGCGACCGCGGTGCCGACCGACATCGCCCCCTGGCGGACGAGGAGAATGGTGAAGAGGGCGGCGCCCGCGAGACCGAGTAGGTAAATTGTGAGTTTGAGTTTGCCGCCGGCCTTCATGTTTGATCGAAGAATGATCGTGAACACGATCCGCAATGGTCGCAACTACGCGCGAGAATCCACAACAACCGACGAGTAGGCGATCTGGATTTTGTTCTGGGTAGCGCAGGCCGCTGGCCTGCAGTTAGCGGCAGCTTGCCGCGAACCGACTTTAACCCTCCTCAAAGTGTCCGCGCCAAAATGCATTCGGCGAGCCGCCGAATGCTGCAGGCCAGCGGCCTGCGCTCCCCAGACAACACGCTGCTTAGCGCAACGCGCTTTCGGCGCCAATTTTCCCCAGATGCCCGGAGATCGTCGGTAACGGCTCTCGTGGCTTTCACACGCCAAGTCAGGCGTCACCGGACGTGTTGAAACTCGCCCTTGCCACAATCACCACTTGCTGATCATGCTTTAATCCGATACATCACCTCCGGCGCGCACGTGCGATTCATTCATAACCTAATTCACCGTGAACAAAATCCTGATTCGAAAAGTTTCGCGAATATCACTCGTTTTCACGCTAGCAATGCTGACCATGGCCGGAATCGGTGGTGTCTTCGCCGGCACCGAACCGGAAATGCAGCAAACCGCCAAACCCGAAGAGGAAAATTCACACGATCTTTTTAACTACGAGACGACGTACACGTTCCAGAGCGATTTTGAGGAATCCAAACTCGGGCATGGCGATTCGCTTTACGACGACTTCAGCTACGACCATCGATTTTTAATCACTGGGAAATGGTATTTTCGCGCCGGCGTCGAATACGAGCGTTACGATTTTGGCGGCACCAACAACGGCCTGCCCGACCATTTGCAAGGACTCTATGGGCACCTGGCCCTGGAGTACGTGGTAGAAGATCATCCAGGCGCAGGTATCGAACTCGAACCTGGATTTTACTTCCAAGATCACATCAGCGGGAACGCTTTCGACGTTCCCGGGAGAGCGTATGTGAGTTTTCCTTTGAAGAAGGACAAAATCTTCGCCACGGTCGGTTTCGGCTGGGGCCAATTCCAGGATCCAGTTGTCGCCCCGGGTGGTGGTATTACCTGGCTGATTAACGACAAACTGCGCTTGCAGGCTGTATTTCCAAAGCCTGCGCTGGTGTATCAGCCAAATGACGACTGGGACATACGGGCACTTGGGGAACTCAACTTTCTCGGAGCTCGCACAGATCAAGTGCATACAACAGAGCGGAAACTGCAAGTGGACGACGCCGTCGTTCAATACAGTGAGTATCGCGCCGGTTTGCAGGTCGGGTATTCGGGTTTGAAACCGTTTAAGATCAGTGTAGGCGCAGGCGCTACAATTCAGCGCAATTTCGATTTCTTCCGGGTCAATCAGTCGAAGCGGACTGATCCGGCGCCGTATCTCAGAATTGCAGCGGAAGCGAAATTTTAAGGAAATATTTCGCCGAGCTTTCTGGCTACTCCCTGATCGCCGCGAATCTTTAGTCGGCCAGTAAGATAGGCCCATGTGCCGCTGAGTTGGTCATGGCAGATGGCGACCCAATCCTTGTCTTTTGCTATGAAAGTGACATTTGGATCGGGGATTTTTCCCTTGCCCATCTTGTAGGTCCCGTTGTTTACCTCGATCCACCATTCGCCGCCGTTCGGTCCGCTCAAGTCCCATTGATAACGAGCATGCACACCTTTTGCTTTTGCCGGTTGAAAACTGCCGCGCATGGCATCGAACACATCCTGCGGCGTCGCATTGGGCGGCTCATTCGACGCCGCCAGGGCGGTGCCCACGTTGATCAACGCGGCCAGAGTAGCAATTCTCGCGAAAAATAACGAGTTCCTCTCTTTCACTGCTCGAATCAGATCGTTGCCGTGGCCGCAGTTGGCCGCTTAACCTCGCTACTCTTCGATCCTTCGCAGCAGAAGAGCGGCGCCGACAAAGGTGATGATCGCGCCGGCAAATAGAACTATCAGGTCCTTAAGGTAAAACGCGGTCGGGGCTTGATACATGTTCACCAGCCGGAACGCGCGGCAGAAATGGGTGAGCGGAAAAATTTCCGAAAGATATTGGATGGCTTTGGGGAGTTGCTCGAGCGGGGCAAAGGCGCCAGACAAGACAAACACCGGCAGCAAAAAGAAGACGGAAAATTGAATCGCCTGAGTCTGGGTTTTGGAGAAAGCGGAGATGAGGAGCCCGAGCCCGAGCGAACAAAGCAGGAAGAGCAGGCAGATCAGCATCAACGCGGGCGGTTGGTAAAACGGCACGTGAAATTGAAAACCGGCAACAAACGCGATCACTGCGATGATTACGATCGAGACGCCGAGATACGGCAGGATTTTGCCAACCACGATTTCGCGACGCTTCAGTGACGTGACCATCAACTGGTAAAGCGTTCCGGACTCGCGTTCGCGCGCGATGGTGCAGGCCATCAGCGTGACCGTGAGTAATTGTAAGATGAGCCCGATAATTCCCGGAATAACGTAATCAATGAAACGCTCTTTCGGGTTGTAGAGCACTATTCTCTTGGCTGACCACGCTTCCATCAGCGAGACGAATTGCTTGCGAATCTGCACCGGCAATTGTTTGCCCAGTTCGATCACTTCGTCCGGCAGGTCCTCGATGATAAGGTCGCGCTCTTTCATCTGAAAATCGGCCAGACTCTTCTGCACTCCGCCTTCCGCGGCATCGGCGAAGTTGATGTCGCTCCCGTCGAGGTAAAGGGTCAGCGGTTTCGGATTACCAGCGTTCAGGGAATCGCTCCAGCCCTGTGGAACGATCAGCGCGGCCTGGACGTGGTGGGCGAGAAGATCGGATTCGTTGGTGGTTTCCGGCGGGCCCTGGCGCCACCGAAACGTTTTGTTCTGCAGTACGACGTCGATAAAGCGCTGGGTGCGCGGCGTGTTGTCGCGATTAATCAGCAGGATGGGGACATCGGTAATGTCGCTCGATTCGAAAGCGTAACCGAAGAGCAAAATGAAAAGCGGCGGCAAAATCAGAAGCAAAAGCAGCACTCGTTTGTCGCGATAAATGTGGAGAAATTCCTTATAGGCAACGCTGAGGATGGCGTGGAGAGAGGAGTTCATGAGGAAAAATATCGAACGCCCAACGCCGAACGCCGAACACCGAATTGGAATCGCTGTCGCATCACGCGCTCCCTCGCTCGGCTGTGCGCACACTTGCGACAAAAATTCTGATCAACTCTTCTGCTTCAGCGAGGCACGGTACCAAACGCGGGTCCTGATTCATCTTCTTGAGCCGTGATACGAGCCGGAGCCAGCGTCTTGTTTCGCGTAGCTCTTTTAGACAGACCTTGAGCTTATGAATAAAATCTTTGCGGGACTCGGCAGATTCAACTTCGCCATGATGACCGTACGGCGATGTGCCGCACCTGAGAAGTTGTCCCGCAATGTGATTGCCTGCTCTGGTGTTGGGCAAGTCGTCTGTCAGTTCAACAACTGCAACGGCGAAGTCCAACAATCTGTCCTCAAGGTCATACTTTACTCTTTTTGGCGTTGCGTATTCCGAATCGGATTCCTGGATTCGCAACGCGCGCGTTTTCCATTCGATGTTCAACGTTCGGCGTTCGGCGTTCGGCGTTCTCTTCTTCATATCAATTGAGCGTTGCCTTCATTCGTCTCTTCCTTCAGCACCGCACCATAGCCCTGCGAATACGCCGTAAACACGTCTTCCATGTCCGGTTCGACCCAGCGTTCACCTAACAATTTCAAATCGGCGAAGGGCCAGTTTGTTTGCCAACTTTGAAGCAATGTTTCCGGTTCGGGCGCGTAGATTCGAAGCGCGCCGCTGCGCAACGAGACACCAAGAATGCCGGGAAAATTGCGCAACCGGACTAGTGCAGGCATCACCGGGTCGACATCGATCTCGAGCAATTTGGTGCGAAAAGTCCCTTTCAGGTTTCGCGGTGACGCTTTGGCCAGCAATCGGCCACTCTCGATAAAGCCGACCTCAGTGCAACGCTCCGCTTCATCCATGTAATGCGTCGTGACGAAGATGGTTTTGCCTTCATGACTCAAATCGTAGAGCAAGTTCCAAATCTGTTGGCGATGCACCGGATCGAGACCCGAGGTCGGTTCATCAAGGAAAAGCAAAGGCGGGTCGTGCACGAGCGCGCATCCGAGCGCGAGCAACTGCCTCATCCCGCCCGACAAGCTCCCGGCGGCGGTATTGCGTTTTTCCCTGAGATCAGTGAGGCCCAACAGATTCGCGATGCGTTCATTCAGTTCCGTTATAGGCACGCGACAAGCGCCGCCGAAAAAGCGAAAATTCTCTTCCACTGTGAGGTCCGGATACAAACTAAAACGTTGCGCGACGTAACCAAACTTCGCCCGCACCTGCTGCCGTTCCTGCCAGACGTCGTGGCGTGCGATGGTCGCTTTTCCGCCGGTCGGATGGGTCAGGCCGCACAACATCCGAATGGTCGTCGTCTTACCGGCGCCGTTAGCCCCAAGAAATCCGAAGATTGTCCCCGGAGCAATGGTGAGGGAAACTTCCCGCACCGCCTGAACGTTACCAAAATGCTTGCTCAGCCTGTCGAGCACGATCACTGGTTCATTCATATTCGAAAGGTTATTGCGATGGCAGAGCAAGATTTGCAACCCGGCAACGTATCGTTAGAAGTGTCCACATGAGAAAGAGCTGTCTCCTCTCCCTGCTCCTTGCGATCCTCGCCGGCATCCGCATGGCGTCAGCCGATCCCCTTTCGGAACTGAGCGGCTTTTCCGTTTTCGACAAAATCGATCTGACGCAGCTGGCCAAGAGCGATGCCAAGACTGCGCACGGACCGCCCATGAGCAATTCGCGGTTCTTGTCAGTGCAAAGCATCTACGTTTTGCCTGGAGCACCCGCACCGCATCTCGAGGCGATGCGCAACTGGAACCCGTCCGAGCATCACGAACCAAAAGTGTTTCTACACGGCGACCTCTCCGGTGCAATTAGTGAGTCTTCCTTTGCCAGAATCAAAAGTGCACCAGACAATGGTCCGGTGCGCACGCTGGTGAATGCGACGGCGAAAATGAGCAACGACTTGCAGCTCAGTCGAGAGGAAGCGGCGCGATGGAAGGGCGGCAATGCTGCGTTTTCCGCTGCGGGCGGTGATTTTTGGATGGGCGTTTTGGCCGGGCGCACCCGCACCTTTATCAGCGGCGGAACGTCGGCGCAGCCGCCGTACGATCACGCTGGTCCCTCCATCAAAGCAGGCGAGGAGTTAAATGGTCTGCTGCGCGAGCAATCAAAGATTCGGAAGCAGTTTGCCGGACTGCTCGATAGCAGCGGGATAGGACGCGGCGCGGGATCGCTCAAGCCGGATTTGTATTGGGAATTGCTCAATGCCGATAATGTGGCGGTGGCAACGCTGGGCGCTTTTTATTCGCGGAACGCGAGTGGTGCGGTGCAGGCGGCCGATACTTTTTACTATTCCAGTGGCGGTTATTACGTCACCCTCACGTTGCATCAAATGTGGCCGGTTGACATAGATGGTAAACCGCAAACGTTGGTTTGGCGGGGTGATATGGTGTCGTCGGCTGCACTGGCCGACTTGCATGGCGTGGAAAAACTCGGCTCGGAATCGGCGATGATGAAAGACGTTGCCAAATCCATCGCGCGTTTCCGGCAGGAACGCGGACGCTGAGTCGTGATCGCCCGTTCTTTCACCCCGCAATTGCTGGCGGCGACTTTGCTGGCCACCGCCTCATTCGGGAGTGACTTCTGGCCACTCGAATATTCCTTCGAGGAAACGTATGTCGGTGAAGCCACGGTCGCGCGCGGATCGAAGCGAGTGGAAGACTTCGATGAGAGCGACACGCTGCTCCGGTTCGTTTTCACGCCGCGAGTGAAGCTCGGTGTGCTTCGACTCGGTTTCGAATACGAACAATTCTCTTTCGGGTTGAGCAAAAACGCGCCGTTGCCCAATACCCTCCAATCGGTCGCCACCATCCTCGGAATCGATACTCAATTTTCCGATTCAATTCTCGTCCGGATCGAAACGACGCCGGGAGTCTACAGCGAAGCGTTCCGGCCAGGATCGACCGACTTCAACATGCCCTTCGAGATCGGTGGCACTTATATTTATAGCCCCGATCTTCAGTTGGTTCTCGGCGTTAGCATTGATGTGGAACGCAAGTATCCGGTCATTCCCGGCGGTGGAATTCGTTGGAGATTTCAGCCGCAATGGGTCTTGAATGCCGTCGCGCCAACGCCACGCCTTGAATATGAATGGAACAAGAATCTAACCCTTTATCTCGGTGCAACTTTAAAGGAAACAAACTTCCGGGTGGGCGACGACTTCGGTCGCGTCCATGGAATACCCAGGTTGGACCACGCCGTTTTGACCTATAGCGAAGTACGAACTGGCGTCGGATTTGATTGGAAAGTCGCAAGGTGGCTTTCAGTTAATGCCGAGGCCGGCTACCAGCCCTATCGCACCTTTGATTTTTATCGCGCCGACGTCCGTTTCCACCAGGACGGCAGCGCGCCCTATGGAATGATCGCGGTCCACGGAGCGTTTTGAGGGAACATAGGCATGATGCCTGTGCGCCCGGCGGAGTTTTACTCCACTGCGATGAAAAAACAGCGGACAGCATGTCCGCCGGGCACACAGACTGGAAGTCTATGTTTCCGGCGCCGCTCTTAATAAAGATCCGTTCGGCGATGATCGAATACCGCCATCCGCTTGCGAACGGAATCGACAATATCTTCGGAAATCTCGGCGTAAATGATTTCCTCGCGATCGACCGATGCTGCCGAAAGGATCACGCCATAGGGATCGATGATCACCGACGTCCCGCAAAGGGTACCATCTTCATCGATGCCGGTGCGGTTCGCCAGAATGAGGTAGCTTTGATTCTCGATCGCCCGCGTGAGGGCGAGAATGCGCAGGTGTTCGACCCGCACGATTGGCCACGCCGATGAATTCACGAAGACATTGACGTGCTGTTCGACGGCCAGTTTGCGGCAAACCTCGGGGAAACGGAGATCGTAACAAATGGTCAGCCCGAAAACATAATTTCCGACCTGGCAACTAACGAAGGAATCGCCCGGAGTGAATACAGAACGCTCGTCGACCTGCGAGGCGGTCACGAGATGGGTCTTGCGATATTTCGCGATCATGTTCCCACCGGCGTCAAAGAAAACCTGGGCATTGTAAATGCGATCCCCTTCCCGTTCCGACACGCCGCAGATGATGGCGATGGAGAATTCACGCGCGATCTCTTCGAGCCGCGGCACCACCCCTTGGTTCCAATCGGTTGCGGCTTTTCGGATGACCGGCATCGAGTAACCGGTATCGGACATCTCCGGGAAAACGATCAATTCCGCGCCCGCCTTTTTCGCTCGCGAGGTAAACTCGCGAATCTTGCGTAGATTCGCACCAATCTCGCCCGGTGCGCAGGAAATTTGGGCAGCGGCGATTTTCATAAGTTCAGCTGAATATCATATAGAGTTTCGCCCTGCAGCGAATTTGATATTGGCTGGGAATAACTTGCTTGCCGTAGGATCACGATACGCCGGGCTGACCCAACGGCGAGTCGCATACTATCCTCATGGGAGGATTCCTCACACCACTACCCAAAGGTACTCACACGGTTACAATTCGGGTAAGCGTTGATGGGGCGCTCCTTGGAAGTTTTAGCTTCGAGGATACTTATACGGTGACGGTGGAGTGAGGTCGGAGCCGAACTCGTATCGTTTAACACAGCGCTCTACCAGGAAGACGGCAGCACTCAGAATTGCGGTCATTGCAGCCGGCGCCTGGTTTAGCGGAGCGTCTTGTCCAATCGTCCTATCTTCAGCGTTTCCGGCCACCATTTCGCGACACCGAAGACGACGAGTATGGTGCCGATCCCGCCGCCGACTACCGAAATTACCGGGCCGAACAGCGCCGCGGTAAGGCCTGACTCCAGAGCACCAAATTCATTGGACGTGCCGATGAAAATGTTGTTCACGGCGGAAACGCGACCGCGCATTTCATCCGGTGTGACCAACTGCACGATAGTCCCGCGAATAATTACGCTGACGCTGTCGAAGGCGCCGATGAAAAAGAGCATCGCGAGCGAAAACCAGAACACATGCGACAATCCAAAAAGAATAGTTGCGAGTCCAAACCCAGTGACGCACCAAAGCAAAGTCACCCCGGCACGTTTGATCGGCGGCAAGTAGGCGACGACGAGGGCAGTGATAAACGCACCGATCGCCGGGATCGCGCGCATCCAACCAAGACCGATCGCGCCCACGCGTAGAATCTGATCTGCAAACATCGGGAGCAACGCAGTCGCACCACCGAGCAACACCGCGAACAAGTCGAGCGTGATGGTTGCGAGGATGACGTGTTTGCTCAGAACAAAGCGCATTCCCGCCTGCAAACTGCGCCAGGTATCCAGAACCTCGTGCTTTTTCTTCGCTGGCGAACGCGGAATCGGCAACACCAGCAGGAAAAAAAGGAACGAAGTGATGGCATCGATGACGTAAACGCAGGAAAAACTAATATGCACCACAATGAACCCGCTGATGGCAGGCCCGACGACTGAGGCAATTTGAAAGACGCTGCTGTTCCAGGTGACCGCGTTGGCGAAGACGTCCCGCGGGACGAGGGTCGGGAAAAACGAGCTGCGCGCGGCCCAGGCGAAGGTGCGGGCAATTCCTGAGATAAAGAGCAAAAGGTAAATCACCGGAAGGGAAAAATCATCGAAGTGAAACACCTGCTGATGACGTTCGAAAACTCCGGCGATGGCACGCAACAAACTGTTGCCTTGCTGCAAAACCGGCCAGGCCGGAATGGACAGATGTTTCCAGGAAACGAGCGCTAATCCCGCCGAAGTGATCGCGGTGAAAAACTGCGCAATCATGATGATGTGTTTCCGGCTGTACCTTATCGGCCAGGTGTCCGGCCGGGAGTGAAAGACAGACCACTGGAATCACCAGCACCAGGCCAACCAATCCAAGCGCAGTCGCCGAATGCGTGCGCCGGTAAATCTCCCATTCCACCGCGACGGCCAACATTTGGCGGCCAACGAACGCGAGAAAGTTTCCTGTCATGTAGAGATTGAAACTGGCGAACCGAAATGCCGCGTAGGGATCGCGCGACGGCGGCGCGATTTGAGGAATGTTTGGCGGCGCTTCGTTCTGATTCATGCACGAGCGCATGCCAGAACGCGCTCCCCCGACAGGCTAGCGGCGCAACCGGGTGTGGCAAGCGCTCCGCATTTGTCATTCTGGGCGAGCTTGCATGACAAATGTGCGCACTTGCACGAACAATGACGCCGCGTAGTTGCAAGCAATGACGCCGATTTATTCGCGCACCAATCCATTCCCAGCCAAAATGGTCGTCAATCGGAGGCTGAACGAAGGAAATCGCAACAAAGAAACCCGGCACCACGAAATTTCGCTGGCCGGTTCAAGACTGACCTTCGAGCCCGGTGATTCAATGGCGGTTTACGCGACAAACGACCCGCCGCTGGTCGAGGAAACTATTCGCGCGCTTGGCGCCACTGGCGACGAAATAGTGCCGGCGGGAAAAAATGAAACCGCGCCACTGCGCCAGGCATTGCTTCGCAGCTATACCATCACCACTCCCACTCCGAAATTCTTGAAAGCGATCGTCGAGCGAGCTTCGGCAGCACCGCTGTTGAAGGAACTTCTCCAGCCCGATCACAAGCACGATCTCCAGGTTTATCTCTGGGGGATGGAGATCATCGATTTTCTCCTGCAACATCCCTCGGCCAAATTCGCTCCGGCAGAATTCGTTAGCTTGCTAACGAAATTGCAGCCTCGCCTTTATTCTGTCGCCAGCTCCTTGCGTGTCTATCCCGATTCCGTCCACCTTATCGTTGATGTTATTCGCTACGAATCGCATGGCCGCCCGCGTAAAGGCGTGGCGTCAACTTTTCTGGCGGAACGTTGCAATGATCAGCCGGTGCCGGTTTTCCCGAGCGTAGCGAAACATTTTCACCTGCCGGAAGGCGATGCTGATATCATCATGGTCGGCCCCGGGAACCGGGATTGCGCCGTTCCGGGCGTTCTTGCAGGAACGGCGCGCAGTGGGTACGCACGGGCGTAATTGGCTCTTCTTCGGCGCACAGCGACGAGAACTATGACTATTATTATGGCGATGAGTTCGAGGCGCTGAAGAAGGACAGAGCTTTCTCACTCAGCTGCACTGCGCTTTTTCGCGGGATCAGGAACATAAGATTTATGTGCAACATCGAATGCAGGAGAATGCCGCTGAACTTTGGCGCTGGCTCGACGCCGGTGCCTACTTCTATGTTTGTGGCGACGCGTTGAAGATGGCGAAAGATGTAGACGCCGCGTTGCGGGCGATTGTGCAGGAACAAGGTGGCAAATCGCCGGAGGAAGCACAGGTCTACGTCGAGCAGATGAAGGCGGACAAGCGCTACAAGCGCGACGTTTACTAATCTCAAGGAACAGCGTCTTCTCGTAGCCGATCTCCAAACCGGGCGACTTGTTCGCCACTGGACGAATCCGTCCGTTTACGGAGAAGTCGCCTCTCCCAGTCATTCAAACGCCACAGCAGCGCGAGCGAGAATAAATCCGATAATGCCCGTGGCGGGCAACGTCAGAATCCAAGCCCAGATGATCCGTTCCACCACCGTCCATTTCACGCCGCTGAATCTTTTGGCCGCTCCCACTCCCATGATCGAGGTCGAAATCACGTGCGTGGTCGAAAGCGGAATACCGTAAACACTCGCCGTTTGAATAATGAGCGCGGCGCTGGTCTCAGCGGCGAATCCATGAACCGGCTGAAGTTTCACCACCTTGTGTCCAAGCGTGCGAATGATCCGCCACCCGCCCGCGGCCGTGCCTGCAGCCATCGTGATAGCACAAAGAATTGTTACCCATGCCGGAATGGCGCCGAAACTCGGCATCCGCAGGAAAGTTAACCACTCGGGCAAATGCTCGAAGCGCCCGGCCTTTGTTCCCGTAAAAAGCGCGAGGGTAATGATGCCCATTGTTTTCTGCGCGTCATTCGTTCCGTGCGAATGGGCCATGAAAGCTGCGCTGAGAATTTGCAGCTTCCCGAAAACAGAATGCACCGCGCCAGGCGTGAACCGATGGAGGGCCGCGAAAAGCGCAAACATCACCAGAGCGCCGAGAAAAAATCCGGCCAGCGGCGACGTAACCATCGGGATGACTACTTTGGGCCAGAGTCCGGTCTCCCATTTCAAGACCGACCAGTTTCCATGCGCAGTCGCGATCGCGGCGCCGCATAATCCACCAATGAGGGCATGGCTCGAGCTCGAGGGCAGCCCGACCAACCAGGTGGTAATGTTCCAGGCGAAAGCGGCGATGAGCGCGCACAACACTGTCGCCATGGTCACGACGTTCGTGTCAACCAAACCTTTGCCGATGGTGGACGCGACCGCGCCGCCCAGAAGCGCGCCGGTTAAATTGAAAATCGTCGCCATCGCGATGGCTTGCCGCGGTGTCAGCACTTTGGTCGAGACAACAGTGGCGATGGCATTGGCCGCATCGTGAAACCCGTTGCTGTATTCGAAAACAATCGCCGCGAAGACAACGACGAAGAACGTGATCATCGGGAAAGCCGATTACGCGTACTTAAGGACGACTTGCAGGATGATGTTCCCGGCGTCCCGGCAGCGATCGATCACTTTCTCGAGCAATTCGTAAAGATCGCGCAGGAAAATGATGTGCTTGGGCGTGTAATCGCCGTGGTAAAGATCGCGTAACAGTTCGAGTTCGAGCTTGTCGGCGTCGCCTTCGATTGTTTGCAAACGCGCGTTCATCTCGCGAGCAGTGCGGATATCTGTGCCCGTGCGCAATTCTTTGACCATCGCCAAGACTGCTTCGGCCGCGCGGTCAAGGAGTTCGACCTGACGCCGGAAATTGTGTCCGTGCAAATCCTCAGGGCAAATCAAAATCCGCTCGCTGATTTTCTCCACTGTTTTCGGAATTTTGTAGAGCGCGCTGGCCAGCGCTTGAATGTCTTCGCGCTCCAGGGGCGTGATGAACGTTTTAGAAAGTTCCTCGGTTAGTTGCTGGGTGATTCGTTTATCTTCGCGGCGGCTCTCGGCAAATGCGGTGAGATTGCTCGACGATTCGCTTTTCTCCAGGTTCGCCAGCAAATCGATCAGGTGGTGAACACTGGTATCGGCCTGCTGCGCGCTCGCTTCGAGCAGGTCGAAGAACTTTTCGTCGTGACCGAGAATTTTACTGATTGAGAACATGGCGTCGTTGTAGCTGGAGTTCTCGATTCCGGCCAGAGGATTTAGTGCGAAGGCACAATCCCGTGACCTTCGGGTGGTTGCTGGCATCTCGAATTCCCGAATATTTCGGAGTGAGGACCACTCAGTTATTGAGTGATCACATAGGCTTTGGATGGACATGGCCAGCAATGGAACATAGGCCAGCGACCGCGGCTATAGCATCGCCCCGCGTATAATCACAAACGCAGTGCTTCGGTCACATCTGATCGCGTGGGCGCACGAACGGGTATTCGAATGACAGATAAAAGAACAGCCCCCAGTCTGGTGAATCGGAAGTAATACCGATCGGGGCCGCGGCGCCGGCAACAATCTGAAGATCGTTAGGGCAATTGAAGGCGTAACGAAATCCCGGCGAGATCAAGGCCGTCGTGGTGCGATTGACGTTTGCGCGCGCCGTTTTTACTGCGAAATCGAACTCTTCGTTCCAGCCAGCGACCATTTCGAGCATCAGATTGAAGTCGCGCGTGACAGCGTATATTCCACTGCCTCCAAGATTGTAATTGATCAGATCTTGACCGCGGACGTCGGGGAAGATCGACATACCGGCATTGAAATGAACGGTCCAGCGATTACCAAGGATCTTGCTGAAAGGCAGATTCGTTTCGTATCCGACACGGCCATTACTGAACCCTTTCTGTTCGTTGCCTGTGGGTAAGACCAGTGTCAATCGCGGCGCGAATGCAGGCACGCGTTCGGCTTCCATCAGGGCCTGCAATCGGTAATTCAATCGAATATCGGCCAGACCATTCGCGTGGTTGTTGAACGTGTACTGAATGGTGTAGGAAAATTGGTGGATTTGGCTGAAGACCGGCCATTCCTGAGTGAAGCTGGGCATAATCTCGTGCGCGTGTCCGGTGAAATAGCTCGGCAGATTAAAGATGTGCTGCACGACGCCAGGCTCCTGATTGTAGGCTTCCTCGATGAGAAACGAGTTGTCCTGAATGCCTTTGGCAAGCGGCTCCCCGGCCATGGCCGCCACCGGGCCAATTGCCGCCACCAAAAGAAAATAGAGTAAATGCGTCGCCATCACCTGGGGCACTCTAAAATATAAGTATCCCAATGGCAGCACTGAAGATGAGGGCTCAGGCCGTGCAATTACAACAGCGTGCCGCGAAGGATAAACAGTGCCACGTTGAAATAAATTACCAGGCCCGTCACATCGACCAATGTGGCGACGAACGGCGCGGATGACGCTGCTGGATCGAGACCGCAACGACGCAGCAAGAATGGAAGCATCGCTCCACTGATAGTGCCCCACAGCACTACTCCGATCAGCGCGACTCCGACCGTTACCGCGACCAGCCAGTGGTATTTCCCGTAATCAAAGATGTGGAGATATTGCCAGAGCGTGATTCGGAAAAAACCAATCGTTCCAAGAATCAGTCCGAGCGATATCCCGGACAGCAATTCCTTGCGGACGACGCGAAACCAATCGGGCAGACGCAATTCGCCGAGAGCCATCGCTCGAATCACCAGCGTCGTCGCCTGCGATCCGGAATTGCCACCGCTTGAAATGATCAGCGGCAAAAACATCGCCAGAATCGCCGCTTTCTCGATCTCGCTGTTGTAACCCTGCATCGCGGTGGCGGTTAGCATTTCGCCAAGAAAAAGAATGATAAGCCAGGTCGCGCGCTTCTTCACCATTCGTGCGAACGGAATGGTTGTGTACGGCTCGTCGAGGGCTTCCATACCCCCTAGTTTTTGGATGTCTTCGGTTGCCTCCTCTTCGGCCACGTCGAGCATGTCGTCCTGGGTGACGATGCCGACGAGCGCGCCGTTCGAATCCACCACCGGCAACGCGGCACGATCGTATTTTCGGAAAATCTGCAGCGCCTCTTCCTGGGTTTGATTCACTGTCAGATGCACGTAACTGCGATCCATGATTTCATCGATGCGCGTTTCGAGGGGACGGAGGAGAAAATTGCGGATGCGCAGGTCGTCGACGAGTTTGCCTTGGTCATCGACGACGTAGATGAAGTTGAGCGTTTCGCTGTCGCGCCCGTGCTCGCGTACGTAATCGAGCACCTCCTTCACCGTCCAATGCTCGCGCACCGAAACAAAATCGGGCGTCATTAAACGGCCAACGCTGCCCTCGGGATAGCCGAGTAGCGCCTGGGCGATGCGACGTTCCTCGGGCGTGAGCAGCCTGATTAGTTGCCGGGTCGTCGCGCTCGGCATTTCTTCCAGCAACGCCGTGCGATCGTCCGGCGACATCTCGTTGAGAATGGCCGCGACCTGTTCGTGCGCCATGCAGCGGAGCAATTCCTGTTGCGCCTCAACATCGAGGTACTCAAAAACGTCCGCCGCCAGCGCCGCCGGCAACACCCGAAAGATGATGACGCGGTCGTCGGCCGGCAGATCGAGAATCACTTCCGCTACGTCGGCTCGCGGCCAGTCCCGGAAAATTTCACGCAAACCAGCAAAGTTCCGCGCCTCTATCAGGCTGCGGATTTCGGGAATCAATATCTTGCCGACCATAAACAGCGTAGGCGCAACGCCGGTCGAGTTCTAACATTCACAACTGTCGAGCGCAACGGGTACCGGCGAATGCAGATGGAGTAATATCGTAGCGGAGTGATGGGGTAGTGAAAAGAACAGCCGCTAGCTCATTGCTTCCGTGGCGCGATCAATGTTCTACACCGACAAGCCGTAAAGAAAGTGCGATCACTGCGGTCCGATCAAAGCCACTTCTTCTTTTTGAACCACCAAACGGTCACTCCAGTGGCGATCAAGGTAATTCCGATAGCCATCTCATATCCGTACTTCCATTTGAGCTCATGGATTCCCTCGAAGTTCATCCCGTACCAGGTGCCAACAATCATTAGGGGCGTTGAAATCACAGTAATGAGAGTGAGCAGTTTGATAATGTCCCCCGTCTGATTGGCGGACATGTTCAGATAGACCTGCAAAATGCCGGTAAGGGAATCGGTATAGCGCTGCGCCAGTTCCGAAATATGGAATAACCCGTCGTAGACGTCTCGATAGTAGGGCACCAAATGCGGCCGGATGAGCTTAAACTCACCATGCGCAAATCGCGCGAGCACTTCCCGCTGTGGACTGACGATATGCCGCAAATGCAATACTTCTTTCTTAATCTGGAGCAGTCGGTTGAGCGTTTGTTTGTCGGGAGTTTGCACAACCTCGTGTTCCAATTGGGCGATCTCGAGGGAGAGTTCATCCAGGGCCGGCTTATAGTTATCCACGATCCCATCTAGGATGGTATATGCGACCCGATCCGGCGCGCGCGCTATGTGGCCCGTGCCTCGCAAGCAACGCTCCTCGGTCATGTGCACGCTTTTCAATGGCAATTCGTGGTACGTCACCAGAAAATTTCTTCCCAGGAAAAAGTTTAGTTCACTTGTCGCAAAGACGCCGTCTTTGCGGCTGTAATCCACCGCGTGAATCACCATAAACAGATAGGGCGTAAATCGGTCACCCTCCTTCGGCGTATATTCCTCGACCTTGGGTGCCTCGCTCACGGCAACGCAGTCTTCGATCGAGAGCGGATGGAAATGAAAAATACTTTCCAGCACCCGCTGCGATTCCTCTGGTGTGGGATTTTCCAGGTCGACCCAGAGAAAGAGATTGGTGTCTGCCAGCAACGTGGGCATCAAAAACATTTCGATGTCCTTGGTGTGCAGACGGCCTTGTGTGTTAAACGCGAGTGATCGGATCATTTCCCAGCGAATATTTGTACACCGCCCAGCACACAGGCGAGTCTATTCTTCCTTCCGGAGCGTGCCGGAAAATGCCACTGGAGTAATGGAGCGTTGGAGTAGTGAAGTAATGAAAAATCCTCCCCCCAAGCACTCCATCACTTCCTTATTCCACCTCTGGTTGCACTTGGCATTCGGCCGAAAGCAGCCAAAATAAATTCTGATGAGCGTCACCGCCACCGCCACCGCCACGATGATCCAACGCAAGATCGATAACGGAATTTGCCTGCTTACCTTCGATCGTCCGGAATCGGGAGCGAATATTTTCGATGCCGCGACGATGGCCGATCTCGAGCAACAGCTCGATGCGATTGAGCAGGACGATTCACTCGGGGGCGTGGTGATTCTATCCGCCAAGAAATCCATTTTCATTGCCGGCGCGGATTTGAAAACATTGCTGCGCCAGGCGCAGACCCGCGAGATGCGTGCCTTCATCGCCGAGGGGCAGCGGATTTTTAATAGACTGGCCGCCCTGAAAATTCCAACCTGCGCGGCGATTCACGGTGCCTGTGCCGGTGGCGGATACGAGGTTGCGCTGGCGTGCGACTGGCGAGTGGCGAGCGACGATCCATCAACGCGGATCGGGTTACCGGAAACGACCCTCGGTTTGATTCCGGCCTGGGGCGGGTGCACCCGGTTGCCGCGTTTGATCGGCGCGGAAAAAGCCGCGGAAGTAATTTTGAAAGGGAAATTGCATTCACCAGCGGAAGCGAAAAAGCTCGGCCTGGTCGATGAAGTCTTTTCACGTGATCGATTGCTCGAGGCTGCAAAGGTAAAGATTCGCGAGGGAAAAAGGCCCTCACCTCATTCCTCTCCCACAGGGAGAGGAGGACTCGAAGCGCCAGGTGAGGGAAAAACAAGTGCGCCGCGCGCGAGCGGAAATGCAGCGCCGGGACGCGCCTACGAAATCATCACGAAGACGTTAGATCGCTCCGTCGAACAATCGTTAGCTATGGAACTCGACGCGATCTCCGAGCTCGGTGAAACCGATGCAACGCAAAATCTGATCCGGAATTTTTTCCTGGCGGAGAAATACAAGCGCGGGAGTTCAAAACAACTGGTGGAAAAAATTACGCACGCGGCGGTAATCGGCGGAGGCGTAATGGGCAGCGGTATCGCGCAATGGCTCAGCTCGCGCGGAGTGTCGGTGATTTTGCGCGACGTTGGGACGGAAGAACTGACGCGCGGACTCGCCAATATCGAGAAAACCTACGCTGTCGCAGTTAAACGCGGGATCATGACGGAAGAACAAGCGAAGCAAGGGCGCGCTCGCATCGTGGCTTCCAGTGTTGCGATTGAAATGCGCGATGTTCAGGTAGTGGTCGAAGCCGCATCGGAGAAATTGGAAATAAAAAAACAGATTTTCCGTGATCTCTCCGCCAAGACGCCTGAGACAGCGATGTTAGCGACAAACACCTCGGCGTTGCCAATCAGTGACCTGGCTGCTGAGGTCAAAAATCCCGAGCGTGTAATTGGACTGCACTTTTTCAATCCGGTCAGCCGAATGAAACTGGTCGAGGTCGTGGCCGGAACGGAAACGTCGGACGACACGATTGCGCGGGCGCTCGCGTTCGTACGACAGATCGCGAAGCTACCCGTGATCGTGCGCGACAGCCCCGGATTTCTGGTAAACCGTGTTCTCTTCCCCTATTTGCTCGAGGCGGCGGAGCTTTTCGAGAACGGAACAAGCGCCCAGGAAATTGACGATTCGCTCTTGCAGTGGGGAATGCCAATGGGGCCGTTGCGGTTAATCGACGAGATCGGCGTCGATATCACTGTCGATATCGCAAACACACTCGAGAAAGCCTACGGTAAACGCGATCGCGCGTCGAAAATCTTGCGCGAAATGCAATCAGCAAAACTGCTCGGAAGAAAGTCGGGCGCCGGTTTCTACAAGTACGAAGGGAAAGCGCAGACCGCGAATGACGAGATTGAAAAATGGCGCCACATTTCTGCTGTCATCCCGAGCAAAGTCGAGGGATCCCGTGGCGACACCTCAAACGTAACACAACGGGATCCTTCGACTCTGCTGCGCTCCGCTCAGAATGACGGAGGGGAGAAAGCGAATCGCTTAATGTTCCTAATGGTGAACGAATCGGCGCGTTGCCTGGAGGAGAAGGTTGTCGCTTCGCCGGAGGATGCCGATTACGGGATGATTCTCGGCACCGGCTTCCCCATCTGGCGCGGCGGACCATTGCGCTTCGCCGAAAACTTTGGGATAAAAAAGGTAGTCGAGGAAATGGAAATCCTTGCGCGAACTAACGAGAAGTATGTACCATGTAGTCTCCTGCGAGAACACGCGCAAAAGGGAACGAAATTTTATGATGCTTAAAGGTCGCGTAGCACAGGCATTTTGTCTGTGGGGCCGGCAGGCATCTTGCCTGCCCTTTTCCGGAGGCAACGTGCAAGATGCGCCGTTGTCCCCACAGGCTGGAAGCCTGTGCTACAAAATGAAAACCCCGCTGGAAGCACCGCCGGAACAGATTAAAGCCGAAACCGGGGTGAAAGAAAAACCAAAGGCTGCTCCAGTCATCGATACCTCTAAGATGTCGGCGGGGAAAGCCGCTGCCCTCGAACTGGCCGAAGCATCACGCGATCCCCTTGATGAACGCGGTAGTTTCGCGAGCAACCTTTTCATCGGAAAGTTCGGCTTCGATCGCATCTTCCCTTACCCGGCGCAGAGTGAAGAAGATCGCGCAAAGGGTGAATCCTTTCTCAATGAACTAAAAAATTATCTACGCGATCACGTCGATGCCGATGAAATCGATCGGACCGGTGAGATTCCGCAAAAGAACATCGATGAACTTTTCGCGATGGGCGCGTTCGGCGTGAAAATTCCGCAGCAATACGAGGGCCTCGGTTTATCGCAGGTCAATTACGGTCGCGCCGCGATGTTGCTTGGAAGTTGGGATGCGAACCTGACGGCGCTCGTATCCGCGCATCAATCCATCGGCGTTCCGCAGCCGCTGCTTCTGTTTGGCACTGAAGAGCAAAAGAAGAAATATCTGCCGCGAGTGGCGCGCCGCGAGATCTCGGCCTTCGCGCTCACGGAATGGAACGCCGGTTCCGATCCCGCAAACATGAGTTTGCGCGCCGATCCAATCGAAGACGGTTCGGCGTTTATCCTGAATGGCGAGAAACTTTGGTGCACGAATTTAATCAAGGCCGGCGTGTTGGTGGTGATGGCAAAAACAGCCGCCGAAGATCGTGAATGGCAAGGAGCGCAAGCAAATCACCGCGTTTATCGTCGATGTCGATTCGCCCGGGCTCGAAATCACGTATCGCTGCCATTTCATGGGGCTGCGCGCGCTCTACAACGGGATCGTCAAGTTCACCAACGTGCGTGTGCCGCGCGAAAACATGATCGCGAAGGAAGGGCAGGGACTCAAGGTCGCGCTAACGACATTAAATACGGGGCGGCTAACGATCCCCGCAGCATGCGTCGGTTTGTCGAAGCGCCTGCTCGAGATTTGCCGCAAATGGGCGAAAGAACGCGTGCAATGGGGCGTGCCCATCGGCCAGCATTACGCCATCGCGGGGAAAATTGCGGAGATGGCTGGCAATGTTTTCGCAATGGAAGCGATTACATTTTTAACCAGCGCGCTAGTTGATCGCAAAGCCGGCGATCTGCGCATTGAAACCGCAATGTGCAAAATGTGGTCGACGGAAACGACCTGGCGCATTGCTGACGAAGCGATGCAAGTGCGCGGCGGTCGCGGTTATGAAACTGCCGAGTCGCTCGCTGGTCGCGGCGAAGAGCCGGTGGCGGTCGAACGTTTTCTGCGCGATTGCCGCATTAATATGATTTTCGAAGGGTCGAGCGAAATCATGCGGCTGTTTATCGCGCGCGAAGCGCTCGATCCACATTTGAAAGTAGGCGGCGCGATTTTCAACACGCAGTTGCCAATGTCGGAGCGATTAAAAGCCGTTTTCACTTCTGGAAAATTTTATGCCGGCTGGTATCCGAAACAGTGGCTGCCCGCGAACGCCGGGGATCTCGAAAGACTTCATGATACCCTGCGACCGCACGTGCGTTACGCCGCGCGCACGAGCAAGAAACTGGCACGCCGTTTATTCCACGCTATGGCGCGATTCGGACCGAAGCTCGATCGTGAACAATTGTTGCTTTCCCGTTTTGTCGGAATCGCAACGGAACTTTTCGCCATCAGCGCCACCTGCTCGTTCGCGCAATACAAGATCGATTCCGGCGAGCCAGCCGATGAAGTTCTTTCGGTGGCGAATTATTTCTGTCGCTCCGCCAAGATGCGAATCGATCATCATTTCGCCGGGACGATCCGAAAACGTCGACAGACGAGCCTACGATCTGACCCAGGAATTGCTCGCCGGAAAACACGAGAGTTTCCGCAAAGGGATTGTGTAGTCCCGTCATCCCGAGCTAAGTCGAGGGATCCCGGCGCGAAAACTTTAAGGTAACTTCCACGGGATCCTTCAACTGCGCTGCGCTGCGCTCAGGATGACGGCAAAGGGTTGGCACTACGGCTGCTCGAAACAAGCATGGTTTCGCTCGTTTTCCTCGGCCTCGCCATCGTCTGCGCACTGATCTCGCGCATTCTCCTCGTGACCGCGGCGGTCAATATCAGTGCTGGCTGGGCCTTCGGAGTATTTCTCCCCTTTGGTCCCCTATTCTTTCGCCTCAATTATCCCGAGGCAGCGCGTAATTCGTATCTTTTCCGAGTGGCAACCCTGTTGTGTGTTTTTGGCGTTGTCATCTCACAACCACGAATGATGTTGCACACGCCCAAGATTCATCCGACGGCGGCATCCCCGCGGCTATCAAAGCAAACGGTCGGGTATGCGATGGAAAAACCGGGCACGAAGGTAGCCAGCACTCCAACGCCGGCCCAGCGTTGGAACAACGACGTGCCGCTAACACAACTGAATTGGAGCGACTGCGCGGAGTAGAATCGGAACTCAAATTGCGCAAACGCGATCTTCTTCACAGCGATATCGAAGGCAATCGCGTCTACGCGATCGATCTCGCGTCTTACAACGAGGCGCTCGACCAACGCCACCGCAGAGATGAATGCGCTCGCAGCGGCCACAAAATAGCGGAAGCTAACAGCCGTCGGTTGACCGAAATTACCTGACAATAATTACTCCGCCGGCACTGCGCGGGACCCTTGATTGTCGTCCGGATTTTTGTTTCAATCGCAGTGTGTCTGCTGACGATCAGGTAGCGTCATTGACCACGCTTGATCCGAGTGCGCGCGGCGGGGGCATCGCGTTCACTACCACTCACTGGAGCGTGGTACTGGAAGCACAGGGCCAGTCACCCACAGCGCAAGAAGCATTAGAAAAACTTTGCCGGACTTATTGGCGACCTGTGTTTGGTTTCATCAGGCGGCAAGGTGTCAGGCCAGCGGAAGCCGAAGATCTTACTCAAGGGTTCTTTTCGCTGTTGCTCGAGCGGCGCGATTTCGATGCTGTGCGCAAGGAAAAAGGGCGTCTGCGTTCCTACCTGTTAACGTCGTTGAAACATTTCCTCGCCAGCGAGCATCGCCGTGCCACAGCGGCAAAGCGGGGAAAGGGACAACCGTTGATTCCGTTGGAGGAATTGAGTGCGAGCGGGCAGAAGAGAGATCGAACCGACAGATCCTCTCACCGCTGAGCGGCTTTATGAACGTCGCTGGGCTTTGACCCTTATGGAGCAAGTGCTGCGACGATTAAAAGACGAATACCGCACAGCGGGTAATGCCACGTTATTTGATTCGCTGAAACAACTGCTACCGGACGAACCGGAAGCACCATCGCGGGCAGAAATCGCATCACAGTTGGGCATTACCGATAATGCACTTCGGCAAGCCTTCCATCGTTTTCGCCAGCGTTATCAACTCTTGTTGCGCGAAGAAATCAGTCACACCGTCGCCCTTGCCAGCGACGTCGAAGATGAGCTGCGCCACTTAATCGCGGTGTTGCGGACGTAACGTATGGCAGAATTCCGCGCAGTACACGATGGGGAGCACATCGCTAACTCTCCTGTAATGAGCAGCGTCCTCAGAGTTTGTCGAAAGTGCGGAGCAGATGTTTTTGCCGACGCACCCGAAGGCCTTTGTACGGCTTGTCTGTTTGAGACTGGGCTTGATCTACTCGCGCACGAATCTGTAGTCCCGCAGGAGCGGGATGACCCCGGCCTCGATGACGGCGTGCCGTTATCGGATAGAAAGAAAAAATCGGATCGGACAAAAATGTTCGCCGACTTTGGCGACTACGAACTACTGGAGGTAGTCGGTCGCGGCGGGCAAGGCGTGGTCTATCGCGCCCGTCAGAAAAGTCTCAGCCGCATCGTTGCTCTCAAAGTGATCGGCTTGGGACATTGGGCTACCGACGCGCATCTCAAGCGCTTCCGCCGGGAAGCGGAAGCCGCGGCCAGCTTGGATCATTCCGGTATTGTTCCAATCTACGAAGTCGGCGAGCGCGATGGCTCATGCTACTTCAGCATGAAGCTGGTGGAAGGCGGTCAGCTCGATGAGGTGACGCGACGCGAGCCAATGCCAACCCGGCAGGCGGTCGAGTTGATCGCCAAAGTAGCCCGGACGGTTCACTACGCGCACGAGCATGGCATCCTTCATCGTGACATCAAACCGGGAAACATTTTGCTCGATCAAAAAGGTGAACCGCATCTGACCGACTTTGGTCTTGCACGATTGGTCGAGACTGAGAGCACGGTTACGCGAACGCTCGAACTGCTAGGCACACCCAGTTACATGGCGCCGGAACAAGCAGTTGGTAATAATCCGCAGCTCATTCCCGCAACGGATGTTTATGGACTTGGCGCTGTCTTCTACCAACTGCTAACCGGTCATCCGCCTTTTGCCGGTGGAACAACTTACGAGACGATCAAGCTACTGCTTGATACTGAACCACGACCACCGCGTCTGTGGAATTCCAAAGTCGATCGCGACCTGTCAACGATCTGTCTGAAATGTCTCGAGAAAGATCCAAACCGTCGTTATCCGTCCGCGCTTGCGCTGGCCGAAGATCTGGAACGCTGGCTCAGGCATGAGCCAATTCTGGCACGCCACGCCGGAATTCTCACCCGCGGCAAAAAATGGGTGCAGCGAAATCCAACAGGGACACTGTTGGCAGCGTCTCTCGTTGCCCTAGCAGCGGCCGCTGGTTGGATCGTTTGGAAAAGCGAATTCATCCGACATCCGGTAGCGACCGGTATCGCCGTGCTGCCATTTGAAAATCTCGGTGGCAACAAAAATGACGCGGTTTTGATCGACGGCTTGCAGGATGACATCCTAACGAGACTAGCCAAAGTAGCCAGCCTCAAAGTCATCAGCCGCACCAGCGTGATGCAATATCGCAGTGCGCGAAACATTCAGCAAATCCGCGACAGCCTCCATGTCTCTCATGTCCTGGAAGGAAGTGTACGCAGAGACGGCGACAAGATCCACTTGAATGCGCAACTGATCGATACCCAGACCGACGAACATATCTGGGCAGAGCAATACGAGCGCAATGTGAACGATGTTTTCGCCGTCCAGGATGAGATTGCACAAACGATCGCGAATCAGTTGCAGGCGAAGCTTTCCTTGAAGGAAAAAGCGCTCCTGGCCGAACGACCTACGTCTGACCCGGTTGCTTATGCCTTTTACGAACAAGCCAAAAACCCCGATGACCCTTACACCCCGCACACCACGCGCATTCAACTCCTGAAACAAGCTATTCAACGCGATCCCAATTTCCTCCTTGCCTACTGTCAGCTGGCCAGGATTTACGCCAACCGCTACGGGGACGAGACGCAATATTCCGACGACCAGCGCGTCGAGAACGCGCGACTCGCGTGGGAGGCGACTGAGAGCGCACTGCGGATGCGTCCCGACCGCGGCGAACCGCATCTTGCCCGGGCCTATTATTACTTCATGCTTAGTCAGTATAAAGAAGCACGCTCAGAGCTCGATCGCGCCCGCAAGCTTTTGCCTAACGATTCGGAGGCGATCTTCCTTGATGGCCGACTTACACGCTATGAAGGCTCTTGGGACGACGCTCTGGCCAAGGCCCACCACGCATTCGAGCTCGACCCACACAATGAGTATTTCGTTCGCTGGACCGCGGAGGTCTACTCGAGGCTGAGACGTTATCGCGCGGGCGAACAATTCGTTCAGGATGCGATCAACAGAAACCCGGCGCTGACCAAAAACTTCAATGCCTTGCTGGCCGTCTTCAAATTATTGGCGGGCGACCTGGATGGCGCGGCTCGAGATCTGCAAGCGCTGCACGAAGGAAATGGAAGAGGCGACACGGTTCTATGTTGCTTTCTATAGACGTGATTACAACACCGCCTTGGAGCTAGCCGCCGCTCGTCTGCCTGATAGCCTCGGACACATTGACACCGATCTTGATTACCCTCCGGTAGCGGAAGAGTTGATCTACCGTGCACGCGGCGAAAAGGAGAAAGCGGAGACTATCGCGCGCAGCTTGCGCGCGGAGCTAGAACAGAATTCGGCCCGTGCCCCACACAACGAATGGTACTGACATTCACGCTGGCGAGCTCGATGCTGCTCTCGGGCTCAAAGAACAAGCCATCGCTGAGGGATGCAAGGCTGTAGAGATGCGTCCCATCGCCTGGGACCCAGTGAATGGTCCCGTGTTCGTCTTCGAGCTGACCAAAGCTTATGCCTTATCCGGCGAACGCGACCTGGCCATTGAGCAGCTGGAAAAGCTGATCAGGATTCCTTCTGATGTCAGCTATGGCGACCTGTGCTACAATCCGCGCTGGGATATCCTGCGTGGCGATCCACGTTTCGAAAAAATCGTCGCCTCTCTCGCGCCCAGGTAAAACCCCACCACGGATTACACGGATAACGCAGATCCAAAGGTTATTCACGAGAAGCGGTAACGCGCGACTCGAGCCTGTCCTGAACGAAGTCGAAGGAGGCACATCAAATCGGCGACAAATTGTCGGGCGTGCGCCGCGCCGGACCGCCACGAACAACCTCTCCGTGACATCCGTGTAATCCGCGCGGTTTTCCGAACTTTCCTTGTAACAGCCTGCCAAATCTCGCGCAGTACACCAATGAACGGCCAGAACTGATTTCTCACGGAGAGAAGCCAAAGAAGGCCAAAACAACAAAAGGAAAATCAGAAATGAAAAAATTAAACGTTACATTCGGAACAATCCTGCTGGTGCTTGGCTGCTTGGCGTTTTCGCCGGCGGCAAAAGCAGACCAAGCAATCGTCGGTTTATGGCATAACCACTTTGTAAGTGATTACATCCCACCATTCGAAACTTACGCGCAATGGCATCGTGACGGACTGGAAATCGAGACCCCAAATTTTACACCGGGGGTATGCATGGGGACTTGGACACAGACAGGAGCCAGAACCTTCAAGCTCTTCCACGTAGGATGGCTCCCCGGCGGGGGCCCTAATGGCAGCGTACGGTTCGAGTTGAGGGAACTAAATACGGTCAGCGTTGACGGCAATAGCTTCAACGGACCTTATGATCAAAAGTTCTTCGACGCGCACGGAAACCTCGTCGCTGAGGACAAGGGCGTCATCCATTCAACGCGCCTTACTGTCGCTGACTAGCTAAGCGAGCAGATGGAATAGTCGACACGAGAGGCTTCTTCGATCGTCACACGCGACGAAGAGGCTCTCGATCGTTCCGTTGTCATGAAAGAACGCCTCGCGGCTGCAAAATAGGATTCAATCCTTCGGAGGATGCGCGCCGTCGCGTCCCAAAATTTTTGGGGCCTCGATCCGAGCCGGACTACGTCCTTCGCTAATGACGGCCGGCGCGTCGGTTGACCGAAATTACCTCACAGGCTATAACTTATGGTCTATGCCGCCTGTGCTCACAGAAGCGGCCCGCCAACCAAAAAAGCGGAGCCGCATTGCCGAAACGAAAAGCGCTGTTCACGACAGTTCGTGGACCTTGCACGCACTCGAAAAACACATCCTCATGGATGGGTTCAAGGTCGTCATCGATCTCGAAAAAAGCCGCGGCTCTTACTTATATGATGCGGCGACGGGACGCCGTCTGATTGATTTCTACGGATTTTTCGGATCGCTCACCATTGGATTCAATCATCCCTATTTCGATGAGCCGGCGGTGAAAGAGGATTTGCTGCGCGCGGCCAAATTCAAGATCGCAAATTCCGATGTTTATTCGGAAGGCTATGCGGAATTCGTCGAAACGCTTTCGCGGGTAGCCGGATTCCCGCCGCTCGATCGCTACCTTTTCATCGAAGGCGGCGCGCTCGCGATCGAGAACACGCTCAAGGCAGCGATGGATTGGAAAGTCCGCAAAAACATGGCCGCCGGCCGCGGCGAACGCGGGACTGAGATTTTGCATTTCCGGCGCGCCTTCCACGGCCGCAGCGGCTACACAATGAGCCTGACCAATACCGATCCGCGGAAGACCGACCTATTCGCCAAGTTCAACTGGCCGCGAGTCTCGAATCCGGCAATCGATTTTTCCTTACCGGAAAATGAGCGCGAGGCGGATGTGATCGAGCGCGAGAAAAAATCGGAGGCGGAGATCCGAAAATTCATCGATGAACGCGGAATTGATATCGCCGCGATCATCATCGAACCGATCCAGGGCGAAGGCGGCGACAATCATTTCCGCGGCGAGTGGCTGCGAAAGCTGCGCGAGATTTGCGACGAGAACGACATCCTTCTGATTTTCGACGAAGTGCAAACTGGGCTCTGCACGACTGGCCGCACCTGGTGTTGCCAGCATTTCGATGTACAACCGGACCTGCTCGCGTTTGGCAAAAAAGTGCAGGTGTGCGGAGTCATGGCAGGGCCGCGTCTCGATGAAGTGAAGGACAACGCCTTTCGTTTGCCGTCGCGATTGAACTCCACCTGGGGCGGAAATTTCACCGACATGGTGCGATCGACTCATTATTTGCGCGTTATCGAAAAGGAAAATCTGGTCGACCAACGCGGCGAAGGTGGGCGCGTATTTCCTCGAACAATTACTCGATTGGCAGCGAGGATGCGACATCGTTTCCGCGGTGCGCGGCCGCGGCTTGTTTATCGCGTTCGACCTACCCGACGGCGAAACGCGCGACAAAGTCTTGGCGGAAGCTATTTGATTCCGGCTCTGCTTGTTCTGAAATCGGGCGAGGATTCGATTCGCTTTCGTCCGGCGCTCGATATCACGAAAGAAGTGGTGGACGAAGCAATGGAAATTTTACGGAAGCAATGCCAACACGGAACATAGACATTCTGGCTGTGCGCCCAGCGGGGTCATGGCCCGGTGTTTGCCGTAGCAAGGCTGGAAGCCTGCTGTCCCAAAGCGTGAGGCCAGTGCTACAAAATAATGACATCTGTATTCGAAAAACTCAGGCTCACCGACGACAACGCCGGCGTCTTTGACGGTGAGTGGCGTGGCTGGTGGCGCGAAGATCGACAAAATCTCGCCCATTGATGGCAAAGAAACTGGCCAGCGTTCGCACGGCGTCGGCTGATGATTACGACAAGGCGATCTCTCGCGCGCAGGAAGCGTTTCTGAAATGGCGCGTTACGCCCGGACCGGTGCGCGGCGATACCGTCAGACGTTTGGGAAATGCGCTGCGCGAGCTGAAACACGAGCTCGGTCAGCTCGTCACTCACGAGTCAGGAAAAATCCTGGCCGAAGGCGAAGGCGAGGTGCAGGAGATGATCGACATCTGCGATTTCGCCGTCGGGCAATCACGTATGCTCTACGGTCTGACCATTCAATCGGAGCGACCGTACCACCGTTTGATGGAACAATGGCAACCGCTCGGTGTCGTCGCCGTCATCAGCGCATTCAATTTCCCGGTTGCAGTCTGGTCGTGGAACGCCGCGCTCGCCGCAGTCTGTGGCGACGCCACGGTTTGGAAGCCGTCGGAAAAAACTCCACTTACTGCCATTGCGGTCACGAAAATTGCTGAGCGTGTTTGCCGCGAAACCGGCGCCGATCCGGCAATCTTCACGTTGCTACTCGGCGACCGCAAAACCGTCGGTCAAAAATTAGCTGACGATAAACGCATTCCATTGGTTTCGGCTACGGGCTCCGTGAACATGGGCTTGAACGTTGCGAAGGCGGTCCATGGCCGGCTCGGGCGAACCATTATGGAGCTCGGCGGCAACAATGCGCTCATCGTTGCACCCAGTGCAGATCTCGAAATGGCAACGCAATCGATTTTCTTCGGGGGGGTCGGCACCGCAGGCCAGCGTTGCACTTCCACGCGCCGCGTGATCATGCACGAGTCAGTCGCGGATAAAGTGCGGAAGAAACTTTTGGCTGCCTACAAGAGTCTGCCGATCGGCAATCCGCTCGATCAGAAAACGTTGATGGGTCCGCTGATTGATAAAGGCGCAGTCGATGCTGTGCTGCAATCGATCGAGAAGGTCAAGAAAGAAGGCGGCGAAGTTTTGTACGGGGGCGAGCGACTCGATGGCGAACAATATTCCGGCGGCTGTTACATGACGCCGTGCCTGGTGAACGCGAAACCGGAGTTCGAGATTGTTTGCCACGAAACTTTCGGGCCGTTGCTTTACTTGATGACCTACCGGGATTTCGACGAAGCGATCGCCATTCAAAATGGTGTGCCACAAGGTTTGACCTCGGCCATCTTTACTAACGATGTGCGAGAGGCAGAAAAATTTGTCAGCGCAGTGGGAAGCGATTGCGGCATTGCCAATGTCAATACCGGAACGAGTGGCGCCGAAATCGGTGGGGCATTCGGCGGCGAGAAAGAAACCGGCGGCGGCCGCGAGAGTGGGAGTGATTGTTGGAAGAGCTACATGCGTCGGCAAACCAACACCATCAATTTCTCCAGCGAGCTGCCGTTGGCGCAAGGCATTCAGTTCAGCGCAGGCGACGAAGGCAGCGCGACGGTGTAATGTCTGCGTCATCCTGAGCGGAGCGCAGCGGAGTCGAAGGATCCCGCTGAAGTTATCTTAAAGGTTTCGCGGCCGGATCCCTCGACTTCGCTCGGGATGACGACAGGTTGCTACCCAGCCGTCGTTAACTCGAAAAGTTCATCGAGTTTGTCTGCGGTCTCCATGCTCATAATAAATTTCTGCAGCTTCTGGCACTGATCCTTGCCGATTACATCGCCGCCCAGCGCAGTAAACTTCACTTCGATCTCATCTTCCGTCATGGGATCCCGCGGATCACCCTTCGGGAACATCGACTCGTGTAGAGTGTGATTTGCCGTCATGCGTCGTAATTGTCACGCGACTGGGCTGAAATTTTGGAAAGAGCGCTTCGAACTCTTCGTTCGCCACTACCTTCACCATGTCCATGATCGGAATGAGGGCCTTGTCACGAACGCGTTCTTCCTTGAATTGAAGCGGGGTCACCATCCCGTCGACCAGCCCCACCGCCAGCGAGTAAGGCAGGGAATGATCAGCGGTTTCTTTGGAATCCGGCCGATACTTGTGCGGATCACCAAGAATATCGGCGGCGCGGGCAATCACTTCTACTTTGATTTCCTTAACCTCGTTAGCCTTAAGGTTATGTTCCTTCACGGTTTTCATCATTGCGGTGAGCGGGGCGTGACTGAGCGCTTCAATCGGAAAGCTTTTCATCCCGCAATCGAGAATCCGATAGTGTGACTTCGGCGAGATCGGAAGGTCTTTAATTAGTCCCTCACCGTCGAATGTGGCCGGTTGCCCTTTGTACTGCACATGATGGAAGACGGCGAACAATCCTTCCTTGCCATCGATGATGTGCTCTGGACCGGAAAATCCGTCGCGGGCCAGCAGCGCACTTTCGGCTCCCATCCGTCCGGCCCACGGATCGACTGTGTTCTTCATATTGGTTAATTTCCCCGCCGTCACGGCGCCTGGACAAAATGTTCGTGCGGCACTGATACCAATGGCGGAAACCATTTGCTCGGGAGTGAGATTCAGCACCCGCCCCGCGGCAACCGGCGCTGCGAATGCGCTGAGGGTAGCGTGATGCCAGCCGTATTCACGCACACCCGGCCGTCCGATTTCGCAAAGACGCATTTCAATTTCATAGGCGATGATAGTTGCCAGAATCAGGTCCTTGCCGCTCAAGCCTTCGCTTTCGCAAAGCGCGAGCGGCGCGGCGATGAGATCGCTGGGATGACACGGATCAGCTTTCCAATAGATGTCGTTGTAATCCATCGCCCGGATCATGTGACCGTTGAGAAACGAGGCATCGACCGGATTGGTTTTGAAACCGGAAACAAAGGCGGTGGCGTTCCCTTTCCCATTTGTCATCGCGCGGTAATGCTTCAGCAGGATTTTGGCGTCGTCCTGCTGGCTGCCCCCCAGCGCGCAGCCAATGGAATCGAACCAGAATAATTTCGCTGCTTGAACCGCTTCCGGCGAAAGATGTTCGTACTTCAGGGCGCAAGCCCACTCAGCGATGATGTAGGAGAGGAGGCGTTTCGATTCGGTTTGTTGATGTGCCATGATATTTTTCTGTTTTGCGGTTTATGAGCTTGAGCGGGGCTTCAAGTTTTTCAAGCGATGATGTACTGAAATGGGTGCGAAAGAGTTCGCGTCTTGATTGAGATCCCAGAATCTTGTTAATCCTGTCTGGTAAACGCTGCCTTGCTCATAAATTGAGCGTGTGGCAGAAAACGGGATGAAGCCGAAGGGTTTCTTCGGGGAACTGAAGCGGCGCAATGTTTACAAAGTTGCGGTCGCCTACGCAGTCGTCGGCTGGCTGGTCATGCAAGTGGCGTCGACGGTGGTGCCCGCTCTTCATCTTCCGGATACGATCACGACGGCGGTTGTGGTGCTCACTTTGCTGGGGTTTCCGATCGCCCTCGTTCTGGCCTGGGCTTTTGAGCTGACTCCGGAAGGGATTAAGCGCACGGGAGATGTCGGTCGTTCCCCTCGAGACGCTTCCAAAAATCGCATCTGGGTCTACGTCGCCGTGATTGGAGCCGCCTTGTCCGTCGGATTGTTTTTTGTTGGGCGATATACCGCTGGAAGTACAACTTATGGTGCCAGTGCGGCCCGGACGGAGGCGACAACGGCGATTGCGCAGAAATCGATCGCCGTCCTGCCGTTGCTTAACGAAAGTGGAGATCCCAAGGACGAATATTTTTCTGATGGGCTATCGGAAGAATTGATCGCTGCGCTTGCTCAAATCAGAGACCTGAAGGTCATTGGTCGCAGCTCTTCCTTTCGCTTTAAAGACAGAAAAGAAGAGCCCAAAACCATCGGCGAAAAGCTGGGGGTCGCGACTCTGCTTGAGGGCACCGTGCGCAAGCAGGGTGATCAGGTCCGAATCGTCGCCGAATTGATTAATGCTGCGGATGGAATCGAGCTTTGGACCCAAAGCTTTGATCGCGAACTGAAAGACATTTTTGCCGTCCAACAGGAAATCGCCAAGGCGGTCGCTGAGTCACTGAGGGTCACTTTGCTCGGCTCCGAGGAAAAATCGATTCAAATGGCCACGAACAGCGTGGAAGCACATAACGCTTACCTCCAGGGCCATTTTCATTTCCAGCGTCGTAACCTCGAGGATTACCGTAAAGCTATTACTTATTTCGATCGTGCAATCGAGCTCGATCCTAATTATGCCTTGGTGTACGCGGAGCGTGCCGAGGCGTGGACCGTTACCGGAGACCTTACCGGTCAGCGCTCGACCGCGTACCCAAAAGCGCGAAGCGATGCTGAGAAAGCCGTCGCGATCGCGCCTGCGTTGGCGGAAGCGCACGCTGCCCTCGGCTGGGTCCGAGCTTTCGCCGAGTGGAAGTTTGCTGAAGGCTTGAGCGAGCTACAGCGCGCAAAAGAGCTGTCTCCGGCAAATCCCACCGCGAACGATCTGCTCGCGCGAGTAATCGTTTACAGGGGCCGAATGGAAGAGGCCGAACGCCAGGCGCGGCAGGCGGTCGAGCTCGATCCTTTATCTGCCGCAACGCAATTTCAACTTGGTCGAGTCCTTTTCTACGCGGGCAAGCTTGACGAGGCAGACGCGGCCGGACGCAAAATGGCGGAGTTGCAGCCGTCCGCATCTTCCAGTCATCGATGGCAGGTGCTCATCGCTGTCCAGCGCGGCGATGGCGAGGCAGCCTTGCACGAAGCGCAATTGGAGCCTGACGAGAGCATTCGCGCTTTCGAACTGGCGCTCGCACAATATGTACGTGGCGACAGCAAGGCATCGGACGCGGCGTTAGCTGATCTCATAGCCAATTCCCGGGATAGTCTCGCCTATCAAATCGCCGAAACTTACGCTGTGCGACGCGAGCTAGACAAAGCATTCGAGTGGTTGCAAGTCGCATTTGATAATCACGATGGCGGCATGCCGAGTCTTCTAGTTGATCCGTTGTTGCACAACCTACGCGACGATCCCCGTTACAAAGCGTTGATCGCAAAAATGAATTTCCCCGCAACCTGATGAGCGAAAAGTCTTCGTTTTTCGCCGAGCTAAAGCGACGTAACGTTTACAAGGTTGCGGCCGCTTATGCAGTAGTGGCATGGCTGCTAATCCAGATCGCG
Organism: uncultured Verrucomicrobiae bacterium; assembly: GCA_963709435.1. GTDB lineage: Bacteria > Verrucomicrobiota > Verrucomicrobiia > Chthoniobacterales > UBA10450 > AV69. The sequence goes on from CAVPWK010000006.1 coordinate 108,265, forward strand.
ACACAACTCTTTCCATTCTTCGAGATACCGAACTGGGCGGTTCGGCTGGTAGTGCTGCTCCTGATCCTAGGCTTTCCGGTGGCTTTGACTTTGTCCTGGATCTTTGAAATCACGCCCGAGGGAATCAAGCGCGAATCAGACGTTGAGCCTGGCAAATCCGTTGCCCAGTCGCACCGGCCGGAGGATTGTTGGCCTAACGATTGTTGCAGCATTGCTTGCAGTTGGATTGTTCGCCTTCCAACTTTTGCGCTCCAAATCAGGTCCCAACGCGAGTCCCTCCGTTGAGGCGGCAGTGTCAGCACGGCCGCCAGGGGTATTGCGGTTTTGCCGCTGGTCAACACCAGTGGTGATCCCGCGAACGAATATTTTTCCGACGGCCTCTCGGAGGAACTGATCGCTGTACTCGCCAAGATTACCGACCTGAAGGTGATCGGACGCAGCTCGTCGTTTCTCTTCAAAGGCAAATCAGACGACAGCAAAACGATCGGAGAAAAACTCGGAGTTGCCAATCTCATCGAAGGCAGCGTGCGCAAGCAGGGTGAACGCGTTCGGATCGTGGCCGAATTGATCAATGCGCACGACGGGCGCTCGCTCTGGTCGGAAACTTACGATCGCGAATTAAAGGATGTGTTTGCCGTCCAGGAGGAGATCGCGAAAGCAGTTGCGGAGCAAATGAAGGTAAGATTGTTAGGCGAGAAAACCCTCTCGGACGCAGTGCCGTCGAATCAGAATCCAGCCGCGCATAACGCCGTCTTGCAGTCTGATTTTTATTTTCAACAGCAGACGGCCGAGAGCATTCAAAAGGCCATCAGCTTTGCGCAGGAAGCGAGTACGCCTGGATCCCACCTACGCTCTTGCCTATGCCAAACTATCTCAGGCATGGCGCCAATACGGTGCGAGCTTCGCGACCGGCAATGCCGAGAAAGCGTACGAGGAAGCCCGCGTCGCCGCGGAAAAAGCTGCTTCTCTCGCGCCCGACCTGGTCGAAGTGCGAAAGGCTATCGGATGGATATCGATGACCCCAAGGCTTGATTTCCGCGCTGCGGAAAAGGAATTCCGGCGCGTCTTGGAATTGTCGCCCGACGACGCTGGCGCAAAAAACGCACTGAGTTATGCACTTATGGCCCAGGGCCGGTTGACCGAAGCGGAGCAAGACTTGCCGGGAGGCGATTTCGTTAGACCCTCTTGTCACCGTGCTTTGGTATAACCTGGGCAGGCTGGCCGTGGCTGCCGGTCGGTACCAAGGACGCGCAGGAAATGTTTCGCAAAGGACTAGAAATCCAGCCGCACGCGGCGCGTTTTCATGCTTACCTGGCCACGCTTGATATCTTGCAGAAGCATCCGACGGCTGCTTTGCAGCAGGCCCAACTCGAGCCAGATGATTTTTGGCGCGAATACGCGCTAACTTTGGTCCAGCAAACGCAACCCGATCGCGTCGCGGCTGACGCTGCTTCAAGATTTTTCGCTCTAGGTATTCGACCAACGGTGCCTACCAGATTGCCGTTATTCACGCTCTTCGCAAAGAACCAGATGAAATGTTCCGCTGGCTCGACAATGCCTACGACACGCACGATTCCGGTCTGACTCAGCTGGTGATAACACCTCTTGTTTTCCCGTACCGCGACGACCCGCGGTTCGTTGCATTGTGCCAGAAACTCGACGTCCAGTTGCCGGCAGCTTCCGCGAAGCCGTGAAAACCGGTAACTTCTTCTCCGAGCTAAAGCGGCGCAACGTTTACAAGGTTGCAATCGCTTATGGTGTGATTGCCTGGCTGCTGATTCAAGCGGGTTCAATCTTGTTTCCCACCTTCGAAGCGCCCACGTGGGTGATGAAGGTGTTCGTCGCGATCATCGCTGCCGGGTTTCCTATCGCCGTGATTTTCGCCTGGGCGTTTGAACTCACGCCCGAGGGAGTCAAGCGGACAGAGGCCGCGGATGCAGCGCGGCAGCCCTCCCGTGGCGCCGCATGGATTTACGTTGTCGCGATCGGAGCCGCTCTTTCGGTTGGTCTCTTTCTTCTCGGTCGCTACATGGCGCCGATTAAACCAGGCAGCTTAGTAGAGCTGCCGGGCAAGTCTCTCGCGGTACTTCCATTTGCTAACCTTAGTGGCAATCCAGAGAACGCGTATTTCGCAGCCGGCATCCAGTCCTGGGGAATGATGAACGAGAAACCTTCGTTCTTCGCCGAGCTGAAGCGGCGCAATGTTTACAAGGTTGCCGTCGCATACGCGATTGTCGGCTGGCTTGTGGTCCAGATCGCGACGCAGGTTTTTCCATTCCTCGAGATTCCAAATTGGGTTGTGCGGTTGGTCATCGCGGTCGTTGCGATTGGCTTTCCAATCGCACTCGTCATCGCGTGGGCTTTTGAACTCACACCGGAAGGAATCAAACGGACTGAATCCGCCGATGCGGCGGGAGGACATTCGCGCGGCGGCGCTTGGATCGTGGTTGTCGTCATCGCTGCGGCGCTATCGCTCGGGCTGTTTCTTCTCGGCCGCTACACCGCCGGCCGCGCCACGTCTCGAGACAGCGCCAGTCCGGCTCGGATCCGAGGCGGCGACAGAGATTACCCGGAAATCGATCGCGGTGTTGCCGTTGCTGAATGAAAGTGGTGATCCAAAAGACGAATATTTTTCTGACGGGCTGTCGGAAGAATTAATCGCAGCTCTTGCTCAAATCAGAGAGCTCAAGGTCATCGGTCGCAGTTCTTCGTTCCGTTTTAAGGACAGAAAAGAGGAACCCAAAACTATTGGCGAAAAGCTCGGCGTGGCCACGCTCCTCGAGGGAACGGTGCGCAAACAGGGCGATCGAGTACGAATCGTCGCCGAATTGATCAATGCCGCGGACGGGATCGAACTCTGGACACGAACCTTTGACCGTGAGCTGAAAGACATCTTTGCTGTTCAACAGGAAATCGCCAACGCGGTGGCATCATCTCTGAAGGTAACGTTGCTCGGCGCGGAGGAAAGCGTGGCCACAAAACCGGCGACGAAAAATACGGATGCGCATGACGCGTATCTTTTAGGTCATCATTATTTTTACCGGCGCAATCTCGACGATTATCGCAAAGCGGTTGCTTTCTTCGATGAAGCGATCCGCCTTGACCCAGATTATGCGCTGGCTTACGCGGAGCGGTCTGAGGCGTGGACTTTGATCGGCGATCTCACCGGCCAGGGTAAGACCACGTGGCCGAAGGCGCGAGCGACGCGGAGAAAGCGGTCGCGATCGCGCCGACGCTGGCCGAAGCGCACGCCGCGCTCGGTTGGGTCCGCTACTTTACAGAGTGGAAGTTTATCGAAGGTCTAAGTGAACTGAAGCGCGCCCGAGAACTTTCGCCGGCAAATCCGACCGCGAATGACTTGCTCGCGCGAGTCATCGTTTATCTGGGTGAACTGGATGAAGCTGAGAAACAGGCTCGACAGGCGGTGGAACTCGATCCGCTAGCCTACCAATCGCAGAATAATCTTGCCCGAATTCTTTGGTTTAAAGGCAAACTGGATGAAGCAGACGCAGTGGCGCGGAAAGCCGCGGAATTGCAGCCGACCGCGGCTTCGAGTCATCGCTGGCAGGTCATGGTCGCGGTTGGTCGGCACGATGGCGAGACGGCCTTGCGTGAAGCGCAATTGGAACCGGACGAAGGGTATCGTCGCTTCCTAATCGCGCTCGCCCATTATGTCCGCGGAGATCGTGTCGAGGCCGACGCGGCTTTGGCAGATCTGATCGCGACTGGCCGAGGTCAATTGGATTATCAAATCGCTGACGTCTATGCGCTGCGCGGCGAGATAGATAAAGCTTTTGAGTGGTTGCAGATTTCCTACAACAGCCACGATACCGGCACGCTGGCAATTTTGGTCGATCCGCTCTTGCGCGGCTTGCGTGACGATCCTCGCTACAAGGCGTTGGTCACCAAAATGAATTTCCCGACCACCTGATGAGCGACAATCTTTCGTTCTTTTCCGAGCTGAAGCGACGGAACGTCTACAAGGTCGCGGTGGCCTACGCAATTGTCGGTTGGCTTGTAGTCCAGATCGCGACACAGGTGTTTCCATTCCTCGAGATTCCAAATTGGGTCGTGCGATCGGTGATTGTCCTGGTGGCGATCGGGTTTCCAGTGGCGCTCATTATTGCATGGGCGTTTGAACTGACGCCGGAAGGAATCAAGCGAACGGAAGATGTCGGACCGAGTGTCGCAGGCACATCGAAAGGTCGCACTTGGATTTATGTAGCCGTCATCGGCGCTGCGCTTTCCATCGGGTTGTTCTTCATCGGCCGCTACAGTGGTCAGCATTCCGCCAGCGGGACTGGCACCGAATTACCCGCCAAATCGATCGCGGTCTTGCCATTCGACAATCTCAGTCGCGATCCCGACAACGCTTTCTTTGCCGAAGGCGTGCAGGACGAAATTCTGACGCGGTTGGCGAAGGTCGCGGACCTGAAAGTCATTGCGCGGACCTCGACGCAAAAATTTAAAAGTTCACCGGAGAATTTGTCCGACATCGCAAAGCAACTCGGTGTCCTGAACATTCTGGAAGGTAGCGTTCAGAAGTCGAACGATCAGGTCCGTGTCAATGTGCAGCTGATCAATGCCCTGACCAACACACATCTGTGGGCGGAAATCTACGATCGCAAACTCACGGACATTTTTGCAGTCGAGAGCGATATCGCGAAAACGATCGCTGACACATTGCAGGCGAAGCTCACCGGCTCGGAAAAGCAAATGATGGCGTCGCAACCAACAACCGATACGACCGCTTATGAGCTCTACCATAAGGGCAGATCGTTATGGGAAAAGAGAACCGGCGATAACATTCCCAAAGCCATTGCTTTCTATGAGCAAGCCATCGCCCGCGATCCGAATTATGCCGCGGCCTACGCCGGCCTGGCCAACGCTTACGTCCTGCTTCCGTTTTTTTCTGGGGCACGCCGGAGCGACGCACTCGCTAAAGCGAAAGAGAATGCGCTCAAAGCTCTTCAGCTCGATCCCAACGTGGCTGACGCGCACGCCGCCCTCGGCAAGCTCAATTTTTTCCATATGGACCTCGCCGGGTCGATACGTGGGTACCAGCGCGCGATTGAGCTCAAGCCAAACTACGCCACGGCGCATCAATGGTTTGGCAACGACTCGCTGGTCAGTCTTGGCCGATTTGACGAAGCTATCGCTGAAGGCAAACGCGCGGTCGAGCTCGATCCTCTCTCACCGATCATCAACGCGGATCTGGGCGTAACTCTTTATCTCGCTCGCCGCTATGACCAGGCCATCGAGCAATTGCGAAAGACGCTTGCGATTGATCCGACTTTCTTCTACGCCCATTATAACCTCGGGATCGCTCTGCAATTAAAAGGCGATCTGTCGGCAGCGATTTCAGAATACGAAAAGGCAAAGCAATTAAGTTACGATTCTTTCACGATCGCTCTCCTGGGAGCAGCCAAGGGTCTGGCTGGTGACAAAAACGCGGCCGAGCAAGCTCTGAAGGATCTCGACCAATCCGCTCAAAGTCAGGATGTGGACGAGTATTCGCGCGCGCTCCTCTTCCTGGGCCTAAACAACAAAGAAGAGGCTCTTCGCTCCATTGAGCGGGCCGTCGCCGCCCGGGACGGTTCCAGTCTCACCTGGATCAAAGTGGATCCACAGCTCGATCCCTTGCGCGGCGATCCGCGTTTCGAAGCGCTTGTCCAGAAAGTGATTTCGCCGAAACAGTGAAAACTGACCAACCGATCGCGCGTCCCAGTTTGTTGTGGACCCATGAAAGACGCGATTCCGCCGCAACTCTCAGCCAATAACCATAATCGCTTCAGCCAACTACCATTCTGCAAATGGCGACCACCCATGCCAGATTACAATTGTGCGATTGAGTGCTCTGTCGCTCGGGTTCACTTCATAGACAAACGCACCCTGCTTACGTAGCTCGTTGTTTTTTATGTTATTGATATAAGCCTGATAAGCAAAACGGTTTCCCACGAATAGTTTTTCGTTTTTCTTGTCTGCGTAGAGGTAGTAAGTGCTCACCGTTTTCTTTCACCATTTTGAATCGATTGTCCGGCAGGGTGCTAAGATGATTGCGTTGCTCGGAGTTTGTAGCCGGTTTGACCTTGAATCCAGCGGCCAGGAGCGCCCCCTGCGAACTCGGATCAGCGACACTGCTCGTTTGCGTGGCACATCCGCTAAGACACACAATCGCACCGGCGACTGCGAAAATGCCAATTGTATTCTTCAATTGATCTTTCATTTCTTTGCTCCGTTTCTCTATCCTTGAGTTGTTCGATTGAATGCATTGCAAACGTATGACCATCGGATGCAATTTGCAGGTTATATTAAGAGGCAGCTTTCGTTTTCTCTCAGAGCGTTGTTCCCCAAAAACGCGAATTGCGTCGGTTGGCGCGCGACGGCAACAATATCTGTGCAATCCAGATCGATCCGCCGTTGAATCCATTGCATGGTGATCCACGCTTCGAAGCGCTCTGCGATGCGGATCTCCAACATGACGGGCCGAATTGTATTACACCGAAATAGACTGTTAAGTCTTTGGTTGTGAGATAGAGAGAAATCTCATGCCATCCGAGCCTTTCTCCGACGTGAAGTTCGAGATCGGTCACGTCTTGTTCATCGACATCGTTGGCTACTCCAAGCTGTTGATCACCGAGCAGAGCAACCAGGTGCAAACGCTTCGACAGATTGTTCGCGGCACCGAGCAGTTCAAAAAGGCCGAAGCAGAAGGCAAACTGCTCCGCCTGCCAACGGGCGATGGCGGCGCCCTGGTTTTTCGCGAAAGCCCCGAGGCGCCGGTTCTCTGCGCTTTGGAAATCAGCAAGGCGCTCAAGAGTCATCCGGAATTGAAAGTGCGGATGGGCATTCACAGCGGACCCTGTTAACGAAATCACCGATCTCAACGAGCAGGCGAACGTTGCCGGCGCTGGGATCAACATTGCGCAGCGCGTGATGGATTGCGGCGATGCCGGACACATTCTCGTCTCCAAACATGTGGCTGATGATCTCGAGCAATACGAACACTGGCGGCGCCTGCTGCATGAGCTTGGCCCATGCGAAGTGAAACATGGCGTCCGCATCGACATTGCGAATCTCCACTCGGATGAAGTTGGAAACCCGGAGCTGCCAAAAAGGTTTCAGGCGCTGAAGAAACATCGCAGCCGTGTGCGCTGGGCGGGAGCGGCCATCGCGCTGCTTGTTCTCGCTGCCGTTGTCGCTGCCTTCATCTTCGTTTCGCGCAAACCCACACGAGGGTTACTAAGCGTTGCGGAAAGGAGTATCGCGGTGCTGCCTTTCGAGAACTTGAGCGAAGAGAAAGAGAACGCCTTTTTCGCCGATGGCATCCAGGACGATATCCTAACGAGTCTAGGCAAGATCGCCGATTTGAAGGTGATCAGTCGCACCTCGGTGATGCAATACCGCGGCGCGGGCGCGGCCCACAATCTGCGCGACATTGGACACGCGCTCGGGGTGGAGAAGGTTCTGGAGGGAACTGTGCGGCGCTCCGGCAATCGGGTCCTCGTGAACGTGCAGTTAATCGATGCGACCAACGACCGCCACATCTGGGCGGAGCGTTATGATCGTACGATTACCGATTCGATTGGGTTACAAGGTGAACTCGCGACAGAGATCGCCACCATCCTAAAGGCAAAACTTGATCCGCAAGTAAAGACAACTCTTGGAACGAAACCGACAACTAATCCCGAGGCCTACGTGTTGTATCTGCGAGGTCTCGCCCTTGAGCAAGACGCCGACACACTCGAAGACTTGAAAGCGGTCAATCAGCTCTACGCGCAGGCGCTCGCACTTGATCCCACTTTTGCTCTGGCGCAGGCGCGAGCATCGATTATTTATAGCCAACAGTTCTGGCAGACACATGACGCGGCACTGAAAGCCAAAGCGCGCACTCTGGCCGATGAAGCGTTGCGCCTGTCGCCCGCTCTCGGCGAAGGCCATCTCGCCCTGGGTCTTTACTTCTTTTCGACGGAGGGAAATTACACCGCCGCCTTGGAGGAATTTTCTACTGCTCTGACTTTTTTGCCTAACAACGTCGAAACCCTCATGCACATCGCGCGGATTTACCGCCGGCAAGGTCGGTGGCGCGAGGCGATCGCAGGCTTTGAACATGCGCGCAGCCTCGACCCTTTGACAGATCCGGCGCGGCTGGAACTGGTCCAGACCTACTGGATGGTTCGCGATTGGCGGTCTGCCACCGCGGCCATGAAAAGAAACCTCGAGCGGGCTGGTGCCTTTCCGAGAATTGGTCTGGCTCAAATCGAAGTCGTCGCCAACTGCGACCTGAGAGCCGCCAGGGCTCAGTTGCGAGAAATACCAGCCGGTGTGGATCCCGATGGGGAAGTAACTCTGGCTAACTGGAATCTAAGTATGCTGGAACGAGACTGGGTCGGGGCCGAGAAGTGGTTAGCCGACTTTCCATCAGACGCATTTCCGGATGCTGGTCCGAAGAGTTATTACCAAGCCCAGACCGCCCTTGCGCGTGGCGATGTGGAGTTAGCGCGCACCCTTTTTGAAAAAGGGAAGCCGGCCCTGGAAAGTAATGTGCGCGATCACCCCGACGACGCCAGTCAGCATGCTGCTCTCGGCATGCTCTACGGCTACATGGGCCGGAAAGAGGATGCCATTCGCGAAAGTCGCCGTGCGGCTGAACTCTGTCCGGAGAGCACAGACGCGCTTAACGGAGTGCGATTCGCGTCGGAGCTAGCTCTTGTTTACGCGCTGACCGGCGAGATAGATCAGGCTGTCACGCTAATTGAGCGACTCCTGCAAACCCCGGGTGCGACCACGCGAAGTGCTTTTTATGAGGGAGGCATCACTCAGGCTGAACTGCGTCTGCGCTGGCAATGGGATAAGCTGCGAGGTAACGCTCGTTTTCAGAAACTTCTCGACGGACCAGAGCCGAAGACAATTTATTAGTAATCGTTTTGCAAAGAAAGCAATCAGGGCTTTACCTGCGTCCAGAAGATTGAATGAGTGAAAAATGAAGAAACCTGCCTCTGGCAGACTGCGTCTCGCGATCCTCGCGTGCATCTTTCGTCCGGTTCTCGAAGCGCTCGCGCAGGACACTTTGTCTCCGCCCTCCAGCGATAGCCCCCTCGCGCCAGAGACTGTCGCCGCGGAGTCATCTCCATCCCCAGCACCGAGTGAGAGTGGCCCCATTGCGGAAACCGAACGCGTCATCGTGACCGGCTCAAACATTCCCACGGCGGAGGAAGTCGGTCCCAATCCCGTCTTAACTATCAACCGCGACTTAATAGAAAAAGGCGGCGAACGCACCACCGAAGAGCTAATAAGAAATCTGACCGTCGCCGGCCCTCTCGGCGTTCCCACTTCAAATAATGGAAATGCTCCCACATCGGGCGCGTCAGCTATCTCTCTGCGCGGATTTGATCCCAGCGATACCTTAACTTTGATCGATGGTCTCCGCGTCGCGCCTTATCCGGTTGGAACAGGACTTAACTCGGCAAAGACTTTTGTCGATCTCAATTCGATTCCGCGCGCCGCGATTGAGAGCATCGAAATTTTGAAGGATGGCGCCTCGAGCACTTACGGCGCCGATGCTGTCGCGGGTGTGGTGAATATTAAGTTGCGACACGATTACCGCGGCGCGGAAACAGACCTCGATTACGGCAATACGCTTGATAAAGATTCGAGCGAATTTTCCGCCTCACTTCTTTTTGGAGTCGGCGATAGTAATTCCAGTATTACGGGCGTTCTGAATTACTATCACCGCAACTCTATCTTCAATCGCGACCGCGGGTATTCCGCTGTCACTCTTATTCCATCGAATAACGCCAACCCGGCTAACCTTCAGCTTTCCCGCGACGCGGTGCTGGCGGCGGGCGTTTCACCGGAGCAAATTCCCGAGAGCAACACTTTCTTCGGTCATGCACCGTTTTTCACGAACGGCAACGCGCCGGCTTCGGATTACACTTACACGCCCCGCCGCTCGGTCCTTTTCAACTTCAACGCCACGTCCGCATCACTTCCTGATTCCGAGCGCTACGGCGGGTTCTTCAGCGCCGAGCACAAGATCTTCGGGGAACAAATGGTGCTTTACGGAGACCTATTCTACCAAAATGTTAGGACGCTATATCAGTTAGCCCCCGATCCGACGGGCGACTTTGAGTCCCCGGGCCAAACAACGCTGGCCATTCCGCCCCATGCGCCCGGCGCGACGTTGGGCGGACCTACCTATGAGGAGACCGGTGTTCCGCTGGGTGGATTCAATCCTTTCAACCCATTTCAGCAGATTATTTCCGGTGGAACTCGTTCGCGCCTGGCAGAATTCGGCAATCGTATCGTCGATACCAAAACTGACGCGTTCTTCTCCACGATAGGTCTAAAGGGTGACAAACTCTTTGATGGTAACTGGGGTTACAACGCTTCGATCCGTTATAGTCAAATTAAGAACACAGCTACCGGTAATCGAGTTTCTAGCTCGCGTTTCAATCGCATCATGAACGCGGCCGACCCAATCTTTGATCCTACCTCGACTCAATACATCGGCACGACTGTTCCCTACAATCCATTCGATGATTTTCGCCGGCCAATCGCGACTAACTCTTTGCCGGTCGCGTTCGCCAGTGTGAATACGACTGAGATAGATTTGTCGAAGCTCGCCACGTTCGACCTTAACATTTATACTACCTCACTTTTCAAACTACCGGCAGGCGGGTTTGCTTTGGCCTTCGGCGGACAATTCAGGCGCGAGGCTCTTAGACAGGAGCCGGATGATCTCTCCCTGGCAGGCGACATCCTTGGGCAACAGGCCGCTTTCTTCACGAACGCGGGCAGGAAGACTTATGCCTTCTATGCCGAAGGAGATCTTCCTGTCTTCAGCCCAATCTTTGCCGTGCCTGGTTTCCATTCTCTGGAATTTACCGCTGCGATGCGCTTTGAAGAATTACTGAGCAATGACACTAATGTGTTAGTTCCGAAATTCGGTGTGCGCTGGCAACCATTCGATGCCTCGTTCACCATCCGCGCGACCTGGGGCGAAGGTTTCCGTGAGCCTTCGCTTGTCGAGTTATTCGGTAATGCGACCCAATTTCTCGCTGAAGGTTTGCACGACCCGGTAAAGGGTGAAACTCTTGATGAGACTCCTGTTATCTCCAGGAGTAACCCAAACCTGCAACCGGAAGATTCACGCTCCTTCAGCGGCGGGATTGTTTACACTCCTCGGTTTGTGCCCGGTCTTACTATAACGATCGACCTTTTTAACATCGAGAGTATAGGCAGAGTGATCGGAGTAAATCCCCAGGATACGGTTAACCGTGTCGCCAAAGGCCATGGCCTCCCCGGCGAAGTTGTAACCCGCGATGCCGATGGGAATATCATTCTGGTGGAAAAGGCATTTCAAAACGGCGGATCACAAAAGGCCCGCGGAATTGATTTTGGACTTCAGTATCAACTGGAGACGCGCTGGGGAACAGTTACTTCTCTCACCCAGGCTACCTTCCTTGACTCCTTTCAATTTGCGCCCACTCCCGACCTGCCCGAAAGGGAATTGCGCAGCTCCTCTACGCCTTTTGGCAGCGACGAGGGTTACTTGAAATGGAAAGGTAACTCGCGGCTCGACTGGGCCTGGTATGGCTTTGATCTCGGCGTCACCGTTCACTATCTGGATGGCTTTCATGAGAAGGACAACCGCGGCCTCGTTCACTACGTGAAGCAGACCTGGTTTTTTGATGTTCAGGGCACTTATACCTTTAATCTGGTTCCGCCTGTGGAAACCAGTCCGGTGCCGGGTTACGTAAAGGATTCGAAAGCCACCATTGGCACGCAAGACGGTAAAGCCGCGGAGAGCGCGACAGCGCAAACCGCGAGCTACGGATTGCCTACCTGGAAGCGCCTCCTCAACGACACTACCATCACCCTCGGCTGCAACAACGTCTTCGGTCACGATCCCCCGGACTCCGCTTCTCCGACGAACTACGCAGATTTCCTCTACGACTCGACGGGTCGCTTTGTTTACCTTAGCCTGATGAAGAAGTTCTAGGTAGCCGGCCGTCCCGCGTGGAGCAAAGAAGTAAATAGGCGGGCTATTTGAGGTGGTTTTGCGTTATCCTGCGGCTATAGGGAAAAGGATAGGCTGCCAGTTCCGAAGTGAACTAATGAATACATGAACCTTTTCTCTGAGCTGAAGCGGCACAACGTTTACAAGGGCCCGACGGTAAATCGGACTCGTAAAAACTGAGTTTCGGATACACAATCTCATGCCATCCGAGCCTTTCTCCGACGTGAAGCTTGAGATCGGTCACGTCTTGTTCATCGACATCGTTGGCTACTCGAAGTTGTTGATCACCGAGCAGAGCGACCAGCTGCAAACGCTTCGACAGATTGTTCGCGGCACCGAGCAGTTCAAAAAGGCCGAAGCAGAAGGCAAACTGCTCCGCCTGCCGACGGGCGATGGCGGCGCCCTGGTTTTTCGCAACAGCCCGGAGGCGCCGGTTCTCTGCGCTTTGGAAATCAGCAATGCGCTCAAGAGCCATCCGGAATTGAAAGTTCGGATGGGCATTCACAGCGGACCCGTTAACGAAATCACCGATCTCAACGAGCAGGCGAACATTGCCGGCGCTGGAATCAACATCGCGCAACGGGTGATGGATTGCGGCGATGCCGGACACATTCTCCTTTCCAAACATGTGGCGGACGACCTCGAACATTATCCACAATGGCGATCCCACCTCACCGACCTGGGCGAATACGAAGTGAAACACGGCGCGCGTGTCTCCCTGGTGAATCTCTATACTGATGATGCGGGTAACGCCGCGCCGCCCACGCGCCTCGCGACACAGAAACCATCGCCGCCTTCTGGTAAACGCCTCACGAGTTTCCAAACCCTGATCATCGCCGCGATTCTTCTGATCGGCATTGGTGTTCCCGCAATTATTTTTGCGCCGGCCATTCTAAAGTCCTGGCGCTCGACCGGCTCCGAGCGCCCGGGAGGTGCGGCTGTTTCTGAAAAAAGCATCGCGGTGCTGCCGTTTGAAAACCTGAGCGAAGACAAACAGAACGCGTTTTTCGCCGACGGCATTCAGGATGAAATCCTCACCAATCTGGCCAAAGTCGCGGACTTGAAAGTGATCAGCCGGACTAGTGTAAACCAATACAAGGCCGCGGCCGCGCGTAACCTGCGAGAAATTGGTCAGGCGTTAGGCGTTGCTCACGTGCTGGAAGGCAGTGTCCAGAGGATTGCGAATAAGGTACGAGTGAACGCGCAGCTGGTCGACGCTCGCAACGATGCGCATCTTTGGGCCCAAACGTATACTCGCGATCTGGCTGATGCCTTCGCGATCCAGAGCGAAATCGCCGAAGCAATCGCCCAGCAGCTACAAGCGCATTTATCCGCCGACGAAAAAGCCCGGATCGCGAAACCATCCACTACTGATCCGGTAGCGTACGACCTGTATCTGCGGGCGCGGCAACTGGACGAGTTGTCGAATGAACCTGACGCAAGAGTACACTTACTCCAGGCGATCAGCTTGCTCGAGGAAGCGGTCCGGCGCGACCCGAAATTCCTGCGGGCCTACTGTCTGATGTGCGAAACTAACCTCGATCTCTATTGGGGAGGCTCTGATCATACCGATCAGCGCCGCGAACTGGCCCGAGTTGCCCTGGAGAAAGCCGAAGAGATCCAGCCGGATGCAGGAGAGGTTCACTGGCAGAAGGGTCTTTATGCTTACCACGGGTTCCGTGACTACGATCGGGCGCTGACCGAGTTTGAGATCGCCAAACGGCTTTTACCTAACGAGGCGCGAGTCTATGTTAACATCGGCGCGGTGGACCGGCGAACAGCACGCTGGCAGGAAGCGCAAACGAACTTCAAGCGTGCGGTGGAACTTGACCCGCGCAATTTCGTCGTGCTGCTGGAAGCAGGGTCTGTCTTTGCCGGATCGCGTCAATGGGCCGAAGGAAGACGCCTGCATGAACAAGCCCTCATCGTCCTGCCTAACAACGCGTTCGCTCGCAATCTCGTTGGATTTAGTTTCTTCGCGGAAAACGGCGACGCCGCCGCGTGGCGAAAGCAGTTGGAGTCGGTCGCGGAGCAAGGCCCGGAAGCGGCCCGTACGGTCGCATTTCCGCTCCTCGTTTGCAGCTGGGCTCAGCGAGACCGGGCAGCAGCCGAAAAAGCAGTTGCCCTGATTCCTGCCGAAGGCATCGCCAATAGTTTTGATGAGGCGGCCGTCCCTCGCGAGTACTGCGTGGGACGCACGGCGTGGCTATTCGGCAATCAGGAACTGGCGCGAACTGCTCTGACCGACGCCCGGGCGATTTTCGAGCGCACAACGCGAGAGCAACCCGATTACCCCCAGGCTTGGAGTTATCTGGGCCTTACTGACGCGATGCTCGGTCGGCGCAGCGAAGCAATTCAGGAAGGAAAACGCGCCTGCGAGATCCTTCCGTATACCAGGGACTCCTGGGTAGGTCCGACATTCGACAACTATCTGGCAATGATTTACGCGGCGTGCGGTGAGAAAGATGCAGCATTGAAGCAATTGGATAGGTCAGCCAAACTTCCAGTCGGCATCACCTACGGCGAACTGAAGTGCAATCCGGAGTGGGACCCATTGCGCGGCGATCTGCGATTCGAAAAGCTCGTCGCATCACTCGCGCCGAAAGAATCTGCGGCCGCCGTTAAATGAACAATTTTTTCGCCGAGCTGAAACGGCGCAACGTTTACAAAGTTGCCATTGCCTACCTCGTCGGCGGCTGGGCGTTGTCACAGGGAATCGCGCAAGTTTTCCCGGTGTTCGATGTTCCAAACTGGGTCATTCGCCTGGTTGTGATGCTCATCGTTATCGGCTTGCCGATTGCGCTCGTGCTCGCCTGGACTTTTGAGATCACGCCGGAGGGAATCAAACGCACCCACCACGGTGACACTTTTACTGGAACGGCATCAAACAGCCGCGCCTGGATTTATGTAGCCGTTATTGGCGCGTCGATTTCAATCGGTTTGTTTTTTCTCGGCCGTTACACCGCCCCAAACCGAACAGCTTCAGGCGACGGCAACAAGTCGATCGCCGTTCTGCCATTCGCGACTTTGAGCGACGACCGCAACGATGCCTACTTCGCCGATGGCGTGCAGGACCAGATCCTGACGAACCTGGCGAAGGTCTCGGATCTGAAAGTGATCAGCCACACGAGTGTACGCCAGGTACAAGACGGGCGCCGAACGCAACCTGCGGGAAATTGGCCGGCAACTCGGAGTCGCTTACATCGTGGAAGGCTCAGTCCAACGCGCTCGTGATCGCCTCCGCATCAATGCTGAACTGATCGACGCTCGCACGGACGCTCATGTCTGGGCTGAGACCTACGATCGCACCGCAGCTGATCTGTTCGCCATTCAGAGCGAGCTCGCCCAATCGATCGTTGCACAGTTGAAGGCCAAGCTTTCGCCGCAACAGAAGGCAGAGATTGAAGAGCGCCCGACTCAAGACCTGGACGCGTTCGAGCTTTACCTTCAGGCGAAGGCCATCATCGACAGCTATCTTAATGCGACCGACGTACGAGCGGCATTGCTCCAGGCCCTGAAGTCGCTCGATGAAGCAATTCAACGAGACCCGAATTTCGTTTCCGCGTATTGTTATGCCGCACGCGCGAACGATCTCCTCTTCTTTTTCGATCTCGATCCAACCCCGGATCGTATTTCTCTCGCCCAAGCTGCAGTCGACACCGCGCTGCGCCTTCGTCCCGATTCCGCCGAGGCGCACTTTGCGCGGGCCGATTATCTCTTCCGATGTCTGCGCGACTACGATCGGGCCCAGGAAGAACTCGCGATTGCTCGGCCAGGTCTGCCGAACAGCTCGCCGTTCTTTATTCTCTCAGGATACAGCAATCGCCGCCGCAACCATTTTGCCGAGGCCGAACGCGATTTCTCCACCGCGTTTGCGCTCGATCCCCGGAACCCGAATGCGTACAACCTTCTCGCCGACACTTACGTGCTCGAGCGCCGGTTCCCCGAAGCAGTGCACGTTTATGACAACGTCCTCGCCGCCGGCGAGACAGCTCCAATCGTCCAGTTCCGACGCACAGCGTGCATCTTCTACGGAACCGGCGACTCCGGCCCGTTGCGCGACGTTCTGACCAAATATCCGGAAATGGAATTTGCTGGTGGCCAGACACCAGCGCGGGTCTGGATGGCAATGATGGACGGCAACTATGCCGAAGCGGAACGGGTCCTGGCCGCTTCGCCTCGTCAAGACTTTCAAGATATCGACTTCAGTTTTTATTTTCCAAAGAGTTGGTACCAAGCGATGATCGCGCGCGCGAACGGCGATTCAGCCGGTGCGACTTCTGCGTTTCGTGAATGCCGTGGGATTCTCGCGCAGCGATTGGTGGTCAAGCCGGAACACGCGCGGACGATTGCTGTCCTTGCTCAAGTCGATGCCGGATTGGGCCAGAAGGATTTGGCCATCCGGGAGGCGCAACACGCGATCGATCTGATGCCGATTTCGAAAGATATTTACGATGGCGCATTGGTCCTCGAAGGCCTCGCGCAGGTCTACACCTGGAGCGGCGAGCCCGATCGCGCGATTGAGTTAGTAGAAAAGCTCCTGAGTATGCCTGGCTACACCAACTACGCCCGCTTGAAATTACACCCGCTCTGGAGCCCGCTCCGCGGCGATCCGCGATTCGAAAAAATGCTGGTCGACATCACTCGCACCCAAACAGTGACAAGTAATGAGCGACGCCGACGCCGGCGAGGCTCGCCTTCTGAGATCCAGGACCGTCAGCAGCCGCTCGACACACTGAAACAATAGTATGGGGTTCGCGGAATCTAACAGTTAGAATCGGTTTCAGCTGATGTCCGACATTACCGAACAGCGCAAGCTCGCCGCCATCATGTTCACCGACATGGTGGGCTACAGCGCGCTCTCACAACGCAACGATAAGCTTGCGCTGGAATTGTTGGAGGAACATCGCCAGCTGCTTCGCGAAATTTTTCCGCGCTTTAACGGGACTGAGATCAAGACGATCGGCGACGCCTTCCTAGTCGAGTTTAACAGCGCGTTGGAAGCGGCCCAGTGCGCTATTGAAATCCAGCGCACGCTGGCCAAACGCAATGCGATGTAGCTACCGAGCGACAAATCGAACTCAAGATCGGCATTCACATCGGCGACGTGGTCCATCGCGGCGGCGATGTTTACGGCGATGGAGTGAACATCGCGTCGAGGATTGAACCATTGGCGGGCGCAGGCGGCATTTGTGTGTCGATGGACGTCGAGCGACACATTCGTAATGCGTTGGAGGCGCGCTTCGAGAAGCTGGCGCCGACCGAATTGAAGAACATTTCCGTGCCGATGGATTTGTTTCGAATTGTGCTGCCTTGGGAACGGTCCACTGGAAGCCGGAAAGAGCGTTGGAACGCCGATCGGACATCGAAACTCGACATCCCGAAAATCACGTGGATCGCGATCGCCGCGCTGCTGTTGCTAATCGGAGTCGGCTGGTGGTGGTCACTCGTCCGTTCAAAGATGGCCGAAGAACAGCCGGCCGATTGCGGATCAAAAATCAATTGCCGTTCTACCGTTCGAAAATCTCAGCCACGAACCGGAAAACGACTATTTCGCCGATGGTGTTCAGGACGAAATTCTGACACGCTTGTCCAAGATCGCCGATTTGAAAGTGATCTCGCGCACTTCGACGCAACGGTACAAAAGCGCACCCGGAGAATTTGCGCAAATCGCACAACAACTCGGCGTCACGAACATTCTCGAAGGGAGGGTGCAGAAAGCGAATGATAAGGTGCGCGTGAATGTGCAGCTGATTAACGCCGTGAACGACTCGCATCTTTGGGCCGAGACTTACGACCGGCAATTAACCGACATCTTCACGGTCGAGAGCGAGGTTGCCGCAAACATTGCGAACACCCTTCAAGCCAAGCTGACTGGAGCGGAGCAAAAAGCGATCGCAATGCATCCCACGGAGAACAGCGAGGCGCATGAGCTGTATTTGCGGGGCCGTTTTTATTGGAACCGGTCGATGGGGCCGGCTTTTGAAAAGAGTTTTGACAAGAGTCGCGAATATTACGAGAAAGCAATTCAACTAGATCCGACTTACGCGCTCGCTTACGCGGGTTTGGCCGATTACTACGGCTTCGCCTGGGGTTTCGGATTGCTTCCTCCGGTAGAAAAATGGGTAAAGGCGCAGGAAGAGAACGCACAGAAAGCTCTAAAATTAGATCCCACCCTCGGCGAAGCCTACAATTCTCTCGCTACGGTTAAACTTTATTATTATCGCAATTGGCCAGAGGCCGAAGGCGACTTCCGCCGTGGTTTGGAATTGAGTCCGAACTTTGCCGAAATGCACGCTCACTACTCGATGTGTTTGGTCTTCTTCGGCCGCAATGATGAAGCTCTCTCTGAAGTGGAGCGTGCACTCGCGCTCGACCCGTTGTCACCACGCTTCGGCTTCACTTCGGGCAAGCTACGATTTTTCATGCGGCAATATGACACCGCGATTGAGCAATACCGCAAAACCCTGGAACTGGATCCAAATCTTCCGTTTACTCATGAAAGTCTCGGTGACGCCTACGAAAAGAAGGGAATGCAGAAAGAGGCTGTCGCGGAATGGGTGAATGCCTTGACTTTGACTGGTGAAAAGGAGGAGGCGGCCATCCTTCAACAGACTTACGCAACGTCGGGTTTCGACGCCGCCGTTCGCAAATCGGCGGAGAAGAAACTCGCAGGCTTAAATGCGAAAGTCGCTCGCGGCGAGTACGTCCCGGCAGCGGAGTTCGTGCAAATTTGTGTTCGATCGGGTGACAAAGAACAAGCGTTCGTTTGGTTGGCGAAAGCTGTTCAGGAACGCAATCGCCTCGCTTGGGAAATCAAGATTAATCCCCTGTTCGACCCCCTCCGCTCCGATCCGCGCTTCGAAGCGCTAATGCAAAAAGTCGTTGCTGAAAAGAAATGACGAACGGCAACGCTTCCGCCGAACAGCGCAAGCTCGCGGCGATCATGTTCACCGACATGGTGGGTTACAGCGCGTTGTCGCAGCGCAACGACAAACTCGCGTTGGAATTGCTGGAGGAACATCGCCAACTGCTTCGCGAAATCTTTCCACGCTTTAACGGGACCGAGATTAAAACGATCGGCGACGCTTTCCTGGTCGAATTCAACAGCGCCTTAGAAGCGGCGCAGTGCGCCATTGAGATCCAGCGCACACTCGCGAAACGCAATCATGATGTAACTACCGAGCGACGAATCGAGCTCAAGATCGGCATCCATATCGGCGACGTCGTCCACCGCGGCGGCGATGTGTATGGCGACGGCGTGAACATCGCTTCGCGGATCGAACCGCTCGCGGGCGCAGGCGGGATTTGCGTGTCGATGGATGTCGAGCGGCAGATTCGCAACGCCTTAGAAGCACGCTTCGAGAAGCTCGCGCGGACCGAGCTGAAAAACATTTCGGTAGCGATGGATTTGTTTCGCATTGTGCTGCCATGGGAGAGGAACACCAGCTTAAAGCCGGAACGCCGAGAAGCTCGCAAGCAGCAGTCGATGCCGGTCGGATGGCTTTTCGCCGCTGCGCTTCTGCTCGTGGCCGCACTCGTTGCCGCCGGCGTATTTTTTATGATAGGGCGCGAGCGCCAAAGCCAGGCACAAATCACCCAAAGCGGACGGCCCGAAGGTCCGTCCCTGCCAATTTCAGAAAAGAGCATCGCGGTGTTGCCGTTTGAAAACCTCAGTCACGATCCGGCGAACATCTATTTTAGCGATGGTATTCAGGAGGAAATCCTGACGCGCCTGGCCAAGATCGCGGAATTGAAAGTAATTTCACGGACGTCGACGCAACGCTTCAAGAGTTCGCCCGGCGATCTGCGCCAGATCGCGCAGCAGCTCGGCGTAACCAACATTCTGGAAGGCAGCGTGCAAAAGGAGGGCGATCGGGTCCGCGTTAATGTGCAGCTAATCAATGGGGCAACCGACGCTCATTTATGGGCCGACACCTTCGACCGCAAGCTCACCGACATCTTTGCAGTGGAGAGCGAGATCGCGAAAACTGTCGCCGAAACGCTGCGGGCGAAATTGACCGGTTCGGAAATGGCCGCTGTGGCGAAAGCTCCGACGGCGAATAGGGAAGCTTACGAATTTTACTTGAAGGGTAGATTTTTTTGGAACAAACGAACCGGCGCGGACCTGCGCAAAGCCATTGAGTATTTCAATCAAGCCATAGCCAAAGATCCAAATTACGCGCGCGCCTATGTCGGCCTGGCCGATTCGTATTCCCTTCTCCCAAGCTTCGGCGCCGCTGCTCCGCGAGATTCGATTCCACAAGCCAAGGCGGCCGTGAAGAAGGCATTGGAACTCGACGACACCCTGGGCGAAGCCTACGCCACTTCCGCCCAGATACGGGCCGAACACGATCTCGAATTTGAGCAGGGGATCACCGAATTCGAGCGTGCCATTCAGCTAAGTCCAAATTACGCCACCGCGCACCAATGGTTCGCTTCCGGACCATTGGAAGCGCTGGCACGGTTTGATCGCGCCATCGCGGAGGGAAAACGGGCTGTCGAGCTCGATCCACTCTCGTTGATTGTCAACCTCGATCTCGGCTACGTCTATCTCAATGCGCGGCGCTACGACGAAGCGGTTGTCCAGTTTCGCAAGACGATCGAAATCGATTCCCGCTTTTATATGGCGCATTACTATCTGGGGGAGGTGCTACAGCTTAAGGGGCAGCTTACTGAGGCAATCGCTGAGTATCGGACCGCAGTCGAGTTAAACGATGACCCGATAGCCCTTGCATTCCTCGGCCAGGCATATGCGCGAGCCGGACAAATGGATGAGGCGCAAAAAATCCTCGCGCATCTGACTGAAGAAGCAAAGTCGCGCTATGTCTCGGGATACAGTTTTGCCCTTGTGCTCACGGCCTTGGGTGATAAAGAGGGCGCGGTTGACGCGTTGGAGCGAGCCTATCATAACGGTGAAGGTAATGACCTTCGCATTATCAAAGTCGATCCAATGTTGGACGATCTGCGCGGCCACCCGCGTTTCGAGGCGCTCGTCCAAGGGGTTGTGGCGCCGAAAACAAACGCCAGAAAGTGAAGCACAACTTCTTCGCCGAGCTCTGGGATCCGATCAGCAACGATCCCGGCTTCCAACAACTGCTCGCCGGAACTGAGCACATCGGACCTTAGCAAATTACTACACCATCCGAGCTTTCCTCCGACGTTAAATTTGAGCAGTTAGATAGTTTCTAAATGGCCGCCGAGATTAAAAAGGAGATCGAGCTGGAGATCGCCCACGTTCTCTTCCTCGACATTGTCGGTTACTCGAAACTCTCAGTTAACGAACAACACGGCAGAGTTGATGAACTCAACGGGATTGTTCGTTTGTCCGAGCAATTTCAAAAAGCTGAAGCGGCCAATCGGATCTTAAAAATCCCCACCGGCGACGGCATGGCGCTGGTGTTCTATAAGAGTCCCGAGGAACCGGCGCAGTGCGCCTTTGAGATCAGCCGCGCGCTCAAGGACAATCAGCGCCTGCAAGTCCGGATGGGCATTCACAGCGGGCCGGTCAGTGGTGTGGTGGACGTGAACGAACGGACGAACGTGGCCGGCGCGGGCATCAACCTGGCCCAACGAGTGATGGATTGTGGCGACGCCGGGCACATTCTTCTGTCCCATCATGTGGCCGAGGACCTGGCGGAATACGAACGATGGCGACCGTTTCTGCACGACATCGGCACCTTCGAGGTGAAACACGGTGCGCGGGTGAGCGTGACCAACCTTTACTCCGATGAGGTTGGTAATCCGAACCTGCCGAGCAAGCTGCAGGCGGTTAAGAAACATCACGCCCGTGTGCGTTGGGCGGCAGTGGCGATCGGGCTGCTGGTGGTGGCCGCGCTCGCCGCTGGCGGTTCTCTCTTTTTTGCGCAAAGGACCGGCTCGTTCGCTCGCCACGGCCGTGGGAAAAAGCATCGCGGTGCTTCCGTTCGAAAATCTTAGCAGCGACAAAGAGAACGCCTACTTCACCGATGGCGTTCAGGACCAAGTCCTGACTAATCTTGCCCAGATCGCTGATCTGAAAGTAATCAGCCGCACGAGCGTGATGCAGTACAAAAGCGGAGTCGCACGCAATCTGCGCGAGATCGGACAGCAACTGGGCGTGGCACATTTGCTCGAGGGTAGT
Source organism: uncultured Verrucomicrobiae bacterium (assembly GCA_963709435.1). GTDB lineage: Bacteria > Verrucomicrobiota > Verrucomicrobiia > Chthoniobacterales > UBA10450 > AV69. The sequence continues at coordinate 130,410 of CAVPWK010000006.1, forward strand.
GTGCAACGGGCGGGGAATAAGATTCGGGTCAGTGCGCAGTTGATCGATGCCCGCAACGACGCGCATCTGTGGGCGCAGACCTACGATCGCGATCTGGCCGATGTCTTCGCCATCCAAAGCGAAATCGCCAAGGCGATCGCCGATCAGTTGCAGGCGAAGCTCTCGCCTAACGAGAAGAAAGCCATTGAGCAGCCGCCCACCACTGATCTGGCCGCGTTCGACCTTTACAGCCGGGCGAAGTCACTTCTCCTCACGGCAAGTTTCAGCGCGACGCACGAGCCAGACCTGCGGAAGGCAATTGAACTTCTGGATGAAGCGGTCAAGCGCGATCCCGCATTTTTCGACGCCTACTGCCAGCTCGCCTTTGCGCACCAAAACCTTTATGCAGTAAGGGCGTCTGATCACACTCCCACCCGGCTGGCCCTGGCTGAAGCTGCGGTGCAAGCCGCGACCCGGCTGCGGCCGGATGCTGCCGAAACGCATTTGGCGCGCGCACAATATCTCTACTTCGGGCTGCGCGACTATGCTGGCGCCCTCGCCGAATTGGAGATTGCGCGACGAGCGTTACCCAATGATCCGCGTCTCTTCGAACTCACCGGCTACATTCTGCGGCGGCGTGGCCAGCAGGAGGAAGGTCTGCGCAATCTGGAGCGCGCGGTGGAGCTGGACCCGCGCAACTTTTATACTCTGCAACAGATCGCGGACAGTTACCAATTCCTGGGGCGCTATGCCGAGGCGATCGCTGCGCTGGATCGCGCGTTAGCGATCCTGCCCGATAACGTCGAAACGCGCGCCGCGCGAGCACAATTTTATCTCTTCTGGAAAGCGGACACTCAGCCGCTCCACCGGACGATTGATTCAATCCTCGCGCAAGGACCGGGCGCCATTGCCAGTGCTGCGGACACCTGGTTCGCTTGCGCACTGGCCGAACGCGATCCGGCTGCGGCCGAACGAGCACTCGTCGCGCTGGGCGACAATCAATGCTGGAGGGAAGACGCGATTATTCTGAGCCGCAGCTTTGGTGAAGGTCTGCTAGCGCGCATGACCAAAGATGAGGCAAGAGCGCGCATTGCGTTTGAAGCGGCTCGCGCCCAGCAGGAGAAGATCGTGCAGGCGCAGCCGGACTACGGCCCGGCCCTCTGTGTCCTCGGCTTAATCGACGCTGCTCTGGGGCGGAAAGAGCTGGCGTTGGACGAAGGCCGTCGAGCGATCGCGCTCACGCCGCTGGAAAAAGATGTCTACAACGGCAGTCGCGTCCTTCAATATTTCGCCATTACAGCAGCGTGGGCCGGCGACAAAGAGCTTGCCTTGCAGCAACTGGAAGCTGGGCTGCGCGCTCCCCAGGCATCGCTCATGCTGAGTTACGGTGCCTTAAAACTGTTCCCGGTCTGGGATCCGCTCCGCGGCGATCCGCGCTTCGAAAAAATCGTTCAATCACTCGCTCCTAAAGACAAGTGAACCACGGATGACACGGATTTACACGGATTACGGCAGCATTTGCTTGATTTCTAATCCGCGTCATCGGCGAAATCCGCGGTCCTTCTTCACAATATCTTGGCTCGAAATAGGCTCGTTACGTCGCGAGTTTTGAGATAGTAAAGTATCTCATGCCGTTCCGAAGAACAAACCCGTTTGCAGATTGGGCACGTCTTGTTCATCGATGTCGTCGGCTACTCGAAATTGCTCGTTAACGAGCAAAGCGGATTGCTGCGCGAGCTAAATGAAGTCGTTAGCGGCACGCACGAATTTCGCGAAGCCGAGGCCGAAGGAAAACTGATCCGGCTCCCGACCGGGGATGGGATGGCGCTTGTTTTCCGTACCGATCCTGAAGCACCGGCGCAATGCGCTTTGGAAATTACGCGAGCTTTGAAAGAACATCCGCGGATCGCGCTGCGGATGGGAATTCACAGCGGCCCGGTTAACGAGGTGGTCGATGTGAACCAGCGCCAGAACATCGCCGGGGCCGGGATCAACATGGCCCAACGGGTGACGAAGCAGGCACTTTCAAAGCCGTTCACGATCTACACGCGCTGGCGTCGTGCTCTAGGTCGGAGTGCAATCTGGCGATATTACGCACTCGTTGTCACCGCGGACGGCGCTGATTTGAACGAGTTACTTGTGAAAAACGGACTGGCGCGAATCTACGGAACGCGAACGCTTTTGCCTGATGGCCGCGACTCACGCGAATATCTGGCGCATCTGCACGAGCTAGAGAACGAGGCGAAAGCCGCGAAGCGTGGAGCGTGGGTCAAAGTGCCAATGCCTAGCAACCAGCCAACACGCACGACTACCAGTCGAACTTCTTCCCGCTGGCTAAATGTGTATGTCCCCAGACGAATATTTTAATGTCCACATCCCGCACCGCGTGAATCTGCTGATCGCCTTTCGGCAGAGATACTCTGGCCGATATCCACAGATCACGGTTGAGCGAGAAGCGTATCGTGATCTCTTTCGCTGCGCCAAGGACATCTCGCTTCTTATGGTGCGCTTCTTGTGCGATGAGATGGGAATCCATCTTCCGATCGGAAAGAACGATATCGAGGAGAGAAATAGGTCATCGCGTTTTGGGATTTGCAAGTTACGCAAGGCAGCTCTTAAAGCCGATCCCAGGTACGCGGACTTGTGCGAGGTATTAAGAGCGGCCAACCGCGCAGTGGCGCACATTGACGACGGTGACGTTGACCATTGTTTCCGGACTAATTCTGACGACGAACGAATCTTCCATGTCATTGATTGGATTGAGAACTTGGTGAAGATCAATATCTACGAAGCAGCGCGCCGCGATTTTACACAGTCGATGTCACTTCAGGACAATGTCATGTATCACACCTAGCACTCCAATGCCGCATTTAGACTCACGTTCCAAAAACAGCACGGGCACGCGCTGTGAAAGCCAAAGGCGGCAAGCGCGGTACATGGACAAGGAACAGCGATAACGCAGATCGATTATAGCAGCGTTTCTTCCAAGTGAAGGAAAGCTGTCAGCAGTTCGTCGGAATGGACAATATAACGCCGACCATCTCCGCTATAGGCGTCGACCTTTTGCCATTTTTATTTCACCTCCTCCTCCGACCGTGATGTCGATTTCGACATAACGCTATTTGCCGTTGCGCCACTCAGGCCGAACTCGGCCTAAAAGCCTTCGGCACCACCTTGGGCAAAGGCGCGTCTTGAGATTTTTTCTATTTTTTGCAAAAAAAGTATCGACAGCCGTCGGAACACTTGCGAAAAGAGTCAGCCCCCATATGAAATTAATTCGCAAGTTTACATTCTTCACCTCACATCTCCGCGCCCCGTGCCAACAGGAGGGACACAAGACGGTTTGCTCAGTCGGCCGCCGGGCGTTCGCATCAACCGTGTCCGCCTTGCTCGTCCTGATCGCAGCCGGTGTCGTGGGGCAACTTGCCACGGCCCAGTCGGCGTCCGCGGCGGAGCTGCCGCAAGGCCCGGGGTCGTGGGTTGGCTGGGTGAAGTGGCAAGAGAACTTCGCCGCATCGCAAGATCACCGGGGAGCTCTTACTCCTCGTCTGAATTCGGCGGTTACAAGTTGACCTTGACGGAGCCCGGCCTCTTTGACACGTACGTTTCCGCGAATCCCCACGGCCGAGGCTTCGGATGCGTCCCTGACGACGGCGGAGCGTTGGATTGAATCTAACCCATACCCAGATTGTAGAGTATCACAGTAGATGGCATTCTACGACAAGGTGATTGGAGCCCGCTGCCTCGCAGTACATTGGCATAGAGGTGCAGCGTCGATACGAGCGATCCCGCCAGTGGTCCGGTGTACACTATTCGCCCGAGCGGTGTCGTGGTGGAGGGAACTTACATCACCGAGAGAGCGGCGACCCACGATATTGTGAGAACATCACCGAAACCGAGCCAGCTTCAACAGGGCATTGAACGGAGGTTTCGGGCATCTTAGACCCACGCGTAACGCAGCCAGTGCCCGCAGACCCGCGACATCTGACGGGAAGCGTGACCATGGTATGGAGACTCGGAAACGGATGTCCAAGCCAGAGTGACCGGGACGATGACGTGGGACCTGCATTGGGTGCCGGCTGTCACCGACCAGCCGGTAGTCACCGGACTCACACCGCAGTTTCCTGGGGTGTTCCTGGGAGGCGAGTCGGTGCCGAACCGGTTCGATGTGGCGGTGAACTGGAATGGGAATCCAGGCAGCGTCGAGTTCAGCATCGACGGAAATGTTATCGCCACGGAACCGGGTACTGCGGCGGGCGCTTCACACGTTTTCGATATGGGGACGGATTTCGGGGTGAGTGTGAATCCAATCCACCTGGGCATTACTGCCATTAATGCGGAAGGAAAGCGAAGTGCGCTGAGAGTTTTCGATCAGTGTGTTGAGCCGAACCCGGCGTGGGTAAATATCCACCACCGTAATCTCTGATGGAACGAGTCGAGTATACGCTGAAGGGAGAGACTCCGCACATAGGCCCCAGGACCATTACGGTTCCGGAGGCGTACCTTTTTTTGGAGGTGAGACAGGCTTCAAGGAGAGCTTCGCCAGCTTTGAGCTCAAGCTTTCCAATACCGGAACCGGGTCGGCCACGGTGGCAGGACAACTTGGATTCACGTTAGCCAATAAAGAACTTACCGGCACGATCGCCGGAACCGTTGACGGCCTCCTCACCTGTGACGGTATTCAACTGACTGGTGGGAATGTGCAGTTAAGCCTGGCTGGGGCTATTAAGAGTCGAGAAAGACTTAAAGACGCTCTTCCCCGGCCTCAGCGATCTCGAGAAGAAGCCAGTAATCGGTCGGCCTATCAAGTGGTTCGCGAACGCTGCGAAGCTAGAGGGGGAACTGACCGGTTTACTTGCCTCTGAAATTGCATTGTCCACCACGGACAACAGGCAACTGGAGTGGAACGGCACGGGATCGGTAGAGAGCACACTATCCGGCAGTATAACGGTAGACCTCTCCAAACGGCTTTCGGCGAGTGTCTTTTTGGGAGGTGAGGGTAGCTTCGAATTTGCGCTTCCAACAGCTCCGTTCCTACGGGGCATCAAACTTGCCGGTCATGCGGAAATCGAATTTACGATTGAATACCTCTTCAAGCTCACTACTACGCTGAACAGGGATTTCGGATGTCAGTGGAAGCCAGAGAGCGGGTGGAATTGCGGCCAGCTTAGCGCGACAGCGGAAGCGACACGTCTAAGCAGCTCGATAGGCGATCAGAACTTCGGCGCGAGTTCAATCTCCACTGTCGATTATCATTACGCGGCGTTCGGCCCGTATGCTCAGTTCACCGCCCATAGTGCTGCTGCTACGACGAACACGGCGTCCCAAACCATTGTAAGCAACATCTTCCCTGGCGCATCACCACAAATCATGGGGCTGAGTGACGGCAGGCAAATACTGCTGTGGGTTCAAATGGACACGTCTCTTCCGGTGAGTCAGTCAACTGGGATCATGTGGTCTTTACAGGATGCAGCAGGCACGTGGAGCGAGCCACAGTTGATCGTGCGCGACGCGCAGGCCGAGTTCTCTCCGGTGATGGGCATCGACGCCAGCGGCAACGTGGCTGCCGCATGGTTGCGCGTGAAAGAGGCGGCATTTTCCGGCACAGTCCAGACGACGGACGATCTGCAACGGTTTTATAAAAATTACGAGGTCGTCACCGCCACCTTCAATCCGTCGACAAGAGCGTGGAGTAACGTGACGGCGCTCACCGACGACACCAACTTCGACACCGATCTGGAGCTATCCTCAGATGGCACGGGCGGGCTGTTGCTGTCCTGGCTTTCCAATCCGGACGCCGAGCTAATGTCTACCCAACAGAGTCCATCGACGCTGAAATACAGCGGGCGCACGAGCTACGGCTGGACCACTCCATCTATCATAGCTACTCAGCTGGTAGGCGTCAGCCACCACGCTGCAGCGGTTCACGGTGCCGAAGCGTTCGTCGTTGTTTCTCGCGACCCTGACCTGGCGGCCGCAAACGACGGCGTTCTCGATCTCTACCGCTTCCAAAACGGCCGGTGGAGCGCGCGTCAGGTTTTCGCAGCAGGCGGGGTGGAGAACCGTTTGCCAAACGTCGCGTTTGATAAAACGGGGATCGGTAATGTCGTTTGGCAACGAGGCGGAAACTTTGTCAGCGCTACCCTCGATGATCCGAAACCTCGTGTTGCCGGGCGGGAAGCACTGATCTGGGCTTCTACGACGCACAGCTCGCTCCAAACAAGGATGGAGATTTGACGCTGGTCTACCAGCAGCCGGGAGAAGACGGAGCGGCTAACCTGTTTGGAGTTACCTACGACAGTCAGACGAAAACCTGGAACCCGGAGCGGGAACTCGTTGGAGCCACGCAGCAATTGCACGATGTCTCGGCCTACTTTGATAAGAAGGGAAGTCTGCAGCTGGCGTACCTTAGTACAGAAGTGCTTCTAACCACCCGCACCGTCACGGCCGGCGGGATCGACCAGGTTATCAACAACTTCCCCGTGGACGGCAGGACCGACCTCAAAGTCTCCACCGTTCCTCAGGAACGCCGGTCTTCTCGCAGCTTCGCGTCTGCAAAACATTTCCACGCGGGGCTCAGTGGAAATTGGCGGCAACAACGTGATGATCGGAGGTTTCATCATCAGCGGCCAACCCCAACAAGTGCTAATCCGGGCGCTTGGGCCAACTTTGACGCAGTTTGGGGTGCCAAATGTTTTAGCGAACCCACAGTTGACGCTCTTCAACGAGGCAAACCAGCCAATTGCCAGTAATGATAACTGGCAGGCGACTGTTGTGGACGGGACGATCATCACCAGCAATCAGGTAAGCGCCATCCAGAGCACGGGCAAAGCGCCGCCGATGCCGAACGAATCGGCGATTCTGGCCACGCTTGCGCCGGGGCGCTACACAGCGATTGTGAGTGGGGTCAGCAACACGACTGGTGCAGGGCTGGTGGAACTCTACGCATTGGGTTCCGGAACCGCGACTAGTCTGAGTAACATTTCAACCCGCGGTTTGGTGCAGACCGGGGATAATATCATGATCGGCGGCTTCATCATCAGCGGTCAGCCACAGCAGGTGCTTATTCGGGCATTGGGTCCGACCCTGACGCAATTTGGAGTGCCAGGCGCACTTCAGAATCCGCAGCTGACTCTCTTCAACGAGGCCAACCAGCCGATTGCCAGAAACGACGACTGGCAAAACAATCGTGGACGGCACGATCATTACCAGTAGCCAGGTATCAGAAATTCAGGCTAGCGGCAAAGCTCCGCCGTCACCTGGCGAATCGACTATCCTCGCCACTTTGCCACCGGGAAATTATACTGTTCAGCTGAGCGGTGTGAACAATGCGACTGGCGTGGGTCTCGTCGAGGTTTACACAGTACCTTGAGCATATTGCCGGCTGCTGTCGTTCAGCGGCGGTGATTTCCAGACTGGCAGCTCGAAGGTGCGAATCAGCTCCGTGCTGACGGCAATGCGCCATTACCAGCCCTCCTGCGCGGCTGGAGGTGTGCGTTCGGGATACGTAGCAAATCCGCCAGGCCGTTCCGTCAGAGGTAGCGCGCACGCGCGCGCGAGGGTCAATCGAACGCGCGAGCGAGCCAGACACACCCGGACAGTGGCGGATGTCAACGAACTTGTTCTGATTCTCGTTCTGAATTGGGCTCTTGAATCGCCGCTGATACCGACACTTTCTCAATGCGGTCTTTAAGCGAGAGGTACAGCGCGACGATAACCGCCCCCACCGTACCGATGGCGGTCATACTCAGCGCCGATGTCTAACCACTGCCGAGGTGGTGGAGGCGAGGGGAGTTGAACCCCTGTCCTCGAAGCGGTCCACGCAGACATCTACATGCTTATCCGGTAGTAAGGTTTAAGGAGCCGAACGTTGCACCGGCACACTGCCGGCCCCCGAGCGTCCACGAAATTCCTTCACCGCCCGGCGCGGTCACTCCGCCGAACGATTAGCCTGCTGTCCACGTTTGGCGCCGTAGCAGGCGTCCAGCTCCAAACGTCGCGGTCAATTAAGCCGCGAGAGCGAGATCTTGGTGATCTGCGTTTATTTTTTTTGGCTCGGTTTTTTACGAGGCCAACGAACCATCCTCGACATGCCGCCTGCGCTTCTAACTTCAAGTCGAAGCCAGTACGCCCCCAAAAATTGAGGAAAAACAATATAGGCAATCGTGGCGATTACGCAACGGAGCCCCCGGCGCGCTCCTTCGGCGGCCGATCATTGCTCGTCGTACACCTCTATCAAAGCGACGCCGGTCTGGTTGTTTTTCCCGCTAACGATGGCGGTATAGGAACCGGGAGCGAGGCTGATGGCAATGGCCGATTCCAAATTGTTAGGAAGAGCGAGTCCGTAGCTGGTGATCAGCCCCATCTGGTTTGCGTCGCTTTGCCAGTTGTCGTTCGACGCAAGCAGCGTGCCGTTTTGATTGAACAACTGGAGCCTCGGGTCGGGCAGCGGATTGGTGATGCCAAATTGGGCGAGAGAAGGACCAAGAGCTCGAATCGCAATCCGGGTCGCGCCGATTTTGTTGCCGGTGATGAATCCGCCAATGAGCACATCGGAGCCGGCCCCGACAAAGGCGCGAGTGCTAATGTTGGCCAGCCGTGAATCGGCAGCTTGATCAAGGTCGTAGACTTCTGCCAAGCCAACGCCGGTGCCTCCGTTTTTGCCTGTCACGATCGCCGTATAATTTCCAGCGGTCAGGGTCGCGATCAGCGCGGCTTCCTTGTCGTTGGAAGGCGCGATACCGGCATTGGTAATTTCCGTCTGTTGCGTCTCTTTCCAATTGTCGTTAGCCAGAACAAGGGAGCTGTTAGCGCGGCGCAGCTCGATCACGGGGTCAGCGAGCGGAGCTGCCACTCCGAAGCTGGCGAGCGAAGGGCCAATCCCGCGGACACCCACGCGTTTTGATGCCGTGCCGGCGACGATGAAACCGCTGATGGCAACGTTCTCTCCGGTTCCTACCTGAGAACGGCCGGAAATATTCAACGCCTCTGCCGGCGTAGCGACTCGGAAAACCTGTCCGTTGGAACCTCTGGCAACGTAATACAGAGCGCCATCAGGTCCGACATCGAGATCAACGGGAGTGTCAATGCCGGTGGCGAAGGCGCTCGCGGTGCCGGCAGCGGGATCGAAGACGCGGATCCAGCCGGTGCACAGATCGGAAAAGAAATACTTGCCGGTGTAGGAGGAGGGGAATTGAGGCACGGGCGGGTTATAGAACGTGCCGCCGACGATGGCGCAGCCAGTGGTATCGGTAGATCCGTGCCCATAATAATAAATCGGACTAACGAAAGATGGATTATTGGTTGGGCCTTCCGTGGTAGGCCAGCCGTAGTTGGCGCCGGCAATTCCGTCGTCGATCTCCTCCCAGGTCGATTGGCCAACATCGTTGATGGACAAGCGTCCTGTGCCCGGTTGAAAGCCAAAGGTAAACGGATTGCGGAGACCGAGTGCCCAGATCGCGCGATTGTTCCCGCTCGCGGTATTGTAGAACGGATTGTCAGTTGGGATGGTCCCGTCAGAGTTAATGCGCAACACCTTCCCGAGCAGGTTGGAAAGAGTCTGCGCGTTCGCGCCGTTCGCGTTCTCGCCCACGCCGATGTAAAGCTTTCCGTCCGGGCCGAAATGGAGACCGCCTCCATTGTGATTGGTGGCGCTGCTAAGGTTGTCGAGATTCAAGATAACTACTTCACTGCCTGATGCTGCGACATCGCCGGCCGCGGTAAATCGGCTGACCCGATTGTGGATCGGTGAAGTGGGAACGGTGTAATAAACGTAGACGTAGTGGTTGTTGGTGAAGTTTGGATCGAACGCGATTCCGATCAGGCCGCGCTCGCCTGAAGAATCGACCGAGAGACTCAGGAACGGTGCGGCCAGCAGGGAGCCGTTCTTGATTACTCGTACCTGGCCGGTTTGGAGGCAGACAAAGAGCCGTCCATCAGGCGCAAATTCCATTGCCGTTGGCGGGCCCGATAGACTGCCGCCAAACTCTGTTTCCGTAAAACCCGGCGGCAAGGTCGCAGCGAGCGAGGCTAAGGCGGCAAGGATGAGGAAAGCTCCGCATCCGAGGATTGATTGGCAACGCAAGTTTGAAAGGTGAGAAGATGGCATCGCTGCGGTCGACCGAACCAGGGTCATTCAACATAGTCCGTCAATCAAGCTCGCGGCAGTGAACGTTCGTTAAACCCCGGATAAAAGACCCAAGTTAGAGCTCGCGAGCTTCAGTCAGGCAAAAATCGGCACAAAATTCGGATATTCTGGATCCTGATTTAGGTAGTCGACCGGGGTCAGCCCGCAAAATTCCTTAAAATCACAAATGAAGTGCGCCTGATCGTAGTAGCCGCAATCGGGTGCCAGCTCAGCCCACTTAAGATTTCGGCGTCGCTGAATCTCGCCGAGCGCGCGCTGGAACCGGCGCACCCGGCAAAATACTTTTGGTGTCATCCCAACCTGATCGTTGAAGAGTTCGATGAAGCGTCGTGGACTCAGACTTATCTTGTCGGTAATCGCGCCGACGCTCACAATTTGAGGTTGGCGAATGAAATGATCGAGTGCATACCGGATGGCAGGGTGAGTTGATTCCCGACCGCGTCGGCGCGCTAACAACGCGTCTTCCAGAATACGAAATTTATCGGTTGGCGTCGGTGCTTCGAGCAGCTGATCGCGCAAACTTGCGGCCGCGCCATTCCAAAAAACATCCAGGGCGATGACGTTGTTTCGCAATTCACTCAGTGGCATGGAAAAGAAGGCATTCGCTCCGCCGGGTTTAAAGTGCACTCCGATCATCGAGGCATTCGGCGCGGTATCGATCACGATGAATTTCGAGTGCGGGCCGGAGAGCCAACTACGCCGATAGGATTGCTGCGGCTGATAGCTTACCGGATCGAATATATGTCGATTCTGGTCACGCAGATTAATGATCAGCTCGACAGAGCCTTCGGGCAGCACGCGTTCGAGCTGATGCGGACTGTTCAATCCCTCGTGGAACCAGAGTAACTCGATAAACTGGTTTAAGGGCGCTGGCGGTATGTGCGTGGCAATGATCATGACTCGTTAAGAAAGGTAAATTTTTTCCAATACGAATCTTCCCGCAGCATTCAGAATGGGCGGAATGAAACAACCATTTTCTATTAACATTCTTACTATTCTTATCATTTCGTTGGCGATTGCGTCCAGCGTGGCAGCCGCCGATCAACCGGCGCTCGATCCTCACTTGGAATTCCTCCAGCCGTGGCTCGACAAAACATTCAAGAGCGAAAGCAAAGAACCCAGTTCCGGCAAACCAACCACCGATGTTGTTCGATGGGAGCGCGCGCTAAACGGCAAGGCGGTTCGCATCACGCATTCACTTAATGACGGTGCCTATGGAGGCGAAGTGATCGTGCGATGGGACGAAGAAAAAGAGGCAGTCTGCTACCACTATTTTACGACGGACACGTTTTGGACTGAAGGCACGATGACTTTCAAGGACGGCAAGATCACGTCCCATGAATTCGTGAAGGGCAAAGCCGGGGGCGTGACTGAAGTGCACGCTACTCTTGAGATGCAAACGGATGGCTCTTACCTGCAAAAATCAGAATTCCTGAAGGATGGAAAATGGACTCCGGGACGTGAAGCTCTTTATCGGCCGGACCCGGCAGCGCGCGTCATTTTCAAATGATCCGTTTCAAGCGAACCGGCTGACCTATGAACTGTGACCTTTGATCTCTGATCTCAGCCGCGAAGCTGCCGCTCGTACTCCGCGGCGTCGAAATGGCCTTTCGATTCACTGATGAGTCCGTCCTTATCGATTTTCCAGAGTTCGTAACCGCTGATGCGTACAGGATTTCCAGTGCCATCCGGTCCGGTGTTGGTTCCGGTAAACGTCCAATGGAATTCGGTACCGGCCGGCGTGTTTTCCAGTCTATCGAACCTCACCACCATGTCTGGAAAATCGCGCATGAATCCGCGCGCAACCTCGGCGATCGGGACAGGCGGTTCGCCATTCACGCTAATCGAACCGCTCTTTGCATAAAACGCAGCGACCTTTTCAGGATCCTGGCTGCACCACGCCTCAGCATAACGCTTTGCGAACTTTGTTAACTCAGGGTCATAGTCCATTCGTCTACGGATGAAAGGAGCCGTGATAGTAGATTCTGCTCAACGCCACGTTACTCACTATGAGGTCTCGATGAGAATACTACCAGTATGTTTGTGCGGGCCCTGACCCTATGTGATTATCTCGAAGCGTAGCTTATGGAAACAATAACGCGTCGCGGCAGCCTTAAACGGCTCGGTGCACTGGCGGCAGGTGCGTTCATCGCGCCCATGATCAACTGCGGACGTTTCGACCTCTTCGCCCAAAGCACTCGGAAATATTCGACGCGGGCGATCGATTTACTTCAGAAAAGCACGGTCCTGGACATGCTGAACCCGTTTACCTTGATCGGCGTGGTCGCGATGTTCAAAGGGGACAAACGGGCGACCTGGTTTACCAATCCCGAAACATTCAGCGCACAAGATCTTCAGCGTTTCAAAGATTCACGCATCGACGTCATGCACATCGGCGTGGGAACTAGCGGACCGGATGCGTATGAGCAGACGCTGAAGTTTATCGGCGCTTGGAATGGGTTTCTGGCCCATCACGACGACCATCTACTCCGGGTCGATGAACCAGCGCGCATCGACGCGGCGAAAAATTCAGGCAAGATTGGCATCATTCTCGGCGTGCAAAATTCGGAACATTTCCGGACACCGGACGACGTAGACTACTTTTATGCGCTCGGACAACGCATTTCGTTGCTGACTTACAACAGCCGCAACCTCATCGGTAATGGCAGCACGGAGCGACGCGATGATGGCATTAGCGACTTCGGTCTGAAGATTGTCGAGCGCATGAACAAGGTTGGAATGGCGGTTGATACAGCACATTGCGGTGACCGAACTACCCTGGAGGCATTCGAGGCTTCAAAGGTGCCGGTGTTAATCACTCATTCCAATTGTCGAGCGCTGAACCCTAACCAGCCGCGCTGCAAGACCGACGAAGCGATTCGCAAAATGGCGGAGAAAGGCGGTGTCATGGGTATTACTAATGTCCGTAATTTTGTGTCACCGAAAGAGCCGACAAACGTCGAATCGCTACTCGATCATTACGATCATGTCGCAAAACTCGTCGGTGTCGAACATGTCGGCGTCGGAAGCGACTACGATCTTGATGGGTATGATGCATTGCCGCCGGAGTATGCGAACTGGCTGCGCTCTCTTTACAAGAGTAGCTATGCCTTCCGTGACAAGATGGATACAGACGGCGTCAACCATTACCTTCGCATGTTCGACCTCACCGAAGGTCTTATTCGCCGCGGCTACAGTGACGCCGATATCCAGCTCATCCTCGGCGGAAACTTCCGTCGCGTCTTAACTCAAATCTGGACGACAAAAGTTTAGTTGCTTGGCAAAACAATTTCGCTGCGTTTTAGGCAAAGAGCGGTTCAACTGGTGTGAATGGCAAACTTCCTCGCTTGTCATTTTACCTTGTGATCTTTGTCAGATCGTAGGTTGCGTAGGCTGACGGCTTTTCGCCTCTCGCGATAATCGCATCTACTACTCGGGCAAATTCTTCGGTGTGCCAGTGTCGCCGTGTTTTCCACCATTGCTGCAGCCCCGGATAGGCGATGAAATCGGCCATGGTCCGTTCGATCTCGCCCCACGAGTCAGCGCCGAGGACACCATCGCAGTGAGAGAAATACATTGCCTGAAAATTCTTGAAAAACCGATTAAAGAAGGCGCTGAACCTAAGTTTCGAAATAGCGTCGAGATCGTCGAAGGACTGCAAGCCCCGCAGAAAAATGGCGCAAAATTCCCCGCTGTCGTGGAGCGCCCTCGTCAGCTCGCCCCATTGCACAGTGAGCGCATTCACCGCGGACTGTCGTCGTTCCTTGGTTTGTTCTCTGATTTGAACCGCCAGATAGATCAGAGACGGGATTCCGACAAAGACCGCAGCCAGTTGGCCGATTGCCGCCAGCATTTCCCAGTTCATTCCATTTAAAGATTTAACGAGTCAACGAGTTAACGATTGGTAGACGCTCACGAATAAGCTGGAACTCTAGTCGAGATAGATCGTCCCTTCACTGACCAAAACCGACGCCCCGCCAACCCACGTCCGCGTCACAACGCCGTCCTTCTTTTCCGCACGAGCTACTAGAGGTACTGGGACGTCCCATTTCCACGCCTTGCGCGATTCGCCAACTAAACATCCCGCTCGTTACTTGCTCATGCTCTGCGAGCAGCCCTCCGAGTGTGCAGTTTGCGCTTCCGGTCGCAGGATCTTCGGCAACACCACTCAATGGCGCGAACATTCGCGCCCGAATGTTGAAAATCTGCCCGTCCGGCTCGGACTCTTTTACGCGTGCATACAAATACATTTGCGGATCCACTCCGAGATCGCGGAGCACCTCAAATCCGCTCATGTTAATGCGAGCGCGTGCCAGGACCGCGCGATCGCGCAGTTCAGTGAAGACGAAAGGAAGACCGACAGAACAAATCTGCGGATCATGGGTGTCCGTCACGATATCCTCAGTTCCGAGGGAGACCGCCGATGCCACCGACTTGGCCGCCACCGTTTTTCCAAGAGAAAGAGACTGCGGCGCCGCTAGTTCGCAGGAGACAATCTTTCCCTCTGCCGCATGAATCCTGACTGAGACCAATCCAGCTTCTTCTTCAAAAATAATGGTGTGAGGAGAATTGATCTCACCAAGCTCGCCGATAGTAGCGAGAACGAACGCAGTGCCGACGTTGGGGTGACCGGCAAACGGGATCTCGCTCGCCGGCGTAAAAATGCGGACGTGACGCGTGTGGCCGGTTTTTGCAGGAAACACGAACGCGGTCTCGGAGAAATTAAACTCGCGTGTGATCTGCTGCATCTGTTCCTGCGTGAGCCCTTCGGCCTGCGGCAAAACCGCCAGTTGATTCCCGCCAAAGCGCCTCTCGGTGAAAACATCGCAGATGTAGTATCGGTAGTTCATCGTCTAAAAATGCTGGTATGGTCGTTATACTTATCGGCTATTACCGATGAGATGCTAGATACTTGATGCTCGCCACAACAAGTCCGGTTGATTTGAGAGCAACGGTCGCCGAATGAGCCAAAGCCGGAATTGTGAAGAATAAAGTTTCACAGGTCACTTTGGTGGTTCGGATCATAAGATCGCCGCGACGACGACGAGCGGTCGCCACGACAACGTCCGACCATCTGACGCGCACCGCCGGCCTCGGTTATCTGTGGCAGAGACGATTTAGTGGAGGACAAGAAATGGACGAAAGAAAATCGGACCTCGTTGCAAAGGTACCGCAGGTAACGCTTCTCTTCTGGATCATCAAGATCCTGGCGACCACGCTCGGCGAGACCGGTGGCGATGCCGTCACCATGTCGTGGCTTGGCGAAACGACGACCGAAGCCAAAGGCAACGGCTATCTGATCGGAACGGCAATCTTCGGTGTGATTTTCGTAGCCGCGGTGCTCGTGCAAATCAGGGCAAAAAAATTTCACCCGTTCCTCTACTGGCTGACAATCGTCGCGACGACGACGGTCGGGACCACTCTGGCGGATTATTGCGACAGATCGCTCGGCATCGGCTACACCGGCGGTTCGACCATCTTACTGGTCTGCGTGATCGGCTCGCTTTTGATCTGGCGTTGGTCGACCGGGAGCATCTCGATCGAAACGGTGAATACACCGAAGGTGGAGGTGTTTTATTGGGTGACGATCATGTTCTCGCAGACACTCGGGACGGCACTCGGCGATTGGGTCGCCGATACCAATGAAATGGGCTATGTCGGGGCGGCCGCGGTTTTCGGTGGTCTACTGTTGGTGACTGCTCTTCTCTACTACTGTCACGAGCATTTCACGCGTCATTTTATTTTGGGCGGCATTCATCTTGACTCGCCCGCTCGGCGCCGTCGTCGGCGACTTTCTCGATAAGCCGATCGCAAAAGGAGGGCTGGCTCTGAGCCGTTACACCGCATCGTTAGCGCTCCTGGTAGTAATCGTCGCGTTGATTCTGATTTTCCCGCAGAAGCCCGCTTCGAAAGCGCATTGAAGAAATTCGGAGAAGATGCCGCTCAGTAGAGCAACTGCACGCCGCAGTAACCGATGAAGGCGCGAGCTTGATCGTCTTGGACGCACGCAGCTCATGGCCGATTGACGCGATCAAGATGGCGTGTTCGGTCAATTGGTGACGAAGCCCGAAGTTCACGGTCAGGACGTCGCGGGTGAAGTTCATGCGCGACATGCCGTGTCAGTTCCGCCATAAGATTGTGGTTTTCGCAGACTCCATGCCGCCCACGATTCCGTAAAGCAATTCGCTTCGACCGACAGTGCCTGCGAGCGGACCGAATTCGCATCGGCATGAAATCGACCGAATGTTTTTCGCGACCTGAAACGGGATCTGAAAACGGGTGCCGTCTTCGGCCAGAGTCCGCGACGCACGGATGATTGTGTGATGTTGAAGATGACGCGCGGAAACATCGACATGTCGAAGCCGTTCTTCTCTTCGTCGAGAAAACGCCACTTCACGGCCGCCTCCGTTCCACCAAGGCCGCCGATCACTCCGTGACCGCTGCGCTTCAGTATGGACTGAGTCGACGTCCTTGCAGCGTGAGCTGGATGTGATCGCCCCACCCGTAATTTAGGTCGATTGCCGGCGCGTCGATCGACCACTCGTTAGGCCGATGCTCGAAGGAAACGGCGAGATTATTTTCCCAATGTCCGTTCCCCGGCGTGCCCGGATCGTCGGTAATCATGGGCGGGCCGCCCTGCGCCAGAAGCAGTCGCGGGAGAGAAACGAGCAGCGTCGAAAGTATAGCTCTCGTTAGGCAACGCACTACTACTTTGCGGGACCGTAAACGAGCAGCTTCATCGTGTTCGGAATCATGGTCGGCCGCGCCGGTGAAGCGCCCGGAGATGGCGAAGGCGCAGGTTGAAAATCGGCCGCGGGCAAATAGATGCGATGCGTTTGCGGATCGAGCGCCATCGTCCGCGCGCTCCGTTTTGTTTGCAACGTTTGCACGACGCTCAGTTTCTCGGGCGTTTCTTCTTTCAAAATATTCGTCACACCTTCTCCGCAGGAGGCAAAGACCAGTTGCGTCGAATCATCAAAGGCCGCGCCATCCACGCCCGTGCCAATCGGCGCGGTCCCAACGACTTTTCCCGATTGCGTATCGAGCATCGTCATTATCTTGTTGTGACAGGTGGAAAAAACCCGGTGATGCGCGGCATCAAGCGCGATCCCGCTCGGTTCTTCACCGGGCGCGAGCGGCCAATGCGCCACCACTTCGTGTTTGGCGGTATCGATCGCGACGACTTCGCTTTTGTCTTCGATGTTGACATAAACGCGGTCGGCCGCGGAATCGACCGCGGCAAATTCCGGCTCGCCGCCCGAGCGAAATTGTCGCGACAACTTTCGAGGTCTTGGCGTCGATCACGGAGACGGAACTTCCGCGATGATTGAAAATGTAAACTTCGCCGTGCTTCGAATCATAGACCAGGGCATCGGGACTTTCGCCAGTGTCGATTTTTGAAACGGTGCGCAGCGTTTTCAAATCGACCACGCTTGCCTTGTTTTCTTTGCCGTTAGACGAAAAGCCGCGCCCCACTTGCGGCACGGCGAGAAAACCGTGCACACCGGGCGTGTCTTCGATCTCACCGACGACGGCGTTCTTCTCCAGATCGACCACTACCACTTTGGTTGCGTGCGAGAGATAAAGGCGGCGCGCAGCTGCGTCGATTGTCAGAATATCCCAACCGCCTTCACCGCCGATTGGGATGTCGTTCAAAAATTTGTAAACGTCTTCAGCGATCGCGGTAGCGCTCAGGCAGGCAACCGCGCACCCGATCGCGAGACATGGTTTTGAATGCATTCTCAAGTGATAACCGAATTTGTGCGAATTGCCTAACACCCCGACGCCGGACGAAAGATCACCGACGGAATTCATTCCTGAAAAGAATCCGTTATTTCACATTTGCGATCTTAACGATACTACCCTTTGCCTGGGAGTCCTTTGGATCCTTCACCACCGTCACGTACAATTCCTTTTCGCCTTCGCTGAATGCGACGTTTGTTGTGCCATCACCCGCGGCGATCTCAAATACGTGGAGAAGCTTGCCCTCAGGAGATATCTTCAAAATCTTACCGCCGAACCATTGGGCAACATAAATGTCGCCCTTGCTGTCGACCTTCATGCTATCAGGTCCAAGCCACCACGATTCGACCTTGTTTTTTGTGAGAAGGTTTAGCAGGGCAAAATTCGATCTGTTGCTTAACGAGCCATCGGCATTGATCTTGAATTTCAACATGCAGTTTCCGACGGTTTCGCTGACGTAAAGCGTCTTTTGATCTGGAGAGACGCCTATTCCGTTGGCGTAATTGAGGTCGTCCGCGACCTCGACCCATTGTCCGCTGCCAGGCGCAAGATAGAGAATTTTTCCCGCGACGGAGGTTGGCAGGTCCTTGTACGGACCGAAGACCGTGGCATAAGCACCGCCATTGCCGGTCACCACAATATCATTTATGCCGCCATCGAATGTCTTGCCGTTTTTGTCGGCCTCCCAACGGCGCATCTGCTTGCCGGTCAGGTCGACTTCAAGAATAGCGCCATGCTCCTCTGTGCACGCGAGCAGGAATGTCTTCTGTTTCGTGAGCGCCAACCCGTTATGGCCGCACCCAGGAGTATGATTCAACACCGTGGTCGTTTTGCCGTCCCATTTCGACAGGGTGTTGGAGACCCAGCCAACGTAGTAAAGGTTGCCGTCAACGTACAACGGACCCTCGGGTCCAAGGATATTGCTGACGATGACTGTTTCGTCGGCATACACTAACCGTAGCAGCCAACATTGCGCCAACGGCGCTGCAGATAATCTTACTTGCTCTCATTTTGATTCTTTTCCGGTTAGCAGCGGCTCATCGCAACATCTATTCGGCGCGCCGACCGATTGGAAAAGCACCGATCGGCTTTGCGTCGGGATGCGGCGTCTCTTTTCATCAGGTCGTTCTCGACGTAGCGGCGGAATTCCTCGCCAAACATATAACCTCGATCTTTCCAGAAGGCTTTGCCACCCGGCGCGCAGACTAGGTTCATGATGACAAGCTCCCACCCCATCCACAGTGCGGGAGCGAGCAATTTCTCGCCGCCATTTCAGAAAGGCATTCTGTGAGTAGGAAAGGAACGACATGAAGGTCGCGATAAACCGAACTCTCTCCTGCTTCCGACAGCGATGTGTAATCTCGCAACCCGCTCGCGACGATTTTAGAAAGCACGGGATCTGCGGCGACAACGTGGTACCAGTTCGCGAAGTGTTCGTGCACCGTCTGAGCGGTGGCAGACCGAACGGCGTTGGTGTTTTGTCGAATTTGATGCGCGACATAGAACAACGAGACAACGACGGCAACGGCGCCGATGACTTGCCCGATATTGGCCAGGTCGTTGAGATTCATGTGTCAGAACCGTTAGCAGTTGTAGGGCAAGCGCTCCGCTTGCCAAACCAAAAAGCGGCGAGTCCGAGCCGGACTGGCATTATGCGGTTGCCTTACAATTCATCACTCGCCTTTGAGCTGACGTTCGTATTCCGCGCTGTCGTAGTTGCCTTCGATTTTGCGATGGCATCGGTTGTCGATCCTAACTAAACTGCTGGTTTCGGTGGCGATCAGGTGAGACCATTGGGCAGGTTCGCGGTAAGATTGCAGCGTATGGGAAGCTCATAGCGGGTCTCACGGGCGATTGCTGTTTGGTGATACTACTATGAGTGCAAAACCAGTGAGGAAAATGTCCGCTTCAGCCAAGCGGCGGGATCTGCGATGCGCCAGCGGCGTTGAGGGGCTGGACGATATTCTCGCCGGGGGATTGCCGCGCGATTGTTTTTATTTGGTGCAAGGCGATCCCGGCTCAGGCAAAACCACGCTGGCCCTGCAATTTCTTCTCGAAGGAGTGCGCCGAGGTGAAAAGGTCTTCTATATCACGCTTTCGGAGACAAGGGAGGAATTGCTCCAAGTGGCGCGCTCCCACGGCTGGTCGATCGATAAAATTCCGCTCTTGGATTTGTCGGCGGTGGAAAATTTACTGCGGCCGGAGGCGCAGACGACGGTGTTTCATCCATCGGAAGTCGAATTGACGAAAGTGAGTCAGCTCTTGCTGAATGAAGTGCGCAAGGTGCGGCCGAAGCGAGTGGCTTTCGATTCGCTTTCCGAATTCCGATTAATGGCTGAGACCCCTCTCCGCTATCGGCGCCAACTTCTGACACTCAAACGGCAGTTCGCGAAGATGAAGAGTACGGTTCTCTTGCTTGACGATCGGATGAGCAAACAAGCTGTGATCGATCCGCACGTGCTTAGCCTTACGCACGGTGTCCTCGAGATGGAACAACTCTCGCCCGATTACGGCACATCGCGCCGCCGGTTGCGCATTTCGAAATTGCGGGCGGTGAAATTCCGCGAGGGCTATCATGACTACATTATCGCGACCGGCGGTCTGCGCGTTTTTCCGCGAATGATCGCGGCCGAACATCACACCAAGTTTCGGCACGAGCCGGTTTCCAGCGGAATCAAGCAGTTGGACAGTTTGTGCGGTGGAGGATTGGATCGAGGGACAACCACACTCATCCGCGGACCGGCCGGCACGGGCAAATCCACGCTGGTTTTGCAGTACGCTGTGCAAATGGCGAAAAAGGGTGAACGCTCGATGATATTCGCGTTCGACGAAACGCGTAGCGTGATGTTGAGCCGGGCCAAAGCAATGGGATTCGAGTTAGAAAAGGCGATCGAACGAGGCACGATTACGGTACAGCAGGTTGATCCCGCTGAACTTTCTCCCGGTGAATTTGCCGTTCGTATTTTACGCGGGGTAGAGGCGGGCTGCAAACTGGTCGCGATTGACAGTCTCAACGGTTATCTCAACGCCATGCCCGGCGAGAAGTATCTCATTAACCAATTGCACGAACTCAGTTCTTATCTTAATCAGCAGGGCGTCATCACTCTGCTTGTTCTGGCCCAGCACGGATTGATTTCCGCCGCCAAAACACCGGTGGATCTTAGTTATCTTTCGGACACGGTCCTAAGCCTGCGCTACTTTGAAGCGTATGGGGAAGTGAAACAGGCGATCGCGATGTTTAAGAAGCGCAGTGGACATCACGAAAGTACCATCCGCGAATTCAAATTGAGGTCGGGAAAAGGCATTGCCGTCGGCGAGCCGCTGAGAGAGTTTCAAGGTGTGCTGACCGGTGTGCCTGTCTTCCGTGGCAGTGAAAAGCAAATCATGAAGTCTCGCTGACGCGTCACGATGCCAATCGCGCTGCGCCTTTGCTTCTAACGCGCTAACGAACGATGCCCATTGGTGAATGATCCGCTCACGTCGAATTTACACCATGTCGCAACTGCACAGAAATGAGCGCGTGATTGTCACCGCGCCCGTCGGCCAGGATGCCGAGGCCATGGCGGCGGCGCTTAAGAGCGAAGGTTATGAAACACAAATTTGCCGGCGATTGGATGAGTGTTCCCGACAAATGGCGGATAGCGCGGGCGCAGTTCTGCTTACTGAGGAAGCACTGGAGGCAGCGCAAGCTTCGCGCTTCTTAGACGTCCTTAGAGCACAAGCGCCCTGGTCTGAATTGCCGCTTATCATTCTCACCAGCGGCGGCGAATCGCGCCGTGCAGAATTATTGGATTTGGCGGCAGCCGCCGCCGGGACCGTGACTTTGCTGGAACGGCCCATCAGTTCCCGGACGCTGATGCGTTCGGTGCAGGTGGCATTACGTTCTCGCCGGCGGCAATACCAGGTGCGGGATCTCGTTAGGCAGCTGGCGAGCCTAAACCAAACGCTCGAGCAGCGAGTCGCCCAGCGCACGACCGAAGCGGTCGAACGCGCCCAAAAACTCCGTCTGCTCTCTGCCGAATTATCGCTCGCCGAGGAGCGGGAGCGCCGGCGCATCGCGCAGGTGTTACATGATGATCTTCAGCAAATGTTAATGGCAGCGCAGCTGCATCTTCGCAGCCTGGACAAGACTGAAAACACGGTCAAGCGCAGTGGAATCACAAGAAATATTCAGGACATGCTGGAGCGCTCGTTCAATTTGACCCGGTCGCTCAGCGTCGAGCTTTCTCCTCCCGTCCTGCACGACCACGGTCTGGCCGCAGCGCTGGAATGGCTTGCCGCTCAAGCTCGAAAACATCACGGCGCTAGAGTTTCCGTCGAAGCCGATCCTTCGGCGAATCCAAAAGCCATCGACGTCCGCGTTTTCCTCTTCCAGGCGGTGCGCGAACTTTTGCTCAATGCAGTCAAGCACGCTGCTGGCAGTCCCGTGCACATCATGATGAAGGGAGTCGGATCGAGCA
Source organism: uncultured Verrucomicrobiae bacterium (assembly GCA_963709435.1). Lineage (GTDB taxonomy): Bacteria > Verrucomicrobiota > Verrucomicrobiia > Chthoniobacterales > UBA10450 > AV69. The sequence goes on from CAVPWK010000006.1 coordinate 152,739, forward strand.
AACTCCGCGTTATCGTCTCCGATCGCGGTCCGGGGTTTGATCTGGCCAGGTTAGATCGACAAGAAATCCAACTCGGCGGGCTTGGTCTCTTCAGCATTCGCGAACGCATGGCCAGTTTCGGAGGTAAGTTGCAGATCGACAGTGCGCCTGGCCATGGCACCCGGATAACGCTGGTCGCTCCTCGCGGCTGATCGTCCAACGCCCAGCCCGAGGCGAGTGGCGTCGCGCTATTCGTCCACTCCGAGCTTGAGCTGAAGTTCGTACTCGGCCCCGTCGAAATGGCCTTTTGATTCCGCGATGAGTCCGTTGTTGCCGATCTTCCAAAGTTCGTATCCGCTGATGCGAACGCGGTCTCCACGTTCGGATGACCGGCAAACGGGATCTTTCTGCCAGGAGAAACATTCGGACGTGACGCGTTTGTGGGTTTTTGCGGTAAAGACGAAAGCGCTCTCGGAGAAGTTGGCGATCTGCTGTATCTGACCACCAGAAAGACCGTCCGCCTCGGGCAGCACGGCCAATGGATTCCCGCCAAAGAGCCTCTCGGTGAAGACATCACAGGTGTAGTATCGGTAGGACATAGGATTCGGTTACAAAGTGATGTCGGCATTTTGCAATGACCGTCCAGTTTCTTGAATCCAAATCCCCCGCCGTCTGCATCTCAGGGGAAACAAGCTTTCTATGATCCAAGATTTCAAATTTGCCCTGCGGCAACTTCTGAAGGCGCCGGGATTTACCACCATCGCAGTGTTGACGCTCGCGCTCGCCATTGGCGTTAACTCGGCCATTTTCGCGCTCGTTCACAGCCTGGTGCTGCATTCCGCAGTGCCAATGCGCCCGAACGAGGTGGTCAACGTTTTCACGGCACGCCAAAACGCCAGCCACGATTATCGACAGTTCTCCTACAACGAATATCGCGATCTGCGCGACAACGGCGGCGAAGTTTTTGCCGATGTCGCCGCGCTCGAGTTTGCTGTCGCCGGCATCGGACGCAATCACGAGATGCGACGCAGCTTCGCCTTCCTAACTTCGGAAAATTATTTCTCGCTCATGGGCACCCGGCCATTTCGCGGACGATTTTACAATGCCGAAGAATGCAAACCGAACGCCAACATTCCTGTCGTCGTCGCTAGCTATGGCTTCTGGAAACGAATGGGCGGCCGAAACGATTTTGTTGGCGGCACCGTCCAAATCAACGGTCAGCCTTACACCGTCATCGGCATTGCTCCGGACGGATTTAGCGGCGCCAACATCTTGATCGCACCGGATATCTGGCTGCCGATCGGCGCCCGTTCTCAGCTCGGATCCGCTTTCGGCGATTCGGAGACAACGCACGACCTGATGAATCCAAAAAATTACGCCTTCAATCTCACCGGCCGAATGCGGTCTGGATTGACGATCGAAACGGCAAAATCGCGCCTGCCGGTGCTGGCGCAGCGGCTCACCGCGATTCAACCTCAGGACAGTGAAGGCGCGCGCGAGTTACAGATTCAAACGCCGTCGCGCTTTAGCTTAAGCACGCAACCGGAAGATGACGGTCCCATTACTCTGATCGCGACGTTACTCATGGCGATGGCCGGAGCAGTCTTGCTCATCGCCTGTTTGAATCTCGCCAACATGTTGCTCGCCCGCGGGACCGCGCGCTCGAAAGAGATCGCAGTTCGGCTCGCCGTCGGTGCATCGCGCTGGCAGATCGTTCGGCAATTGCTTTGCGAAGGGTTGTTGCTCGCGTTTTGCGGCGGCGCCGTCGGCCTTGTTATCAGCACCTGGTGCAACGATCTCCTGGTCCAGCAGTTCCTTCAGTTGCTCGCTTCAACCAATTTTTCGCTCGTCGTTAAACTACGTCCGGATGCGACCGTGCTGACGATCACTTTTCTGTTTTGTCTTGTTGCGACCATGCTCTTCAGTCTCGGCCCTGCGTTGAAGGCAACAAAGGCGGATCTGGTCAATGATCTCAAGCAACAAGTCGGTGAGCCGGCGCGGATCGGCCGAGTCAGCCGCTTTTTCGCACCGCGACATATCTCGGTCATGGTCCAGATCGCGCTTTCCCTCATGTTGCTCTTCTCTGCCGGATTATTTTTCAGGGGCGCACTCAAGGCCGCTGGACTTAATCCCGGATTTGTCGCGGCCGGAGATTTAATCACCGAATTCGACTTCAGTTTGATTAAGAAAGAACCAGCTGATTCGCGTCGAACAATTTTTGCCATGCTGCAGCGCGTGCGCGAGTTGCCGGGTGTGCGCGCGACCGCTGTCGGCACGATGTTGCCCTATTCCGATTTCACGAACACGCGCCGAATTCTTCGCGCGAAGGATACAATGCCTAACGATCCAAAGGCGCCGGACCCAAGTGTCAATTCACTCTTCACCGCCATAACGCCCGGTTACTTCGATTCCCTCGGTGTAAAGCTGCTGCGTGGCCGCGATTTCACCCAGGCCGAATGTGAGAACAAAGACGCACGCCGCGTCACCATCATCGATGAGGAAATGGCGACGAAACTCTTCCCAAATGAGGATGCCGTTGGGCAGCACATTCGTTATACCCAGCCACCGAAGGACGGAGCGCCTAACGATTTAGAGATTGTCGGAGTCGTTAGCAAGCATCGACACAGTGTCGACAACGAAACCCTCACTCGCCGGTTGTTTGTGCCGCTGGCGCAGGGTTACAACGGTCAGATTTACATGCATGTTCGGCTCAACAGCCTCGATCGAAATGCCGTAGTTGCATTTATCCCGACGCTTCGGCAAACGCTGCGCGAGATCGATCCAGACCTTCCACTATTGCAGCTGACGCCCTACGTCGATCTGATGGAGAAATCGCCCAACCTCTGGATCGTAAAGCTGGGCGCGATCATGTTCGGGGCGTTTGGTTGTATCGCGTTGTTGCTCGCCGTCGTCGGTGTCTATGGCGTCAAAGCTTACGCGGTTGCTTGCCGGACACGCGAGATTGGTATTCGGATGGCGCTCGGCGCGCATCGCGGCGATGTCTTCGCCCTGATTATGCGCCAGGGCGCGCTGCAAACCGCGCTCGCCATCGCGGTTGGACTTTTACTTTCGCTCGCCATCGGTCGCGTGCTATCCCAGATCCTATACGGGGTCAGTCCAAGCGATCCGTTTGCATTGATCATTTCCAGTTTGATGCTTGCCGTGGCCGCTTTGCTCGCCTGTTTCCTGCCCGCCCGCCGCGCCACCTATGTGAATCCAATCACCGCGTTGCGCACCGAGTGAGCCGTGAAGGTGTCATGAAGCGTGATCAGTAAATCGTATCGATGCGCGAAACTCCTCGTCATTCGTCATTCGTGCTTCGCTCATTGTCCGACGGACTTCTGGATTGCGTCCAAAGAGGGCTAGCTCTTTGGGCTGTACTTTTCCATCAAAGCTTGGAAGCGCGGGTCCTGGCGTAACGGGTCCCAAGCCGGGTCGAGCTTGAGCATTGGAACGGTGACGTTGCTGGGGACCGCGAGCAAATGATCGAGCAGCCGAAATGCTTCATCGAATTCCCCGGTCCAGGCATAAATCTGAGCGAGCGCCGCGGTTCCTGACGGCCCATCGAGGGCGTCCTGGGATTCAGGTAACAATTCAACGGCACGCTTGCCTTCGGCAATGGCTTCCTCTTTTTGACCCAACATTGCAAGGATCAGGCCATGCTGCGCGTGTCGAGCAGGGTCTTCGGGGACTTCGCGGAGCAATTTTTCCGAGATAACACGTGCATGCTCCAACTCTGCCTGCGCTTTCGCCTTATCGCCTTGGAGCAGGTAAATCATGCCTTTTGCGAAGGCTTTCGGGCAGGGAGCGGTGGTGGTAGTGAACATCGTTTCACCGCGAAATCGTTCCAAGAGTTGAAGGGCATCTGGAAACTTCCGCTCCAGCGTTAGAAGCCAGGCCCATCCCCAAGTTGTCAGCCCGTTTGGATCGGTTTCAGGCGGAACCGAAGAAAATACTTTTTTGGCCACGCTAAGATCGCCCTTCCCCAGGACCCCAACTAAGGCTTTCAATGCACGCGCCTGAAACGATTGCGGCGATGCCATGATGCCGCGATCAAGAACCTTATCGGCGGTCTCGAAATTACGTAGAGCTACGTAACTGAAACAAAGGTTAATCAGGATGGTTGTGTTTTTCGGATCAAGTTCGGCGGCTTTTTCCAAATTCGCGGTTGATTCCGCCCACTTGCCCTGACGCCGCTGAATGGAGCCGATGGCCAGATAGGCCTGGGACTCGTTCGGCAAGCCACGTCTGGCGATGTCGAATTCAGCCAGGGCGCGCTCGTAATCGCGGTCGCCATAATAGTAAGAGAAACCGAGAGCGAGATGACCTTCGGGAAGATCCGGTTGCAATCGCAAAGCCTCGTCCGCGTTGAGACGCGCTTTTTCCCGCCGGGCCGGTATTGGGTCGAAGCTATGATATGCCCAGCTCTCCACCCTCGAGAGACTGGCAAAGGCCAGGGCAAAGTTTGGATCAAGCTTGATCGCTTGCTCGAGTAGGGGCTCGGCCTTCAAGGTTGTATCGTGAAACATGTCCGCCCGGTCGGCATAATCGTGTGCCTGGACATAGAGCAGATAGGCATCGGGGTTTTGGGTTGGCGGGTGATCGAGACGCGCTTTTTCATTTGGCGAAAGCTTCGCTTGGAGAGCGGAGGCTATTTTTTGCGCGAGATCGGTTTGAATGGCGAAGACGTCCGTTAAATCGCGATCGTAATCTTCCGCCCAAATATGCTCGTCGTTGTTGGCGTTGATCAGCTGCACATTCACGCGCACGCGATTGCCGATGCGGCGAACGCTGCCTTCCAAAAGCGTGCCTACCCCGAGCGTTTTGCCAATCTCACGGGCGTTGCGCATGCCTTCGCCGCGATATGACATGACTGACGTGCGCGAAATAACTTTCAGGTCGCCGATCTTCGAAAGATTCGTCAAGATATCGTCCTGTATTCCATCAGCGAAGTAGGCATTTTCCTTTTCATCGCTCAGATTTTGGAACGGCAGCACCGCGATTGACTTGTCGATCTTACGGGCCGAGGCACGCGGCAAAAGGAAGAAGCCTGCCGCGGCCGAAACGATCACGCCGGTGGCGATGAGCAAAATTAGATTACGGCGACGATGCCGGGAACGATCGGTTGGAGTTGCACGAATCCCTGGGCCGTGACGTCGTAAGCCCAGGCGAGAATCAGGGCTATGGGAAAGCCAATCAGCAAGAGCACGACGACCAGGCGCAGCGTCCAGTTTGGTAATTCCCATGCCGGGAAAACCGCCGATCCGATCTGAATGATGAATCCTGCCGCGATGATATAGGCGGCCGCGACTCGATAAACTTTTCGTCGCTGTAACTCCTCGAAAAAGCCGCTCATAAGAGGGAATTTAGATGCATCGCGCATCGCGATCATAACTCAATTCTTACTCAACCGTTATTACGACTTTCCCGCGAGCGTGGCCTTCTTCCAGGTAGCGGATCGCTTCTGGCAGCTCACTCAGTTTGTATGTCCGGTCGATGACCGGTTTCAACTTTCCGGACTGCATCATATCGCCCAGAATCGCCAGGTCGCTTTTCTTGAGTTCCGCCATCATCATGCCCATTTTCTGGCTCACGAACGGTGAGATACACGCAGCGCCTGAATCAAACGACCGAAAGGTCCGATCCAGCGATTGTCGTTCGGTCCGCCTCCTCCGATCATGACGTATTTCCCTTTGGGACTTAAGACCCCTCTGCATTCTGACAATGAATGGTTCGGAACGTTGTCGAGAATCACGTCGTAGCGTTGCCCGCTTTTGGCGAAATCCTCTTTGGTGTAATCAATCACGTGATCCGCGCCGAGAGATCGGACCATCTCCAGATTTCGCGTGCTGCACACGCCGGTCACATCTGCGCCGAATGATTTTGCGATCTGGACAGCAAAAGTACCCACCCCTCCGGACGCGCCGTTGATCAAAACTTTTTGCCCCGCCTGAACTTTTCCTTTGTCGCGCAAGGCCTGCAATGCCGTGATACCCGCAATGTTGACCGAGGCTGCTTGCTCGAACGTGATGTTCGCTGGTTTCTGCGTTACTGCACGATCCGCGCGCGGACAAACGTACTCGGCAAAGGCCCCGTCTCGGCCACCGAATACTTCATCGCCTGCTTTGAACTGGGTGACGTTTTTGCCGACCGATTCAACCGTTCCGGCAAAATCGACACCCAATCGGGTGTCCTTTGGCTTGCGCAGCCCGACGCCCATTGCGCGCATGATCTTGGGCGTGCCTTCGATGAAGTGCCAGTCAAGCGGGTTGATCGAAGCCGCATGAACCTTGACCAGGATTTGATCGTCCGTCGGAGTGGGTTTCGCGATGTCGGCAAGCTTCAGGTTGGCCAAGCCGTAGTCGCAGTAGACAATGGCTTTCATCTTGTCGGCCGTTCCAACGGTGAGCTGATCACAGTCGTTGGTTGATCTCCAGTAGGCGATAAACACGAACAGGAATGCGAGGATGAATAAGATAAGAACGATGCGGAAAATCCACTTCAGTATTCGTTTCATAGGCGGGATGAAGGTTTGAGATAACAGCGGTTGTCGATCATCAGTGAAAAGGTCAAAGGGCGCTAGTCTGCGATTGACTGGGCGCGACTGGTTTCAATCCCTTAAATAGCAGCCAAAAACTCACGATCAATTCGAACAAAGCCATTGCTGTATCGAAGATGTAGGCGTTAACGATTTTGTTGAAGTCGGGAAAGATCAGGTAAACAACAGCGCAAAGCACGCACCAGGCGGATGCGATTACGCCGAAGATTGACAATCCGCGCGGAATGTAATTCGACTTGAGCCACAACCAGGCGCAAACGGTCGCAGCCAATCCGAAGAACGGCAGGCCAACGTAGTAAGCATCGAAAGTTGAGGCGATCATCACTCTGGCCAGGGCCTGCAACCGATCCGGTTCAAATACTTGTAAGTACGGTGTGTTTCCCAACAATCGCAGCGCGCCGAGCGAATAGATCACCGAAAGCAGCCACGACATGGCAAAGACCAATCGAAACAATGCGCCGAGTAAGGCTAGATAATGATTGATTGGTTTGAGGATAATGTAGAGCGCACCGGCCAGAACGACGGCGCCGACGCTGTAGGTTAAAAATAAGGTTAAGGCGATTCGGAATTGGGTCGGGTGCGCGAGAAGATTGCGCGCCGTGTCGGCTGCGTTACGCGGGACGATCAAGGGATTGAGCAGGACATAGTTCGCGAACACCACGATCGCGAACGAGAAGATGTAACTCCATCCGGCGATCTTGGCCGCGGCGCGCTGCAGATTGTCGATCATGGGAGATGTCATTTGGTGGTGGTTATTCGGTGACGATTACGACCTTGCCGCGCGCGTGACCTTCTTCCAAATAGCGGACCGCGGCCTGCGTCTCACCGATTTTGTAAGTGCGGTCGATCACCGGAGCGACTTTTCCGGACTGCATGAGGTCGCGCAGAACATTCAGATCGTCTTTGGTCAGTTTTGCGATGTAAAAGGGAAACTTCTGATTGGAAAAGTTGGACAGGAAAGCGTTCCAGAAATTCCCGCCAATACGCCCCAACATTCCCGGGTGTACTCCGGCACCTCCAATTCCAGCGAGGACACAAATGCCGTTGGGTTTCAAAATCCGTCGGCGCTCGGAGAAAGAATGGTTGCCAACCAAGTCATAGATCATGTCGTAATGCTGATCGGTCTTGGTGAAATCTTCTTTGGTGTAATCAATCACGTGATCTGCGCCGGTCGATTTCACAAGATCAACATTGCGCGTGCTGCAAACAGCCGTGACCTCTGCGCCGAACGCTTTCGCGATTTGAACCGCGAAGGTCCCAACTCCTCCGGATGCACCGTTGATCAAAACTTTTTGTCCGGACTGAATGTGCCCTTTGTCGCGCAGACCTTGCAATGCCGTCAGCGCGGCAACGGCGACCGAACCCGCTTGTTCGAATGTGACGTTACTCGGTTTGGAAACAATCGCACGCTCGGCCTTGACGCAAACGTAGTCCGCCACCGCGCCGTTCTTCGCGCCGAAAACTTCGTCGCCTGATTTGAAGTCGCTTACATCTTTCCCAACTGCTTCGACGACGCCGGCGAAGTCGGTGCCGAATCGCGTGTTCTTTGGCTTGCGCATTCCGGTCATTGGCCGCATTAGCCACCCGCCCCTGATCGTATGTCCATCGACCGGATTGACTGAAGCCGCGCGAACGCGGACGAGAACTTCGTTGTCAGCAGGCGTCGGCTTTTCGATGTCTCGGAGCTGAAGATTCTCTACGCCGTATTCGCAGTTTAGAATTGCTTTCATAGGGCTGGCCGGCGTTGCGGCATTGCGATCGCAGTCGTTGGTCGAAAGCCAGTAGGCGATGAAGAGCCAGCCGATCACCACAAGCAGGATGACAGCTGCGCTCCACTTAAGGATTCTCTTCAGTAGTTTCATGAGAGTTTGTCGATTCCTCCGCTATTGCGATGACGATTTTGCCGCGGGCGTGGCCTTGCTCGAAATAGCGCAGCGCTTCCGCGGTCTCGGCGAGAGGGTAAGTCTTCTCCACGAATGGTGTCACCTTGCCCTCCGCCATCAGATCACTGAGGAACTTTAGGTCCGCCTGGTTCATCGTGGTCGTGTACTGTGCAAACTTGTGGTCGGTGAAGCGTGACCACAGGGCCGCACCGAGTCCACGAGCGATTCGTGCCAGTTGCGGTCGGATCGGTCCGGCGCTCCCGATCCCAGCCAAAACGCAGATGCCGTCGGAAGTCAGGACGCGGCGCCGTTCGGCCATGGAGTGATTTTGGACGTTATCGAAGAGCAGGTCGTAGCGCTCCTCGCCTTTGCTGAAATCTTCTTTCGTGTAGTCGATGACGTGATCGGCGCCAAGCTTGCGCGCGATTTCCACGTTGCGCGTGCTGACCACGGCGGTCACCTCGGTATTGAACGCCTTTGCAATCTGCAGCGCAAAGGTCCCGACACCGCCAGATGCACCGTTAATCAGGACTTTCCGGCCGGCGTGGATTTTACCTGTGCGCAGCCCCTGCAGCGCGGTCAAACCCGCGTGCTTTACCGCGCCGGCTTGCTCGAAAGTGACATTGGCCGGTTTCAGGGCGACGCGTTCTTGGCGAACGCATATGTACTCCGCGACTGAGCCGAGCTTTCCGCCAAAGACTTCGTCGCCTGGTTTGAACTCAGTAACGTTCTTGCCGACCGCTTCAACGACGCCCGCAAAATCCAGACCGAAGCCGGTGAACTTTGGCTTCCGCAAACCGGACAACAACCGGAGGACCCACGGGCCGCGCACCAGGCCGGCATCAATGAAGTTAAGTGAGGCCGCGCGAACCCTGACCAGAAGCTCATTCTCGTTGGGCACCGGCTTCTCGACCTCCGCGACCTTGAGGACATCGGGCGACCCGTACTCGCAATACCTGATCGCCTTCATGCGTTCACTTCCGGAAGGAATGCTGCGTCCGCAGTCGTTGGTGGAAGTCCAGTAGGCAAATTGGAACCATCCGAAGAGAATGAGAAGAATGGCGAGTGCGCTCCACTTCAGGAAACGTTTGATCTTCATGGCCTAACAAGTCAGGAAGGAGCCGCGGCCAATGTCGAAACTTTCGCGCCTTTGATCAGCAACCAAAGCATGAACACCAATTCGCCGAACAACACCGGCTGCGAATAACCAAGGAGTGCGTTGTAGGATTCCGGAAAAAACAACGCGGTGAAGCTCAGCACGAGCCAACCAAAGCAGTTGATTATTAGCCAAACGCCGATAAAGCGCGGAATAAATCCTGAGCGATAAACGAGCAAGCCGAGCGGAAACAGCCAGAGCCCCCAAAAAATTTCCGCCATGAACTGTCCGTGGTTGTACAAGCGCAGGAAAAACATTGCCAGGGCGTCGCGTTGCGGTTTGTCGAAGGCAACGAGGAAATCACCACCGCGAAAGAGAATCAGTGCGGCGACATCGTTGAGCACGTTGAGAAAGCAGACCGCCGCCGATGCCAGCACGAGACTGAGCATGAGCAACGCCCACGTCTTGTTCACGTCGCGCAACAACCGATACAGCGCGACGCCGAGGCAAATGAAAATCACCTGTCCGATGAGATCACCGAAGATCGATACTCGGAAGAGTGTTTCGTGCGCGAGAATGTTCTCCGCCGTCGCGGCAGCATTGCCGCGCACAATGAGCTTGCTCGGAATGTAGAGCAGGCAAAAAGGCGCAACGATGATCATCGAGAGATAAATGAATCCGGCGATGCGTGCTGCTTTCGACAGTTGGATGGATGATTTTCTCCTTGGTTTCGATTTGTAGAGCGAATCAAATTGGTCCGCGATAACGGCGCAGCCGAACCGCTGCGAAGATGAATGCGGCGGCGAATGCCAATCCGATCCAAAGGTCCGGCGTGCTCAAATATCTGCCCGGCGTTAGTTGTGACAGTGAATGAATATCCGGGTTATGTTGGCCCTGGAAATCAAAGGCCTCCGCCGCGAATCCCGTCAGACGGTTTCCCAGCATTCTGATAAAATGCGTGGTGTGAAAGGTAATCGTTTCGAAAATGGTGATCGCGAGCAGCGGTAATACCGCCCAAAGAAATGTGGCGCGCCGCGCCCAGCCTGAAATCAGCAGGAGCCAGCCGTAAATCGGTGCATGCCATAGGGCCAGCGCGATCAAGCTGTAAAGCAGAATCAGTGACTGCTCGAGAATGTTGAACCGGGTCCAGGTGGTCCCGGCCAGACCGCTCGTGAGCAGGACCACGCTGCTCCACAACAACATGACAAAGTGCGTGGCAACGATTATTACAAACGTAACCAGCGGCAGTATCACGAGCGGAATGCTCACTTTCGAAAGCACGGTGGTGAGATCGGAAACAGGCAGCGATTTCCAGAACAGAGTGCTGCGATCGCGGCGTTCCCCGTAGAGCGCGTCAAGACAATAGAACACGCCGACGATGAATACGGTAAAGATCAACATCATCGCGGCGACATCGTAGGGTTCGCTAATGAGTGCCTGCTGCTTCGCCGGATCCATCAGCAACACCCCGCGCCTGCGCTCTGGCATCCCGTAGGTGCTGATCATGAACCCGAACAGCACGACCACCGCTACGGCCAGCGGTGCTATATATATAGAGCGGTTCTCCCACAGTTCCCGCCACACTGACCAGTAGAGCGGGCGCGTCCCGACCGCGTTGTAGCCGGGGTTGTTGACCCCGGAATCCGACGGGGGCGTTGGAGCCGTCGTAGAGCGACCCCGGACCTGACTCTGCATTCGATGGACTATTCATTTAGTTTCTCTGACCTCCGACTTCTGATCTCTGATCTCTGATCTCTGTCTGCTCCCCGCTCCCAGCTCCCTGTCCGCCACTGGACGGACTCGCCGTGGCGAGCTCCCTGCTCATGATGGCTACAAACAAATCCGCGATGCTCGGTCGGCGCGCTTCGCCTAAGGCAGCGACCTGTTCACGATTCGCGCCATCGAACAACATCACGCTGCGGCCGAAGACCGATCGTTTGTGAATCGGCTTGAGCGCGCTTGCTGCGGCGACGTTCTCGGGATTCACCATCACTTCCAGATAGCGCGACTCGAATTCTTCCATGCTGCACTCGAGCGCGATCCGGCCGCGATCGATGAACATGAGATCGGTTAGGATGTCCTGGACCTCTTCTACCTGATGCGTCGTCACCACGATGGTGCGGGTCTTGTCAAAATAATCGTTCAACAGCGAATCGTAGAATTGCTTTCTATATAAGATGTCGAGACCAAGCGTCGGCTCGTCGAGCACCAGCAATTTCGCGTCAATCGCCATTACTACAGCGAGGTGCAGTTGCGCCACCATGCCCTTCGATAGTTGCCTGACTTTGCTCGTGCGTTTGATCGTGGTCCTGGCCAGAAAGTCTTCGGCCTTCGTCCGATCGAATCGCGGATGGACTCCGGCGACGTAATCGAGCAACTGCGTAACCCGGATCCAGCGCGGCAACACTGCGACATCGGCGATGAACGAGACATCGCGCATGAGTTCATCGCGCGCGTTCCAGGGATCGCGTCCGAGAACATTTAACTGTCCTTCATATGACGTGAGACCGAGAATCGCGTTGAGCGCAGTCGTCTTGCCTGCGCCGTTGGGGCCGATGATTCCCAGGATGCGTCCTTCTTCGACACGCAAATCAATGCTGTCGATCGCGATCGTTGTCCCGAAAGTCTTGCGCAATCCGCGTGCTTCTATCGTCGCCATAAATTCAGGGCTCCTTGGTTGTCGTTGCTTTCGTTGCTGTCGTTTCGCGTTGTTGAGGCGCTTGCGCCAAGCGCCTGGTCTTCGAGGACCGGCGTGACAGAAACGCCACTACAACTTTCTCGAAGCTGAGATAGATCCACCCGTTCGGCTCGGACCTCGGCCAGGCGCGAGGGTAGAGTCATTAGTATTAGTGCCAACGAAATCATTGTTTTAGCGTTCCTTTCGCTGTGATGCTGCGGCTGCGCGCGTTAATTCTTCTGGCGTAAATCCGAGCCGCTCAATCGTTGCGGCGATCGCGGGCCATTGTTCGACCAGAAATTTTTCCCGCTCACCCTTCAGGAGCCGATTGCGCGCACCCGCATTAACGAACATGCCAAGGCCGCGCCTGGTTTCGACCAGCTGGCCGTCGACCAGTTCCTGATAGGCTTTGAGAACGGTGAGGGGATTGACCCGATAGTCGGCCGCGACGTTTCGGACCGACGGCAATGGATCCCCTTCATTGAGCGCGCCGTCGAGAATCATAGCGACGACACGGTCCCGAAGTTGCCGGTAAATCGGCTGGCGATCGTTCCATTCACGGTTCATTCTGTGATATTGTGTTATACTTAACTATAACACTACCTCACTGGCAAGCACTTTTTCTAAAAATTTTTGAATCGCGAATGATGCTGGTCTGGCAGATGAGGACCCTTCGAATTGTAGGGCAAGCGCATCGCTTGCTGATTTCTGTCGCGGGAAGCGCGCTCGCCTCGCGTGAAACGCCAGTCCGGCTCGGACTGAGGGAGTCCTCGCCGTCACGGATTCTTAATCCTGCGCGTTTCCGCATTTCGCGGAAGTCTATGAAATCCGCGGTTAAGTCTTCCTGCCGAGCAACCGGCCGCTTGCTCGCATACCCCTTAGCGATAACCTCAGCCCATGGCGCATTCCGTGTCGGATCACCTGCACGTGATGATCGCGGACTACGACCGGTTCATCCGAACGGTGATCCCGCATTACGAGACGATGCGCGCTGTGCAGCTCGAGTTGCTCGCTCGCTGTCTGCCGTCTGACGGTCGTGTTATTGATCTCGGCGGCGGCACCGGCGCACTAGCCCGGGCGGTGGCGGAGAAATTTCCAGGGGTTTGTGTGGAAATCTGGGACACGGATCCAGCAATGCTCGAGGTCGCGCGGGAACGTTGCGCCGCGTTCGGCGATCGCGTGCATTTCCTCGAACGGCCCTTTGCCGAACCGCTCCCAACCTGCGATGCCGTGGTCGCGTGTATCGCCCTCCATCATGTCAAGGACATGGCGGCGAAAGGGAAAATCTACGCCAATATCTTTCAGGCGTTGCACGCCGGCGGAATTTTCGCCAACGCTGATTGCGTGATGAGCGAGACGCCGGCCGTGCGCAGCGCCTCGTATGAAGGCTGGGCAAAATTCATGGAGCAACAGGGACTCTCTCCGGCGGAGGCGCAGCAGCAATTCGCGGAATGGGCGAAGGAGGACTGCTACCCGCCGCTTGCGACCGAATTGCGCCTGCTTGCGGAAGCCGGTTTTGCGGAACCGGATTGCTTTTGGCGAACGGCCCCATTCACCGTCTTCGGCGGCGTACGATCCTGAGCCCGTTAGTGGAAGCCCGGGGTTCGGAATCAGATGGTCGAATCGGTAAGGTTGCCCGCCGACGCGCCGAATCTTTACTTTCTAGGGAGTGATCACCGTTCTTATGTGATCAGTGGATTTCTCGACCGCGTCGAGGGCGGCGTTGATTTGTGCGGCATCCAGAGGGACGAAACGTAGCGTTCCTTCAGGGAAACAGAGTTTTCCTTTGCGCACGAGGTCCATTAAGAGCAGGAGTTCCGACGCGAGATGATCGGAGACGCCGATGACCTCGGCTTCCTTATTAATAAGGTCGGGGTAGGGGAGAAGCGACACGGATTCTCGGCTCAATGCAACCATCGCGGCGCGGCCCTGAACGGCCAGACACCGGACAGCTTGTTGCATCGTCGCGGCAGAGCCAACTAATTCGATTGCAACGTCTACGCCTTTTCCGCTGGTCGCATCCAGGATTTGTTGGACCGGATCGCCGGCTTCGCCTCGATCGGGACACCGCCGAACGCCGCAGCCTTCGCGAGTTTGACTGGATTGGTTTCGACGACATAGATCTGGCCGCAGTCGAAGGCTCGCGCCAGTTGGAGCGCTGAAAATCCCAAGCCGCCGAACCCGAAAATCGCAACGGACTCACCGGGTTCAAGGCGCGCTTTGTTCAGGGCATGCAGCGCAGTCGCCGACGAACACATCATGATGGCGCCCTGCTCGAAGGAAGTCTCACCGGGAAGAGCAAATACGTTTCTACCCGGGACAGCAATGAACTCAGCGTAACCACCGTCGCGGTGTTTCCCGATCATTTGCGCTTTGGCGCAGAATTGTTCGTTGCCGCGCAGGCAGAAATCGCAGGCGCCGCAGCTAACGAGATAGTGAATACAGACGCGATCGCCCGGAGAAACGTGAGTCACTTGTTCACCAACAGTTTCTACCAGACCCGCGACTTCGTGCCCAGGAGTGACCGGCAAAGAATCGATGGAAGATATGCCGGCGCGATAATGCGCATCGGAGTGGCAGATTCCGCAGGCGCCGACGCGGACCATAACGTCGGATAGACCGATGTTCGGTAGCGCGACCTCGCGTTCTTCGAGTGGTTTGCCGAGCTCGATCAACTGAACCGCTTTCATGATCTCAAGGTCTTAGGGTCGAAGCAAACATCGAACACCGAACGTCGAACATCGAACGCCGAATATGAGAAGAACATGACGAATCGGGTGTTGAAGCGTTGAAGCGTTGAAGGGAAAGAACATCGAACCGAACATCGAATTAGAGCCAGCACATCATGCTCATACTCGTGCTCATGCTCATGATCGATTCGTTCGATCTTATCGGTCCGCGCCGAAGAACCTTTGCGCGAGGAACATTCCCATTGCCATCGCGGGTACAAACACCAGGGCTTCGATTCGGAGCGCGCCGAGGTTGGCGAGCGATGGGCCGGGGCAGAAACCGCCGAGTCCCCAGCCAACGCCGAAAATTGCGGCGCCGATTACTAGTTGGCGATCAATCGGAGACGATGCCGTCGAGGGTAGTTTGAGATTTTGATTTTGGAAACGGCGCAAGATCAGCATTCCGAAGCCCGTAGACGCCGACCGCGCCGGCCATGACGAAGAGCAGCGCCGGATCCCACGTGCCGAAGACGTCGAGAAATCCGATGACTCGGCCCGGATCGGTCATGCCGGAGACCGCGAGGCCCATTCCAAACAGCGCGCCGGCTAGGAAAATGAGGAAGAATCGTCCTGCCTTCATAAGACCGCGCGGTTATATATAAGGACGGTCACCATCGCGACGACCACGAAGATGAGCGTGGCGGCGATGGAATCCTTCGCACCTGTCCCGACGCCGCAAACTCCGTGACCGCTGGTGCATCCACCGCCAAGACGTGTCCCAAACCCGACGATCAAACCCGCTACACCCATGACAGCAAGTGGGCGCATTGGTCGAAAGAGCGCAGCACTATCCCAAAGCAAAAAACTCAGCGCAGCCCCGCCAATCAAGCCAAGCAAGAATAAAAGCCTCCATTTCTTGTCGGGTGTAGCTGGAACGAGAAGTCGACCGAATACGCCGGAGATACCGGGAATTTTTCCGCTCAAGACAGTCGCGAGTAGACTGGCGAGACCGATGAGGATGCCGCCGATGAGAGCGTTCCAGAACGTGTAATCGTGCATGGCAATCTTCGATGCGAGGACAGCAATGACAGGATTAACAGGATTTACAAGATTAGTGGGAGAAGGTCGCCGAGATCGTCGTTAATCCTGAATAATCCTGTAGATCCTGTCTGATCCCGTTTCGACAGAAGAGTCGGGACACTGAGGTTCCTCCCCCACTAATCACTCGCCTGCGCGCCGTAGTTCCGCGTTTGCGGGGCGGAGGCGGGCCACCTATCAACTATCACTCTGCCTTACTTCTCTGCGGCCGACACGGCCGCCTCTACAGCTACCTCGTTTCGGCGGGTGGCGCCGCGGGCAAATCGGAATTCCAGGTATCAGTTCCGCATTTCCATTTCCCGTTAGCCTGCTTTTCCCACACCTCAACGTATTTGCCTTTGTCAGTTGTCGGCTTGCCGCTAGTGTCGTTCATAGTGAACTCATAGGTGTCACTAACGAAACCAAGATCGCCGGATTTCGCGACTTCGACTTTGTTTGCCTTCCAGCTGCTAACCAGACCGGGGCTGGCAAGAAGATCACCCCAAAGCTTTTTAATCGCTTCTTTTGTGGTCGCGATGGGAGCGTTTGGCGGCAACACGATGGCGTCGTTGGAATAGTAGGCGACTGTTTTCTCTAGATCTTTGCTTGCAGCGGCTTTTGACCAGGCATCGTCCGCGTCGCGAAGAGCTTGTTCAGCCTTTGTATCCCCGACGAGGCAAACGGCCGCTGCGGCAAGGCCGAGCCTGAGAGTGAGTAATAACGTTTTCGGTTTCATGGATTGATCAAAGACCCACGGTGGCTTTGCCGTCAATGCCTTTTCAAGCGCAATGCGCAGCCCTCATACTCCTGCTCATACTCATACTCATGATCAAAATGCTTTGCTGAACGCGAACGCCGGATGTCCAACGGTATTATGAACATGAACATGAACATGAACATGAACATGAGTAGGAGCAGGAGCAGGAGCAGGAATGGCGGTGCAACGCGAAATAGCTATTGACGCCGAACGGCGGTTCTGCCGGAATCGCGGAATGATTAGAACTAGAATTGCAGTAGTTATTGTGGCCCTGTCGGTTATCACGACCGGAGCTTGTTTTGCGGCCAACCCTCACATGGGCACCTGGAAGCTCAACGAGGCGAAATCAAAACTTACACCAGCGATGGGCAAGAACAACACGGTCGTCTACTCGGAAGCGAAGGAGAAAATGAAGGTGACCGTGGACGGTGTGGACAAGGACGGCAAACCGACGCACGGCGTCTGGGTAGGTCAGGCCGATGGAAAAACGTATAAGATGAAAGGGAACCTTGCTTGGGATGCGGCGGCCTACAAAGTTGTGAACGACCGCACTTACGGGATTACGACGATGAAAGGTGGAAAAATGCGCACCACTGGCACGAGCACAATCTCGGCGGATGGCAAAACGCGCACCGTCGCCACGGAAGGAACAGACGCGGACGGCAAGAAGTTCAAAACCAAGGCCGTTTACGATAAGCAATAGGCTGCGCTGCCGCCCCGCCTCGTTTGAATCGTAAATGGCTAAATTGGGAGAGGCGCGCATCGCCTGGAGCTTAGTCTAGGGTTCAGAGGCGAACGAGTCGTTCGCCTCTGTTCTCGGTCTTAGGCTGCGTTCAGAATCAGGTTACCAAAGCGGGGCATTCGGCCAACGCCTGGCAAGATAACTATCGATTCCACAGACACGGCCGGCGCGGCCGAGAAGAACAACGAGCGCGATGAAGAAAACGGCTGCATCTTCACTGTCTGGTGACCAAAACCATCGGCCTTTCGCCATCATATAATTCACGAACAGAATCATGGCGACGGCAGCTCCAAGCCGCGTCATTGTTCCAGTGAGAAGCGAAATCGCGGCAAACATTTCGCCGGTCATTACGAGATAACTAAAAGTAGAAGCATGCGGTATGACTACTTGTTGCACGAAGTGGAGATAGGGCGTGGATGCGCGGCGCGTAGTTACGCCACGCAGGAAGTCCAGCATTTCGTTCGCGAACGGTGTGTCGCGCGTCAGTTTGCCGAGATCTGTTATAAACAAGATTACGCCGAGATAAATGCGGAGAATAACAAGTAACATCCGCGGGACATAACGAGACACGGTTAGATCACGCTCCATTCCTTTAACTGCCCCTGGTCTTCCCGATTCGAGCGCGCCGGTCATGGATCCGATGCCGGACTGGCATTCATTTGCTCTTTAACTCACAGAGCACATTGATGATGTTTCTCATCGCTGTTTCGATTGTCGAACCGGGTCTTTCGTGCGTCGGAAGTGGCGCCGGTACTGTCCGGGCGGAATTTTTAGCGCGCGCTGAAAGACATTGCGCATGGAGTTCACGTTTCCGAAGCCACACTCGGCCGCGATCATCTCCATACTGTTCTGGCTTTCTTCCAGGCGGCGGCGCGCCGCTTCGACGCGCAGCCGCTCTACAAACTTTGCTGGCGTCGTTCTCATCTCTTTGGTGAAGACACGGGCGAAATTCCGCGGACTCATGGCGACTCGTTGCGCTAATAAAGGCACGGTGAGCGGCTGGTCCAGGTGGTCGAGCACCCAAGCCTCCAGCTCGCGCAACGGTTTTCGATCGGTCTCTTGCAGCGAAAGCGCGGCGCTGAATTGCGATTGGCTGCCTGGACGTCGCAAATAGAGGACAAGATTACGCGCGACCTGCAGCGCGAGTTGCGAGCCGTGGTCTTCCTCCACCAAGGCAAGTGCGAGGTCCATTCCGGCCGTGACTCCCGCTGAGGTGTAAATGTTTTCGTCGCGAACAAAGATTGGGTCTGGATCGACATCGGTCCGCGGCGCGCGTCTGATCAGAGTCTCGCACCAATTCCAATGGGTGGTTGCACGGCGGCCGTCGAGCAGTCCCGCCCGCGCAAGGAGCATTGCTCCAGTGCAAACCGAACCAACCCGGCGAGCGCGCCTGGCAATGTTTCGCAGCCAACGCACGGCCGCGGCGTTGATTTTGTTTTGTTCGACCGCATCGCCTCCGGCCACGAGCAGCGTGTCGATCTTGCCCCGGACCTGTCGAAACGTTTTGTGCGCGGCGAAACGCAATCCGCAGTTTGCCATCAGCGCGCAGCCGGAAGAAATGCTGACGACTTCGATCGGGTAAGCCGGATGTGCGCCGGGATTTGCACGGCAATACATGTCCGAGGCGCGAGCGAAAACCTGCAGCGGTCCCACGAGATCGAGAATTTCCGTTCCAGGCCCTGCGACGAAAACAATCCGCCGCCCAGCGCGACTTGTGCTGCCGTTGTTTTTGGTCACTGAACTTTTCCGGCCTTGGCGGCGACAAATTTATCCGGACCGGCGTCGAATGTTTTCTTATCGTCGTCCGAGCAGAAATAGTATGTCTCGCCTTTGTAGACAGACTTCGGCGCGATTTTTGGATCAACGTCCATTCCGCAAACCGTGCAGAGCGGATGTTCGGCAGTCGAGACAGGCGCGGTCGCGTAAACCTGGTTCGAATCCGGATTCATCCAACCCTGGCCCTGATATTCCATGTTGTAGGCGGTCTTCTGCGCGACATCGCGACCGTAGTAGCGCTCGACCACGCGCAGCGCGAGATCGATCCCGGACGAAAGTCCGCCTGCCGTTGCGAGATTCCCGTTTTCGACAAAACGTGCGCCGCGCTTGAGCTCAATGTTCGGAAACTTCATCGAAAAACGGCCAAACGCGCCGTGATAGGTGGTCGCGGATTTGCCGTCGAGAAGTCCGCTCTCCGCGAGCACAAACGCGCCAGTGCAAACTGACATCGTCACGTCGGTGGTTTTCGACGATTTTCTGATCCATTCTAACACCGCTTGGCTCGGTTCACTTTGCGCCGGGATGACGATCACTTTCGGGGCTGGGGCATCGGCGATCGTGTAATCGGGAACGATCTGCATCCCGCCGCTGGCGCGGATTGGTTTGTTGGTTTCGGCGACGGTGTAAAGACGGAACGGCATGTCCTGCCGGCTTGGAATCATTACGTCCTGAAAAACTTCCCACGGACCGCTGAAATCAATCATCACCGCGCCCTCGGAAATCAAAAACGCGACAGGAATCGCATCTTTGTTCGGTGGAGTGAGTGAATTTTTTGTTTCCGTTGGAGCCGCCGCAATGAAAATCGCAACGGGAATCAGCAACGCCATGAGAGTCATAACTGCTTGCTTGGAATTTGATCGTGTCTTCATAGCTTGTTCATGCCGCTTCAACGATATGGCAGCAATGACAATAATCATCAAATTTCTGCCAGATGCCCCTTTTCTGCCATTGAGCTGAACCACTTGTCCTGAGTGAACGTCAGTTGCGCAGTCAGCCCCGACAGTCGCCAAGCTGCGGGTGGGAAAGAAACGCGTCCATCTTAAACTGGCCCTCCGGATGGACCTATTTCCCACCCACTACTTTCTGCACCAGCGCTTCGAACCGCGGATCCCCGCGCAGATCATCAAGCAGCGGATCGGTCTTAATGACGAAAAGATAGTTCGTGTCATGCGTTTGATAAGCGCGCTCCAGCTCGGCAAGGGCGCGTTCTTTTTCTCCCAGGCCAAGAAGGGCCAGCGCCAACGTGTACGGTGCGACGTAGCGCGACTTCGCCTCTTCGTTTAATTGAGCGAGAACCTTGCGCGCTTCTTCTGTCTGGCCATTACGGCCATAGGCCTGGCCGAGCGTGGCCAGCGCGTAGAGATCGTGGTTTAAATCGAATGCCTTTTGAAATTCAGGGATGGCCTGGGCAATACGGCCCTTGAGCTTGAGCACGCAGCCCAAATAAAAATGGGCCAGAAAAAAGTTTGCATCCATCTCCAATGTCTTGCGCACTTGTGCCTCGGCCTCGTCGTAACGGCGCGCGTTGAAATAAACCCAGCCAAGATCGGCATTGATGATGAGCGACAACGGATCGAGCTCAAGCGCGCGCTTCTCCTCCGCAATTGCCTGATCAAAACGTCCTAACGACATGTAGTTCAACCCGAGCCAATGATGGGCGGTGGCGTAGTTAGGCTTTAGCTGAATCGCTCGCTCGAGCTCCTGCATGGCGCGCTCAAGATGAAGGTCGAGCGTGGCAAGTAAAGCAGCCGAAGCGTGTGCTTCCGCCAGTGAATCGTCGAGCTCAAGCGCTTTCGTCACCGCAGCTCGCGCCGGAGTAACTGATTCCTGGGTGGAAGTGCCTCCATAGTTCGGAAGCAACAGATACGAATCCGCGACGCCGGCATACGCCAGGGCGTAGTTCGGATCCTTCACGATAGCTTGCTGGAAGTATTCGATGGCTTTCCGCAGATCGACTCCGGTCCGTTTGTTCCAGAAAAATCTACCCTTGAGATAAAGTTCATACGCTTCCGGATTTTCGGTCGGCTTTTTCGCAATCGAACTTTTTTCCGAGCCGGTGAGCGTTGCCTGCAGCGCATGCGCAACGGCTTGCGCAATCTCGCTCTCGACCGCGAAAATATCCGTCAGTTTCCGATCATAAGTATCGGCCCAAAGGTGCTCGTCAGTCAGAGCATTGATCAACTGGACATTGACACGAACCTGATCGCCAACTCTCTGGACGCTGCCTTCGAGAATGTTGGTGACTCCAAGTTGCTTTGCGATCTGAGGAAGATTTTCCGGTGCGCTCTTGAAATGCTGCGTCGAGGTGCGCGAAATCACTTTCAGATCGGCGACTTTGGCCAGGCGCGTTAGGATTTCATCCTGCACGCCTTCGGTGAAATAAGCGTTGTCGGGATCGCGACTGAGATTGTCGAAGGGGAGGACTGCTATCGATTTCGCCGGGGTCCTAACCGGGCCGGGAGTTTCCTGAGCAGTATACCTTCCGAGAAAGAACAGACCGATGGAAACGGCGACGCCGATTATTACGACGTAGACCCAACCATACTTCTTCGGGCGCGCTGACGCCGGCAGCGCATCGGCTGTTTCGGTTCGTTTAATTCCCTGTGGCGTGATCTCGAACATCCAGGCCAGAACAAGCGCGATCGGTAGCCCGATTATTATGAGCAGGACAATCAGGCGGATGATCCAGTTCGAAATATCGAAGACGGGAAAGACCTGTGCAATTCCCTGCGACAGTGCCCACCCCGCGACGATGTACGCGACCGCAACCTTATAAACGTTGCGCCGCCGTAGCTCTGCGAAGAAGTTGTCGATCTTCAGGGTTTCGCACCCGCTTTCATTCGATCAACTTTCTGGATTATCGCCTGGAAGCGGGGGTCGTTGCGGACGCTGTCGTAAAGTTGATCGGTATTCCACCACAACATGGGATCCCGGTCTTCATAGGCTTTTTCGATCCAATCCAATGCCTTTGCCTTTTCGCCCAAGCCGAGGTAGACCGACGCGGGCAATGCAGGTGAGACATATTGTTTTTTCGCTAACTCATCCAAGTCGCGAAGCACCTGCTCTGCTTTGCCGAGGTCACCCGAGACGGCGTAGACGTACCCAAGATTAGCTTTGTACCATGGGAGATCATCCAGCGTTGCGGCCTTCTGAAATTCCGCCCTGGCTCCAGTCAGATTCCCTTTCCAGACCATGCACCAGCCTAAGGAGTGATGGGCCAGGGCAATGTTAGAATCTAATTCCAAAGTTTTGCGAAGTTGGGTGATCGCGTCGTCGTATCGGCGCGCCCAGTAAAAAAAGAACCCGAGATCGTTATTGAACAGACTATTTAGTGGATCGAGTTCCAGCGCCTTCTTTTCTGCCGCGATCGACTCGTCGTGGCGGCCCATTTCCCCAAAAGTCCAACCGTACTGATCGTACACGGCAGCGAGATTGGGATTTAACTCCACGGCGCGGTCGAGTTGTTCAATGGAGCCGCGCGGATCCAGCACGGAGAAGAGAGCCGTCCCCATGGCTAAATGCGCTTCGGCCAGATTCGGGTCGAGTTCCAGCGCCTTTCGCGCAAATTCCATTTCCTTGGCCCACGCTTCTCTTCCCGGCAGTGTCTGCCCTCCGGCCCAGCCGTAGGTATCGGCCAGTCCGCAATAGGCCAAAGTGAATCCGGGATCCAATTGCAGTGCCTGCTCGAAATAGTGGATCGCATTGGTCCAGCCGACTCGCGTGAACTTGTAAAAATGGTAACGGCCTAACAGGTAAAGACGATGTGCTTCCGCATTTTCGGTCGGCTTTTTGGTTAGCGCGCGTGATTCATCGATACCTAGCTGCATTTGGAGCGCCTGAACCACGCGTTGGGCGACATCACTTTCCACGGCGAAGATGTCTTTCATGTCGCGGTCGTAGGTTTCCGACCAAATATGAAAGCCGTCGGCTACATTGATGAGCTGTGCGGTAATCCGAAGTTTGTCGCCAGCCTTGCGGACGCTGCCTTCCAGCACCGTGCTGACGTGCAGTTGCTCGCCGACTTTGCGGAAGATGTCTTCCTCATTATTTCCCTTGAAAGCGAACGATGAACTACGCCCCGGCACACGCAGCCCTTTAACTTTCGTCAAGGCATTGAGCAGTTCTTCCGTCATGCCGTCGCTCAGATATTCATCATTTTTATCTGCACTCATGTTCACGAAGGGCAGAACCGCGATGCTTTTCTTTGGGCCCGCCGAACCGGCAGGAGAAGGCTCAGGCGCGGCATTTTCTTTACGAGAAAGGGCGTCATGCAACTCGTCAGTGATTTTCTTCGCGAGTTCGCCTTTAATGGCGTCAGCGAAAGACGGAGATGATGAGGCGGCCGGCACCTGAGGCGGCGATGCTACCTGGCTTTTTCGAAGCGACCGCAGGATCGCGGGCGCAAAAATGATCGACACTATGGCAAGCGCTAAAATCGCTCGCCCGAGTGGAGAGAGACCTTTGCGCGTCCCAACTTTCGAGCTGGGGCTGCGGCCGCCCACTTTCCCGATTCGCGTCGGCGGCGCGGGATTGCCAATGGTCTCGGCATAAAGATTAACTAACGAGACAACAACTCCGTGTTTCACTTCGACGTCGCCCAGTTCGTGAAGGTAGGGCTGCCAACGACGTTTTTGTGCGAGATCGTCCGCCACGCGTTTACTAACGAGAATGTGGCCAGCATCTCCGCAGTCCATCACTCGCTGCGCGATATTGATGCCGACGCCGGCAATGTTGTCGCGCTCGTTTGCGTCCTTGACGTGATGGACCGGGCCGCTGTGGATTCCCATCCTTACCGGCAGACTGGGCTGGGCTCGCAAAGCATGGCTTATCTCCAAAGCGCATTCGACCGGCTCTTCCACTGACCCGGTAAAAACTAGCGCCATGCCATCGCCGGTCGGCAAAATGGTGAGCTCTCCTGCAGCCTCGGCTTCGCGTGCCGCCTCGGTCTTCCGCACAATCTGATTCAACTCCTGAAGCGCTTCTGATTGTTCGTCGGTCAGCAGCTTGGAGTAACCGACGATATCCATGAAAAGCACGTGCGCGATCTCCAGGCGCAGCTTCGCCTTCTGCTCGTCAGCCATTTAGGCGCGACTCTACTGGCAGAGCGCAACCTTCTCTAGCCGATTCTTTGGCCGCGAGCGAAGGTACGGACACGACATGTTCGAACCTTAAGTCTGAAGTGATAACCATTTGGCAAGGTCGAGGACTCTCGCTGCATCGATCGGGACCTTGTAAACATAGCGCCGTTTCAACTCGGCAAAGAATTGCTTGCCGCGCCGTAGGCTTGGCGAAGGTGGGTCGGTCTTCACTCGTTTTCCTGGAAGACTTTTTGGACCAGCGCCTGAAAACGCGGCTCGTTGCGCACACTATCGTAAATCGGGTCTACCTTTAGATACCAGCAGGCGCTCTCCCGGTCCTGATAAGATTTTTCCAGCCAATCCAAAGCTTTCTCCTTTTCGTCAAGTCCTAGATGGATGTCAGCGAACGCTGTCGAACTGACGTATTGCCGTTTGGCCATCTCTTCGAGTTCGCGCAAGATCTGCTCGGCTTTTGGTCGATCGCCAGAAATGGCATAAGTGTAACCGAGGAGTCCCTGATACCACGCGCCGGCCACCATTATTTTGCTTCGTTGAAATTCTGCGATCGCGCCGGCTTCGTCACCTTTCCACAAGAGGCAGCAGCCTAACAAATGACGGGCAAGGGTTGAAGTGGGATCCAGGTCGAGCGTCCTTCTGATTTGAACAATTGCATCGTCATATCGACGCGCGTGATACAGAAAGTAAGCTAGAGCAGCTTGAAAGAACGAATTCAGCGGATCGAGCTCGATCGCTATTTTGTCTTTCGCAATCGCCTCGTCCAATCGACCAAGCCCGCCCAAAAACCACGCATATATTTCGTGTGCCCAGGCCAAATTAGGATTTAGTTCGATAGCGCGGTCGAATTCAACTTGGGCGTTCCGCCAATCAAAAGCGCCGGCGAGCGCGGCGGCGAGGGAAAGATGCGCTTCCGCCAGCTGCGGTTCGAGCTGAACCGCTCTTTGCGCGAATTCCTTCTCTTTAACCACCGCTTCTTTGCTCGGCATCACTACGCCTCCCATGTAGGCGTAGGTGTCGGCGAGGCCGCAATAGGCCAGCGCATAGTTCGGATCGAGCTTCAGCGCCTGCTCGTAATAGCGGATCGAGCTGGTCCAGCCGGCTTCGCTGTATTTGCCAAACTCATAGCGTCCCAGCAAATAGAGCCGGTGAGCCTCCGGGTTCTCGGTCGGCTTTTTCGCCAAAGCGCGCGCCGCTTCGACACCTAACTTGATTTGTAGAGCTTCGACTACGCGCTGGGCCACGCTGGTCTGAAAGGTAAAAATATCTCTTACATCGCCGTCGTAATCTTCCGACCAGAGATGGTAACCGTCGGTCACGTTGATGAGTTGAGCCGTTATGCGCAGCTTCTCACCGGCTTTGCGCACGCTTCCTTCCAATACGGTATCAACACGCAGCTGATCACCGACTTTCCGGAAAATATCCGTTTCGGTTTTGCCCTTGAACGCGAAACAAGATGTCCGTCCCGGCACGCGCAGCCCTGGTACCTTGGCTAACGAGTTAATTAGTTCCTCCGTCATGCCGTCGCTGAGGTATTCGTCGGACTTGTCTGCGCTCATGTTGACGAACGGCAGCACGGCGACGGATTTGGCCTGATCTGTTTTTGTCGTGACGGTGCCGCTTCGCTTTGGTGAGTCGGACGCCTTCACCGCCGTAGGCGCTCCCGCTTTGTCAACAATCTGCAGCCCGGCCTTACGCCAGCCATCGATTAATCGCTCGACATATTCGGGTTCCCACCACTTCTCGATATCTTTTCGTACAGTGGCGGCGCAGTTGGGCCGTACTCTGAGCAAATCCTGCAGCGCTTTATCAGCGGCATCACGTTCTCCGAGTTGCCCGTAGCAGGCACACATCGCCGCGTGCATAAACCAATGGCCGGGAATATTGATTTTGAGCGCGAAACCAAGCGCGCCGTGGTCGTCGCCCTGCCGGTATGCGTTATAGAAGTCGGCATACCAATACCATCCGGGGTGATGGGGATTGAGCTGCTTGGCGCGCCCGGCCAGCGCAAGGCCGCGCTCCCAATCGCCCGCATAAGTGAGCAACTCGCCGAGAAACGCGATGGAGTCGCCGTCCATGGAGTTGAGTGCGACGGCCCGCTCTGCCGCATTTCGGAAACCTTGGAATTCCTTTTGGAAGAAAAGCGCCTGGGCGAGAGCGGCATAAGCCAGATGATTGGATGGTGCGGCTTCGACGGCACGCTGCGCGGCGGTATGACCTCTCGTTAGGGAATCAGGTTGAAGGTTGAGTCCTTGCGCGTAGTCCTGGATGCATAGGAATGCCAGCATTGCCCAGGCGTCGGCATAAGTCGGTGCCTTTCGCACCGCCGATTCCAGGCCAGATCGCGCTGCGGCAAGTTCATCGGCGGTCATCCGCTCCGCGTAGCCGAAGCTGCGCAGTACCGCCTCGTAGGGGCTCAACTCCTCGGGATTACGGTTGCGCAACAGCTCGCTCATGCTCCGGGGCAGAACTCCATGCGCATCCGCGACCGTCGAAACAATCCGCGGAACTAACTCGTCCTGTAATTCGAAGAGTGCGTCCGGGCTGAAGTTGCGTTCAAAGTTCTCGGCCCAGAGATTGGCTCCTGAAGTCGTATCAACCAGCTGCACCGCCAGACGCAGTTTGGTGCCAGATTGCCGCAGGCTGCCTTCCATTACGTAACGCGCACCCAGTTCCTTGCCCGCAGAACGCACATCAACCGACTCACTGGCGAAGCGGGAAGTCGAGGTACGCGCGATCACCTTAAGGTAAGAGAATCGCGACAGGCCGGTGACAATGTCCTCGGTCAATCCGTCGGCCAGGGCGGTGAGATCAGAGTTGGTACCTCTATATATATATGGCAATACGGCCACCCAGAAGCCCTCGTCGGCACTTGCGCCTGAGCTGATTTGGGAAGAACCGGCGGAACCGGTCGCCAGGGTTTTCTCTCCCTCCTTTGGCGGAATCTCCAGGCCGGCCTTGCGGAGCCCATCCATCAGGTGCTCCACCAGATCGGGCTGGATCCATCGCCCGTGTAATTCACGCGCGACCTCGGCGTAGTTCGGTTTCAGCGAGAGCATGTCCCGCAGTGCCTTGCGCGCCTCCTCCATCCGGCCGAGTTGCGCGTAGCACATGGCCAACACAGCATGGGTGTAGTAGTTCTGGGGAGCGTTGAGCTGGAACGCCAGGTCCAGGGCTTTGCGATACTCTTTTTTCCGGTAGGAATCGTGCCACGCTGGGTAGCAGTACCATCCCGGATGACTGGGATTCAGTTGGCAACCTTTGTCTGATAAAGCGCACCCGCGCTCCCAATCTCCAGAGTAGGCAATGAGCATACCCATGAACGCGGCCGTGGCGCCATCCATCGGATTCAGCGAAATCGCCCGGTCCGCCGCGACTCGAAACGCACTAAATTCTTTCTTAAAATAAAGAGTCTGAGCCAGTGCGTAGTAGGGCAGGGAATGCAAGGGCGCCGCTTCGACCGCCGTCCGCGCGGCTCGCAGTGACCGGTCCAGAGAATCCGGTGTCGCATTGTCCCAGTGCCCGTATTCATTCGCGTACATCAACGACAGCATGGCCCAACACTCGGCGTTGTTAGGGGCCTGTTGAACCGCCCGTTCCAGGCAGGCCCTGACTTCGGCAAGGTCCTCCGGCGTAAATCGCTCGTTATACCCGAAGCTGCGCAGCAACGCTTCGTAAGGGCTCATTTGATCGGCAGACTTCTGCCGCACCACTTCGCTCATGCTGCGCGGCAAAACTCCGTGCATATCAGCAACGGTGGAGACGATGCGGGGAACGAGGTCGTCCTGGAGGGTAAAGATCTCTTCCGAGGAAAAGGCGCGATCGTAGGTCTCCGCCCAGAGATGCGCACCGGAAATGGTATCGACCAGTTGCACGGCAACGCGCAGCCTGGCTCCGGCTTGCCGCAGGCTTCCTTCCATGACATAACGGGCGCCGAGTTCTTTGCCGGCCGAGCGGATATCCACGGCTTGGTTGGCATAGCGAGCGGTGGAACCGAGCGCGATGACGCGCAGGTATGAGAAGCGGGAGAGGCCGGTGACGATTTCTTCCGTCATACCGTCGGCCAGCGCGGTGAGATCGGCATTGCCGCCACTGTATTTGAACGGCAACACTGCCACCCAGAAGCCTTCGTCGGCCCGAGCCCTTTCCGCGTCCGTGCCAGACTTTGTCCGACTTGCTTTTGCCGTGGCCGTCCCGCTTCGTTTCGGCGAGTCGGACGATCCGTTCTCGGGAACCGGGAGCCCTGCTTTACGCAGTCCTTCGAGTATCGGCTCCATCAGGCCGCTCGCGAAGTGCCAGGTCCCGATGTTTGAGCGCGCATGCGCCGCAAACTCGGGATCGAGCGCCAACAGATCCCGAACCGCAGCCGCGGCTTCAGTGCGCCGGCCAAGATGCCCGCAAGCCGATGCCATTACGAGGAATGGCCAAAAGAGTCCGGGCATGTCCACCCGGTTCGCGCACTCGAGGGCCTGCTCGTACTCGCCTTTGTGGAAGTGATCCCAGAGCGGAGCGAAATGCATCCACCCCGCGTGGTTAGCATTCAGTTCCATCGCGCGGCGCACGATCGCGGTGCCTCGCTCGAACTCGCCGGTGTGCACGATTTGCAATCCCAGGATCCCGACCGCGTCAGTGTTGAGCGGGTTGAGAGACATCGCGCGCTCAGCCGC
This sequence comes from uncultured Verrucomicrobiae bacterium, assembly GCA_963709435.1. Classification (GTDB taxonomy): domain Bacteria; phylum Verrucomicrobiota; class Verrucomicrobiia; order Chthoniobacterales; family UBA10450; genus AV69. The sequence continues at coordinate 181,714 of CAVPWK010000006.1, forward strand.
AGGACCAAACGCCGCGAGATCCTGGCGAAAGAAATGCGTCTGCGCCAGCGCGACCATGGCGAACTGGTTCGCCCGATCCAATTCGACTCCGCGACGGGCTGCGGTTAGGGCCCGATCGAGCGAGGTCGCGTCGCCCCCAAAGCCAAACGCATATTCGTCGACATAGATCTGGGCGAGGCAGGCCCACAAATCAGACTGCCGGTCGTCCCGCTTCACCGCGCTCTCCAGCCGGCTTTTGAGCGCGGCGTAATTCGAGGGCGTGATCTGCTCCCGGTAGGCGAAATACTGGATCTGCCACTCTACCGGGGTGAGATCGACGTCGTCCTTCTGCCGGATCGCCGCCCTCATCGCATGAACCAGGACACCGTAGCTGTCAGCAACCGTCGCGACGATGCGGGCGGCGACATCATCTTGCGCCGCAAAAATCGTCGATGTTTGGAGGTCCCGATTATAGGTCTCGGCCCAGAGCTGCGCTCCGGTCTGGGTGTCGACGAGCTGGGCGCTCACGCGAATGCCGGAACCTCCTTTGCGGATACTTCCTTCCAGCACGTAACGGGCGCCGAGTTTCGCACCCAGAGCTCGCTCGTCTCCAGCCTCTCCCTTCACTCGCTCTGCCGATGCGCTTGCAACCACCGATAAATAGCGAAATCGCGAAAGCCCGGTTGTGATTTCCTCGCGGAGGCCATCGGCGAACGACTCCATCTCTGCGTCGCCAGCACCCCTGAACGGAAGCACGGCGAGCCAGAGCCCTGGCGCTGTTTGTCCCTTCGCTTTTGCCTGCCGAAATTTCTCCGGTAGGGCGGGATTGCCGATCTCGTTGTTATGAAGATTGACCACGGAGATCCGAATGCCGTGTTTGACTTCGCATTCGCCGAGATCGTGTAAATGCGCTTGCCAGCGGGGATAGTGTTCAAGGTCTTCCGCGACGTGACGGGAAAGAAGGATGTGACCGGCATCGCCGCAATCCATCACGCGTTGCGCGATGTTAATTCCCGCGCCGGCAATATTGGCTTGCTCGTTCAGATCGCTGATTTCATTCACCGGACCGCTGTGAACGCCCATACGCACACGCAGTCCCGGATAGTTTTTCAGCGCCTGCGCGATCTCCATGGCACACAAGACCGGCGCTTCAGGGGTGTTGCGAAAAACGAGTGCCCCGCCGTCTCCGGTGGGCAGACGAAGTAATTTACCCTCTGCTGCTGCCTCTCGGAATTGTTCCGTCTCGCGCACGATCTCCTTTAGTTTTTGGAGCGACTCGCTTTGCTCGTTTATCAATCCCTTGGAATAACCGACGATGTCGATGAACAAAACGTGTCCGATATCGAATTTCATATCTGAGGAACGCTCGGACGGCATGAGATTTTTATTATCTCAAAACCCGCGCTTTTAACGAGCTGATTCCGACTCAAGATATTGCCTTCACCGACTGGAAGCTCTTAAACATTGCGCCGCTTCAGCTCGGCGAAGAAACTGTTCATTTCAAAGCGGTCGTTGATTTGAATTCCGCGGCTGGAACGATTTTTTCGGCGAGCGCTTCGAAACGCGGATCGCCGCGCAGCCGGTCGAGCAACGGGTCAACTCTGATATATCCTATGTCAGAACCGGCGCGATCCTGATAACTTTGTTCAAGCCAGTGAAGTGCCTCGTTTTTGTCGCCCAGGCCGAGATAAACAAGGGCAAAGCTGTAGGCTGCAACGTAACGCTGTTTCGATAGTTCTTTCAGTTGATCCAGCATTTTTTTGGCCTCTATCCTGTTACCCGAGAGACCATAAGCCCGGCCGAGCATCCCGAGCACCGCAGGATCATCGTTCAACGCTCGTGCCTTTTGGAACTCCACAATCGCTGCGTCATGAGCGCCTTCCTCGTCCAGCGCCTCACCAAGAACGGTATGCGCGATGTAAAAGCCAGGGTCCATTTCCAGCGTTTTGCGCAGCTGCGCGATAGCTTCATCGTAGCGGCGCGCATAATAGTAATCACTGCCCAGGTCCGTGTTGATGACGAGCGAGAGCGGATCGAGCTCGACGGCTCGCTTTCCCTCGGCAATCGAGTCATCGAACCGGCCTAACGCCATGAGCGTGTTATTGCCGTACTGCTGGTGCGCAATCGCGTAATTTGGGTTCAGCTCAATCGCGCGTTGAAATTCCCTGATCGCTTGAGCGGAATCGAAATCGTAAAGCCAAATCGCGAGCGCCAACGAGGTATGCGCTTCAGCGAGAGTGCCGTCCAGCTCAAGGGCTTTCTTTGCCGCCGCCGCCGCTTTCGGGTAACAATCTCGCGGAGTGCCTACCGTGTAGCCGGGTAGCCATACGTAACCATCGGCAACCCCGGCGTAGGCGAGTGCGTAGTTCGGGTCTGCCGCGATGGCTTGCTGAAAGTAATCGATCGACTTCTTCAGGTCGTTACCGGTGCGCTTGTTCCAAAAGAATCGACCCTTTAAATAAAGCTGGTGCGCTGCTGTATTCTCGGTCGGTCGCGCGGCGATGACATGCTGTTCGGAGCCGGTTAATTTTGCCTGTAACACATCGGCAACCGCTTTCGCGATCTCAGTCTCGACTGCAAAAATGTCAGTTAGTTTGCGATCGTATGTGTCGGCCCAGAGATGCGCGTCGGTCAGGGCGTTGATGAGCTGCACGTTCACGCGGACCTGGTCATTCGCCTTCTGCACGCTTCCTTCGAGGATGTTGGCGACGCCGAGCTGTTGCGCGATCTGTCGCAGATCGGTAGGCGCGCTCTTGAATCGCTGCGTCGATGTGCGCGAAATCACTTTCAGCTCGGCGATCTTTGCCAGCCGCGTCAAAATTTCGTCCTGAACGCCTTCGCTGAAGTACGCGTTCTGCGGATCGCCGCTTAAGTTATCGAACGGCATAACCGCGATCGATTTGTTCGAAATCGATGACGCGTTCGTCGACAGTGACGATGTCGATCTTGCGCGAAGGAATTGAAAGATCAGCAAACCAGTTGCGATCACGGCCAGCACAATTGTTAGGGCGACGATCTTGCGACCGGTATGATGAGTGATCGATGCGTTAGGATTAACTTCCGACTCGCGCACAATTCCTTCGGGCGTGATCTCGAACGCCCATGAAAACGCCAGCGCAATCGGGAACCCGACAACAAGAATAAGGATGACAATTTGCATCGCCCATTGCGGCGCATTGAACGCAGGAAGAAAAATCGATGCCGCCTGAATCGTCAGCCACGCGACCACCGCGTAAGCGACCGCGACTTTGTAAACATTACGGCGCTTCAGCTCGGCGAAAAAGTTGTCGATCTTCACTTTCCAGTTAAGGCGGACTCTTTTGGCGCTAACGAGGCGACGATTTTCAAAGTCTCAAAAGAACCACGGATTGAACGGATAGCACGGATAAGGCTCAGGCATGAAGATCAGGCGTGTCGTGTTCGCCAGCTTCTCGCGGGCGCAATACGCGCTTCCATTCCAATCGGGCGTTCTTGAAATTAAGCAGCAGGGCCAGATCCAACCCTGTGATATTTAGATACCCGAGCATTTGAGCTACGTGCGTGTCGGTGAAACAGGCCGCCACTTTGGGATCGACGATCACAGCATCATCAACAATCAGATCAGGAATGAGGTTGCCAATCAATTCGCCGCGATAGAAAACAGGAAATGCTCTTTGGATCGAAAGACTGTGGCCACGCCGCTTCAATTCGATGATCATTGCGCGTTCGTAGAGTTTTTCATCCAGGCCCGGTCTTAACTCGTTGAGCACACCCATTCCGGCCCCGATGATTTTGCCACGCAACTCCTCGTGAATCATCTCCTCATCCGTTTTATCCGTGTGATCCGTGGTTCAATTGCCTTTCGGCGCCAGGGAGGTGACGATTTTTTCGAAGCGCGGATCGCCGCGGAGCGGGTCCCATAAGGGGTGCAGTTTTAAGGCGCCGTAGCTCAGCATTTGCGCTGCGGCGGGAGCACGCAGTCCCGCTTCCAGTTGCTGTAAGGCAAGCTCCTTCTCGCCCGCCCACGCTGCTGTAATGGCGAAGTATTGAAGGACGCGGCTGCCGTTGTTGACATCTTTTTCCACCGGCGTGAGCGCGATCGCCCGACGGCCTTCGTCCAACGCCAGGTCTTTCCGCCCAAGAGCAGCGTCGATTAAGCCGAGGACGCAGAGCGCCGGTCCGTGGTCTGGCTGTGCTTGCACCATCTTCTCCTGCTGGACGCGAGCTGCTTCAAACGCAGTGCGCGCTCTTGCCTCATCTTTGGTCATGCGCGCCAGCAGACCTTCCCCAAAGCTGTGGCTCAAAATAATCGTGGATTCGAACCAGCATGGGTTGTCGCCCAGCGCGACGAGTGCTCGCTCGGCCGCAGCCGGATCGCGTTCGGCCAGAGCACAACCAAACCAGGAAGTCGCAGCGCTGGCAATTGCGCTCGGTCCTTGCGCGAGGATTACATCAATTGTCTGGTGCAGCGGGCGGGTGTCCGCTTTCCAGTAGACGTAAAATTCTCCACGATTGGCCCGCGTCTCGGCGTTGTCGGGCACGATCGCTAACGCGCGATCCAGCGCAGCGATCGCCTCGGCATAGCGCCCCAGGAGTTGATAACTGAGCGCGATCTGTTGCAGAGTAAAAAAGTTACGCGGGTCCAGCTCCACCGCGCGCTGCAGGTTCTGCAGCCCTTCCTCCTGCCGGCCGCGCCGCCGCAGAATGTAGCCGGTGAGTTCGAAGAGACGCGGATCATTGGGTAACGCTCGTCGCGCGATTTCCAATTCGGCGAGGGCGCCGGCATAGTCGCGCAGCCCGTAGTAGAGATATTGTGCGCGGGCCAAGTGCGTTTCGGCTGCATCCGGCCGCAGCCGTGTCGCGGCTTGCACCGCAGCTTCAGCCAGGGCAAGTCGGCCGGGAGTGTGATCAAACCCCGTTACTGCATAAAGGTATTCGTGCGCATAGGCGAGCTGGCAGTAAGCGTCGAAAAATGACGGATCGCGCTTGACCGCTTCATCCAGAAGTTCAATTGCCTTCAGCTGGTCTGGCGCGCCCGTCGCCCTGAAAGTTGCCGTCAGAAGAAGTGACTTCGCCCGGCTGTAAAGGTCGAAAGCCGCCAGATCAGTGGTGGGCGGCTGCTCGATGGCTTTTTTCTCGTTAGGCGAGAGCTTGGCCTGCAACTGGTCGGCAATTGCCTTGGCGATTTCGCTTTGGATGGCGAAGACATCGGCCAGATCGCGATCGTAGGTTTGTGCCCACAGATGCGCGTCGTTGCGGGCATCGATTAACTGCGCATTGACCCGAATCTTGTTAGCCCGCGCGTTGCACGCTGCCTTCGAGCAAATGCGCCACACCCAGTTGCTGACCAATCTCGCGCAGATTGCGGGCGACGCCGCTTTTGTACTGCATGACGCTCGTGCGGCTGATCACTTTCAAGTCGGCAATCCTGGCCAGATGGGTCAAGATCTCGTCCTGGACGCCATCGGTGAAATAGGCGTTCTCTTTGTCGCTGCTAAGATTTTCGAATGGAAGCACCGCGATGCTTTTCTCGACGATGCCTGACACCGACCGGATCGGACGGCGCAAAAAGAAAAATTGACCGCCGACAATCGCTCCCAGCACGAGCAGCGCGACTGCAACCGCCGCCCAGCGCACATGAGCGCGGCGTTTCTTAATTGTCTCAAACTTCTTCGGCGCGGCGGCGTTGCCCACTCCATCGCCAGACAGATTTACGACACCGATGCGGACGCCGTGCTTCACTTCGCACTCACCAAGATCGTGCAGAAGCGGGCGCCACCGCGGATATTGCTCCAAATCGTCCCCGACATGCCGTGATAGCAGGATGTGACCGGCGTCGCCACAATCCATCACTCGCTGAGCAATGTTAATTCCAGCGCCCGCGATGTTGGCTTGCGCATTTAGGTCCGTGATTTCGTTCACCGGGCCACTGTGAATGCCCATTCGCACCTGAAGTTCGGGATGACGCTTTAGCTCTTTGCTCATCTCCATCGCACAGAGCACCGGCGCTTCCGGGTTGTTGCGAAACACCAAAGCCCCACCATCTCCGGTCGGTAGCCGCAGTAATTTGCCTTCGGCTTGAGCCAGCCGGAACTGCTCGGTCCCCCACACGATCTCTTTTAGCGTCTGGAGTTGCTCGCTCTGATCGGTGATGAGCAATTTGGAGTAACCGACGATGTCGATGAACAAGACATGCCCGATCTCAAATTTTACGTCTGAGGAATGATCGGACGGCATGAGACCGCTTATTATAATATGAGCTGCAATTTAACGAGCCTGTTTCCAACGCAGATACCTTCAAGAACAACCGCGGAGTACCCAGCGCGGCACAACCGCAACCGAGGTTTAACCACGAATGAACACCATGGACACGAATTCATAAGAATGACAGTCGATCTAATTCGCGTTTATTCGTGTCTATTAGTGGTTGGACCCTCGTAAGGATTGTCCGCCGCTTCACGATTTAACGGTTTAACAATTTAACCCTTCAACGTAGCGCGAATCCCATTCGCGGCTATTGCGGCAGCGTCACCTTGAACTCGATCTTGGCCAGTTGCTCCGGCGCTTTGCCGATCTTGCGCAGGAACGGCAGCCAGCGCGGATCGCCGTGGATCTTGTCGAACAGGTTCTCCGTCACGATTTCGGCCAAGGCCCGGGTCGCCGTACTCGACCGCCTTGTCGAGCCACGCGAAGGCCTGGTCGGCCTCGCCGCGGTAGGCGTAGTTGTAGGCGATGTTGTAGGGCCCGTCCTTCTCGTACTTCGCGATCAGCGCAGCGAGCGCGGCGTCCGAGTCGGCCTTGCGCCCTAGCGCGTGATACGCCATCGGCAGGCCCTCCATCTTCCAGATCTCGCTCGTCTCCTGCTCGATCTCCGCCAGCGCGCCCTCCGCATCACCCTTTAGCAGCAGCGCGTTGCCGAGTTCGGCGTGCGCGCCGCCCCGACCCGGGGCTAGGCTCAGCGCGGTGTGGCACGTCGCGATCGCTGCGTCGAACTTGCCGGCGTTGCGCTGGTCGAGGCCCAAGTTCAAGAGCGCCGTCACGTTCACGGGATCGCGCCGCACGACGGCCTCATCGAGCGCCAGCGCCTCGTCCAGTCGGCCGAGCGACGCGAGCAAGCTGGCGCTGTTGCGCAGCACGTCCAGATCCGCCGGATCGAGCGTCAGCCCGTGCTTTAAGTGCTCCGCTGCACCGGCGAGGTCGTTGTCGCCGTACATCGCGATATAGCCGAGCCGGGCATGGGCTGGCGCGTAATCCGGATCGATCGTGAGCGCCTTCGTGATTGCCTCGCGGGCCTGGGCGAACCCCTCCTTGTTGGGCAGCAGGCCTACTTGGCTCTCGTTGGTGAAGTTGATGGCCAGCCCGACCCAGGCCGGGGCATAACGCGGATCGATCGCCAGCACCTTGCGGTAGAGCGTGTCGGACTGCTGGAACGCCTCGGCTTTATACTGCCGTCCGAGCTGGACGGCCTGCAAGTACAGCGCGTAGGCCTCCGGGTCGGTCGTGCGCGCTTTCGGCGCCGCGCCGAGCAGTGTGACCTTGAGCTGCTTGACCACGTCGGCCGCGATCTCGTCCTGGATCGCAAAGATGTCGTCGAGCTTGCGGTCGTAGGTCTGCGACCACAGGTGCGTGTCGGTACCGGCCTTGATCAACTGCGCCGTGATCCGGACCGAGTTGCCCGCTTTGCGCACCGAGCCTTCGAGTACGTGCGCTACGTGCAGCGTGCGCGCGATCTCCGGGATCGCAACCCCTTTGCCTTTGAACGAAAACGACGAGGTGCGCGCCGTCACCTGCAACTGCGGAATCTTCGCCAGCAGGTTCAGCAGTTCCTCCGAGATACCGTCGGAGAAGAACTCGTTAGACTTGTCGTCGCTCATGTTAACGAACGGCAGCACGGCAATGCTTTTTTCGGGAATGGCAGTTAGCGACGTAGTCGGCCTACGCGAAACAATCACGAAGGCAGCGATGATTGCTCCAAGTACGAGTAGCCCTATTGCCACTTCCGCCCACCGGACATGCGCCCGATGTTTCTTAACCGCCTGAAGTTTGCTGGGGAGTGTCGGATTACCAACTTCATCCGAGTAGAGGTTGGTGACGCCTACTCGGACACCGTGTTTCACTTCGCATTCACCGAGATCGTGTAACTGCGAACGCCAACGCGGATACTGTTCTAAATCTTCCGCGACATGCCGGGAAAGCAGAATGTGACCAGCATCACCACAGTCCATCACCCGTTGGGCAATGTTGACGCCAGCGCCCGCAATGTTGGCTTGTTCGTTTAGATCGGTGATTTCATTGACCGGGCCACTGTGAACGCCCATCCGCACCCGAAGTTCAGGATGTTTTCTTAGTTCTCTGCCGATCTCCATCGCGCATAACACCGGCGCTTCTGGACTGGTGCGAAAGACCAGCGCACCACCATCACCAGTGGGCAAGCGTAGCAATTTGCCCGCTGCTTCGGCGCTCCGAAATTGTTCGGTGGCGCGGACGATCTCCCGCAACTTTTGCATCTGCTCGCTCTGTTCGGTGGTGAGCAGTTTGGAGTAACCGACGATGTCGATGAAGAGGACATGCCCAATGTCCAGTTCGATCTCCTTTTTCGTTTCCGCGGCCATTCAGGGACTGATCTAAATTACGCGAACCTCATTATTTACTCCCACTGTGTGTGTCGAGAGCAAAGGGTTGTTTTTGGAAAAGCGTTTTAGCACAAAACCGCGTTCGCCGGAAGGTGCAGTGTTTTCCGTGAAATTCCGATTCCTCGCAACGGCAAACCAGCGAAGCCATTAGGCAGTGCGAACCTGCGCACTATTCCGCGTTCAAACTAAATCCCGGCACACGTTCAGTGTGGCGAAACGACCGCAAATCGTTACAACTCAAACATGTGCGGTTTACTCGCTCCTGAGACCCGGCAGTGGTTAGACATCGGCGCTGAGTATGTGACCGCCATCGGTACGGTGGGGGCGGTTATCGTCGCGCTGTACCTCTCGCTTAAAGACCGCATTGAGAAAGTGTCGGTATCAGCGGCGATTCAAGAGCCCAATTCAGAACGAGAATCAGAACAAGTTCGTTGACATCCGCCACTGTCCGGGTGTGTCTGGCTCGCTCGCGCGTTCGATTGACCCTCGCGCGCGCGTGCGCGCTACCTCTGACGGAACGGCCTGGCGGATTTGCTGCGTATCCCAAACGCACACCTCCAGCCGCGCAGGAGGGCTGGTAATGGCGCATTTGCCGTCAGCACGGAGCTGATTCGCACCTTCGAGCTGCCAGTCTGGAAATCACCGCCGCTGAACGACAGCAGCAGGGAATATGCTCAAGGTACTGTGTAAACCTCGACGAGACCCACGCCAGTCGCATTGTTCACACCGCTCAGCTGAACAGTATAATTTCCCGGTGGCAAAGTGGCGAGGATAGTCGATTCGCTAGGTGACGGCGGAGCTTTGCCGCTAGCCTGAATTTCTGATACCTGGCTACTGGTAATGATCGTGCCGTCCACGATTGTACTTTGCCAGTCGTCGTTTCTGGCAATCGGCTGGTTGGCCTCGTTGAAGAGAGTCAGCTGCGGATTCTGAAGTGCGCCTGGCACTCCAAATTGCGTCAGGGTCGGACCCAATGCCCGAATAAGCACCTGCTGTGGCTGACCGCTGATGATGAAGCCGCCGATCATGATATTATCCCCGGTCTGCACCAAACCGCGGGTTGAAATGTTACTCAGACTAGTCGCGGTTCCGGAACCCAATGCGTAGAGTTCCACCAGCCCTGCACCAGTCGTGTTGCTGACCCCACTCACAATCGCTGTGTAGCGCCCCGGCGCAAGCGTGGCCAGAATCGCCGATTCGTTCGGCATCGGCGGCGCTTTGCCCGTGCTCTGGATGGCGCTTACCTGATTGCTGGTGATGATCGTCCCGTCCACAACAGTCGCCTGCCAGTTATCATTACTGGCAATTGGCTGGTTTGCCTCGTTGAAGAGCGTCAACTGTGGGTTCGCTAAAACATTTGGCACCCCAAACTGCGTCAAAGTTGGCCCAAGCGCCCGGATTAGCACTTGTTGGGGTTGGCCGGTGATGATGAAACCACCGATCAAAGCGTTGCCACCCGTGCCGACGCTGACGCGAGTGGAAATGTTCTGCAGACGCGAAGCTGCGAGAAGGGCGTTTGAGGAACGGTGGAGACTTTGAGGTCGCTCCGGCCGTCCACGGGGAAGTTGTTGATAACCTGGTTGATCCCGCCGGCCGTGATGGTGCGGGTGGTTAGAAGCATTTCTGTACTAAGGTACGCCAGCTGCAGACTTCCCTTCTTATCAAAGTAGGCGGAGACATCGTGCAATTGCTGCGTGGCTCCAACGAGTTCCCGCTCCGGGTTCCAGGTTTTCGTCTGACTGTCGTAGGTAACTCCAAACAGGTTAGCCGCTCCGTCTTCTCCCGGCTGCTGGTAGACCAGTGTCAAATCCCCATCCTTGTTTGGAGCGAGCTGTGCGTCGTAGAAGCCCAGATCAGTGCTTCCAGCCCGGACAACACGAGGTGTCGGATGATCGAGGGTAGCGTTGACCAAATTTCCGCTTCGCTGCCAGACAACGTTACCGATCCCGGCGTTATCGAAAGCGACGTTTGGCAAACGGTTCTCCACCCCGCCTGCTGCGAAAACCTGACGCGCGCTCCACTGGCCGTTTTGGAAGCGGTAGAGATCGAGAACGCCGTCGTTTGCGGCCGCCAGGTCAGGGTCGCGAGAAACAACGACGAACGCTTCGGCACCGTGAACCGCTGCAGCGTGGTGGCTGACGCCTACCAGCTGAGTAGCTATGATAGATGGAGTGGTCCAGCCGTAGCTCGTGCGCCCGCTGTATTTCAGCGTCGATGGACTCTGTTGGGTAGACATTAGCTCGGCGTCCGGATTGGAAAGCCAGGACAGCAGACAGCCCGCCCGTGCCATCTGAGGATAGCTCCAGATCGGTGTCGAAGTTGGTGTCGTCGGTGAGCGCCGTCACGTTACTCCACGTTCTTGTCGACGGATTGAAGGTGGCGGTGACGACCTCGTAATTTTTATAAAACCGTTGCAGATCGTCCGTCGTCTGGACTGTGCCGGAAAATGCCGCCTCTTTCACGCGCAACCATGCGGCAGCCACGTTGCCGCTGGCGTCGATGCCCATCACCGGAGAGAACTCGGCCTGCGCGTCGCGCACGATCAACTGTGGCTCGCTCCACGTGCCTGCTGCATCCTGTAAAGACCACATGATCCCGGTTGACTGACTCACCGGAAGAGACGTGTCCATGTGAACCCACAGCAGTATTTGCCTGCCGTCACTCAGCCCCATGATTTGTGGTGATGCGCCAGGGAAGATGTTGCTTACAATGGTTTGGGACGCCGTGTTCGTCGTAGCAGCAGCACTATGGGCGGTGAACTGAGCATACGGGCCGAACGCCGCGTAATGATAATCGACAGTGGAGATTGCAATCGCGCCGAAGTTCTGATCGCCTATCGAGCTGCTTAGACGTGTCGCTTCCGCTGTCGCGCTAAGCTGGCCGCAATTCCACCCGCTCTCTGGCTTCCACTGACATCCGAAATCCCTGTTCAGCGTAGTAGTGAGCTTGAAGAGGTATTCAATCGTAAATTCGATCTCGGCATGACCGGCAAGTTTGATGCCCCGTAGGAACGGAGCAGTTGGAAGCGCAAATTCGAAGCTACCCTCACCTCCCAAAAAGACACTCGCCGAAAGCCGTTTGGAGAGGTCTACCGTTATACTGCCGGATAGTGTGCTCTCTACCGATCCCGTGCCGTTCCACTCCAGTTGCCTGTTGTCCGTTGTGGACATTGCAATTTCAGAGGCAAGTAAACCGGTCAGTTCCCCCTCTAGCTTCGCAGCGTTCGCGAACCACTTGATAGGCCGACCGATTACTGGCTTCTTCTCGAGATCGCTGAGGCCGGGGAAGAGCGTCTTTAAGTCTTTCTCGACTTTTATAGCCCCAGCCAGGCTTAACTGCACATTCCCACCAGTCAGTTGAATACCGTCACAGGTGAGGAGGCCGTCAACGGTTCCGGCGATCGTGCCGGTAAGTTCTTTATTGGCTAACGTGAATCCAAGTTGTCCTGCCACCGTGGCCGACCCGGTTCCGGTATTGGAAAGCTTGAGCTCAAAGCTGGCGAAGCTCTCCTTGAAGCCTGTCTCACCTCCAAAAAAAGGTACGCCTCCCGGAACCGTAATCGGTACTGGGGCCTATGTGCGGAGTCTCTCCCTTCAGCGTATACTCAACCGATCCATTAGAGATTACGGTGGTGGAATTTATCCACGCCGGGTTCGGCTCAACACACTGATCGAAAACTCTCAGCGCACTTCGCTTTCCTTCCGCATTAATGGCAGTAATGCCCAAGTGGATCGGATTCACACTCACCCCGAAATCCGTCCCCATATCGAAAACGTGTGAAGCGCCCGCCGCAGTGCCCGGTTCCGTGGCGATAACATTTCCGTCGATGCTGAACTCGACGCTGCCTGGATTCCCATTCCAGTTCACCGCCACATCGAACCGGTTCGGCACCGACTCGCCTCCCAGGAACACCCCAGGAAACTGCGGTGTGAGTCCGGTGACTACCGGCTGGTCGGTGACAGCCGGCACCCAATGCAGGTCCCACGTCATCGTCCGGGTCGCCTTTTGCTGGACATTGGTTTGCTCAGGATTTCCATCGTATACCATGGTCGCGCTTCCCGTCAGATGTCGCGGGTCTGCGGGCACTGGCTGCGTTGCGCGTGGGTCTAGATCCCGAAACCGTTAATGCCCTGTTGAAGCTGCTGGGTTTCGGTGATGTTCTCACAATATCGTGGGTCGCCGCTCTCTCGGTGAGTGTAAGTTCCCTCCACAACGACACCGCTCGGGCGAATAGTGTACACCGGACCACTGGCGGTATCGCTCGTATCGACGCTGACTTCTATGCCAATGTACGGCGAGGGAGGCACGGCTCCAATTACCTTGTCGTAGTATGCGTCTGTTGATACTCTACAATATACGTAAACCCAACGCTCCGTTAACGTCTCGGACGCATCCGAAGCCTGGCCTTTGGGATTCGCGGAAAGGTATGAGTCAAAGAGGCCGGGCTCAGTCAAGGTCAACTTGTAACCGTCCAAAAGAGACGCGGAGTATGAGGAGTTGGTTTCCAAAAGTGGTGGTAAACTTCTCTTGCCACGTCACCCAGCCAACCCACGAGCCCGGTCCTTGCGGCAGCTCCGCCGCGGACGCCGACTGGGCTGTGGCAAGTTGCCCCACGACACCGGCTGCGATCAGGACGAGCAAGGCGGACACGGTTGATGCGAACGGCCGGCGGCCGACTGAGCAGACCGTCTTGTGTCCCTCCTGTTGGCACGGGGCGCGGAGATGTGAGGTGAAGAATGTAAACTTGCGAATTAATTTCATATGGGGGCTGACTCTTTTCGCAAGTGTTCCGACGGCTGTCGATACTTTTTTTGCAAAAAATAGAAAAAATCTCAAGACGCGCCTTTGCCCAAGGTGGTGCCGAAGGCTTTTAGGCCGAGTTCGGCCTGAGTGGCGCAACGGCAAATAGCGTTATGTCGAAATCGACATCACGGTCGGAGGAGGAGGTGAAATAAAAATGGCAAAAGGTCGACGCCTATAGCGGAGATGGTCGGCGTTATATTGTCCATTCCGACGAACTGCTGACAGCTTTCCTTCACTTGGAAGAAACGCTGCTATAATCGATCTGCGTTATCGCTGTTCCTTGTCCATGTACCGCGCTTGCCGCCTTTGGCTTTCACAGCGCGTGCCCGTGCTGTTTTTGGAACGTGAGTCTAAATGCGGCATTGGAGTGCTAGGTGTGATACATGACATTGTCCTGAAGTGACATCGACTGTGTAAAATCGCGGCGCGCTGCTTCGTAGATATTGATCTTCACCAAGTTCTCAATCCAATCAATGACATGGAAGATTCGTTCGTCGTCAGAATTAGTCCGGAAACAATGGTCAACGTCACCGTCGTCAATGTGCGCCACTGCGCGGTTGGCCGCTCTTAATACCTCGCACAAGTCCGCGTAACTGGGATCGGCTTTAAGAGCTGCCTTGCGTAACTTGCAAATCCCAAAACGCGATGACCTATTTCTCTCCTCGATATCGTTCTTTCCGATCGGAAGATGGATTCCCATCTCATCGCACAAGAAGCGCACCATAAGAAGCGAGATGTCCTTGGCGGTGCGGGATGTGGACATTAAATATTCGTCTGGGGACATACACATTTAGCCAGCGGGAAGAAGTTCGACTGGTAGTCGTGCGTGTTGGCTGGTTCTAGGCATTGGCACTTTACTCCATGCCCCGCGATGCGCGGCTTTCGCTTTGTTTTCCAACTCGTGAGACGCGCGAGATATCGCGTGAGAGTCGCGACCATCGGGCAGGGGTGTTCGCGTTCCGTAAATCCGCGCTAACCCCGCGCTCACAAGCAATTCGTTCAAGTCGCAGGAATGCCGTGACCTAGAGCACGACCTTCAGCGTGAGGTCATTCCCAGTGCCGCCGCTGTAGTTGACTTTGAAGTTGTTGCCGTTGCTGGTGAAAATTCTAAACCGTTGGCTAGGTTACTGAATCTGCCCGCAATGGGCGAGGCCGAGGTGTTGTTAATCACGGTGGATACCTTCCCTATCGGCAAGATGCCGGTGCCAGTATCGACAAAGGTAAATGGCACGCCGCTGTTAATGATCACGCGTAGGGAGGTTACCTTCCCCACCACGGCGGTGACCCCTGTCGAAGACGTGCTTCGTTTGAGCACGGATTGTAGGTGGACATCGATTCAAAAGTGAGGGCGCTGTTGATCGTGAGCGTGCCCGGACTGGTTACACTGTTGCCGGCCAGCAGAATTGCTCCCGATGCGGTGCCGTTCCCAACCGTAACCGCGCCGCTGATCTTGCCTATCCCGCCGAGGGTGCCGAGGTTCACCTGAACTGCGCCCGTGCCCGTCGCTGAACCGCTCTTGTTTTGGGCGAGAAGCGTGCCGTTCTTCAAGGTGGTGCCGCCGGTGTACGTATTGGCGGTGGTGAGGCTGAGCGTGCCATTCCCAGTTTTGCCAGTGAGCCACCGGTGCCGCCAAATGGTCCGCCGTCCCGCATTATTCCGGAAAAGGTCGTGCTCAGTTTCCTGCTGCCCACGGTCAGTTTATTGGCTCCCAAGAACACCGCACCGCTCCCTTCCACCGAGCCGATCGCTACGCCCGGGGCATTATGAAGGCTGATGTCCAAATTGCCATTGCCGAAAACTTCCACTCGCGCCGTGCCGCCAATCGAATCCTCGGTAAACTGAATCCTTCCACCGTCTGCGCCGCTGACCGCCCCGGCATTGGCGATCAGCGTCGCATTGCCTGCGCTTGCGGAATTGTCGAGTCTAACTTGACCAAAAACGCCGCCTATCGTTGTAGCTCCATTGCTGGTTGCCGTGCTGTTGGCTGCAGTCGAGCTGCCAACAAAGTTTAACGTGCTGAAGGGGCCGGTGATGTTGGTAATTGTGGCGTTGCTTGCGCTCGAGGTGTCGCGAAAAATCATGTAGCCGCCGTTAGTGAACGTGCCGTTGCCAGCCGTTGACGCACCATTAAAATCGATCGTGGTGTTCTCGAGGCTCGCGAAATTCGTTAGGCTCCCTGCCGTCGCGTTGCCGTAGAAGAGCACGCTCCCCTTTGAGCTTTTGTGTCTTTCCTGAATTGTTCGTGATGCCAACACCATAAATGTACATGAGGGAGTCCCCATTGCCGATCGTGAAGGCACTCGCACCCGCATCGAAAACGATGCCATCCAGCGCGTGTGAAATAAAGATCGAAAAGGACACATCGGTCTTGCTGGAGGTTGCGAACGTTGCTGTGTCAGACGCATCGTTAGGAACAGTCGCTGGCGTCCAGTTACTAGCTGTGTCCCACTCACCCGTGGCGGGACTCGCCTTCCATGTGGCGCTTCCGGCAATGCTGTTGCTCGGTGCAGAAAGCAAGAGCGTCAGGACGCCGGCTGCGATCAGGAGGAAAGCCCGCGCCCAAGAGCGCAAGGCCGAGTGAATTATTTTGTTGTTGAAAAATCTCCGTGACACGGGCGATTGGTTGATTCTCATAGTTCTAGCCCTCCAAGTTGTGCGAACGACTTCCTGATCGTTCGCGGTTTCCCTGCGGGAAGAGAGTGAGGAGGCTTCGCTGGAGTCGCCTAACGGACTTGACGCACGGTCAGTGTCCGGCTTTTTCTGACAAAGTAAAAGCGGGAGGTCATACTTTGTTTGGATGAGTGTGATGCCTATTAGCTATTGCCCGGCGGCAGAAGAAAGAGAACCAGTTCCCGCCGAACTACTCGCGCCAATGTCAGGCGAAATTGAGGAGCAGCTTCGCCAGTTGGTCCAACGATTCGGTGTCGAAAAAGTGCGCGACGCACTCGTTCCCTTGATTGCTGAATGCAAGTTTAGCGACTGGCAATGCGTTGCCGCTGCGGTTACTCGCATTGCACGGCAGCAAAAACGGAACGCCGGAGGATTGCGCATCTAGAATTTGCTCGCAGGTCTGATGGTGGCTTAGGATTGTTGACGCTGGTTCGTAACGCGTAGGACTAAGGTCCTATGTGTGGCGGTCGGGAGTGCGGATGAAAGTATTTTGGTTACGTCACCCGGACGTTTCAACGCATCTTCGGCACGGCTGAATAAGCCGCAGGGGCTGAACCTTCGCTGAGACGCCGCTTTACGCGATTTCCAGATCCAACTGGAGCCCCGAGTCAGTCTGAAGTGAGGCGAACTTTTCGGAAGCCTCATCAGGATGGTTCCTAGTTCCACGCGGAACTGGATTGCAATTAATGCAGTTCAACAATCCAGCCTCAACAAAAATAAAACATGACAACACTACACTTAAGAAAATCAATCGACCGGTCGCCTTTGCGGCTTGCTTTCCTTCTCATCCCGCTCACCCTCACATGGTTCTTGCTTTCGCCTGCAGTGCGAGCAGTTGACCCACCACCAGACGGAGGTTATCCGGGCAGAAACACCGCTGAGGGTGACAATGCGCTTTCCAGCCTCACAACCGGCAGCTCCAACACGGCAATCGGTGCTTTGCGCTCTCAAAAACACAACCGGCAACTATAACACGGCCATCGGTGCTTCGGCGCTCTCCTCTAATCAAGGCAACAACAACACGGCTACCGGGATGGATGCGCTCGTCGCAACAGAACCGGTATCTCCAACACGGCCAACGGTGCTTCGGCGCTCTCTCAAAACACAACCGGCAACTATAACACGGCCAACGGTGTTCGGCGCTCCTTTCAACACAACCGCCAGCGACAACACGGCCACCGGAAATACGCGCTCTTTTGGAACACCACCGGCAACGTTAACACCGCTACGGGATCATGCGCTCTTTAGGAACACAAACGGATTCGGCAACACGGCCACGGGGGTTCGAGCGCTCAGCAGCAACACACGGCGCCCAACACGGCCAATGGTGTTGACGCACTCACTGCCAACACCATCGGCTTCGATAACACGGCCACCGGGTGCCAAAGCGCTCAATAGCAACACAACCGGCGTCAATAACACGGCCACCGGTGATAACGCGCTCTTTAGCAACACAACCGGTGCACAACAACACGGCCACCGGTGCTTAATTGCGCTCAATAGCAACACAACCGGCAACTACAACACGGCCAACGGTGTTAGGCGCTCTTTAGCAATACAACCGGGTAGCAACAACACGGCCAATGGTAACTCAGCGCTCTACAGCAACACAACCGGCAACGAAAACACGGCCACCGGTGTTGATCGCGCTCAATGGCAACACGACCGGCCAGCAATAACACGGCTACCGGTTCTCAGGCACACTCTTATACAACACAACCGGCAGCGACAACACGGCCAACGGTTTTAGCGCTTCGTAGCAACACAACCGGCAACAACAACACGGCTAGCGGTTTTGCGCTCTTCAGCAACACAACCGGCACGAGCAACACCGCCAGCGGTGTTAGTGCGCTCTCAAACAACACAACCGGCATCAGCAACATCGCAGTGGGCGGTCAGTGCCGGTGCAAATCTCACCACTGGCAGCAACAACATCGACATCGGCGACGCGGGAGTCGCGGGTGAATCAGGCACGATTCGCATCGGACAAACGCGACTCAGAATGCTACCTTTATCGCGGGCATTTCAGGGTAAGACGGTACCCAGCGGAGTCGGCGTCATCGTCAATTCCAGCGGTCAGCTTGGGCACTATTCGTCCTCGGCGCGATTCAAGGAAGCTATCAAACCGATGGATAAGGCGAGCGAAGCGATCCTATCGCTACAACCAGTCACCTTTCGCTACAAGCAGGAGCTGGACCCCGATGGTATTCCGCAGTTCGGCTTAGTAGCCGAGCAAGTAGAGAAGGTGAATCCTGACTTGGTCGTTCGTGATGAGGATGGCAAGGTCACCACAGTTCGCTACGAAGCGGTGAACGCGATGCTGCTCAACGAGTTCCTGAAAGAGCACCGGAACGTCGCAGAACAGCAAAGCACAATCGCCGAACTCAAGACGACTTCGCGCAGCAGCAGAAGCAAATTGAAGCTTTTGCGGCGGGACTACAGAAGGTCAGCGCCGCAGTCGAACTGAACAAACCAGCACCGACTCAAGTCGCCGATAACCGCTAAGCTCAGTAGACAAAGCTGACCACATCCGGCGCGCGCGCGCTTCGCGCGGGGTTACGAGAGCTAAGGTCCACAGTGACAGCGAAAAAAGGAATCAACCAAACCGCACAAATCGGCAGGGTTGAACGTCGCTTCACATCAAACGGGCAATACCATCTAACTAGAAAAAGATCAGACCACCTGGTACGGCCACCGCAGAGGACATTTAGGTTAACCGCGCCGCTGGCTGGCGCCGGCACGTCCAGGCCAAAAGTACGACTTGTGAACCACGCGAAAGAATTTCATCCGCTTCCATGGACTCCAAATGACCGGCAACTTTTTCGCTCATCTCAGCCATGCGGGCTCACGTCTCAATCGCCACCTCGGAAAGAGGAGTTGGGGAGTGTGGACCACCAGTGGGTCTGGAACAGATAAAAACGATTGCCTTAAGGGAGCTTTTATACCCTTTTTGGTCTGGTTACGTTGATTATCGAAAAAATCCGGGCGCAGCTGCAACGTAATTGACATCTGCGTCAATCCGTACCGCGGCAGGACGTTCGGCGTCAAACACCGCCCCGCTCCGCCTTGTCCGAAGCAGCGGGGGACCAGCATTCGACAACCCCGAGCTCGACAAAACGGAAAAGGGTTAAGCGGGCAAATTTCAGATCCACTCGAAGATTACGCGCAATCTGGGCAATAGAACGGGCACCGTTGAATTGCGAGGCAAATTGCGCTTCTTTTTCGCTAAGCTGGAGTTTTTCCACACACTTAAGACCACAGCGGGTGTAAGTTGGAATCCAGCTCCCATCATAATTCGTTTTATCGGCGAGGTCATCGACTTGGACAAAGCGCAGCGTGCGTAGCATCCAATCGTCAATATCGTTTTCGGATGATACATTCCGAGTGAAATCAGGCAGGTCACTGGTTTGCTCAAACGCGAATCGCACCCGTGACCCGGCCCACAAGTGTGCGAAAAGCTTTTGGCCATAATGCCGCACTAGTTGAAATGCCGGATCGCGTTGAATCAAACCTCCGCCGGCGAGCGTGATGAACAATGGACATCCATTTCGTGATTGCGTCGCTCGCGCTCGTGCCAGGAACTCTGGGTCGATGTTCACGAGGATTGGCTCTTCCGAACAGTACAGTTCGGCATCCCGACTCGTCACCAGCACCACTTTTCCATCGCGGGTATACAGTTCGACATCTTCCTTTGTCGACGAACAGCGAAGCGTTCCGGTTAGTTCTTTCTCAGCGATTACCCGCAACGCCTTACCGAAAGAAACGAAATCGGTATCACCGGAAAAATAGATGTTCGTCGCGGATGCGAAACCGACAGAACCAAGGCCAAGGTCAGGTGCCGATTGCGTCAGAAGATTCGGATTGTCGAAGTCACCATGCGCCGGCTCGTTTTGTTGTGCGGACGCAAGTGCTGCGTCATTCCGAAGCGGCGACGAGGCAATGGGCGGCGCCGGCTCAATTTCCGGCCCGATAACATTTGTGAACCCCGAGCTTGTCTGGAGCTCGAAAGTGGCCTCCTCCGGGACGGCTTGCTCGGTCGCGATTTTCGGAAGGTATTGCTCGACTGCTTCCAAGAGCAAATCGGACGTGAATGGTTTGTTGAGAATGCCCAAAACATTCGTGGATTTTGATTGTGTTTGTTCCAGGTCGTTCGCGAAACTCGACACGAACACCACCGGGATGCGTGCGGTGGATTCATCTTCCCGGAGGCGGCAACTCACTTCATCGCCACGCAAATCGGGGAGCAAATAGTCGAGCAAAATTAAATCGGGATTTTGTTCGTACGTGGCGAGCAAACCTTCCTGTGCCGTTGCAGCGGTGACCACGTCGTAGTTTGCTTCGCTAAGGATTTTCCCGACGAAATTTAACATCATCAAACTATCATCAATCACCAGGATCCTGTGTCTTTTCGATTGACGCATCATTTTGCGGCGCTCCCGGCAGGCATTCGTCTCGTCAATTCTGCGGACGGCGTCCATGAGCAGAAATTGCCAATCGACATCGATGGTGCAGGCCGTGGTCTTGGCGCCAGCGACTTCCGAGATCTTTCCGCTTTTCCAGCTGACGATTTCATTGAAGGCCTCAACCCCTTTGTAACCGGGAGAAACCGCGTGACATACCTGGCCATTATCGAAATAAAGGCGCGCGTTTTCCCCCGCCGGACCGGTAATTTCGAGAGTAGAGGTCGCGCCGCTCATGCATTTTAATTGAATGATGTCCGACAAATGCAGATCACTTAACGTGCCTTGGAATTTTTCGCTCTCGACGCGGGGTCGTAGAAGCGCGTGAACCAGATCGACGAAGTCCGAATGCGGAAACGGTTTTTCTAAAAAATGAATGGCGCCAATCCCAGCCGCCTGCTCGCGCTGCCACGCGAGATGCACAGAGGTTAAAACAATTGCGCGTGCCTCAGCATGGCTCGTACGCAAATCAATCAGGAAGTCCTGGCCTAAATCGTGGGCTGCGTCCATGTCGAGTACGAACAAGTCAGGTCGATCGCTTAAGACGATGCGATGCGCCTCTTTTAGATTGCGGGCTACTTCCACCACTGCGGCCGGCGCGGCCTCGTGCAACGCGCTCAAAATTGACGAAACGAGCGACTCGGCCGGTTCAAGAACAAGAATTAGGCCTTCGTTTTTGCTAATTCCAGCGGAAGAATCGTTCACAGGCAAAATACTTGCGCCGGCTATGGGCCAAATGGTGCCCAGAATCCGTCGTCAGCAACGTCGGCCAACGCAGCGTACGTGTGCAGGTGGAACGATTGGGATTTGATCGACTGTCTGCGTACCGTAATCGTGGCCGAGCACATCCCTTCCCGTCGTGCAAAGTTGCGTCTCTTTTTTCAGATAGGCGGTCCAGTCAGGGACGGATACAACCGCGCCCGGCTGCCTCTGGGTTTCGATTGCATATTGATCGACGGCCGCTTCGATGAGCCGCAGATCGTCCTTTACTCGCGAAGCTTGCGCTCGTTTCCGTGCCCGAAGCATCCCGGGGAGCGCGAGCGCGGCCAGCAGAGTAATTATGCCGACCACAATCATAATTTCGACCAGGGTAAAGCCTGCCGGTCGTGTTAGCTGAAAGCGTATTTTTCCTGGCATGTCTGTTGTCCCGGTCCCGTAATTACTGCCTTGGAGGATGCGCTTCGTTAGAGGCTCGAGACCTGGTAAACTTCGACCAAGCCGACGCCTGTGGTATTATTATTTCCACGAACAATTGCAGTGTAGTGCCCCGGGGAAGCGGTGACTGCGATTGCCGGTTCCAGATCATTTGGAGGCTTACGACCGGAATTTTGGATTTGGGTCTGCTGCGAATCCTTCCAGTTATTGTTAGATGCGATAACTGTTCCGTTACCGTCGTATAATTGCAGATTGGGATCGGCCAAGGCGTTCGCTACCCCGAACGAAGTGAGCGTTGGTCCAAGCACGCGGACGACTAGATTTATTGACCCGCTCGCGCCGCTAACGATAAAGCCACCGATCATTACGTTGTTACCGGTCTGGACCAGTCCGCGTGTCGAGATGTTAGACAACTGCGACGTCGAAAGCACATCGACATCGTAGACTTCGATCAATCCAACGCCGGTCGTGCTGTTCTTACCAGATTCAATAGCGGTATAGGAACCAGGCTGGAGACTGAGAAGAATTGCTGGCTCGCGATCGTCAGGCGGGGCCAGACCGGTCGCCTCGACGGCAGCTTGTTGGGGAACTTTCCAATCGTCGTTAGAAGTAAGTACAGCTCCTGTACTGTCATGTAGCTCCAGCATCGGATCCTGCAAAGCGTTGGCAACGCCAAAGGTTGTTAGAGTTGGGCCGATACCGCGGATAAGAACCTTTTTCGGAGCCGTCCCAGTGATGATAAAGCCTCCAATGCCGACCTTGCTCCCAGTTTGGATGACTAGTCGGGTAGAGACATTCACCAACTGTGCGCCCACGGGCACGGGGGTGATGCGGAGAGTGAAATCTTGAGTGGCTACCGGTGAAACACCGTTGCGCGCCGTAATCGTAAAGCTGTAGCTGAGATCGCTGCCGGCGTCGGGCGTGCCACTGATCGTGGCCGTGCCATCGGTATTATCGACAAAGGACAACCAGGCGGGTTGCGCGCCGGCTAACTCTCAGAGTCGGTGTCGGACTGCCGGTAGTAGTGATGGTAAAAGTCCCAGCGGCTCCAATGGTAAATGTGGTCGAATCGGCACTGGTAATGGCAGGCGCCTCCAGGACGGGCGGCGAATCTTGGACCGTGATGCTAAAGAGTTGTGTTGCGTCGGGCAGAGTGCCATTCGAAGCGCTGACGTTGATTGGGTAACTACCCGCGAACCAGCTAACGCGGTTCCATCGATAGTTGCCGTTCCATCTCCATTAGGAGTGAAGTTGATCCCGGACGGCAGCGTACCGGTGAAAAGGACTGTAGCGCTCGGAACAGGCGGACTAGTCTTAACGGTAAAGCTCGCGAATGTACCGATAACAAACGTCGTGTTGTTGGCACTGGTAATAGCAGGCGGTGGGCTGTCCACAAATAGGGTAAAGGTCTGCGTCGCATCCGGCGCGATGCCATTTGTGGCCGTGACTGTGAATGAGTAGCTTGGGGCGCCGCCAAAATCAGGTATTCCTACCAAAGTTGCCGTGCCGTCGGTGTTATCAACAAATGTCAGCCAGGCCGGCAATGTGCCAGTAAGCGTGATTGATGCGGTGGGCGTTCCAGTTGTATGAATAGTAAAGGTGCCTGCAGTCCCGACGGTAAAAGTAGTGTTGCGGCGCTTGTGATGGTTGGTGCATGCGTTACCGGCGCAGTGTTCTGCACAGTGAGGGTAAACACCTGGACTGCGTTGGGCTGGAAGCCGTTTGTTCCAGTAATGGTGATAAGGTAAATACCTTCCGATCCCGCCGCCGGGGTACCGCTTAAGGTGGCGGTGCCATTGTTATGGGGAACAAATGTTACGCCTCCCGGCAAGTTGCCAGTGTAGCTGAGCGCAGTCTTCGGCTGAGTATTTCTGGTTGCAACAGTAAACGTATTCGCCGTTCCGACAATAAAGGTGGCGTTATTGACGCTGGTGATACGGGGCGGTCGCGTAATCGTCAGAACAAAGTTTTGTATTGCGTTCGGCGCGACACCATTTGAGGCCGTAAACGTCAGCGCGTAGTCACCCACCAGGCCAAGTCCGTTGCCAGGCACCCCAGACAAGGTTGCGGTGCCGTCGCCCTTATCGACAAACTTTACGCCGCCAGGGAGGTGGCCGCTCTGGGTAATCTTCGGGACCGGAATACCCGTGGTGGCAATAATGAAGGTATCCAGAACGCCTTGCGGGAACTTAACACTGGTGGCGCTGGTAAAACTCGGGGCGGCGTCGGCCAGGAGCGCGGGAGCAATAGTAAAGGCTGGTAAAATGACTACTGCCAGGATGAATCGCCGGACAACTCGCAGCAATAATTCAATGCGTAAACTCTTAGGATAATGGGTGGGCATAGTAGGATAGGTGCCCTTATAGAGCCGACCTAATGCCAACCGGGCCCGAGGAAATTACGTAGACGGTCACGGGTAAGTACGTAGACGGTTACGGGTCTCAGGCAGTTAGGCACGAAATAGGGTCGTGAGTACAGGCAAGACCGGTGCAACTCTAGCCAGCAACTCTGTTCCGCCCGTCGTCAGCCCACCGAATTTAGGCAGCGGTCAACAGCAACGCACCGGGAGAGTAAAAAAACTTCTCATGAATGTCGGTAACGCGATCCAGAATGGCAGTATCCGGCTCGAGCCTAGGTTGGCCCAAGCCGGAAGCGAGGCCTTTATCGATTGATCGGGGCAGCCAGGCAATGCCATTCGATTCGCAAGCCGCATCGTGATCAAGAAAGGATGTTAGACCGAGCTGAAATCAGTGCGTATGGCACTGGGTGATTTGTCGGCCGCTCGTTTAAAAGAACGCGCCGCACAAATGGCGGGGCGTTTCTTTTCCTATCTGGATCTGGACGCCTATTTCAATCAGGCTCATCTCCACGCCATAGCGAGTCGCCGCTTGACTAATCACCGCGCTGGAGCCAGGGAAAGCGTAAGAAGATCGGCGCTGACCGGCTTTTGCAGCCCGGACCGTGACCAGCGACGAATCGCTAAGAACAGATGCGTGTCCCCGGGCTGCTATATTTGCGTTGATGAATTCGAATTGTCGCCTTCGCGCTTTCAGGATGCTTTGTGCGGTGCTTTGCTTCTCCGGCCTAGCGGCGCGCGCGGAAGACACCGATGCCTTGATCGCAAAGGGCGACCAATTCGACAAACAACTCCAGGCCAAACAGGCGCTCGAAGTATATCTGCCTGCGAACAAGCTGGAACCGGACAACGTGAAGCTTCTCGTTTGTATTGCCCGGCAGTACCGCCATCTGATGAGCGACACGTCATCGAAACAAGAAAAGCTGCGGCTTGGAAACATTTCGCTCGAGTTCGCCAGTCGCGCTGCGACCCTCGCTCCGAATAATGCCGAAGCCCAACTCTCACCCGCGATCAGCCTTGGAAAAATGCTCCCCTTTATGAGCAGCAAGGATCAGGTCAATGCTTCGCCCCGGATCAAGACGGCGGTGGACCGGGCCCTTCTCCTTGATCCGACCAACGACAATGCGTGGCACATTCTCGGTCGTTGGAATCGCGTGCTTGCAAATACTAACGTGGTGAAACGGGTGTTGGCCAAGGCGCTTTATGACGGCGATTTGCCGGTAACGACCAACGAAGCGGCGGAGAAATGTCTCTTGAAAGCCATCGAAATTAACCCGAACCGGCTCATGCATTACATCGAACTAGGCCGCATTTATGCGCAGATGGGGCGCAAAGAAGAGGCGCGCAAGTACATTCAAAAGGGGATGGCGATGCCTGACAAAGAAAAGGATGACCCGGAGATGAAAGAGATCGGAAAGCAAATCCTGCAAAAACTGGGATGAAGGGGGCGGGACGGCACTACGTCGTTTGCAAAGATGTTTCGTAGGCGGACCACTCAGGCATATCTGCCAAGCCGCCGCCCATGAATTGGTGGTGCCAAAGCTGGGTGGCGACGACCGCAGTGAGGCCCATTTCCACGGAGAGCCGAGGCAGCGATCCGGCCCGCATTTCACGAAAGCCTTTGCGCCAGCGCGTCACTTCGCTGACATCAAAGTAACCGGTGCGGCGCAGTGAATCTTCACTTAAAAGCTGCGCCACAAACCGCGGTTCCGGGTCCATGTGAAAACTGTCGAGTGGTGCGCGAAAAATAACTTTGCCGCGTCGGGCGATCGATTTCGGAATCCAGCGTTCCGCGAGCAGACGCAGTAGATACTTGTCGCGGAATCCACGCAGCTTCCAGCGCGGGTGCAATTTCGCGGTGAAATCAAATACCTCCTCATCCAGAAACGGGTAACGAACTTCGACCGAGGAGTGCATGGCCACGCGGTCGCCTTTGGCCTGTAACAGGTGGCCCGCTAACAGGACCCGCGCCGCGATCCAGATGCCGCGATTGAGCGGGGCCCAGCGTTTGGCTTTTTCGAGGGGAAATCCCAATTCGCCCCACGGATGGCTGTCGTTCATTACTTCGCGCATCTGCTCGGAGTAGAAACGCAGCTTCGAAATCGCGAGCAACCCATAGGAATCGATCCACGCGTTTTGACCGCCGACAGAACTTTCCACTCGCTCGCGCCATTCCGGCGGAAAATGAGGCACCTTATTCATGCGCAGATAACAGCGCCGCGCCAATTCGCTCAGTTTCAACCCCGGCACGGCGTCGAGAAACCCCATGAGCCTGGCCGCTTTGTACCATGGATAACCGACGAGCCATTCGTCCGCGCCTTCGCCGGTCAGCACGACTTTCTGGCCATTGGCATGAACGCGCTCGGCAAGTTTGAGCAACGCGCCGCAGGAGGTGTCGATTACCGGTACTTCGGCAGCTTCAATGAGTTGGGGATAACTTTCTAGCGCTTCCTGGTCGCCATAGTCCTGGACAATAGGTGGCTTCGCTCCGATGTGGCGCGCCGAGAGGCTCGCTGCACTCAGTTCATCAAACTCCGGCTCATCCACCCGAACGGTGTAGGTGTTGATCGCAGGACCCTTCAGACGACAGGCTAAGGCGAGGATCATGCTCGAATCCACACCGCCGGAGAGATAGGATCCTACCGGCACATCCGCGCGCAGCCGCTCTTCAACGGCCTGCAAGAGCAATCGCTCGAATTCATTCACCAACGCATTCGGATTGTTTCCCCATTCCTCTTCACCTTGCGCCGGAAAATCCATTTCCCAATAGGCCCGTTCGGCAATGACCGGACTCGTGCCCGAACTTCCCGGCACAATGCGCAGGCAGTGTCCTGGTGGCAGGAGTTGAACACCTTCGAAACAGGTCCTCGGCCCCGGCGCCGCAGAGAAGGTGAACACGTGATCGAGTCCCTTGCGATCGGGTCGCGGTGGAACCATTCCTGATGCAAGCAGGCCTTTGATTTCGGAAGCAAAGAGCAGCCAGTCGCCCTGCCGGCTCCAGAAAAGTGGCGCGATCCCGAAACGGTCGCGGCCGAGATGGAGTTGTCGGAGCCGCCCATCCCACAGTGCTATGGCAAATTGGCCGCGCAGCCGCTCCCAAATTCCTTCGTGATGATCTTCCCAAAGGTGTGGGATGATTTCCGTATCACAATGAGTACGGAAGCGATGTCCTCGCTTAACAAGTTCTTCGCGCCGTTCGACGTAATCGAATAACTCGCCGTTGAAGACCACGAAAACGCTGCGGTCTTCATTCGTCATCGGCTGTTGCCCATCAGCCAGGTCGACAATACTCAATCGTCGCGAAGCAAGTGAGATTCCTGGTTGTTCAAGAAAACCTTCTTCATCCGGGCCGCGGTGAGTGATTGCGCGCGCCATCCGTTGCACCACACCTTCCGGTGCCGCGCGCTGCCCAACCAAGTCGATTATTCCCGCAACGCCGCACATGATCTCGTTCGATTAGATTAATGGTTCTGACAACCTGCTCGTGGGGGCAGTTTGGTGAAATCGGCTTGGAACGGGGAAAGCTTGTTTGAACGCATACTGCCATTAGCATCGCAGAGGACGCCGAAGAGAAAAGTTGGGAAATGAGCGACCAACGCAGTTAAACAAAACAATGCCGGGAAATGATGGTATGTAAATACGTCGACCATGCTAAAACGAATTGATGTTGGATAAGTGAATGTTTTATCTTCCGTTGACGTCATAAATCCGCGACCGGATTGCTAGCTGACTTGACATGGTCACAGGCAGCGCTAGTCAGTCCGCCCCTGCGGAGCAACTCACCGCCATGCAAAAAGAGCGTATTGCGATTATTGGAGTCGGCTGCCGTTTCCCCGGCGGCGTGAGTTCAAAGGATTCCCTTTGGAAACTTCTGGTCGAAGGCCGGGAAGGCATCATTGAAGTGCCACCCGATCGCTGGAACGTGGAGCGATATTATGATGCTGAACCGGGCGTGGCTGGCAAATCCATCGCCTTGCGGGGCGGATTTATTGACGCCATCGATCAATTTGATCCGCAGTTCTTTGGCATTTCTCCGCGGGAAGCTCCGTATGTGGATCCCCAGCACCGACTCCTCCTCGAGACCGCATGGGAGGCGATCGAAGATGCCGGACTCGTCCTCGATTTCGAACGCGGAGCCGATCTCGGAGTTTTCGTCGGCATTTCGCATAACGATTATCAGGGAATTCAAAGCACGAGTTTTGATCATTTCAGTATCGGACCTCATACGCCGACCGGGAGCGCGCACAGCATTGCCGCAAACCGGATTTCGTATTGCTTGAATCTGCGCGGCCCGAGTGTCGCGATTGATACTGCGTGCTCGTCCGCGCTCACCGCAGTTCACGCGGCGTGCGAGCACATCCGGGCCGGGCGTGGAGACGTTGCCTTGGCAGGAGGCGTCACTGTGATGATTTCGCCGGGCGGGTTTATCGGGTTTTCGCAGGCTGCGATGCTTTCGCCAGAGGGCCGATGCGCCGCCTTCGATGCATCCGCCAGCGGGTTTGTACGTGGTGAAGGCGCTGGCATGGTTCTGCTCAAGCGACTTTCGCGGGCGCTCGAGGATGGCGATCCGATTCAGGGCGTGATTCTGGGGACGTCGATCAATCAAGATGGACACACCAACGGCATCTCTCTGCCCAGCCCGGAGGCGCAAACGCGACTGATGCAAGATGCCTGCAGGGATGCTGGAATCGCGCCTGAGACGATCGGCTTCGTTGAGGCCCACGGCACTGGGACGGCGGTGGGCGATCCGATCGAAGCGCATGCTCTTGCGGAAGCTCTCTGCGGTAATCGATCCGCCGACGCGCCACTCCCGATTGGCTCCATAAAAACCAATCTTGGCCATTTGGAAACTGCAGCGGGCATCGCGGGCCTTCTCAAAGCAATGCTAATTCTTAAGTACGGCCAGATTCCACCAAGCCTCCATTTTTCGACGCCAAATCCGCACATTGACTTTGAAAAGCTCAAATTGCGCGTGCCGACTCAACTCGAGCCCTTTCCGAATGGAACGGAGGAGCGCATCGCAGGCGTCAATTCATTTGGATTCGGAGGCGCGAATGCCCACGTCATTCTGGCCGAACCGCCACCGCATCAGCCGGAAAAATCCTTCGCCGTCCCAGGTTGCCGTCCCTGGCCAGTGATGCTTTCCGCTCGTTCGGAAGCATCGCTCCGGACTTCAGCGGCGAATCTGAGCGCATGGGTCAAGGAGCATGCCAATGCCAACGGTAGCTCGCCCGTTTTGCCGGATCTCACCTATACCCTGGGAGTCCGGCGTAATCATCATCCGCACCGGCTTACTCTTGTGGCTGACAGTTGGGCGGAACTGACCGAGGAACTCGACGCCTTTGCGCAGAAAGAAGAAAGCCAAAAGATCCATGCGGCTTTCACAGCGCGCCGGGAACAACCGCCGCGTATTGGCTTCATCCTGAGCGGGCAGGGTCCGCAATGGTGGGGAATGGGTCGCGAGTTGATGAAGCATGAGCCGGTGTTTCGCGAGGCGATTGAAAATTGTGACGCCGCGCTCCGTCCGTGGGCCAGCTTCTCGCTTCTGGAAGAACTCGGCCGCTCCGAAGAAACATCCCAGATGCAACGGACGGAGATTGGACAGCCGTCCATTTTTGCCATGCAAGTGGCGCTCGCGGCGCTCTGGAAATCCTGGGGCGTTCAGCCTTCAGCCATCGTCGGTCATAGCGTGGGAGAAATCGCGGCTGCCTGCATCGCCGGAATTTTTTCTCTCGAGGAAGCAGCCCAGATCGTCGCGCTCCGAGCGCGTCTCATGGAATCCTGCGGACGCGGAGAAGGAACGATGCTCGCTGTTGGATTGCCTGAGGAAGAAGCCTTGGCCCTCATTGCGCGGCACGACCGCACTGTAACGATTTCGGCCTTCAACGGGCCGCGTTCCATTACGCTCTCGGGTCCGCGGATTTCGCTCGAGGCCATGGCCGCCGAACTCGAGGCACAGGGCGCGTTCGCGCGACTCGTTAGGGTCGATCATCCATTTCATCATCCGCTCATGCGGCCGGCGTCAGAGGCTTTGGAGGCTGCGCTTGCCGATTTCAAACCGCTGCCGGCCGCCGTCCCATTCTTCAGCACAGTGACGGGTGAGCGTTGCGCTGGCGAGTCATGCAACGCCGCCTACTGGGCGCGCGGCATTCGCGAGCCAGTGCGTTTCGCCTCGGCCGTGGGCGCCCTGGCGGACTTCGGCGCGGATGTGTGGTTGGAACTCAATGCTCATCCCGCGCTGGCACATCCGGTCCAGGAATGCCTTTTGTCGCGCGGAGCCAAAACCACCGTGATCTCATCGGCCCGCCGCGAGCGCGAATTTGAATCCGTGCTCGAGGCTGCAATGGATCTGCACCGCGCCGGCGTTCCGCTCGATTTTTCCGCGATGACGCCTTCCCGGCATCTCCTCTCGCTGCCGGCTTACGCTTGGGAAAAGGCCCGTTGGTGGAACGAAGCAAGCGATGCTCGCGATGGCCGCCTCGCACCGGGTGGACGCGGCCTGTTTGATGTCCGGCTGCCACGCGCGATGCCGACTTGGATCGTTCGGCTGGATTCGCGCCACATGGCTTTTCTGAAAGATCACAAGGTTGAAAACCATGTCATTTTCCCGGCCGCGGCATTTGTTGAGATGGCGCTTGAAGCCGGTGTGCAGTTGTTCGAGGGGCAACCCTTTGTGGTTGAGGATTTCGAAATCCGCAAGCCGCTTATCCTGCCAGATCCGCCATCGAGCGTGCAGCTTGAGTTCTCCTACTCGCCTAACGAACGTACCTTTTCCATTCAAAGTCGTTTCGAACAAAGCGTCACCTGGTCCCTCCACGTGGTGGGCTCGATGCGCGGTGAGCGCACGGAATCCGTCTTTGCCTCCTCAAAATGGGTGGACCTTTCCGGCATTCAATCCGTCGCAGTCGACGGCTTCTACCGCCACATGAGCGATCTGGGCTTGCGTTATGGGGAAGAATTTCGACCCGTTCGCGAATTATCGGCCGGTGCCGGGCGATCTGCCGGACGCGTGGTCTTGTCGGACGCGCTCTCTCCGCGCGCGGGCGAATATGCTCTGCACCCCGTTCTCTTCGACGGAGCGCTTCAAGTTTTCTCCGCTGGTGCGGCAACGGTTGAAGGTCGTCAGGCGCGGATGAAGCTGCCGGTCGGATTTCGCCGCATTCTCTTTCTCGGCTCGCCGGGCTCCTCCAGTCGGGTGTGTGCAAAGGTGCGCGAGTTTAGCGATGACCTCCTCGAAGGCGACATCTCTCTATATAATAAGGGAGGAAAACCTTGCGTGCTGGTGGAAGGATTTCGGGCCATTAGCCTTTCTGGCGCAGGCCGCTCGGCCGGGCCCGGCGGCACACGCGATTTAACATATCATGTCGCCTGGCAGCGGGTGCCTGACGAGTCGCCCAAACCGGCGCTGTCGCCGCTCCCACTGGATCAGTTAAAGGCCGCGGCACAGAGTGCATTGGACCATGTCGTTGATGTTCGCGGTCACTCCGAACTGGAGGCGGCGCTTTGCGCTCTTGACGATCTCGCGGCCGCGCAACTGGCGCGCGGAATGGCGGAAATGGGAGTGACTCCAGGTGTTACCTTTGATGGGGCGACGCTCCACGTAGCAACCGCGATGCGACCTGTCTTCGAGCGGCTGATGGCCGGTCTCGTCAGGCATGGCTTGCTCCGGAAAATAGAAGCGGGATTTGAGCCTGTGCCTGATTTTGCTGAAGCGGCAGGTTCCGCCGGGAAAGTTCTGCGCAACTACATCGAGAAGCACCCTGGACATCTTCCCGAGGCGCTGCTTTGCGAAGGAAACTGTGCTGAGTTGGGCTCGATTTTGCGCGGCGAAAAGGATGCCGTGCAGGTCTTGTTCTCGGGGATCGGCGCGGAGTTACTCGATCAATTCTATGGCGACGGTCTCTTCACCAGTCACTGGCTCGCGGCCATCGCCGCGACGGTGGACACGGCAGCGCGAAGTCTGCCCGAAGGACGCGGCCTGCGCATCCTGGAGATCGGCGCGGGGACAGGTGGATTGGCGTCGCAGGTTCTACCACTCTTGGAGCGCGGCTTGCATTCCTACATATTCAGCGATGTCTCGGCCGCATTTTTTTCCGGCGCCGCGCAGAAGCTGGCGGCGTTTTCGGAGGTGGAGTTTAAGATTTTCGATCTCGAAAAACCGGGCGTGGAACAGGGACTCGACGCGGCGACATTCGACTTCATCATTGGGACCAACGTGCTGCACGCGGTCCGCGATGTGCGTGCCGCATTGCGGAACTTGCATGGACTGCTTGCACCCGGAGGCAGCCTCATTTTCATGGACACGGCTACGCCGCAACTTTGGACCGAGACCGTTTTCGGACTAACGAGCGGCTGGTGGCGGTTCACTGATCGCGATCTGCGCCCGGAACAACCCTTACTCAAGAGAGCACAATGGGAAATGGTGCTACGGGAAACTGGTTTCGTTGAAACGGCTTCCTTGCCCGGTCTGATCGGCCCAACCGGAGGCGAAGGTCAGATCGGCCTGTTGGCACGCAAGTCCTGCGAGGAAGCTTCGGTGCCGCCTGAGATCCGCTTGCAAGCGCCGGAGGAGAAATCATGGCTTGTTTTCGCCGATGCCTCGGGAGTGGGTGAAGCGTTGGTTTCGCGACTTCGCGAACTTGGCGCCAGGTGCCGCGTCGCCACGCAGGGAAACCATTTCGAGTTCGATGGCACCGACGCTTTTACCTTGCGACCGGGGACGCTGGAAGACTGGCAACAGCTTGTCAAAGACTGTGGGGTCTCCTCACCTGAGCGCATCGTCTATCTTTGGAATCTCGATGCACCTATCAATGGAGCCGACATGGCGACCAATCTGGACGCACTGCTGCATCTTACACAGGCGCTCGAATCCGCTGCGCCCGCAGCAAGATTGCGCCTGGACTTGGTAACGCGAAACGCTCAGCCCGCCGGCAGCGATCCGCGACCGACGGCGGTAGCGCAAACGCCGAGCATCGGATTGATGCGCGTGATTTTGAACGAACATTCCAACCTCTCCTGGCGCGCCATCGATCTTCCCCCAGAACCGTCCTCGACAGATACGGCATCGATTTGGAGCGAGCTGTCTCGCAAAGACAGGGAGCGCGAGGTCGCCGTGCGAGGTGAAGCTCGCTATGTTCGACGACTGGACCGCGGCCGCTTGTCCTCTGAGCAATGGCTCGATCCGATCCTGCCGTTGCGTTTGGAATGCCGCGAACGCGGCCGTCTCGACACCCTCCGCTTTGCTCCGTTCGAAATGCCGCCGTGCGGCCCGGGTCAGGTGTTGATTGAGGTGAAAGCGGCCGGAATGAATTTCCGCGACGTGCTCAAGTCGCTGGCGCTTTATCCGGGCGATGCTCCGGATGCGCGCATTTTTGGCGACGAAGTCAGCGGTATCGTCAAAGCAGTTGGCTCCGATGTCACGCACGTCGCGCCGGGAGATCGCGTGTTCGGTCTTGCCGTCTTCGGAATTGCTACTCACGCGATAGCGCGTGCGGGAGACGTGCGACGGATTCCGGCCCATCTGACATTTGAAGCGGCAGCAACGTTACCGGTCGTTTTCATGACCGCGTGGTATGCGTTGCGAAACGTGGGGCGGCTGCGCGAGGGCGAGCGCGTTCTTGTTCACGCAGGCGCAGGTGGAGTCGGAATGGCCGCGATCCAGATCGCGCTGCATCTTGGAGCGGACGTGATCGCCACCGCCGGCAGCCCGAGCAAACGTGCTTTGCTCAAAACGCTCGGAGTGGAACACGTGATCGACTCGCGACGCGGCGATTTTGCCGAGTCAGTGCTGAAGATAACCGATGGCAAAGGAGTGGACGTGGTTCTGAATGCGCTCGCTGGGGAAGCGATCCCTATGGGTCTTTCCTGTCTCGCCGAATTCGGCCGCTTCATCGAAATTGGCAAGCGCGACATCTATCAAAACGCGCGCATCCCGCTTCGGCCTCTGCGCAATAATGCGTCGTTCCATGTCGTGGCCATGGATGCGGTTTTCCATGGTAACGAAGAACTGACCCGTCAAATGCTGGAGGAGATTTCTGACTTGGTCGAAAAAGGTGCGTTGCGGCCGCTTCCTTTCCGGGCCTTTCCTGCCTCCCGCATTGATTCCGCGTTTCGGCTCATGGCTGGCGGAAAACACATCGGGAAGGTTGTGGTCGCATTCCCGACGCCCTTTGTCCCGCGACGCGGTGAATTACCCGGTCCGGGATTCGAGGTGAAGCCGGATGGATGCTATCTTATTACTGGCGCGTTTGGCGGATACGGGAAGGTGCTGGCGCGGTGGTTGGTTGACTGCGGTGCGCGCCATCTTGTGCTCACGAGTCGCAGCGGCGCTTCGAACCCGGAGGCCGCAGAATTCGTGGCAGAGCATGCAGGAGCGAGGTGTGGAAGTGCGCGTCGTGTCTGCGGATATTGGCGCGCCCGATGACGTGCGGCGCCTTTTTGAAGAGATCAAGTCCGGCGCACAGCCGCTGCGCGGTCTCTTTCATCTTGCGATGGTAATCGACGATGCGCCGCTCGCGGCGCTTACGCCCGACCGCATGCGAACCGTCTTCGGACCAAAGGCGCACGGCGCATGGCTCCTCCACGAAGCAACCCGCGGAATGAAACTCGATTGCTTTGTGATGTTCTCTTCTGTCTCAAGCATTTTTGGTAATCCCGCTCAGGGAAATTACAGCGCCGCAAACGCGTTTCTCGACAGCCTGGCGCACCATCGTCAGGCGCTCGGCCTTCCCGCGCTGACTGTGAACTGGGGCGTGCTCGGCGGCGAAGGCTTTGTCGCACGCAACGAGCGCGTCGCCGATTTCCTTGCCCGGCAGGGAACAAATGCAATTTCGCCCGGTGAAGCGATGGCGCTGCTTGAGTCGTTCCTTTGTGCGGGAAGTGCCCAAGCGATTTCGATTCGGGTTGATTGGAATAAATGGCGTCAATTCTTTCGAAACATGCAGGAAAATCCCTTTCTGGAGCGCATTTTCGCCGCGCTTGAAAATGAGGAGACAGTTGGTGCAACGAGTAGCTGGCGAAGCCGGATCGACGCAGCTTCGCCGGCTGAAAAGCAGGCTGTTATCTGCCAGGCTGTCCGGGAAGCCGTTGGTTCCGTTTTGCGAGTCAAGCCTGACAGCCTCCGTGAGGATCAGCCGCTCACCGATCTTGGGCTGGATTCGTTGATGGGTGTCGAAATCGAGACCTCGCTTGAAGCGGCGGTCGGCGTTGCTCTACCTCCAACGAGTCTGATGCGAGCTCGGACCATCGGTCAAATCGCGTCGTTAATCGCAGGTCACCTCGGTGGCGCGGCATCCGTCGCGGAATCCACGCCAGTGTCGGCGCAAACCGAAGCAACTAGTGCTGTCGACCTTGATGCGATTTCCCACGAAGAAATCGAACGTCTGCTCGGACGCGAGGCCGAATCCGAAGAGACCAAAGC
Organism: uncultured Verrucomicrobiae bacterium; assembly: GCA_963709435.1. Classification (GTDB taxonomy): domain Bacteria; phylum Verrucomicrobiota; class Verrucomicrobiia; order Chthoniobacterales; family UBA10450; genus AV69. The sequence goes on from CAVPWK010000006.1 coordinate 217,168, forward strand.
GATCGAAGAAGCCAAGCGTTAAGCGCCGGCTCATGTGTAACCGCGATGCCGGCCGATCAACGCGCTCGTCTCAAACAATGGCTCGATCGCGGTGAAGCGCAGCTTCATCCGCTGACTTTCCCACAACGAGAACTTTGGGAAGTCTCGCCGGTGCCGGCGGAGGACAACGCGAATCACATCTGCTGTCTCATCAATGTGCACGGACTCCTGACTGAACGAGAGTGTCGCGCTGCGATCCAGCGAGTGGTCGATCGTCAGGAGGTTTTGCGTCTCTCGATCCTTCCCGGCAAAGAGCGTCCACTCCAGATGATCCGCAAGAGTTGCGGGATCAATTTTGAATTTCGCGAAGTTGCGCCCAATGATACGCATCCGGAAGCGATTGAAGAATTAGCGGCAGAGATTTTCCGCGCGCCATTCGACTTCGTGCAAGGGCCGCTCTACCGCGCGGCCGACTTGCGTCGGGCGGCCAACGACCACGTGTTGGTTTTCGCGATTCATCACGCCATTGCTGACGGCTGGAGCCTGGGGGTACTAGTGCAGGACCTTTTCGCTGCTTACATCGAGGTCGTGATGGGATCGTCCGAGCCTTTGCTGCCCGTGCCGCAAACCTACACGGCGTGGGGCGCAACTGAGCGCGCTTTCTGGCAACCGGCGGTGGTGGAGCAGCGCGTCGAGTTTTGGAGGACCAAGTTAGCCGGTTCACTTCGGATGTGGAGTTTGCCGATCACGCCGGGGCCGCCCAAGCGATGGCTTTCCGCGATTCCTGCGAATCTGACTAACGAAACGCGCGAACTGGCACGTCAAACTACCATCACGTTCTTCAGCGCGTTGTTTGGAGCCTTCCAACTTGCGTTCTCCGAATGGAGCGGATTCGATGATCTCGTGGTGGGAACACCGGTCGCCAATCGCACCAGGCAAACCGCGCGTGAAACTATGGGATATTACGCGGGCATTGTACCGCTGCGCGGGCAGATCGATCGCTCGCGCATTGTCGCCGATCACTTACGAGCGGGCCATCAGCAAACGATTGACTCGTTTGCGAACGCCATCCCTTTCGTCGAGTTGGCGCGCGCTCTCGGCCAGCAATCGGAAGCGGGACATAATCCAGTTTTCGAGGTTCGCTTTGCTTTGCAGAACCATCCCATGCCGGAGGTTTCCCTGCCTAATCTTTCCGCACGCCTGAGCATGCGTTCGACAGGAACCGCACGTTTCCGGCTCGGATGCGAAATCACTGAAGCCGGCGACGGTCTGGAAGTCGCCTGGCTTTTTCGCGAGAATTTGTTTTCCAGACGTGACATTGAAAGTCTCGATGGCATATTTCAGCGAGTTCTGGCGGGCATCTGCCGTTCGCCGGAGAACCGAATCTCTGAAGTACTGAACCGACCTCAATGAACGCCGCCATCGACGAAGACTTCAGCGGGATGCATGAGCCACACTGGGTATTGCGGAGCGCATTTCAGCTTCTCGTTCTCGGTTTAGTTTTCACTGAAGTAATGCTCGCTCTAACGGTGCATCGCGGATTGATCTGGCTGGCGGTGCCGCTCGTGCTTGTTGCCAGCCACTTAATGCACGGTGCTCTCATCGGCCTGCATGAGGCGGCTCATGGGCTTCTCCGAAAAAATCGCGGCTTCAATGAGTTTGATGGGCTGGTGATCGGCACGTTGAGCCTAATGAGTTTCAGCCTCTATCGCGTCGTCCATCAAACGCATCATGCTTATCTCGCGACGGAGCGAGACTACGAATTCTGGCCACTCTCCCACACGACCACGCCACGTTGGAAGAGGTGTTTGGCCGCATTTTCCGAGCTGAATCTCGGATTGCTTTATTCGCCATTTCTATTCCTGCGAGCCTTCCTTCGCTCTCCTTCTCCGGTCCGAAGCAAACGCGTGCGCCGCCGCATTTGGGCGGAATTGGCGCTAACAGTCGTGACGTGGAGTTTAATCCTCTGGGCAGTCGCAGTATTCGGCCTCTGGAGATATTTCATTTGGATGTATCTCGCGCCGGCGGTCTTGGCGGCTAATTTGCAGAACTGGCGCAAGTACATCGAGCACGTCGGGATGACGGGCGATACCGTAAATGGCTCGACTCGCAGCATCGTCACCAATAGCTGGATGGGGCGGCTGGTCGCTTTCACGCTGCTCCACGAACCGTTTCACGGAGTTCATCATCAACGTGCCGGTCTGCCTCATTCCGTTTTGCCGCAACACGTTGATAAATTGCAGCCAAAGAAACCAGGCGAACGAGCCCCGTATACAGGTTATCGTTACGCTTTGATTGAACTGATGCGCTGCCTGGCCGATCCACGAGTTGGGCCGCAATGGCAGACGATTTGATCGATTGGTTGACCACGCCTCTCAGGAAGGAATAAAATTTCCTTGAGGGGCACCATGTCTGCCAGCGACACCTCTCTTCTCGAGGCAAAAACTCTCACCCGCGAGTTCGACGAAGGGCAGGTCAAGGCACTGCGCGGAGTAGATTTTTCCATTAAAGAGGGCGAGTTCGTTGCCATTATTGGACCGAGTGGATGCGGTAAATCGACCTTGCTGCAATTACTAGGTGCATTGGATCGACCGACATCCGGAACCCTTTTCTACCGCGGAATATCCCTGCCGGATCATCCTAATCCCGCAGCCTACCGTGCCCGCGAGGTCGGGTTTATTTTCCAAGCCTTTCACCTCCTGCCGACTTTCACCGCGGCCGAGAACGTACAGATCCCGATGTTCGAAATCGATCGCTCCGCTTCTGAACGACGCGCGCGTGCCTTCGAATTGCTAAAACTGGTTGGCCTCGAGCATCGACTCGATCATTTCCCCTCCAAACTTTCCGGTGGCGAGCGACAGCGCGTCGCCATCGCGCGGAGTCTCGCCAATGGGCCATCTCTGCTCCTTGCGGATGAACCGACCGGTAATCTCGATAGCGAGAACGCTCATTCGGTTCTCGACCTCATTATTGGTCTGCAACAGGAGCAGGGTCGCACCATGGTGCTCGTCACTCATGACCCAACGATTGCCGGCCGGGCAGGAAGGATTCTTCGCATGATCGACGGTCGAATCGTCTCGGACGATAAACGATGACCTTTTTCACTGTTGTCATCCGCGGTCTCTGGCGTCGCCCCTTGCGCACCGGGTTAACTCTCGCGGGAATTTCCATCGGCATCGCTGCTGTCGTTGCGTTGGTCGGGATGTCTCGAGGTTTTGAGAAAGGTTGGCAGGTTGGATTGAAGGCACGCGGAACCGATATCGTCGTCACTAATAGAGGGGGATCGCTCACGCCGAAGCCGTTCGACGCCTCCGTCCGCGATCGCATCGCCAGCCTTCCGCACGTAGCCGCCACCTGCAATATTCTGGTAGAGGTTACCAGCGTTGAAGACTCGGATCTGATGATTCTGTCAGCTCGAGAATGGGGATGCTTTGCCTGGAATAATCTTGAACTTATTTCCGGACGCATGCCTCGCGATGCCGCAGAAGAAGTCGCGGTCCTGGGTCAGACCGCGGCGGAAGTGCTCAAGAAAAAAGTTGACGACCCGATTCAGATTGAAACGAAGCAACTAACAGTCGTTGGAATCGTGAAGGGTGGCGCGCTCGTCGAAGACGGTTCGGTCATTCTTTCTTTACCGCTCTTGCAAGGAATCATCGGCTCTCCCAACCAGATCAACGCAATCGATATTCGAGTGACGCCTTCGACTAACGAGCAACAAGTCAAAGAGCTTACGCGACAGATCGAACAACTGGTCCCGGAAGTTCGCGCTGTGACCGTGAGCGAACACCTCAGCCACAATGAGGGATTTCGGCTCGTTAAGGCCATGAGTTGGGGCACGTCTCTCCTCGCCATCCTTGTGGGTGTGCTTGGTGTGATGAACACCATGCTCATGACCGTTTTCGAGCGCACCCATGAAATCTGTGTGCTGCTCGCCGTGGGTTGGACGCGCGGACGAATCATGAGAATGATTCTTTATGAATCCGCGCTGCTTGGACTTTTCGGCGGCATCGTTGGTGTAGCTATTGGTGCCATCGGCGTCCAGGTGTTGAGCGCAACACCGGCGATTCGAGGGTTATTGCAGCCTGACCTCAGCATTGCGCTCCTTGGCCTTTCTGTCGTGATTGCCGTTGCAGTTGGAATTAGCAGCGGCCTCTATCCAGCCTGGCGGAGCTCGCGGTTAAACCCGAGCGTGGCTTTGCAAGCCGGATGAGAGCAGCGCAAACTGATCGATCCGTGCCAATTCATCCTGGGAAGATATCTTCAGCCGTGAAACCGTTCTTCGCTCTCGCCATCGTCGCTGTGGCCTTCCGCCTTATCTCCATCCACGCCGCTGAACCCGCACCGTCCGCAATGTCGGCGGCAGAACTTGCTGATCGGCTGGACGCTTCCAGCCAAGGCAGTGCGTTGATCCGCAGCAAGCTTGAGGTCCGATCACTCGAGGGCGCCAAGCGCGTCCTCCAACTCCAGATCAAGCAGCGTCGGACCAAGACGACCACCGATCTTGTTTATCAAGTGCTTTGGCCTGACGAGCATAAAGGCGAAGCCGTCATCTTGCACCAGGCCCAGGGTGCCGCGAAAGGCTCGATCATCGTTCCGCAGCAGCCAGTTCGCGCGATCAAGGCCTCGGAAATGAACGAGGGGTTGTTTGACAGCGATTTATCCTATCAGGACGCGGTCGAAAATTTCTTCGCTTGGAAAAAGCAGGCCCTCATCGGTTCGGAGACCATCAACGGAGTGAGCTGTCAGATTCTCGAATCGAAGCCTGACAGTTCCTCCGCTTCCGTCTATGCGAAAGTGCGCAGCTGGATCGATCCTCAGCGGTTCGTGCCGATGCGGATTGAGAAATATTCATCCTCGGGCGAACTCGTCCGCCGCATTGATGTCACTCGAGTCGCGCGTGATGAAAAGCACCATCCCATTCCAGCCAGTCTGACCGTGCATGGGCCGAGAAAAAATAGCGTCACGGAATTCAATGGCGCGCGCATCGACCAGGACGTGAATTTTACCGACGCCGATTTCACACCGGCGAAGGCTTTGCCCTAACTCGTCGCTTATCTTTTTACCGCGTCCTCGACCAGCCTTCCTGCATTGAGCAGAGCCGCCTCGGCTAGTGGCGGCCCGATCAATTGCAGACTGGAGGAAACCTTGCCATGGCGCATAGGCACCGGGATCGCCAACGCCGGATTGCCCGCGAAATTCACCGCGACCGTATTTTGCACCTGAAGGAGGTGCGCTTCCATGATGCCTATTCTCAAGTTGAGCAGCGGCATTCCCGGCGGTGTTTTTTGAAGGGTTGGCAAAGCGATGAGGTCCACTTTCTCGAAAACTTTACTCAGCGTTCGCTGCCACGCACTCCGCCTGGCCAATGCGCTGCGGTAACCCGCAGTGTAGTTTATCTGGCCATACTGAATTACGGACTTGGTTCGAGCGGCCACGCCTAGTGCGAATTCAAATCGCCCGTCGCTGATCCATGCGCCCGCTGCCGCAACCGTAGTGCCGTCCTTCTTCGCCTGTTCAAACTTGTCGCTCATGCTCTCGTCCAGCTCGACGACTTGGAATCCCGTTTTGGCGAGCGCGTCGTCAATCGCCTGATCGACTTTTGGATCAGTACTCTTCAGCTTGAGGCGTCCGACCCGGATGCTTCCCGCGGTTGGCTTTGCTGCCTTTGCTGCCGCATATTTCGCCGCAAAACCATCTTGAAGAAGATCCATCCCTTGAACGGTGTGATCGATGTCTTTCCCCATCGGCCCCACGGTGTCGAGATGAGGCTCAACCGGATAAACACCTTGGATCGGAATTAAACCGAACGTTGTCTTCAAGCCGACGATACCGCAACAAGCGGCCGGCACGCGGTTCGAGCCAGCCGTGTCCGTGCCGAAAGCCATGTCCGCCATTCCGGATGCTAATGCGACGGCATTTCCCGACGAGGATCCGCCCGGAATCAGATTTCGCTTCAACGGATTCACGGGCGTCCCGAAATATTCATTCATGCCGGACGGCGAGATCGCGAATTCGGTCATGTTTGTTTTGCCAACTATCTGCACCTGACGCCGGCGCGCGATCGCCAGACACGGGGCGTCCTTTTCCGCGGGCTTGTGGGTTGTGGAAAAGATCTCTGAACCAGCGGTTGTAACAACGCCCTTCATATCAATGTTATCCTTGACCGCGAGCCGGAGTTCTTTGCGATTCGGATCTGGCGGCCAGTAGTCGATGAAGGCGCGGTTGCCGGGTAGTATCTTGTTGAAGGGCGGCAAAATTGAGCATCCGTTGCATAGGACGAGCGAAGCAAGCACGATCGGTAACCATTTAAAGTCGGCGCGGTCGGATTGTTTCATGCGCGCAAGGCTGGATGTCTGCCTGCTATTTGCAAGCACGATTGCCTAAGGCCTGATCGGCGCCCACGCGGTGGTCGCGGAGCGCAACGGAGGTTGCCCGGCGCGGATCCTTAACAAGTGAGACGTTCGCCAAATGGGACGACAGGCGAGATCTTTGAACGCAGCGTTATCTGTGATAAGCGGACGCGGTTCTGAGGGGGTCATATGGCACCCGGCCATTTCGCGTCGGCGCATAGACATAGCCGTAACGGTCCCTTTTTACATCCACCGGCTCAAGAAGTAAGCCTTTGTAGCGCGCCTTCTCAGTGTACTCGATCAGGTACTCTGGCCGTTCCATTGAAGCCCCACATTTTAAATCCCGTCCCGAAAAGTCCGCCGTTGGGGTAAAGCTCGTCCAAACCGGCCATGGCATGAAAGCAACTGATAGCGACTTTGTCTTTTCGATAAAGACGATCGTCGGCGCGGTATTTAATTGTTCCCCCGTCGAGCAAGCGTTTGCGTTTCACTGCGAGATCAAACCCAATCTTGTTGATCTCATAAGGTCCCCACATGGCCACCGCATTCTTTGCATCCACGGCAAGCTTGATCGTTTCTGCGAGCGTAAAGTTTCGGCCGGTCGATACCGGACAGTTATTTCTCTGTGGAATAATGCGGCTGCCCACGCCGTCAAAGACGCACAGATGGGGATTGCTCAGGAAATCGTGAGGCAGCCAGCTGATGGTGAACGCTTCAAATTCCCGGTTCCTATATTTTCGTCGTCTTGAGACCCGGCGTCAGTTTGGGTTGTTTATTATCCGCCAGCACTCGGATGACAGAGATAAACGAGTGCGAATGTTCCGGGTGGTTCCAGCGGTCTTGGTAAGCAAAAGGAATGATGAAATACCGATCGCGCGTGTTACTGCCCTCACCAAGGCGGGCCGAGACTTTGGCTTTGATACGATCTACGATTTGCGTGTAGAGAGGCACATCGTAGTTCGAAAAATCGACATCCCGCTGGAACAAACCTGCCTGCGCGACGATGGGCAAAGCAAGAACTAAGATGAAGGTTCTGAAAAACGTATCGATGCGCCGGACCGCGTACCCAAGGCGACGGCAATTCGCGGTGGAGCGTCCGGCCTTTGCGAACTGAATTTCGTCAACCAGTGAGGAAAGGTCAGCCATTAAGGAAATCGGTGCGCCGCTGGAAGCACGGCGCGCCCCTATTGTTACCCTTGTGCGGATGGCTATCAAGCCAAACAGAATTTCGCCTAAGCGGCTGGCGGGATCCAGGTAGCGTGGGACAAAGCGTTTCGTTCCCATCGTTGCACGAAAAATCGGATTAAACGGAAATACTCGCGGACGCGCGGTTGCAGCGACATCGGACCTTGGGCTAGTGGGCCAGACGCCCGAGCAAAGGCTACGACCAAGGTCTTATCGACCGGGAAAATTCAGACGGGCATTTTGCTCAATACAATAAGTAGAGCAGGAAGGAAAAACCAGATGCAAATTCCAAAAATAGACCTCAGGAATCCTGTCAGCCCAGACAAGGCTCGAAGTGACGGACGACGAGCCATCCGTCCGCCTTCTCGCGCAAAGAAAATCAACGAGTCATCAGACCAAACAAAAACTATGTCCACCCAATCACCAAAAACATCCAAGTCCACATCCCAATCTTCCGTCGGCATGTTTAGCCCCGGCGAGGCTCGCTGTGATCGCTGGCAGGAGCTGGCTCATGCCGGCCAGACTCTTGTTGCCCAATCTTCCGCCGGCTCTTCCACTAAGGAAACGCTCGCCACGGTGGAAGCTCTGCTCGCGCCGCTTGGTGCCATGGAGACTTTCCGCGCTTATCCGGGGGAGGCGATGATGACCGCGCTGAAAGATGCGCTTGGCCGGCGTGACTACTCCAGCTTCTCGAGAATCACCAACCGCATCGCAAAGGCAATCATCACTGGATCGTATCGCCGTTCCGCGAATGCCTGGAAGGTTGGCGAGGAAGGGGAGAAGGAAGGGAACGATCGTTTGCTGAAGGACTACTTCGACACGGGGGACCTCACCAAACCCTACTTTGAGGTGCTGATGGTCAGTGACGATCCAACGCCGGAACAGGTACGCCAGGGTCGGACCGAACTACGGCAGCTTCGGCGTCCGGAAGATCCGTTTGTCTATGAAGCGGTCATGGTCCCGAGCTTTGAAGACGGCATCCTCGGCGTAGTGCTGAATGCCGATGTGCAGGCGGTCGTAATCAAGGACAACTTCCGCTTCAAATCCCAATTCGACGCGCCTCTCCTGCGCACTTATCTGCAGCAGCATCTTTCTCTGGAACCCGGCTCAATGGAGCCGAAGAATCACGGCGTCGCTCTCGCCCGGGCTATTCGGAAAGATCCGCCCCGAGCTGGACGTTTATCTAATCATAGATGGCGCGGTGGAAAAGATGGCGAGCCATCTCGATTCCAAAAACATCCGGCGCGTCTTCTATGGGATCGAAGACCTGATGGAAATCCATCTGGCTCTCATGGAAGGGGTGAACCAGCGCTACGACACGCCGTATTTCAACAACCTGAAAAACTACGCGCGCCGTCCGATCGGCACCTTCCACGCCCTGCCGGTGGCTCGCGGCAAGTCGGTCTTCAATTCACACTGGATTCGGGACTTCGGTCACTTCTACGGCGCCAACATTTTCCTGGCTGAATCCTCCGCCACGACTGGCGGATTGGATTCGCTCCTGGAACCGACGGGCAATATTAAAGTCGCCCACGAAAAGGCAGCACGGGCCTTTGGTTGCCAGCAACTGTTTTTCGGAACGAACGGCACCTCGACCTCTAACAAGATTGCGGCGCAGGCCATCGTACGGCCGGGAGACATCGTGCTGGTGGATCGGAACTGCCACAAATCGCACCATTACGGTCTCGTGCTTTGCGGCGGTCAGCCGCTCTACGTCGAAGCCTATCCGCTAACCGAATATTCGATGTATGGCGCGGTGCCGCTGCGCACAATCAAGAAGGCCCTGCTCGACCTCAAGGCGGAAGGACGCCTCGACCGCGCACGCATGCTGTTGCTGACGAACTGCACTTTTGATGGCCACGTTTATAACGTGCAGCGCTTCATGGAGGAGGTGCTCGCGATCAAACCCGACATGGTCTTCCTCTGGGATGAGGCCTGGTATGCCTACTGCCGCTTCTCGCCGTTCCATCGTATGCGTTCGGCGATGGGTGCCTGCGAAGTCCTGCGCGAGAAGTATGCCAGCGAGGCCTACCGAGCCGAGTATAACGAGTTCAAGAAGAAGCACGGTAAAATTGACCCGAAGAATGAGAAGCAATTACTCAACACGCATCTGTTGCCTGATCCGGATGCGGTAAAGATCCGGGTCTATGCGACGACCTCGACCCACAAGTCGCTCTCCTGCTTCCGTCAGGGGTCCTACATCATGGTGAATGATGATTGCTGGGAGAGCACGGAGGCGTCGTTCAAAGAGGCGTTCTTTGCCCACACCAGCACTTCACCCAATCTCCAGTTGATCGCGTCACTCGATGTGGCCCGCCGACAAGCAGAACTCGAAGGGTATGAACTGGTGGGCCGCTCGATCGAGCTCTCTCTGATCCTGCGCCGTGAGGTGAACAAACATCCACTCATCTCGAAATACTTCCGCATCGCGACCAACGCCCAGATGGTGCCCGCCGAGCACCGTGCCAGCGGATTCGAAGACTTCCATGCGGATGGTGTGAACTGGAAAACCATCTATGACGCCTGGGCGACCGACGAGTTCGTTCTGGATCCCACTCGTATCACTCTGTTGTGTGGTTCCGCGGGGTTTGATGGCACCCAGTTCAAGGGATTGCTCGCAAGTAAGTTCGACATCCAGCTCAATAAGACCTCGCGCAACAGCGTCCTGCTCCAGACCAATATTAACAACACTCGCAGTGACATTGCCTACCTGATCAAGGTACTAGCGGATATATCGCGCGAATTGGAGCGCAGGCTGTCGACGGATCACGATGAGAAGGCGGCGTTTGACGCCCGCGTGAAGAGTTTGGTTACAGACGTTCCCGACCTTCCCAACTTCAGCCGCTTCCATGACGCCTTCCGCGAAGACCCGCGCGGCAAGACAAACGAAGGGGACATGCGCACACCTTTCTTCCTCGCCTATGACGCGGAGAACTGCACGCATGTGAGGCTCAACAGCAAGGAGATCGATGACATGGTCAAAAACGGCCGGGCCGTCTCGGCGAAATTCGTGATCCCTTATCCCCCGGGTTTCCCGATCATGGTGCCGGGCCAGGTCATTACCAAGGAGACCATCGACTTCATGCGCAAGCTGGATGTGAAGGAAATCCACGGCTACCAGGCAGCCTTGGGCCTGGAACTGATCAAGCCGGAAAAGCTTGGCGGAGGCAAAAGGAAAGCGAGGCGGTAGCTGATTGGCGCTTGACATTTTTTCACCAAGCTGACGACCCTGAAATCCGAACACCCTACCTAACGACAGAAAACGGAGCATAACATGATTGACTGGTTCTTCACCACGCTTAAGACCTACCCCGAAATCGCGATTTTTCTCGCGCTCGCCTTAGGTTACTACTTCGGCAAGTTCACCTACAAGGGCATCGGCCTCGGGTCGGTGACAGCCACCCTGATCGCCGCCGTCGTGATCGGGCAGATCGGGATCACGGTCAACCAGCCGCTCAAGGCATTTTCGTTCCTCATGTTCCTGTTCGCCGTCGGCTACGCTGTCGGGCCGCAGTTTGTTCGCGGGATTGCCAGCAGCGGCCTGCCGCAGGCGATCTTCTCGGTGGTGCAGTGCGTATTTAGCCTGGGCGCCTGCGTGGTGATCGCAAAGTTCGCCGGCTACGACCTCGGCTACGCGGCCGGACTCTACTCGGGTTCGCAGACTATCTCTGCCGCGATGGGGCTCTCGACCGACGCCATCAACCGGCTGGGCCTGCCTCCCGATCAAGCCAAGGCCCTGCTCGACTCGATGCCGATCGCTTACGCCGTGACCTACATGTTCGGCACAATGGGCTCGGCGATCGTGATCGCCATCATCGGCCCGAAGCTGCTGGGTATCGATCTCGTCGCAGCTTGCAAGGACTACGAGGAGAAGCATGGGGGCGGCAAGAAGGAGCTTGGCGGCGCCGGGTCAGCTTGGACACGCTGGGCGTTGCGCGCCTATAGGGTGCAGCCGGGTGGCAAGGCCGCCGGTCTGCGCGTCGCCAGAGGCTGAGTCGCTGGTGCCCGATGCGCGCCTCTTCATCCTGCGCATTCGGCGTGGAGGTGAGATCATGGATGCGACCGCGGACACCGTCCTGAAGGAAGGCGACGTGGTGGCAGTCGCGGGCGAGCGTGCAGTGCTGGTGAATGTGCTCGGCGCGGCGACACAAGAGGTGGAGGACCGCGAACTGCTCGCCGTGCCGGTGGAGGGCATCGACGTCCTGGTGACGAACAAGGAAGTCGACGGCAAGACGCTCGAGGAGCTGGCGACGCGCCCGGCGGCGCGCGGCGTGTTCCTGCGCAAGATCACGCGCGGCGCTACCGCCACTGATATCCCCATCCTGCCGGGCACCGAGGTCAATCGTGGCGACTTGCTCACCCTTGTCGGCCGCACGCAGGATACTGCCGCCGCCACCAAGATGCTGGGTGTCGCCGACCGTCCGACCGATGTCACCGATATGGCGTTCGTTGGCCTGTTTATCGTGATCGGCGCCCTGATCGGCGCGCTGGTCTTCAAGGTGGCCGGCGTGCCGCTTACCCTGTCGACCGCCGGCGGAGCGCTGGTCTTCGGGATTATCGGCGGATGGCTGCGCTCGGTGCGCCCGTCCTTCGGACGCATTCCGACGCCCACCGTCTGGTTCATGAACTCGGTCGGCCTCAACATCTTCATCGCCATCGTCGGCATCTCTGCCGGTCCGGGCTTCGTCAACGGTCTGAAAACGCAGGGCGTCGGTCTGTTCCTGTGGGGCGCGCTCGCCACGACGGTCCCCCTGATTCTCGGCATGTTCGTCGCCAAGTACGTGTTCCGCTTCCACGACGCGCTCAACCTCGGAATCATTTCCGGGTCGCGCACGACGACGGCATCGCTTGGTTTAGTCTGCGACCAGGCCAAGAGCCAGATCCCGGCGCTCGGCTACACCGTTACCTATGCCGTGGGGAACACCTTGCTCACCATCTGGGGCATGGTCATCATCATGTTGCTGTCATAACCACAATGAATTCGAAACTTCGTCTTAAATTAGAAAACGCTCCGCGAGGGCAAAGGAAAACCGTATGAAAAAACCCGATCTAGGAATCAAGCCAACTAAACGCAACCGTGGAAACGGTGCTAAAGCTAACGGACCAGCTCGTCGTGTCAGTCGCCCATTATCAGATACTGCGAGACTGAAAGAGTTCGACAAACTCGGTCCGTTCGAGATCAAGGATTTCGTCCAAAAAGTAGCATCGAAATCGGCGCTGGAATCTTCCCTGTCGTACCTGAACGCCGGTCGTGGCAACCCAAACTGGGTCGCCACTGAACCGCGCGAAGCGTTCTTCCTCCTCGGGCAGTTCGCAGTTACTGAGAGCAAGCGGGTGCTCGACCTGCCGCCCGGCGTGGGGGGGATGCCTAAGGCAGAGGGAATAGCTGGCCGACTTGAAGCCTGGCTCGCAAAACATGATGACATGCCGGGTGCACCATTTCTGCAGGCGATGGTGCCGTGGGCGGTGAACAAGTTCAGCTTCCACGCCGACAAGTTCGTGCATGAGTTGGTGGATTCCATCATAGGCGACCACTACCCGGTGCCAGACCGCATGCTGGTCCACAACGAACAGATCGTTCACGAGTACCTGGAGTGGGCCATGTGCGGAAATCCGCGGCCGAAAGGCACGTTCAAGATCTATGCGGTAGAAGGGGGCACCGCCGCCATGTGCTACATTTTCAAGTCGCTAAAAAGCAACCGGATTCTCAATCCCGGCGACACGATAGCGCTCGGCGTGCCGATCTTCACGCCCTACCTCGAAATGGCGCATCTGGAGGACTACGACCTCCACTACATCGAGGTGCACGCGAAGCAGGAGGATCGGTTTCAGTATCCGGATGAAGAGCTCAAAAAGCTCCTCAACCCGAAGATCAAGGCGTTCTTCATCGTGAATCCTGGCAATCCATTCGCTGTCGCACTTTCTCCAGACACGATTAAAAAAATCGGCGCCGTGCTCAAGAAGCGGCCCGATCTCATTCTGCTGACCGACGACGTCTATGGCACGTTTGTTCCAGGCTTCCGTTCGCTGATGGGAGAGTTCCCGGAGAACACGATCGGCGTTTACTCATACAGCAAATACTTCGGCTGCACCGGGTGGCGGCTCGGGACCATCGCGGTCCACGAGAACAACATCTTCGACAAGATGATCGCCGCGCATCCCGAGCCGATCAAGAAACTGCTGGACAAGCGCTACGGTGGTCTCACCCTCAAGCCGCGCGAATTCGCCTTCATCGACCGCATCGTTGCCGACAGCCGCGACATCGCGCTCAATCACACGGCCGGACTGTCGCTTCCGCAGCAGGTCATGATGACGCTGTTCTCCCTCTACGAGCTGATGGACGAAAAGAAGGTCTATCAGAAAGCCTGCATCGGAATCTGCAAGCAGCGGGTCAAGGCAACGATCGAGGGACTCGATATCGACGTCGGTCCGAATCAGTACTTCGACTACTATTACGGCCTGATCGATTTCGAGTTTTTTGCCCGCAAATACCTGGGCGAGGACGTCGTCAAGTGGATGAAGGCGAATGTGCACCCGCTCGACATCGTGTTCAGGCTGGCCGAGGATCACGGCATCGTCCTGCTCAACGGCGGCGGCTTTGCCGCTCCCGATTGGTCGGTACGCATATCCTTCGCAAACTTGGAGAATCATGTCTACGACGATATCGGTAGGGCGGTGCGCGCCATCGCGCGCGGATACAGGCAGGCTTATGAGGCAGCTACAGGCAAGACTGCTCCGCCAGCCCCGACGAGATCGCCTCTTGCGAAACGCTAGTTCGGTTACTTTGCGATGCTGCTGGGTAAATCCTAGCAAGAAACGTGAATGAACGCATACAGGAATGTGCGCTGCCTCGTTGCGATACTCCATTGACAGTTCCCACCGCCGCCCAAGCCAAACCATGAATCACGATATTTGGCTAAATGTGGCCAAGCGAGTGAACGAGGAATTGAGCCCTCAAAAAGCCCGGATCCTTCTAATGCTCGCACTGATGAAGACAAACGACCCGGTCAAGCTTCAACAAGTTTTTATGCCGTACTAATCCGTGAAAAGGTGCTCAACTCGGAAGCTACAAAGAAACCCGGGAGTACAATAAAAGGTTGACAGGTCAACCAAAGGTAACAATACCGGAGTTAGACTTAATAGATCTGTTATGAAGAAACGAGCGTTTCGTAAATACGCATATGCTTTATCGGCATTGTTTATCGCCTTGAGTGGCGCGGAGACCGCCCTCGGCCAGGAGGAGCGCGAGATGGACATCCCGCTCACGCTCACCGTCCCGCCTGTTTCCCTGGCGGTCACGCAACCCGCTCCCACCGACAGCGCGCAAACATCTACGGAGCAGGGTCGGACGACGGATCTCAATGAGTCATTTGGCGATTTTCGCGAGTGGCGCTTGGAAAAGCGCCGACAGGCCTTCAAAGATACGAAGTTCGAATTCAACCTTCGCACCTTCTACTTCGACCGCAGCGACTTCAGTGGTGCAGAGAAACAGGCGTGGGCCATCGGCGGATGGGTGGGAGTAAAGACTGGTTACTTTCTCGACCATATTGCGTTCGGAGCGACGCTTTACACTTCCAATCCGATATATGCCCCTGACGACAGGGATGGAACCACCCTCCTGGCGCCCGGGCAGAATGGCTATACGGTCCTGGGCGAGTTCTACGCCGAACTCCGGATCGTCAAAGACGTGGGTATTACTATCGGAGCGAGGGGCTACGACACACCTTTTATCAACCGCAACGACACCCGCATGACGCCCAATACCTTTGAGGCGATCGTTTTGCAGGGCCGTGTCAAGCTTGGCACGAGCAGCGACGACACCAGCGCGCCTGCGGACGGCCTGGGCCCGAGCAAAGATGGAAAAGAGGTTGCGGTCCCGTCGCCAACCCCCGCCCCGGAGGTCGCGACTATCAAGTACGGACTCGGTTATTTCGACCAAATCAAGGAACGAAATGACAGCGAATTTGTCTCGATGGCAATCGACGCGGGCGCTCATGTTGAGCGAGGCGTGTGGGCAGGCGGAGTCAACTATGAGAAAGGAAAATTTAACATTGGTGCGATCGACTACTACAGCCAGGATATTATCAACATCGCCTATGCCCAAGGGGGCTTCGAACTCCCGCTTGCCACCGACTGGCGGCTGAGGTTCGCTGGCCAATACGTGGATCAGGGTAGTGTCGGGGACAACGAGCTGCAGGGCCACAGTTTCTCGGGCCATCAATTCGGCATCAAAGTAGAACTGCCCGTCAAGAAGGCGCTGTTTACCGCGGCTTTTACTCACGCCTGGGGGAATGCCAACCTGCAGAACCCGTGGAGCGGGTATCCCGGTTACACCAGTGTTCAGGTTCAAGACTTCAATCGGGCCGGCGAGAGCGCGTTTCTTCTCCGGGCCGGTTATGACTTTCCCTGGGTCGACGGACTGAGCGCCTATGGATTGGCGGTGTTTGGCACGGACCCGGATTCAGCGACGCAGTTTCGGCAGAACGAGTTCGATTCGAATCTCCAGTGGGCCCCGACCAAAGGCGTTCTCAAGGGTTTGTCGCTGCGTCTGCGTTACGGGGTTGTCCAGCAGTTTGGAGGAGATGTCCATAACCTGACCGACTTCCGCGCGATTTGTAATTACGTGATCAAGTTCTAACAAGCTTGACTAGCGCGCAGGAATTGTCGATCACCTTGGGCGACTGTGATCAACAACTACATCTTGAAAGGGCAGCCCTATCATGAACTATCTCACTCACGCCCTTAGGGAGCATCAGGAACTCGCGGTCTTTTTAACCTTGGCGATCGGCTTCCTCATCGGCCGCCTCCGGATTGGGACGTTCAGCCTGGGCACAGCTGTGGGCACTCTGCTCGCAGGAGTCGCGATCGGGCAACTGAACATCCAGGTTGCCGCCGTGGTAAAGTATGTCTTCTTTGATCTCTTTCTTTTTACTACCGGCTACAAGGTCGGACCCCAGTTCTTCCGCGCGCTAAAGAAGGACGCGTTGCCGCAGCTTGCCATCACGCTCGTCCTCTGCCTCACCTGCCTGCTCGCCGCGTTTACTGCTGCGAAACTCCTCGGTTACGACGTGGGCACGGCAGCTGGTATGCTTGCCGGCGCATTCACGGAATCGACCGTCATCGGAACCGCCAGCGATGCCATCAATCGCGTGGCCAGCATATCGGACGCGGACAAAACCAGCCTAATCAATAACATCCCGGTAGCCTACGCCGTCACTTATCTTGTCGGCACGGCGTTTATCGTTTGGTTTCTCCCGAACGTGGGTCCGAAGCTGATGCGCGTTAACCTGAAGGAAGAAGCCCGAAAACTCCGTGCGAAGATCGCAGCCTCGGGCGGTGGCGAGCCGGAGACGCTGTCAGCCTACCAGGCCCTGGCGGTTCGCGCATACCAGGTCACGAACCCGAATTTGATCAATCGGAATGTGGGCGAACTGGAGGCGCGTCCCAAACAAGCTCGCGTCTTCATCTCCCGGATCCGCAGGGAGGGAAAGATCATCGAGTGTGACCCAGACACGGTCGTTCGCGAAGGGGACGTCATCGCGGTCCTGACGCGCTCGGAACTGCATACGGGCCGCGGGGCAGAGATCGGGGCCGAAGTAGATGACAAGGAACTCCTGAGTTTTCCGATCGACGTGCTCGACGTCGTGATGACTAACAGGTCTTTCGTCGGCAAAACTATTGTAGATCTGGCGGCCATGGAGTTCGCCCGGGGGGTGTTTTTGAAGAAACTGACCAGGCTTGGCGAGCCGATGCCGTTCTCTCCCGCGACGCAGGTGGAGCGGGGCGACATACTGACTCTCGTCGGAGCTACGCGCGACGTCGAGCGTGCGGCCAAGGAGCTCGGCTACGCCGATCGCCAAACTGTGATGACGGACATGATCTTCGTCGGTTTGGGAATTGTCCTTGGCGGCTTCCTGGGATTGCTCACCGTTACAGTTGCCGGGCTGCCGCTCACGCTCACCGCCAGCGGGGGCGCGCTAATCATGGGTCTGGTATTCGGCTGGCTGCGCGCGGTTCACCCGACATTCGGTCGGATCCCAGGGTCCGCCATGTGGATCTTCGACACCGTAGGTTTGACCGTCTTCATGGCCTGCGTGGGGCTTGCCGCGGGACCGAGCTTTTTTTCGGGGCTCCAGAAGTCTGGGATCAGCCTGGTCTTCGTGGGCATTGTGATTGCGATTCTCCCGCACACCGTGTCTATCTTGTTCGGTCGTTATGTGCTGAAGATGAATCCCGTGATTGTCCTGGGTGCTTGTTGCGGCGCAGGGACGATCACCGCTGCGCTTCGCGCGGTCCAGGAAGAGGCGGAGAGCGACCTCCCGGCTCTCGGCTACACCGTGCCCTACGCGATTGGCAATATCGTGCTGACGGCATGGGGGCCAGTCCTGGTCGCCATGATGACGTAGGTCTCCATACCGCATGGTGTGGGGCCGGCCCTTGCCACTCTGCCGGTATTTTTGTGGGTGTGGTGAAATGCCGTGGAACGGTGCATTCCAACGACGGTGCAAGTGCCTGTCGAAATGGGCATAGTGCCAAAGTGATGAACGATCACTACCTTGAATTGTCGATGAGCGCGCAGTGGGCGAATACAGGTCAACCAACCGATGCCAAGAAAACCGGAAGATCGTTGCGATGCCGTGAGTCATCACCTACTTTTATGCGCATCGCGCTTCCAGCTAAGATGACTACGCAGAGCTTTCAGCTGTTCACTCATGCTGCCTTCTCCAAAAAGACAGGCTTGACCCCTGGGTGCTTCAAAAAACATCTGGCGATTTCGCCGATCCCCTTGCTGTCTGTCGCGGCTCCCTAAACGCATTGGACTAAAGTCCTATTTACGGTTGTCGGCACGGGTTGTAAGATCATTCTCGATTACGTCATCCGACGCCTCTACGCATTTTCGGCCGACCTGAAAACCGGTTGAAAGGCTTAACCTTCGCTGAGACACCGCTTGCGCGATCTCCAGATTTAACTGGAGCCCCGAGTCACCTGAAGCAGGCCGTTGTTGAAAGCGCCCTGTGAAGATGGTTCCTCGTTCCGCGCGGATTTGGAGCAGTCAACCCAAATGAAAGGCGGTTTATGAAATTCGTTAGTCGCACCAAGTCAATGGCCGTGCCTCACCAAATCCTCGGCGCAAGCACAAACGAGATACGCGAGTTACTGATGTGCGGGCACTCCCTGATCGCGAGATTGACGATCGCGGTTTTCGTTTTTCAAATGCTCGGCGTCACAAGTGTTGTTCACGCTGAGAGGCCTGATTCGACGGCGGGGACATCGAGCGCGGACACGCGCAAATTGGTTATTGATCCAAGCTCCGCCTCCGTCGCCCTGTGGAAAGCCAGCCTGATCGTCAGTCCGCTTACACATCGAGACGGAAATTATGTGGGTGACTATCAGCTCAAGGTGAGGCCCTATTTTTTTAAGAGTGAGAAAGGCAGTTTACTCCTGGCGGCATCCGATGATGCGGTTCGGAACCTGCAGGCGGGAACAGCTATCAACTTTACCGGTCAGGCCGTCACGCACAAAGACGGCAGAACTCATATCGTGCTTGGGAGGGCAACACCGTCATCATGTGACCGCGGGAGCGTCACATTTTCTATCGTAACGGACAACGCAAGGATAGTCTTCAACACTTCCTATCACTTCCCGGCACCGCGTCCGTAGCTTTCATCGATGAAGCCAACTCCGAACGTTTTCGCGAGCAGGCTGGCCCCGTTGCAAAGCAAGTTCAGCGTGTTTGCCACGACACCCCGCCGTGGATCATCTCTATGGCTCACAATACCTAAGTGGACCGCAACCCGGCACCGCCCTTCCCTATGCACCGACGGGGGTCAGGTTGTAGGCGCGCGCCAGGTCATTGATACTCGCGCGCAAAGCCTTCCATAAGCTTTGTGCCTGGCCGTCATTACTCCCCTTCCCCACCACCTGATTAACGCGGCGCGCGCTGTCCATGACCTGCTCCATCTGCACTTTCGTCTCCAGATAATTCGCCGTTGCATCGAACTTGCGCCGCAGACGGTTTGTCGTTTGATTTAGATCGTCCATGGCATTCTGAAGGTCGTCTTTTCCTTGGCTGGCTTTTTCCTTCCCGGCTTCTTTCTTCTCGGACTTTGCACCCTGTCCGCGTTTTGCTTCTCCGCTGCTCTTCGCCGATCCGGCCTGATCCTTAGCGTTTTCCCCGCGGCTGGTCAGATACTTCTCGAAATCATCCACGCCGTTTTCCACTTTGCGGATTTGGTCAGCCACCTGAGCCTTTGAAAGTGGATTTGTCTCGGCAAACGTTATTGTGAAAAAGCTGACAGCGGAAAAGATCGCTGTGCAACAAAGTACAGTTCGTATTCTCAAGCGCATATCTGAACCTCCTGACAAAAGTTAATCACTTCTATAGTTCGTTGCCGTGAGGTGTCAACCGAATATTTGCGGCAGGGCATCAATCGCAAAAACCCCACCGCCTAACGCGCGGATTCGGCGACACAGACAAGCCAGAAAGTAATCGAGTGGCCGGTCCCTACCCGCCCACCCCCTGTCAGAAGAACCGTTTGCCACGACACCCTGCCCTGGCTTATCTCTGTCTCGTTAGGGCGCATTTTTCGCGTGTGACCGTCGAGTCGATCCGTTTGAGCGACGCCGAGGTCTTGAAAAAATCGCGTCCAGCTCGTCGAGACGATTCGCAGCCAACCGCGAATCGCAGATTCGAGTTCGACAAACGTGGTCAGCGTTTTCATCGACACGTGCACAACGAAACGCTTTCCGTCGTAGCGTAGCGCGTCTGCAATCCAGATCGTTCGCCGATCGGAATCAATCGCTGAGCCAGCGCCCCAACTCCCGGGCCCGCAGCTACGGAGCGCAGGCGGGTGCTGGGGATCGCTCCTAGATGCTGGATTCTAGATGCTGCCCCAACCTCCGGGACAATCCGCGCCAGCCTGAAAATGACCCGTTGGCAGAGGCCCACCTAAGAAAAGCATTGACCTTTTCATGAAATCTTTGCTCGATAGAGAAATGAAAACCAAAACCATTGCACTGAGCTTGGGGTTAATTTTGGCCGCTGGGGCGTTATACGCGGCTGATCCTTTCGAGGGCACGTGGAAGCTAAACGAATCGAAGTCAAAGCTGACACGCGGCACCGGCAAGAATACGAAGGTCGTCTATGACAGTCGTCTAATCCGCGACAAGATGACGGTGACGGGTGACGGCGTCGATGCAGACGGAAAGCCTGTCCACATGCGAGTGGAAAGGAAGATTCAACGGCAAAGATTACGAAGTCACCGGCGATCCCAATGCGGATATGCGTTCCTACACGAAGGTAAATGATCAAACCCTGAATATGATCACCAAAAAGGGCGGCAAGGTCGTGGCCCAGGGCCGGATCGTCGTGTCTGCCGATGGAAAAAGCCGAGTCGTGACTCTAAACGGAACCACCGCGAAGGGGAAAAAGTTTACGAACACGGCCGTTTACGACAAAGAATAATCCGTTAGGCCCGAGGCCCTGACATCGACATAATGAATCGCCGAATCCATGGGATCCGCCCGGCGCTTTTCTGACATGGAGGTCAGTGCGTAAGCCACACGTATGCGCCTAACCAAACGAATGAAGCCAATCGCCCCATTGACGAGACACCTTCAACCTGCTTGGCACGACACCCGTGCCGTGGCTTATCTTTTTCTCGGAATACCTTACATTCGTCGGAATATTTTAAGATGCGGTCTTGCATCGCAGGTGGACATCACTGCGTTCCTAATTTTTGACGGCCTTCCCACGACCGTATGCGTTGTTTTAAATGAAATCTGACGGAGCAGCGACTGCGCCGGGCTCAACGGTGTGGAGAGCGGACATTGGAGACCGCGCTAATTCAAAACATCCGGCGGGTTAGTCCCGTTAATTCCTGGCTCCCCGGAGTCGTTGAGCAAACCTGTTTTCAACAGGCCGTATAATTGTCATTGGACCATAATCGCTTTGAATCATCCGCACGCACAACCAAACGCTTTCCGTCGCCACGATGCGCGTCAGCAATCCAGATCGTTCGCCCGTTGGAATCAACCGTTGAGACACAGCCCAAAACCGCTTTCTTGAGATTGTCAGCTATGACTTCCCATTACTTCATGGGCTGCAGGAAACATTCTTACTGACTGACTGATTAGAAGACGACTTTCAAGAATAGGTTAAGCAATTCGCCCGATTGCATGTAAGAATTGGCTGTTCGCGACGTGGCTTTACAAATAGATTAGCTATTACGTGCCTACGACCCCTTTTTATTCTGGGTTCGTCCTAAGCCGTGTGGATGACCGTCTGCCTCGGCTGCCTCAACCCGCAGTTCAGCGGAAAGTCGGCGCCGGGCAAAGCGGCAAGCAGTCCCTAGCCCTCCCTTTAGCAATCAACCCACCGACCAGTATGCTTCCTAGTTACCAACGGTCGATTCAATGCGTCGGCACATTGCTGGTGATGCTTTCACTCGGTGCGTGCGGAGGCCTTCCCAAGGGCGGCGAGCGCCCGCCTTCCACGGCCATGAAAAACAACGGGGGCACGGCGCTGGCGGCGGCGGTGCGTCCGCGTGTTGCAGCGCATCTGGGGCAGTCCGGCCTACACACACTTCCGGACGGGCGGGAGGCCCTGGCCGCGCGGGTGGCCCTGGCGGATGCGGCGCAACGCAGTCTCGATGTGCAGTATTTCATCTGGAACAAGGATATGGCGGGCAAAGTCCTCCTCGAACATCTGCTCCGCGCGGCCGACCGCGGCGTGCGCGTGCGCTTACTGCTCGACGATCTCGGCACGATGCCCTCCGACGCCACGCTGCTCACCATCGACAGTCATCCGAACATCGAGGTGCGCATGTTCAACCCCGTGGCCCTGCGTTCGTCACGACTGCTCGGCATGGTCGCCGACTTCGGGCGCATCAATAAGCGGATGCACAACAAGTCGTTCACCGCCGACGGGCAGGCCTCCATCGTCGGCGGCCGCAATATCGGCGATGAATATTTCGAGGCGCATGCGGAGATGAATTTTGCCGATCTCGACGTGGTGGTCATCGGCCCCGTGGTGAAGGAGGTGTCGGACGAATTCGATCTTTACTGGAACAACCAGTCTTCGATTCCGATCGCCGCGCTGGCGCGACAAAACACGACGCCCGAGCAGTTCGCCGCGCAGCGGGCGGCACTCATCGCCTACCATGAAACCGCGAAGGCTTCTGCCTACGCGCAGAGCCTGCGCGACAGTGAATTTGCCCGACAAATCAGGAATCGAAGCGTTCCCTACTACTGGGGAAAGGCAACGATCGTGGAAGACCATCCAGACAAGGTGGCCACTTCCGCCGACAAGACGGAGACGCATCTCGCCCCGCAGTTGCGCAAGGTCGTCGATCAAACGAAGCGCGAGCTGTTCCTCGTCTCGCCTTACTTCGTGCCGGGAAAGAAGGGCGTCGAACTCCTGGCGGGCGTGCGCCAGCGCGGCGCCCGGGTGGTCGTGATCACCAATTCGCTGGCGTCCACGGACGGGGTGCCGGTCCACTCCAAATACCAGCTCTACCGCAAGCCGCTGCTAGAAGCCGGCGTAGAACTCTATGAGATCAAGCCGGCCGCCGGCGCCCTACACGAGCGGCGAGCGGGCAGCTTCCGCGGACCAAGCGGATCGAGCAGTACGGGCTTGCATGCGAAGACATTCGCCTTCGACCGCCGGATTGGCTTTATCGGCTCCTACAATCTCGATCCACGCTCGAGCAAACTGAACACGGAGATGGGTGTGCTCTTCAACTGTCCGGCGCTGGCGAGGCGTCTGCCGGAAACGACCGAGCGCGATCTCGGCCGCAACGCGTATCGCGTCGAGCTCGATGGCAAGCGCCTCATCTGGGTGACGCGCGAGGGTGACAAGGAAGTGCGCTACCACTCCGAGCCCGAGACCGGTCTCTGGAAGCGCATCCAGGCCCAGGTGATAAGCTGGCTGCCGATCGAGTGGCTGCTCTGAGCACGTGCCCAAACCGACACGTCGATTTGATGCGCCAGCTTCTCGCTTCCATTTTCACGCTGCTCCTCACCACTGCGATCGCGTTGGCGCTGGATCCGCAGACGAAGGCGGAAATCGACGAGTTGATTTCCTACGTCGGGACATCCGGCGTTCGCTTCATTCGCAACGGCACGGAGTATTCCGGAGCTGAGGGTGCGCAGCATCTACGCGACAAACTCGCGAAAGCTGGCGACCGCGTGAAGACGACCGATGACTTCATCGCCGGAATTGCCAGCACGAGTTATATCTCCGGCAAACCTTACCTGGTGAAATTCGCGGATGGTCACACTCAGCCCACCGGCGATTGGTTGAGGGCGCATCTGGCCGAGACACGGAAGAACAAACGGTAAAGGTCGATTCCGACAACGTTCTCATCAATTGAGCACTGCAAGGAGATTATGCGAGTTACGACGAGACCACGGACGGCATTACAAGAAGAAGATGACGCGGGCCGTTGTTTTATTAAGCGCGGGGCTCGGTTTTTTCCCGGTTTTTATGTCCAGTGAGCTAGCGTTGCGATGCCGTGAGTCATCACCTACTTTTATGCGCATCGCGCTTCCAGCTAAGATGAGTTCCCCATGACTCCGCTCTTATCGATTTACTACGAAGACCGCAAGCGGATCGGACGGAATAGGTCCTCACATATCTCGTTAGGCAATTCTTCGCGTACGGTGAGAACGACAACTGTATTCTTTGTGCTTTCAGTGCTGCTTCTCGGCGGCTGTGCATCCGATCGCTCGTCGGAGCATCACGCGTCAAAGCAGCGCCCCTCGGACACGCCCTTCTTCGACTCCCCAGACGTTGAGAGCCTTCATTAGCTCGAATCCGGGGATCCGCGGGGCGGGGATTTTCCGGTCGAGACCTTGGGAACGGCAGATCGGACCAAGGTCCTATTCTTACTGGCACAACGCTCCCGCAGATTGGTCTATGCACGGAGGGTTTTGCGTCGATGTAAGCAGCGCAAAACTAGATTCTTCGTCCGAGGACGACGACCAGCGCGTTCAGCTAAGCATTCAACACGAGCTGGTCAGGTGAGACTGCCGCCATCGTGAGAGGCCACTTTGCGCTACCGCTTTACATTGACCTGAGTGCGACTTGCCTCTACGCGATGACTGGCGCTTTGCTGGCCATCCGCCGGCATTATGATGTGGTGGGCTTGTTCGTGCTGGCGCTGGTAAGTGGAGTGGGCGGCGGTTTGATCCGGGACGGCATTTTCATCCAGCGGGGACCACCACTCGCAATGAGTGACGGGCGTTATCTCTTCGTTGTTATTCTCGGCTGCATTGGCGCGGCTTTGTTTCGCAATCATATGAACCGTTTTCAAACAGTCTTTCTTTTCGCGGACGCACTGGGCGTCGGTTGCTATGCGGTAGTCGGCGTCGAGCATGCGCTCAACGCGCAGCTTCCAATTCTCGCCTCGATCATGATCGGCGTGGTGACGGCTTGTGGCGGTGGCCTGCTCCGTGATGTCCTGGTGCGCGACGAGCCGTTGCTGTTTAAGCCCGGGCAGTTATACGTGCTGGCGGCTTTGATCGGCGCCAGCCTGTTCACTTTGCTCCTGCTTTACTTCAAAATTGCCGCTACGTCAGCGGCTTTACTAGCAATTGGCTGCTCCTTTATTTTTCGCACCCTGGCTATCTGGTTCAATTGGAAAACGGGTTCGGTGTCTGCTAAATCGGACTAGGCCGCACAGCGGGTGAGAAGGACCTGCAGGTCGTCGCCAGCATCTGCGCGACCCGATCACTTTAAACTAACTTCCGTTGAGCGCTGATTCGATCGCAGCGAGAAGTTCTCCGTTCGCCCCGGCCTTGAGGAAAAATGCAAAAGCTCCCCCTTCCATGGCTCTCGAACGCACTGACGGATCATCTTTGCTGGTCAGAATGATGACCCGGGTTGAGGGCGAAGCGCTCCGTAGCCGCGCTTGCACTTCAAGTCCGTTCATGGCCGGCATCAGGATGTCGATCACTGCCACGCGAGGGCAATGAATTGTGGCGTATTCTAGAAAGGCGATCGGATCAGAGAAAGCTTCCGTCTTCCAGCCCGCAGAATCGAAAAGGCGGCAGGCGGCCTTCAGGACAGATAGATCATCGTCCAGTACGCATACGACTGAAGCTTTTTTGCTAGGTAACAAAGCTAGTTCTGAGTTGGTGTAGTCGGCGAACCAATTCCCGCCGACAGAAAAGTCTGTTGCATGCATTGTAAATTCACCGACTCACTGCCCAAGAGCAGGCTCTGTGCGCAGCCCCGGTGCACTGCTACCGAATCATCACCGATGCCAGAGGAGAAGACTCCACCCTTAGTACTAAACGTATTCGGGTGACGAAATGCGCTTATCAAAATATCCCGGGCCGGGCGGATGACAGAACACAACTGGTGGTGTGGCCTGCCGATTCTTATCGAGCAGCCAGCCCATCGTGCCCCTGGAAGCCAAAGTTTGAAACATTTTATCGAGTCTAAATCCCTTCAATTGCTAGCACCTTTCTCAGACGCCGTGAAAAGTCGCATGGCAAAGCCTACACCAGGAGCGACTGACTACTGATCAGACCTTCGTCCTAGGACCCGACGACCCGCTTTGCGTTCACCGGACGAGATCCGTTTAAGGGCCGACACTTTTTTCTGGAGAGGTTTGGTGAAGAGCACGGTGTACGGCTCCCAAAAACCGGGCGTTATCGAAAGGCTTGAGGAAGAAAGCAAAAGCGCCGGCCTGCATGACGGTGGCTTCGGCGGCATGATCCTCATGAGCTGTAATAAAAATGATACGGGTAGAGGGTGAGCGCGCGCAGAGATGGGCCAGCAATTCCATTCCGGTCATATTATCCATCCAGATATCCAAGATCACCAGCTGTACGGAATGTGACACCAGATAAGCCAGAAAAGCGTCCGGGTCGGAAAAACTCTCGACTTTGAACCCAACAGATTCGAGCAGGCGGGCAAGAGATTTACGGACGGATGCATCGTCATCAACGACGCAAACGACAGGTGCAAAGAGATCTGACACGCCATCAGTTTTACCCGTCAGATTAGGGGAAGGCTATGCGACTTTGGTCCGAGACCTGACCGGCGAGGGTACCTCAGCTTTTTGCACCAAGCCTATCAACTCCGCCACCGAAGTAACGCCAAGCTTTTGCATCAGATGCCCGCGATGACATTTCACTGTCTTTTCGGTGATCCCGAGCGCTCCCCCGACCTGCTTGTTAAGCATCCCGGTGATCAGGAGCTGCATCACTTCAAACTCGCGCGGCGTTAGCAAATCAAGCAACCTGCGGGCGGTATTCTTCTCCGCCGCGTGCCGTCGTTGCTCGGCCGAGCGGGCGAGCGCACGCTCAACGCAGTCCAACAATTTTTTCGATCTGACGGGCTTCGGTAGAAAATCCACCGCTCCCGCTTTCATGGCTTGGGCGCACATCGGAATGTCACCATGGCCAGTGAGAAAAACGAGTTGTTCTTCTCGGCGGCGCTGGAGAAGAGTCTTCTGCAAGTCGATCCCGCTGAGACCCGGCATCCTCACATCCACGATCACGCACGAAGGCCCTTGGGAGGGGGGACGCGCCAGGAAATCAGCGGCAGACTCGAACAGGTCGACTTGATAGTCGGCCGCGCCTAACAATCGCTTCAGGCTTTTTCGCACCGACTCGTCGTCGTCGATCACAAACACCATTGCGTCGCAAGCAATCATTGTGGCGCCTTCTCGCTCGTCGGCAAATTGAAATAAAACCGTGCACCGCCTCCGTCAACATTCTCGGCTGCAATCCTGCCACCATGCGCTTCGATGATCGAGCGGACGATCGCGAGACCCATTCCGAGGCCTTCCTCTTTTGTCGTGAAAAACTGCTCGAAAAGTCGTTCCTCGGCTGTCTCCGAAATCCCACACCCGTGATCACGCACGGCGACATGGACTGTAGCGTTGCCGTCATAATTGGTGGCGATTTCCACCTCGCGGCGATTGGGCGGTGTGTCACGCATGGCATCAAGGGCGTTGCGCACGAGATTAATCAGCACCTGTTGCATCTGAGTGGGATCGCCTTCAATCGTCGGCAGATCTTCGGCCAGGGACATTTCCACTTTGCAGGACTGCGCAGCAGCATCAGCGCTAATCATGTGCCTGACCGCTCTTACCACATCATTCAAATTGATTCGGCCGCGAATCGCGCCGCCCTTCTTAATGGCCTCCCGGACATTGTGTATGATGTTGTGAGCGCGTTGTCCGTCCGCGACCACGTCGGTGAGGATCTCGTGCAGTTGCGCCGGGTCAAGCTTCCTATTGGCAATGTATTGCATAGCTGCGTTGGCGTTGCTCATAATCGCGGACAGCGGCTGATTGAGCTCGTGCGCGAGCGACGCCGTCATTTCTCCGAGCAAGCTGAGTCGGATAAGAAGATTGATTTGCTCACGCTGGCGCCGCGCCTCTTCTTCGGCAAACTTGCGCTGAGAAATATCGGCTACCGTGACCAAAACCAAAATGCCGTGCGGTGTTTGAATTGGATTCAACCCGACCTCGACTGGAAACTCGGTGCCGTCCTTTCTACGGGCAGACACTTCGCCTACAGCGCCCGCTGGTCGCATCTTCGGTGCCCGCAAAAACTCTGCGCGACGCGCCGCATACTCTGTCGCAAATCGTTCCGGAACGAGGACCTCGACCGGTTTCCCGATTAATTCCTCGCGCTCGTAGCCGAATAGTTCTTCGATATGGGCATTGAGCAGAATGATGCCTCCCTGATCATTCACGAGCAAAGTGCCGCTGGGCGAAGCTTCGGTCGCCAGGCGGAATAGATCTTGCGCCTGCTTTTGCGCTGTCACATCGATTGAAACGCCGCGGAGGACGGGACTTTTGCCGCCCGCCTCGCTCACGCAGCGTCCGCGGTGTTCCGTCCAGCGTACGCTACCGTCCGGAAGTACGACCCGATACTCGAAGTGGTAATTCTCACCAGTTCTGACCGCATCCTTCAGGGCCTGCCGGACTCGATCGCGATCATCGGCATGCACTCGGGAAAGAGCGTCTTCCAACTTGATCTTCGTGGGCCCCGACAATCCCAAGAGAGCACGGCGCGTTTTCGTGCCCCAGAGTTCATCTTCGTCGGGATCCCACTCCCACAATCCAAGATTGGCCGCGTCCAGCACCAGGCTCATCCGTTCCTCGCTTTCGCGCAAAGCCTGCTCCTTTCCCAATAATTCCGTGACGTCCAGGCACGATCCAATGTAACCAGTGAAGTTTTCTTGAGCGTCGTAGCGCGGCACCCCGTGATCCGAAATCCAGCGATATTCGCCATCGTGACGTCTCAGGCGGTACTGCATGGCGAACGGCTCTCGGGCATCAAACGCCTCGACGTAGGTTTTCAAACACTTCTGCAAATCGTCCGGATGCACGCCTTCAGCCCAGGCGTTTCCAAGTTCCTGTTCGATGCTGCGGCCGGTAAACTCTAGCCAGGTCTTGTTGAAAAAAGTGCAGAGTTTGTCTAGGCCGGCCATCCAGATCATCACAGGCGCGGTGTCGGCCATGGTACGAAAACGAGCCTCACTCTCCAGCACCGCCTCTTCTCCGTGCTTGCGCCGAGTGACATCGCGCGACACCCCGCGCGCGAAGGCGGATTTGCCATATTCGTCTAACTCGACGCTGCCATGGCCCGCGATCCACCGTGTGCTTCCGTCGGGGCGCGTGATGCGATATTCACTTTCATACTCGCCGCCATGCTCGAGCATGTCCTGCACGAGTTGCGTCATACGTTCGCGGTCCCCGGGATGTACGACTTGGAGCAATCGGTCAAACGTCACTGGCTCCAAATCCGTGAAGCCGAACAACCTTCTCCATTGCTCCGTTACCCAGAGTTCGTCACCCGGGATCTTCCAATGCCACAGACCAAGGTTTGCCGCGTTGGCCGCGAGGTTGATGCGCGCTTCGCTTTCCCGCAGTTCCGTCTCTCTAGTTGCGCGCTCCTCGATCACTGTCGCCAGAAACAACAGCGGAATCGCTAGGACGATTAGAAATATCTGAATTGAAAGCGCGTCTTGTTCAACTGTTCCGCCGGAGAACGGCCCATGCCCGTGGGCTGCGCTCCAAATCGCCAAAAAGCCGACAATTGAAATAGCACTGCTTGTCCCCAGGGAGCCGAATCGTACCGCTACCCAAAGAAGGAACGGCAGAGGTAAAAAGAGAAGGGCCGAATCCGCTCGCGGTCCAAAATTATAAAGAACAACGTAGCTGACCGAGAACAGAATAACATAGAGAACGCATGCCTCCAGGTAGCTCGAAAGTCGAGATCTCCGCAGGCGAGGAATTCCGTTCCTCGCCCAGGTGACGATCAACGGCGCAACTATTAATGCCGCCAGGGCGTTCGAAGGAAATCGTATTCGGATCAGCTTCCAGTAGGCGTCCTGGCCCCAATGATTCCATATCACAAACGCCGCGTCCAAAAACGAGGACAAAAACGGACCGACGAGGTACTGCGCAAAGACAAAAAATGCCTGCTTCTCGAAGGCTTCTGAAGCGAATCGGTCCGCCAACGAGATAGCGCGTCAGGCCCGCGCTGATCACTGCTTCGCACGAGTTGCTGATGAACCAGCACAAAATCATCAGGGGTGGAACGTGACTCTGCAATTGCGCCGCCCAATGCGCGGGAAATGCGGCCAGCAAGATGAACCACCAGATGCGGGGCGGCGTCAGCAAAAGCGCTGCAACCAAGATAGAGTTCGGAGGCCAAAGGACCGAAACCGGATGCGGCTGAAACGTCAGCGCGAATCCGATCTTCGCCCCCAGATAATAGCCGACGAACACCACCAGGCCCGTCACGAGCATCGGCGAATTAAGCCGGACATTCCAATCCCCAGCATCTCGTCTACGGGGTTGACTGTCCGGTATCCCCAACTGCATCGAGATACTTTTCATTACTAAAACGTGGTTATCCGCGGGGCTGTTAACAATAACAGCGCCCAGCACGAACAGGTTAAGTTATACACCGTTCGCGCGACACTCAAAATCCTTTTGATGTCACACTTCCGTTACAAAGACGGTTGCTGCCCAACAGCAGCGCGATCATTCAAAGCTGATTCCAATCAGTCGAATCGTTTTAACGAGATGTCGCTGACGCGGTCGACGCTGCCTTAAAGCAGCGGGCATGCCGATCGAGTAGGTCGGGACTCTTAGCACGTCCCCGGCAGGTCCTGCGCCGGCTTCGTTATCGGTAAGGTGAAATAGAAGCAGGCTCCGCCATCCGCAACATTCTCTGCGTCGATCTTACCGCCATGAGCCTCTACAATCGAGCGCACAATTGCCAATCCCATTCCCAGCCCGTGCTCCTTGGTGGTAAAGAACTGGTCGAACAAGCGGCCGCGCATTTCCATGGGAATGCCGGTGCCATGATCGCGCACGGTTAATCGCACTTCGCCCTGGCCATTGCCCGCCGTGCTAATCTCCACCTTGCGTCGGCCCGTCGGTGTCTGCCGCATGGCATCAAAGGCATTACCGACCAGATTAATCAGGACCTGCTGAATCTGGACCGGATCTCCTTCGATCGGTGGCAGGTCCTTGGCCAGCGATGTTTCTACCTCGCAGGAATAGCCCACTGCATCCGCCCTGACGACATGCGCTACGTTCGTGACCAGCTCATTCAGATCAATCCGGCGCCGGGCAGGATCTCCTTTCTTAATGGTATTGCGCACATTGCTTATAATGTTGTGCGCCCGATGCGCGTCCGACTCGACATCGCCCAGGATATCGCGCAACATCGCAGGGTCGTCCTTACCCCTTTCGATATACTGCATTCCAGCATTCGCATTGCTGATGATGGCCGAGAGCGGCTGATTCAGCTCGTGGGCAAGCGAGGCAGTCATTTCACCGAGTAAGCTCACGCGGCTAAGCAGGTTCATTCGTTGGCGATTACGGTGTGCCTCCTCTTCGGCCCGCTTTAAGGAACGTTCGGCCCGGCGGCGTTTCACTAGATTACCTAGCAACCCGGTGATAAGCAGTGCCTGCAGAATGAAGATCGAAAGACCGCCTATGATCCAAGCCCGGTAGCGTTCCCAAACTGTCGGCTCGCGGAACAAGATCGTGCTTCCGGCCGGAAGCAGTTTCTCATTAATCTTCCATCGCTGGAGCTCACGCCAGTCATAACGCGGAGGTAGAGGCTCGATAAGTGTCGGAGGAATGCTGGATAGTGATTCACCGTGCAAAATGCGAATGGCGACAGCGGCAGCTTCCTTCCCGACACGGTCGCTCTGGTGAAGGCGCCCACCCACGATCCCCAGGCCGAGTTGGTGATTGAAGATGGAATTGATCGGAGCGTTCGCCACTGCGTGGAGGCGTTGCAGCGCCTCGTCGGCATTGATGGTTACACCCGCGGCATCGCGCAGCAGCAATAGGAAAAAGATGTAGGAATCTGGCGGCAACGTCGATACTCGCTCCTTCATTTGGTCGAAGGTAAGATCGCTGTAGTAGGTGAACTTAATTCGGCCTGCGAGTGGCTCGGCTGCCTCCTTGAAGACCTCCTCCCAACGATGTTCGAGCGGCGTCGCGCCTACTACTACCGCGATATTTTTTGTCGTAGGCGCAATTTGCAGCATGTCTTCAATGAAGCCGGGAATCTCGTATATCTGCCCGACGTAGGTCGCGTTGTTTTCCAACGCGCCCGGCGGCAGTAATCTGCGATCGAGTGTCGCATAAAGGATGGGCGTTTCCGGAAATAGCCGATCGCGATAGTTTGCAGCGAAGATACCCGCGGGCGATCCGATCGTCACGACCAGGTCCGGCCGCCATTTGGCCTTCCGCTTTTGCAAATAATCAACAATCGCCTCTTGCATATCGCGATCGGCATAGCGCGCCATATCCAGCGAAACTTCGTCCACATCGACGCGCTCACCCATCTTCTCCACCAGCTCAGTCTCGAAAGCCGTTGACTCGACCGTGAATGGCGGAGTGGCGCTGCCAAAGGAATGGACCAGGAGAACCCGCTTCGGTCCGCCGCCGCCGCGTTGCTCGTGCCGAAAAACGCGACTGCCGCCATTGTCGCGACGACCAGAAAGAAGGGCGCGCGCCGCACTTTCCCGATGTCACATAACTGTAACATAACGCCCAACAGCCGCTTTGCTGCTACGCCCGTAGCAGCGCTCGCGAGCGGCCCCCCCGAGACACGCAGAGTGGCCCCCCAAGCGTGTTCGTTCAAGTTCACGAAAGGCTATAGTGTGCCTCATCTGTAACACGACGGCAACAGCGTGAGAAGCATGCTTTTGTCGTTTCGTGGTGCGGCGGCTCGTCCGAGAGCTCAGCATCTAACGAGAACAAGATCAGCTACGGGAGAGCGGGGCCTGTTTCGCCGCCGCGGCCTAACAAGAAATCGTGTGGCTTAGCATTGCGCTTATCCTCGGCGCTTCCCTTCCGTCTTTTGAAGTGATTGATGATGCCTAATAGGGAGGCGCCGGTTTATCTTCGAGTTTCAAAATCTCCGCCGGCACATCCAGCCAGATGGCTGCCGTCACGCGGTCGCGAAATGCGCGCGCATCGATCGGCGTTCCCCTCATCAGACTTTCGTACATGCGGGCAATGCCAAAACCGACCCAATCTTTGCTAAACAAGGCCGACTTCACCGGCGTCATCCCGGCGAATTGCTCTGCCCGCTTCCGCGCAAATTCAAAAAGATGATTGGTGCGAACTGCCACCTCCGTCAATCGACTGAAATCAATGAATCTCTTTTCCGGCGGTGACGCTTTTTCGATAGTACAGATCCATTCACCAATTTCATCCAGCAGACGATCATCCAGTACACCTTGTGGTTGCCAGATAATCAGATTATGAGCGGGATATTGCCACAGATGAGCCGGCTCAGGAAGAATCCCGGAAGCCGGCAAACGTTCCGATTCGTCAATCGAATGGTCAGGCATAGCGGCTGTTTTTATTACCGGAATAATTAATCCGGCGAGCGTTAGCCCGACTATAGGACTTTGGGCCAATAGAATAAGATGGCTGCAAAGTTATGAATTATTGGCCTCCGTCCGCATGAGGGGGCCTGAAGGCCGAATCAAGACGGATCAAACGCTTCGGGACTTTCGACACCGGCCATGCGCTAGGTCAGCATCATCTTCGCGGTCCTCTTTAGGCGATCGTTAGGACTAAGACCAAGGTCCCATAGCGTCCCAACTGGCAGGCTCTCAGAATCATGGAAAAGAAGGAGTAAAGTAATATGAAGATACACAATCTGACAGCGTTTTTCGTTGTCGCTGCGTCCGCCGTCCTACTGGGGGCTGCGGGTACCGCCAGAGCTGACCAATGGTTTGTGATGGGCGAGCAGACCATCAAGTCCGCCGATCCCAGCGTGGAGATCAAGACCCAAGGAGGCCGATGGAAGAAAGACGTCAAGCAGGTAAAGCTCTCTGTCGAGGGCGCTGACGTGCAGATGACAAGCGTCGTCCTTGGCTGGGACAATCGCAGCGACGACACGCTCGCCAACGTCGGAACCCTAAAGGCAGGAGGACAGACGGCTCCGAAGGATGCTCCGGGACGCAAGGGGCGCCTCAAATCCGTGAAGATCCAGGTACAAGATTCTCGGTAAGGCACCGACGGCCACAGTCAAGATCTGGGGACTTGATTGATCGGCGCGTGACCGCCGACCAGGGCACCAGCGCGATCTCCTAGCGTCCGAATCCTCCCTACGGTCGATGGGATCAGACCGTAGAAAAGCGGCGATTCGTTCCGCCTTGGCCTCCGCCGTTTCGAGCTTCGTCTGGTACGTTCCGGCAGATGCCAGCGGGTTCGAGGTCGCGCGAGTGCAACATGGAACGCAAGCTCAATCTCGCCATGCAATCGCAGTTAATGCGCGAGGCAGCGCAAGCATTTGTTCTAGCGTGATTTTGCGCGCCTTTCGAATCGGTCGGGACCTCTTGAAAGCACGTCCCCGGCAGGTCCTCAGCCCGCCGGCTTCGTTATCGGTAAGGTGAAATAGAAGCAGGCTCCGCCATCCGCAACATTCTCTGCGTCGATCTTACCGCCATGAGCCTCTACAATCGAGCGCACAATGGCCAATCCCATTCCCAGCCCGTGCTCCTTGGTGGTAAAGAACTGGTCGAACAGGCGGCCGCGCATTTCCATGGGAATGCCGGTGCCATGATCGCGTACGCTTAAGCGCACTTCGGCGTCGCCGTTGGCCACCGTGCTGATCTCTACTTTGCGTTGCTCCGGTGGTGTCTGCCGCATGGCATCAATGGCATTACTGACCAGGTTGACCAGGACCTGCTGAATCTGGACCGGATCTCCTTCGATCAGTGGCAGGTCCTTGGCTAGCGATGTTTCTACCTCGCAGGAATAGGCCACTGGCATCCGGCGAGATGACATGCGCTACATTCGTGACCAGCTCATTCAGATCGGTCCGGCGCCGGATAGAATCGCCTTTCTTAACTGTGTTGCGCACGTTCTGGATAATGTCGTGCGCCCGATGTGCGTCCGACTCGACGTCACCCAGGATATCGCGCAGTGTTGCAGGGTCATCCTTCCCCTTTTCGATATACTGCATTCCAGCATTCGCATTGCTGATGATGGCCGAGAGCGGCTGATTCAGCTCATGGGCGAGTGAGGCAGTCATCTCACCAAGCAAGCTAACGCGACTAAGCAGGTTAATTTGTTCGCGATGACGGCGTACGTCGTCTTCAACTTCGCGCAGCGCTTGCTGTGACCGCCTATCGTCCTCCAACAACACGCTTAGAAACATGAGCGGAATGCCCGTGACGATGAGAAACATCTGTAAGGCCAGCGCATTTTCCGCCGGACTCTGAAGCAGAAACGGACCATGTCCGTGCATTGCCCCCCAAATCGCTTCAAACGTGACCACCAGCATGGCCGCGCTGATTCCGCTCAGTCCGAAACGTAACGCAACCCAGATGAGCAGCGGGATCGGCGCGTAGAGTAAAGCCGGCGAGGTCTCCGGTCCGGACGGCAGATTGGCAAAAACATACGTGCCGACCACGACGATCCCCAACGCCACCAAACTTCCCTCGATCATGCGTATCGGTGCCACTCTGCCTCCGCGACCCGACAAACGGTTGGCGACCAGCAAAAGTGCCGGGACTAACACGACCGCGGTAACGCCGTTGGAAATTCCCAGGTTACGCCATTCCACCCAGTAATTAGTTCCAAAACCGTTGGAGATGGTAAAGGCCGCGCCCCAAAACGCCGTGCCGAAGGGAACGATGATCACGGCAATTAAAACGAAAACGATGGCGTCACGCAGCGTAATCCGGTTCAAAGGCGACTTGATGAACAAGCGAATGCCAGCCGCGGCCAACACATTTTGCACGGCGTCGAAAGCCTCGCAGTGCAAGGCGTAAAGTACCGGCCAGTGGGCCTGCCGCGTGGCAATGAAATGGGCGATGACTGTGGCGAGAGTGTACGCCCACCAGTGCCGCACCGGCACCAACAGTAGAATAACGACCAGAACAGCGTGCGGCGGAAAAAGAAGAGAAACTTTACTATTGGGAAAGCAAAGGGCCCACGCAATCTCCGTCGCCACATAATAGGCGACGCCAGTTAGGAAAACCTGAAGGGCGATCCAGCCAGACGATCCAGCCTTTTTCTTCTCCGTTCTGCTCATTCAATCACACGTTCATGGCCTGGCGCCAAGCCGGAAGTCATTTGACATATAAACCCTTCGTCCGATAGAAAAGCCGCCGCCGAGAAATCTTTATTTTGCGGCACCAAACCAAAACCAAAAGGAGAAACATGAAATATACAATGAGAATCGGGATTGTGTTGCTTGTCCTCGGCGCGATGACGGGATTCACCCAGGCGGCGACCAATGGATCAAAGCCAGACGCAACCTTGCGCCTGAGCGGGGGTTCATTCGCCCTCGGAGTCGGTTTTAGTTGGGGGTCAGGGACGCTGGCCTACAAGGGCAAAAACTATCCGGTCAAGGTGAACGGACTATCGGTAGGCAAAGTCGGTATGACAGACACTTCCGCGTATGGCGAGATTTTCAACCTAAAGCATCTTCAAGATTTCAACGGTCATTATAGTTTCGGTGCCGCGGGCACCCGCGGTGTGACTATTGCCAAAGGGAAAGCTGGCACCCTCATGTCAAATCAGGCCGGTGTGATAGTCCGCCTTTCCACCACACAAAAAGGCGTTAATGTCAACGCCACTGGTGGCGGGGTTGACATGCAAATTCAGAGATAACGGGGTTGCCTGATAAATAAATCTGAGTACGCCGCCGCTGGCGCGCTCAGCGCAGTCAATGCGTGTGGCTCATCGCGCTGCCATTGGCGGCGGCGCGCTCGCGCTGTGATTTCCTTCGTGGCAATATGAGACGCTTACTCTGCTGAAGCCTGGCCCTCTGGCCAGTCGTCGTCGGTACGATGCCAGGTCTTGTCGGGGTTATACCGCTCCATGCTTTGGAATGTCTTGAGCGTATCCGGCCCGAGATCTTTTTCGTAAACCACGCCATTTGGGCCGACCATGAATGTCTTCACGCCCGTAACGCGATATTGCAGCCGGTGCAGCAGCCAGCGCGAAGCCTCCGATCATCGCCCCCTCCACTACGAAATCCACTTCGCCCATCGGAGCGGCTGGCCCTTGTCCCTTCAAGCACCTTGAAATAGTAGCCGTGATACGGCTGCTCACGCTCTGTGTAACCCTGCTCAAGAGCTTTGGCGACTGCCTTCGCCAACTGGCCCGCCCCATGTTCCATCGGCGTTTTGCCAGGCTAGCCCATCGTGTTTGCCGGGCGTGCTGATGATTTTCTGGGCGTACTGATTAACTTTCGCATCGTCGTGTTTCTCCTCCGAATATTCATGCTGCGCTTTAACGAAACCCGCGACAGATCGTGATCGCGTCCAGCTCGTTCGTCCCAATGCGCCGGTTTAGAATCTCCTGGCGTCCCGCTTTTGTATCGAAAGCCCACTTGCCGCTCCGTTTCACGATCGGAATGGGAACTGGGAATTCGTCATTGCCGACGATCAGAATGGCGCGGTTGGCGTTCTTCTTGTCGGTTTCGATCGCAGTTTTTTCCTTCGCCTTTTGCACAAACGCCTGGGCCCGATTTTTATCCTGTACCGGATCTTCCGAACTGATAATATCGTCGCTGTCAGGACCGAGTATTTCCTTCAGCGCCGCGACGTTGAAAGATTCGGCCGCTTGAATCAAGGCGTCTGCAGCCTCTTTCGATGTCGCGAATGTCTTTTGTTTCGGTTGCGATGCAGCAGCTGGATCCTGTTTCGCTGGTTCAGCGGCATAGACACCGCTGGTGAGCAAACCGCACGTCAGCGTTGCAGCGACGATTAGGAGTGTCTTGGATGAATAGATTAGGTTCGATCGTGCTTTCATGATTTTGTTCCTCATCGCGAAATTTACCTACCTGCCCCGGCCCCCACCGCCTTTACGGCCGCCTCCACCACCGCCTCCGCCTTTGCCGCCGCCTCCGCCTTTGCCGCCTCCGCCCATACTGGCGCCACCGCGACTGCTGGCCGCTTTGGCAGATGGCCCGCTTCCTCCGCCTAAGGCGCCACCGCCGCCACCGCCTCCTCCCTTTGAGGGTTGATGACCGCCGATACTGTTAGCGCCACCGCCTCCCGGCTTTGAGGCCGGCTTAGCGCCGGTCCCGCCGCCGGGACGTTCCCCTGCTCCACCTCCGCTAGCCTTTGCTCCGGCTCCGGCCCCACCTGCACCGCCAGGCTTTCCAGCCCCACCGGCCCCACCGGCGCCGCCGGGGCCACCGGCCTTCCCGACACCACCTGCGCTACCGGCTCCGCCCGGACCGCCCGGCTTTCCGGCACCGCCAGCGCCACCAACGCCACCAACCCCGCCTGCACCGCCGGGCTTTCCGGCGCCGCCGACACCACCAACACCACCCGCGCCGCCGGGCTTTCCAGCACCACCGGCACCACCCGCGCCGCGCGCTGTTCCACCGTATTTGTTAGCGGTTTGCTTGTTCCCGTATGGCGCGTTCCCGCGATGTTGCGGGTTGTGCTGCCAGTTTTTGTTCGCGTTGTTAATATTGTTCTTCTTGTTGTAGTTGTTTACGTACTTGTTGTTGACGTTGACGTTCACGTCACCGTTGTTCCAGCCGCAGTTGTAGCCCCAGCCTCCCCCCCACGCTGCGCCGAGGGCGAGTCCTGTCCCGAATGACAACGCCGCACCGGCCACATATCCCGGGTAGGTGACCTGTGGATAGGGATACGCAGGAGCACCGTAAACGGTCGCAGGGTCGTACGACGGCACATAAACCACGCTGGGATCGGCGGGTTGAATTACGATCGCTTGCTGACCGCCCTCCACCGTTTGCGTTTCAACCTTCTGCTGTGCGCTGGTCTTCAACTGGCCAGTGCCTTGAGCCTTGGCCCGCATGCGCTGGACTGCCGCCATCACATCAGCCTGCTGCGCCAGGAAAGCGTTTCCGAGATCCGACGTCCATTGAATGTTTTCTGCCAGCTTTTCCACGACATCCGGGAACGGAGCCAATCCCTGAATGCTCGGATCCCACGGTTGCTTCGCTATGGCATCAGCGAGCGCCTGGTCTTTAAGGCCCGGGTTTTTTTTCACCCACTGCTGGAGCTGGATGACTTCGACCGGGTATGTGGAAGCAGCCAGCGTCTGCGCCAGAAGCGGGTCCGGATAAAGAGCGATCGGCGAGACAAGCGAATCCAGTTGATCGTCCGGAATCTTCGGTGCGGCTTCCTGCGCTGCTGCATCCGGAGTAACCTCAGCGGATTCGGTGGCTGGGGGAGTTTGGGCCAGCGTTTCTCGTGAGGCCGGCATGATCAGAGCGACGCTTGCGATTACGATTATGGAATAAGCTGACCGGTTAGGCAGTGATGATTGGGAACGTCGTGAATTCATATATTCGTCCTTTCATGGCGTGTCGGATTCGCCTGAGATTCACGTGAACTTGTTACAATCCGCACTTGATCTGATATTGGACCTTGGACGTAGGCGATCACACAACGGAAAAAGGGGACCGCAAGGTGATAGAATAGCGGAGCTTGCCGCCAGGCCGACGCCGCGCGCGGCGTGTGTACGCTCGGAAGTGGCACTTTTACCAAAGACCGGGCAAAAGGCGGTAACGAACGTGCGTGAGATAGTCCTGCCATCCCGGATCCTGAGAGATTACTCGCTCCTCGGCGTAGATGCGGTAGACGAGCGACGCCCAACCAATCAACACCAGGAGAAGCGTGACGAAATTCCACTCCTCCAGGTTGTAGCCGATGTCCCCGAGTACGTACCAGAGATACATCGGATGACGCACGAATCTGTAGGGACCGCTCGTCACTAAACCTCTCAAAGCCGGACGGACTCCGAATCGTCTCCGAATAGTGAGGAGGCTAAGGAAACTCAAACCAGCCGCCAACGTTACCAGGGCGAGCCCGCCCGCGGGCCACGCCTCCTCGCCAGGTGACCAGCGCAAATAGATAACCTGGGCATAGGGGTAGGCATAACTGATGGCGACCGCGATGCTGGTCGGCATGGAATAATCCCGCACGCTTGGACGCGGCCGGGCGAGAGCGACGCCCAGCACGATTAAATGTTGAAGGATATAGATCCAATCCGCGACGCCGAAAGTGGGCGTCAGTCTAAAGAGGATGACCAACTCCGTTAAGGTGACGCAGAACAGGAGCAGGTCGGCAAAGCGTCGTCTAAGCATGTTCAGAAACACTCCGACTTTGGGGCAGACCCGCTAGTCGGTCTGCGGCAGATTTGCGCGGATCAAGCGCGAGAAATCCGGATCCTGGTCTGCTGCGCGCGCAAGTTTGTTGATCCAGCTGCGCTGCTTGAGCTCGCTAAAGGGAAGACCGCCAGTGGCAATGAGGTGACGCTCGTAGAGCAACTCGTCACCCTTTCCATTAACGAGAATTCGCCAGTCCCATGGCATGCGTTCGTTGGGCGGGTGCTGTGTGCGGATGCTCGTGGTACAGTTGGTGGTGACGGCGTTATACCAGCGCGGTTTGTTCCGCAGAGCGTTGAGCGAATGGATGTATTCAAGGAAACGTTCGCGCGCATGCGCTGGTGAAATGGTCGTGCGGTAAAGATAGATATCCTCATTGCGATAGTTTGTGCGCAGGCGAATCACGTCGCGCTCATCGGCCACGATGTAGATGAGTTCGAACTGCCGATAGAGCCCGCCGATAGTCGAGTAGGTTTGGCCAAGCTTCTTGCGCGTCTCGATGGAGAAGCAGAGCGGCGGCGCGTCAGCGAATTGAAAGCTGGCGATGGGATGCGCGATCCAGGGCGAGCCCCAGTAATCGACTGCGAGGTCGATGCCAGTGATCTGCGAGATGCGCACGGTGCGCGTCTCCCAATGCGGGGTGTAGTCGGTCTCCGTCCGGTAGTCGCAGTTGCGGACGTTGTGCAATGTTACTTCGTCGCCTTGAATGTCGGCCCACGCTTTCTGGGCCACGTCTGGCTGCCAGTCGCTATCGTTGGTCGGAGTAAGCGTCAGCCACCAGATGAACACTCCGGCAAAGAGCACGCCGAAGATGCCTAGCTTCCGCCAGAATGGCTTAACAAATAGGAGAGCAATTGCTGATGCCATCGCCAGGAGTCCAGCCAGGATCTTATTTGAATTGCCGAATGGGGCGTCAAACCACACCGCGCCAAATGCCCAAGCAATAGCAATGATAGCTATCACAAGAACCAGCACCACGCCGGCCCAGCGAATGACTAGCATCAGATTCTTCATTACGGTTCAAA
Organism: uncultured Verrucomicrobiae bacterium; assembly: GCA_963709435.1. Classification (GTDB taxonomy): domain Bacteria; phylum Verrucomicrobiota; class Verrucomicrobiia; order Chthoniobacterales; family UBA10450; genus AV69. The sequence continues at coordinate 258,326 of CAVPWK010000006.1, forward strand.
ATGCAGCGGCCTGCGGGCCGCATACCAGCTCAACGTTTGCGTCTTTCAATTTCTCCTACGCTAAGGCGAACTGTCTCCACCGGGCGCGAATACGCTGCGGCTATTGGACCCCCCTTGAGCTACGATTGGTTTCGAGGTGCCACTGGCTCCAAGGTGTAAACGGAGAATCCGATCGAGCTCGGCAATCGTTTGCGGAAGTTGACACGATCCATGCGGACCGGGCACAATATATTCGGATTGCGCTCCATCTAAGTGAGAGCTCCAGTAGGACACGACGCCGTCACTACTGTCCGCGAGCGGTCCCGGCTTACCGCGGTTACCGATGATCGAGTTGTAGGGCGCCTGGATTGACTCCTTGTTCAGAACCGCGAGATACGGCGCTTTTGGCGCAAGGTTGCTGACGCTGTTAGGGAGCCTGCCATTGTTGATCTTCCTCAGCGTTTCCTCAGGAATCTCGCTTTTGATCGTTGTTTCAAGGTCGACCGGAAGCGATATCAACTTTATGGCAAGTGAGCCGATGCCGCCTGACGCCATTTTGCTGCCGCGATGAGGAGTACAAATGAAGACGACTCGCTTGATGCGGGGGTTGGCCTTGAAAGTCGTGGCTTTCACAACAAGATCCGCCGGTCGCAGCGTGGCGAAGAGCTGCATGCCTACTTCCCCCAGTGTTTGCTCCCAATCAGCGCGGGTCATGCTCGTAACCTGCGCCTGCGAAAGCAATCCCCCCATACTGTGGCCGACCAGGACATAGTCTTTGTGAGTCGGATAAAGTTTATCTACTTTGGCCAGTTCTTCGCGCAGACGTAACGCAGAATAGAGGACCGGATTGCCGGTCGGATAGCCGAAGACCCAGAATTGGTAACGTTTGCGTATCTCAGGATCTGCCTGGAGACCGTTAATCGTCTTCACCCAATCAAACGGAGTTGAAATAAGACCGTGGACAAACACCACAGGAATCCGGTCGGGATCATAGGGCTGAAGAAAATAGAGCCCCGTCTTCTTCTCGTAATGAGCGGATCGTAATGCCCCCATTACTCCTACCAGCAACAAATTGGCCCGGCGGTTGGTAGTAGCTGATCGGTGCTGAAAAATTGGCGGCCAGGGGACGGACTTTCCCTTCAACGATCGCCGTCGGCTGCTTTGCCGGACGACGAAGTGCGAGCGTGGCATTCGTTGCGTGAAAATCAAGCGTGGCCGTAACAGGCGCGGTGATTCCTTTGGCCGGCGCGAACTTGTCGGGTGGATTGACGATTCGCACTCCGACAAGCGCGCCGCCAACACCTTCTTGAACGTTTTGCTTCCTGATCAGATTTTCTTTGATCTGATCTGGGCTCTCAAACGTTGTGAAGTAGTTCGGCGCCCAGACTGCGGAACCGGCGGGTTCAAGCCGTAGATGATAAGTCTTGTCGCTCGCCGTCAGGGTCAGCGGATGGTTCCACAAACGCCCTCCTTCACTGGTGCGAAGCAGAACGGTAAGTTCACCGCAGGCTGCGTTGTAAGTGTCGACAGCTGGTGTCTGTTGAGCGCCGCTGCCCAGCAGGGGAGCGGTCATGGCAGCGACCTGCAAATAATCAGCGGCTCGTTTTTCTACCGGAACCTGTAAGGAGCGCGCCTCGCGCAGGCTGTTAGTCGCAGGCGCATACTGGAGGCGGCCTGCTGTTTGCGGCGTAGTCGCGCATCCAGCAAAAAACGCGAGCCATGTTGCAGTGGCGATCGCGCGAATTCGGGTGGATATTGGCGATTGTTTAAGTTTCATAAGCTTGGGCATTCGAGGGATTATGAAAGCGGCGTCGGCTTTCAGTATCACTCGGATCGGCCATTGGATAGGATTACTTGAAAGTGTAAGTGCAACCGCGGTCACGGTGAAATCATCCGAGCTTTTGGTAAGCGGCAGTTCGCAACGCGCGCTTAGCGCCCATTCCCCGCGCGCCCCGAAGCCGCGTCCGATTTCGAATTTAAGCGTCGAGCTGAAATCGCCATGGGCCTGGAGAGCCCACACTTCTTCGCATTCCGTGTAAAAGTACCAGCTGTGGGTTTAGCGCAAAGTTGACCGCAGGTTTCAGATGGATCTCCTGCTCTTCCGAAACCCCCGTCTCCGTGACTTCAGTGTGCCGAACCGCTGTAATGTTGGCCTATTGGACTTTGGTCTTATGCCCAAACCGCAGAGCTTCTGTTGCCGACAAAATCTGGAGCGCGGCGCGAGCAACTTTTCCAAGCGCGATTCGCGCACAGGGGCAGGCACCATGTGTAAAGTCAGGGCCGACCATGGCGTTGAGGGTTTGAACTAATCCGAAACGTAAGTTGTTTTTCCAGTTGTGCGGAATACTTCAGAATGCGTCGCCATGCCGCTAGCGCCGAATCATGCCGGCCCGTCTGACAGCAAATCGCTCGTGCGAGAGCTGGTATAATTAGAGACGCGTTTCTCTTTCCGAACTTCTACGGTCTTACTGCGTTCCGCTCCCCGGATCCTCATCTTCCTCCGGCCACTCGTCGTCAGTTCGTTTCCAAGTCTTGTCGGGATTATAGGTATCCATGGCCTGAAAGGTCTTGAGGGTATCCGGCCCGAGATCCTTCTCATACACAACGCCATCAGGACCGACCATGAACGTTTTCACCCCCGTAACCCGATATTCTGCCGGCGCGGCCACGAGCGCGAATCCGCCGATCATCGCTCCCCCGACGACGAAATCTATTTCACCGCCGGGCGCAGTCGGGCCCTGCTTCTTCAGCACCTTGAAATAGTAGCCGTGATACGGCTTCGTGCGCTCTGTGTAACCCTGCTCAAGAGCCTTGGCGACCTCTTCGCCAACTGGCCCGCCCCATGTTCCATCCGCGTTTTGCCAGGCTAGCCCATCGTGTTTGCCGGGCGTGCTAATGATTCTCTGGGCGTACTGATTAACTTTCGCATCGTCGTGTTTCTCCTCCGCATATTCGTGCTGCGCTTCATCGAACCCGCGACAGATCGCGATCGCGTCCAGCTCGTTCGCGCCGATCCGGCGATTTAGAACTTCTTCCTTACCGACTTTCGTGTCGAAGAACCATTTCCCCTTCTGTTTCACAATCGGAATTGGCAGCGGGTAGTCCTCCTTACCGACCACGAGAATCGCGTGATCGGCTTTCTTTTTATCGATGTCGATCGAGCTCTTTTCCTTCGCCTTTTCAGCAAACGCGGCCGCGCGGTTCTTATCCTGAACCGGGTCGTCGGAACTGACGATCTCGTCGCTGTCGGGTCCAAGGATTTCCTTCAACGCGGCTTGATCGAACGATGCAGCCGCCTGCACCAACGCATCGGCAGCCTCTTTCGCACTGGCGAATTCCTTTCCCTTTGCTTGCGCAGCCGCCGCAGACGCGTCCGGCTTCGGATCAGCTGCCCGCCCGACGGGAGCCAAGAAACCGGCAATGAGAATCGCAGAAGCGATCAATAGAATTTTTGAGTCATTCATCATGTTCACTGTTGAGATCATTGTTTGTGCCTTCATTCTATCTTCGCCCCCCGCCGCCGCCGCCGCCGCGACCGCCACCGCCACCGCCACGGCCACCACCACCGCCGCCACGGCCACCACCACCGCTATAACCGCCACCACGGCTTCCGCCGTAACTTCCGCCACCGCGGCTGTACCCGCCGCCACCCATGCTCTGACCGCCGCGGCTGCTGGCTGCCCGCGCTGAACTACCTCCAGATCCACCACTGCTAAACGCGTTGCGGCTCGAGGCTCCGCTGGAAACACTGCGATTTCCGACGCTGTTTGCTCCGCCACCGCTCGGACGCGTCGCCGGCTTTGTGCTCGCTCCGCCTCCGGGACGACCGGCGCTACCGGCGCCGCCGGGCTTGCCAACGCCGCCTGCACCGCCGGGCTTTCCGACACCACCTGACGGCCACCTGCACCACCGGGTTTCCCCACGCCCCCAGCACCACCGGGTTTTCCGACACCACCCACGCCGCCAGCGCCGCCAGGTCTTCCAACACCGCCGGCACCACCGACGCCACCCACGCCGCCTGCACCGCCCGGTCTCCCGACACCACCAACACCGCCCGCGCCACCGGCCCCACCCGGGCCACGTCCGCCGAACTTGCCGGCTGTTCCGCGATCACCGTAAGGTGCATTGCCCCGATGTTGCGGATTGTGTTGCCACTTCCCGCCACCCGCCGGCAGTTGAGAAGGTCGGTTGCTAATGTTGCCGCGATTGATGTTGTTAATGTTATTCTTGTTGAAATTATTCTTGTTGTTGATGGTGATGTCGCCGCCGCCCCAGTTGCAATTGCCCCAGGCGCCGCCGGCCCAGGCACCCAGCGCGAATCCGGCCGCACCCCACGCCAGCCCCATCCCAGGGCAGTACCCCGGATAAGTATAAGGGTAATAAGGATAGGCAGGGGGAGGCGGTCCGTAAACCACCGTCGAGTCGTACGAAGGAACGTAGACTACGTCGGCTTGAGCCGGCTCTACTACGATAACCTGCTTGCCGCCTTCTACTGTTTTGGTCTCAACCGTCTGTTGTGAGCTGGTCTTTAGGTTCCCCGTTCCCTGAGCCTTTGCGCGCATCCGCTGAACTGCCTCCATCACGTCGGATTGCTGTCCCAGAAACGCGTTCCCGAGATCGGTCGTCCATTGAATATTGCCCGCCAGGCGCTGGACTACGTCGGGCGTCACGGCCAACGACTGGACGCTAGGATCCCAAGGTTGCTTGGCCACGGCATCAGCCAGCGCCTTATCTTTCAGATTTTTATTCCGCTCCATCCATTGCTGAAGCTGGATGATTTCCAATGGATACGTGGACGCAGCGAGCGTCGTAGCGAGTAGCGGGTCCGAAAAGAGGGCAATCGGTGCAACCAGTGAGTCTAGTTGCTCAGGTGGCATCTTCTGCGCCGGTTCTTGCTCGGTCGTCGTTGTCGTCATCACCGGTGATTGGCCCTGTGGAGTAGACGATTGAGGCGCGGCCGCCGGTTGCTGCGCCAGGGTCAATGACGGCGCTGACATTAGCGCAACGAGCGTGGTGACGGTGCAAAGAAATGGCTTGCAGAGTTCGAATGACAAATCGCGTGGTATCATAGTTTCTCTCCCGTTCGGGGATTATCAGCTGTCGACGACGAGGGTGACATAGGACTTTGGTTCGATTAGATACGATGAATGCATTTCAACAGTGGAGGTTTGTCAACTCCCCCGTAAGAAATAAATCGTGCCGCCGACAACTTTCTGAGATTGTAACAGCGATTTAGCTGCCGACGCAGTCGTTGTCCCGCATCGAATTCCAAACTTCAATCTTCCGCGATGGCGAACTCTAACGAGATCAGAGCGAACGCAGTACGCTCCCAGGCGGCCTGAGTTCGCTCCGAGCTGTTAAGCCGGTCAGTAGAAAATCGTTTCGGGAAGCGAATCAATTTACTCCGGGCAAGCCGCTGCCGAACTCGGGCACCGGAACTGGAGTTTACGTTTGCGCCAAACGTGGAGGTTGCGAGTGATACCTTAATTTCAATCGTACTTTGTTTGACCCGAAATGCGCGCGGGTCGAGTCACGAAGGTCGGCTAAATATTCGTTTCGCAGGATGAAGCCGGCTTTTGTCGCCAACGCTACCATAATTATGAGCGAGATTTCATGCTCTCGCGCAGATCGACAAGCACCTGGTCGGAGTCGGACATCTGGATCAAACCGATGCGTGGATACTCGAGATCAATGATCACGTACACGGTCACGGCCAGGACCACAGCAAAGGCGGCGGAGTGAAGCAAATTCAGATGCTTCCGGCTCGCCATATCGTAGCCCGCGAACAACGCACACGCGAACGTAAGCGCGCCGAGCATCACCCAGATGATCGGTGGTGAATGGAGCCTGGCCGCCTCCGTGCGTGTCGTGGTGATGTCAATCATCGCGTTCAGCGCGGGCAGCAATAGCATCATCGCCTGCGGTGTCGGCAATTTCTGCGAGGACGAGACAGCCAGCGACCAGATTTCGCTCTGCAACTTCACGGAGCGCGCCAGCTCCGCTTTCACCGCCTCCATGTCCGGCAGCTTCCGATAGGTTTCGATCCGCGAGTCCAGGTAACGGCGAAAGAGATCGCGCATGGGTGCCTGCGCGTCCACCGGAAGCAGATCAATGCGCAGAAAAGCCGTGCCGATGTTATTCGCCTCGGCGACGACGAGATGCCGCCGCGCATCAAAGCGGGTGAGCGCCCCGGAAAACGAAAACGCGAGGATCAAACCTAGCAACGCAAAGACCGCACCTTCGATCGCACCGAAGCCTTTGGCGGCAGCTTCGCCTTCCTTCGCCAGACGGCGGGCTCCGATGCGCCGCCCGACCTCGAGCAGCACGACGATGCCAGTCGCCAGCAGGAGGGCGAAGACCCCTCCGAAAAAGACCGGATTCATTCTGTAGGTCTAACCGCGTGACTTAGCGCCCTTCGACGATCTGCTTCAAAATCCCCAGCCCCTTTCGCTGCATCGGGCCCATGCCGATTCCGGGCATGAACCACATGCCCTTGTCCTTCGCGTGACAGTAGATGATTTGAACGTGGTCGTGCGTTGTCGCGTGATGAAACGTGGCGCCAGGGTTCTCATCGAGGAAAGCGAAAAACTTGTCGCGCCACGGGTCACCGACAAACGGAAAGAGCCGTTCGCCGAGCGCCTTCAGTTCCTCGACGCTGATTGTGCGAATGGATCCCGCAATCGCCTTGCGCCGGGCTTTCGTGATTTCCTCCATGTTTACTGTGTCGAATGGCATAATGTTAGGTTTCGTTAGGTTGGTGTTGTTGCCGATCTGGAAGGTGTGGACGAAATAGGCCGTGGAAAAGGACAGGCGCGATGGAAATGGTAATGACGAGGAACATAGCTCAAAAACTTACGCCCACAGCAAAGACCCACGTCGGTTTATCCCGGTCCAGATTGAATACGTAGGTTGTGAAATCTATTTTCTTGTAGGAGAAACCCATGAGCAACCCGCGCTGGATATCGACATCGGTCTGGTAGGCCCGCGTTCGTTGGCCTACCAATCCAAATCGAAACCAATCCACCGGTGAGATGCTCAGCTCGGACCAGTTGTAGAAGAAATTTCCCTCCGAATTGCCTGTGTCGAAGACCCACTCGCCTTCACTGGAAAACTCGAACTTCCAATAAGTAAGCGAAAGCTTGTAGCCGGGCGCGATGCCGGTTGTATTGCCAAACACGCCGCCCAACATCGGCGTGAATTCCCACTCTAGTTTTTTCCCGCCGCTGAAATTGTAGCCGACCCACGCCGATCCCGTTTCCAGGTTCTCGTAGTTGTAACGAGCCTCGAGATGCAGCCAGCCGCGGTCCGCACTGAACGTCGGCTGCACGTATTCCTGGTCGTCGGGCACGATATAAGTGGAGGCGGAGGCCGAGAAGGACCAGTCTTTCTCGTCCACTTCTTCGCTGAGCGCGGGCGCCGTGCTCGTGGTCGCACCGGCCAGCGCGTTATCCGCCGCCAGGACAACGACAATCGCCATGAAAGCAAGAGCTCGGATCGTTCTCACCCTCCCAGCGCCATGGTCATGCCCACCAGAATCAACCCGAGAACGACCATCGAACCTCCGAACAGCCACGGGTGGCGCCCAGTCATGCGTCCGAAGGCGTAGCCGGTCAAAAACAGCATCACGATGGCGACGGCATTGGAGACGCGCAGGGCTGGCCCGGCGTGGCGCATGAAAATGAACGGAATCACCACCGGGAACGTGCAGAGGAACACCAGCAGAAAAACACCGACGGCGCCCAGCCAATCGTCCTTGCGCAGCCGCGCTCGTTCTGGAGGCTCGGGCAGTTGCTTCAACCGCTCGTGCACCGCTTCGAGTTCGGCTGGCGTCAGGACGTTCGCGACCACCGACGGCAACGCGCCCGCGATGAGACGGTGGGCTTCGTTTGAATCGGTGGCCTTGCGCACGGCACGAAAGGTGAGAAGGTTCCGTCCCTTTTCCGCAGGCGAGCCCATCAGATACAACACTCCGTCGATGATTCCCCAAGCGAGATTGCATCCCAGCGCACCAATGAGCATCGTGCGCACCTCACTCCGCCCGGCCTCGGCCACACTGAGCGAGCCGGTGAACGTGAGGACCATGATCAGGCCGAAGAGGACTTCGGAGACGCGGTCAATCGGTTCCAGCACACGCTTGGAGGATCGTTCGGAAGAGTTTTCCGGCATAGGCGCTGCGAGCTGAGGTTTCTCGATGTGTGAGGGTTTGCCTTTGGCGGCGCGATAGCGGGCGAGAAATTGGCGCAGCAGTTCCTGCGGGCTGCCGCTGCCAACGCGTCCGAGGTAATTTTTCATCTCGTCCTGGGAGACCGGCAGGTCGCGCACGACTGGCTTGCCCCTGAGTCTGCCGAGCAGTTCGAGCGCTTCCGCGGAAGTTTCGAACAGAACATCGCCGCCTTCGGAATCGGGCCGCGCGCTGCGGGCGATCTCGTCGATCCATTGTCCATCGCGCTGCAGGTAAAACATCCGCGTCCGATAAGTTGGATCGTTAGGATCATAACCTTCCTGCATGACTCCGTATGGGCTCGTCGGATCGGCGGGGTCGATCTTGATGATTTTGCAATCCTTGTAGTCGTTAGTCAGAGCACGCATTGTGGGTAAGGACGAATAGTCGTTAGGCCGTTTCGCTTTCTCGTAGAAAGGTTCACAGAAGCCTTCAAGTCATAGCCTGTTTTTGAAATGCCTCTACCGCGTCGGCGACGGTGGTGAACCGGTCGATTCCGCCAAGCTGAGCATCCACTCCCTCGCCGCGCAATCGTTCGCGCACCGAGGAGCGCGCTTCCACGGCCTGCACACGGATGCCGGTCGCGCTGAGCTCATCCGCCATGCTCCCCAGCATTTGTGCGCTGTGCATGTCCACCCGCGGCGCGGCGGAAAGGTCCAGCACGACCAGCTTGGGCGTAGTGGTTTCAGCGCGGACCCGATCCACAATTGTGTCGCGCACGTGATCCATGTTGAAATACATGAGACCCGACTCAGGCCGGAAGATCATTACGCCGGGAATCAATTGATTGTCCGGATGGCGCCCGTGATCCGAGAACCGCCGCGCGCCCGGGATGCGTCCGAGAATGGCGACGTGCGGCCGCGACGCGCGCCGGATCAACAGTACCAGGGAGAGGATCGCGCCGATCATTACACCGCGTAGCAGTCCCTGCCCGAGCACGCCGACGATGGCCGCGATGGCGACGGCGAATTCAGTGCGATCGCCGCGCCAGAGATGTTTGAGGGCGGAGACCTTGAACAGGCCGGCAACAGCCACCAACACGACCGCGGCCAGCACCGGCTGAGGCAACGGGGCCAGCAAGTGCGAGAAGAAAAGCACCACCACCAAAATGATCCCCGCCGCGAAGGCGCCGGACAGCGGCGTGCGCGCACCACCTCCCTCGTTGACGAGCGATTGCGACATGCCGCCGCTGATTGGGAAACCGCGACCCAATCCGGCGGCGAGATTAGAAACAGCGAGCGCGAGGAATTCCTGGTTGGCATCAAGCCGGCCGCCATGTTTGGCGGTAAACATGCGACCGATCGCGGCGGTCTCCACCGCGCCAAGTAGAAAACAGGCGAACGCCAGCGGCAGCAGCTCGTCCCAATCCGCCCAGTGAATCGCTGGGAGTCCGAAGGCCGGCAGCCCTTGCGGAACTGCACCTAGCAGCTTCACCCCGCGCGCGTCGAGGCCGAGCCAACCCGAAGCCACAATGCCGCCCACCACCACGAACAACGCCACCGGTTTATTTTTGAGGAAAATCTTCCCGAGCACGAGCACCGCCAGCGCGGCGCCTCCAATCGTGAGCGAGGTGGTATTGGTTTCGTGCAGGTGCGTGAAAAAGTTGCCGCTGTTTTCCCAGAAATTCCCGTGGGCGCCGTGGATGCCAAACAACTTGGGCAATTGCGTGCTGGCGAGGAACAGCGCCACGCCACACTTGAAGCCCGTCATCACACTTTCGGAGATGAAGTTTACGATCGAGCCAGCCTTGAACAGCCAGGCGATGAACGCGATGAACGCCACGAGCACGGCCGTACCCGCCGCCAACGCGCTGAACCGTGTCGTATCGCCACCTGCAATTCCGCCTAACGAAGCGCCGGTGAGCAGTGAAATCGCGGACGTGACCGTGATCGTCGTGTGCCGTGAACTGCAGAACAGCCAGAAGACCAGTCCGCCGAACAGGCACGCGTAAAGTCCAGCTTCGGGAGGCAGGTTGGCTAACGACGCGTCGCCGAGCCCGGCCGGCAAAAGGTAAGCGGCGAGCGTTACGCCCGCCACCAGGTCAGCACGAAACCAGGCGGGCTTGTAGCTCCGCAACCAACGCACCGCCGGCACGATCCCCGACCAGCGGCTCGGGCGCGCCGGCGCGTCGTCGTTCGCTACCGTCGCGCTCATTTACGCGAGCAAAGTGTTCCTCACTTCAGCGAGTTCCTTGGCCTTCGCCGCGCTGACTTTCGGGTAGCTCAAATTCAGCGACGCGAGCGCATCGACCACGGCGGCGGCCACGACCACGCGTGTGAACCACTTGTTATCCGCCGGCACCACATACCACGGCGAATCTTCCGTCGCTGTCTCGCGGATCGTTTCCTCGTAGGCCTTCATGTAGTCGTCCCAAAACTCGCGCTCCTTCGCGTCATTGGCGGAGAATTTCCAATTCTTCTCCGGCAGATCGATCCGCTCGAGAAAACGCTTCTGCTGCTCTTTCTTCGAGACGTGCAGGAAAAATTTCCGCACGATCGTCCCGTTGCGCGTTAGGTAGCGTTCGAAGGCGCGGATGTCCTGAAATCGCTCGTCCCAGATACGTTTCGTCACACAGCGTTCCGGCAGCTTCTGTCCCGCGAGAAATTCCGGATGCACCCGCACCACCAGCGTCTCCTCGTAGTAGCTGCGGTTGAAAATGCCGATCCGTCCGCGCTCCGGCAACTGCTTCACACAGCGCCAGAGATAATCGTGATCGAGGTCTTCGCTTGTCGGCCCCTTGAACGATGAAACCTGGCAGCCCTGCGGATTCACACCCGACATCACGTGCTTGATCGTCCCGTCCTTCCCCGCCGCATCCATCGCCTGAAAGATGAGAAGCAGCGACCAGCGATCCTGCCCATAAAGCATGTCCTGCAATTCCGTGAGCGCCTCCACCCCGTTCCTGCAGCGCCTCCTTGGCGCGCGGCTTGTCCTCGGACTTGAGTTCACCCGTGTCGCCCGGATCGACATCTTTTAGTCGGAATTTTTTTCCGTTCCTGACGCGGTAAGGCTTGGAGATTCTGTGGGCTGCTTCGATGACTTGCTTGGTTTTCATATAATAATGTTGGATTGATGGTAGCTGCTTGAACGCTCACTTAGCGAGCCATGCGCGCGCCTCGGACTCGCCTGTTTCGGAAAAAACTTCACCGGTCCACACCCTTGCCATCCGCGACCGTTCCACTCCGCGTCCCGCGAACGCGAGCGGCCCGACGACTCGCCAGCGGCGAATATGCGGCACGTCGGAACGGCACTGAGTGTTCACTCAAAGTCGTCGCGGTGGCTGAGGAAAAAGGCCGTTACCGCGGCCACTGCGTAACGCCACGGCAACTCCGCGAGACCAGTCGCGTTGGTAATGGCGCAGCCAGACAAAAGATGGAAACACTCTCTTCCACCAAGCCGCGTCTCGAGAACCCATCGCCACAGCCGACGGCAAACGATCACCGTCCCTTGCCACGCCGGCGTTTTCTGTATTCGACTGCCCACAAATGAGCAGCCTGGAATGGATTGCCACCCTCGTGCCGCTCGAGCCACGCTTTGAGGCCATCCTCGTCAATGGGCAACTCTAAGACCTGTGGTCGTCTCGCCAGTCTTCCGAAAACTCGCTCTCACTTCGCTCATGGTGCGAAAGACGAGTTCGTCCATTGCTTCCGGTTTTCCTTGGCAGGCATAGGCGTTGAAGTCCACCCACTCTCCATCTGGACGAAGTACGAACATGTGCGTTTTCGGCACCGGATCGTTCGGCCCAACACCCGTTTGGGTAACCAGAAACGGTCCGGTCTCGTAGCCGGAGCCGAGATCAAGGATTTCCGCGTCGCGGTAATCGTTTGTGATTGTGCGCATGCGTCTTTGTGAGGGCGCAGCGGCCCGGCTCAGAGTGTCATTGAAAAGTGTCGAGTCATTTTTCCGGCGCGCCAGTTCCTTGGAAATCACCGCCAAGAGCCAGGTACAGATTCACGCGTTCGCGAAGTCGGGAGGCTTGGACTTGAGTCAGTTGGACTTTCGCGGCGAGGTTTTCCCCTGTGAGACGCAAGACGGTGAACATATCGATCTGGCCCTGTCCGAATTGGTCCCTTCCGAACTTCACCGAATCGGCACTGCTCGAAACCGCGTCGCCCAGCGCGCCTTCGCGTTTGCGCAGATAATAATCGCCGGCGAGAGCGTCTTCCACATCTTCGAATGCGCGCAACGCGACGCCGACGTAGCTTGCGGCGGCGGCTTTTTGCTCGGCGGTGCGGAGATCTTGCGCAGCTTTAAGTTCACCTCCGAAGAAAATCGGTTGCGTAATCCCGGCGGCCAGACTCCAGACGACGGCGTCGAGCGTGCCGACTGAGTCGAGTGCCGCGCTTCCGAGCCCACCGGTGGCGCTAAGCACAATGCGCGGCAGGCGCGCGGTGCGCGCCTCGTTCACCCTGTGAAAGGCAGCGGCGAACCGACGTTCGCTGGCGATGACGTCCGGCCGGCGTTCGAGGATTTGCGCGGGCAGACCGGCGGGCACGGCTTTCGGTTGACCGGGGAAGGAACGTCTGACATCAAACCTGCCGGCAGGGTAACGGCTGGTCACGACCTCGATCGCGCGGATGGTCTGCGCCCGAGCCGCCTGTGCGGAGTAGAGCGCGTCCTGTGCGGCCGCGGTGCGTGACTTGATCTGCGCCACGTCGAAGTCGCTCGCGAAGCCCTGCTGTTTGCGCTCGTCGGTGAGTTTCGAATACTCCTGGTAGATATCGAGCGTCTGCTGCGCGTTGGCTTCCTGTTGCGCGGCCTCGATGGTAGTGAAGTACGCGCGCGCTACGGCGGCGGCGAGGGATTGCCGGGCAAACTCGTAGTCGGCTTCCAGCGCGCGGCTTTCTGCCCACGCGGCAGCTTTTTTCGAACGAATGCGTCCCCACACGTCGGCCTCCCAGGCGGCGCCAGCGGAGATGCCATATACCCAGCGCTGTGATGATGAATCCGTGCTGGTATCGAGCCCCGTGCCGCCGGGGTTCTCGGTTCCGGGGGGCCCGAAGCTCGGCGGATTAATGTTGCGACCAAGGTCGCCACTAAGTTCCTGTCCCTGGCGCTCGCCCAGTCCTTTCATCGCGATCCGCGGGTAGAGCGATGATGCGGCAATGCGCACGGCGGCGCGCGATGCTTCCACACGGGCGGCGGCGGCCTTGAGATCGGGATTCCGCGCGACGGCGTCCGCAACGAGCGCGGTCAGCTCCGGGTCGCCGAAAGTGCGGATCCAGTTCGGCACCACCGCGCCGCTGCGATGCGCGCCCGCCCAGCTTCCCGGGATCTTCGCGCGAGCCGACTCAGGCATGATGTCCGCGCCAACAGGCGGATTGTTTCAGAGCGCAGCCCGCGAGCACGAGGCTGCTGGCGGTAGCAAGAAGCACAGTGGACCGCAGGGCATTCATCCGTTTCATCCTCATCCCTAGTCTAGTGTCCGCCGAAGAGAGCGGAGAGATGTTTGATGACGAACCAGTCGAACTTCGCCGCGATGCGGACGATAACGCGACGGAGGATCTGGATCGCCGTAATATCGTTCGTGTAGACCGCTCCCGCACCGCGGGCGCCAGCAGCGAGGAAGACGTCTTTATCCTTCCCATCTGTGAGGAGTCGCACTGCGATGCGCTGTTCGGGTGCCGACATGGGCGCGGTGTTGGGGAGGTTGCCGTTGATCGGCAGCTGGCCTTGTGCCGTCGCCCAAAGGATGGAATCGACCTTGCACTTGATGATGCGGCCCGGATACACCTTCATATAGATTTCCGCTTCGTCGCCGGGTTCGACGTAGCGCAGTTCGTTTTGCCGGTAAAACGCTAGCAGCCACGGATCGTCCTCCTGGATGAAGCTCATCACGGGCATTGTCGCGAACTGGGTCGCGCGCACGCCGGGTTGCAGGGAAAGGTTGGCCACGCGCCCGTTCGAGGGAGCAAGGTGGACGCAGCCCTCGAGGTCGAATTTCTTATCGCGCAGGTCGGCTTCGGCCTTGAGAATCTGCGCCCCGGCCTGCGCTTCCGTCGCGTCGGCGGCGAGGAATTCGCTTTCAAGATTGCCGAGGTCGCTTTGCGCCTGCTCGAGATCGGCCCGCTTCCCGGCCCCGGTCGCGGCGAGTGCCGTGAATTGCTCGACCCGCTTTTTCGCCAGATCGATCCGCGGAGTCAATGCCGCTTTTTTGGCCTTCGCGTTGTTGAGTTGATCCTGCAATCCGCGCAGCGTGGCTTCGGCGGCTTTCACCGCCGCCTCGAAGGGCACCGGGTCGATCTTGAAAAGCACGTCGCCCTTCTTAATCGGCCGGTTCGGTTGAATCGGCACCTCGGTCACCTGGCCGGTTATGCGCGGAACGATCGGGATGACATAATTCATCGCGCGCACGTCGTCAGATGCGGGCGCGGCAATGTTCAGAAGGAGGAAAAGAGCCATCATTGCCACGATGGGCAGCGTGATGACAATGACCGCCGCGGTAAAGTTCATGGGCAGCCACTTGAATTTATAGAAAATGAGCCAGACGAAGAAGCCGTAGATGGCAAGCAGGATGACTTCCATTACGCCTTCCCTCCTTTAATCTCCGCTTCGAGTTCCGCGACACGGGCGCGGAGTTGTTCGAGTTCAGTCGTGGCGGATTTTTCCCCACCCGTCTGCTCGTGCGAGTGATCGACATCCGTGCCGTACGCCATCTTGTGAAAAACGGGCTTTGAGTAGGCCCAAAGCCATGCGAGAGGCCAGAGCAGTCCGCCGAAGCAAAGCGAGAGCAGGCACAGGCACTTGATAGCCCCGAGCTGCGGATGGTGCCGCTTTTCGGCAACCTTTTCGGGGAGAATGTGGACCAGCAGGAAGGCCCCGATTAAGACGGGCGGGACGAGGATGAACGCGAACCACGCAATGGCGCCCGCGACTGTGTCGAGCGTCTCACCGTGAAGGAACGAGGCGTGGGCGGTAGTTGGCAGCGCCAGAAGTCCGAGCGCGATGAGCCAGATCACCTGTCTCGGAGGAGACCTGCGTGAGCGCAATTCGTCGCTACTTTCGAGGGTAGCATTTCCGAGTTCTAATGCCGCGTTTACTCTGCTCATAAATTCACCTCGGGAAAATGGAACTCCAGTTTCGTTTCACGCAGCAGGATGGCTGCGCCGTGCTCCAGACGCAACGAAAAATAACGAGACATTTTTGTTACTCATAGCTACTTCAGGTCGATGCTGTGTAGTTGGTCCTTCTGGTCGCTGACTAATCTGCGCGACGCGGTGTTGCCTTCGGTATTGGACGTTGGGCTTACGCCGAAGCTGAGTTCTTTGCTTCCGCTGGCGTCCGATCGTTCCGGAGCGGCACCGGCAAAACGACCCTCTCGGCCGACCCGACACGTCATCTCATCGGCGACGATGAGCATTGCTGGAGCGACGACGGAATTTTCAACATCGAAGGAGGTTGCTACGCCAAGGCGATCAATACCGGCTGGGGCGGCGGGCCCGAAGGCGTAATTGAACCGAGAACGTCGAGTGATTACAGAGGCACTGAATCGCGTGGGTCTGTGGATGCCTTTTCTTTTCGGCAATCTTTTCCGGCAGGATATGCACCAGCCAGAAAACAGCGATGCCAATATTGGCGCGATCACGAGCACGACAGTTTTCAGCAGCAGAATCGCTGTGAACCGGCATCGTCGACGACTCGCAGCCACGGCCTAACTGCGATTTTTTGCGTACAACAGCATCCGAAAGTGTCAGGCGCGCCCTATACGACCAAGGTCCGATATGCAGTCGCGGTAAACACCCTGACGGTGCCGCTTGTGTTTAAGATAACCCTGACAAGAAAGCATACCATGAAACCACTTACTTTCGCCACTGTTACGATTGGTCTTCTGCTAAGCGGCTCGCTATTTGCGGGACCGCCGGCACCGGAATACAAGCAAGTCGCGCCGGCGCCACCACCACTACTTTATGGGACAGGTTTTTACGGAGCCATCGACATGGGCGCCAACGTTTATCAGAACCGGGGCGGTGACAGACTTTTCACCGATCGCTTTGGAGACACCCTCGCGATTAGCCCTAAGAATGACGTCGGCTTTTTCGGCGGCATTAAGCTCGGCTACGTCTTTGGCACAGGCGTGTTTCGTCCAACCGTTGAAGGCGACTTCTTTTACAACGGCTTCAGGGGTGGTGCTGATGCCACCATTAGGTTTGCGGACGGGGACATATTCCGGCAGACCAGCACGACTACCTTCATTAACACCGGAGCATTCATGGCGAATTTCATTGGGCGCTTCGCGTTTGGAAAATTTCAGCCATATGTCGGCGGAGGCGTCGGCATTTACTATGCCGAATCCGCCGGGACAGACTTCACCGGCCCAAATGGACGCTTCAGCACCAGCGGAGGCGCAAGTCATTCGGACCTCGCCTGGCAGATCATCGCGGGCACGGACTACTATTGGACGCCTAAGTTCAGCACGTTTATCGAGTACCATTATCTCAATTACACGAGCACCCAGATCGATACGGGGCCCAGTCGCGATCTGGGCCAGCATTTAGTTGGCGCCGGTGTCCGATTCCATTTTTAGCTGCCACGATTTCTCTCTTGGGTTAGGATTAATCGGCCTCCTTTTCATCGGGGAGGCCGATTTGTTTTTGGACTTTGTAGAAAAGTTAGTACAGCGGCTGCGAAGCGTAGGCGTGACAAAACCACGTCGGTAGGCGAATTGTTAATTGCGCCATCCTCCTGACCGCTTCCATTGCGTTCGCTGGCGCGGAGAACGGTTAGTCGAAGTCTACGCCAGCCTCTGCCAGCCTCTGGTCCCGAATCGCCGCGCCCTTTGAAATACAAATTGGCCTACCCACATTCGTCTCCTACCTGGAGGGAGACTTCGGCATGAAGACTCGGGCGGTGCGTTCAACCCTGCCGTCGCCATCGGCATTTCGATATTAGGTATATCTACTTGGAACAACATCTGGATCTACCTGGTTGCAGATTTCGCGGCGGCCGTCGCCGCGACCCTCGTGTTCAACTTGATCAATCCGCCGGCACAAGTGACACCAATCGCGACAGATGAGCCGCCTTATGAAACTCCGCAGTAGTTCACCGGAGCCGAGGCATTCATCGTGAGTCATGCGGGCTATTTTACAAAAAGGATTTAGGTAGAATAAGAGGCCGACGACAGCAAGTCTCTCGGACCAAAGTTTTATTCGACAGGGAGGAGGCGTACGTTCATGTTTCTCTAATTACCTCATGAAGATTCTATCCACCGTCACGCTTACTATCGCGCTCCTCACCTCGTCATACGCGGTGCAGCAACCCTCCTTCCACACCAAAGGCACGCCGACCGGCAAGCCAACTGGGACGCTCAAACCGGGTGAATACTGGTGGCACCCCGAGCTTTCACCGAGCGGTCCCCTCATGGTCCTCGTGAGCGTTCCCGAGCAGACCATGCACGTGTATCGGAACGGCATCCTCATTGGCCGCTCGAGCATAAGCACCGGCTCGCAGGGCCACTCCACACCGGGCGGCGTCTTCAGCATTCTCGGCAAGAGTAAGGAGTATTATTCGAAAAAATACGACAACGCGCCGATGCCCAACATGCAGCGGCTCACCGACACCGGCATCTGCATGCACTCGGGGAATCTCCCCGGCTACCCCGCCAGCCACGGCTGCATCCGCATGCCGTTTGATTTCTCGCAGTTGCTTTTCAGTGCGACGTCGAGCGGCGGGACCGTCGTGGTGGGCGATGGCAAGGTCCCGGTGCCGCACCTCGCGTCGAGCCCCGGACTACTGCTGGCGCCGAAGGATATCTCAGCTGCAATGGTGCGTCCGCTCGCGAGCAATGAGTATGACTGGAAGCCGGAACGCAGCGCGAGCGGCCCGATCACGATGGTAGTCAGCGCGGCCGATAAAGCGATCTACGTTTATCGCAACGGCAATGTCATCGGGCGCGCGCCGGTGGAGGTAAGTGGCCGCGGTTCGCTGGGGAATCATGTCTACTCGCTCCTCGAAGGCACGACCGACCGGCAAAGCTCGCTGGCTCCCGGCCGGGCCGCGCGAAAGTGGATGACCGTGACGAGCAGTGGCCGCGGCGTTCCTGCCGACAAGATCGCGTCGCGCCTGCGCATCAACCCCGAGTTTGCGGCCAAGGTTTACGACACGCTCACACCGGGGACGACAGTCATCATCACCGACCAACCGGTCGTGCGGAAGCGGGGCAATGCCGCGGTCCTCGAGGGCTAGCGGCTGCTAGTGGGCTGACGTCTCTGGTTTGCCCTCAGGTTCCTCCGAGAGTTGCCTCAATACGCTGGCCGAAATGCGGGGGAGCTCGCCGCATAGCGCGGTCGGACCAAAGTCCGACAGACGGCGCGGGTCGCGCACAGGCAGGCTTGTTGCAATTGATGAGATCGCTCATAGAACTGGCTGCGCGATCGGTATGCCCGATCGAATTTCGGTTCACGGTTCAAAACTAGAAGCATGAAATACTTGGTGTCGTGCGTTGTGCTGATGCTGATGTTGTCGATCGGCATGAGCCTGAGCCCAAGGCGACTGCTGGAAAATTGGGGGCGCCTGACACTCTCGCTCTGGGCGCGATTGTTGGCAGGGACATTTCTCGTGCCGCCACTTCTCGCCCTGGCGCTCGGAAATTTACTCCCGTTAGATCGTCCGACAATGGCGGGATTGTTTCTCATCGCCGTCGTGCCGGGCGCGCCACTAATGACTCGTGGTGCGGCGCAGAAAGGCTTCGATCTGCAACTGGCGGCGAGCTACCAGGTTTGGGGCGCGCTGCTCACGCCCGTGATCGTTCCGTTGTTGATTGCGGCCGGCGGCTGGTTGTATGGACGCGACATCTGGGTGCCGCCGATGAAGTTGCTGGCGGTGATCGCGGAGCAGCAGTTCGTGCCGCTGATTGTCGGCATGACGCTAATGTGGCTCGCACCCGCGTTCTCCACGCATGCCCAACGTATCCTTAATATAATCGGTAATACGTTGCTCTTGGTCGTCCTGGTGGGGCTACTTTACAAAATTGGTGTCGCCTTGTGGAAGGAGAGCCCGTGGGTAGTCGTGGCCGCGCTGCTGCTTGCGGCGGGATGCCTACTGGGGATGCAACTGCTGTTGGGTCGGCCCTCCGCAACCGTTCAAACGTTGTCCGTCTGTAATGCGAACCGGCACGTCGGCCTTGCTCTCTTACTTTCGGGGCAGCACAGCCGCGACGGTCGAGCAGTGCCGGCGATCGCGGCCTACGCACTCGCGGCCCTGCTGGTGATGTGGCTTTACGCAAAGTTGGGTCGCCGCGAAAGGGAGGAATTGGCGACATGAAAGAGCCTGTCTTTGCCGACGCCGATGCGGACAAATCACGATCCGACGCGCATGGCTGTTTCCAGTCACTCATGCAATGACGCCGAACTCGTCTTGGCGAAAGTCCGATAGGAAATCGACTTGCACCTGAATGACGCTGACTCGCTTATACCAAGCGCTCTCGAGCCAAGCCAGCGGCTGGTGGCGCTCGATTCTGGCTGCGACCGGACAACCGGAGCGATTCACCTGAAACTATAACAACAAGAATACACGATCATGCCCATCGAAATCGAATACGAACCTAACGACATTTGTGTGCTGCGCATCCGCGGCGTTTTAAAACAATCCGAATTTGCGGCGAACCAAAGCGCACTGGCAGACAAAATCGACGTCGGCGCGAAGCCTCGCGTACTCGCTATTGTCGAAAACTTCGAGGGTTTTGAACGCGGCGCAGATTGGAACGATTTGGATTTCCTCCTCTCGCATTCCGGTGAGATCGCCAAAATTGCGATCGTGGCGGAGCCGCGCTGGGAAGTACAAGCTCTCGCTTTTGCTGGCGCGGGAGTTCGCCGCGCGCCAGTAAAATTCTTTCCGCCGGACGAACTTGCGGCCGCACGCACGTGGCTGACGCAATAAGCTCGCGGCCTCCTTCACAAACCGCCGCCCCAGCGGTACTGCCAGGCGATCCCAACCGCGTCGAAGTCGTGGTGGCGATGACCGTTGTAGCCAGTGACGCCGTAAATTTTGATTGACTGTGACCGAGTGACCGGCAGCGCCAATGTCGCGCCGAAGCGCAGCCCTTCCTGCCGATCGTTATTCTCCACGCCATCAACCGTCGAGCGGCTGCCCGTGAAATAGCCGGCATTTACCGCCAGCCAAAAGCCGCGCGCGAAAGTGTAGCTCGCGTTCGCCTGCACGGAATAGAGCGGCGTCTGCTCGCGCGTTTTGCCGCGGAGGAAATCGTCGTTCTCACTGTAGAAGGTGACGGCCGGCGCGAGCTCGAGCGTCCAGCGTCCAAGAGCTTTTGAAATGCCAAGCTCCGGTTTCACCGACCATCGATTGGTCCCGACATTGACCAGTCTGGTGTCGTCGTACTGGCCGAGCGGCACGCCCACCCGCACGCTCGCGCCGATAATCAGATCCTGCCGGTATTTTGCGAACTCTGCTGCGGTGAGCGCGGGCGCGCCGATGAAGTTTATCGAAAATCGAAAGAGCGGATCGGCTAACCCGCTGATCTCGCGCTCGTGCGGCTGGCCAAAGACAAGACCTTCGGCTCTCAGTCCAGCGAAGGGAACAATCATGTCGAACTTCGCGGACTTGCCGAACACGTTTAGCACACGAGCATAAGCCAAAATACCGATGTGCGATTCGTTGCTCACATTTTCGATTGGCAATGACGGATCGGTCAGCACGGTACCGCTGGCGTAGCCGTAACCCAGAATGACGAAGTTAGTGCCGACCGGAGAGTTACTATAGGCGCGCGGTTCGAGATCCTGAGCAGAAAGGTCGCTGCACCATCCTGCGCTAATCAGCGCAGTCCCAGCGGCGATGAGATGTTTTGCATAACAAACCGATGCTGTGCGCACGCGGCAGTTACTCTCAACAAACCACTCTTTCCAAGACATGAGACCAAGGTCCAATAGGCATTTCCTGGCAGCGACTTCAGCTTGAACGGCATCGAATCAAACCAGCAAAAGGTATCTCATGAAAACTGTATTCAACTTCTTCTTAGCTGCCGGAGTCCTCTGCGTGCTTGCCGCATGCGCGAGCGAGAGCGTTACGGTCACCACCGACCACGACCCCGCGGCCCACTTCGCGGCATATAAGACCTACACCCTCGCGCCGCCCGCTCGCGGAGAAACCCTGTCGCCGGTAGGCGAGGCAGCATTGCAAGAGTCCGTGCGGACGGAACTCGCCAAGCGGGGAATTACTGAAGCGCCGGGGAAAAAGGCCGATCTCGATGTTGTTCGCCAAGTCTTCGTTCTCGAAAAAGTTTCGGTGCAACAGTACACCGACTGGGGCTACGGCTATCACGGCAGCTGGCCTTACGGTTACGGCCGTTACGGCATGTGGTACGGCGCTCCCGTCACCTATACCGACTTTAACACTTACGGTGAAGGCACATTGATCATCGATTTCGTCGATGCACACACGAAGAAGCTTGTCTTTCGCGGCGTCGGAAAAGCGGTGGTCGGCGGACCCGAATCAAATGCCGAAAAAATTCGCGCCGCAGTCGCGAAAATCGTGGACCAGTTCCCACGCGGAGGCTGATCATTTTGCATGAAGTGCGCGGTGTTCTCGTTGAGCACCCGCACAGTGGAGGCAACGCTTTCGGCGAGGAAAATTCATTGAGTGCAGAAACGGAAAGCCAATCTCAGCACGAATCTGCCTCCGCTGCCAAAACGCCGAAGAAAAAGTGGGTTGAGCCGGTCACAGCGTTGCTAATGGCGCTGGCCACAGTTGGAACCGCATGGTCTTCGTATCAATCGGCTGCCTTCACCCGACGCAGCAACCGGCTGATGAACGAATTCAATTCACTCGAGCGTCGCGCCAACCTGCTAAACATCCAGGGAATGCAGGCGGCGAGCATTCATGCCGCCATGTTCATGCAATTGCTCGCGGCGCAGCAGGCGGGTAACGAAAAACTGGCGGACTTTTACGCGCAGCGCTTTCCGCCTGACGTGCGGAAAGCGTACGATGCCTGGCTCGCGCAGAGGCCTTTTGAGAATCCAAATGCTGACCCGCATCCATTCGTCCCGAACCTCTATGAAGTTCGGGGCACGCGCGAGGCCGCGGAGGCGAATGCTCAAGCCGCTTCGAAAGTAACCGAAGCACGCCAGTTCGGTAATATTTCGGGCCAGTATCTCGCCAACACCGTCCTGTTCGCGGCAGTCCTCTTTTTCGCCAACACCGCCGGCAGATTCGAACAACGGCGTGTCCGCGTGCTGGCGTTTACTTTCGCCCTTGCAGTTTTCACCTATGCCGTTGTGCGCATCGCGATGCTTCCCGTCTGATTTTGTGAAACGAGCAACAGCAACAATTTGCACGGGTTCTCCCGCCGACGACATCAGACAGGCGTTCGACGCGAGACTGTCCAACTAACGCACCGCGCCGATGCTCTCGAAGCTTCTCATCGCCTTTTCTCTGATGGCGCTGTGCGTCACGATTCACGCAACGGGACTCACGAGCGCGTTTCGCTGGATGCACGTTCGGCTGGGGCGCGGCACGGGGCAGTTCTGGCACGCGCACGTGGATGCTCGTCCGCATCGCTGCCTGGACGTGCTGCTGCATCTGATCGAGATTCTCGTCTGGGCGCTCTTCTACGCGTGGCGCGGCGCGATGCCGGACATCGCAACATCCGCGTATTTCAGCGCGGTCACTTACACCACCACCGGTTATGGCGACCTCGTGCTGCCTCAAGAATGGCGCCTCGTCGGTGGCGTCGAAGCGCTCACCGGCATCCTGATGTGCGGACTTTCCACCGGCTTGTTCTTCGCCGTATTTAGCGACATCTTCGGCCTCAACCGTAGATCGTCGGCGTGACGACTTAAGTCTGCGGCGGGAGGAGATAAAGCGCCGCCGCGAACATCAGGTAAACCGTCAGCACCAGGACGCCCAGGAACCACATGGAGCGCCCTGAGTTCGTGACCAGCGCGGCGGTCAGGGTGGCGAAAAAGACCATTGCCACCGCGCCCGTCCAGAAACTCAGATCCATTGGCGCCGGCCCAATGAAGTAGCTGAGGAGGACAAGAACCGGCGCAACGAACAAGGCAATCTGGGCGGCGCTGCCTAACGAGATGGTGACGCTGAGATCGAGATGATTCTTGCGCGCGGCCGAAAAGGCGGCGGTCATTTCCGCGGCCGCCCCGACCAGCGCGACGATAATGAAACCGACAAAGGCCGGAGTCATTCCGAACGAGACGGCGGCTTCCTGCACAGAACCGACGAACACTTCGCTTACCAAGGCGACAAAGACCGTCACGCCCGCCAGCGTCCCAACCGCGAGGCCCATGGGCCATGCGGCTTCCTCTTCTTCTGCGACACCAGCGAACAGTTCGCGGTGGGTCTTGAGCGAAAAAAACAGGCCGAGTGCATAGGCAGCGAGAAGCAAGATCGCCAGTGCTACACTCAACTCGCGATTGAACTTCGCGCTCTCAGGAGACAGACGCGATCCGATGGTGGAAGGAATGAGGAGCGCGACGGTCGCGAGAAACAGAAGCCCGGCCTGCATACGCGCTCCGATGCGATTGAACTCCTGGACGTGGTAACGGAGTCCGCCAAGCAGGAACGACATGCCCAGCATGAACAACGAGTTCGTCACGATCGCGCCGGCGATGGAAGCTTTCACCAGCGTGTATTGGCCCGCCTGCAAAGCGGTGATCGCGATCACCAGTTCGGTCATGTTGCCGAGTGTCGAGTTGAGCAGGCCACCAATGGAATCACCGGTCTTCGCAGCCACTGACTCCGTCGCGTGAGTAAGCAAGGTCGCCAGCGGCAGAATCGCCAGCACCGAGAGGACGAAGAGAAGGGTATGAGATTCGGGCTTGAGTTTCTCCGCGACCAGCACCACCGGCACAAACACCAGCAGCCACAGCAACGGATTGCGACGGATTTCCTGAAAGAGCAGTTTCAGTTTGTAAACCTCCGCTCCCAGTGTCCACGCTGGTTTCCATTTCGTAATAGGACCAAAGTCCGATAGGTTGGTGGCAACGGGATTAACTAATAGAATAGCGACGCGCTTCGGCGATAACGAGTAAGAAGAATGCCATTCGACAAATTCGATCTTGAGGAGCTCACGAAAGAGCGGCGAAAGGCTATCCGACAATCCATCCGAACTGTAAGCACGGAAGAGCTAAAAAAGATCGGCGAAGAGATCTTCCATTACGCGGATGACCCGTGGCGGCACGCCTTCTTTCAGTTCATCGCCGAGAATCCTGGCGCCACCTTCCACCACGCGGTGACGAGCGATAACGTCAATATCGTTTACTGTCGCGATAAGGATAAGGGCATGTGGTTCCTGCCGGGAAGCGGGATGGGACCGCTCCAGGCGCGCGGAAAAAAAGTGATGAAGGAGATGATTGAGACATCTTCTTGAACGAAATGAAAACGAACAAAGTCGTCCAGGCCGCTCATCAATTCTCCAAACCGTATCGCATAACGAACGGAAAGAAATTTCGACTCAAGGATTTTGATCCCGCCGATACCGGCGAGCTGAAGTCGGCGGACAAGCCGCGCGCGAAAGAAGCGCTGCAGGAACGGTGTCGAGGCACTGGCAGAGTTGCAGGATGTACTTGTATGCGCAGGACCGCTGGTCGTTGTTGCTCATCTTCCAGGCCATGGACGCCGCGGGAAAGGACGGGACGATCAAGCACGTCATGTCGGGAGTAAATCCACAGGGTTGCCAGGTATCCTCCTTCAAAGGACCAACGAGCGAAGATCTCGATCATGATTACCTCTGGCGTTGTGTCAAACAATTGCCCGAGCGTGGACGGATCGGCATTTTCAATCGCAGTTACTACGAGGAGACGCTGGTAGTGCGGGTGCATCCCGAGTTTCTCGCCGGACAAAAGCTACCGCAGGAATGCGTTACCAAAAATATCTGGGAGGAGCGATTCCGGGACATTCGCGCCTTCGAGCGTTACCTGCATCGCAACGGAACGGTTGTGGTGAAGTTCTTCCTTCACGTCTCGAAAAAGGAACAGCAGAAGCGTTTTCTGGAGCGGCTCGATAACCCGGACAAGAACTGGAAATTCTCACTCAACGACGCCAAAGAGCGGGGGTTTTGGGATGACTACATGGACGCCTACGAGCAAACGATCCGGGAGACAGCAACGGAGAATTCACCCTGGTATGTGGTGCCGGCGGATAACAAATGGTTCACGCGAGTAATTGTCGCGGCGGGTGTGATTGATACGCTCGCTTCGCTGAAGTTACAGTACCCGAAAGTCAGCGCCGCCAAACGTCGGGAACTCGGCGCAACCCGCAAGGCGCTGCTCACGGCGAAGTAACGACCGATTTGAAACTTGAAACGGTTGGATCAACCACGTAGTGCAAACGCTGAAACCAAATGAAAACGAAAATAAACCCACTCATCATCAGCCTGCTTATTTTCCTTCCCGCCGTCACCATGGCCGCGGAACCGGAGGGAATGCCGGCAGCCGACGCTCTCAAGCGATTACAGGATGGAAACGCAAAGTTTGTCGCCGCAACGTTGACCGGTCTTAATGGTCAGGAGCTGGTCGCGCGTCGGACTGAGCTGACGAAAGATCAAAAACCCTTTGCTATTATCGTCAGCTGCTCGGATTCACGCGTTCCTCCGGAACTGATTTTTGATGTTGGACTCGGGGATGTCTTTGTCGTTCGAACAGCGGGTGAAGTGGTCGATCCGGTGGCGATGGGTAGTGTCGAGTATGCGGTCGAGCACCTCGGCACAAACCTGATTGTTGTCCTGGGCCACCAAAAGTGCGGAGCGGTTTCGGCCGCAGTTTCGCACGCCAAAGAATCCGGAAGTATTCCTGATGTATTGAGAGCAATTGCACCGGCGGTTGAGGAAACGAAAGGCAAACCGGGCGATCCACTCGATAACGCTGTGCGCGCGAACGCCGTTGATATGGCCAAGCACGTAGAGACGACTGGCCCATTTATTCCGCCGCGAGTGAAGGCCGGGACGTTGAAAGTCTTGGCCGCGCGATATGACATGGACTCCGGTAAGGTCGAGTTACTACAGTAACTCGAGATTGCTGTTTGCGCCTGTCGTTTAGACAAACCCGAAGCGAAGTGTTGTTGCCTTCAACTCAGTTCCCGAAGTATCTGTAAGTGCCGATGAAACAGCTCAGCGCGTTGTTAAGAGCAACTATCTTGGGCGAATGCCGAGCTCGACTCATTGCACTGACAGCGACGGTCGCGTTTCTGGCAGCGTGCGCGACGACGCCACCGCAGAGGGTGACGCAATATGCTCCCGCAGCGGATAGCTTAAGGGAGGCACGGTCACCGCAAGTTCCAGCGGAGAAGCGAGCGGCCGATTACCTGCACGCCGCTGCCATCACAGCTCCGCTACTTGGCTCAGGAACTCAGGAGACACCAGCCCTGAACACTTACAACACCGCTGCCGCGGAGCTGACCATTTTACTGCGCTCCAGTGAAGGAGGCCGACTATGGAACCAGCCGCTGACGGTTACTTCAAATAACGAGACCTACCATTTGCATCTGCAACCTGCCGGTCCTGCTGTTTGGGCGCCGGACTATTTCAACTCCTTTCAGCTGGCCAGCTCAATTAAGCATCCACTGGCGAAGAAGCAGATAGTTCAGGAAGGAATAGGGGGTGAACTGGTCGGAGTTCGGACTACTACTCCGCGGGAAAACTTCGCGCCGCTGAAGGGAATCAGCGCTCCGGTAACAACTACTCTCGATTTCAAAGGACAGGACGCGACTCTGGCGCTGCGTCGCCCGGCGAAACAACCGACGGCGTTAGTTGAAGGCAAGGTTCGTCCACTCGCCGCCGATTTCACCGCGCCGATCAGCTACTACTCGCCGCCATCTAATCTCACCTCGTTGAGTTAATGGCAGCGCTGCGATCCAGTCGCTACCTCGAAAAAACGGGACTATATTTTCTTCAGCCTTACGATCCGGATCGCATCCCGCTCGTCTTTGTTCACGGTCTGGTGTCAAGTCCGTTCACCTGGGTAGAGACGATCAACGGGCTGCAGGCAGATCCGGAGATACGGAAACGCTACCAGTTCTGGGTCTTTGGCTATCCTACCGGAACACCCGTTCTCTATTCCGCGCTTCGCCTGCGGGAGGAGTTGGCCAAAGTGGACAAACTCTATCCTAATCATCGTCCCTATGTTCTTGTTGGCCACAGCATGGGCGGAATACTCGCTCACGCACAGATCGTGACAGTTACTCCTGAGCTATGGGAGAAAGCCGTCGGTCCGGTGGCAAGGGATATCCTGGCCCGCAATTCCAACAATAGTCTTGTTATGCACGCGCTTATCTTTAAGAGCAACCCACGCATAAAACGCGTCGTTTTCATTTGTACTCCGCATCGCGGAAGCGGGATGGCCAGCGGTGGAATCGGCCGGCTCGCGATTAGCTTGATCTCCCTGCCGCGTCAACGTCGCCACCGTGTTGCAGGATGCCGTAACCCAAGCAGGAGCTGATACAAATCACGGGCAGCAACCGTTTGCCGACTAGCGTCTATGGCTTACAACCAAACAATCCGACGTTCAAAGTGCTCAACAGCGCTCCCATCAGCGTCCCTTATCATTCGATTATCGGCGATCGCGGTAAAGGCGACTCGCCCAATAGCACAGATGGAGTTGTACCGTATTGGAGTTCGCACTTCGACAAGGCACAATCTGAGGTAATCGTTCCGGGCCCGCACGGCTCGACCGGGCTGCCGCAAACGATCGCCGAGCTCGACCGGATTCTACGCCTACACGTCGGCCTCAGCGGCACTGCAAAACCAGTGGTCGCTCAGGCAAACCGCTGAGGCGGATTTCAAGGGTTCGCCGTTTATTGTTAGATGGCGATTGACGTTTCCGTCTGCTCGAAAGGCGAGCCGCTTAGGAAAATACCAATCCCAATAGTGATGAAGGTAAGTGGTTTCATGGTAGGTTCCTTGTTGGGTTTATTTCCGCACCCGCTCGGAAGCTCTACGGCGACTGCGATATTGGACGTTAGTCTTACCTACCGCGCCCTACCCTGATGGGACGAAAGTCCAATAGCGGGCCGAATGAGCTCCGCGGCAAACTTCGCGCAAAAGATCGGAATTTTATGAACCGCCTCCCTGGTTTAGATCGCCACCGATTCCGGTTTCGTCAACTAATCGCTGCAGGAGGCGTGGCTCCACTGGCAATTAATTCCTCGAGGGTTAGGGTACAAATCCCCACCTCCGCGACCGGACTCAACTTAATGCATCGTAATTCGCAACCCCTCCAACCAACATGAAAACTACGCTCCCGAAACTCTTTGTCGCGGCAGTCTGCATCGCCGCGCCCTTCCCTTCAACCAGTATGCTCGCGCAGGTGCCACCGGGGCAGCCACAACCGGCTGCACCCACTGCCCCGTTGCTCTCACCCGATCAGTTGCAGAATCTGGTCGGTCGCATCGCACTTTACCCGGACGATTTGCTGGGGCTGGTGTTGCCCGCGGCAACCACGCCGCTCGATATCGTGAAAGGTCAGCACTTTCTCGAAAAGTATAAGCAAGATAAGAACCTGAAGCCCGACCCGTCGCTGCTCGCAACCAGTGCTAAGTTTGCTGGCCTATCCGGAGGTGATCAGCTTTATGAATGACGACCTCGATTGGACCCAGGCGCTCGGAGAGGCGGTGATCGCGCAGCAGCCCGATGTTCTCCAGGCGATTCAGATTTTCCGGCGCAAAGCGCAAGACGCCGGCAATCTGAAAACCGACGACAAGCAGGTCGTGGTTGATCAGGCGGATGCCGTGAAGATCGTCCCCGCCAAGCCCGAGGTAATCTATGTTCCGCAATACCAGCCTTCAGCTGCGGTCGTGCAGCAACCGGTGCCAGCCGTAACCTACTCGTCCACGGCCTATCCCAGCTACTATGTTCCTGGCGCGGCCGCGGCCGCGGCGACGACCGGTTATGTGGCCGGCGCTGCGACGGCCTACGGGCTGAACTGGGCCAACGGTGCGGTTTATAGTGCGCCTTACGCCTCTCAGTCCGCTTACAATCAGCAGCAGAGACAGAACTACGCGAGTCAGTCGCAACAAAGCTGGCAAAACTATTCTAGTTCAGCGCAAACCCAGCGACAAAGTTCAGCTTCTCAAAATCAAAGTGCGCGGCAGCAGACATCTACTACCAATCAGGCGCAACGGCAGCAGTCCGCCAGTGGCGCCCAATCCCAGGCGGCGGCAAATCAGGGACAGCGCCAGCAGTCCTTCAGTGGCGCCCAATCACAGTCGGCGGGAAACCAGGCGCAACGCCAACAGTCCGCTGGCGGCTTCCAATCTCAGGCGACCGCTAACCAGGCGCAACGCCAGGGCGCGGCCGGCGCGCAGCAGGGACAACGTCAAGCGCCGGAAGGCGCGCAACATTGGCAGGGCGGCGGCGGGGCAGGTCGCCAAGGCGCAGAAAGTCCCGGTGCTAGATCCGCGTCGTCCGGACAGTTTGGCGGGCGCCAAGCTGGCGGAGCACACGAGGGTGGCGCATTCGGTGGCATGTCGTCGGGCTCTCGATCGCAAAGCTTCAGCCAGCGCGGCGGACAGAGTATGTCGAGCATGAGTCACGGCGGCGGCGGGCGACATAGATAGGTAACAACAATCAATGTATTCGATCATGAAAACACTTCTTATTTCTCTCAGCCTGACGATTGCTCTTCTATCCTCCACGGCTCGCGCGCAGCAAAGCCCAGCGGCAACACAGCGCGTCTTCGAGACGCCCGAGGAGGCGGCCAAGGCGTTCGTCGCTGCCCTTAAGACCGGCGAGAATGCGCCTTTAGTCGAAATTTTCGGCACCGAACACCGCGACCTCATTGGTACTGTCGATGTCGCGCGCGACCGCGAACTGCGCGGACGTCTTGCCAAGATGGCCGAGGATCACCAGCGCTTGCGCGTGAACGACGACGGCTCGGTGACATTGGTCGTCGGGTATGAAGCGTGGCCCTTCCCAATCCCACTGGTTAAGACAGACACCGGCTGGCGCTTCAACACCGATGCCGGGTTCGAAGAAGTGCTCAAGCGGCGCATCGGTGAAAACGAACTCACGGCCATCGCTACCTTGCGGGCCTATGTGGCAGCGCAGCGACAATACGCCGCACAGCCGCGCGATGGCACGGAAGTGCGGCAGTTCGCGCAAAAGCTCCAAAGCGCGCCGGGCAAGAAGGACGGTCTGTACTGGGTGGCCAATACAAGCGAAGAACCAAGTCCCGGCGGTCCTGAAATCAACGACTCGAAGACGCCGTATGCCGGTTACTATTTCAAAATCCTCACCGCTCAAGGCACGGCGGCTCCCGGAGGCAAATACAACTACATCATCAACGGTCACCTGATTGGCGGCTTCGCCATGATCGCCTGGCCTGCTGATTATGGGAAAACGGGCGTGATGACGTTGCTGGTAAATCATTATGGCGATGTCTATCAAAAAGACCTTGGTCCGAAAACGGCCGAGCTGGCGGCTGGGATGAACAGCTACAATCCCGACTCAAGTTGGACGAAGGAGACCGACTAGTCACATTTCAAACCAGCGACCAGATCAGCCTTTCCGGTCGCACTTCATGTCGGCCCGGATCGGCTAAGACCTGTCGGTAAAGCGGAACGGCATACCAAAAAAGGATACCTGCTCCTATCGTCTGCATGGCGAAGAAAAAGAAGTAACGCGAGGCGCCGCCGCGGCGTCCCGGTGTGCGCCGCCCAGACGCTGCCTTCGGATTGTCCGGTCTTAGCATTTACGTCCGAAGTAGCGTGCCATCCGACCGGAGTAGATGACTGATGATTAAGTCACGCGACAACGGCGGTTCTGACGGAGTCATTTTCCAAGCTGGTCTAGAAACTTCGTCATGGGCGCGCTGGGAATTCGAATCGGCCCGGCAAAAGGGTGGTCCAGCTCCAGGATTAGGAAAACCGCGCAGACAACTGAGAAACGCGGAGGCAACCAATGCGAGCGTGGTCGTGGCGTTAGGCGGTGCGATCACGCTGAAGCCGAAGAAGATGACCACGAGCCAGCAGACCAGTGCGATCAACAGCGGCTTGGAAATGGACGGAATCGACTGCGCTTGCAGCAGCGACCGAAGCTCGGCCAAGGTCGACCATGAGAGTTGCCGCTTGCGCCTTGAGGGCGCGTTGCGTGTCATTGTGCGGGGAAAGACCTTGCACAGCCAAGTAAAACGCGTCACCCATCCGCTCGTTGGGAGCCAACTGGGCAGGACCGCTTCTCTCCTCCGGCCACATGCGCCGAACCGCGTCGGCGAAAACGTTGCGAAATTCGGCGCGCGCGTCCGCCGCTTCGGGTCCGTAGAGCGGCCAGGACACGGTCGAGGAACGCAACCTTGGCCGGCCATCTCGATCACTTCACTTCGCGCAGTGTCGTAGGTGCCCTTGGCCGAGCTGACGAGCAACCCCAGGATTAGAGCGGTCATCGTCGCGACAAGACCCATGGCCAGTTTCACGGCGTCTTTGGACTCTGCGCTCAGATGATCCGCGGGAAGGTAACGACGCACACGTCTTCCGAGCAACGCGACGCCGACGAGGCAGGCAAACAAAATGGCTGCGGTGATGGCAGTAATCATTATCGCGTGTTCCGCGGTCACTAAACGAATTCGTCGGCGGAGTTATCTGCTGATATCACTGTGGGATTTGTTTGCTCGCCTACAAAATTTTCGCCAGATCGCATCCTAGCGCGTGTGCGCAAAGATCACTGGTTTTCACCAAATGGCGACAGTTCGTTGGATGACCCAAAACATCGCGACGCCGCCGATGGCGTAAGCCGAAATCGATCTCGCACCAATTGAAGGCGAATTGCGGAGCGACGTTCGATCGACTGAGTTTTTTGGCGACGTAAACCGCCGCGGCGATTACCGCCATGACCGAAGCCGATGAAGAGAAGTTGTCCTAGTTCGACGCCGATGTTGAAGAAAAGAAGCGCGAGCGGGATGGCGTTTTGCGGGAGGCCGACTTCGCGTAACGCGCCGGCGAAGCCGAGCCCGTGCAAAAGACCAAAGGTAAACGCTATCACCCATGGCCAGGTTTCCGTAAGACCGGATCGTCCCGGAGCGCCGATGAATGATCTCGCAAGCTACAAAGACAATGCTGAGCGCGATCGTCGCCTCGACTGGTTTGGGAGGGACATGGACGAATCCCAACGTTGCTGCTGCGAGCGTAATGCTGTGAGCAACCGTAAAAGCGGTGATGGTTCCGACGAGTCTGCGCCATCCTTTCACCAGAATAAGCAACGCCGAGCACGAACAGCAGATGATCGACGCCGAAAAGAATGTGCTCGATCCCGAGCAATGCGTAACTGCTGGCTACGGCGAGGAGACCTCGCGAGCCGGTGATCTCGACCCATGCTTTCGAGGGCCGCACCACTGTAGTCGATTCGCTCCCGTCGAGCAGCCGCACCCGGACGAGCACATCGGTGATGGTTGCTTGCAATCCGACAAAATCGATCCGCTTCCCGGCTAGACTGTCGGTTACCTTGATGATGCGGCGCTCGACCAGTGAGTCTGGTAATTCGCGAACGGCAGGCTCGGTAACATTGCTGACGCCTTCGGAAAATTTCAATGCAATCGGGAGACGCATTCCGGCGTTGAGCGGTGTGCGCCAGATCACATCGTAACGCCCGGGCGCTGTCTCGTGGATTTCGAGATAGGCAGGACGCGATTCATGCGCCTGCGCGGTCGAGGCGAAAGCGATGATGCCGAGAAACAGACTTATGAGTAATCGATAGCGCCAGGCCGGATGTCGAATCGCCTCGTTCATCGCGTGCCCTGCCAGGTAGTCGCATCGGCGACCGATTGTGGGCCACGCGGAAGGACGATCTCGTAGCGTGCTCTCATAGCCGCGAAGAGTTCGCGCTTGGTTTCTGCGCGTTGCGCCGAAAGCCATTGCGATTTGATTTCCGATATATCAACTTCTTCGAATTCAGGCGTGCGTCCCGGGGTGATCGAATCCACCCAAACAAGATGCCAGCCGAGACCGGACTCGACCGGTCCGTTCCACTTACCAGGCGTTAACTTAAACAACTCTTCGGCAAACTTTCTGCCGAACACATTTGCTACCTGGTCGGAGGTGCTTTCACCGTAGTGGTCTTGAAACATGAATGGATCGCCCAAAGTCGTTAGGTCGATCGTAGCTGCTGATTTATCTGGCAGTTTTGCCAGCGCGCTCGCGGCCGCATCACGCGCCTGCGCGCCGCGTTTGTCCGGTGAGAAGTAAAGATGCCGGAACGTAATTCGCGAAGGCAGCGAAAACTGTGATCCGTTTTTCGCGTACCATTTCTTTAACTCATCGAGCGACGGATCGCGCAACGCCGATACATCGTCGGACAGGAATTCCATCTTCTGGGCCAAACGACGTTTCACGATCGTGTCATCTCGATCCAGACCGAGCGCCAGTCCTTCACGGTAAAGGATTTCCTGGCGCACCTTGTCCTCCACCAGGTTGCGCATCTCGTCCGGCGTCGGTGGGCGCTGCCACTGCGCAGTCCAGCTTATTTCAAGCTGGCGAAGGTCATCGTTAGTCAGCTCAATTCTTCGCGAGGTATCTGAGTTAGCCGCAGTTGGATTAAGCCAATGATAGATGACAAACAGGGCCGCTCCGATCACAAGAAAATGCAGAAGCGGCTCGCGCGCCCAACGACTAAAGCCACCGTAAAGAACTGAAATTCCTTTTTTCATATAGGGAATGGTGACTTTCCCTTAGCCTTGAAGTCCGTATCGTTACTCAACTGCTTCAACTTCGTAGTTCGCGTAGCCGAACTCGTTGCTGCGCGCGGCCATGTATTTGTCGCCTACTTTGTAGACCATAACTTCGAACGGAGTTCCTGACAGCGTCGTTACGATCCGTCCATCCTTGATCTCATAAGCCGCCGGCGATCCTAGTTCACCGCTGTGCAAAACGTCTCCTATCTCCCCGACTTCCGGCTGCTTGCCGTCGATTTTGGTAATCAGGCGGCGCCCATCGTTGCCGTAAAGGATTTCGAATTCCTGGTTAGTGACATTGTTTCGAATCTTGAACGTTTTCCCTACGATCAACGCCTTCAACGCAGCATCGTCCAACGCGGTGGCACCTTGCTCCTTAAGCATCGATACCGTCGTCCCAGCAGCCGCTTTCTTAGCGGCATCCTCTGTTGGAGTAAACCAGATGGGCGACGTCCAAGCCCGCTCCTGCACAGAGGCCGGAACATCGCTCGGCGGCAGGACGCCCAGTTTCTTTGCGTCGTAGGTTGTCCAGCGCGGAGTCGGGATTTGAATAACACGCGCATAGTAGAATGCGTGCTGACTCGGATCGAATTCAGGATCGGTCCAGCCTTTCTTCAACTCCGCCGCGCCGATCGTATTCTTGTAACTCGCGCTCTTGATGTCGACGGTATCGCCGACTGGCGGTACCTTGCCGGTTTGCGGATCCGGCTTGCGATCACCCGACCACGCGACATCGTAAACCTTCTCAAAGATCTGACCTTGTTTCGTCCAGCCTTTGATGATCTGGATTCGATCAAGGTTACCATCGTCAGGGTCCTTCACTGCCCAGACCAGAAACGATGGCGGCTTTCCAGCCTGGTCGGGCGGTAGATCGCCGCCCATCGGCACGCCTTTGGCATAGGCGGCTTTTACCCACTGTTTATCATTCAGCATGTCAGCGGTCAGATCGTAACCGCCAAAAAACCGCACCTTGATGCGCACTCCGCTGGTGCCGAAGGTTTCCTTGCGTTTCATGGCATCAAAAAGCGAAGCACGCGTGTTTTCTTCCGCCCACACGCCTCCCAAGCCAGACGTGCTCAGCTGCGCCAAATCCAGACCGAGTTCCTTCTTGCCACTCAAGCGATTCTTATCGGTCGCGTCCATCAGGCCGTGGCCACCGAAATAGTCCGACTGAACATAACCCGAGGCGGTATTATGAGAGTCGCTCGCGCCGACCACGCCCATCTTGTAAGGGTTGTAACCGCGGCCTTCCTCCATCGCCAGACCGTTCTCCCACGCTTCCCGGATGTAACTGCCGTGAATCCTGGGCGCGCGCTCCTCTCCGCCGAGCAGGTAATTAAGAATCTCATAATTTGCGAACTCGTCGTTAGGCGAAAGCTGCGGGGTAGTTTCCGAAGTTCCTTTTAGTTGATGGATTTCCGTTAAAGGCTCGTTGTTGACCCGCTCCTGCGCCCAGGCCGCGTCGATCGGGCGGCCTTTGTTATCCACCTCGATCGGGAACATGATGCCATCGCTTAGGTTCGCGTTGTGCGAAATGCATAACAGTTCGTTACCTTGTTTACGCTGCGCATCCATCCAGGCCCACAAGTCTTCGGGATCTTCCGAATCGATTGAACTAAAGGGCGCAGCGGGGACGTGGGTCGAGTCTTTGAAGATAACATTACGATGCAAATTCCGGTTATTCGGCGTGGAACTCCATTCATAGGCGACGAAGGTGGTAAACTTTCCCGGCTGGTTGTATTTGTCAGCGATCCGGATGATTTCCTTCCAAACGCTCCCAGCTACCTCCGGAGCAATGAGTTCCTTAATTGGCTCCTTTTTTAGAAGCGAAGTTCCAATGAAAAGATAGACTTTCTGAATGTCCGCCGGTGTGCGCACTTTCAGTTTTTCAGCGATGGGCAATTTGCTAATGGGAGACTGCGGGATCGTTCGCGAGTCTTACGGCGCCGACATACTCGGCGTGATCGGTCACGCCCATGAAATCGAGAGGCTTGGTGATTTTGACCTCATAACCCGCCGGATGCTTGATTGGTTGGCCGAGCGCATACTTGTACGCGTCCTCCGGGCCAGTTAAGTGATTGCCGAAGGTATAAGCATCGAAGGACCAGCTGGTATGGACGTGTGTCTCGCCAAAGAACACGTCACGCTCGGGATTTGGCGCAGCCAATGCCGCTGAGACAATCGTTAGGATGAGCGCGGCACCGAAGGCGCAACGGGCCGGGGTTATAAGAAGGTGTAGTTTCATGTTTTGGTTTTGGTTTTAGTTAACGAAAATACTTGGCTAACCTGTCTTTGTTGCGGGGTCGGGGCCGATCAATGCTCTTCCAGTTGCTCGAGTTCCTGGATGTAACAGAACAATGCGAACAAGCCAATAACGAGAACGAAGTAGCGAGACGTGGGTACGTAGAGTTCAGGCCTTCGCACAATGAAGACGAAGCCAAAAATAGAACTAACCAGTACGAACGACATCCGGGCGATAAATAGAACAATGTAGCCAACAAATGCGTTACGAAGCTGCGGTAGCGGCGGACCAAGTTGATGGCGTATCCAAAAACCCGCCTGCATCAACGTGATCGCCAACAACGACCAGACCAAATTCTCCGGTCGCGGTAGATGACTGCCCGGGTCTAAAAGAGCTTGCCTGAAAAGGGGAACGGTAAACCAAAAAGGATGGCTGCTCCTATGGTTTGCATGGCCAACAAACAAAGTAGCCGCGAAACATCCCAGATTGACCTATTATGGTATTACGATCGCCTCAGAAATTTACTCCGCCTTGGACGAAAGGATGACACAACGACTCTCTTTACTCCACTATCGCCGGACACACCGGCCAACCACCCAGGAACACCGATCCGGATTTCGAGCGTCGCAGGCGTTTCGCACCAAGGCTGTGGCGGCGGAGACGGCAGCGCTTCTTTGTAGTCGTAGCTCTCAGTTCCAGCCAGAACGACGGATACCGACACGAAAATGCCCGTGAGAAAGGACTGGTAAATGAATCGATTCATCAAACTCAGTCGATGCGTGCTTTTACTTCATAGAGCGCACAGCCCACGGAGAAAAGCCTTAAATCTTCGTGCAGGATTTTTTAACCGAACCGTAACAATTGAACCCGTATCGGCCGCCCACACTGCTGCCAAGACACATCGTTTTTGGGAAAACGGCAAGATGTTGGGCCAGGACAAACGGCGGCTAGCACGTTGATTGGAAAACGCCTATTTTTCGTCTAGAAACGACACAGAGCTCCTATCGAGGCTGTAATCACCACCGATCACACAAAGCGACTATCGGTGGAAACTCGCAGTGTCGTAGGACGAGGTCTTACAGCAACCGTCACAATTGAGCCGCTTCGGCATGTTCCTTAGAAAGTGGCGGCATGCTAGTCCCGAAGATCACCTCACACATTCACCAATTCATGTTTCCTCCAACAAAGTTCAACTCAGGATTCCAGTCCGGGATATACGACCTTGGTCCACTTAAGGCCGCTGGAAGAAAGCTCTCGCTGTGCGGCGAATACAAATCAACCAAACACACCGTATGTCATATGAATCCAAGAGTTTTACATTTTCGTGACAGACGAAAGATACTATTGACTCCAGCGGTCGACGTGCTCTCTACTTGCAAGTCGAGGTTAGTCAACACGCAACGAACCATGAAAACCAGAATAATTAACTCAAGCCTGATTCTCATCTTGGCCGCCTGGGGCGTCATTTTCTTTACCGGCTGCGCCAGCATGGAAACGAATAAGACCACATCGTTACTCTCCGCAGCCGGCTTCCGTACGCACACTCCACAGACCGCAAAGGAGAAGGAGCTCTACGCCGCGTTTCCGAGCAACAAACTCGAGCGGGGCGCAGTGAAGGGCAAAGTCTTCTACGTCTATAAAGACGAGAAAGCTGGCG
Source organism: uncultured Verrucomicrobiae bacterium (assembly GCA_963709435.1). Lineage (GTDB taxonomy): Bacteria > Verrucomicrobiota > Verrucomicrobiia > Chthoniobacterales > UBA10450 > AV69. The sequence goes on from CAVPWK010000006.1 coordinate 296,041, forward strand.
TGGAGTATGTGGGCGGAGAACGGGAACACCAACGGTATCATCAGCTCTGTATGCAGCAGCACGTCGCGGAGGCACCGGAAGAGCAGATGAATGACTTCTTCACCCGGAGTTGGTCCAGGCAATTGGGCCCCGATTACAGCGGGTGACCGCTCCTAATGTTGAAACTCTGGATGCTCCGCCCAGGCCATTGCTGGCGGCAGCCTACGACCGGCGAAGGCAAGGCCGAAACAGATGAGGCGACCAATCTCGTTAGACCTTGGGATGCTTTCATCTCCGTTCAATCCGCACGCGATTGTTACATTTTCGTGACAGACGAAAGATACTATTGACGCCAGCGGTCGACGTGCTCACTACTTGCAAGTCGCATCCAGTGACACGCACCGAACTATGAAAACCAGAATAACTAACTCAAGCCTGATTCTCATTTTGGCCGCCTGCGGCATCATTTTCTTTGCTGGCTGCGCCAGCACGGAAACGGCCAATACAGACAAGACTAAATCGTTACTGTCCACAGCCGGTTTCCGTGTCCGCACTCCAAAGACTGCAAAGCAACATGAGCTCTACGCCGCGCTTCCGAGCAACAAACTCGAGTCTGGCACGGTGAAGGGCAAAGTCTTTTACATCTATAAAGACGAGAAAGCCGGCGTGGCCTATGTCGGCGGAGAACCGGAACATCAACGGTATCAGCAGCTCTGTAAGCAGCAGCACGTCGCGCAGGCACCGGAAGAGGAACTGAAACACCCCTTCGCCCAGAATTGGTCCAACCAATGGGGACCGGTCCGCGAGCCATGGTAAGCTGCTGAAGGAAGTATTCGTCGAAGGCCGGCTATCTTTGCGATCTAACAAAGCGGCGAAAAACATTTCGCGACAACAAAACGGTTAGCGCGTTTAATGCTCTGGGGGGACTTATGAAAAATCTTCTTCCGCTGGTGTTTGCTGTGGTGCTCGGTGTTGCCTGCTTTGTTCCGCCGCCAGCTTCGGCTTATTATTACCATGGACGGTATTACCCATACTACTACCGAGGCCATTACTACCGATATTACAACGGAGGGCAATACTACCGATACCGGTATCACGGGCACTACTATCGGAACCGGAACTGGGTCGTCGGCGTCAATGGGCGTGCAGGCTATTATCGCTATTGGTAAACGGGTTATTGGGGCACCGCGCTAATCGCTCTTTATGGGGGAACGGCTCGAACGGGCAAGTTGGCATGTAACTACTTCAGCGGCCCAGGCGGCCAGCACGACAGATTTCACAGCGGAGCGGAAATGATTCGTGCTCGTGTTCATCTTGGGTTGCGATGGACAGTGGGTTCGAAAGTGGCAACAGCTGGCCTTTGGGCACAAAACGAAAACACGCTCAGCAAAATGATCAGGAAAATCGACCCTCGCTTCACAACGATAGCTCTATTCTTTCCTGCGAGTAAGAAAAGAATTTCGCTCGCACACGTTCCGAGTAGCCGTATTTATCTTGACGACCATGTGGTCGTGAATCTAGATGAATGAGCAATCGGTAGAGTATGTTCTTAAGAATTTTCCAGGAACGCGCTACTATCCGGAGTTCAGGCTAACAACCTGGCATCCGCAGGGGACTTTCGATGCCGCTCTGGCAAACAAGATTATCGCGTTTATCGAATGGGAGGAATACATCCAGGACGCGCCTTTCGACCGCTATACCGATCTTTCCGGCATCGCGGAGATTCGAATCGGTATTGGCAGTATGATTGAAATAGCCCGGCGCCGTCGCTTCGTACAGAGAACCAGTGAAGTCGGCGCTCTTTGGCCACGATCGGGCCAGGCTCGAGGTCGCACAAAGCTACGAACGTCTGATGCACGACGCGACAATGATCCAGGTGCGCAGCTTCAGCGATCGCAAGGCAGCTGCTGAGTGGCTCGAGGTGCCGGAAACGATCCTGAGTCCCACTGTCGAGAAGCAAAAATAGAAAGCACATCCAACGCGCGATTTCCCGCCTCGTTGAACACGATGATTGCTTCAACTTCACCGGTTTGAATCGAGAATACGAATCTCGCCAGAGAGAAAGCTTGCATGGCGTTGCACATGATTGATTGCCTGATCTTGCTTCGAAAAAACCGGGCTCAATGACGCCTCGAACTCCTCTGCAATTTCACCGACTCTTTGTCGTCTTTGCCACTAAAGAGTTAGGACCAAGGTCCAATATGCGGCTCTCAACAGCGCTGCTAAAAAAAATTGTAAATGATTACGTCATCCGACGTCTCAACGCACTTCCGGCCGGTTCTTAAAAGCCGGTTGGGAGGCTTAACCTCGCTGAGGCACCGCTTAGCGCGATCTCCGGATCCAGCCGGAGCCCCGAGTCAGACGAACTGAGGCCGCTGTTTAAAGCGCGTCGTCAGTGTGGTTCGTTGTTCCGCGCGGATTTGGAACAGTCAACCACCAAATGAAAGGGCATTTATGAAATTCGTCAGTGCCACCAAACCAGTTTGCGTCCCTCACCAAATCCCTACCTACACGGCGCTCCTGCAACAGATTCACCACCCGCCACTGCGGACACGGATTGTAACTTCTCATCGCCATCCGTTCCTCCCCACGTTTATCAAGCAACTTGCCGCCATTGTCGCAGTAGTAATCTTCCTCGTTGGGCTATGGTTCGGGGTCGCAATGTATCAGACGCCGCGCCCAAGCTACCCTTACTACGACACGCAAAAGCCGCTGCCGCCATGGAGCGAGCCCACCCCACTTGAAGGCAATCGCGACAGAGGAGGAGAGCACAGATGAACATTCCAGATCAGCCAATGGCCATGTCTCACGAAATCCACACCTATACCGAGCTCCGTCATCAGATTCACCACGACCTACGGATCCAACATCCCGAATGGATTCTGCCAAATGGCGAATCCCCCATGTGTGATTCCTACGAGGCGCGCCTCATGGAACTGCTCGACGCTTTCGCGCGAACGGGATCCAATGAGTCTGTCGCGGGAGTGGCGACAGTTTAGGACATGTGTGTTCCAAGGTTGGCAAAGACGTGAGCGCAGAGACTTTCACGACATCCGATAAGGAATTAGAGGCGCATTGAGAGCAAGAAACGCTTCGCTTTTAGCAACGGACGCAGAGCGGGCTATAAACGCCCCATCCAATGTCTAAGTATGGATAAGCACGAGAGTAGTCGCGATCCTAATTGGCTTGGCGGTTTTTACTGCGCCCAGGTTATGTTCTGCTCGGATCGGTGAAACTCTAGGCGAATGCGAAATCCGATACGGTGTGATGCTCAAAGTAATAAGCCATTCCTCGCCAGATTATCCGGAATACTGCTTCAAATTGGGCGACGGCGAGATTCGCGTGCGGCTTTACAAGGGAGTTTCAGCACAGGAGGTTTTTCACATCCCGGGCAGAATGTTGACCAATTATCAGGTTCAAGAAATTCTCCACAAAAACGGGGCCGGTTCTGAAAAAATCACTTCGGATCACATAACTTTGCCAGATCATTCCGACGTGCTAATCATCGGGACGAGGGAATTTGAAAAGATCTTCCGGAAGGATAGTGGGACCGGTTTTTGAAAGCCAGAGCAGGCGTTTTGTGTGACCGGTTAAGGCATCCCTTTGTCGCCCGTGACTCCGGACGACGCTGGTACTGATGGTCGTTTCGATTCTGGCGCTTGGGCTCGTATTCAGGCTGTGGAAGCCTGGGGTCACGAATCAGTGGGATTTTTCAATCCACAATTTTTGATTCAATTCGTCGACGCGACAGCGGAAGCGCCAGCCACAGCCCGACACCGGCTCAACTTTTGGCAAGTAGACAGTTTTTCAATCGGTCTGGCTACTTGCTTGGTCCACCAATGCCACGGGAAGGCTCGCGACAGGACGCAGGTCAAGGGTGCGATTTGGTTCCGATAGCGCTTGACTTGATAAACACCCGCTTTCTTATGAACAAGGAAGTACATGATCAACGCAAGATCGATCCTGCCTTTCGGTGCGCTGGCAGCGATCCTCGCGGGCTGTTCAAGCACCGAGCAGAGGGTCTCAGCTACAGGAGAGCGTTATCCGTGGAAGAAAAATATCGTGACAACGGTCTTTTGGATCGGCGAGCGGCCCAGCCGAAACAACCCAGTGCCGAATCGCGCAAGCTCATGGGACAAAAATTGGAGCAGAAGTTACGGCGGATTTGACGATCCGAATCCCGCGCATCGCAGCAATTATATTCCGGTAAAGTTCACGCCTCGACAGAACCCGTTTTATTGCGCCCTCCCATACAACGATAAGGCAACCAACGGTCACCGGCCGGAGGCGCCGCGCGTCGTCCCGTGGTTCAACGAAGCGTACCGTGGCCCGGGCGTTTCCACCTGCAAGGATCGATGGGTCGCAATTCGCAAGGGAAATCGAACAGCTTATGCGCAATGGGAAGACGCGGGACCTTTTCGTACCGATTATTGGCAATATGTTTTTGGCAACGAACGTCCGAAACTCAATCTAAATAAAGGTGCGGGTCTCGATGTTTCTCCCGCTGTGCGTGACTATCTCGGATTAAGCGATACGGATGTAACCGACTGGCGCTTCGTGGACTTTAGCGAAGTATCGCGCGGGCCGTGGTCCACGCACGGAGAAAACAACACATTTGTTACTGGCGATCGCAAAGCAGGCAGAGAATTGGCCCAGGGGTCAAAGCGTGCTGAAGACCGGCCGATTGTGCCATAACCTTTCCAGTCTCAACTAAGAGCGGTTTATGAGTGACTTAACAGCCGCACGAGACAGAGGCCGGTGATCATCCCGATCGCGGCCTAACCTTTCGCGGCAGAAGAAAATCCTCTGCGGTGCCCTATTCAGACAACGCCTCGACCGGAACGCCAAGCCACTTGGCCGCGGCGGCGCGATCCGTGAACAAAGCGACATCGAGCGGGGAATAGTCGGTCAGCACAGCATGCAGTTTGGCATAATGCGCGCTGTCCGGACTCGTCACGTAGAAAGCGGATTTCACTGCGGGCCTGGGCGCGGCCGAGAGACGCCGGCCAAGCGCAACGTGAAAGACAAACTTAAAATTCAGATCAACCGCATCGAGCGCCGACAAGTCGGCAAAGCGGTTGAGCGGTTGCTTGTTTCGTTTTTCAACGGCCTCAATGAACTCGACCATTTCGTTAACCGTTGATTCATCCAGGATGCCACGCGGTCTCCAAAGAAGAAGAGACAGATCTTTACGGAACGAAACGTGAGCGGGAAGTTTCACATCATTCGAAATGAAGACGTGGGTTCACTTGTCGATGTCAGCAAGGCCAATGGTTACTTTGCCAGGCCGGTTCTCTCAACAGGCTCGGGGTGCTTGCCCGTTGGGTAGAGTAGCGTGACGATAAAACGCGCACCCCAATTGGGTCCGTAGCGCGGCGTGTCGGCATAATATCTACCGCCGATCCCTATGCTAATTGGCTGCTTCCCAATCTTCAGAATCTGGCTGACCGCAAAGTTCACGGGAACGGTCCATTTACCGTTGTCGGAGGAGGCGTTCCAGTCTGCCGTGGTTTCCGTATTGATGCTGAAGGTGGTGTGAGTCTTTGTCGTGTATGAAATGAATGGTTGGACAAACATCTGGTTGACATTGCTGCGATGTTTTTCAATTACGACGGACCAGATCTGGTTCATCAGCACGCCGATGGTCCACGGGCCTTCCTGCTTTAACGCAACAAAAGTGGGTCCGATTGAGAATGTGCCTGTGCCAAGCAACGGATGGGTTCCGGTCGGATAGAGAAGCGCCGGTCCGAGACCCCAGATCAGTCCGAATGGACCCGGCTTTTTAGGTGAGAAAAAAAAGCTCTGAAGGGTGTCGCTAAGGCCGTCCTGCGAACGGTTTTGAGGCTGTAGCGGCGAATCCTTCGGCAGCGCGAAGTAGAAAAGATCGTGCTGGGAAACAATTGGCAGGATTGTGCGCACAATTACGTTCCAGTCTTTGTTGATTGAGATTGGAATAACCGGCTGAATGTTAAGCGTGAATTTGTAGCCGTTGCCGGTGGGACCAAACCCCCAGTCCTCGTTTGCCTGAAAAGGCACACTAATGAGCGAGGCGATCGGGTTGGCAAGTTGTTTGGCCAGTTGGTCGGCCTGAGAAGCCTCGTCAGGGGATTCGACCGCCAACGTCACATTCTGATTCGTGCGAAAGGGCGGCAAGTTGATCGAAGCGCCCTCAAAGGGCGGACCAGTCGAGTTGCCGTTTGCATCTATTTCCGGCTCCGTCGCCTGAATGCTTTCGATCGATGCCCAAAAACATGTTGCTATAAGGGCGACGAACATGGCCGACGCGCGCAAGAGCGCGCAGCCTTTTGCGATCGCATTACTTTTCATATTTTCACGTTTCTAGACGCGTTGAATCATTCTCATGACGAATTGGCAAGCGGTTACGGCTCGAAAGCGAAGATTTTTTTCCAATCATCCTTCATGCTGATGACTGTCCAGGCGTTCTTTTTGGCCTCGGCCATGAGCGCATCGCTGAAGGTTCCGATCTTCGACTCGGCACCGTAGGCGAACTCGCGCACGGCGTCATCGTGATGCACCAGCATCATTAACCGCGCGCCGCTTCCGGCCTGAGTCCACTCCAGCATCTGCTGATCGCCGTCCGAATTTCCGAACGCGGCGATGGGCCGGCGGCCAATGTGTGAGTTGATGCCGACCGGTTTGCCGGTCTTGTCGTCGATGAAGTTCATCTCCGGCAACCGCATGAGCACCGGCTTGCCGTCGCGCATCTCGTACTTCGTCTTGATGCTGCTGCCGACGACCTGCTCGGGCGGGATGCCATAGACTTTTTCCGTCCATGGGCGCATGAACTCGATGCCGCCGCCAGAGACGATGAAGGTCTTGAACCCGTTGGCGCGCAGGTAGGCGAGCAATTCAACCATCGGCTGATAAACGCACTCGGTGTACGGCCGTTTGAATTTCGGATGCTTCGCGGTAGCGAGCCAGTCCTTGACGATTTGCTCGAATTCGGCCGTCGTCATGCCGGCGTGCGTGACCATGAGGATCTTCGGCGATGGCCGGTTCGCCGCCGGCGAGCGCGCCCTTCACATCGCCCTTGAGCAACGACGCGAATGGTTCCTTCGTTTTCCACTCGGGATGTTGCGGCGCGAGCGCCTTCACGCGGTCGAGCGCGAAGAGGAATTGGAAATACAACGGCTGCTCGCACCAGAGCGTGCCGTCATTGTCGAACGTCGCGATGCGCTCCTCCGGCGGCACGAAATCGGGCGAACCTTCCTTCGTCACCTTTTCGACAAACGCGACAATTGCTTTCTTGGGCGCGGTGTCATTCCAGGATGGGAGCGGATCCTGCGCTTGAGCGATAGTTAGGCTGACGCAGAGAGCGGACAGCGCAATAAACAGGCAGGAAGCGGCCTTCATGGCTCGTCCGTAAGAGGGGCGAGTGTCAGGTGTCGGGTGGGATGAATTATGTGTCATGGTTCGTAGATGGCGGGTTCTTCGTGGGCGCGTGAATCAGCGAGAGACGAGTGTCGAGTGTCGGGGGTCCGCTTTAGTGTTTCGATCGTACCAGTGAGGATGCCGATGATTTCATCCAGCACGCGAACGCGCTCTCGGATCGTTTCCGCGTTAAACCAATGGTGCATTCGGAGGTAGCGTCCGCGAGTTTCGCGGGCGGAGCCTCGGGAGAAGTCAAGGAAACGGATATATTCCTGGCGACTCAAACGCCCATAACCTTCCTCGATGTTAGCGCAGATGGAATCGGCGCTGGCGATCTGTTGGGAGATCAAGCGGCCCAACGAAAAGTCCTCGCGCAGCGGAGCGAGATCTTCGACGACGCGATCAAACAACTCGACCGCCTTTCGGTAGGCTCCAAAGTTTTCCAGCGAGGACTGGCTCACGAAAGTTCCTTTTCCTCGACACCGACACTCGACCCTTTTTCATTGTCATCACTTCACCGCGGTGTCTGTGTCACTTGCGGGTAACAAATGTTCTTCATTTCGCAAAGCCAGGAGAAAGCCGGAACCATGGCATGTGAGGTAGACGCACGCGATCATCGCGAATGCGGGAACCACCCACAGCCACTCCGACCAGAGCGCGCTGCGTCCATCGCTCGGGCAAGATCGCCGCAACGAGCCCGAACACGAGCGCTCCGAGCGCGGCCGTGGCGGTCCAACCGTACCAGTACATCGCGGGAGCCAGGAACGCCATCGAGGGAGCGGTGATATCTTGCGAATGGTGTGTGCCCAGCAGGACCACGCCGAGCGAGGGATAGACAGTGAACAACGCGAGATCCCGTTTGAGCGCGACCACGTAAAGGACGGCGAACGCAAGCCCATAGGCAAAAGTGAATCGGCGGAAGGCGGATGAGGACGTCATGATTCGAACCCTCGAAGATTGTTCAGAACATGACCGACCAGAAAGCCCCACCAGACGATGACGGCGATTATGGTGGTCAGGGCGACGCGGAGCCGGGCGGGTTCATCGGGACGCGGTCGCCGCCAACACACCCAATAGGCGGGCAGCAGCGCCAATCCGATGGAAACAAAATGCTCCTTGATGTCGAAGAGCCCCAAAGTCTGCCAGTGCCCGGCTTGCTCCAGCCCCGGTCGGATATCGACGCGAAAGTAGAGGTAGATGATCCCGCCGGCCAGTGCTGAGGCGAGATACAGGATGACGACGGCGTTGGCGAAGGACGGGGCGTGGACCGAACGGAACCGACCAAAAAACGAACCCGGTCGCGCGCCAACCGTCGCCCAACTCGCCAGAGCCTGATGGCTGATCGCACCGAGCAGCGCGACGGCCACCAAGCCATGAACGATGAGCAACGCAGTTACCATAAGCATCCGGTTACTTGAACAGTTCTACCGTTGCGAACGGTTCGGACGACCCCGGCCGGAAGCGATTGAGGGTCATTTTGGTCTTCTCGCCCGGTTTGACGTCCAAGACCACGTAGTTGTAATCCTCCTGGAGCGGCTCGCCCTTCCAGTAGAGGTCCGGCGGATAATCCGCGGGCACCTTGAACTTCTGGCGGCCGGGCAGAATCGGATCCTGTTCCGCGCCGCCGCCACCCAGCATTAGGTATTTCACGCCGTCGACGTCGAACATTTCAGTGGTGTGGATGTGTCCATTGAACACGACCACCTCCATGTCCTTGGCGTAGGCCGCGATCAACTTGTGCGGATTGTCCGGCCCGGGAATGGGGCCGAAGCCCGATCGGGCGAACACCGGGTAGTGGAAGGTGATGAAGGCCTTCTTGATGCCCTTGGCCTTGGCCTCGTCCAGCCACTGCTGCATCTGCTTCATCTGCTCCGCATACTTCGGCCGATCGGCATCCCACAGCGAGGGCGACCCCTTATCCGTCTTGCCGCTCCACAGAAAGATGAAGCGAGCGCCCTTGAAGTCGAACTTGTAGATGAGGTTGTCCGGCGTGACGCCGAGCTTCTTCAGATATGGCACCGTGCTCAGCAGGCCCTCGATCTTGGGATCGCCTAACACCTCGTGATTGCCTGGCCCCACGAACCAGCGCCCTTCAAGCCCGGCTGCGAGCATCTCGCTGTCCGGCGGCGGCAGCAGCTTCAACATGTTGTCATTTATGCGCTGCCAGTACGGGCTGTCGGCGACGGTGAGGCCCTGATTTCCCCACCACACGACGTCGCCGGCGTTGACCACGAATTTGGCGCGTCCGGACTGGACGTCCTTCACGATCTCGCGCGCCACCCAATCGCCGCCGCCCAAACGGAACATTGTCCGGTGCACGCCGGGTAGCAGCTTCACGTCTTCCACGCTCGCCTCGGTGACCCAACCCTTGTCGACCTTCAAGGTCGTGACTTCCGATTTCGTCACGAACGGCATGACGAGCTGGATGAGCTCCTTGGTGGCCGGATCGAAGGTCATCTTCACATTCTTCTGCACGATTTCTTCGGCGACCTTCTCCGACACGACAATGCCGAAACTATCGGCCAGCAGCTTGGTGACCTCCGGTCTGCCGTACTTGGACGGGATGTTCATCATCGGGCGGGAGTCGCCGTAGGCAGCGAACGAAAACGCGCCCTCAGATGGCGCTGGGGTCTGGGCCTGGCTGATGGTGAGGCTGGCACAAGTGATCACCAGCGCGCAGAATAAGTTTCGGATGGTTTTCATATATCTCGATTAGTTAGGTTGTATGGTTGTGTGTGCCTTGCATGGAGTTACTTCACCAACTCGATCTCACCCGGGCGCCATGCCTTGGTGAAGAAGGGTTCGAGCGGGCTGTAGAGACGCATGATGGTGAACCATCCTTTCATCGGGTCGGTCTGAATCCAGTTGCCGCGCTTCACGCCGTCGGGTTGTTTCGGGCTGAAGTAGATCGTCGTCGAGCCGTCGGCGCTCGCCTCGGCGGCGGGCGAGGGATAAGCCTGACTGCCGGCGCGCGGGTAGCGCTGCGGAGTGTCGAGCATCGAGCGCGTCATGTTATCGTAGAGCGTAAAGGACCAGAACTTTGCGTGCGGGATGTCTTTCGGCAGCGTGACTTTATAAGTCTTCGCGCCATCGAAGTATTGCTTGTCCGCATCCACGAACGCGAAGAGGTATTGCGAGCCGACGCCGGGCAGGCGCATGGCCATCGCCGGCGTGATGCCGGTGACGCCGTAGAAGAACGCCGTCCGTGCGTCGAGGGTGCGGTAGCCGGTGGGCGGGAAGGGTTTCACGCCCTCGCGTGTGACCATCGGAATCGGCGTCTCAAACTCGGAGCCCGTCTCGAAGAGAAAGTTCATCCACGCCGAGCCGGGATAGTAATACCAGGAAGGGTCGCGCGGATTCATGAACAGGCTGCGCGAGGTGGCGTTGGCGAGCGCGAGCGCTTCGGTGAGGATTTTCTTCATCCGCGCATCGGGTGCGAAGGGTTTGCCTTTGACAATGCCGATGGCGGCGAGCGGTCCCATCAACTCAGCATCCAGCGCCGCCGCGGGTTCGCGCTGGACCACGGCATTTAGCATCTCGAAGTAACTAAAGTCGTTCGGCGGAATGGTGTTCACGACCTTGCCGCTGCCTTCGTGGAAGGTGAGCGGTGGCGGCGGCGTGATGCGGCCGAGCTGGGTCTTGCCCGTGAGAAACTCCGCGATGCTCGTGCCCACGCCGCCCGCTTCATACGGATAGATTTTGGTCTTCGCCTTGATCACGGCGACCGTCGGCTTCGGGTCATCCTTGTCCATGAACATGCGGCCGAGGACGAGCACGCGGCTGGTCCGGGAGCGGCAGACAAAGAACCCGCCCTCGGGCACGGGGCCGTCGTAGCCGGGCGGCAGCACGAGATACTTTCCACCTTCGCCCCGATCGGGACCGGGCGCGCCGAAGTCGATGACCCAGCGCCACCAGGCGTCATCGAGCGTGCCGAGCGCGCCCGGCGGCGTTTCGATGACCATCGGTCCTTTGCTCAGATCCACGCCGCCCACGAAATAGACGGTGTCCGCATTCGCCGTGAGGAAGAGCGACTTGGCGTCCATCAAGTCGGAGAAGATGAGGAGCTCATTGTCCGGCACCCCGATGTCGGCAAAGCCCTTCTTGATCGCCTCGGCATTCACGCCGTGAAGGGTGTTCACAAACGCCTCGAACGCGTGCGTGAAGTCGAGGTTGTCGTAGACCTTGTCGAGCGTGGCCTTGCTCGGCGCGCCGTCCTTGAACTCGAGTGTGCCGATGCGCGTCTCGACTTTGTCGGGGGTGGTGATCGACGGCGGGATTTCAGCGGCTGGCAATGGGGTTACCGCAACCAATGTTAAGCCAAGCGAGATGGTAATCAGTTTAGTTTTCATGTCTTTTATGCCTAACGAGTTAATTTCCAAGGTGGAGTTGCGGCCGCCCGCGCGGTTCACCGTAGTGCATCGCCAGATTCGTCTAGTTGTTAACGCGGGCCATGGTGTCGGCCTTGGCCTTCTCGTCCTCGGCCGTCATCTGGTTCGGTCCGAGCTTTGATCGTTAGCTTGTCGAGCTTGCCGGTGAAGCGGAACGGCGGCTGGTAGTCTTTGTCATCCACGCCTGTGCGGGTATCCACTCCCACATCGAAGGACTCATCGATGGTCATGAGAGCCGGAATGGTGTGCGGGATGGTTTTCTTGGCGACTTCCTTGCCGTCCACCGACAGGACGCCCGTGCCGCCCTTGGCCATGCCGGGCCCGTCGTATTTGAAGTCAAACACGATGGTGTGTTTGCCCGGCGTGAGCGCCTGCGGGCCTTCCCAGCGGAAGCGTTCCAGAGCCGAGGAGGTTGTAGGTGAAGACCGGTTTGCCCTTGAGCAGGTACAAACCATAGCCCCCGAAGCGCCCTCCAAGTGTGTTGAGCATTCCTTCGGCGCCGCCCGCGGGAATTTCCACGTCAGCGGTGATGGAGTAGGACTTGCCGAGCAATGTTAGGTGCGTTGCCGCTGGGCAGGCCGGATACTTCGCCGGAGTAGGTGAACTCGGTCCGGCCGGCGACCGCACTGGGCCGCGGCGCGAGGGCGCGCTCGAGGATGGAATTATCCAGCGGAAGCACCTGATATTTCCTGGCCTCATCCATAAAGAGGGCCTGCAACTCTTTCAGCTTGTCGGGATTCTTCGCGGCGAGGTCGTTATTCTCGGAATAGTCTTCGGCGATGTTATAGAGTTCCCATTTGTAGCCGGTCATGAGGTCGGGCATCTTGGCCGTGCCCATGAGCCACGGTGGTTGCGGAGGAACCGTCGCGGCGATCCAGCCATCGTGGTAGAGCGCGCGGTTACCAAACATCTCGAAATACTGCGTGTCGCGCTTCGAGGGAGCTTTCGCGTTCGCGCTGTCGAAGGTGTAAGCCATGCTCACGCCTTCGATCGGTTTCTGGGCGATGCCATTCACCGTCTCCGGTGCTTGAATGCCGGCGGCTTCGAGAATGGTCGGCGACAATGTCAATGATGTGATGGAACTGCGAGCGAATGCCGCCCACATCCTTGATGTGGCCAGGCCATGAGATGACCATGCCCTGCCGGGTGCCACCGAAGAATGAGGCCACCTGCTTGGTCCATTTGAACGGCGTATCGAAGGCCCACGACCACGCCACTGACATGTGCGGAGTGGTCATGATCCGAACCCAGGACATCGTAGAACTTCAACTGGGCATCAACCGGCATGTCGATGGCTTGAATCGCGGCCAGATCGAACGACGTCCCGAGCGGCGGTGCCTTCGGCGCTGGTGCCGTTGTCCCCGCTGATATAGATGATCAGCGTGTTATCGAGTTTGCCCAGGTCTTCAACGGCCTGAATGACCCGGCCAATCTCATGGTCCGTGTAGGCGACATAGGCGCCGAATATTTCCGCCTGGTGGGCGAACACCTTCTTCTCCGTGGGATTGAGCGTGTCCCACTTCGGAAGGACGTCCGGCCACGGAGTGAGTTGGGTGTTCTGCCGGGATCACGCCGAGCTTCTTCTGGTTGGCGAAAATCTGTCTCGCGCATTTCGTTCCAACCCATGTCGAAAGTTGCATCTCGCTGATCTTCTTGATCCATTCCGGCGTCGGATGATGCGGCGCATGCGTGCCACCGGGCACGTAATAGAGGAAGAACGGCTTCTCCGGCGCGGCGGCATTCAATTCCGTCATATACTTGATCGCCTCATCCGCCATGTCGGTGGTCAGGTTGTAGCCGGGCTTCCCGACCCACGGATAGATCTGGGTATGATCGCGGAAGAGATAGGGCTGCCACTGGTTGGTCTCACCGCCCATGAACCCGTAGAAATATTCAAAGCCCATCCCGCTGGGCCATTGGTCAAAGGGGCCGGCCAGGCTGTAGAGATAGGTCGGCGTGTTATGGTTCTTGCCGAACCAGGACGTGGCGTAACCGTTGTCCTGCAGGATCGTGCCGACGGTCGCTTTGTCCTTGGTAATGATGCTGTCGTAGCCCGGATAACCGGTCGCCTGTTCTGAGATCACACCAAAGCCGGCGGAGTGGTGGTTACGGCCGGTGATGAGCGCCGCGCGCGTCGGTGAGCAGAGCGCGGTGGAGTGGAATTGCGTGTAGCGCAATCCCGCCTTCGCGATGCGGTCCATGGCCGGCGTCGGGATGACGCCGCCAAAGGTGCTGGTAGACGCCATAGCCCTGGTCGTCGGTCATGATCAGGAGCACGTTGGGTGCGCCTTTCGGCGGCACGACCGAGGGCGGCCAATACGGTTTGGAATCGGCGGCGGTGTCCTTGATTACTCCGCCGAACTTCGGATCGGGCGGCGGGAGTTGTTTGCCATCGATGGTCATGGTGGCGCTGGGTGAACCGGGCGTGCCGGTGATTTGCTGGGCCTGGGCGAAAGGCGCAACCGCCATGATGGCGACCGCGAACATTGCGCACGGGAGGATGTGTTTGATTGGTTTCATGTTTGTTCCTTTGTCTTCATGTTCTTCGGGGCCTAAGTTCGTTGCCTTTCTTGACCTGCGGCGGTAGCCATTTGGCTTCGAGGACAGGTGATTCAGGCCCGTGAAGTGAATTTGATGCGTTGTGAAGTGCGCGCGATATCGGACCTTGGTCCTACCGGACCGCGACAAGCGGTCGTTCAAGCCTGCCGCAGGCCTAACGAGATTTGCTGGTTCGCAAATGAATACGCGATCCGTCTAACGAGACGCAGCCCGCGCGTTTCACGGGGATGTGCTGTTTGCGATCCTTCGCGCCACGGAAACTCTTCAGCGCGTCATTTCACTTCCGACGTCGTCGGGGAAAGTTTCCTAGTCTCGATGCCAGGTAACGGTATTGCCGCGCCAGCCCGTGGCCGTGCCGGAACCGTTACTCCAAGTGGCGGAGCCGTTAGGCCCGCGGATGGAACCGGAACTGTCGTAGAGAGCGGGCCCGTAATATCCGCCACCGTAATAGGCGCCGCGGAAGAAGGCGCCCCGACGCGCTGCGCCGGCGAAAGACATCGGCGTCAGCGGGCAGCCGATGATGTCGATAAAAAGCGAACAGGGCCCGGCGTTCTCCGGCAATGAGCCTTCGAGCAGGGTTACGTCGTAAGTTAAGTCGTTCCCGGAAAGCTGCGGATTTCGCAACGTGACCACCGTGCTGGTCACGTCCTTGCCCTGCAGAATCGAGAGCGTGGCATTGGGCGGATCCTTCAGAAAGCTGTTCTGCCCCTCACTCCACATCGGGACAAAATTCTTAGTCAGCATGTGCCCGGCCAGCCGCATTGGACGGTCGGAAAAACAAACCGTCATCTCCTCCACGCCGTGCAGGGTGATTTTTCCCTCGGTCGAGCTCAGGCCGCTGGCGTTTTGCACGAAGAGCAGTTGAGCGATCTTTGATTTCTTGGCCGTAGATCCGGATTTCGCCGGACTGGCACTTGGCTCCGGCGCCGCGCCGCTTCGCAACAGCAAGGCACCGCAAGCCAGGACCGCACATCCAACAGCGACAATTCTGGTGTTAAGCATGATAGCCTCCGTCTTTTGATTTTTCGCTCATCAGCAAAACGCAAAGATAACGGACAGGCTATGGGACCTTAGGCCTACCGATGGTCGAGACGATGTAGCCGCCTCGCTCTGCTTGCCACGCCGAAGCCTTGGCGAAGGAGATTGCGACACGACGACTGAGCGCCGTGGCTACCAGGGCGAGGTTATTTCTAGCAATCCCTAAATCGTTAGGCAATGGTATTACTTCACCAGCTCGATCTCGCTCGGCCGCCATACCTTGGTGAAGAACGGTTCGAGCGGACTGTAGAGGCGCAGGATCGCGAACCAGCCTTTCTTCGGATCGGTCTGAATCCAGTTGCCGCGCTTCACGCCGTCAGGCTTGGCCGGACAACGCCAAGTGGGACCGGCAACGTCGGAGTTGATCCTCACTTCGAGCTGTCGATGATCTGCTGCGCGTTCTTGATCGCGGACTCGTCCGGCGCTTTGTCTTTCTTCAGGATGTCGATCGTCTTTTGCGCAGAGGCGGTGGCTTCTTTCTTGTTGCCAAGCTTCGCCTGAATCTGCGCCTTCTTGTAGTGCATGAAGTAGGCGTCTGGGTTCTTCTCCAGCGCCTGGTCGATCCACTTCGCCGCCTGCGTTCATGTCCTCGTTGTTGTCGTAGTAAAAGGCAGCGGCCTGATAGGCGGTGCGCGGGTCGAGCGGAGTCTTTGCGCTAACGGCTGCATCGAGTTGCTTGCTTACCTGCTCGACATCGTTCGTGGTCAACTTCACCGGCACGCGCGTTTTATCCCAAAGGAAATTAAGCGTTGCGGAAGCGCCTTTCACATCAGCTAGCGGCGATGGTGAACGTCTCGATTGTGACTGGATTGGGTTCCGGCTTCGCCGTGAGGCGCGCGGCATCGTTCTCCTGCTTATAATCGGCCGTGCTCTGCACCTTCGCGTCCTTGGAAACGATGATGGTCCACTCGTCCGCTGTCGGAATCGTGAAGAGTGCGTATTCACCGGCCGGGATCTCGTTGCCGCCGAGCGTTACCGCGTGGCTAAACTTAATTTTGGTGACCGCGTTGGCACCCGTGCGCCAGAGCTTCCCGTAAGGCACCAGGCCGCCGAAGATCTCGCGGTCGTTCTTGTTCGGGCGCGAATAATCCACCTCGACATCGGTCAACCCGACACGCTGTTTTACCACCGAGTGCTGGCTGGCGCGCGGGGAACTCTATTTTCTGCTCCTCCGCTGCCCGGAGGCTGCCGGGCAGGAGCGGTCCCGCGACGAAAGGAAGTGCGAACAAAGCGGAAAGGAGAAACAACGGAAAGACGTGAGGATTGGATCACCATGTGCGGGATGTTTTAAGAGTAATGACGTAAGCGGAAAAGATATCGCAGGGCTGGAGGAGTCAAATCGGTTTGCCTTGCCCAGCCTTGCCATTCGTCACGAAATGCGAAGCTGAGACCGAACTGTGAAAATCCTTGATGTCGTCGGCTGCGAGGTGTTGAAGAGTGAAGCTCAAAAAGGGAACTAAGCGATAGCTGAATTGCTGGCTTCAATTCCCGAAATGCGGTCAACAATTCATCCGCTTGCGCTACAAACCGCTTTCCGTTGTCGCGATGTGCGTCTGCAATTCCCTGTTTTTCATTTCAAAACGCGGCGATGCGTTGAAAGCTTCCACATCCCTAGGGCGAGAAGCGGTCGTTCAAGCTTGCCGCAAGCTTAACAAGATTTGCTGGTTCGCAAATGAATTCGCGGGCCGCCTAACGAGACGCAGCCCGCGCGTTTCACGAGCGGTTACTGGCCGGTGCCTTTGCTGGCCGCCTCCGCCTGTGCCATCCTTTTCGCCATCTCCGCTTTCACGGCGTCGAGATTGAAGCTCGCGCCCGTCTGCATCGGCGGGTAATCGAGGAAGGTCTGGAGTTCCTTGCCCATCACCTGCTGGACGAAGACAAAGCGCCAGAATTGGAACTTGAACCAATCGAAGTATTGCTGCGCGCCTTCTTTCGTCCCGTTGTTGGGCCAGCCCTGGCGCTCGAACGGATCGAGGCGCAGGTTGATCAGGTAGGGCACGTCCACATGCGTCTTTTCACCCAGCCAGCCTTGGGGCTGGTCGATGAAGCGATACTTGTAGTCGTCAATGCGCACCGCGCCGACCGTGCTTTCGCCGAGGTAGAAGATTTCGTGACGGTTCGGACGGCCCTTTGCCGGTGATGGCGGCCATCTGGTTGTAGCCGTCGAGATGGTTCTTGTAGGTCCGGTCGCCGAGTTTCACACCCTTGAGCAACTGGTCGGTGATGTTCGGGTTGCCGGCCGCGGCGAGGAAGGTCGGGAACCAGTCCAGGCCGGAGAAGATGCCGTTCTGCACGGAGTCCGCCGGGACGTGGCCGGGCCAGCGCAGGATGCACGGCACGCGGAAGCCGCCTTCCATGATCGTCCCTTTGCACTGCGCGAACGGCGTCGTTCCGCCATCGGGCCAGGTGAAGAGTTCGGTGCCGTTGTCGGTGGTGAAGACGACGATGGTGTTGTCGTCCACGCCCATGTCCTTGAGCTTCTGCATGACGAGACCGATGTCGTCATCGAGCTGGGCCATGCCGGCTTCTTCTTCCGACCAGCCATTCTCCGAGTTGCGCATCTTCTCATACTTGTCGGAGAGATGCGTGACGATGTGCATGCGCGTCGGGTTGAGCCAGCAGAAGAACGGCTTGCCGTCCGTCTTGGCCTTGTCGATGAACTTGAAGGCGAGATCGCGGATCTCGTCATCCACGGTCTCCATCCGTTCGGGATAAAGCGTGCCGGCGTCTTCGATCTTCTGTTTGCCGACCTTGCCCCAGCGCGGCATCTCGGTCGGGTCATCCGTAGTCTGTGGCCCAGCTATGGACCATGTTGCGCGGGCCGACCTTATCCAGCAGATCCTGCGGATAGTTCGGATGCGCCGGGTCTTCCATCGCATCGAGGTGATAGAGGTAGCCGAAGAATTCGTCGAAGCCGTGGACGGTCGGCAGGAATTCATTCCGGTCGCCGAGATGGTTCTTGCCGAACTGGCCGGTGGCGTAGCCCTGCGCTTTGAGCGCGGTGGCAATCGTGCAGGCCTCGGCCGGCAGTCCGGTTGGCGCGCCCGCCTGGCCGACCGTGGTCATGCCGGTGCGGATGGGCAATTCGCCGGTGATGAAGTTCGCGCGACCCGCCGTGCAACTCGCCTCGGCGTAGTAGTCGGTGAAGAGCATTCCTTCCTTGGCCAGCTTGTCGAGGTTCGGCGTTCGCCCGGCCATCATGCCGCGATGGTAGGCGCCGATGTTCCACATGCCGATGTCATCGCCCATGATGAAGAGGATGTTGGGTTTCTTGTCCTGCTGCGCCAGGGCTAGGCGCGAGCGAGCTTGCGCAAAGCGTCAGTCGTAGCGACATCGCTATCAACGCCAGCGCGACTGTGAAGGATTGATCTAAACGAGATCTTTGCTGGATTCATAGAATCCACAACTTTCGGGCGTGAGGCCTTGAGTACGATATGGGACCTTGGTCGCTGATTCGGCCGCGTCCGTCAAGCAACTAGTCCGAGATGATCAGCTACCTAACGGATCGCCTGAGTTCGCAAACGATTCGCGGGCCGCCCGCAGACGGCCCGCGCGTTTCACGATCGAAGGATTGTCCCGGCTTTCGGCTATTCGCTCGGGTGGTGCTTGCTCATCTCCTGCACCTGATCGAGCACCTGTTCGAGGTTGTAGCTCGCCGCCAACTGGAGCGGCGGGAAGTCGACGTAGGACATGAGCTCCTTCAGCCACAGGAGCTGGCCGATGGGCAGGAGGTTCCAGTCATACAGATACGCCGTGCTCGGCGCGGCGAGGGCGCCGCCGATCGCCAACGCGCCCTTCTGATCTGCCCCGACGTTATTCTCGAACGGATCGCGCATGATGTTCTGGAGCTGAGTCCAGTGGTAGGTCGTCGCCGGATTAAGTGCATCGAGCGCCGCTCGAGCCCATCATGGTGTAGTAGAACTTCCAGTTCTTGTAGCGCACCGCCGAGGGCTCGCGACCCTGGTAGTAGAAGAAGACATCGCGATTCGAGTGTTCCGACTTTCCGGTGAGGTAGTCGATCTGGTTGAACCCATCGAGCTTGGTCTTCACGATGCCCTTGTACTTGCCCGCCATGATCTGCTTGTTCAGTTCCTCCCCTTTGGGGCCGCCGGCGATTTCCACGAACGTGGGCACCCAGTCCAGCGAGGCGAACATTTCTTTGAAGATCGTGCCCGGCTTGATGACGCCCGGCCAGCGGATGACGCACGGAGCGCGCATGCCGCCTTCCCAGGTCGTCAGCTTCCCGGCTTTGAACGGGGTGATGCCGCCGTCCGGGAAGGTTTGAACCTCAGCACCGTTGTCGGTGGTGAAGACGACGATGGTGTTGTCGAGTTGGCCCATGTCTTCGAGCTTCTTGAGGACGACGCCGATGTTGTCGTCCATCTGCTTCATGCCGGCTTCGTTGATACCCCAATCCTTGCCACCCTTGGTGCCGAGCATGTCCAGATACTTCTGCGACAGCACGGTCGTGATGTGCATGCGGGCCGGGTTGTACCAGCAGAAGAAGGGCTTGTTTGTCTTCTTGGGATCGTTGCGATCCAGAAAGTCGACGACGTGCGAAGAGATTTCCTCGTCCACCGTCTTCGAGCGCTCGAGCGTGAGCGGGCCTTCATCCTTGCCCGTCTGGCTCTTGGCCGTGCCGTCGGGCGATTTCATCCAAATGACAGGGCGCGGCGGAGTCATGCAGGTGCCGGTCTTCGGGTCAACACCGCCCGGTGGGTTCGCGATTCCGGGAATCGGAATCATTGTGCACGGCGGCACAACGCCCTGTTCGGTCGGGCTGCTGTTGATGTCCGGGAAGCTCACCTGCTGCATCGCGTCCAGGTGATAGAGGTAACCCCAGAACTCCTGGAAGCCGTGCGCAGTCGGCAGTGAATCCGGATTGATCGCCAAGGTGGTTCTTGCCGAACTCGCCGGTGTTGTAGCCCTGATCGAGCAGGAACTTGGCGAGCGCCGGCGTGCCGGGGCGCAGATACGAAATGGCGCCCGGCAACTGCGGCAGGACCATGCCCGCGCGGTACGGATGCATTCCGGTGAAGAAGGCGGTGCGCCCGGCGGTGCAGCTCGACTCGGCGTAGTAGTGCATGAACATGCCGCCTTCGCTCGCGATCCGGTCGATGTTCGGTGTTTCCCCGACCATCAGGCCGCGATGATAGCAACTCGGCTGCATCCAGCCGATGTCATCGCCCATGATGAACAGGATGTTGGGTTTCTTGTGCTTGCGCAAAGGCGTCAGTCGCTAACGACATCGCTATCAATGCCAGCGCGACTGGAAGGATAAATCTAAACGAGAATTTTGCGGGATTCATAGAATCCAAACTTCGGGCGTTAGGCCTTGAGTACGATATTAGACCTTGGTCCTATCTGGGACCGCGCCATTCCCAATTCACTCGGGGCGACCGGATTTAGGGCATTGCGGCGACGGAGCCGCTCATTACCTTGCGGACCAGCGCGTCGAAACGCGGGTCGCCGCGGAGTGCGTCGAGTCTTCGGTCGATCTTGATACTGCCGAAGACGCCGGTGTCGAAAGGCGCGAGATCGTCGTAACTTTTCTCCAGCAATCGCAGCGCCTCATCCTTATTCCCCAGGGCCAGGTGGACGACCGCAAGCGGATACGCCGGAACGTAACGTTGCTTCGATTGATTTGTTAGGTCGGCGAGTATCTTCGCGGCAATTTCGTTGTCCCCGGCCAGCACATGCGCCCGGGCGAGCGAAGCCAGGACAGTGGGATCGGAATTCAGTTTTATCGCCTTTTCATATTCCTGGATCGCTTCAGCCACTCTGCCCTTGTCTTCGTAGGCCTGGCCCAAAAACCAGTGAGCCAGATCGAAGTTCGGATCCATCGCGATTGTTTTTTGCAATTGATCGATTGCCGCATCGTCCTGCCCCGCGACGATCAACGTCGAACCGAGCACCGAATTAATCACCAGCGATAGCGGATCAAGTTCGTGCGCGCGCCGGAGTTCAGCCAGCGCTTCGTCAATGCGTCCGTCATTTTGAAGCAATTCTCCGTACCAGTGATGCGCCGTGGCATAGTTAGGGTTGAGTTCAATCGCTCGTTGAAATTCCGGAGCTGCGTCGGAGAACTGGAGATTTAAAACGAGGGCATTGGCCAGAGATGTGTGTGCTTCGGCGAGACTGTCATCGAGCTTCACCGCCTTGCCGGCTGCGGCCAGAGCTTTTCCAGCGTCATCTTTTGGAGAAGTAGCGGCATAGTAGGGCAGGACCGCATGAGCGTCCGCCAATCCGGAATAGGCGACTGCGTAGGCTGGATCTTTTCGCAATCGCCTGCTCAAAGAAATCGATCGCTGTTTTCAGGTTTTCAGTGGTGCGTTTATTCCAGAAGTAACGCCCTTTCAAATAGAGCTGATGGGCTTCCGGATTTTCGGTCGGACGCGATGCCAGGACATGCTCGGCCGAACCGGTTAGCTTGGCTCGCAAGCGTTCGGCGACGGCCCTGGCGATATCGCTTTCTACCGCAAAAACGTCGGTCAACTTGCGATCGTACAGTTTCGGCCCACAAATGGGTGTCGGTGGCGGCATGAATTAACTGCACATTGACTCGCACCTGGTCGCTGGGCTTTTGCACGCTGCCTTCCAGGATATTTGCCACGCCAAGCTTCTGGGCGATCTCACGCAGATCGCCGGGCGCGCTCTTGAACCGTTCGGTAGAGGTGCGTGAGATTACTTTCAGCTCCGCGATCTTGGCCAGCCGGGTCAGAATTTCGTCCTGAATGCCGTCGCTGAAATAGGCGTTCTCGGGATCGTGACTGAGATTGTCGAACGGCAACACGGCAATGGATTTTGGCGGGATTGGTGCGGAAGAATGCGTGGGCCTTGAGCGAAAGAAAAATATCGCCGCGGCGAGAGCGAGAACGGCAGCGCTGGTTATTCCAATCCGCAATCGCGTGGCCGCCTTACGTCGCGCGGTCGCACTGGCAAGCTTTGCCGGCACGGTTGGGTTTCCAAAATCATCTCCGAACAAATTCGTGAGCGACAATTTGAGCCCGTGTTTTACTTCGCACTCACCGAGATCGTGAAGGTTCGCCGACCAGTGGCGATATTGTGCGAGATCGTCCACCACATGCCGTGAGAGAAGGATGTGACCCGCATCGCCACAATCCATCACCCGCTGGGCCAGGTTGATGCCTGCTCCGGCGATATTGGTGTGGCCGTTCAGGTCGGTGATTTTGCTCACGGGGCCGCTATGGATTCCCATTCGGACCTGAATCTCGCGGATATGGCTTTAGTGCTCGCGCCATCTCCAGCGCACACTGGGCCGGTTCTTCCAAACTGTTCCAAAAGACCAGCGCCATGCCATCGCCCGTCGGCAGCCGGACAAGATCCTCATTCTGCGCCTCACGTACCTGGGGTGTTGCCAGCACGAGATCGGTGAGTTGTCTTAACCGTTCCTTCTGCTCGTCGATCAACAGTTTGGAATAACCGACAATGTCAATGAACAGCACATGCCCAACCTCGAGCGGAAGATCACTCTCAGATTGAGACGTCATATCGTCGAATCTCTCGCCATCTCTCTATACATATACTCTATATATATAGTGTACCGCGCGGCACGATTCGGCCGGCGACCGGGGGAATCCGTAGCGAGTATCGACGTGCTAAGAATTGCGCCTTATTGGACCTTAGTCCTAAGGGCATTTCCTAGCTTCGAGACGGTGCTTTCGAAGTGATGAGAAACTCCTAAGGAGAATCCGTAGACTTCCGTAGCCTTTGCCTTGGTAACTTATCAGGTCAGCTTAGTTGTTTTAGAGCTGTCTTAGCGCCACCTTCCGACTGCCATTCCACCACCCCAGCCCACTCCCCATCCACCCCAGGCTCCCCAGTTCATGGTTGCGTCCTGGTACATCTCAGCGGTTTCGAGATTCTCCTGCGCGAGCTTGTTATTGAGGCGCGCCTGTTGGTAAGCCTGATACTCCTGCGGGCCGCCGACGTAAGCCTGGTTGTGGGCAGCGTCCGGATAGACGTAGAACGTTTTCCCAGATTTCTGGATCATCGCTAATCTTGCCCGGCGGAAGGTTTTGGAGCTTTTGCTGCTGCGTGGCATTCTTAGGCGTGATTACCTTGAAGCCAGCGGCGACCAGCATGCTCTCTTTGTTTTCCACGGCGGTCTGCGTCGTGGCGCAACTAACTGCGAATGTTAGTACAGCCAGGATGCTGACTGCGTTGAGCAAAACCTGTATTTGTTTCTGAGCCTTTTTCATAAGCACGAGGAGATACCGCGAGCCGGTGAGATTGGTCTATCGGACTTTGGTCCGATAGGCTTTGTCTCGACCGGTCCGGGCGATTCGAAAGATGGAGCGGGGATGGAGAAGGTTTCGCAGTGTCGAATTGGCCGAGTGCAGTGGCGACAGCCATCAGCAGGATGAGGAGATGTGTTTCATTGTTCAGGGGCTGTGTCAGGAAGGGATTTCCTGGCTGTTTTTTGGGGACAGGCTGACGGTTCCGCAAAATTCCGCCTATGAGACCTTCGTTTCGCGCTTGATCTCCCTGCTCTGGCAAAGGCGCCCGACATCAGGGGTTGGTTTCGGTATCTCGGTCGAGAATCTTCTTCAGATGAAGGATCGGACTCTGGCTGACGCTGATGAGGCCTTCGTGCGGACGATCCAGGTCGAGCACGACAAAGATCGTCGCGCAAAGAAGAAAGGTCACGATGATCCGAGCGGGCAGACCACGATAATTCCCCAGCCCGCCGGCGAGGCCGATTGCCGTGATGCCGGCAACGCAACCGAACAGGAGCAACCAAATCACGGAATCCGGCACGCGGCTCTCCCACGCGAACATTCTATTACGATGGATCGATAGAGAAGCGGCCAAACCTTTCAACATTTCGTCCGCGATCTTTGCCGGCGGATTTGCCTGTGCGGCCTCTTTAATCGCCTTCCACATTTGCGCGTGGATGGCGTCCGATTTGTCGGAAAGGGCGGCCGTTTCCGCCGGAGTCGCATCGTGGCGCAGGAGCGCGATCTGCGAGCGGAAGTCCACGTACTGACGCAGGCTTTGCTTAAATGCCTTGCGCGATGCGTCCGGCAGAAGATCGCTCTGAAGATAAAGCGTCTCGAGCGCGTTGGCGTCCGCCAGGACTAACTGACGCCGGGAATCGAATCGATTCGCGGACATGGCGAAGGTGAAAGAAAGAAGCAATGCGAGCAAGCCGAGGAGCGAGCCGAGAATCGAGCCGAAATGGACCCGACCCGCGTCGCCGGAGCGCGCATGCCAGCGGCGGCCTAACCGAAAACCGACTTCCGCTGCCGTGGTCATCGCCAGCAACAGCGTAAGAATAATAAAGAGTGGGTTTTGTTGGTAAAGCCAGCTCGCGTGCATGGTAATTTTTCGATCAATAAATCACTTCGATCAGCAGCGCTTGGCTGGTTCTACACGTTCATCACTTGCGGGGTAGGCATCGGTCCGAAGAATATCCGAAGTATCTTTTCTTTTCCGATGACGCGCGCCAATTCATGTATCGTGCAATAGACGACAATGAGCACGAATAGAATGATCTGGATGGCCCAGAAATGCGGCCAAATGATTTCTGAAAGCAACTTTTGATTGGCGGCAGCGATATCGCCAGTCTTCCGCCAAAACTCGACCAGGCGTTCCAGATAGTGAATGACAATGGAAAGCAACAAATAGATCAGGGTTTTCCAGGCGATGTTGTAGATCAGCGGTTTGTGCGGAAATTGATTGACTATCGGCAACATGTCCGCGAGCAACACCGCCTTGCCGAGAATGAGGGCGGCGACGGCGATTGAAATGGAAGAGGATGGCGAGACTTCGGTTCCCTCCAGCAGCAATACGCGAATAAACATGACAATATGCAGCGCGACGAAAAAGTAAATCGTCGGCGGGAGTATCTTGAAGAACTCTTCCTTAAGTTTGGAAAAGACTTTCATGCGATTCACTCTTAGAAGAAACGCGGGTCGCCCCAATGAACCACCTTGACCTCATATTTTGTTGGTTGGTGCCGTGACGTGTGTGCGTTGCTGGATTGTCGCAACAGGTTCATTTGCGGCGGTTGAAGCAGGAATCTGTAGCGCTCGCCTGCGCCCGCATATAAGACTAAGGTCCAATTGGTTTCCCGACCCCGACGCCAATATTTGCGCTTGCGTTCCCGGAGCAGCTTTCATAAGGAACTGCCGGGGGCGAAAAATTCAGCACACGCGAATGCGAAACCTTAGCGCGCGATCCTCGAGCATCGCTAGACTTGCTTTGGCGATGCTGTTGGTTTCGTGCGCGTCCTACGGACCGTACCATGCCAACACTGCCGCTGATCCGACCAAATCGGTACGAGGACCTGCAGATGGACGCTACAAAATGGCCTTCATCGAGTTTGGAGATCAGGGCTCACCCCTGGATAATTCGCAACGAAAAGCGGCTCTCGAAGTCATCCATGAAGCAAAACGTCCACTGCTCTTCGTTTACATTCACGGCTGGCAAAACAACGCCACTTCGGGTGACGTCTGCCGCTTCGAGCATTTTCTCGATACCGTTTCCGGTTTTCCCGAATTCACCGGCCGAAAGATCAATGTCATCGGCGTTTACATCGCCTGGCGGGGAAAAGACCTCACCTTCCCGGGACTGAATCTTCTCACGTTCTGGAGCCGCAAGTCCACGGGCCATGGGATTGCCGCTGCGAACAGCTGCCTGGCAAGTATTGAAGAACTCGCGGTCGCCGCCCACGAACCCGGCAAAGATTATCATCACACGGTCCTACTCGGGCATTCCTTCGGCGCTTTGGTGCTTGGGAACACGATTTCTCACTCCATCCTCGGCGCCAATGGCGAGGGCGGGCGCAGTTCCAGCGCCTGGGATATGGCCGTGGCGTTTAACTCGGCCGATAGTGCCATCACTACCCGACAGCTGATGTCGGAGTTGGACTATCTATATAGGTACGACCCACAGAAGCGTGCCTACGTCAGCCGGGGCAATCTCGGCGAAGAGACGACCGCTGTCAGCGAAAACCGCCCGGCCCTGGTCTTTTTGCAATCGGAAAATGATTCGGCAACTGGCCAATTCTTCCCCGTCGGGCAAGGAAGTCATCAAAACTACCAACCTTCACTTTCATTGGCAAAAAGTGCCGGTACCCGGGCATCACGGCGAGAAGGTCTCGGAAAGCGAGTTTTACACCCACACCCCCGGCAACAGCAAATACCTTGTCAACTACCACGTCGTCCCGCTTGGAGATACCGGCCCGCCGCCGGGTCTCCGGGCGACTGAGAACAGGGCCTTCGAAGCCAATATCAAGCAAAACCATCCCGACTTTTCATTTTACACGAGCGAGCACAACGATGGCCATGAAAAGAATTTCTGCCGCAGTGGGGAATACAGCCCAGGTGCTGTCCATCCACCGACCGGAAAAGAACTTTGGCGGAAGTGGAAGTTTGAATATACCGGCAATGCCCGCATCCCTTGTTGGGTCGTGCGCGTGCCCAAAGACATTATCTGGGGTCACGGAGGATTGTGGAGCGACAACTCGGTGGCGATGTTTGGCGCGCTCTTTCGAATGGAATTCCCGCTGGGCCCAGGCGGCATTATGGCTGTTCCCAAGCCGAGGACCGCTCCAAAGTCCCCCGATCTGCAGCAGCTAAACCTGGACAAGCATTCCTCGGACTAGTTAACCGCTTGAATCAGGAATCATTAGATTTCGGACTCGAATAAAGTGAAACCAGGGCGGCGTAGTCGCGCACCCGGCAAAAAATGCCAGGCATGTTGACGCGGCGACGAGACGAGTTTGAATGGATATTAGACTTCTACAAAGAAGCGCAGACGCCTATCGCCTTACTCCAGGGTCCACTCAACCTTTAACGTCCGGTTTGCTCGTTCCTAGTCCTCGAGAAAAGCTGACAACGCTGCCAAGGATTCCAAGAACATGCGATTGACCGGTTCCGCTTTCTCTTCGGGCACATCGTGCCCAACGCAAGCTCTAGCTGGGTTCAGTCCAACTCCATCGGACCGAATCCCTGGAACACCTCAACTCCGATGTGATGTGGCCCGGCGGTTTCGCCACTCCACGTCGGGTCGCCGTTCAACATCTGCTCCTGCTGCTGAGCATTGTAGTTGGCCTGCTGCGCCTTTTGGCTGAGTATCTTAGCCTTCAAAGCCTGTTTGTAGGCATCATATTGGGCTTGTTTGCCCACGTAGACCTGGTCCTTTTTCGCCGTGGGAAAGACGTAGTACAACTTCCCCTGGTATTTCACCGCTGAAACTACATTTGGCGGAAGTTGACTGACTTGTTGTTGCTGCTTAGGCGTGGTCGCCGTTTTGAGCTTAAAACCCGACTGCGAGAGCAAGGCCTCTTTCTGAACGACAGCCTGGCTCGTACCGGTGGTCTGACACGCTGCCAATAGCGCCAGGACCGCCCCGATACTGGCGATACTTGTTAGTGTTAATAGCTTTTTCATATGTTTCCTCTTGAGTAGGTTGGTTGACTGCTTGGTTTTATGCAAAATTAGAAAGTGAATTCAAGACATTAATTGTCATCGCTGGCCTCTGAAGCGCAATAGGACTTTAGTCCATTATGCTGCCGCGCGGGTTTCTTCCTGAGTTGCGATTTTCAGACGGATGACGGCGCCGTTTTTTACAGCCTGCGTAGGAATCATTGAGATTTTGGAGTTGAATAAAGGCCGACCAACCGCGCAATCAGGACCGCGACATAGAGCAACCCGGTCATCGCTTCTGTTGCCGCAAGCATACGAGCGACTTTCGAAACCGGGGTGATATCGCCATAGCCGACCGTGGTCAGCGTGATGAAGCTGAAGTAGAAGGCATTGAAACCTGCCATCGTCTCTTTCGTACCGGCGGTCGTGTTGAAGCTGAAGGCTTCCTGATTCAACTGATCCACGAGCCAGTAAGCTAACGTCCACAACAGACCGAGCATCAGATAAGCTGAAATGCTTGCGCAAAGTACGTCGGCGTTTACCGAAGGGGCACGCAAAACGAAGCGGAGCAAATTCGCCACTACGAAAGCAATCAAGGCGAGTCCTGCGGTAAGAAAGACGGCAGGCGGAACCAGCTCCGGCTGGAAATAATTTATCCACCGGCCCACCAGCGCTGGGATCGCCAGCAAGAGCGCGATAATCAGCGTGTGGCGACGACTGGCGACGGCAAAAACGGCGGAGATCAACACCAGAGAAAGCAGGACCGAGACAATGAGATCTCCACCTCTAATTTCTTCGACAAAAGGCGCGAAGAAGATGAACAGCGCGAGAGCGATCAGCAGTTGAACCATGGAAAACGGATGCAGGTCCAGTAGTTTGGATAATTCCTCAATCCCGTTCAGGAGTAGTGCCGTACCCTGGACTCGGGAGCCATAGGACTAAGGTCGTATGTGGCCGTCCTACCGGGCCAACTTGAGCAGCTATGCACCAAAGTACGATTCAGATGCGGGGCAGCATCAGCAATCGCAACAGAGGCAGGCAAAGCAACAGGCAGGCAAGAATCATAAAAGCGATCCGCACAGCCTTGAAACGAAAGCGCTGTCCAATCGCCGTGATTAAAAGCACGGTAGCGAGGAGAACCGTGATCCGCACATACTCGTCTCCCGTTTCTCCGGATTTTGTGCCTCGGTCGGCTATCTCCGCACTTTGTTTATTCAAATTAAGGAACTGCTCGTGCTTGGCGTTGTGGTACTCGGGCATGAAGATCGGGCCCGAAGGCGCTTGCGCGTTCTTGAAAGGATCGGTACGCAGCCAGGCTGCGAATGCGGGCCGGTACTCGTCGCGAAAGCGACGCTCAAAGAACTCCGCGGCATTTTCTTTACCATCGAGCTTGGCGGCGACCCAACTGTTGAAGGTGTCGCTGTCGTAGATCCGCTCCTGTCCTGCCAGGGTGACCAGCCCTTCACCAGTGATCCGGAGCCGAGTCGCCTCGGCGTACTGCTCTGCACGCTTGCCAGCCCACTGTGCTGCCTGATAGCCGCTCCATGCCGTAGCCACGGCGACCAGGGCGAGGATCACCGCCTCGATAATTTCAATCGCTTCAAAGCGCGACTGAGAAGAAGGGCCTTTCTCGCGCACTTGGTTTAGTTTTCTAATTACGTAGCCTACCGGTCCAACCGACTCTAGCATAGCCAAACTAGTTTCACGGAAATCACACCTGACTACTGAGAGTCGCCCGGCAACAGGTGTTCGTTGATCCGTCTTGAGCTCGACGGAATCAAACGACCGTCCTGATCGTAACTGAGCAGGATAACCCAATCGTAGACCCCAGTGGGCCATTTGCCATTCGGCAGAAAAGTTTTGGGCTTTGCTCCAAGCGCGCGGAGGAGGGCGGGGACGTAAGGGTGACGCCAAGACACGAGAATCACTTTCCCCTGCTGGTTCGCTCGCAAGTCAGCCGCCAGGTCAGCTGACTGGTCGTTGCCAAAACGTGAATCGATTCGTAATTCTGCTGCCTTCGCGAACGGTTCGACAGTTAGACGAGGGCGGTGGCTTTGCTTTGAATCTTTCGCAGCAAAAATGGCCTGGGGTTCCAGCTGCTTGGAATCCACAGTGAATTTTAAGAAGTAATCCTTGTAGGCTTCGGCCCGTTGCTCACCGCGAGGCGCGAGAGCGCGGCCGATGCCCCCATCTTCCGCGTGGCGAATAATCAGCACGACCGCGTCCTTCGGCCCGTCTTGCGCATCCGCTGTGAGTGTGAGCGCGGAAGCAACAAGGACTGCTGTGAAAAGTCGCCTATGCACAAAGGAGCCGAAGCTGCAATCGATGAAGCAGCGCGTTTACACCACGTCAACAGTGATCTTGGAAACGCGGTTCTTTCGCAGCCTCGATCGCACCTCCGCTTCCAGCTGCCTTGGATCGACTCCCGTCGGGATGTAGAGAAGGAACACCATCTGTCCCTTGTCTTCGTAGAGCGCTGAACTCTGAAGGCGACACTTGTGGGACACAAGCAACGATTGCACCATGCCAAAGATCGGTTTCGGATCCTCCTGGTCGTCGAGTCGAATTCTGACCCGGCAGCTCGAGTGCGAATCGAGCCAGTAGACGAGTAGCCAACCGAAGAGGGTAACGAACACGGCCATCGCCCACGATCCCATGCCACACGCGAGTCCGACGACCACGACCATGATTGCTTTCCCGGTAAGTTTCGGATTATCGAGCACGGTCCGAAATCGCAATAGCGCGCCGATGCCGAAAATGACAAAGGCGAGCGTCTGGCTGGTCCCGCTCAGTTCAGCGACAACCGCGCCGACCACGCCAAGAAGTATCAGAGCCTTGCGTTCCTCAAGATCGGCAAGCGGATCGGCAAGCGACGCCCGCCGCGGATGCCACGCGATTGCGTACGCACAGCCCACTGCCAGACTTAGGCTGAGGAACAGCCGCAGTATGAATTCCGGATGTCCGAACTGTTGAATACTTTGCTGGATCGACACCCACGAATTGCCCTTGGGATCGATACCTCCAGTGGCTCCCGACTTGGCCATCTCTTCCGCGGGGTTAGCGGCGAATGCTGCCGAGGACAACACACTTAAAAGGGCAATGACAGCGACTGCCGCGATTGGGCGTCGCGCCCATCCAAGATGGCGATTAGGGCAAAAAAGATGTCCTGGCATTCTTTAACAACGGCCAAGTTTGGCTGTTTCCTTCTTCAATGGGTTAACCTGACCTCAAATGCCTGCGCTCCCATGGAGGAGGCCAAGCCTTCGGTCTCGCCGGCGAGATACATGATCACACCATTCTGGTTGGTCAGCTTGGCATGCATCTTCCCTTCGATCAGGGTGAGTCCGTTACTGATTCCATGGAAAGTTCCGGGGAAGTCGGAGAGCTTATTTAGGTTATAGACCTTGCCAGTGGCAGAGATCTTTTGGGCGCCTGATCCCCCAGCGCCGAGACCAGAGATGGTGAAATGGTGCCGCCCGCCGTTGTAATCCAGCGTACCTTTGCCGGCTGCGATTGAACCGTAATAGGCGGCGGACCACTCCTGAATCCTGACAGTGGCCGAGGGTGGCGTACTTGGGGCTGTGGTCTGTGATGCGCATCCGGCGATCAGGAGGAATGTGAGACTCGCGAAAGTGGAATTGACGAAGTTAATTTTCATGGCTTGAACGCTTTTAAAAGGTTTTTGCAGTGTTGGATTAATAGTTGGTCGTGATTTCGGTAGGATTCTTTCACTGCAAAAGGCTTCGGCAATAAGACTTTGGTCGTAGTCGCGGAGCGCGCTTGCCTCAATCCGGTCAGCTCGCGTCTGCGCATGACAGACCAAGCCCGACCTACTGCAATCAATCCCAATTTAAGCGACCGGTTGGTCTGACTTACACTTTGCACTCTAAACCAAAGTTCCCGACCTGGAGAATTCAAGCAAGGACAAGCTTGCCGGCGAATCGTAGGTTTTGATTTTACGACATCAAGGGCCAGTCCGGTGGCGCTTCGATGGTAGCTGTGAAGGCCCCGTTGGGCCGGAGGGCGTCCTGGTGAGACCAAAGTCGTACCAATCTTTGGCCGCGAACGTGGTTTGCTAAGCGAGCCGTGCCTGAAGCCTATACAGAAAAGAAGAGGGCGTTCCCGAACTGGACGCGAATCGCGCTCGGCGTGGCCTTAGCCTATTTCCTGGTCGCGTACGTGATTCTCCCAAGGCTCTGGAAGCATCACGAAATGCGACATGCCGTTTTCGATGACAGCCCGCGGGTGACGCACACGGCCAGCGGGATTCCCGGCGATCCGCTCAATATCGCCCTCGTCGGCACAAAAGAGGAAGTCATCCACGGGATGATCGCCGCGAAGTGGGATCCCGCCGACGCTCTGACCTTCCGGAGCAGCGTTCGAATCGCCGTGGATACGGTTTTGCGAAAACCGGATGACCAGGCTCCCGTCAGTAATCTTTATCTTTTCGGAAGGAAAGAAGATCTGGCATTTGAAAAGCCTGTCGGGAACAGTCCGAAGGAGCGCCATCATGTGCGCTTCTGGCAAATGGCCAAGACGTACGATGATCGTCCGGCTTGGATTGGTTCGGCGGCCTATGACATCGGGGTCGAGCTCAGTCGTACCACCGGCCAGGTGACGCATCACATTTCACCGGATGTTGATGCCGAGAGGAATTTGCTCGTTGCCGATTTAACCAAAGCGATCGCAGCGCAGGTCGACTGGCTCGATAAATTTCACACTCAATTAGAGGGTCGAAACGGAGGCGGCGATCCGTGGCGAACCGATGGCCGCCTGGCCATTGTCATTTTGCCAAGCAGCGCAAGCTCCGAGCATCGCGGTCCCGACGCCCTAAACAGTCATATACAGGCATCAACGCCAATGGTGTGTGACGATCACCCTGAGCGCGTTTCTGCTCTGGCAGGTCCCTGGCTGAACTTTAACCTTGGGTTACCTCGCCGGGGCGGAGGATTTTAAAACCCGGCGCGCTTTGCGTCTTAGGACCAACTGGTTGATCGGTGAAGACGAGGGTTGTGCCGGGAATGACGACCGAGCGCACTCCAACAATAAATTGCTGGTCGATGCCGGATTTCTGCGCCATGTCGGCAATGTTTGGATCGTTCGCCGCTGGTTTGCCATCGACACGAATCCATTTCGAACGGCCCTGGTCGTCCCGGCCATCGAGGGCGCTAAAGATGTGCAAGCCTTTGATCCCGACACTTCGGATCGTCGAGCGTCCGATTTCGACGCCGTTGCGATAGACGTAAACCACTTTGTCCGGTTCCGAGACAAGGATCGTTACGGGTCCGCTGCCTGATTTCTCCGGTGTCCAGGTGAATTGACCCGGCGCCAGCCCTGCGTCCGCCACCGGAGGCGTGGTCTGCGAAAAGAGCATTCCCGGGTGGACTGTTTCGCGGGGCGCGGAGTGCTCGTTAGCGATTATGACGGTCCCGCCTTTCGTCGTCACGGTGTAGAGCAGCTTGGAAAATTCCAACGGAAGTCGCACGCAGCCGTGCGAATCCGGATAACCAGGTAGATCACCCGCGTGCATGGCAATCCCCGTCCAGGTTAGTCGCTCCATCCACGGCATCTCGGCGCCTTTGTAGATCGTTGAGACGTGATCTTTTTCCTTTTCCAGAATATCGAATACGCCAGTCGGGGTGGGGTGTCCGGGGCGACCAGTGCTTACGCTGGTGCGCGCGATCCGGATACCGTTGCGATAAACATAGGCAACCTGTTCCGGTACGCTCACGACAATCAGGACAGGGCCGCCCGGTGAACGCTCCGGCTCCCAGACGAAATTGCCCACGCCCAGTTTCTGGGTGGTGGGCGGCACCTGTTTGCCTTCGGTAAAAGTTTCCGCGAACAACGAGGCAGTCGTTAGGGTGAAAGCCGCGCACAGAATCGCAGCGCATTGCTTGAGAAAATTTAGGCTCATCGTGTAGGGATCTATTTGGAATCTAAACTCCAACGCTACGGACTGATTCCGGCAGCGAGTATAGGACTTTGGTCTAATCCAGCCGGTGCTAAGCGACAATCCGAGCTAATGAAATGCCGGAGCATCGGTTATGACAATGGCCCCCCAATTATTCGTAGCATCGGTTTTAGCGACGAGTCCGCGAGCGGAGCAAGCCGAAAAGCTGTTTCGCCAATTGCCACTGGCCATTAGGGATTTACGCACTCAGATGTAGGCTTTTCCTGATCGAAAAAGGTGTAATCATTACTGAGATCGCGTCATGAGCTGGGTCACACTGCTTTGGTCGATGCAGAGCGCGTTTTGTTTCACGCTGGCGTGGATCTATTTGCTGATGTCGCTCCAGCAGCGGCAGAGGTGGGACCATTGGCTGTTTGCGTGCTGCGCCATGGCGGCTGGAGCGAACGATTCTAGGCCAACGCGCAAACTCGGTCGCGGCTTCTCGAATTTCTTCTTGGCGCCAGCTGAAGTTTTCGTGAGCGTTACAACAGTCGCTCGAGGCCGACGTAGAGATAAGATGATTCGCTGAGGCGGTCAGGCGATGCAATCGCGACCTTTTTCCAAGCTGCCAGTAATTGGTATTTTAACAGTTGTCTACTTCATCGCCGGCAAGTTCGGATTGCTGCTGGCATCTTTGCACGCAAGTGCATCGCCGGTGTGGCCGGCAGCGGGAATTGCGCTCGCGACATTGCTCGTGCTCGGTTACCGAGCCTGGCCTGCAATTTTTGTCGGTGCATTTCTGGTGAACGTTACCACTGCGGGCAATGTCGCCACATCGCTCGCCATCGCGAGCGGCAACACGCTCGAAGCGGTGTGCGGTGCCTGGCTGGTGAATCGGTTCGCCGGCGGCACAACCGTCTTCGATCGTCCTCAAGGTGTTGTTAAGTTCGCGCTCGCAGCGGTGGTTAGCACAGTTATCGGTCCAGCTTTTGGGGTGACCAGTCTTGCATTTGGTGGATTTGCCGATTGGGCCAATTTTGGCGCGATCTGGCTGACGTGGTGGCTGGGCGACACAACGGGCGATCTTCTGATCGCTCCATTGATTATTCTCTGGAGCACCCCACCAAAGCGGCGTTGGAACAGGAGGGAAGTGGTTGAAGTGGGCGTCCTCCTACTGCTGTTGTTCGTCCTCAGCGAAGCGGTCTTTTGCGGATGGCTTACAATTTCGGCCAGGAACTATCCAATCGCATTCATCTCCCTACCGATTGTGATTTGGACGGCCTTCCGCTTCACGCAGCGCGAAACCGCTACGGGCATCTTCATCCTCTCAGCGATCGCGATTTGGGGCACAATGCATGGTTTTGGGCCATTTGCCGGGGAAACAGAAAACCAGTCGCTTCTTGCTCTGCAATCCTGGACGGCTGTGCTCGCCATTACTGCGATGGCGCTTTCGGCCGGCATGGCGGAACGCGAGCGGGCTGCGGAGGCGCTGCGGGAAAGCGAAGCGAGCATGAGCCTCGCGGCCAACGCGGCGAACCTCGGTCTGTGGGTTTGGAACATCCCGAGTGGTGAGGAACGTTGGGTAACCGAGAAATGGAGACAATTGTTCGGCTTTGCGGATTCCGAGCCAGTAACGTTTGACCGGTTCCTCGAGGTCGTGCACCCCGGCGATTCCGAACGCGTGAAGCAAGTTGTGCAGCACATATTGGAGCACGGTGGCGAGTACGAAGTCGACTATCGCATCACCCGGCCGGACGGAAGCATACGCTGGATCGCTACTCATGGCAGTGTCGAGTTAGACGAACGTGGCAAACCGGTCTTAGCGCGCGGCGTGTCGCGCGACGTCACCGAGCGGAAGATAGCGGAGGAGGAGTTGCGTGAGAGCGAAGCACGTTTTCGCACGGTAGCCAACGCCGCGCCCGTAATGATCTGGATGTCAGGCCCGGACAAACTTTGCACCTTCTTTAACAAAGGGTGGCTTGACTTTACCGGCCGAAGTCCGGAGCAGGAGCTTGGTAATGGATGGGCAGAAGGCGTTCACCGGGAAGACATAGATCGCTGCCTCGACGTTTACCAAAATTCTTTCAATGCGCGCGAATCGTTTACAATGGAGTATCGCTTGCGGCGAAGTGACGGTGAATACCGCTGGCTTCTGGATAGTGGAACGCCGCGCTTTGCGTCCGATGGCGCGTTCCTCGGTTACATCGGCTCATGCATTGACATTACTGAGCGGAAGGCCGCTGAAGTGGAGGCGCGCCAGCGTCGGGAGCAGGTCGAACTTCTTGGCCGGGTCAGTTTGCTTGGCGAGATGGCTGCTTCTCTCGCGCACGAATTAGACCAACCGCTTGCGGCGATCCTGAGCAACGCCACCGCCGCGATGCAATACCTCGAACAGGGCAAGCTCGACCCCGAACAACTACAGGAGATTCTTACCGATGTGGTGGGGGACGGTCGCCGCGCCCATGACATCATGCATAATGTGCGGAGTGCGATTAAGAAGGGCAGCGCGATTCGCGGGCGGATCAATTTGAACGACGTGGTGAAAGCCGTCACGCACATGGTTCACCTGGACGCCGCCGCACACTTCTGCAAAGTGGAAATGTCCCTGGCGCGAAATTTGCCGGCCATCGACGGCGATCCCAGCCAGATTCAGCAGGTGTTGATTAATCTCGTTCGTAACGCCTTCGATGCGATGCGTGACACGCCACCGAGCGGCCGGAAGGTGGAGATCGCCACGACCTACAATGGCGACGGCACGATCTGCGTCGCCGTGCGCGACTATGGTTCCGGGATTCCAGAGCCAACGCTGGAGCGGCTTTTCGAGCAATTCTTCACCACGAAAGAGGAAGGTCTTGGAATGGGTCTTGCCATC
Organism: uncultured Verrucomicrobiae bacterium; assembly: GCA_963709435.1. Taxonomy (GTDB): domain Bacteria; phylum Verrucomicrobiota; class Verrucomicrobiia; order Chthoniobacterales; family UBA10450; genus AV69. Next base: position 332,557 of record CAVPWK010000006.1, read on the forward strand.
GTGCGCTCGATCGTCGAAGCACATGGGGGAAGCATTGCAGCCGAAAACGCCGATGGAGGCGGCGCGCGTTTCCGTTTTCGTCTGCCGACTAAGGATGGGATGCCACAGCTGTAATGGTTCGAGTTCTCCCAGCAAGCTCCGAAACTGCCGGGCACAGCGGCCGTTCGGTCCACTCGATAGTTAGGCGCATGAGCGTAAGATCAGCTGCAGCTAACGACGCCGAGCTTCAAATGCAGTTGGCAGTTGCGAATCAATTTTTCACCAGCTCGATCTGACCCGGCTTCCACGTCTTGTCGAACCAGGGCTCCAGCGGGAACGGCAGCAGAATCTTCAGTCCGTGCTGCTGCAGTTCGACGCAGTCACCCAGGTCATATTGCTGCTACCATGGTCTGGTGAAAGTCATTTACGGCTAAATAGTAACCCAGTCGATAGGTCACAATCATCGCGCCTTGCCGCCACTTCGCGCCGGGGCATGGCGACTAGCTGACGTTTGGGTCTTCGGTCTGATTGCAGGTAACTGCCCCCATCCTTCATTTACAATCAATAGTTGTTGATCCAGCGGACGAACCAAATTTTCTGTGATCGGAACTCGTGCGACGCCTGGATCAGTCAACGGCAGAGTAGTTTGGATGAGTCGATCGAAGCTTGTTCTTAGTGTGGGATACGATGTGGGAATCAATTGATCAAACCGTGCCTGAATCAGCGGCTCGCCTGAAATTAGCATCGTCCGCCATTGCCGGCACGCCGCTGAGTGCCAGGGCAGTAGCGACAAACAGCCACTGTCGGCCGCAGGTGGTTTTCATAGGGCGATCTGCCCTTTGTATCAGGAATTTTGGGTTCATGGTGTGAAGAGGTTTAATTGCAATCCAACTCCTTAACGATATCGCCCGGTCGCGATTTCGGATGTACGACTTTGGGCCTATGCAGGTGGCTGAGGTCGATGCGGCTAACGAACCTCTGCGTTATTTACGTCTTAACGCAGCGCTTTCCGGCTTCGTTTTTGCCGGGAAGACTTCACTTTCAGGAGCAGGATCCCGGCGATGGCGAGCAAGAGAGCGGCAACCATGACCTCATGGAACGCGGCGGCAGCGCCCGCTGCCAGCACAGACAACGCCGCAC